>NZ_JBHXBK010000001.1:0-15712 GCF_042726785.1 Agromyces sp. NPDC060279
CGACGCGGTTTCTGGGGGTTCGAGGCGGGTGCGGAGCCGGCGGGCACGGTACCGGAACCGGGGCAACGGCACGGTACCGGCGAGGCCCGCGAGGGCGTCGTCGAACTCGGTCAGTGCGGCGGCGTGCCGGGCCGCATCAGCCGGGGTGCGGTGCGGGTCATCGAGGGGAACACCGTCGAGAGTGTCGAGTGCGGCGCGTACCTCGGCGTACGACGCGATGCCGTCACGGAACCTTGCCCACAGTCGGGGCAGGTGCCGGTGCGCGACGGTGGCGTGGTGGCCGCGGGACCGGATCGTCGCAGCGGGCAGTTGCAACCGCATCGACAGGTCCGCGGCGACGGAGCGGGCGGCGAGCTCACCGACCGGGATGCCGCCGCGAGACTGGGCATGGCGGGACTGGGCGTGGTGCGCGTCGGGGTGGACGTACAGTTCGGGGTGGCTGTCGGCGAGAGCGAAGGCCTGCCGGTACGCGTCGAGTTGCGCGGCCTGCATGCGATTCGCTTCCAACTGGGCGCCCTCGGCGGCATCCAGGGTGGCTTGGAGTTCGGCGAACACGGCACGTGACCCGCCCGCGGCCGACGCGGCCCGCCACCCATCCAACGAAGGCCACTCAGGGTCAGCCCACTCCGGGCCAACCCAGTCCGGGTCAGCCCACTCCGCAGGCGCACTGACGGTGGCCGGGGCGGTCAGCTCGTCGGGGTGCAGCGCTTCGGGCATACCCCAACGCTATCGAACACAGCTTCGAAACCCACTCCCGAAGTGGCGCTGTGGAAAACCCGCGACAAACCCGCCGTGACCGGGCTCGAGCCCGGTCACGGGGATCCGCGAGCTCCGCGCCTAGTGCCCCATCCCGAGTCCGCCGTCGACGGGGATGACGGCGCCCGAGATGTACGCAGCGTCGTCGGACGCGACCCAGGCGACGACCTTCGCGACCTCGCTCGGCACCGCGAAGCGGCCGGCGGGGATGTTCTTCTTGTACTCGGCCTGCTGCGCTTCCGGCAGCGCGTCGGTCATGTCGGTCTCGATGAAGCCGGGCGCCACGACGTTCGCGGTGATGCCGCGCGCGCCGAGCTCGCGGGTGAGCGATCGGGCCATGCCGACGAGCCCGGCCTTCGACGCCGAGTAGTTCACCTGGCCGGCGGAGCCGTACAGGCCGACGACGCTGGAGATGAGCACGACCCGGCCGAAGCGGGCCTTGAGCATGCCCTTCGAGGCGCGCTTCACCACGCGGAACGCGCCGCCGAGATTGGTGTCGACGACCTGCTCGAAGTCCTCGTCGCTCATCCGCATGAGCAGCGTGTCGCGGGTGATGCCGGCATTCGCGACCACGACCTCGACCGCGCCGAGCTCCGCCTCGATCTCGGCGAACGCGCGATCGACGGACGCGCTGTCGGTGACGTCGGCGCGGACCGTCAGCGAACCGGCGGGGCCCTCGCCCGAGCGTGCCGTGACCGCGACCCGGTGGCCCTGCGCGAGGAACTCCTCGGCGATCGCGTATCCGATCCCCCGGTTGCCCCCGGTCACCAGCACGGTGCGGCTCGTCGTCATATCGGCTCCATTTCGAGTCGGAAAAGATGGCGGGCCTCGCCCGAGGCCCGTCCCAGCATAGAACGTCGGCCATTCCCGGCATCCGCTCGGCCGAGACGGACGTAGGCTTGAGAGGAGGAGCGCCGTCAGAGCCCGGCGACCATCATGAAGCAGCAGTCGATCACCTCGCTGCCGCCCTCCCCCGATCAGGAGCGGCGCGCGCGCATGCTCAAGTACACGATCGCGATGACGATCCGCGTCGGGTGCATCTTCGCCATGCTCTTCGTGCAGGGCTGGTGGATGGCGATCTTCGCGGCGGGCGCGATCTTCCTGCCGTACGTCGCCGTCGTGCTCGCGAACGCGCAGGGCACCGGCCGCGCGGGGCAGATCGTCTCCCCCGAGCGCGCCCTCCCCGCGGCGCCGACGCAGATCCGCGACGACCGCGACGACGGCGGCCCCGATGCATCCGCTGGGGGCCAGGCATGATCGGCGGTCTGGGCGGCAACCCGGGCGAGGCGATCTGCTCGCGGGCCGGCTGCAGCGCGCCCGCGCGGTGGCGGGTCGAGTGGAGCAACCCGCGCATCCATACCGACGGCCGCACGAAGACCTGGCTCGCGTGCGACGACCACGTCGAGTACCTGCGCGGTTTCGTCGAGGCCCGCAGCTTTCCCGTCGCCGTCAGCCGGTTCGTCCCGCCGGCCGCCGCTCCCGGAGGAGATGCATGAGCCGCTGGCGCTTCCTGATCGCCCCGCGCTGGGCCGGGTACCTCGCCCTCGTCATCGTGTTCGCGATCGTCTGCTCCGCCCTCGGCACCTGGCAGCTGAACCGCCGGGCCGAAGCGCTCGCGGAGGTGGCCCGCATCGACGCCAACTACGACGCCGAGCCGATCCCGCTGGACGAGGCGCTGCCGGAGCTCGACGCCTTCGACGTCGAGCAGCGCTGGCAGGTCGTGGAGCTCCGCGGCGAGTACCTCGTGGACGACGAGGTCGTCGTCCGCAACCGGCCGTTCTCCGGCACCACCGGCTTCGAGGTGATCACGCCCTTCCGGCTCGACAACGGCGACGTCTTCATGGTGGACCGCGGCTGGGTCGCGCAGAACTCCGACGGCCGACCGAGCGAGGTTCCCGCACCGCCGAGCGGCGAGGTCGACGTGACCGCACGGCTCAAGGCGGGCGAGGGCCGCATCGCCGGCCGCACCTCGACGGGGCGCGAGTTCGCGACCATCGACCTGGAGGAGCTCGCCAAGCGGGTGGGCGCGCCGAGCTATACGGGCGCCTACGGCATCCTCGTGCAGGACGGAGCGGATGCCGCGGAGCCGCCGCTCGCCGCGCCCCGCCCCGAGCGGGACGAGGGCCCGCACCTCTCGTACGCGCTGCAGTGGTACGTCTTCGCGCTGCTCGCGTTCATCGGCCTCGGCTGGGCCGCGAACCAGGAGCGCAAGGCGCGCGAGGAGGCCGGGCTCGACGAGGTGCCGGCGGGTGGCGCGACGCCACCCGCCCGCACCCAGCACCGCGCGCCGCGACGCAAGGAACCGGCGAAGCGAGACCACGACGCCGACGCCGAGGACGAGATCCTCGACCGGCGCTGAGGCCGGAGGGCAGGGCCGCCTAGGCGAGCTCGATGAGCTCCTGGTACTCGGCGCTCCAGTGGTCCTCGACGCCATCGGGCAGGATCAGCACCCGCTCCGGGTTCAGCGCCTCGACGGCGCCCGGGTCGTGCGAGACGAGCACCACGGCGCCCTCGAAGTGGGCGAGCGCGTCGAGGATCTCCTCGCGGCTCGCCGGGTCGAGGTTGTTCGTCGGCTCGTCGAGCAGCAGCACGTTGGCGCCGGAGACGACGATCATCGCCAGCGCGAGCCGGGTCTTCTCGCCGCCCGAGAGCACGCCGGCCGGCTTGTGCACGTCGTCGCCCGTGAAGAGGAACGAGCCCAGCACCTTGCGCGCCTCGGTCTCGGTGAGCGCCGGTGAGGAGGACACCATGTTCTCGAGCACGGTGCGCTTCACGTCGATCGTCTCGTGCTCCTGCGCGAAGTAGCCGATGCGGAGGCCGTGCCCGGGCTCGAGCTGCCCGGTGTCGGGCTGGTCGACGCCCGCCAGGATGCGGAGCAGGGTCGTCTTGCCGGCGCCGTTCAGGCCGATGATGACGACCTTCGAGCCGCGGTCGATGGCCAGGTCGACGGCGGTGAAGATCTCGAGCGAGCCGTAGCTCTTCGAGAGATCGGACGCCTGCAGCGGGGTGCGCCCGCACGCCGCGGGCGTCGGGAAGCGCAGCTTCGCGACCCGGTCGACCGCGCGCACCTCCTCGAGTCCGGCGAGCAGCTTGTCGGCGCGCGCGACCATCTGGTGCGCCGCGGCGGCCTTCGACGCCTTCGCCCCGAACTTGGCGGCCTGCAGGCGCAGTGCGTCGGCCTTCTTCTCGGCGTTGGCGCGCTCCTTCTTGCGGCGCTCCTCGTCGGCGGCGCGCTGGCGCAGGTAGTGCTTCCAGCCCATGTTGTAGATGTCGATGACCGAACGGTTCGCATCCAGGTAGAACACCCGGTTGACGACCTCGCCGACGAGCTCGACGTCGTGGCTGATCACGATCACGCCGCCGCGGTAGTTCTTCAGGAACTCGCGCAGCCAGACGACGGAGTCGGCGTCGAGGTGGTTGGTCGGCTCGTCGAGGATCATCGTCTCGGCGTCGGAGAACAGGATGCGCGCGAGCTCGATGCGCCGTCGCTGGCCGCCCGAGAGGGTCTTCAGCGGCTGGTCGAGGATGCGGTCGGGCAGGTTCAGGTTGGAGGCGATCGATGCCGCCTCCGCCTCGGCCGCGTAGCCGCCGAGGGCGGTGAAGCGGTCGGTGAGCGTGCCGTAGCGCTTCATCGCCTTCTCGGCGACGGCGGGGTCGTCGGAGCCCATCTGCTCGGAGGCCTCGCGCATGCCGAGCACGAGGGTGCCGAGGCCGCGGGCGTCGAGGATGCGCGTGCGGGCGAGCATCTCGGGATCGCCCGAGCGCGGGTCCTGCGGGAGATAGCCGATCTCGCCGGAGCGGTCGATGCGGCCGCCCGTCGGCAGGGTCTCCCCCGCGAGCGTCTTCGTGAGGGTGGTCTTGCCTGCGCCGTTGCGACCGACGAGGCCGATCTTGTCGCCCGGGCTCACTCGGAAGGAGACGTCCTCCATGAGCAGCCGGGCGCCGACGCGGATCTCGAGATCGGTGACGGCGAGCACGACGGGGCCTCCTGGAGGGATGGGGATGGTGTGCCGAGCGGCACAGCCTCCCAGTCTATCGCGCTCGCGGGCGGTGCGTCGTCGCTCGGCGTCGGTGGGCTCCGGCAGACTCTGGGCATGACGACTTCCCCGACGGTGGATGCCTCCCCGAGTGCGGTCCGCGCCGCGCGGCTCGCGGCCCAGGGGCTCGACGATGGGTTCGCCTCCCCCGCCGAGGTGGTCGATCGCCTCGTCTGCGTGCAGGCGCAAGACCTGGCCGCGGCGAAGTGGGTGCTCGGCGCCCGTATCCCGGGCAGCTCCGAGGCGCGCATCGACGAGGCGATCGACCGGGCCGAGCTGCTCCGCTCCTGGCCGATGCGCGGCACGCTGCACTTCGTCTCGCCGGAGCTGTACCGGCCCATCCTGCGGTTGACGGCGGAGCGGGTGCTCCAGCGCGCGACGACGATCCACCGGCGCGAAGGGCTCGACGACGAGGTCGCCGCCCGGGCGCGCGCCGTGGCGGTCGCCGAGCTCGAGGGCGGTGGATCGGCCACGCGCGAGGAACTCCAGGCGGCGTGGAACCGCGCCGGCATCCCGATCGAAGGCCAGCGCGGCTATCACCTGCTCTGGCGCCTCGCGAACGAGGGGCTGCTGTGCTGCGGCCCGATCGAGACGCGGGCGAGGCAGCGCTTCGCGCTCCTCGACGAGTGGTCGCCGGCCGCACCCGGCCCGGCCATCGACGACGAGGAGGCGCTGGCCCGGTTCTTCGTCGGCTACGTGCGCGGCCACGGCCCGGTCACGGTGCGCGACTTCGCCTGGTGGGGCGGGCTCACGATGGCGCAGGCCCGCACAGGGCTCGCGGCGGCGGGCGACGCGGTCATCGCCTTCGATGCGGAGCGCTACGTGGCGGCGGATGCCGCGCCGGCGTCGACGGTGCCGACGGGACGCCAGGTGCTGGCCCCGTTCGACGAGTACTTCCTCGGCTACGGCGATCGTTCGGCGTTCTGCTCCGAGGCGGATGCGCTGCGGGTCGTGCCCGGCAAGAACGGGCTGTTCCTGCCGCTGCTCATCGCGGACGGCGAGGTCGTCGGCACGTGGAAGCGGCGGCCGCCCCGTCGCGGCGCGGTCGGCATCGACGTCGCCGCGTTCGATGCGATGCCGTCGCTGGACGAGTTCCGTCCCGCGTTCGAGCGCTGGGCGGCGTTCTGGTCGCTGACGCTCGACGAGGTGGTGCTCGCCGGCTGACGCACGCCGGGCGAACGGCGCGGTCGTCGTCCTGCGACGCGACGAGGCGCCGGGCGATCGCAGCGCCCGGCCCCTCGTCTTCGCGCGGGATTACTGCGCGAGCTGCGCCTGCAGCTCCAGGGTGATGGTCACCTGGTCGCCGAGGAGCACGCCGCCGGTCTCGAGCGCCGCGTTATAGTGCAGGCCGAAGTCCTCGCGGTTGATGACGGCCTTGGCGGTGGCGCCGGCCTTGTAGTTGCCGTAGGGGTCGCCGCCGAAGCCGCCGAAGTCGAAGTCGAAGGTGACGGGCTTCGTGATGCCGCGGATGGTGAGGTCGCCGTCGACCTTGAAGTCGCCGCCCTCGACGCGCACGCCGGTCGAGACGAAGTCGATCGTCGGGTAGGTCTCGGCCTCGAAGAAGTCGCCGGTGCGCAGGTGCGCGTCGCGGTTCGGCTCGTTCGTCGAAACGGACGCGACCTCGGCGGAGGCGGTGACGGACGAGTCGAGCGGGTTCTCCGCGGTCACGAAGGTGGCGTCGAAGCGCTCGAACTTGCCCTTGACCTTGCTGATCATGAGGTGGCGGATCTGGAAGCCGACCTCGCTGTGGGCGGGGTCGATGGTCCAGGTGCCGGCGCGGTAGCCGGGGATGTCGATGGTGGGTGCGGTCGTCGTCATGAGGGTGGTCTCCGATGTCGATTCGTCGGGGCCGGTCGGCCCGCTTCGATGACAACGCATGGAATCCCGAGATGTATTCCAACGCATACGAAAAATTTCCGAGCGGATGCGAGCGCCGCGCGCAGGCGTGCTCAGTCGCTCGCGAATTCGCGGCGCAGCGTCAGCACCCGGAGCGCCGCGTCGTCGAGGCGGGCCTCGGGAATGCGGCCCGAGCGCACGGCGTCGGCGATCGCGGACGTCAGTCCGTCGACGGAGATGCCGAACTCCGACGGGTCGGCCGGCAGCACGTACAGCAGCAGATCCGAGCCCGAGGCGACCGCGCGGATCGCGTTCTCTCCCGGGTCCTGGTACTCCTCGAGCCCGTTGTGCTGCAGCATCAGCAGGTCGTCGGTCACCACGACGCCGTCGAACCCCAGCTCCTCGCGCAGGATGCGATGCCACTCCGCCGACAACGACGCGGGAGCCGGGTCCACGGCCGGGAAGACGAGGTGTCCGGTCATGACGAGCTCGCTGCCCGCGTCGATCCCGGCCTGGAACGGCGGCGCGGCGATCGATCGCCATCCGGCGAGGTCGAGCGGGCTCGTCGGGAGGCTCTCGTGGGAGTCCCCCGGTGCCTGCCCGTGGCCGGGGAAGTGCTTGAGCGTGGAGGCCACGAGGCCCTGCTCCCCCTGCACCGCCCCGGCGACCAGCGGCGACGCCGACGCGGCATCCGGGCCGAGGACGCGACTGGAGATGAAGGAGTCCGGGTCGTCGGTGACGTCGGCCACGACGCCGAAGTTCACGTCGATGCCCGCAGCGGCGAGCACCTCGCCACGAGTGCGGAACGCGGCGCGCGCCTCGGCCGCCGTGCCGCCCCGGAGCGCGTCCGCGCCCGGCGCCGGGTCCCACGGGAGCCGCTGCACGTCGCCGCCCTCCTCGTCGATGGCGATGAGTGTGCGCGCCTCGGGATCGAACTGCACCGCGGCGGTGAGGGCTGCGAGGGCGTCGGCGTCCGCGGGGATGTTGTCGCCCATCAGAATGAGCCCGCCGATCCCCTGCTCGGCGAGCGCCCGGAGCGGGCCCGGCTCGGTCCCCGGCGCGTGCAGCATGAGGAGCGATGCGGCCTTCTGCTCGAGACTCATGCCGTCGAGGCGCTCCGCAGCCCACTCGGCCGCGGTCGGCGGCGGCGTCGTCGGCGATGCCGACGGGCTCGGAGGCGGCGCAGTACTCGTCGGCGCCGGCGCAGCGCTGCACGCCGAGACGGCCAGGATGCCGACGGCCAGGAGGGCCAGCAGCCCGGCGCGTGTGCTCTGCATGGCCATCGAGTCTACGGGGCGTGTCCCGTCCGGGGGTCGAGGAGCCCGCGGGTAGACTCGCCGCGCCGACGACCGCGGAGGTGGGTGTTCTCATGCGTTCTCGCCGCACGTTCCATCGCGGCGCCGCGGCCGGCGCTGCGCTCGTGCTGGCCGGCCTCTTCGCGGTGGCGACGCCGACCGCCGCGCTCGCGGAGGAGTACCCGAGCTGGGACGAGGTCGAGGCGGCGAAGTCCGATGTCGCCAGCCGCACCGCGGAGGCCGAGCGGATCGACGCCCTCGTCGCCTCGCTCCAGGCGGAGTCCGGCCGGCTCGGCGATGCCGCGGTCGTGGCGGCCTCGGAGTCCGCTGCGGCGGACGCCGCCCTCGCGGAGGCGAGCGACCGCGCCGAGGAGCTCCAGGCCTCGGCCGACGCGGCGAGCAGCACCGCGGTCGAGGCGGCGGCGCAGTTCGGCCGGGCATCGGCCCTGCTCGCCCGATCCGGCTCGACGAACGGCCTGCTCGCCCTGCTCAGCGAGAGCGCCCGTCCCGACGCGAGCGGCGACCCGAGCCGGACGCTCATGGCGCTGTCCCGCACCGAACGGCTCGCGGACCTCTCCTCGGGTATCGCCGCCGTTGCGACCGAGGCGAAGGCGAACGCCGACGCGCTGAGCGCTCAGGCGGCCGTCGCGGAGGACGAGCGCGCGCGTCGGGCCGAGGCGGCCCGCAGCCAGGCGGAGGCGGCGGAGGCGGCGCACGCCCGCGCGGAGGCCGATGTCGCGGCGCAGCAAGCGACCCTCGACACGCTCTACGCCCAGCTCGCGAGCCTGCGCAACCGCTCGGTCGAACTCGAGCGCCGCTACCAGATCGGCGTCGACGCGCAGCGCGAAGCGGACGCCAGGGCGGCGGCCGAGGCCGAGGCGAACGGCGGGATGACCCCGGCGCCGCCACCCGGCATCGTCGTGGACCCCGACGGGGCGAAGGCCTACGCCCGGCAGGCGGTGGCGCGCTACGGCTGGGGCGATGGCGAGTACCAGTGCCTCGTATTGCTGTGGACGCGGGAGTCCAGCTGGCGCGCCGACGCGTACAACGCCTCGAGCGGCGCCTACGGCATCCCGCAGTCGCTCCCCGGCAGCAAGATGGCCTCGGCGGGCGCGGACTGGCGCACCAACGCCGCCACGCAGATCGAATGGGGGCTCGCGTACATCTCCGGCCGCTACGGCGCGCCATGCGGGGCCTGGGCGCACTCCGAAGCGGTCAACTGGTACTGAGCCGCCGCGGGGGTCGCCACGTCTGGCGGGCACTCAGGCGTCGAGCGCCAGACTGGAGGGGTGGAGCACGACGAGCAGGCGAGGTTCCGGCGGCATGCCGGTGACGGGACCCTGCTCGCCGGCGGCGCGGCCGCCATCCTGCTCCAGCTCGCCGACCCCCGCGTGGCGGCCGGCGTCGCCGCGCACAGCGACTTCGTGCATCGCCCGTTCGACCGCCTGCTCGGCACCCTCGAGTACCTCTACGCCGTCGGCTTCGGATCGCCCGAGCTGGCCGAGCGGATGGCCCGCCTCGTCGACGAGCGCCACCGCCCGGTGCACGGCCGGGCCGCCGCCGACGGGGCCCGCTACAGCGCCTTCGACGCCGACGCCCAGCGCTGGGTGGCGGCCACGATCACCGCGACGACGCTGGAACTGCACGAGCGCCTCGTCGGACGGCTCCCCACGGCGGAGGCCGATCTCATCGTGCGTCGGCTGGGCGCGCTCGGGGGCCGGCTCCAGGCGGCGCGGGCGGGCTGGCCCGAGACCCGGGCGGAGTTCGACGCGTGGTGGGCGGAGCGGCTCGCGCGGCTCGAGGTGGGCGACGATGCACGGCGCATCGCGCACGCCCTGCTCGACGCACGAGGGCTGCCGCGCGGCGTCCGCCTGCTGCTGCCGCCCGTCCGCCTGATGACCGTCGCCCTCCTGCCCGAGGCGGTGCGCCGGGCCTACGGGCTGTCCTCGGCGCCACGGGTGCTCTCGGCCGGCGCGGCGTGGCTCCGCGCCGTCGGGATCGCGAGGCGCGTCCTCCCCCGAGGCATCCGCGAGCTGCCGCTGCGGCAGGCGCTCCGGCGCGCCGCGCTGGCCACCGAGTACGCTGAGGCTCGAGGACGATGACGACCCAGCAGGAGCCATGACCACGCACCAGCCGCACCGCGAACCGCTCGACGACATCGACCGGCGCATCGTCGCCGAGCTCAGTCAGGACGGCCGGCTGTCGGTGCGCACGCTCGCGGAGCGGGTGCACGTCTCACGCACCGCCGCGCACAACCGGCTCCAGGCGCTGCAGCGCCGCGGCGTGATCAGCGGCTTCGGTGCGCAGATCGACCGCAAGGCGATCGGGCTCGAGATCTCCGCCCTCGTGGTGGTGCGGGTGGGCGACGTGCCCTGGGAGCAGATCGTCGAACAGCTCGCGACCCTGCCCTTCGTCGAGAAGGTGCAGGCGGTCTCCGGCGACATCGACATCATCCTCACCGTCAGCGCGCCCGACCACGAGCAGCTGAGCCAGGCGATCCTGCGCGACATCCACGACATGCCCGGCGTCGTCTCCACACGATCGCACCTCATCCTCGCCGAGATCGAGGGCCGCCCGCCCGCGCAGTCCCTGGACATCTGGCGCAGCTGACGCGCCGCCCGGCGGACGCTCGTCACGTGTTCCGCCGCCCGAGAGCCGTTCGTTCCTCCTTGCGCGACACGGCATCCGCGGGGCGCGAAGCTGCTCCACGATGGCGTCATGAGCCTCAACGTCGAGCTGCCGCCCACCCGCACCCTGCCGCCGGAGAAGCCGCTCCGGTTGCTCGACAACGCCGGACACGCGGTGACCGGTCGGGACACCGGCGGATTCGCCCTCCCGGACCTCGCCACCCTCGTCGAGCTCTACCGGCGCATGGTGATCGCCCGCCGCTTCGACGTGCAGGTCACGGCGCTCACCCGCCAGGGACGCCTCGCCACCTACCCCTCCGCGCTCGGCCAGGAGGCGTGCGAGATCGGCGCCGTCTCCGCGCTCGACGCGGACGACTGGCTCTTCCCGACCTACCGCGAGAGCGTGGCCCTGCTCACCCGCGGCATCGACCCGGCCGAGATCCTCGTCTCCTTCCGTGGAGACTGGCACAACGGCTACGACCAGCGCGCGCACCGCACCGCGGCGCAGGCGACGCCGCTCGCGACCCAGGCGCTGCACGCCGTCGGCCTCGGCCACGCGGCCCGACTGCGGCACGACCCCATCGCCACCCTCGCCTTCCTCGGCGACGGCGCGACGAGCGAGGGCGACGCCCACGAGGCCTTCAACTTCGCCGCCGTCTGGCAGACGCCCACCGTGTTCCTCGTGCAGAACAACCAGTACGCCATCAGCGTGCCGCTCTCGAGGCAGACGCACGCCCGCACGCTCGCCGACAAGGCCGTCGGCTACGGCATGCCCGGCTACCACGTCGACGGCAACGACGTCGCCGCCGTCTACGCCGTCACCCGTGCCGCCGTCGAGCGCGCCCGCGCCGGGCACGGCCCGACGTTCATCGAGGGCGTCACCTACCGGGTCGAGTCGCACACCAACTCGGACGACCCGACGCGCTACCGGCAGCAGCGCGAAGTCGAGCACTGGAAGCGGCGCGACCCGATCGAACGGCTCGAGAAGTACCTCGTGTCGGAGGGCGCGCTCGGCGACGGGCTGCGCGAGGAGATCACCGCGGCGGCCGAAGCGCTCGCGGCGCGCACCCGCGAGGCGATGTCCGCCGAGGCGGAGGTCTCGCCGCTCGAACTGTTCGACCACGTCTACGCGACCCCGCGGCGCCAGCTCGCCGAGCAGCGCGAGCGGCTCGCCGCCGAACTCGCGGCGGGCCTCGAGACGAGCGGAGCCGCCCGATGAGCCCGCTCACCGAAGCCGCCCCCGCGGCCGAAGCCGCGACCGGACCGGCCCCGGTCACCATGGCCGCCGCGCTGAACCGCGCTCTACGCGACGCGATGGCGGAGGACGACCGGGTCGTCGTGTACGGCGAGGACGTCGGCCCGCTCGGCGGCGTCTTCCGGGTGACCGACGGCCTGCAGGCCGAGTTCGGCGAGGAACGGATCTGGGATTCGCCGCTCGCGGAGTCGGGCATCGTCGGGACGGCGGTCGGCATGGCGATCTACGGGCTGCGCCCGGTCGTGGAGATGCAGTTCGACGCCTTCAGCTACCCCGCGTTCGAGCAGATCGTCTCGCACGTCGCGAAGATGCGGAACCGCACGAAGGGCCGGCTGCAGCTGCCGATGGTGATCCGCATCCCCTGCGCCGGGGCGATCGGCGGCGTCGAGCACCACTCCGATTCCTCCGAGGCCTACTGGACCGCGACCCCGGGGCTCACGGTGGTCACCCCCTCGAACCCGGCCGACGCCTACTCGATGCTGCGCGAGGCCATCGCGAGCGACGACCCCGTCGTGTTCATGGAGCCGAAGAGCCGCTACTGGGCCAAGGCCGAGCTCGCGCTGCCGGTCACCACGGCGCCCATGGACCGCGCGCTCGTGCTCCGCGAAGGGAGCGACGTCACGC
Source organism: Agromyces sp. NPDC060279 (assembly GCF_042726785.1). Lineage (NCBI taxonomy): Bacteria > Bacillati > Actinomycetota > Actinomycetes > Micrococcales > Microbacteriaceae > Agromyces > Agromyces sp. NPDC060279. The sequence continues at coordinate 12,431 of NZ_JBHXBK010000001.1, forward strand.
TCCTCGCCTACGGGCCGACGGTGAAGACGGCGCTGGACGCCGCAGACGCCGCCGCGGCCGAGGACCTCTCGATCGAGGTGATCGATCTGCGCAGCCTCTCCCCCTTCGACGACGAGACCGTGGGCGCGTCGGTGCGGAAGACCTCGCGCGCGGCGGTCATCCACGAGGCGGCGCAGTTCGGCGGCTACGGCGCCGAGGTGGCGGCCCGCGTGACGGAGCGCAACTTCCACTGGCTCGCGGAGCCGGTGCTGCGGATCGCGGGCTACGACATCCCGTACCCCTCGCCCAAGTTGGAGTCCTTCCATCTGCCGACCGCCGAGCGGGTGCTGCACGCGCTCGCCGGCTGGAACTGGGACCTCGCATGAGCCGCGAGTTCCTGCTCCCCGACCTCGGCGAGGGGCTGAGCGAGGCCGAAATCGTCGCGTGGCTCGTCGCACCGGGTGACACGGTCGCCGTCGATCAGCCCGTCGTCGAACTCGAATCGGCGAAGTCGGTCGTGCAGCTGCCCTGCCCGTTCGACGGGGTGGTGAGCCGCCTCGGCGGCGAGGTGGGCACGGTGCTGCACGAGGGCGCCGTGCTGCTCGCGCTGGAACCGATCGGTGACGAGCCGGCGGACGCGGATGCGCATGCCCCGGCGGAGACGGCGGATGCCGCGGAGGAGGCCTCGGGCGCCGTACTCGTCGGCTACGGCACGATGTCGAGCGCCGTCGCGGCCCGACCGCTCGGCGCGCCGGCGCGGTTCGGTCGTCGCGACGCTCCACGAGCGGCTGGGGGCCCGCCGTCCCGTCCGCGCCTCGATCCCGGGCGCCGCTCCCCCGTGGTGTCGCCGATCGTGCGCAGACTCGCGCGCCAGAACGGTTTCGACGCGAGCCGCCTCGAGGGCACGGGGCCCGACCACCTCGTGCTCCGGCGAGACGTCGAGGCCTATCTCGCATCGGCGACGGCGACGACCCCGGACACGCAGCGACCGGAGCGCTCGGCGCAGCCGGGGGCGGTGCGCACGGCCGACGCGGCCGTCCCGTCGAGCGAGGGCGACGAACGGATCCCGCTCGACCGCATGCGCCGCGCGGCCGCGGCCCAGTTCACCCGCTCCCGGCGCGAGATCCCGGAGGCGACCGTCTGGCTGGACGTGGATGCGACCCGCCTCGTCGAGGCGCGGCGCGAACTCGTCGAGGCGACGGGCGAGCGGTTCGGGCTCACGGCACTGATCGCGCGCTTCGCGGTCGCGGGGCTCGCGCGGCATCCGATCCTGAACTCGAGCTTCGATGCGGAGCGCGAGGAGATCGTGCAGCACCGCGCGGTGCACCTCGGGCTCGCGACGCAGGGGCCGCGCGGCCTCGTCGTGCCGGTGATCGCCAACGCGGGCGAGCTGACCCTGCGCGGGCTCCGCGACGCGATCGCGGGCGTGCCCGACGCGCTGGAGGGCGGCGGCGCACGACTGCGCGGGGGCACGTTCACCCTGAACAACTACGGGGCGCTCGGCGTCGACGGCTCGGCGGCGATCATCAACCATCCCGAGGCCGCGATGCTCGGCGTGGGGCGCTTCGTCGAACGGCCGTGGGTCGTCGATGGTGCCATCGTGCCACGCACGGTGACGGAGCTCACGCTGAGCTTCGACCACCGGGTGTGCGACGGCGCGGAGGCGGCCGCGTTCCTGACGTTCGTCGCGGGCTGCATCGAGCGGCCGATGACCCTGCTCGTCGAGCTCTAGTCCGTCACCGAGCGCTCGTGGCCCGGCTGCGGGTGCCGGCTCAGAAGAACTCGTCCGGCGTGCCGGCGGCCCGCTCGACGTCGCTCGTGTCGCGGCCGGCGTCGCGGAGCTTCGCGACGGCGACGCGGAGCCCGGATTCCATCTGCGCGGCCCAGGCGTCCGACTCACGCGCGCTCGTCTCGGCCGCACGGGCGCGTGACTCGGCCGCTTCGGCCGCGTCGCGAGCGTCGGCGACCTGCTTCAAGGCCAGCGAGATGCCGTAGTACGCGGCGACCATGGTCGCGATCGGCGCGGCGATGATCGCGAGTGCGCTGATCGCGGCCCCGTTCGGTGCGAAGGCGACGAGCAGGGCGAACGCGAGGAAGAGCGCGACGATCGCGGCGAGCACCACCAGCATGAATCGGAGGTCCCGCCCCCAGGGGCCACGTGGGCGGGCAGCGCCGGCGGCCGCGGTGTCGACCGGGGTGTTCGGCGCGGCTGGAGCGCTGGAATCGAACGGATCGAGCGAGGGCGAGGTGGGCGCGGACTCGGACATCGTTTCCTCCTGGCCGACGGACGATACGTCCCCCATTGTGGGGTCGGGGCGCGCGGTCGGTCAAGGCGATGGGGTCGCCGTGTCCCCTGAACTGGCTACGTTTTCGAGCTTTCGCCGAGCCCGTCCCTTCCGACACAATCGAAGGCAGATGGGAACTCGTTCGGGGGCGAGAGGCTGAGAGTACCCGCTCGAAGCTGACGTCGTACCGCGCATGCCTGAGGCGCGGACGCCCGTGTTCATCGACCATTCGGTCGGCGAATGCAGGTGTCCAACCCTCGGATCAGTCACCGTTCGCCTCACGGCGACCGCTGTGGGGCTGTGCATGCACGGAAGGACACGCGGTATGAAACCCACTGTCGTCGCCCTGTTCATCCTCGCCGGCGCACTCGTGCCCGGCATCGCGGCCCAGGCCGCCCAGCCCGCGGCCGCACCAGCGGTCGCGGTGCACGCGGCGGGCTTCGGCGACAACCCGGGGACGGATGTCTTCGGGTACCGTGCGAGCGCACAAGCCGATCACGACGCCCGTCTCGAAGCGGCTCGCGCCGCTGCGGCGGCGAAGGCTGCAGCGGATGCTGCGGCGGCGAAGGCTGCGGCCGACGCTGCCGTCGCGGAAGCTGCTGCCGCCGCCGAAGCCGAGGCCGAGGCCGTCTACGAGGAGACCGACGACGCCTCCTGGTCAGACGAGGGCTCGTGGTCGGGTGGCTCCGCCGAGGAGGCCGCACCCGCGGCCGCCCCGGCGCCTGCTGAGGCTGCACCCCAGCCGACGTCACCGCGACCGGACAACAGCAACTGCGGACCCTGCCCCGCAGAGACGCTGGAGTGGATCGTGTACGACGGCGTCGGCTACTGGGCGTGCCCCTGAGCGAGCGACCCGAACCGCTCCACACCGTGGGGCCGGGGGCTTTTGTTGGCGGGGCCCCCGCTCGTTTTCCCCACTCCCCTCCGTCCCAAAAATTCCCGAAAAAAACCCCCCACCGCCCCCCCTCCCCCCTCGCCCCCCCCCCCCCCCCCCGCTGCTGCGCGGCGAACCGGCGGA
>NZ_JBHXBK010000001.1:15722-205909 GCF_042726785.1 Agromyces sp. NPDC060279
CGAGAAGACCCCCCCCACCCGCCCCGCCTGGTGGCCTTGTTTCTTTTGTCCCCCCCCCCCACGGCTCGTTCTCCGAGCTAACTGCGGCCGAAGAGCTTCGCGAAGAAGCCGCCGCGCGGCTCCGCCTGCTCGTGCGCGCCGTCGCACCACTGCCCGGCGGGAACCCGGCGCTTGACCTCGGCGACGTGCTGGCCGCAACCGGACCACGTCGTCTTCCCGCACGTCCGGCAGGCAACGGGTGAGCACATGGGCAGATCCTCTCGTTCGTCCAGGATACCCCTGGGGTATCGCTACACTCTACACAACGGAACTGCGACGCTCGGGCGTCGCGCGAGAGGAGTGGCGACGTGCGGGTGATCGTGATCGGCGGGGTGGCGGGCGGCATGTCGGCGGCGACGAGGCTCAGGCGGCTCGACGAATCGGCGGAGATCATCGTGCTCGAGCAGGGCCGGTACGTCTCCTACGCCAACTGCGGCCTGCCCTACTACGTCGGCGGCGAAATCGAGGACCGCGCCGAGCTGCTGCTGCACACCCCCGACTCGCTCAGCGCGCGGTTCCGGCTCGACGTCCGCACGCAGCACGAGGCGCTCGCGATCGACCCCGAGGCGCGTCGGGTCGAGGTCATGGATCACCGTAGGGGCGCCCTCGTCGAACTCGATTACGACGTCCTCGTGCTCGCCCTGGGCGCCTCCGCCCACCCGCTCGACGCTGCCGGGATCCCCGTGCACACGCTTCGGACGGTCGACGACGTCGACGCGATCGATGCGCTCCTCCCCCGCGACGGCGACGGGTCCGCGCTCGTCGTCGGCGGCGGGTACATCGGCATCGAGGCCACCGAGAACCTCGTGCGCCGAGGCGTGCCGACCACGCTCGTGCACCGCGGCCCGCACGTGCTCGCGGCCCTCGACCCCGAGCTCGCGGTGCTCGTCGAGGATGAACTGCGGGCCAATGGCGTCGAGCTGCGCACCTCGACCGAGGTCCGCTCCGTCGAACAGGGCGAGGTGCGGCTGAGCGACGGTGCACGGCTCCGGCCCACCCTCATCGTGAATGCGAGCGGGGCGAGCCCCAACACCGGGCTTGCCCGGGCCGCCGGGCTCCGGCTCGGCGCCAACGGCGGCGTCGCCGTCGACGCGCAGAACCGCACGAGCGATCCCCGCATCTACGCGGTCGGCGACGGCGTCGAGAAGATCGGGCTCGACGGCGAGGACGCACTCGTGGCCATGGCCGGGCTCGCGAACCGGCACGGCCGCACCGCCGCCGACGTCATCGCCGGACGGGCGGAGCAGAACTCCCCCGCGCTCGGCACCACCGTGGTGCGTGTCTTCGGTCTGACGGCGGCGTCCCTCGGCTGGTCCGAGCGACGCCTGCAGCGCGCCGGCCGGCCCTATCGGGTCGTGCACACGCACCCCATGTCGCACGCGGGGTACTTCCCCGGTGCCGAGCGGATGGCCCTGAAGCTCATGATCGACCCCGCCGACGACGCCATCCTCGGCGCGCAGGCCGTCGGCGGCGCCGGGGTCGACAAGCGGATCGACGTGCTCGCCGTCGCGATGGCCGGCGGCATCACCGCCTCGGGGCTCGCCCAGCTCGAACTCGCCTACGCGCCCCAGTACGGGCAGGCGAAGGACCCGATCAACCAGCTCGGCTACGTGGCCGACAACGTGCGCACCGGCACCACCACGACCGTGCAGTGGCACGAGCTTCCGGCGCTCCAGCGGAGCGGGGCCGCCGTGGTCGATGTCCGCAGCGACGCCGAGCGCGCCGCCGGGGCGATCCCCGGTGCCCTCGGCATCCCCCTCGACGAGCTGCGCGAGCGGCTCGACGAGCTGCCCGACGGGCCGGTCGTGGTCTACTGCCAGGTGGGCCAGCGCGGTCACACGGCGGCGCGGCTGCTCGTCCAGCACGGGGTGGACGCGCGCAACCTCGACGGCGGCTACCGCACCTGGTCAGCCGGACGCGCGGCGGAGCACGCCGCATCCGAGACGACGGAGGCACGATGACGAACCGCAGCGGATTGACACCGGCGACCGAGCAACGACCGCCCGCCGACCGCGTCGTCGCCAACCGCTTGAAGCGCGCGCAAGGGCAGCTCGCGGGCGTGATCGAGGCGGTCGAGTCCGGGGCCGATTGCCGCGAGGTCGTGCAACGGCTCTCCGCCGTGGTCGGCGCTCTCGACCGCGCCGGGTTCCTCATCATCTCGCACGCGATGCAGGAGTGCCTGAGCGACGAGGAGACGGCCGGCGACGGCACCCGAGGGCGTGCGGGCGGCGAGCGGCTGGGGCTCGACGAGGTGGAGAAGCTGTTCCTCTCGCTGGCGTGATCGGCTGCCTGAGCACCTGCCCCTGAGCGCCCGCCCTCAGGCGAGCGTCCGCTCGCCGGGGAAGTCGGCGAGATGGCCGAGTCGGCGGTACCGCTGGGAACGGCGCACCCGCCGGTGCTCCGGGTTCATGAGCTGCAGCGTCGCGAGCTCCTGGGCGATCGCGTCGCCCATCCTGCGGCAGAATTCGGCCGGCTCGAGCGCGGCGTCGGGACGCTCGGCGATCACCCGGTCGACGATCCGGTTGGCGAGCAGCATCGCCGACGCCACCCCCTGCTGCTCCGCGAGCTCGGCCGCGTGACCGGTGTCGCGATGCACGATCGCGGAGGCGCCCTCCGGCGGGAGCGGCGACAGCCACGCGTGCTTCGCCGCGAGGGTGCGATCCGCGGGCAGCAGCGCGAGTGCGCCACCGCCGGTGCCCTCTCCGAAGATCACCGAGAGGGTCGGCCCGCGGTGCACGGTGAGCTGGGCGAGGCAGTGCGCGATCTCGCTCGCCAAGCCGCCCTCCTCCGCGGTTCTGGAGAGCGCGGCGCCCGGCGTGTCGATGACCGAGACGAGCGGGAGCCGCAGCTCGTCGGCGAGTTGCATGGCTCGACGCGCGGCGCGCAGCGCACCGGGCCCGAGCGGCGCGTGCGCGCGCTGCGCCCGCCGGTCCTGGCCGACGACCACGACCGGCACCTCGCCGAAGCGGGCGAGGCAGAGCGCCAGCCCGGGATCGCGTTCGCCCTGCCCGGTGCCGGAGAGCGGGACGACGTCCGCCGCCGCGTGCTTCAGCAGCTCGCGCAACCCCGGGCGGCGCCGATCCCGCGTGCGGGTGATCGACCCCCAGGCGTCGCTCGAACCGACGGAATGCGCCGCCGCATCGCCCGCCTGCGCAGCCTGCGACACGAGCGCGGCATGACTCGGGCGTTCGAGCAGACGGAGCGTCCGGCCGAGCACCTCGCGCAACTCGCCGGGCGGCAGCACCCCGTCGATGATGCCGCGCGCGGCGAGATTCTCGGCGGACTGCACGCCGGACGGGAACGGCTCGCCGTACAGCGCCTCGTACACGCGGGGCCCGAGGAAGCCGACGAGCGCGCCGGGCTCGGCGACGGCGAGCTGCCCGAGCGAGCCGAAGGAAGCGAGCGCGCCGCCCGTCGACGGATGCCGGAGGTACGTGAAGTACGGCAGGCCCGCGGCCTGGTGCGCCGCCACCGCCGCGGCGATCTTCACCATGGCGACGAAGGCGACGGTGCCTTCCTGCATGCGGGTGCCGCCCGAGGCGGTCGAGGCGAGCACGGGCAGCTGCTCCGCGGTCGCGCGCTCCATCGCCTGCACGAGTCGTTCGGCCGCCGCCACCCCGATCGAGCCGGCCAGGAAGCGGAACTCGCAGGCGATGAGGGCGACCCGTCGGCCGTCGATCCGGGCCTCGCCCGTGACGATCGACTCGTCCACCCCGCTCCGGGCGGCGGCCTCGCCGAGCTCGGCACGGTAGCGGTCCCCGAGCTCCGGCTCGACCGGTGGCGCGTCCCAGGAGCGGAAGCTGCCGGTGTCGGCGATGAGCTCGATCAGCTCCATCGCCGAGAGACGCTGCCGGCCGCTCATGCGGACGCCTCCTCGAGCCAGGCCCGGATCGCCGGCCCGTGCTCGTCGAGCAGCGGCGGCGCCGTGTGCGCGGCGCGGGACCGTTCCGTCTCCGCCGTCGCGTCGACGTCGAAGAAGCGCAGCACAGGACCGGGCACCTCGATGCGCCCGAGGGCCGCATGGTCGAGCTCGAGGACGAGGCCCTGGGAGCGCGGCTGCTCCCACTCGTACACCTCCCGGAGGTCGCGGACCCGCCCGGCCGGCACGCCGGCTGCGGCGAGCCGGGCCAGGAGCTCCTCACCGCGGTGCTCCGCGAACGCGGCCTCGACGAAGGCGAGCGTGTCGGCCCGGTTCGCCACGCGCTCGGCGTTAGTGGCGAGTCCCGCGGTGTCGGGGTCGAGCTCGAACGCCGCGCAGAACGCCCGCCACAGCCGATCGTTCGCGACCGAGATCTGCACCTGTCCGTCGCGGCAGCGGAACAACCCGTACGGCGCGATGGACGGATGGTGGTTGCCCTGCGCCTGCGGCACCTCGCCGGCGACGGTCGCCCTCGTGCCCTGGAAGGCGTGCACGCCGACGACCGAGGCGAGCAGCGAGGTGCGCACCACGCGCCCGCGCCCGGTGCGGGCTCGCTCGTGCAGCGCGGCGAGCACCCCGACCACGCCGTGCAGGCCGCCGAGCAGGTCCGCGATCGGGGTGCCGACGCGTTGCGGGTCGTCGGGCGCACTGCCGGTGATCGACATGAGCCCGGCCTCGCCCTGCACGATCTGGTCGTAGCCCGCACGCCCGCCCTCCGGGCCGTCGTGGCCGAAGCCGGTGATCGAGAGCTGCACGAGCCCGGGATTCAGCGCCGCGAGTTCGCGCGAGCCGAGGCCCAATCGATCCATCACCCCGGTGCGGAAGTTCTCGACGAGGACGTCCGCGCGAGCGAGGAGCCGGCGCACGACCTCGCGGCCGTCGTCCGACTTCAGATCGAGCGCGATAGACTCCTTGTTGCGGTTGCAGGAGAGGAAGTACGTCGAGTGCTGCGCGCCGTCGTCGCCCGCGACGAAGGGCGGGCCCCAGGAGCGGGTCTCGTCGCCGGACCCCGGCGCCTCCACCTTGATGACCCGGGCGCCCAGGTCGCCGAGCACCTGGCCCGCGTGCGGCCCGGCGAGGGCGCGGCTCAGGTCGACCACGAGCACGCCGTCGAGCGGTCCGCCGTTCACCGCGCCACCTCCGTCGCCGTGCCGAGCGTCGGCCGCGTCCAGGCCCACCGGGTGCGCTGCTCGTACGCGTGGGCGACGCGGAGCAGCAGGGCGTCGGCGCCCTGCGGCCCGACGAGCTGGATGCCGACCGGCAGTCCGCCAGCCGAGAACCCGGCCGGCACGGACAGCGCGGGTCCGCTCATCGCGGAGACCACGCAGACGGAGCGCATCCACTCGAGATAGTCGCGCATCGGCTCGCCCGCGACCTCGGTGGGCCAGCGCAGTCCGACCGGGAAGGGCAGCACCTGCGCGGTCGGGGTGATCCAGACGTCGAAGCGGTCGAAGTAGGCGAGGGTCGCCGCCTCGAGGCGCGTGCGCGCGGCGGCGAGGGCGCGCAGCTCCGCGGCGGTCTGGTGCTCCCCCGCCGCGACGTTCTCCAGCATCTCGGGCTTCACCCGATCGGGGTTCGCCCGGACGAGCGGGCCCCACGCGGACTCGAAGTCGAAGGCCCTGGTCTGCCGGAAGACCGCGTCCGCGTCGCTGAGGTCCGGCGCCGCGCGCTCGACGATCGCCCCGGCGTCGGCGAGCACGTCGAGCGCCCGCTCGGCCACCTCGACCACCTCGGGCTCGAAGGGCAGCCCGAGTCCCGCGTCCGGTGCCCAGCCGATCCGGAGGCCGGTGACGCCCCGGTCGAGCTCGAGCTCACGCGCGAAGGCCTCTGCGGACTGCGGGATCGAGCTCGGCACTCTCGGATCCGGCCCCGACACCGTGGTGAGCATGAGCGCGAGATCGGCGACCTCGCGAGCCATCGGGCCCGAGCGGCCGAGCCACATCCAGGAGTTCGGCCCTGGAGACGGGATCCGGCCGAGCGAGGGCCGCAGTCCGAGCACGTTGCAGAACGAGGCCGGCGTGCGGAGCGACCCGCCCATGTCGGAGCCGTCTCCGATGGGCTGGATGCCCGCGGCGATCGCCGCCGCCGCCCCGCCACTCGACCCGCCGGCGCTCCGGCTCGGGTCGTACGGGTTGCCGGTCGTGCCGAAGACCTCGTTGAAGGTGTGCGCGCCGGCCGCGAACTCCGGCACGTTGTTCTTGCCGCTCGGGATGGCCCCGGCCGCGCGTAGGCGGGCGACGATGAGGCTGTCCGTCTCGGGCACCACGTGCTGGAGCAGCGGCGAACCCCAGGTGTTCGGCATCCCCGCCGTCTCGTTCGTGTCCTTGTTCGTGAGCGGGAGCCCGTGCAGCGGCCCGAGCTCGTCGCCGGCGGCCTGGCGGGCGTCCGCGGCCGTCGCTTGCGCCCACGCCGCCTCGCGGTCCTCGTAGATCACGGCGTTGATCGCGGGGTTCAGCTCGTCGATGCGACGCCAGTGCGCCGTCATCGCTTCCCGCGCCGACAGCTCGCCGCGCCGGATGAGCCCGGTGAGCTCGATCGCGCTGGTCCATCGGAGGTCGTCGTTGCCGGTCATCGATCACACCGCCGTTCCGGCTGCGGGTGCGCCGGCCGTCACGACGGCACCGGCGCGGATGAGCTCGAAGATCTCGGTGCGCAGCTCGGCGAACTCGGGCAGCGCGCGGGTGCTCAGCTGGTCGCGCGGTGCGGGCAGGCGGATGTCGAGAATGCGACTCACGATCGCCGGGCGATGGCCGAGCACCACCACCCGGTCGGAGAGGTACACGGATTCGTCGATGTCGTGAGTGACGAGCAGGATCGTCATCCCGAACTCCTCGCGGATCCGCAGGCAGAGGTCTTCGAGCTCGAAGCGGGTCTGGGCGTCGACCGAGGCGAACGGCTCGTCCATGACGAGCACCTCCGGCCGGTACGCGAGCGCCCGGGCGATGGCGACGCGCTGCTGCATGCCGCCGGAGAGCTGCCAGGGGTACCGATCCATCGCGTGGTCGAGCCCGACCGAGGCGAGCGCCGAGCGCACCCGTTCGGCCGCCTCGGCCTTGGGCAGTCGCAGATGGCGGAGCGGCAGGCGCACGTTCTTCTCGACCGTGAGCCACGGCATGAGCGATCGGGTGTACTCCTGGAAGACGAGGGCCATCGCCTTCGGCGGGCCGTCGATCGGCGTGCCGTCGATCCGGGCCGAGCCGGAGGTGATCGACTGCAGGCCGGTCAAGCACTTCAGCAGGGTCGTCTTGCCGATGCCGGACGGGCCGACGATCGAGACGATCTCACCGGCGGAGACGTCGAACGTGAGGTCGGCGATGACGTCGACGTCGGCGCCGCCGACGGTGTACGACTTCGAGAGGTGCTCGACGACGAGCTGGGGTTGGGACATGTGCGGCTCCGGAATCAGATTGGCGGGGCGAGCGGGATCAGTCGGCGGAGGCGGCGCGCTGCGCGCCGAGGTACCAGGCGAGGACCCGCCGGCGAACGAGGGTGAAGAGCAGGTTGGCGAGATAGCCGAGGATGCCGAGCAGGAGGATGCCGGCCCACATCCCGCGCACGTCGAAGGTCTTCTGGGCGAGCAGGGTCAACGCTCCGATGCCGCGGGCGGCGCCCATCATCTCGCTCGTGATCATCACGATGAAGGCGACCTGGAGGCTGACGAGCGCTCCGGCGAAGATCTGCGGCGACGCGGCGGGCAGCAGCACGGCGCTGAGGCGCTCCCAGCGGCTGAGCCGGTACACCCGCGCGGTCTCCAGCAGCAGCGGCTCCGTGGATCGGACGCCGTCGATGGTCGAGATGAGCACCGGGAACAGGGCCGCGAGGGCGATCGCGAAGACGCGGACTTCATTGCCGAACCCCATCGTGGCGACGAAGATCGGCAGCAGCGCCACGGCGGGGATCGAACGCACGAACTGCACGATCGGGTCGAGGATCCAGAACAGCGGCCTGACGAGTCCGAGCAGCACGCCGAGCGTCACGCCGACGGCGCACGCGATGAGGTAGGCCGCCACGAAGTTGCCCACGCTCGGCAGCACGTCGCTCGCGAACTTGTCGAACACCCACAGGCGCTGGAACTCGAGCAGGATGTCGCGCAGCGGTGGAAAGAACGGATTCGTGGAGTCGAGCGAGCCGAACCACCAGGTGGCCAGCAGCAGGAGCGGGACGCCGATCTCGAGCGCGAGGAGGAACGGTCGACGGGTCCGTGCCTGCTTGGCGCGATCGGCGGCCCGGATCGCGGTGGTGTTGGTGGTCGGACCGGAGGCGATGGTCACCGTGGTCAGCCTTTCCGATAGGAGCTGTGCCAGTGCAGGAGGCGGCGCTCCGCCGCAGCGGCGGCGGCCTGCACGAGCAGACCGAGCACGCCGAGCACGAGGACGTAGGCGAAGATCAGGTCGCTGCGGCCCGAGCTCTGGGCCACGGTGAGGGCGCTGCCGAGGCCGGGGGCGCCGCCGAGCATTCCCGCGACGACGGTCATGATCAGGGTGATCGGCGCGGCCACGCGCATCGCCGTCCCGATGAACGGCGACGCCCCGGGGAGCACGACCCGCGCGAGGATCTCGGCGCTGCCGAGCCCGAAGGAGCGGGCCGTGTTGCGCATGACCGGGTCGACGGACTCGACCCCGGCGGCGGTCTGCGCGGCGATCGGCAGCGTGATGCCGAAGACCACGAGGAACACCCCCATCTCCGCGGTGGGACCGAGCGCGAGCATCGCGAGCGGCAGGATGACGATCGCGGGGATCGGCCGGAGGAACTCGAGCGGCACCCGCGTCGCGGCATGAGCGACCGGCGAGGTGCCGACGAGGATGCCGAGCCCGACGCCCACGACGGCGGCGATCGCCCAGCCGAGGAGCGCGATCCCCACGGTGGTGAGCAGGCCGCCCCAGAAGGCCGGCTGCCCGAGCAGGCCGCCGAGGGCGAGGGCGACCGTCGGCACCGACGGGAGCGCGGCCTCCGAGCCGAGCTGCGCCGAGCCGAGCTGCCAGGCCGTGAGGAGGAGGGCGACGCCGAGCCCGCCGTACAGCAGCGGGAGCGGCGAGCGCCGCCGTCCCCGGGCGGTGCGGCGATCGATGGCGGTCATGCGCGTCCTCCTCCTCGCCTCGGTCACTCGGCGGGAGCGGTCAGGATGGTGGTGACGTCGAGCGGCGCGTCGAAGAAGCCGATGTCGACGAGCTTCTGGTCGACCTCCTGGAGCTGCTCGGGGTCGATCGCCTGCGGCCAGTAGGATTGCGGCATGTCGGCCGGCGTGAGCTTCAGCTCGGCCCGGTCGATCACGTGCTGCTTGACCTCGTCGAGGTGCTCGTTCGCCCAGGCCGAGGAGGTGGCCATGCCGCGCTGGAAGCGCTCGACCACGTCGGGGTTGCCCTCCGCCCACGTCTTCGCGGCCGTCCACGACGTCGATGCAGAGCCGCCCGGGAAGAAGGAGACGCTCGGGTTCATGATGCGGGGCAGCCCGGCGGCCTCCGCCTCGAGCGAGAAGGGGCTGACGAGGAACGCGGCGTCGATCTGGTCGCTGCGGAGTGCTTCGAGGGCCGGCACGAAGCCGAGATTGATCCACTCGATCTGGTCGGTGGCCACACCGGCCTCCTGGAGCACCGAGGTGATCGTGCCGTCGGGCTGTCCCTTGAGCTCCGGCACCGCGATCTTGGCGCCCGCGAGCCCGGTGAGATCGGTGATGCCGCTGCCCGCGCTCGCGAAGACGCCGGCCGAGGTGTAGTTGCGCTGTTCGTCGAGCGGTGCGTCGGCTGCGGCGGGGTTGAGCCCGTCCGCGGCGGCGACCATGGTGATGGGCACGTTCTGGCGGGCCATCGTCAAGGCGGAGATCGTCGGGACGAAGGCGAGCTCGAGCTGCCCCGCCTGGAGGGCGGCCGTGGCGGCGGCGATGTCTGGGAGCTCGACGACCTCGACATCGAGCCCCTCGTCCTCGAAGAAGCCCTGTTCGATCCCGAGGTAGAGCGGCTCGGCGGCGATCGAGTTCTGCGACTGCACGCGGACCTTGATCAGCTCGCCGTCGCCGCCCTGCGAGCCCGAGGCGCCCGAGGTGGCGGAGGAGCAGGCGGCGAGGGAGACGAGCGCGGCCGCGGCGACGGCCGCGACCCCGATCCTGCGAATCTTCATTGATGCAACCTTCACGTCGGTGGGTGGGGTGGCCAGCCGCCTCGATGCAGCAACCAGGGCGAGGAATCGGCTGAATTGGCGTTCAGCATAGGAGGATTCGCATGCATTCCTCGATGGCTCTTGCGATTGCGGCGGATTCAGCAGAAGATGATGCCGTGAGCGCCACCGAACTCCTCAGTCCACTGGATCGCAAGATCGTCGCTGCACTCCAGGTCAACGGTCGTGCGGCGTGGAGCAGGATCGCCGAGGTGCTCGACGTGCCGGAGCGCACGGTCGCCGCGCACGGCGTCGAGTTGCTGCGCACCAAGCAGGTGCGGATGACGGCGCTCACCCTCCTGCCGAAGGGCGGCGTTCTCGACAGCACGATCGCGAGCGTCCACTGCGTCTCGGGGATGAACCGCGTGACGGCGACCGCGGCGGCGGCCCGACCGAACTCCGTCTTCACGTACCTCACGAACGGGCACACCGCCTGCGTGTTCGAGCTCATGACCGACCGCACGCAGGTGCCGACGGTCGTGCTCGACGAGATCCCGGCCATGCCGGGGGCCGAACGCGCCGAGACCTCCACCGTGCTGCGGCTCTACAAGGGCACGCACCAGTGGCACCCCGGCATCCTCGATGCGGATCAGGTCGCGGCGCTCCGCGATCAGGAGCAGGCCGAGCGCCTGACCGGATCGGTGGAGCTCGCGCCGCTCGGGCGCGAGGAGCAGGAGTTCGCCCGGGTGCTCGCCGCCAACGGCCGGGCGACCGTCGAAGAGCTCGCCCGGGTGACCGCTCTCGCCCCGAGCTCGGCGAGGCGACGACTCATGCAGCTCCAGGCGAGCGGGCGGCTGTTCGACCGTGCGGTCGTCGAGCCGGCGGCACTCGGCTTCCCCACGCAGGCGATCCTGCGCATCCGCACGCTGCCGGGGCGCACCGAGGCGCTCGCGGCGCGGCTCGCCCAGGTGCCGGAGGTGCGCTACCTCGCCTTCACGACCGGTCGCCACCAGCTCTTCGTCGACATCGCCTGCGTCGACCACGATGCGCTCACGACGTTCCTGATGCGCGCCGACTGGGCGGACGACGCCGCCGAGGTGGACACCTCGATCATCCTGCAGGCGTTGAAGCGCAGTGGCGTCCGGATGGACGAGTAGCCCGCGGCGCTGTCAGTCGAGCGGTCGGCCGGTCTCGAGCCACTCGGCGAGTCCGGCGAGCCCGGTGGCCCACCGCCCGAGATCGGTGACGTCGGCGTGGCCGGTGATGACGGTCAGCAGCTCGGCGACCGCGCCGTCCGCGTCCGCCGCCTCGAGCCGGGTCAGCGCGGCGAACACCCGCACCGCGTCCGACTCGGGGAACTCGGAACGCGCCCGCTCGAGCACCGCCCGCGACGCATCCAGCTCGCCGAGCCAGCGCAAGGTGCTGCCGTACTGGCAGAGGCAGCGGCGCAGGGCGTCCCCCTCGAGGCCCAGCTGAAGGGCCCGCTCGTAGTACTCGCGTGCGACCGTCTCCTGCCCCGCCGTATCGTACGCGCCGGCCAGCTCGTAGGCGAGCACCGGATGATCGGGATGGGCGGCGAGGAGCCCCGAGAAGTACTCGATCGTCGGGGCCATGTCCGCCCGGTCACGGCGTTCGTAGCCGACGCGGATCGCCTCCGCGAGTTCGGGCGAGAGCTCGCTCGACATGTCGTCTCCTTCGCGGCATCCGTGGCGTCGCCCGGCCGGCGGGCTCACGCTCCAGCCTATGGCGCGCCCGTGGGGTGGTGATGCGGTGGCCCCGTGTCAAGCGCCCGACGCGTCGGCCCCTCGCGTGCGAGAGTGGCGGACCGGAACGATTCCGCCGGTCACGTGAAAGGACCCAGCACATGACCACGACGCCATCCCGTGCCTCCGCCGAGCTGGGGCACGACGCCGCCAGGCAGGCGGTCGTGCTCGTCAGCTCCGTGCTCGCCATCGTGGCGGCGTTCCTCGGGTCGGGCGTGATCGTCGGTACGCCGATCCAGGAGGCCGCGGGCGGCTATCTCGATGCCGACTCCACCCTCATCGCGCCGGGAACCGGGGCCTTCCGGATCTGGAGCGTGATCTACGTCGGCATGCTCGCCTACGCGATCTGGCAGGCCCTGCCCGCCCAACGTCACGACGAGCGCCAGCGGCGGCTCGGCTGGTGGGTGACGGCGTCGCTCCTGCTCAACGCCGTCTGGATCTTCACCGTCCAGCTCGATCTGCTGTGGCTGAGCCTGCCCGTCATCGCCCTGCTGCTCGCCGTGCTGTGCCGGCTCTTCGTGCTCCTGCGGCGCAGCGCCCCGAAGAACCGGGTCGAGGCGGTCGTCGCCGATGGCGCGATCGGGCTGTACCTCGGCTGGGTGATCATCGCCACCGCCGCGAACGCCGCGGCCGTGCTCACCGCCGCGGGGTTCCGCGGCTTCGGGCTGGCACCCGAGCTCTGGGCGGCTCTGGTCCTCGCGGTGGCGGCCGCCGTCGGCGTCGCACTGGCGCTGTGGGGCGGCGGCCGCATCGCGCCGACCCTCTCGCTCTGCTGGGGCATCTGCTGGGTCGCGATCGCCAGGACCACCGACGAGCCGCGGTCCGACACCACGGCCCTCGTCGCCCTGCTTGCCGCGGCGGTGATCATCGCGGCGAGCGCGTTCGCGCGCGTGCGCGCCGAGCGACGCGCGCGCGGCTGAGTGCCGAGGTTGACGCGACATCCGGAGAGAATGCCCCCGATTCATCCGCACGGCCAGTAGTGTCGAGCACGTCGGCCATTCGGGCGGCGCTCAGACTTTCGCTTCGTGAGGTACCGCATGAGAAGGCCCGCACTGGCCGCCGCATTCCTGACCGCCGTGCTCTGCCTGGGCGCCGACCCGGCGATGGCGGCGTCGGCTCCGCCTTCCGGCGACGATACGGCGACGGAGACCGAACTGCAGGATGCGCACGTCGCACAGCAGGCGGAGCGCAGCGAGGACCCGAACCCGGGCGACGTTCCGCCCGAGGCGGCGGCCCAACAGTCCGACGAGCTTCGTGCGACGGCAGCCACGAGCGGATTCACGGCGGGCAACCTGATCTCCGACCGGAACTTCCGAGACGGAGCGGCCATGACCGAGGCCCTGATCCAGGGCTTCCTGCAGGAGATGGTCGGGAGCTGCGAGAACTCGCTCTGCCTGGCGAAGCTCAAGATCGACACGCCGAACCGGACCTGGAGCTGGGGCAGCTGCACGAGCTACGCCGGCGCGAAAGGCGAGTCCGCGGCCCGGATCATCTTCAAGGTGCAGCGCGCGTGCGGCATCAGTGCGAAGGTCATCCTCACCACCCTGCAGAAGGAGCAGTCCCTGGTGACCGACCCCGCCCCCACCGAGGCGATCCTCCGGAAGGCGATGGGCTTCGGCTGCCCCGACACGGCGTCGTGCGATTCGACCTACTACGGCTTCTTCAACCAGGTCTTCGCCGCAGCACGCCAGCTCACCTGGTACGGGAACCCGGAGGGCTCGTTCACCTGGTTGAAGGTGGGCCAGGCGAACCAGATCGCCTGGCACCCGAACGCGAGCTGCGGCACCGGCAGCGTCACGATCCAGAATGCCGCGACCGCGGCGCTCTACTACTACACGCCGTACCAGCCGAATGCGGCCGCACTCGCGAACATGTACGGCACGGGGGACGGTTGCTCCGCCTACGGGAACCGGAACTTCTGGCGGATCTACCGCGATTGGTTCGGCGACCCGCGCATCGATGCCGCGCCGACCACCACCCGCTTGTCCGGCGCCGACCGCTACGCCACGGCCGTCGCGATCTCGAAGGCCTCTTACCCCACCGCTGGGATCCCCGTCGTCTACGTCGCGTCCGGGGCTACCTTCGCCGACGCACTGAGCGCGGCGCCGGCGGCCGCGGCGCAGGGCGGCCCTCTGCTGCTCACTGCACCGGGAGCGCTCAGCCCGGCGACATCTGCCGAGATCAAACGGCTCGCACCCGCGCGGATCGTCGTCGTGGGTGCGACCGGCGCGGTGAGTGCCAAGGTGGCGACCGCGCTCAACGCGCTGGCGCCGACGACCCGGATCGGCGGGATCGACCGCTACGAGACGTCGCGGAAGATCGCGGCGGCAGCATTCCCGACCGCCACCGCCGCCTACCTCGCGACGGGTCGGGACTATCCCGACGCGCTCTCCGCGGCCGCCGCGGCGGGAGCGACGAAGGCGCCGGTGCTGCTCGTCGACGGCAAAGCCACCACCCTCGACTCGGCGAGCAAGGCGGCCCTCGATCGCGCGAAGGTCCGCGAGGTTCGGATCGCGGGCGGGACCGGAGTGGTCTCGACGGGGATCCAGACGGCTCTCGCCAAATCGTTCACCACGAAGCGCTACGGCGGCGCCGACCGCTACCTCACGAGTGTGCTACTCAACCAGGCGGCCTTCCCGTCGGCGGAGCGCGCCTTCCTCGCCTCCGGAGCGCTGTTCCCGGACGCACTGACGGGCGCTGCGGCCGCCGGCTCGGCGAAGGCGCCGCTCTACCTCTCCAGGCTCGAGTGCCTGCCGACTCCGGTGCGGAACAGCCTCGACCGGGTGGGCGCGACGTCGCTGACGCTGCTCGGCGGAACCGGTGCACTGAGCGACCGCGTCGCGAAGCGGACGGTCTGCTAGCGGTCCCTCTCGCACGTCCCGGCCTTCCCCCGGACCGCGGGATGTGGTGGAATCGGAGAAGGCACTCCGGGACGTCGCACCGCCGGTCGGCCCATTCCATTTCGCCGCGAGATCCGGAGGCCGTGAATGCCCCGCACCGAGCTCCCGTCCCGTGACGGGGCCAACGGCCGAACACCGCTGAACTTCGCCGCGGTCGCGCTGATCGCGAGCGCACTCACGTTGGCCGCGTTCCCGGCCGCGGCCGCCCCCTCCTCGCCACGCGCGAACGACGCCGCGGTCGCCCTGGCCGGGTCCGTTTCTGGGACCGTGACGCTCAGCGACGGTCGTCCGCTCGACGGCGGCTCGGTCGGCGTGCTGGACAAATCTGGACAGTACCTACAGCACGCCACCGTCGCCGCAGACGGCAGCTACCGCTTCAACGCGCTCGCACCGGGCACGTACTCACTGCATTTCGAGCGCGGCCAGCGCGAAGCCGAGTACGCCGACTACGTGCCGGTCTACTGGGGTGGAGGGTATGAGAAGCCGAGCTACTTCGACCTCGGTTCCGGCCAGCGCCGAACCGGCATGAACGCCGTCCTCGGGCTCGGTGCCACGGTGTCGGGCCGCGTGTCTCTCGACGCTTCGGCGGTGCTCGGCTCCAGCATGACCCAACTCCTCTCGGCGGACGGGATCAGCGCACCCAACACCGTGACCTCCGAATCCGATGGCTCCTTCACGATCCGCGGCGTGCCCCCGGGACGTTGGACCATCGAGTTCCGGGGCAGCAGCGCCGACGGCGAACCGTACGTCCCGGAGTACTGGGGCGACCGGCCGTACCGCTCGCAGGCACGCTATCTGGATCTCACCGCGGGCGCGGTGCTGACGAAGCTCAATGCGCAGCTCAGCCGCGGTGGCTCCGTCTCGGGACGGCTCTCGGGCCCGGACGGCGCTCCCGTCGCGAACGCCGAGGTTCATCTCCAAAGCGCGGAGACCCCGTCGACCGGGGTCCGTGAGCAAGAGGCGACGACCGGGGCGACGACCGACGAGAGTGGCCGATACACGGTGCGCGGGATCGCCCCCGGGAACTGGAGGCTGTTCTTCTACGCCCCGGCCGGTTCGGGACTGCGCGACGAGTGGTGGAGCGACCGCCCGTGGGGCCAGTACGACGCGATCCGCATCCTTCCCCGCGCGTCGCTCACGCGGAAGGATGCGACGCTCACCTACGAATCGAAGTCGCACCCGTGGGGCGAGGTCTCCCGCCTCCAGGGCGTGGATCGATACGCGACCGCGGTCGCGGTCTCGGCATCACAGTTCGCGCCCGGTGCACCGGTCGCGTACCTCGCGTCCGGCACCAGTTTCCCGGACGCGCTCGCCGCCGCGCCGGTCGCGGCCGCGACGGGCGGACCGATCCTGCTGTCCCCATCGGACCGCTTGCCGCCCGCTGTGGCAGACGAGCTTCGCCGGCTCCAGCCGAAGCGCATCGTCATCCTCGGCGGCGGTGGCGCTATCGAGCCGGCCGTCGAGCGCGCACTTGCGCGACTCACGACCGGCTCGGTCACGCGGATCGGCGGTGCCGACCGCTACGAGACCGCGGCAGCACTGTCGCGGACACGCTTCGCCCCCGGGGTCCCGGTCGCGTACCTCACCAGCGGATCGAAGTTCCCCGACGCGCTCTCCGCAGCCCCGCAGGCCGCGCTCGGCGATGCGCCGATCCTGCTCGCGCCCGGGAACGACTCGCTGCCGGCGGCGGTCGTCGCGGAGCTGAAGCGATTGAGGCCGGAGGTCGTGCACATCATCGGCGGTGGGGTCGTCGGACCACGTGCGCACGCACAGCTCGATGCGCTCGTTGCGGGCGACACGATCGTGCATTCCGGACCCGATCGCTACGCGACATCCGCGATGCTCTCCGACTGGTTCGACTACGGCGTCTCCGTCGCCTACGTCGCGAACGGGACGGACTTCCCGGACGCGCTCGCGGGCGGACCAGTGGCGGGCATCGGAAGCGGGCCCGTGCTGCTGACGGAACGCGATCGGCTCCCGCCGAAGGTCGCGGAGGCATTGCGGCAGCTCCGTCCGGATCGGATCGTGATCCTCGGCGGGCCGGGTGCGGTGTCGGCAAAGGTGGCGGCGCGGCTTCGCTCACTGTCCGGATAGCCCGCGGGGTACCAGAGCAGGCCGCTGCCGATCGCCACGAGCCGCGACGGCGGTGCGGCTTCGGGGCCTGGTTCGGACAAGCCGTGCACGAGAAAACCCCCGGACTTCCGAAGAAGTCCGGGGGTTCTTGGTGGATCTGAGGGGACTCGAACCCCTGACCCCCTGCATGCCATGCAGGTGCGCTACCAGCTGCGCCACAGACCCAGTGGGGCTTTCGCCCCGCTTCGTTCCCGCTCTCGCGGCAACAGATTCAGATTACACCACGTTCGGCGTGCTCGCGAATCCGAGCGGGCCTCACTCCCCCGTCGCCGTGGTGCCCGGGGCGTGCGGCACGAGATCGGCCACCGGGATGGCCGGGCAGTCGAGCCAGAGCCGCTCGAGCCCGTAGTACATGCGCTCCTCACCGTGGAACACGTGCACGACGAGGTCGCCGAAGTCGATGAGCACCCACCGGCCGCCGTCGCGGCCTTCACGGCGGAGCGTGCGCGAACCGGCCTCGAGCATCGCATCTTCGATGCCCTCCGAGATGGCCACCACGTTGCGCTCCGAGGAGCCGGTGACGAGGAGGAAGACGTCGGTGAACGGCGACTGCTCCGACACGTCGAGCGCGACGAAGTCCTCACCGCCCTTGGCGTCCGCCGCGCGGACGGCGACGGCGAGGAGGTCGTGGGCGTGCTGAGAAGCGGTCATGCGCTCGCTTTCGAAGCGGTGGAGGGAAGGATGGTCATAGGGGGCCTCAGAACAGGCGGAACACCGCGCCGATGACGAGGGTGGCGACGACGCCGAGGGCGAGGACGCCGGCGGTGATGGCGAGGATGAGCGGCACGTTGGCGCCGTCCTTCTTCGGCGGCGCCATCATCTGCTTCGACGTCGTCTGGGTGCTGATGGCCTTCGTGGCCGAGACCGGTGCGACGCCTGCGGTCGCGGCGTCCTCGACGTGGTCGAGCAGCCGGTCGATGTCAGCGGAGTCGACCTGGCTCGGATGCACGCCGGTCGCGCCGAAACTGCGGGGCAGATCGATCGAGCCGGTGACGATCACGTCGTCCCCCGCCGCCGCGGGCGGCATGATCGTCGCGCCGTCGGGCAGCGAGGGGAGGATGAGCGCGTTCGTCGTGGTCGGCACGCCGCGGGACACCCCGCCTCGGCTGAGCAGCTGATCGAACGGCTCCGCCGTCGCCTCGTCGTCGTCCGCGGCCATCTGGAGGCTCCAGTGGCCGGTGTTCGCCGCCGGCTCCGCCGGGGCGTCGTCGTGCGGTGCAGCCGGCACCGGCGTGCGCACCTCGTCGGCCGTGGGGCGCGCGGGTGCCGGGTCGTCGACCGCTTCGGCGTCGTCGACCTCGTCGAGCTGGTGGGTGTCGAGCATGGCCCGCAGCTCACGGCGGGTCAGGGTGCGTTCCGGGGCGTTGCGTGCCGCGCCCTGGCCGCCCACGGGCCGCGGGGCGGACGGAGCTGCCCCTGACGCGGCATCCCGCTTCGGCGGCGGCGCGAACGCGCTCGGCGCCGTCTGCACCACGCGCTGGGGCGGAGCCGGGGCGGCCGCTTTCGGCGGCGCGGCGGCCGGGACGGGACGTGCCTGCGGCGCAGCCTCGGGAGCGTCCGCGCCGCGGGCAGCGGGCGCGGCGGTCTCGGCGTCGGCGGCGCGTTCGACGCCACCGGCGGCCTGCTCCTGCAGCCGTCGCTCGCGCTCGCGCGCCTCGCGCCGGGTCAGCGGCGGTTCCTGCGACGTCATTCGACACTCCGATACAGATGGTGCTTCGAGATGTACTGCACGACCCCGTCGGGCACCAGATACCACACCGGGAATCCCCGGTTCACGCGGTCACGGCAGTCGGTCGAGGAGATCGACAGTGCCGGGACCTCCAACAAGCTTACGTCCTGCTCCGGCAGACCGGTCACGGACAACACGTGCCCGGGGCGGGTGACGGCCACGAAGTGGGCGAGCTCCCAGAGCTCCGAGACGTCCTTCCACGAGAGGATCTGCGCGATCGCGTCGGCTCCCGAGATGAAGAAGAGATCGGCATCCGGGCGTTGCGCCCGGATGTCGCGCAGCGTGTCGATCGTGTACGTCGGCTTGCCGCGGTCGAGGTCCACCCGGCTCACAGTGAACCGCGGATTCGAGGCGGTCGCGACGACCGTCATGAGGTAGCGGTGCTCGGCCGGCGTGACGACGGTCTTGTAGGTCGGCTCCCCGGTCGGGACGAACACGACCTCGTCGAGGTCGAACGACTGGGCGACCTCGCTCGCCGCCACCAGGTGACCGTGGTGGATCGGGTCGAAGGTTCCGCCCATGACCCCCACTCTGGGGCGGCGATCACCGCTCATTCGGGGACCCTCAGTGGCCGCCGTGCTCGCTCCCGCCGTGGCGCTTCGCATACGCCTCGGCCTTCGCGCGGTGCCGGTTGGCGACGTCGCGGTACGAGTAGGTCACGATGCCGAGGGCGAAGAAGACGATGAGCGCGATGAGCCCGTACACGTAGGTCTCGACGGGGAGCTCCCGCGCGTGCACCGTCTCGGCGAAAACAACGGCCATCAGGCTCATTCGTGGATTCCTTTCGTAGCCCGCACGGGATTCGCGCGGAACGCTCCGGCCAGTCTACCGAGTACGGAGACGGTTCGACGGATCAGCCGCGCACGTGCCCCGCGCCCCGGACCAGCCATTTCGTACTCGTCAGCTGCGGGAGCCCCATCGGGCCGCGAGCATGCAGCTTCTGCGTCGAGATGCCGACCTCCGCGCCGAAGCCGAATTCGGCGCCGTCCGTGAAGCGGGTGGACGCGTTGACCATGACGGCCGCCGCGTCGACCTCGTCGAGGAAGCGCTCGGCATTCGCGAGGTCGTTCGTCACGATCGACTCGGTGTGCTTCGTCGAGTAGCGCCGGATGTGGGCCAGCGCGTCGTCGAGCGAGTCGACGATCCCGACCGAGAGCTCGAGGCTCATGTGCTCCGTCGCCCAGTCCTCCTCGGTGACCGGCGCGAGGTCCGGGCGCAGCGCGCGCACCGACTCGTCGGCGTGGACCGTGACCCCGGCCGCCTCGAGCCTCGCGAGCACGGGCGGCAGCAGCCGCTCGGCGGCGGCGCGGTGCACGAGCAGCGTCTCGAGGGCGTTGCAGACGCTCGGGCGCTGCACCTTCGCGTTGTGCACGAGCTCGACCGACCAGTCCTCGCGGGCGCTCTCGTCGAGGTACATGTGCACGACGCCGGCCCCGGTCTCGATGACGGGCACCTTCGCCTGCTCGACGACGGCGCGGATGAGCCCTGCGCTGCCCCGCGGGATGAGCACGTCGACGAAGTCGCGCGCCTGCATGAGGTGGGTGGCGCCCGCGCGGCCGAAGTCGTCGACGGTCTGCACCGCGTCGCCCGGCAGCCCGGCGGCGTCGAGGGCGTCGCGGAGCAGCTGCACGAGCACGCCGTTCGTGCGCTCCGCGGCGCTGCCGCCGCGGAGCACGACGGCGTTGCCGCTCTTCAGCGCGAGCACCGCGATGTCGATCGTCACGTTGGGGCGGGCCTCGTAGATCGCGCCCACCACACCGAGCGGTACCCGGACCTGGTCGATGCGCACGCCGTTCGGCAGGGAGCGTCCGCTCACGGACTCCCCCACCGGATCGTCGAGCCCGATGACCTCGAGCACCGCGTCGGCGATGGCGCCGATACGCCGCTCGTCGAGCGTCAGCCGATCGAGGAGACCGGTCGAGAGCCCCTGCTCGCGGCCGGCCTCGAGGTCGCCCGCGTTCGCCGCCACGATCTCGTCGGCCCGCTCACGGAGGAGGCGCGAGACCTGCTCGAGCGCCCCGTCCTTCGTGCTGGTGGTGGCACGGCCGAGGGCGCGCGAGGCCTCCTTCGCCGCGGCGAAACGACGGTCGAGCACCTGGAGATCGAGATCGGACATGCCCCAAGCCTAGGCGAGGGCGGCCCCCTCGTCGGCCGTGTGACGGGCCGGCGCCGGCTCGAACCAGGTGCCGACGTCGGAGCCTGCAAGCGCCTGGTCGACGAGCGACGTCGCGGTGATGAGCACCGAGGTGCCGGCCTCCGCGGCGATGCGCGCGGCGGAGACCTTGGTCTCGGCGCCGCCGGTGCCGACGCCGGCACGACCGACGGAGCCGATCTCGATGCCGGCGAGCGGGTCGCCGAACGGCACCCGGGCGATGCGCTCGGCGCCCGGCAGGTGCGGGGGCTTCGTGTAGAGTGCGTCCACATCGGAGAGCAGGACGAGGAGCTCCGCGCCGATGAGCTGGGCGACGAGGGCCGCGAGCCGATCGTTGTCGCCGAAGCGGATCTCGTGCGTCGCGACGGTGTCGTTTTCGTTCACGATCGGCAGGATGCGCAGGCCGAGCAGGCGCTCCATGGCGCGCTGGGCGTTCGAGCGGTGCGTTGCGTTCTCGAGGTCGCCCGCGGTGAGCAGCACCTGCCCCGCGATGATGCCGAACCGGTCGAGCGACTGCTGGTAGCGGAAGACGAGCAGGTTCTGCCCCACGGAGGCCGCGGCCTGCTGCGTGGCGAGGTCGTCGGGCCGTGCGTCGAGCTTCAGGTACGGCATCCCGGTCGCGATCGCACCCGAGGAGACCAGCACGACCTCGGCGCCTCGACCGTGGGCGGCCGCGAGCGCGTCGACGAGCGGGGCGATCTGCCCGGCGTTCTCGCCGCTGATCGAGGAGGAGCCGACCTTCACGACGATGCGCGTCGCGGCGGGCACGTCCGCCCGCTCCATGGGCGTCATCCCTGCTCCTCGTCGGACCAGATGCCCGCCTCCCGCTCGCGCTCGAGCTCGGCGCGCGCCTCGGCCTTCGCGTCCATGCGGTCGTGGTAGTCGCTGCGGCGCTCCGCGCGGGTCGCACGCCGGTTGTCGTCGAATCGCGTATCGGTGCCGCGCGGCGAGGTGATCAGCTCGGCGGTCGAGGTGAGCGTCGGCTCCCAGTCGAAGACGATGCCCGCGCCGGGACCGATGACCACGGTCGAGCCGGCGGTGGCTCCGGCGCGGACGAGCTCGTCCTCCACGCCGAGGCGGGCGAGCCGGTCGGCGAGGTAGCCGACGGCTTCGTCGTTCGCGAAATCGGTCTGCTGCACCCAGCGCTCCGGCTTCGTGCCGAGCACCCGGTAGATGGTGCCGTAGCTGCCGCCCTCGGGCCGGACCACGAACTCGGGCGCGTTCACGGCCTTCGGTCGCAGGACGATGCGCTCGGGCGCCGGCTTCTCGGCCTGGCGGGCGCGCTCCTCGTCGACGACCGCGCCGAGCGCGAAGCCGAGGGCGCGCAGCCCCTCGTGGCTCACGGTCGAGATCTCGAAGACCCGGTAGCCGCGCGCCTCGAGCTCGGGCTTCACGAACTCCGCGAGTTCCTTCGCCTCCGGCACGTCGACCTTGTTCAGCGCGATGAGCTGCGGCCGCTCGAGCAGCGGCACCTGCCCCTCGGGCACCGGGTAGGCGGCGAGCTCGGCGAGGATGACGTCGAGGTCGCTGATCGGGTCGCGACCCGGCTCGAGCGTGGCGCAGTCGAGCACGTGCAGCAGCGCCGAGCAACGCTCGACGTGACGGAGGAACTCGAGCCCGAGGCCCTTGCCCTCGCTCGCACCCTCGATGAGGCCGGGCACGTCGGCGACGGTGAAGCGGTGGTCGCCGGCCTCGACGACGCCGAGGTTCGGGTGCAGCGTCGTGAACGGGTAGTCCGCGATCTTCGGGCGCGCGGCGGACATCGCGGCGATGAGGCTCGACTTGCCGGCGGAGGGGTAGCCCACGAGCGCCACGTCGGCGATCGTCTTCAGCTCGAGGATGATCTCGCCCTCGAAGCCGGGCGTGCCGAGCAGCGCGAAGCCGGGCGCCTTGCGCTTCGTCGTCGCGAGCGAGGCGTTGCCGAGGCCGCCCTGGCCGCCCTGGGCCGCGACGAAGCGCATGCCGGGCTCGGCGAGGTCGGCGAGCTCCTCGCCCGACGCGTCCTTGACGACGGTGCCGACGGGGACCGGCAGGATGACGTCCTCGCCCGTCACGCCCGAACGGTTGTCGCCCATGCCGGGCTGCCCGTTCGGCGAGGTGCGGTGCGGGCGTCCGTGGTACGTGAGCAGGGTCGTGACCTGCGGGTCGGCGACCAGCACGATGTCGCCGCCGTCGCCGCCGTTGCCGCCGTCGGGGCCCGCGAGGGGCTTGAACTTCTCCCGACGGACGGAGACGCAGCCGTTGCCGCCGTGGCCGGCGCGCACGAACAGGCGCACCTCATCGACGAAGCTGACCATGCCGCGTCATCCTCTCTCCGAGCTTCGCTCGGAAAACACGTGAGGGCGAGCCGAAGCCCGCCCTCACGAAACCGATCGCTCGACTATTCGCCGACCGCCACGATGTTGACGACCTTGCGGCCGCCCTTCGCGCCGAACTCGACCGCACCCGCCTCGAGGGCGAACAGGGTGTCGTCGCCGCCACGGCCGACGTTCGCGCCGGGGTGGAAGTGGGTGCCGCGCTGGCGGACGATGATCTCGCCGGCCTTCACGACCTGACCGCCGAAGCGCTTCACGCCGAGGCGCTGGGCGTTCGAGTCACGACCGTTGCGAGTGGAGCTCGCTCCCTTTTTGTGTGCCATGTCAGTCTCTCCTTGCGAGCCTGGTCGTTACTTGATGCCGGTGACCTTGACGCGCGTGAGCTCCTGACGGTGGCCCTGGCGCTTCTTGTAGCCGGTCTTGTTCTTGAACTTCTGGATCACGATCTTCGGGCCGCGCAGGTCCTCGAGGACCTCGGCGGTGACCGTGACCTTCGCGAGCGACTTGGCGTCGGAGGTGATCTTGTCGCCGTCGACGAGGAGGACCGGGACGAGCTGGACCTTGCCGTCCTCGCCCGCCTTGACGCGGTCCATCGTCACGATGGTGCCGACTTCGACCTTCTCCTGCCGACCGCCGGCGCGCACTACTGCGTAAACCACTACTCGTACCTAACTCCGGGGAGCCTCGGGGGCTCCGTCTGTCTCATGGGATGTCACTGCGCGGTCGCCCCAGTGGGAAAAGAAGGGTGATGACTGCCAGAAAACTGTCGGGCGCACCGGGATAAGCGGCGGCACCAACGGTCGAGTTTACCGGATGCCGGAGAGCCTCGCAAACAGGCGGCCCCGGCGCGTCCCGCCGGTCCGAGCGGATGCCGCGCACCCCCGCTGGCATAGGATCGGCCGCATGACCGTCCTCATCGACACGCCGCTCTGGCCGAAGCACGGCACGGTGTGGGCGCACCTCGTGAGCGACGCCTCCATCGCCGAGCTGCAGGCCTTCGCGGACCGGACGGGCCTGCCCCCGCGGAGCTTCGACCTCGACCACTACGACGTGCCGGTCGAACGCTACGAGGAGCTCGTCGCCGCCGGAGCGGTGCCCGTGGAGCCGCGCGAACTCGTGCGGCGATTGCGGGCGAGCGGACTGCGGGTCACGCCGAGGGAGCGCCGGGAGCGCCGCGCCTCGGCGTGACCGTGCTCAGTCCTGCTGCGGGCGGGTGATCACCGGGGCCTCGCCACCGGCGCTCGACGCCGTGCTGACGCGGCGGCTGCGGGCGCGGCCCTCCCCCGCCTTCTTCGGCGCGGGCAGTGCGTCGAGGACGGAGTCGAGCAGGTGCTCGGTGTCGGCGGGCGGGTTCGGCCGGCTGCGCACCGGCGCCTCCGGGAGCTCGATCACCGGAACGATCGGCGCGGCGGGCTCCACGGCGGACGCGGCGGGCTCGGCCTCGCGCTCGCGCGCCGGGCGCTCCTGCGGGGCATCCGCGCCGTCGACGCTCGCCTCGCTCTGCTGCTCGCCGCCCTGCTGGGCGCTGCTCGCCCGGCGACGGCCCCGACGGCGCGAGGAGCGCGGCTCGGCGGGCGCGGCGTCGGCCGCGGCCTGCTCCGCCTCGCGCGGTTCGCCGCCCGCGATCGTCGAGGCGGCGATCTGGGCCAGGGCGTGCTTCGCGTCCTCGGTGATGGCGTGGGTGCCGGCGGACGCCGACTTGTCCGGCTGAGGCGCCTGCGACTGCTGCGGCTCGCGGTCACGACCGCCGCCGTTGCCCCCGCCGTTTCCGCCGCGTCCGCGGCGGCGCTCGGGCTGCTGCTGCGGGGCGCGGTGTCGGAAGACCGGCTCGTGGTGCACGATGATGCCTCGGCCGGCGCAGGTCTCGCAGGGCTCCGAGAACGACTCGAGCAGGCCCAGACCGAGCTTCTTGCGGGTCATCTGCACGAGGCCGAGCGAGGTCACCTCGGCGACCTGGTGCTTGGTGCGGTCGCGCGAGAGGCACTCGACGAGCCGGCGCAGCACGAGGTCGCGGTTCGACTCGAGCACCATGTCGATGAAGTCGACCACGATGATGCCGCCGATGTCGCGCAGACGCAGCTGCCGCACGATCTCCTCGGCCGCCTCGAGGTTGTTCTTCGTCACCGTCTCTTCGAGGTTGCCGCCGGAGCCGACGAACTTGCCCGTGTTGACGTCGACGACCGTCATCGCCTCGGTGCGGTCGATGACGAGCGAGCCGCCGGAGGGCAGCCACACCTTGCGGTCGAGCGCCTTCTCGATCTGCTCCGAGACGCGGTACTCGTCGAAGACGTCCGTCTCGCCGCGGTAGGCCTCGACACGCTCGAGCAGATCCGGCGCGACCTGCCGCAGGTAGCGCTCGATCGTCTCGCGGGCCTCGTCGCCCGAGATGATCATCTTCTGGAAGTCCTCGTTGAAGACGTCGCGGACGATCTTGATCAGCAGGTCGGGCTCGGAGTGCAGCAGCGCGGGCGCCTGCACCTTCTCGAGCGTGGCCGAGATGTCGGACCACTGCGAGATCAGGCGGTTCACGTCGAGGGTCAGCTGCTCCTCGGTGGCCCCCTCGGCGGCGGTGCGCACGATCACGCCCTGGTTCTCGGGCAGCACCTCCTTGAGGATCTTCTTCAGCCGGGCGCGCTCGGTGTCCGGGAGCTTGCGGCTGATGCCGTTCATCGAGCCGTTCGGCACGTAGACGAGGTAGCGGCCCGGCAGCGAGATCTGGCTCGTGAGGCGTGCGCCCTTGTGGCCGACCGGGTCCTTCGTGACCTGCACGAGCACCCGGTCGCCGGGCTTCAGCGCGAGCTCGATGCGGCGGGGCTGGTTCTTCTCGCCGTTCTCGGCGGCGGCCTCCCAGTCGACCTCGCCCGAGTAGAGCACGGCGTTGCGGCCGCGGCCGATGTCGACGAACGCGGCCTCCATGCTCGGCAGCACGTTCTGCACGCGGCCGAGGTAGACGTTGCCGATGAGCGAGGCGTCCTGATTGCGCGCGACGTAGTGCTCGACGAGCACGTTGTCCTCGAGCACGCCGATCTGGATGCGGCCGCCCTTCTGCCGGACGATCATCTGCCGGTCGACGGCCTCGCGGCGGGCGAGGAACTCCGACTCGGTGATCACCGCGCGACGGCGGCCGGCGTCGCGGCCGTCGCGACGCCGCTGCTTCTTCGCCTCGAGGCGGGTGGAGCCCTTGACCTTCTGCGGCTCGGTGATGAGCTCGGGCTCGCGGGGCTTGCGCACCTTGACGACGTTGTTCGCCGGGGCGTCGCCGTTCGAGCGGGGCTCTTCGCCGCTACGGCGACGGGTGCGTCGGCGGACGCTCGAGGACTCGTCGCGCTCGTCGTCGGACTCGGCGCGCTCCGGCACGACGAGGACGGGCGGGGCCCGGAAGATCAGGGATGTCGTCGAGATCGGCCCGGTGATCGGGCGCAGCTCCGCGGCCGGCTCGGGCTCGGCGGTGACGGCGTCGTTGGACGGGTCGCTCGCCGCCTCGGTCTCGGCATCGGCCGCCGGGGCCTCTGCGTCGGTGCCGGCGTCGGCGGCCGGCGGCTCGTTCACCACTGCCGCGGGCGTCTCGGCCCGGCCTGCGGCGGCCGCTTCGACGACGGCATCCGTCGCGGCGGATGCCGAGACCTCGACGGCCTCGGTCGCGACCGCGGCGCTCGCCGGCGCGTCCGCGACGTCATCGGCGCGGGGCACGAGCGTCGCGCGCCGACCGCCGCGTCGGGAGCCGAACAGTCCGCCGAGCCGCTTGGCCCCTCGGGTCGAATCGTTCGTGGGGTTCTCGTTGTTGCCTTCCACCATCTCTGGTGCACTCCTACACCGGTGGCTCGACCTCGTCGGCCGGCCTCCGTACTCCTCGGAGCGGCCCCCGCGTGCGGGTGACCGCCAACTCTTCTCTGCAACCGGGCGGGTGATGCCTCGGTCGCGACATCTCCGCGGCGGGTTCGCCGCGTCTCGGATGCCTGGGCATCCTCAAAGCCTTCGCCGGCGCCGGACCAGGCTGGTCCGAACCGACTTCCCTCCGATTATCGCACGCCCGCCGCCGCTGGGGTGGAATCCCCGCAGCTGCCCGCCCAGCGGGCGTGTCAGAATACGACCATGCCCGACTCCGCTCGCCGCACGCGCCCGATCGGCCTCGCCGTCTTCCTGCTCATCGCCGGCGCCCTCGGGCTCCTGGCCGCCTGGGAGCTCTCGGTCGAGAAGGTGCTCACGCTCATCGACCCGACGCACGTGCCGAACTGCAACGTCGGCGTCCTCGTCGGCTGTGCGACGAACCTGGAGTCCTGGCAGGGCTCCGTGTTCGGCTTCCCGAACCCGTTCATCGGCGTCGCCGCGTGGCCCGTCGTCATCACGATCGCGATCGGCATCCTCGCAGGCGCCCGCTTCGCGCGCTGGTTCTGGGTGGGGCTGAACGTGGGCGTCGCCGGCGCCCTGGTCTTCGTGGGATGGCTGATCTTCCAGAGCATCTACGTGCTCGACGTGCTGTGCCCCTGGTGCATGCTCACCTGGGCGGTCACGATCCCGACCTTCTGGGTGGTCACCCTGCACAACCTGCGCGAGGGCAACCTCCCGGCATCCGCGCGAATCAAGCGCCTCGCCGCGTCGTGGTTCGGCTGGATCCCGCTCATCACGGTCGTCTGCTACGCGATCGTCATCTTCCTCGCGCAGGTGCAGATGGATGCCATCCCGCGGGTGCTGCTCGACCTGCAGAACCTCTTCCGCTGAGCCCGGCGCCCGAGCGGACCGCCGCCGAGACGCCGAACGGCGGGGCGACGATGCTCGTCGCCCCGCCGTTCGCATCGTTCGGAACCCGCAGAACCCTCAGCCGAACCAGAGCGCGAGCTCGCGCTCGGCCGACTCGACCGAGTCGGAGCCGTGCACGAGGTTCTGCTGCACCTTGAGGCCCCAGTCGCGGCCGAAGTCTCCGCGGATGGTGCCGGGGGCGGCGGTCGTCGGGTCGGTGGTGCCCGCGAGCGAGCGGAAGCCCTCGATGACGCGGTTGCCGGCCACACGGATGGCGACCGTCGGGCCCGACTGCATGAACTCGATGAGCGGCTCGTAGAAGGGCTTGCCCTCGTGCTCCTCGTAGTGCTTCGCGAGGAGCTCGCGGTCGGCCTGGACGAGGCGGAGGTCGACGAGCGAGTAGCCCTTCGCCTCGATGCGGCGGAGGATCTCGCCCGTGAGGTTGCGTGCGACGCCGTCCGGCTTCACCAGCACGAGGGTCTCTTCGATGACGGTGGTCATTCCTGTTCCTTCCCGGCGGCGTAGGCCGCACGTTCCCGGTCGATGCGCGCGCCGGTGACCATGCAGTACCACCACATGCCGCCGAAGAGCGCGCCGACGAAGTACATCGCCGGGTTCACGAGCCCGGCGAGGATGATGAGTGCCTGGATGGCCCAGCCGACGCCGTAGCCCCAACCGGCGCGCAGGCCGCCGATCGCGGCGACGAGCCCGACGAGGATGACGCCGCCGGTGACGAGCGCCGCCCAGGCGGGCAGCCCGAAGGGGCCGCCCTCGGGCGGGGTGAGCCCCCAGAGCACGAGCGCGGCGAGGAAGACGACGATCGTCTCGAAGCCGAGCACGATCGACGCGAGACTCCTGCGGACGGAGTTCATGCCAGCCACCCCCGGTCCTCGGCGATCGCCATGGCCTCACCGACGAGCACGATCGAGCCGGCCACGAGCACCGCGCGGCGCTCGTCCTCGCCGGCCCACTCGCGCGCCAGCTCGAGCGCGTCGTCGAGCCGCTCGGCCAATTGCACCCGCTCGGGGCCGACCGCGCCCGCGACGACCGCCGCGAGCGCCTCGGCGGGCTGGGCGCGATCGGAGTCCGGCCGGGTCACGATGAAGCGAGCCCCGGTCGCCGCGAGCTCGCGGGCGATGCCTGCGGCGTCCTTGTCGCCGAGGACGCCGAAGACCACGACGAGCTCGTCGAAGTCGAAGGACTCCCCCAGGGCCGCGACGAGCGCCCGGGCGCCGTGCGGGTTGTGCGCTGCGTCGACGAGGATCGTCGGCTGCTGGCCGATCCGCTGCAACCGCCCCGGCGAGGTCGCGGCGGCGAGCCCGTCGCGCAGGGCGTCCTCGGAGAGCGGGGTCGAGCCGCCGCCGAGGAACGCCTCGACCGCGGCGATGGCGACGGCGGCGTTCTGGGCCTGGTGCGCGCCGAAGAGCGGCAGGACGAGGTCGCGGTACTCCCCCGCGAGCCCGCGCACCGACACGAGCTGCCCGCCGACCGCCGGTCGGCGCTCGAGCACGGCGAAGCCCTCGCCCTCGACGGCGAGGCTCGACTCGGTGAGCTCCGCGGCCCGGCGGAGCTCACCGAGCGCCTCGGGCTGCTGGGCCGCGGTGACGACCGAGGCCGCGGGCTTGATGATGCCGGCCTTGGTGCGGGCGATCTCGGCGACGGTCGAGCCGAGCTTCGACTGGTGATCGAGGTCGATCGGCGTGATCACGGCGACCTGCCCGTCGGCGACGTTCGTGGAGTCCCACTCGCCGCCCATGCCGACCTCGAGGACGACGACGTCGACCGGGGCGTCGGCGAAGCAGGCGAACGCGAGCACCGTCATCGTCTCGAAGAACGTCAGCGGCGGCTCCCCGGCCCCCTCGAGCTCGGCGTCGACGATCGCGAGGTAGGGCTCGATCTCGTTCCAGTTGCGCGCGATCGCCTCGTCGGCGATCGGTTCGCCGTCGATCAGGATGCGCTCGGTGAAGCGCTCCAGGTGCGGGCTCGTGAGCATGCCGGTGCGGAGCCCGTAGGCACCCAGGACGCTCGCGATCATGCGGCTCGTGGAGGTCTTGCCGTTCGTGCCGGTCAGGTGGATGACGGGCGCCGCGCGGTGCGGGTCGCCGAGGAGCTCCACGGCGCGGCGGGTCGCGCCGAGCCGGCGCTCGGGCGCCGCCTCGCCGACCCGCTCGAGGAGCGCGGCGTACACGGCGTCGGCCGCGTCGCGCGCCTCCTCGTCGAAGTCGCCGTCGTATCCCTCGCTCATGCGCGCTCCACTCCGATCTCGACCACGGTGCCGCCCGCGAGCGGCTTCGCCGTGCTGCCGACGGGCAGCGGGCGGAGCTCGACCGTCGTCGCGAGCGTCTCCCCGGCGATGAGCTCGAGGTGCCGCTCGGCCGCGGCGGTGCCGGCCTCGTCGAGGCGGAGCTCCAGCCGGATGCGGTCGCCGACCTCGAGGCCGGCGGCCTTGCGGGCGTCCTGCACCGCGCGGACGAGGTCGCGGGCGACGCCCTCCGCCTCGAGCTCGGCGGTGACCGCGGTGTCGAGCATCACGAAGCCGCCGTCGCCGACGAGGCCGAGCGCGGTCTCGCCGTCGCCGCTGCCGCCGGCCTCGAGCACGAGCTCGTACTCGCCCGGCTCGAGCGCGATGCCGCCGGCGACGACGCCGTCGGCCGTGACCGACCAGTCGCCGCCGCGCGCGGCCTGGATCGCCTGCTGCACCTGCTTGCCGAGGCGCGGGCCGGCTGCGCGGGCGTTCACGGTCAGCCGCTTCTCGATCCCGAAGGCCTCGGCGCTGTTGGGCGCGAGGGCGACGATCTCGACCGCCTTGACGTTCAGCTCGTCGCGGAGGATGCCCTCGAACGGCGCGAGTGCCGCGGCATCCGCCGTGACCACGGTGAGCTTCGCCAGCGGGAGGCGCACCCGGCGACCGGCCTGCTTGCGCAGCGCCAGCGCGACGCCCGTGATCTCGCGGACCGCGTCCATGGCCGTGACGAGCTCGGGGTCGGCCGGGAACTCCTCGGCCTCGGGCCAGTCGGCGAGGTGCACGCTGCGGCCGCCGGTGAGGTCCTTCCAGACCCGCTCGCTGACGAGCGGGAGGAGCGGCGCGGTCAGGCGGGTCAGCGTCTCGAGCACGGTGTACAGCGTGTCGAACGCCTCGGCGCCCCGGCCGTCGGCGTCGACGCCGGACCAGAAGCGGTCGCGCGAGCGACGCACGTACCAGTTCGTCAGCACGTCGCCGAAGTCGCGCAGCTTCTGCGCGGCGAGCGGAGAGTCGAAGGCGTCGAGGTCGGCGGTGACGGCCTCCACCAGGTCGCGCAGCTTCGCGAGCAGGTAGCGATCGAGCACGTCCGTCGACGACGTCGAGCGCGAGGCGTCGTAGCCGCCCTCGCGGGCCGTATTGGCGTAGAGCGAGAAGAAGTACCAGGTGCTCCACAGCGGCAGCATCAGCTGACGGACGCCCTCGCGGATGCCCTCCTCGGTGACGACGAGGTTGCCGCCGCGCAGCACGGAGCTCGACATCAGGAACCAGCGCATCGCGTCGGAACCGTCGCGGTCGAAGACCTCGTTGACGTCCGGGTAGTTGCGCAGCGACTTCGACATCTTCTGCCCGTCGCTGCCGAGCACGATGCCGTGGCTCACGACATTGCGGTACGCGGGGCGGTCGAACAGCGCGGTCGAGAGCACGTGCATGACGTAGAACCAGCCGCGGGTCTGGCCGATGTACTCGACGATGAAGTCGGCGGGGTGGTGCGTGTCGAACCACTCGCGGTTCTCGAACGGGTAGTGCACCTGGGCGAACGGCATCGAGCCCGAGTCGAACCAGACGTCGAGCACGTCGGGGATGCGCCGCATGGTGCTCTTGCCCGTCGGGTCGTCGGGGTTCGGCCGGGTGAGCTCGTCGATGTACGGCCGGTGCAGATCGGGTTCGCCCGCGCCGTTCAGGGGCAGTCGGCCGAAGTCACGCTCGAGCTCGGCCAGGGAGCCGTACACGTCGGTGCGCGGGTAGGCGGGGTCGTCGCTCTTCCACACCGGGATGGGCGAGCCGAAGTAGCGGTTGCGGCTCACCGACCAGTCGCGCGCGCCGGCGACCCACTTGCCGAACTGGCCGTCCTTGACGTTCTCGGGCACCCAGGTGATCTCCTGGTTGAGCTCGCCCATGCGGTCGCGGAACTCGGGCACGCGGATGAACCAGCTCGACACGGCCTTGTAGATGAGGGGGTTCCGGCAGCGCCAGCAGTGCGGGTACGAGTGCTCGTAGCTCGCCTGGCGGAGCAGCCGGCCCTCGGCCTTCAGCAGCTGCGTGAGCGGCTTGTTCGCGTCGCTCCAGAGCTGCCCGGCGACGTCGCTCACCTCGGGCAGGAAGCGACCGGCGTCGTCGAGCGAGATGATGACGGGGATGCCGGCGGCCTCGCAGACCTTCTGGTCTTCCTCGCCGTACGCCGGCGCCTGGTGCACGATGCCCGTGCCGTCCTCGGTCGTGACGTAGTCGGCGACGAGGATCCGCCAGGCGTGCTCGAGCCCCCAGGCCTCGACGTCGGCGTAGTAGTCGAAGAGCCGGTCGTAGCTGACGCCCTCGAGCTCGGCGCCGCGCACCGTGCGCGTGACCGCGGCTCGGGCCTCCTCGGCGCTCGCGTACCCGAGCTCCTTCGCGTAGTTGCCGACGAGGTCGACCGCGAGGAGGTACTCGGCGCCGAGCACCTCCGGGTCCGGACCGGCGCCCTCGGCGGCCTCGCGCAGCACGGTGGCGTCGGGCGTGCCGGCGGGGCCGGCCGGAACGACGGCGTACTCGATGTCGGGCCCGACCGCGAGCGCGAAGTTCGTCGGCAGCGTCCACGGCGTGGTCGTCCAGGCGAGGGCGCGCACCGCAGTGAGGCCGAGCGCCTCGGCCTTCGGCCCCGTGAGGGGGAAGGTGACGGTCACGGTCTGGTCCTGACGCATCTTGTAGACGTCGTCGTCCATGCGCAGCTCGTGGTTGGACAGCGGGGTCTGGTCGCGCCAGCAGTACGGCAGCACGCGGTAGCCCTCGTAGGCGAGACCCTTGTCGTGCAGCGTCTTGAACGCCCAGACGACGGACTCCATGAAGCCGGTGTCGAGGGTCTTGTAGTCGTGCTCGAAGTCGACCCAACGCGCCTGCCGGGTGACGTACTCCTCCCACTCCTTCGTGTAGCGGAGCACGGAGGTGCGCGCGGCCTCGTTGAAGGCCGCGATGCCCATCTCCTCGATCTGGCTCTTGTCGATGATGCCGAGCTGGCGCTCGGCCTCGAGCTCGGCCGGCAGGCCGTGCGTGTCCCAGCCGAAGCGCCGGTGCACCTGCTTGCCGCGCATCGTCTGGAAGCGCGGGAACACGTCCTTCGCGTAGCCGGTGAGGAGGTGGCCGTAGTGCGGCAGGCCGTTCGCGAACGGCGGGCCGTCGTAGAAGACCCACTCGGGGGCGCCCTCGCGCTCGTCGATCGAGGCCTGGAAGGTGCGGTCGGCCTTCCAGAAGGCGAGCACCTCCTGCTCGACCGCCGGGAACGACGGCGACGGCGTGACGGATGACTCGGGGTCCTGACCCTTGGGGTACAACGCTCGCTCCTGCAGTGATCTCCTGGTCACGAGGACGGCGCGTTCCTCGAACGCCACCGCGGTACCACCCCGCTTGCCGCACCCGCCGTGGATGCGACCGCTCGCTCTTCAGCTGTGACGGGCTGGTCCCGTCCGGTTCTACTGGCCGCGGGCGGACCCGTGGCGTTCTTCCGGAGACTCCCCGGTGATGGCCGGATCGCAGTCGCTGCGTCGAGTCTACCGGGTCGCGGACGGTGCCGCGTCGAGGAAAAGCGCGTAGCCCATGCAGACGGGGTCGACGGCCGCGCGCACGGCCTCGACGAGCGCGCCCCGCTCCACGCCGGCGAGCGCCCAGCCGGCCGCGCCGCTGACGAGCGCGGCGACGGCGGCGCTCGACGCGGCGCGCACGAGCTGGTCGCTCGGCGACCTCCCGCACCGGTCGGCGAGGAACGCCGCGAGCTCGGCCGCGACGCCGAGGAAGCGTTCGAGGCCCGAGGACCGGAACTCCGCTTCCGCGCCGATCGACTCGCGCTGGCTGAGGGCGAGCGGGATGCCCCGGTGCGGGTGCCGCTCGGCGAGGCCCAGCAGCGCCTCGCGGAGCGCGGCGCTCGGGGCGAGCTCGGGCCGGACGGCGGCGAGCACCTCCGGCAGCGCACGCAGAGTGTCGTCGACGTCGAGCCAGAGCAGGTCCGACTTCGTGGCGAAGTAGTTGAAGAAGGTGTTGCGGCCGACGCCCGCGCGCTGCGCGATCTGATCGATGGTGGTGCGAGCGTAGCCCTGTTCGAGGAACAGCTCCCCCGCGGCATCCTCGAGCGTGCGCCGGGACGAGGCACGGGGTCGTCCGCCGCGGCCGCTCGATTTGGTCATAGACTCATTATGGACTGAGTACCGAAACTCGTCCGGTCATCCCCTCGCCCGTCGTTCAGGAGCCCACTCGCGCATGCCCGCCACCCGCCGCCGCCCAGGCGCCCGCGCCGCCCGCCTCACCCTGCCGCTCGCCGCCGTCGCGGCCCTCACCCTCGCGGGGTGCACCGCGGCCGAGCCGGGCGCCGGCCCGTCCACCCCGAAGCCGGGCGGCACGCTCGTCTACGCCACCGGCGACGCGGAACCCGACTGCCTCGACCCCCACGTCGGCGGCAACTACCCGCAGGCCCTCCTCGCCGGCCAGGTGCTCGAGTCACTGGTCTCGCTCGACGACGACCGTCAGGTCATCCCGTGGCTCGCCGAGTCCTGGACCACGAGCGACGACGGCCTGAGCTGGGACTTCACCCTCCGCGACGACGTCGAGTTCACCGACGGCACGCCGTTCGACGCCGCAGCGGTGAAGGCCAACATCGAGCACCTGCAGGACCCGGCGACCCAGTCCTCGACCGGCTACCTCGCGGTCGGCAAGATCGCCTCCGTCGAGGTCGTCGACGACACCACCGCGCGCTTCCACCTGACAGCGCCCGACAGCGCGCTGCTCGAATCGCTCGCCCAGCCGTGGACCGCGATGGAGTCGCCCGCCGGCATCGCCCGCGGCATGGACGAGAACTGCCAGGCGCCGATCGGCTCGGGCCCCTTCGTCGTCGACGCCTGGGTGCCGCAGGACCACGTCTCCCTGCTGCGCAACGAGGGCTACCACGGCGGCCCCGCCGACCGCGGCCGCGACGGAGCGGCGTACCTCGAGGGGATCGAGTGGCGATTCCTGCCCGACGCCGCCTCGCGCTACGCCGCGCTCCAGGCCGGCCAGGTCGACGTGATCGACAATGCGCAGCCGGACGCCCTGCGCCAGGCTCGCGAGGGCGCCGACGGGCTCGTCGAGATCGACGCCCCGCGCCCCGGCGCGTCGAACCGCATCGAGCTGAACTCGGGACAGGCCCCGTTCGACGACGAGCGCGTGCGGGAGGCCTTCATCCGCGCCGTGCAGATCGACGACGGCATCCAGAGCCTCTTCTTCGGCACCGCCGAGCGGAGCCACTCGGTGCTCTCGAGCGTCGAGCCGCTCGCCTATGCCGACGCGAGCCTCTTCGGGCCCGACCTCGAGCAGGCGAACGCGCTGCTCGACGAGGCCGGCTGGTCGGCCAAGGACGCCGACGGCATCCGCACCAAGGACGGAACCCGGCTCGTGCTGCGCTTCCCCGTCTCGACCAACCAGTCGATCCCGGCCGAGCAGTCGCTGTTCGAGCAGATCCAGGCGACCGCGAAGGAAGCCGGCTTCGAGGTGCAGCTCGAACCCCTCGACCTCTCCAGCTGGTACGGCGCGCTGTTCAGCCACGAGTACGAGCTCGTGAGCGCGCCCTACACGAAGATCGGGCCCGACGTGCTGCGCATCCTCTACCACAGCGACAGCATCGTGCCGGCGCCGAGCGGCTACTTCGCGAACCTCGCCCAGCTCTCGAACCCCGAACTCGACGCCCTCCTCACCGACGCCGCCTCGGCCTCGGACCCGGCCGAGCGCGCCGCGGACTACGAGGCCGCGCAGCGGACCATCCTCGAGGGCTACTACGCGCTGCCGCTCTACGACCAGCAGAACCACTACCTGCACCGCGACACCGTGCAGGGCGCCCGGGCGCTGCCCACGGTGTCGACGCCCTGGTTCGCCGACGCCTGGCTCGCCGACTGAGCCGATGCGGGCTCGCCGGATCCGCGCGATCGCGCTCCGCCTCGGCGGGGCGCTGTTCGTGCTGTGGGCGGTCGCGACCCTGACCTTCTTCGCGATCCACCTGGTGCCCGGCGACCCCGCCCAGGCGATCCTCGGCGGGCCGGGCTCCCAAGCACCGCAGGAGACCCTCGACCGCGTGCGCGCCGAGTACGGGCTCGACCAGCCGCTCGTCGTACAGTACGCGGCGATGCTCGGCCGCCTGCTCACGGGCGACCTCGGCACCTCGTACTCGCTGAAGGCGCCGGTCGCCGAGCTCATCGGCGGTCAGTTGCTCGGCACGCTGACCCTCGCGCTCGCCGCACTCGCGCTCGCCTGGGTGCTCGCCATCGGGCTCGCGCTCTGGTCGAGCGCCCCCGGCCGCGTCGCCCGCGGCGTGGCCGGCGCCATCGAACTCACCGCGGCGGCGCTCCCCCACTTCTGGCTCGCCACGGTGCTCATCGCCGTGTTCGCGACCGGGCTGGGCTGGCTGCCGCCGGTCGCGAACGGCAGCGCGAGCGGGCTCGTGCTACCGGTCGTCACGCTGGCCCTGCCGCTCGCGGGCTTCCTCGCCCAGCTGATGCGCGAGCACCTGCTCGACGCCCTGGAGCGGCCGTTCACCGTGTCCGCGCTCGCCCGCGGCGAGACGGCGACCGGGATCCGCCTGCGGCACGCACTGCGGCACGCCGCGCTGCCCGCGGTGCAGCTGTCCGGCTGGGCGATCGGCTACCTGATCTCGGGGGCCGTCGTCGTCGAGACGATCTTCGCGCGGCCGGGCCTCGGCCGCACGCTGCTCCGTGCCACCGAGCTGCGCGACGTGCCGCTCGTCACGGGCGTCGTCCTCGTCGTCGCGCTCGTGTACGTGCTGATGACCGTGCTCACCGACCTCGTCTCGGCGCTCGCCGATCCGAGGGTCCGGACGGCGGCGGCATGAGCGACCTCGAGCTCCGCGCGGGCGCCTCGCCCGCCGACGCGCCGCGATCGGCACGCGCCCGCGACACCCTCCCCCGCGGGCGACGGCGGATGCCCCGGCCGAGCGTCGCGCTCGCCGCGGCCTTCGTCGGCTTCCTGCTGCTCGCGGTCGTCTGGCCCGGCCTGCTCCAGACCGCGCCGCCCGACGCCATCTCCCCCGCCGAGGCGTTCCAGCCGCCGTCGGCGTCGCACTGGTTCGGCACCGACGAATCGGGGCGGGACGTCTACAGCCGCGTCGTCGCGGGCACCGCACCGTCGTTGCTGATCGGGGTGCTCGCGACCGCGATCGGACTGGCGCTCGGCCTGCTGCTCGGCGGGATCGCCGCCCTCGGCGGGCGGGTGCTCGACTTCGTCGTCGGCCGGGTGAACGAGGTGCTGTTCGCCTTCCCCGGCATCCTGCTCGCCCTGCTCGTCATCGTGCTGTGGGGCCCGGGACCGGTGACCGCGACCGTCGCCGTCGGCCTGTCGACCGCGCCCGGCTACGCACGAATCATCCGCGGGCAACTGCTCGCCATCCGCGGCTCGGGATACGTCGAGGCCGCCCGCGTGCTCGGCCACGGCCGAGCGCGGATCCTCGCGGCGCACATCCTGCCGAACGCGCTCGTGCCGATCGCGGCGCTCGCGACGCTCGGCATCGGGCAGGCCGTCGTCTGGGCCTCCTCGCTCAGCTTCCTCGGTCTCGGCGCGCAGCCGCCGGCCGCGGAGTGGGGCGCGATGCTCTCGGCCGGTCGCACGTACCTCGGCACCGCGTGGTGGCTGACCGTGTTCCCCGGGCTGATGATCGTCGCCACCACCCTCGCGACGACCGCGCTCGGCCGAGCGCTCACCGCGCGGGACGGAGCCCGTCGATGAGCGGCGCAGCGCTGACGGTTCGCGGCCTCCGCATCGGATTCGGCGGCACGGAGGTCGTCCGCGGGGTCGACCTCGACCTCGCCCCGGGCCGGATCGTGGCACTGGTCGGCGAGTCCGGTTCGGGCAAGAGCGTCACGGCGCGGGCCCTGCTCGGCCTCGCCGGACGAGGCGCCCGGGTCGACGCCGAGCGCTTCGAGCTCGACGGCGAGGACGTCCGCGGTGCCGGCGAACGGCGCTGGCGCCGCCTGCGGGGCGCGAAGGTCGGGCTGGTGCTCCAGGACGCCCTCGCCTCGCTCGACCCGCTGCGCCCGATCGACCGGGAGATCGGCGACGCGCTCCGGCTGCACCTCGGCCTGCGCCCGGCCGCTGCGCGGCAGCGGGTGCTCGAACTCCTCGAGCGGCTCGAGCTGCCGCACCCCGCCCTGACGATCGACCGCCGCTCGGGCGAGCTCTCGGGCGGCATGCGCCAGCGCGCGCTCATCGCGGCGGCGGTCGTGCTCGACCCTCCCGTGCTCATCGCCGACGAACCGACGACGGCGCTCGACGTCGGCGTCCAGGCGACGGTCCTGCAGCTGCTCCGTGACGCGGCCGAGCGGGGCGCGGCCGTGCTCCTGATCAGCCACGACCTCGCCGTCGTGTCGGGCATCGCCGACGAGATCCTGGTGCTCGCGGACGGCGCGGTCGTCGAGCGCGGCGCGACGGCCGCGGTGCTCGGGGCGCCCCGGCACGCGGCGACGCGGGCGCTGCTCGCCGCCGTGCCGACCGAGGTGCCGCGCGGCGTGCCGCTGCTGGCCGCGGCGCGGCTCGACGATCCGAGCGCGCGGCCCGCGGCGCGCTCGACAGCCCCAGCCGCGACGTCCCCGAGCGGTGCCGCACCGATCCTCGAGGCGCACGGGCTGCGTCGGGTGTACCGCTCCCGCGGCGGGGACGTCGCCGCGGTCGAGGACGTCTCGGTGGCGCTGCGTCCGGGCCGCACACTGGGGCTCGTGGGCGAGTCCGGCTCCGGCAAGACCACGCTCGCGCGCCTCCTCCTCGCCCTGGAGCGCCCCGACGCCGGGGTCGTCCGCCTCGACGGCGCGTCGTGGAGCGAGCTGACGGAAGCAGCGAGGCGGCCCGCGCGGCGGCGCATCGGGGCGGTCTGGCAGGACCCGTACGGATCCTTCGACCCGCGCTGGGGCGTGGCCCGCTTGCTCCGCGACGCGCTGACCGCGGGCGGGCAGCCCGGCGACGATCAGGCCGTGCAGGAGCTGCTCGAACTCGTGCGCCTGCCGACCGCGATCGCGGCGAGTCATCCGCTCGAGCTCTCCGGCGGCCAGCGCCAGCGGATCGCGATCGCGCGGGCGCTCGCCGCGCGACCGGAGATCCTGATCGCCGACGAACCCGTGTCGGCCCTCGACGTGACCGTGCAGGCGGCCGTGCTCGACCTGCTCGACGAGCTTCAGCGCGAGCGCGGGCTCGCGATGCTGTTCATCTCGCACGACCTGGGCGTCGTGCGCCACATGAGCGACGAGCTCGCGGTCATGCGGCACGGGCGCATCCTCGAGCACGGTGACGCAGGCCAGCTCTTCGCCGCGCCGCAGCACGCGTATACCGCCGCCCTCATCAGGCATTCTCCGCGACTCGCCTGGGGCGGTGATGCGCACGGCGCCTCCAGCACCCGGTAGGCTGGAGCGTCGCATATTCAGGCACCCCCATGGACTCGGTGCCGCACATACCGAACCGGAGCACCATGACCGACACCGCGCGAATCCCCGAGAAGCCGGCCCTCGAAGGCCTCGAGACGAAGTGGGGCGGCGTCTGGGAAGACCGGGGAACCTACCGCTTCGACCGCGACTCGGCGACCCGCGAGTGCATCTACTCGATCGACACGCCGCCGCCGACCGCGTCCGGCTCGCTGCACATCGGCCACGTGTTCTCGTACACGCACACCGACGTCGTCGCCCGCTTCCAGCGCATGCGCGGCAAGCACGTGTTCTACCCGATGGGCTGGGACGACAACGGCCTGCCCACCGAGCGCCGGGTGCAGAACTACTACGGCGTCCGCTGCGACCCGACGCTTCCCTACGAACCCGGCTTCACGCCGCCGTTCGAGGGCGGCGAGGGCAAGAGCGTGAAGGCCGCCGACCAGGTGCCGATCTCGCGCCGCAACTTCATCGAGCTCTGCGAGCGCCTCACCGTCGAGGACGAGCAGCAGTTCGAGGCGCTCTGGCGCAGCCTCGGCCTCTCCGTCGACTGGACCCAGTCCTACCGCACCATCGCCGACGAGGCGCTCTTCACCTCGCAGCTCGCGTTCATCCGCAACGTCGAGCGCGGCGAGGCCTACCAGGCGCTCGCGCCGACCCTGTGGGACGTCACGTTCCGCACGGCCGTCGCGCAGGCCGAGCTCGAGGACCGCGAGCAGCCCGGCCACTACCACCGGGTGGCGTTCCACCGTCCCGACGGCGGCACCGTCGAGATCGAGACGAGCCGCCCCGAGCTGCTCCCCGCCTGCGTCGCCCTCGTCGCCCACCCCGACGACGAGCGCTACCAGCCGCTCTTCGGCACCACCGTCACGACCCCGGTGTTCGGCGTCGAGGTGCCCGTCGTGGCCCACCACCTCGCCCAGAAGGACAAGGGCACCGGCATCGCGATGATCTGCACCTTCGGCGACGTGACCGACGTCGTCTGGTGGCGCGAGCTGCAGCTGCCGAACCGCGCGATCATCGGCTTCGACGGCCGCATCATCGCCGAGGCCCCCGAGGCGATCACGAGGGCGTCCGGCCGCGAGGCGTACGCGCAGCTCGCCGGCAAGACCACCTTCTCGGCCAAGCAGGCCGTGGTGGAGCTCCTCCGCGCCTCGGGCGAGCTGCTTGGCGAGCCCAAGGCCATCACCCACCCGGTGAAGTTCTTCGAGAAGGGCGACCGCCCCCTCGAGATCGTCTCGACCCGGCAGTGGTACATCGTGAACGGCGCCCGCGACGAGGACCTCAAGGAGCGCCTGCTCGGCCGCGGCCGCGAGATCGACTGGCACCCGGACTTCATGCGGGTGCGCTACGAGAACTGGGTCGGCGGCCTCTCGGGCGACTGGCTCGTCTCCCGCCAGCGCTTCTTCGGCGTGCCCATCCCGGTCTGGTACCCGCTCGACGCCGACGGGAACCCGCGCTTCGACGAGCCCATCGTGGCGAGCCGCGAGCAGCTGCCGGTCGACCCGTCCTCGACGCCCGCGCCCGGCTTCGACGAGGCCCAGCGCGGCGCGCCCGGCGGCTTCATCGGTGAGCACGACGTCATGGACACCTGGGCGACGTCCTCGCTCACCCCGCAGCTCGCGGGCGGCTGGGAGCGCGACCCCGAACTGTTCGAGCTCGTGTTCCCGTACTCGCTGCGCCCGCAGGGCCAGGACATCATCCGCACCTGGCTGTTCTCGACCGCCCTCCGGGCCGAGCTCGAGCACGGCGTCGCCCCCTGGTCGAACGCCTCGATCTCCGGCTTCATCGTCGACCCCGACCGCAAGAAGATGTCGAAGTCCAAGGGCAACGTCGTCACCCCGGCCGGGCTCCTCGAGCAGCACGGCTCCGACGCGGTGCGCTACTGGGCCGCGTCCTCGCGCCTCGGCACCGACGCCGCCTTCGACCCGCAGAACCCGACGCAGGTGAAGATCGGCCGTCGGCTCGCGATCAAGGTGCTGAACGCCGCGAAGTTCATCCTCACCTTCGAGGGCGACGCGGATGCCCCGGTGACCAAGCCGATCGACCGCAGCATGCTCGCCGCGCTCGAGACCGTCGTGCAGCAGGCGACGAAGGCGCTCGAGGGCTACGACCACGCCCGGGCCCTCGAGCTCAGCGAGACGTTCTTCTGGACCTTCTGCGACGACTACCTCGAGCTCGTCAAGGAGCGCGCCTACGGCGAGCAGAGCCCCGAGCAGGCCTCCGCCGTCGCCGCGCTGAAGACCGCGCTCTCGGTGCTGCTGCGCCTGTTCGC
This sequence comes from Agromyces sp. NPDC060279, assembly GCF_042726785.1. Lineage (NCBI taxonomy): Bacteria > Bacillati > Actinomycetota > Actinomycetes > Micrococcales > Microbacteriaceae > Agromyces > Agromyces sp. NPDC060279. The sequence goes on from NZ_JBHXBK010000001.1 coordinate 57,427, forward strand.
CCCGGTCATCCCCTTCGCCACCGAAGAGGCGTGGAGCTGGTCGAACGAGGGCTCGGTGCACACCGCGAGCTGGCCCGCCGCCGAGGAGCTCGCCGCCCGCGGCGAAGCCGGAGTCGAGCTCCTCGAGCTCGCGAGCCTCGCGCTCACCGGCATCCGCCGGGCGAAGACCGATGCGAAGGCCTCGCAGAAGACGCCGGTTGCGCGCGCGGTGATCGCCGCGCCCGCCGACGCCGTCGCGCTGCTCGAGGCCGCCGCGGACGATCTCCGCGCGGTGGGACGCATCGACACGCTCGAGTTCGCCTCGGCCGAGGCGCTCGAGGTGCGCGACGTGGAGCTGGCGACGCCGGCCGAATGACCTGGAACCATGGGGGAAGCATGACCACGATCGACATCCGCCTGGCCGAAGAGGGCGACTTCTTCGGCTGGCTCCCGCTCTTCGAAGCGTATTGCCGCTTCTACGAGACCGAGCTCGACGACCGCAAGGCGCTCACCGTCTGGACCTGGCTCCAGGACGAGCAGCATCCGCTGCGCGCGGCGCTCGCCGTCGACGCCGAGGGCACGCCCATCGGCCTCGCGCACTTCCGCGCGGTGCCCGACACGCTGAGCGCGACCACCGGCGTGTACCTCGACGACCTCTACGTCACCGAGGAGGTGCGCGGCAGCGGCGCCGGCCGTGCGCTCATCGAGTTCGTCCACGCGCGGTCGGCGGAGCTCGGCCAGGGCGGGGTCAGCTGGATCACCGCGGCCGACAACGAGCCCGCGCAGGCGCTCTACGACCGGATCGCCCGCCGCACCAGCTGGGTGACCTACGAGATGGACGCCTGATGCAGCTCGGCACCCGCTGGCCGTTCGGCACGACGCCGCCCGCCTCGGTGCCGGCCGAGACCCGGGCCAGGGTCGCCGCGCTCGAGGCGACCCGCAGCGACGGCGCCGGTCGCACCTGGACGCTCACGTGGCTGGAGGGGCGCGCGATCGTCCAGCTGGACGACGGCACCGTGATCGACGGCGACCAGCTGCGCGACGCCGCCGCGTTCGGCTCGCCGGACGACGAGGACGACTGGTAGTCGCTCGCCCCCGCCGCCCCGCCCGCGCTACTTCGTGGCGATGATCTCGCCGTGGGGCATCAGCAGCCAGCCGTCGGGGTCGGCCGCCCAGTCGCGCCACGCCTGCGCGATGCGCGCCAGCTCCTCCGGGTTGGAGTGCCCGGACTCGATGGCGTGCGCCGCGAAGTTCGACTCCGTCGCGCGGACGGCCCACGAGCCGCCCCACCACTCGCGGTCGAGCTCCGAGGCGAAGACCCACACCGCCCCGCTGCCGGTGACCCCGGAGAACCCGGCTTCGCGGGCCCAGGCGGTGAGCCGGCGGCCGGCGTTCGGCTCGCCGCCGTTCCAGCGGTGCACCGCGTCGTAGAGCTCCAGCCAGCGGTCGAGGCCGGCCGAGTCGGGGCTCCAGATCAGCCCGCCGTAGTCGACGTCGCGCGCGGCGAGCACGCCGCCCGGGCGGAGCACGCGGCGGAACTCCCGCAGCGCGTCGACCGGCCGGGCGAGGTGCTGCAGCACCTGGTGCGCGTGGACGACGTCGAAGCTGTCGTCGGGGAAGTCGAGGGCGTACGCGTCGCCGACGGCGAAGGAGACGTTCGAGACGCCCTCGCTCTCGGCGAGGCCCGCGGCCTGGGCGACGACCTCGGCCGAGGCATCCACCCCGGTGACCCGCCCGGGGCCGACGCGACGGGCGAGGTCGATGGAGATCGTGCCGGGACCGCTGCCCACGTCGAGCACCTCGAGGCCGGGACGGAGGTGCGGCACGAGGTACGCGGCGGAGTTCTCCACCGTGCGCCAGGAGTGGATGCGCAGCACGCTCTCGTGGTGTCCGTGGGTGTATGCGTCGCGGGGCGTGGTCGTCATATCGGCAACACTACGCGCGCCCGAGCCTCTGTGACGCCGGACGACGGATGCCCCAGCCAGCAGCTGCTGACCGGGGCATCCGGTGCGGTTCGTCAGATCGCGAAGCCGAGCGCGCGCATCATGTCGCGGCCGTCGTCGGTGATCCGCTCGGGACCCCACGGCGGCATCCACACCCAGTTGATGCGGAAGGCGTCGACGACGCCGTCGAGGGCCTGCGCGGTCTGCTCCTCGATCACGTCGGTGAGCGGGCAGCCGGCGCTCGTGAGCGTCATGTGGATGACGAGCGCGTCGTTCTCGTCGTCCCAGCCGAGGTCGTAGATGAGGCCGAGGTCGACGATGTTGACCCCGAGCTCGGGGTCGACGACGTCCTTCAGCGCCTCTTCGACCTCGTCGTAGCGCTCCGGCGCGAGTGAGGTGACCATGGTCCGATCCTACGCCCGGGTCACTCCGCCGAGGCGGTCTCGGCGACCTGGTAGCGGTCGTAGCCCTCGTCCTCGAGGCGGTCGGCCAGCTCGGGCCCGCCCTGCTCGGCGATCTTGCCGGCGACGAAGACGTGCACGAAGTCCGGCTTGATGTAGCGGAGGATGCGCGTGTAGTGCGTGATCAGGAGGATGCCGAGGCCGGTGTTCTCCTTGGCGCGGTTGACGCCCTCCGACACGATCTTGAGCGCGTCGACGTCGAGGCCGGAGTCGGTCTCGTCGAGCACCGCGAACTTCGGCTTCAGCAGCTCGAGCTGGAGGATCTCGTTGCGCTTCTTCTCGCCGCCGGAGAAGCCCTCGTTGACGTTGCGCTCGGCGAACGCCGAGTCCATCTTGAGGTTGCCCATCGCGGTGCGGACGTCCTTGACCCAGTGGCGCACGCTCGGCGCCTCGCCGTCGATCGCGGTCTTGGCGGTGCGGAGGAAGTTCGTCACGGTGACGCCGGGGATCTCCACCGGGTACTGCATGGCCAGGAAGAGGCCGGCGCGGGCCCGCTCGTCGACGGACATCTCGAGCACGTTCTCGCCGTCGAGCAGGATCTCGCCCTCGACCACGGTGTACTTCGGGTGCCCGGCGATGGTGTACGCGAGGGTCGACTTGCCGGAGCCGTTCGGCCCCATGATGGCGTGGATCTCGCCCTCGTTGATGACGAGGTCGACGCCGCGGAGGATCTCGCGGGTGCCCTGGTCGGTTTCGACGTTGACGTGCAGGTTCTTGATCTCGAGCACGGACATGATCTGGTTTCTGGTCTCTTTCGTCGTTCGGCGCTCGGCCGACTGGATGCTTGGGCTGAGCGGGTCGCTCAGACGGTCACGGTGACCGCGGGGTCGATCAGGACGTCGCCGCCCGAGATCTCGACCTGGTAGACGGGGACCGGCTCGTAGGCCGGGAGGGTGAGCGGCTTGCCGGTGCGCAGCGAGAACTTCGAGCCGTGGGCCCAGCACTCGAGCGTGTCGTCCTCCACGAAGCCCTCGGCCAGCGAGATGTCGCCGTGGGTGCAGGTGTCGCCGATGGCGAACACGTCGCCGGCAGCGTCCTTCACCACGGCGATCGGCACGCCGTCGAGGACGAAGCGCGACGCCTGGTTCTCGACGAGCTCGTCGATTCCGCAGACTCGGACGGCGGCCATCTCAGGCTCCCTGCAGTTCGGCTTCGAGGGCGGCGGTGAGGCGCTCTTCGAGCTCCGCCACGCCGATCTGCTGCACGATCTCGGTCAGGAAGCCGCGCACGACGAGGCGGCGCGCCTCCTCCTCGGTGATGCCGCGAGCCATGAGGTAGAACAGCTGCTCGTCGTCGAAGCGACCGGTGGCCGAGGCGTGCCCGGCTCCCGCGATGTCGCCCGTCTCGATCTCGAGGTTCGGGATCGAGTCGGCCCGGGTGCCGTCGCTCAGCACGAGGTTGCGGTTCTGCTCGTAGCTGTCGGTGCCGACCGCCGCGTTGCCGATCAGGACGTCGCCGATCCACACGCTGCGCGCGCCCTCGCCCTGCAGCGCGCCCTTGTAGGTGACGCGGCTGCGGGTGTTCGGGGCGTCGTGGTGCACGTACACCTGCTGCTCGAGGTGCTGGCCCGCGTCGGAGAAGTAGAGTCCGAGGGCCTCGACGTCGCCGCCCTGCTCGGCGAGGTGGGTCGACGGGTTCACCCGCACGACCTTGCCGCCGAGGGAGACGACGATGTGCTTGAGCTTGGCGTCGCGGCCGACGCGCGCGAAGTGGCTCGCGAGGTGCACGGCCTCGTCGTCCCATTCCTGCACCGAGACGACGGTGAGGTTCGCGCCCTCGCCGACGATCACCTCGACGTTCTCGGAGAGCCGGGCTGAGCCGGTGCCGCCGAGCACCACGAGGCCGCGGCTGTTGGGCGCCGCCTCGATCACGGTGTGCGCGGCGCGCGGCGTCGTGCCGAGGCCCGTGCGGGTGACGGTGGCGATCTTGTCGTCCTCGCCGGTCACGCGGATGAGGAGGGCCTCGCCGAAGTTCGTCCAGGCGTTGGCCGAGGCGCGCTCCTCGGGGGTGCCGGCGGTGCCGATGCGGGCATCGTCGCGGGCGATCCACTCGACCGCGACGCCTTCGGCGCCCGAGGTCTCGAGGCCGAGGCGCGCGCCGTCGAGCTCACCCGAGGTGAGGTCGGCGAAGGCGGCGACCGGGGACAGCTTCCATTCGTGCTCGCGGCCCGTGACGGGGGCGAAGTCGGCCACGTCCACCGAGCGGAAGCGCTCGGAGCGGGTCTGCACCGGGACGACCGGGCCGTCCGAGTGCGCGACGAGGCCGTGCTGGCCGGCGGTGGGCATGGCGGTGCTCTGCGTTGCGACGGTCATTGCTTAGCCGACCGATCCTTCCATGCCCATCTCGATGAGCTTGTTGAGTTCCATCGCGTACTCCATGGGCAGCTCGCGCGCGATGGGCTCGATGAAGCCGCGCACGATCATGGCCATGGCCTCGTCCTCGGGGATGCCTCGCGCCATCAGGTAGAAGAGCTGCTCCTCGCTGACCTTCGAGACCGTGGCCTCGTGGCCGAGCTGCACGTCGTCGACGCGGATGTCGATCGCCGGGTAGGTGTCGCTGCGCGAGATGGTGTCGACGAGCAGCGCGTCGCAGCGCACGGTGTTCGCCGCGTGGTGCGCGTTCGCGTCGACGCGGACCTCGCCGCGGTAGCCGGCGCGGCCGCCGCCGCGGGCGATCGACTTGGAGACGATCGACGACTGCGTGTACGGCGCCATGTGGATCATCTTGGCGCCCGCGTCCTGGTGCTGGCCGGGGCCCGCGAAGGCGACCGAGAGGGTCTCGCCCTTGGCGTGCTCGCCCATCAGGAAGATCGACGGGTACTTCATCGTCACCTTGGAGCCGATGTTGCCGTCGATCCACTCCATGGTGGCGCCCTCGTGGGCGACGGCGCGCTTCGTGACCAGGTTGTAGACGTTGTTCGACCAGTTCTGGATCGTCGTGTAGCGCACGCGGGCGTTCTTCTTCACGATGATCTCGACGACGGCCGAGTGCAGCGAGTCGCTCTTGTAGATCGGGGCGGTGCAGCCCTCGATGTAGTGCACGTAGCTGTCCTCGTCGGCGATGATCAGCGTGCGCTCGAACTGGCCCATGTTCTCCGTGTTGATGCGGAAGTAGGCCTGCAGCGGGATCTCGACGTGGACGCCCTTCGGCACGTAGACGAAGGAGCCGCCCGACCAGACCGCCGTGTTCAGCGCGGCGAACTTGTTGTCGCCGGCCGGGATGACGGTGCCGAAGTACTCCTCGAAGATCTCGGGGTGCTCCTTGAGCGCGGTGTCGGTGTCGAGGAAGATGACGCCCTGCTCTTCCAGGTCCTCGCGGATCTGGTGGTAGACGACCTCGGACTCGTACTGCGCGGCGACGCCGGCGACGAGGCGCTGACGCTCGGCCTCGGGGATGCCGAGGCGCTCGTAGGTGTTGCGGATGTCCTCGGGCAGTTCCTCCCAGCTCTGGGCCTGCTTCTCGGTGGACCGCACGAAGTACTTGATGTTCTCGAAGTCGATCTCCGAGAGGTCGGCGCCCCAGCTGGGCATCGGCTTGCGGTCGAAGAGCTGGAGAGCGCGGAGGCGACGCTGAAGCATCCACTCCGGTTCTTCCTTCAGACGCGAGATGTCGGCGACCACCTCCTGCGAGAGTCCGCGGCGGGCCGAAGCCCCGGCGGCATCCGAGTCGGCCCAGCCGAACTCGTACACGCCGAGTCCTTCGAGCTCTGGGCGGTCGATCAGTACGTCCGTCATGCTCTCCTCTTCTCCTTCCCTGCGACCGGCTATCAGACCGGCTCACCGTGCGCCGTGAATCGAGGTGTTCGCGACGACTGGTGATGTGCGGGCGGCTCCATTGCGAACCTAAGATGGCAGAGTGGCCGAGCGCGCGATTCACCGCGCGGGGCCCGCCATCTGATCAAGTCTATAGGGTCGCCCCGACACTGGCTCCGTTCCACGCGACCCGGATGAGGAACTCCGCGTGAACCGCCCGAGCACCGGCCTGCACATCCCCACGAGCCTGCGGATCTTCGCCTGGTTGTCCTTCATCGCGGAGACGACCATCATCGCCACGGGCGGCGCCGTCCGACTCACGGGCTCGGGCCTTGGCTGCCCGACGTGGCCGACGTGCACGCCCGGCTCGCTCGTGCCGACCGAGGAGCTCAGCTACCACAGCCTCATCGAGTTCGGGAACCGGCTGATGACGGGCGTCGTGGGCATCATCGCCCTCGTCGTGGTGCTGCTCGTCTGGCGCCTCCGCCGTGAGCGCCGCGACCTGTGGGTGCTCTCGCTCGTGGTCATCGGCGGCATCGTCGCGCAGGCGATCGTCGGCGGCATCACCGTCTGGACCGGGCTCAACCCGTTCATCGTCGGCTTCCACTACGTCTCCTCGCTCGTGCTCGTCTGCATCACGGCCGCGTTCCTCGCCCGCCTCGACGCCGCGCCTGGACCGCGCGAGCTCGCCGTCCCCCGCTGGTACGCGATCCTCACGCACGTGACGACCCTCGTCATGGCGGTCTCGATCGCCTTCGGCGTGCTCACCACGGGCGCGGGCCCGCACTCGGGCGACTCCGAGGCCGGCCGCAACGGATTCGAGGCCGAGATCCTCGAGCACATCCATGCCTGGCCCGGCTATCTCCTGCTCGGCCTCACCGTCGTGCTCGTCGTCGCCGCCGGCATTCGCAGGCTCCCGACGCTCAGGTGGACCCTCGTGCTGCTCGCGGCCGAGCTCGTGCAGGTCGGCGTCGGCCTCTACCAGGCGCGCAACGGCCTCCCGGTGCTTGCCGTCGGCATCCACATGGTGCTCGCGGCGCTCACCGCCGCGGCGCTCACCCTGGTCGTCCTGCACCTGAAGCGCCCCGTCGCCCAGGGCGCCACGGAGCCGAGCCGCGCCGAGGCGGTCAGCGCCGCCTGAGCCGGGGCACCGCGCCGCCGGTGTCGTCGCCCGGCCGGTGCGTGCGGAGGAGATCAGCAGCGCGGGAGGATCGGCTGCGCGAGCGAGTCCTCCCCGGCTGCTGATCTCCTCCGTGGCGCACGCTGCGCGGCACGGCGAGGGGGCGCGAGCAGAGGCGCGCCCGCCGCTTAGAAGGGCAGCAGCGGGTCGATGCCGACGGCGAGGAAGACGAGCGACAGGTAGACGATCGAGCCGTGGAACACGCGCATCGGCGAGACCTGCTCGTGCCGGATCGCGAGGTTGTAGAGGCGGTGCGTCTCGTAGATGAACCAGGCGCCGGTCACGACCGCGACGGTCGAGTAGACGAGACCCATGCCGGCGATCGGGATGAGCAGCAGCGAGCACGCGACCGTGGCCCAGGCGTACAGGATGACCTGCAGGCCGACCTGCGCGCGACCGCGAACGACCGCGAGCATCGGCACGCCCGCCGCGGCGTAGTCGGCCTTGTACTTCATCGACAGCGGCCAGTAGTGCGGCGGCGTCCACAGGAAGATGATCAGGAAGAGGATGACCGGCGGCCAGCTCAGGTCCTCGGTGACCGCGGCCCAGCCGATCAGCACGGGCATGCAGCCCGCGATGCCGCCCCAGACGATGTTCTGCGCGGTGCGGCGCTTCAGGATCAGGCTGTAGAAGACGACGTACAGCAGGATGGCGGCGAGCGACAGCAGGGCTGCCAGCCAGTTCGTGAACACCCACAGCCAGACGATGGATGCCGCGCCGAGCCCGTAGGCGAAGACCAGCGCCTCACGGTCGCTCAACTCGCCCGTGACGAGCGGGCGGCCCTGCGTGCGCTTCATGACCCGGTCGATGTCGCGGTCGATGTAGCAGTTGAAGGCCCCGGCGCTGCCGGCGCTCATGGCGCCGCCGATGAGCGTGGCGATGAGCAGCCAGAGATCGGGCAGCCCTTGCTGGGCGAGGATCATGGTCGGCGCGGTGACCACGAGCAGCAACTCGATCACGCGCGGCTTCGTGAGGGCCACGTAGGCGCCGAGCTTGCGGCGGAAGGTCGACGGGGCCCGGGTCTCGGTGGTCTCGCCTGTTGCCTGCATCGCTCCTCTTCCGGTGACGCCGCGCTGGTGATCGCGCGCGGCCACGCCGCCTCCGATTCTAGGCCATCCCCGCGACGGCGCGGGGCGCACCACCCGGCACGGGCCCGCGACGTCACGAACGGCCACGGCCGGCTCCCCCACTCCATATACTGAGGGAGAGCGCGCCCGATGGCGCGGTGCCGAGCTGCCGACGAGTCGTCGACGGTCGGGGCCGACGGTCTGGGCTCCACCGCGCCGCAGCGATTCCCTGGCGGGCCCGGGGGCCGGTCGGCTCCCCGCGACCCCGCCACGACCGGAAGGAACAGCAACCTCGTGGCAACTCTGCAATGGGACTCCCTCGACGATCGCGCGGTCGACACGGCTCGCGTGCTCGCAGCCGACGCCGTGGAGAAGGTCGGCAACGGACACCCGGGCACGGCGATGAGCCTCGCCCCGGCGGCCTACCTCCTCTTCCAGAAGGTGATGCGCCGCGACCCCTCCGACCTGGACTGGCTCGGGCGCGACCGCTTCATCCTCTCCGCGGGGCACTCCTCGCTGACGCAGTACGTGCAGCTCTACCTCGAGGGCTCCGGCCTCGAGCTCGACGACCTGAAGGCGCTCCGCACCTGGGGCTCCAAGACCCCGGGCCACCCGGAGTACGGCCACACCGCCGGCGTCGAGATCACGACCGGGCCCCTCGGCCAGGGCCTCGCGTCGGCCGTCGGCTTCGCCTACGCCGCGCGCTACGAGCGCGGGCTCTTCGACCCCGAGGCGCCCGCGGGCGAAAGCCCCTTCGACCACTTCGTCTACGTCGTCGCGGGCGACGGCGACCTTCAGGAGGGCGTGACGAGCGAGGCCTCCTCGCTCGCCGGCCACCAGCAGCTCGGCAATCTCGTCGTGATCTACGACTCGAACCAGATCTCGATCGAGGACGACACGAACATCGCCTTCACCGAGGACGTCGCGAAGCGCTACGAGTCCTACGGCTGGCACGTGCAGACGGTCGACTGGAAGAAGACGGGCGAGTACGTCGAAGACGTCGCCGAGCTGTACGCGGCCATCGAGGCCGCGAAGGGCGAGCAGGCGAAGCCCTCGCTCATCATCCTGAAGACGATCATCGGCTGGCCCTCCCCCGGCAAGCAGAACTCCGGCAAGATCCACGGCTCGGCGCTCGGCGCCGCCGAGCTCGCGGCGACCAAGGAGGTGCTCGGCTTCGACCCCGAGCAGAGCTTCGTCGTCGCCGAGGACGTCATCGAGCGCACCCGCGGCGCCCGCGAGCGCGGCGCCGCGCTGCACCGCGAGTGGCAGGCCTCCTACGACGCCTGGGCGGCGGCCAACCCCGAGCGCAAGGCGCTGCTCGACCGGCTCGAGGCCGGCGAGCTGCCCGAGGGCCTCGAGCGGGTCCTGCCGGTGTTCGAGGCGGGCACCGAGGTCTCCACCAGGGCCGCGTCGGGCAAGGTCATCAACGCGCTGGCCGCCGAGCTCCCCGAGCTCTGGGGCGGATCCGCGGACCTCGCGGAGTCGAACCTCACCACCATCAACGGCGGCGGATCGTTCGTGCCGAGCGAGCACTCCACGCACGAGTGGGCGGGCAACCCCTACGGCCGCGTGCTGCACTTCGGCATCCGCGAGCACGCGATGGGCGCCATCCTGAACGGCATCGTGCTGCACGGCCCGACGCGCGCGTTCGGCGGCACCTTCCTGATCTTCAGCGACTACATGCGGCCCGCCGTGCGTCTCGCGGCCCTCATGCAGGTGCCCTCGATCTTCGTCTGGACGCACGACTCCGTCGCCCTCGGCGAGGACGGCCCGACGCACCAGCCGATCGAGCAGCTCGCGAGCCTCCGGGCCATCCCGGGCCTCGACGTCGTGCGCCCCGCCGACGCCAACGAGGTGTCGTACGCCTGGCTCGAGATCCTGAAGCGCCGCGGCGGACCCGCCGGCATCGCCCTGACCCGGCAGAACATCCCGGTGTTCGAGCGCGGCGACGGCGACGCCTCCGGCGACGTCTTCGCGAGCGCGGCGAACGTCTCGAAGGGGGCCTACGTGCTCGCCGAGGCCGCGTCGGGCACGCCGGACGTCATCCTCATCGCCACGGGCTCCGAGGTGCAGCTGGCCGTCGCGGCACGTGAGCAGCTCGCCGCCGAGGGGATCGCCGCGCGCGTGGTGTCCGCTCCGAGCCTCGAGTGGTTCGAGGAGCAGGACGCCGCCTACCGCGAGCAGGTGCTCCCGGCCGCGGTCACCGCGCGCGTCTCGGTCGAGGCCGGCCTCTCGCTCAGCTGGCAGCGCTACCTCGGCGACCGCGGCCGCGCCGTGTCGATCGAGCACTTCGGCGCCTCCGCCGACTACAAGACCCTGTTCCGCGAGTTCGGCATCACGACGGACGCCGTCGTCGCCGCGGCCAAGGAATCGCTCGCCGTCTGAGCGGGCACGAAGGAGCAACGAACCCATGAGCACCACTCCCACCGCCGCCCTCTCCGAGGCCGGCGTCAGCATATGGCTCGACGACCTCTCGCGCGAGCGCATCGAGACGGGCGACCTCGCCCGCCTGATCGAGGAGCGCGACGTCGTCGGCGTCACCACGAACCCGACGATCTTCGCCGGGGCCCTCTCGAAGGGTGAGCGCTACGCCGCTCAGGTCGCCTCGCTCGCCGCCTCGGGCGCCGACGTCGACCGCGCCGTGTTCGAGATCACGACCGACGACGTCCGGGCCGCGGCCGACGTGTTCCGCCCGGTCTACGACCGCTCCGGCGGCTTCGACGGCCGCGTCTCGATCGAGGTCGCCCCCGGGCTCGCCCACGACACGGCGGGCACCGTCGCCGAGGCGAAGACCCTCTGGGAGCGCGTCGACCGGCCGAACGCCATGATCAAGATCCCCGCGACCGTCGAGGGCCTCGACGCCATCCGCGAGACCATCGGCGCCGGCATCAGCGTCAACGTGACCCTGATCTTCAGCCTCGACCGCTACCGCGCGGTGATGGAGGCCTACCTCGCCGGTCTCGAGCAGGCGAAGGCCGCCGGTCACGACCTCAGCACGATCCACTCGGTCGCCTCCTTCTTCGTGTCGCGCGTCGACACCGAGATCGACCAGCGGCTCGTCGCCATCGGCACGGACGAGGCGCTCGCGCTGAAGAGCAAGGCCGGCGTCGCGAACGCGCGCCTCGCGTACGAGCTCTACGAGGAGACCTTCGCGAGCGAGCGCGCCGCGGCGCTCCTCGCCGCCGGCGCGAACCGCCAGCGCCCGCTCTGGGCCTCGACGGGCGTCAAGGACCCGGCCCTGCCCGACACGCTGTACGTCACCGAGCTCGTCGCGCCGGGCGTCGTCAACACGATGCCCGAGAAGACCCTCGAGGCCACTTTCGACCACGGCGTCGTCACCGGCGACACGGTCACCGGCGCCTACGCCGAGGCCGGCGCCGTGCTCGACGCGCTCGCGAAGGTCGGCGTCGACTACGACGACGTCACGGCGCTGCTCGAGCGTGAGGGCGTCGAGAAGTTCATCGTCTCCTGGTCGGAGCTGCTCGAGTCCGTCGGCCAGGCGCTGGAGACGGCGCGATGAGCTTCCGGATCTCCGTCGGCGGCGCGGCGGCGGAGGCCGTGCGCCGCGTGGTCCCCCAGCTCGTCGCCGACCGGGTGGCGAGCGGCATCACGGCGCAGGACCCCGAGCTCTGGGGGCCGGCGGCCGAGGAGGAGTCCGCGAAGCGGCTCGGCTGGACCGAGGCCGTCGCGATCTCCCGCCCGCTCGTGCCCGAGATCCTCGCGCTCCGCGAGGAGCTGCACGCCGCCGGCGTCGACCACATCGTGCTCGCCGGCATGGGCGGCTCCTCGCTCGCCCCCGAGGTGATCACCCGCACCGCGGGCGTGCAGCTCACGGTGCTCGACTCGACCGAGCCCGGGCAGGTCCGCTCGGCGCTCGCCGACCGCCTCGCCTCGAGCGCGCTCGTCGTCTCGTCGAAGTCGGGATCGACCGTCGAGACCGACAGCCAGCGCCGGGTGTACGAGCAGGCGTTCCGCGACGCGGGCATCGACCCCGTCGGCCGCATCGTGATCGTCACCGACCCGGGCTCGCCCCTCGACGAGTCGGCCCGCGCCGCCGGCTACCGCGTCTTCAACGCCGACCCCAACGTCGGCGGGCGCTACTCCGCGCTCACCGCGTTCGGGCTCGTCCCCTCCGGCCTCGCCGGCGTGGACATCGCCGAGATCCTCGACGAGGCCGAGGCGATGGAGCTGCCCCTCGCGGTCGACACCGAGGAGAACCCCGGCCTCGTGCTCGGCGCCGCGATCGCGGCCACGCAGCCCCTCCGCGACAAGCTCGCGATCGTCGCCGACGGCACCCACATCGTCGGCTTCGCCGACTGGGCCGAGCAGCTGATCGCCGAGTCCACGGGCAAGGAGGGCACCGGCCTGCTGCCCGTCGTCCTCGAGCCCGGCGCGCCGGAGCTCTCGGAGGGCCTCGCCGACGTCCAGCTCGTGCGCCTCGTCGACGACGCGGGGAGCCACGTGTTCCGCGACGACGAGCGCGACGAGATCCGCGTGAGCGGCACCCTCGGCGCCCAGCTCCTCGTCTGGGAGTACGCGACGGCGGTCGCCGGGCGCCTGCTCGGCATCAACCCGTTCGACCAGCCCGACGTCGAGTCGGCGAAGATCGCCGCGCGCGGCCTCCTCGATGCCCGGCCCGAGCCGGCGCCCGCGGCGTTCGTCGCCGAGGGCATCGAGGTGCGCGGCACGCCCGAGGTCATCGGTGCGGCGAGCGATCTCGCCTCCGCGATCGAAGTCCTGCTGGAGGAGCTGCCCGCCGACGGCTACCTCTCGGTGCAGGCGTACGTCGACCGGGTCGCGCACCCGGAGCTCGCGCAGCTGCGCGAGCTGCTCGCGGCGCGCGCAGGCCGCCCCGTCACCTTCGGCTGGGGTCCGCGCTTCCTGCACTCGACCGGGCAGTTCCACAAGGGCGGCCCCGCGGTGGGCGTGTTCCTGCAGCTCACGCAGCGTCCCGCCGAGGATCTCGCGATCCCCGAGCGGCCGTTCACCTTCGGCGAGCTGATCGCGGCCCAGGCCTCCGGCGACGCGAGCGTGCTCGCCGAGCACGGCCGGCCGGTGCTGACGCTCACGCTCACCGACCCCGCGGCGAACCTCGCGTCCCTCGTCGCCGCGATCGACTGACGGCAGGAGCCACCGCAGTGCAACCGGCACTCATCGAGGCGGGCCACAACCCGCTGCGTTCTCCGAAGGACTACCGGCTGAATCGCATCGCCGGCCCTTCGAGCCTCATCATCTTCGGCGTGACGGGCGACCTGTCCCGCAAGAAGCTGATGCCCGCGGTGTACGACCTCGCGAACCGGGGGCTCCTGCCCCCCGGCTTCGCGCTGGTCGGCTTCGCCCGGCGCGACTGGGAGGACGAGGACTTCGCCCAGGTCGTGCACGACTCGGTGAAGCAGTACGCGCGGACCGAGTTCCGCGAGGACGTCTGGCAGCAGCTGGCCCGAGGCATCCGCTTCGTCACCGGCACCTTCGACGACGACGACGCCTTCGACCGGCTCCGCGAGACGGTCGAGTCGCTCGACCGCGAGCGCGGCACGATGGGCAACCACGCGTTCTACCTATCGATCCCGCCGAAGTCCTTCCCGCTCGTGACCGAGCAGCTGAAGCGCTCGGGCCTCACCGAGCAGCGCGAGGGCCAGTGGCGCCGCGTCGTCATCGAGAAGCCGTTCGGCAGCGACCTGCAGACCGCCCGCGAGCTGAACGACGTCGTCGCCTCCGTCTTCCCGCCCGACTCGGTGTTCCGCATCGACCACTACCTGGGCAAGGAGACGGTGCAGAACATCCTGGCGCTGCGCTTCGCGAACCAGCTGTACGAGCCGATCTGGAACGCGAACTACGTCGACCACGTGCAGATCACGATGGCCGAGGACATCGGCGTCGGCGGCCGGGCCGGCTACTACGACGGCATCGGCGCGGCCCGGGACGTCATCCAGAACCACCTGCTGCAGCTCCTGGCCCTCACGGCGATGGAGGAGCCGATCTCCTTCGAGGCGGCCGACCTCCGCGCCGAGAAGGAGAAGATCCTCGCCGCGGTGCGCCTGCCCGAGGATCTCGCGACGGGCACCGCCCGCGGCCAGTACGCGGGCGGCTGGCAGGGCGGCGAGCAGGTCGTCGGCTTCCTCGACGAGGACGGCATGAACCCCGAGTCGACGACCGAGACCTACGCGGCCGTGAAGCTCACGATCGGCACGCGCCGCTGGGCCGGCGTGCCGTTCTACCTGCGCGCCGGCAAGCGGCTCGGCCGCCGGGTCACCGAGATCGCCGTGGTCTTCAAGCGCGCGCCGCAGCAGGTGTTCGCCGACAGCCAGACCTCGGAGCTCGGCCAGAACGCCCTCGTGATCCGGGTGCAGCCCGACGAGGGCGTGACGATCCGATTCGGCTCGAAGGTGCCGGGTGCCGGCATGCAGGTGCGCGACGTAACGATGGACTTCGGCTACGGTCACGCCTTCACGGAGGCGAGCCCCGAGGCGTACGAGCGGCTCATCCTCGACGTGCTGCTCGGCGACCCGCCGCTCTTCCCCCGCCAGGAGGAGGTCGAGCTCTCCTGGAAGATCCTCGACCCGATCGAGCGCTTCTGGGCGACCCAGGGTCGCCCCGAGCAGTACCGACCCGGTTCCTGGGGCCCGAGCTCGGCCGACGAGCTGCTCGCCCGCGACGGACGCAGCTGGAGGCGCCCATGATCGTCGATCTGCCCGACACCACGACCAGCCAGGTCTCCAAGGCGCTCGTGAAGATCCGCGAAGAGGGTGGCGTCGTCGCGCTCGGCCGGGTGCTCACCCTCATCATCGCGACCCAGGCCGGGCGCGAGGAGGAGGCGATCGAGGCGGCGAACGACGCCTCCCGCGAGCACCCGATGCGCGTCATCGTCGTCGCTTCGGAGCCGGGCGCCGACGGCGCGGGCGTCGCCCCGCGGCTGGATGCCGAGATCCGCGTCGGCGGCGACGCCGGTGCGAGCGAGGTCATCGTGCTGCACGCCTTCGGCGAGGTCGCGAGCGACGAGGAGAGCCTCGTGATGGCGCTGCTGCTGCCCGACGCGCCCGTCGTCACCTGGTGGCCGGGCAAGGCCCCGGAGATCCCGGCGCTCGCCCCGCTCGGTCGCATCGCGCACCGGCGGATCACGGATGCCTCGGCCCAGCCCGACCCGCAGGCGGCCCTCGCGGCGCTGGAGCGCAGCTACCGCCCGGGCGACGCCGATTTCGCCTGGACCAGGCTCACCCTGTGGCGTGCGCAGCTCGCCGCCGTGCTCGATCAGCCGCCCTACGAGTCCGTGACCCGCGTGCACGTCTCCGGCGCGGTCGACTCCCCCTCGACGACGCTGCTCGCCGCGTGGCTGAAGCTCCAGCTGCAGGCCGAGACGAGCTGCACGCTCGCGGGTCCGGACAGCGGACTGCACGGCATCCACGGCGTCGAGCTCGAACGGGCCAGCGGCGGCATCGAGCTCATCCGCGACGTCCCCGGGGTCGCGACCCTGCGGCAGCCCGGGCAGCCGGTGCACGACCTCGCACTCCCCCGGCGGAGCCTGCGCGACTGCCTCGCCGACGAGCTGCGCCGGCTCGACCCGGACGAACTCTACGGCGACGTGATCACCGTCGGCCTGCCGCTGCTCGCCGACGGAACGGAAGGTGGACGAGGATGACCAACGACCGACGGGTGCTCGTGCACCCGGACAAGCCCGCGCTCGCGGCCGCCGTGGCCGCGCGGTTCATGACGAAGCTGCTCGACATCCTCGACGAGCAGGCGGTCGCGCACATCGTGCTCACGGGCGGCTCCATGGGCGGCGCCGTGCTCGAGTCCGTCGCGGCATCACCCGCGCGCACGAGCATCGACTGGACGCGCGTGCACTTCTGGTGGGGCGACGAGCGCTGGGTGCCCGAGCGGGATGCCGAGCGCAACGACACCCAGTCCTTCGAGGCGCTCCTCGACGCGCTCGAGCTGCCGGAGGGGAACGTGCACCCGTTCCCGGCCTCGGACTCCGGGCTGGAGCTCGATGTCGCGGCCGAGGTCTACGCCGCGGAGCTCGCCGCCCACGGCGTCGACGGCCAGCCCTACCCGATCTTCGACATCACGTTCCTCGGCGTCGGGCCGGACGGGCACATCGCTTCGCTCTTCCCGCACCGCTCCGGCATCCAGGTGACGGACCGCACCGTGATCGCGGTGCGGAACTCGCCCAAGCCCCCGCCCGAGCGACTCAGCCTCACCCGACCGGTGCTGAACTCCTCGCAGCGCGTCTGGTTCGTGCTCGCGGGGGCCGACAAAGCCTCCGCGCTCGGCCTGGCCCTCGCCGGCGCCAGCCGTGACGAGGTACCCGTCGCGGGCATCAAGGGCCGCCGCCGCACCGTGTTCTTCGTCGACCGCGACGCGGCCGCCGAGGTGCCGGAGCAGCTCATCGCGCCCGAGTACTGAACGGCGCCACGGAAACGCGAAACGGCGGGCGGATCCGAATGGATCCGCCCGCCGCTTCGTCGTGTGCGGGAGTCTGCCGGAATTACTCCGGCGCGCTCGTGCCGCGTCGCGCACGGAGCTGCTGGAGGGCCTCCTCGAGGAGGGCCGCCGCCTCTTCCTCGGTGCGCCGCTCCTTCACGTAGGCGAGGTGCGTCTTGTAGGGCTCGGTCTTCGACAGCGACGGCGGGTTCGCCTTGTCGCGGCCGGCCGGGAGTCCCGTCGAGGGGCTGTCGATGACCTCGGGGATCTCCTCGTCGGGGAGGTTCGCCGCGAAGTAGCGGATCGTCTCGTTGCCCTGCGCGTCCCAGTAGCTGATGGCGACGCGGTCGGCGTGGAAGCCCCGGTCCTGCTCGCCCATGGGGCCGGCGCCGACGCGCGAGCCGCGGATTGCACTGTTGCCCGAGACCATCAGATCCCCGCTTCGAACTTGGTGATGAGGCCGAGCACCACGATGCAGGTCACCCAGACGAGGCCGAGGATGATCGTGATCCGGTTGAGGTTGCGCTCCGCGACGCCGGACGCGCCGAGGTTGGAGGTCACGCCGCCGCCGAACATGTCGGAGAGGCCGCCGCCGCGACCCTTGTGCAGCAGGATGAGCAGGGTCAGCAGCAGGCTCGTGAGGCCGAGCAGGACCTGCAGGACGACCTGGAGAATCTCCACGGTGAAACCTTTCCGGGCACGACGGACTGGTCGGTGCCGACAATCGAGTATAGCCGGGCGGCGGCCCGGGAACGCGTCGGCGCCCCGGGCCGGGCCCGATCAGGCGCCGACGTGCTTCTTGAAGCGCACGATCGCCGAGAACTCGTCGATGTCGAGGCTCGCGCCGCCGACGAGGGCGCCGTCGACGTTCGGCTCGCGCAGGAACGCGGCGATGTTCGCCGCCTTCACGGAGCCGCCGTAGAGGATGCGCGTGGACTGCGCGACCTCGTCGCCGGCGAGCTCCGCCAGCACCGAGCGGAGCGCCGCGGCCACCTGCTCGGCCTGCGCCGGGGTCGCCGCCTGTCCGGACCCGATGGCCCAGACCGGCTCGTATGCGACGACGAGCCCCTTCGTGGCATCCACGCCCTCGAGCGCACGACGGAGCTGCGCGACCGGCACGGCGCTCGCGCCGTGGGCCTCCAGGTCTTCCGCCGTCTCGCCGACGCAGAGCACCGGCACGAGGCCGTGGCGGTGCGCGGCGATCACCTTGGCGTTCACGTCCTCGTCGGTCTCGGCGTGCAGGGTGCGACGCTCCGAGTGCCCGATGATGACGTAGCCGCAGTCGAGCTGCTTGAGGAATGCGCCCGAGATCTCGCCCGTGTACGCGCCGGAGTCGTGCTTCGACAGGTCCTGCGCGCCGTAGCCGATCGGCAGGGAGTCGGCCGTGACGAGCGTCTGCACCGAGCGGAGGTCGGTGAACGGCGGGAACACCGCCACCTCGGCATCCGCGTAGTCGTGCTTCGCGTCGGCGAGGCTCCAGGCGAGCTTCTGGACGAACGCGATCGCCTGCAGGTGATCGAGGTTCATTTTCCAGTTGCCCGCGATGAACGGGGTGCGCTTCACTGCCATCCGAGGACCTCCAGTCCGGGGAGTTGCTTGCCTTCCAGGAACTCGAGGCTCGCGCCCCCGCCCGTGGAGATGTGACCGAACTGAGCGTCGTCGAAGCCCAGCTGCCTGACCGCGGCCGCCGAGTCGCCGCCGCCGACGACGCTCAGCCCGTCGACCTCGGTGAGCGCCTCGGCCACGGCACGCGTGCCGGCGGCGAAGGGCGCCAGTTCGAACACGCCCATCGGGCCGTTCCAGAACACCGTCTTCGAGGCGCGGATGCGGGCGGCGAAGTCGGCCGCCGTGGCGGGGCCGATGTCGAGGCCGAGGCCCGCGGCGCCGAACGGCGTCTGCTCGATGGCGTCCGCCGCGGTCACCACGTGCTCGGCGTCGGCCGAGAAGGAGGCCGCCACGACGACATCGCTCGGCAGCACGAGTTCGACGCCGCGCTCGGCGGCCTCGGCGAGGTAGCCGCGGACCGTGTCGAGCTGGTCGGCCTCGAGCAGGCTCGAGGCGACCTGGTGCCCCTGGGCCGCGAGGAACGTGAACAGCATGCCGCCGCCGACGAGGAGCGTGTCGACTCGCGGCAGCAGGTGCGCGATCACGCCGAGCTTGTCGGACACCTTCGAGCCGCCGAGCACGACCGTGTACGGGCGCTCGGGCGTCTCGGTGAGCCGGTCGAGCACGTCGAGCTCCGCGGCGATCAGGAGGCCGGCGGCGCTCGGCCGCAGCTGCTCGAGCTCATAGACGCTCGCCTGCTTGCGGTGCACGACGCCGAAGCCGTCGGAGACGACGACGTCGGCGAAGGCCGCGAGCTGCTCAGCGAAGGCGCGGCGCTCCGCGTCGTCCTTCGCGGCCTCGCCCGGGTTGAAGCGGAGGTTCTCGAGCACGAGCACCTCGCCCTCGCCGAGGGCGGCGACCTTGGCCTGGGCGTCGTCGCCGACCGTGTCGGCGGCGAAGCCGACCGGCGCGTCGAGGAGCTCGCCGAGGCGGGCGGCCACGGGTCCGAGGCTGTACTTCGCCTCGGGCTCCCCCTTCGGCCGGCCCAGGTGGGAGATCACGACGACGCGGGCACCCTGCGCGAGCAGGGCGTTCAGCGTCGGCAGCGAGGCCCGCACGCGGCCGTCGTCCGTGATGGTCTCGCCGTCCAGGGGGACGTTGAGATCGCATCGGACGACGACGCGCTTGCCGGCGAGCTCACCGAGGGAATCGATGGTTCGCAGAGTCACTGTGCTCCGTTTCGGTCGCCGGCGGTTCGCCGGATCAGAGACGCTCGCCGACGTACTCGGCGAGGTCGACGAGGCGGTTGGAGTAGCCCCACTCGTTGTCGTACCAGCTGGAGAGCTTCACCTGGTCGCCGATGACGCGCACGAGGCCGGCATCGAAGATCGACGAGTGCGGGTCGGAGACGATGTCGCTCGAGACGATCTCGTCTTCCGTGTACTTCAGGATGCCCTTCATGGGCCCCTCGGCGGCGGCCTTGTACGCGGCCTTCACCTCGTCGACCGTGACCGGGCGCGACGCGGTGACCGTGAGGTCGGTGATGGAGCCGGTGGGCACCGGCACGCGGAGCGCGAAGCCGTCGAGCTTGCCGACGAGTTCGGGCAGCACGAGGCCGATGGCCTTCGCGGCGCCGGTCGAGGTCGGCACGATGTTGATCGCGGCGGCGCGGGCGCGGCGCAGGTCCTTGTGCGGGCCGTCCTGCAGGTTCTGGTCGGCCGTGTAGGCGTGGACCGTGGTCATCAGCCCGCGCTCGATGCCGAAGGCGTCGTTGAAGACCTTGGCGAGCGGGGCGAGGCAGTTGGTCGTGCACGACGCGTTGGAGATGATGTGCTGCGTCTCGGGGTCGTAGTCCTGCTCGTTCACGCCGATCACGAAGGTGGCGTCCTCGTCGGTCGCGGGCGCCGAGATCAGTACCTTCTTGGCACCGGCCTCGAGGTGCTTGCGCGCATCGGCGGCCTTGGTGAAGAAGCCGGTCGACTCGATGACGATGTCGACGCCGAGCTCGCCCCAGGGCAGGTTCGCGGGGTCGCGCTCCGAGAAGGCCTTGATCTTGGTGCCGTTGACGATGAGGTTCTCGTCGTCGTACTCGACGGTGGCGTCGAGGCGCCCGGTGATCGAGTCGTACTTCAGCAGGTGGGCGAGGGTCTTGTTGTCGGTGAGGTCGTTGACCGCGACGATCTCGAGGTCTGCGCCCTGGGCGAGCGCTGCGCGGAAGAAGTTGCGGCCGATGCGGCCGAATCCATTGATGCCGATCTTGACGGACACGGGAAGGTCTCCTGATTGGACTGGGCGCGAACGCGCCGTTTGGGAAGGATGAGGCACGGACGGCGGTGTCCCCGGACCAGGTCCGGGGACACCCATCCGCTACGACAGTAGCAGCAGGCCCGCGGTCTTCTCGGTGGCCGCCTGCCAGCGCTTCTGCACGTTCGCCCAGTCCACGATGGTCCAGAACGCCTTGACGTAGTCGGCGCGCACGTTCTGGTAGTCGAGGTAGTAGGCGTGCTCCCACACGTCGAGCATGAGCAGCGGCACGATGCCCGCCGGGAAGTTCGCCTGCTGGTCGAAGAACTGCACGATGATCAGGCGCTGCCCGATCGAGTCCCACGCGAGCACGGCCCAGCCGGAGCCCTGGACGCCGAGCGCCGTGGCGGTGAAGTGCTTCTGGAATCCGTCGAAGGAGCCGAAGTGATCGTCGATCGCCGCGGCGAGCTCGCCGGTCGGCTTGTCGCCGCCCTCGGGCGAGAGGTTCGTCCAGAAGATCGAGTGGTTGACGTGACCGCCGAGGTTGAACGCGAGGTCCTTCTCGAGCTTGTTCACGTTGGCGAGGTTGTCCGTCTCGCGCGCCTCGGCGAGCTGCGCGAGCGCGGTGTTCGCGCCCGTCACGTACGCCTGGTGGTGCTTCGAGTGGTGCAGCTCCATGATGCGACCGCTGATCGCCGGCTCGAGCGCCGCGTAGTCGTACGGAAGATCGGGGAGGGTGTAGTCAGCCATTGCTTCTCCTTGTCAGATGCCGGGGTCGTCCGGGCCTCTGCCTGGTCCAACCTCGGCCTCTCCGAGTCTATGCCCGAAGGCCCGGCCGGGGCCGGGCCTTGACGTCACACCTCGTCGAGGTCGGCGGGCAGGCTCGCCTCGGTGCCGGGCACGCCGAGATCGGCCGCACGCTTGTCGGCCATGGCCAGGAGACGGCGGATGCGGCCGGCGACGGCGTCCTTCGTCATCGGCGGATCGGCGTGGTGGCCGAGCTCGTCGAGGCTCGCGTCGCGGTGCGCGAGGCGCAGCTCGCCTGCGTACTTCAGGTGGTCGGGGATGTCGTCGCCGAGCAGCTCCATGGCGCGCTCGACCCGCGCGCACGCGGCGACCGCGGCCTGCGCGGAGCGCCTGAGGTTCGCGTCGTCGAAGTTGACGAGCCGGTTGGCGGTGGCGCGCACTTCACGCCGCTGGCGGAGCTCCTCCCAGTTGCGCACGGTGCCGCTCGCGCCCATCACCTGCAGCATGGCGCTGATCGCCTCGCCGTCGCGGACCACGACCCGGTGCACGCCGCGCACCTCACGGGCCTTCGCGGCGATGCCGAGGCGTCCGGCCGCGCCCACGAGCGCCATCGCGGTCTCGTTGCCGGGGCAGGTGATCTCGAGGGCCGCCGAGCGGCCGGGGTCGGTGAGGCTGCCGCTCGCGAGGAACGCCCCGCGCCAGACCGCCGCGACCTCGTCGCGTGAGCCCGTGGTGAGCCGGTTCGGCAGCCCGCGCACCGGCCGGCGCCGGGCGTCGAGGAGCCCGGTCTGCCTCGCGAGCGTCTCCCCGCCCTCGAGCACCCGGACGAGGTACTGGTTGCCGCGGCGCACGCCGCCGGCCGCCGAGACCGAGACGTCGGGGCGCACGCCGTAGAGCTCGGCGAGGTCGCGGGTGACCCGGCGCACGAGCGTCGGCGAGTCGAGCTCCGCCTCGATCGCGATGCGACCCGAGATGATGTGCAGCCCGCCCGCGAAGCGCAGGATCGTGGCGAGCTCAGCGGCCCTGACGCTCGTCTTCGCGACTTCGACGCGAGCCAGCTCTTCCTTCACATCAGCCTTCAATGCCACGTGGTTCCCAATCTTCCGTTGTTGCCGCCGCTCCCCCGAGGATCATTCTCGTCCGAGGTCGCGGTCTTTGATACTGACGGCGACCCCTGGCAGTTGCCCGAGCCGCCCGGCGATCTCCCGCACGATCGCGACCGAGCGGTGCTTGCCGCCGGTGCAGCCGATCGCGACCGTCGCGTGTCGCTTGTTCTCGCGCTGATACCCCGCCATGACGGGCGCGAGCGCCGCCGCGTAGGCGTCGATGAACTCCATGGCCCCCGGCTGGCCGAGCACGTAGCCCGACACCCGCTCGTCCTCCCCCGTGAGCGCCCGCAGCTCGGGCTCCCAGAACGGGTTCGGCAGGAAGCGCGCGTCGGCCACGTGGTCGGCGTCGGTCGGGATGCCGTACTTGAAGCCGAAGCTCAGCACCGTGACCCGGAGCCCGGCCCGATCGGCCTCGGCGAAGGTGTCGGTGACGAGCGTCGCGAGCTGGTGGATGTTCAAGTCGGAGGTGTCGACGACGAAGTCGCTCGACTCCCGGATCGCCGCGACCCTCGCCCGCTCCGCGCCGATGCCGTCGAGCAGCGTGCCGTCGCCCTGCAGCGGGTGCGGGCGGCGGACGGCCTCGAAGCGCCGGACGAGCGCGGCGTCGGTGGCGTCGAGGAACATCACCCGCACGTTCACGCCCGTGCGGAGCGCCTGGATGATCTCCTGCAGCTCCGAGAAGAAGTCGCGGCCGCGGATGTCCACGACCGCGGCGATGCGGGGAAGCGAGTTGCCGGCCCGCTCGACGAGCTCGACCAGCGGCCGGAGCATCTGCGGCGGGAGGTTGTCGACGACGTACCAGCCGAGGTCTTCGAGGGCGTTCGCGGCGGTGGATCGACCGGCTCCGCTCATCCCGGTGACGATGAGCATCTCCTGGTGCTCCGTCTCGTCTGCCATCAGCCGGCCGCCCCCTTCGTTTCTGAAGCTCCAGCCTACCGGGGTGCGGGGGCGCGCACGGTCTGCAGATGGCCGTGCACGGTCTCGGCGAGGACCGGTCCGATGCCCTTCACCTCGGCGATCTCGCTCGGCGTCGCTCCCTTCAGGCGCGCCACCGAGCCGAAGTGCCGCAGCAGCTCCTTCACGCGGGCGGGCCCGAGCCCCGGGATCTCGGCGAGCACCGTGCCGATGTCGCGCTTGCGGCGCTGGCGCTGGTGCGTGATCGCGAAGCGGTGCGCCTCGTCACGGATGCGCTGGAACAGGAAGAGCGCGTCGCTGTTGCGGGGCAGGATCACCGGGAAGTCGGACTCGGGGGTCCAGATCTCCTCCAGGCGCTTCGCGATGCCGCAGAGGTAGATGCCCTCCACGCCCGACTCGCGCAGCGCCCGCTCGGCGGCGGCCACCTGGGGCTGCCCGCCGTCGACGACGAGCAGATTCGGCGGGTACGCGAACTTCTTGCGCCGCGCGGGCTCGACGACGGCCTCGGCATCCGTCGGATCGGCGGCGACCCCGGCGCCGGAGCCGGCGACGACGACGGACGGATCGTCTGCGGCATCCGCCGTCGGCTCCCCCGTGTCGCGCAGGTAGGCGAGGCGGCGGGTGAGCACCTGGTGGATCGAGTCGGTGTCGTCGGTCGAGCTCGGGATCGTGAAGCGCCGGTACTGGTCTTTGCGCGGCAGCCCGTCTTCGAACACGACCATCGAGGCGACGATGTTCGTGCCGCTCAGGTGCGAGACGTCGTAGCACTCGATGCGGAGCGGGGCATCCGCCATGCCCAGCGCCTCCTGGATGTCCTCCAGCGCACGCGAGCGCGTCGTGAAGTCGGCGCTGCGACGCGTCTTGTAGAGCATGAGGTTCTGCTTGGCGTTCTGCTCGGCGGTCGCCAGCAGCGCGGCCTTGTCGCCGCGCTGCGCGGCACGCAGGCGCACCTTGCGGCCGGCGTGCTCGGCGAGCCATGCCTCGACCGCCTCGGCGTCGTCGGGCAGCACCGGCACCACGACCTCGCCCGGCGGACGGAGGTCGTCGGCGTAGGCGTTCTGGAGGACGACATCGACGAGTTCGCCGAGCGGCACGTCGAGTTCCTTGTCGACGGTCCACGAGCGCACGCCGCGCACGCGTCCCCCGCGCACCGCGAACATCTGCACGGCCGCCTGCAGCTCGTCGTGATCGATGCCGAAGACGTCGAGGTCGACCTTCTCGCCGAGCACCATCGCGCTCTTCTCGAAGAACTCCCGCGCCGCCTGCAGCTGATCCCGTCGACGCGCGGCGGTCTCGTAGTCCTGCGCGGCGGCGGCCTCGCGCATCTCCCGCTCGAGATCGCCGAGGATCGCCGTGTCCTGGTTCTGCATGAAGGCGACGAAGCGGTCGACGTTCTGCCGGTGCTCCTCGATCGTGACCTTGCCGGAGCAGGGCCCGAAGCAGCGGCCGATCTGGCCGGCGAAGCAGGGCTTGCCGCTCGCCATGGCGCGGCGGTAGTCGCTGTCCTTGCACGTGCGGATCGGGAACAGCTTCGTGAGGATCTCGAGCGTCTCGCTCACGGCCCAGACCTTGGGGTACGGACCGAAGTACTTGGCACCCGGGATGCCTCGCTTGCGCGAGACCATCGCCCGCGGCGCCTCGTCGCCGAGCGTCACCACGAGGTAGGGGTAGGACTTGTCGTCCTTGAAGCGCACGTTGAACGGCGGCTTCCACTCATTGATCCAGGTGATCTCGAGCTGCAGCGCCTCGACGTCGCTGCGGACCACGGTCCACTCGACCGAGGCCGCCGTCGTCACCATGCGCCGGGTGCGCTCGTGCAGGGTGTGCAGCGGCGCGAAGTAGTTCGACAGCCGCGCTCGCAGGTTCTTGGCCTTGCCGACGTAGAGCACGCGCCGCTCGGCATCGCGGAAGCGGTACACGCCCGGCGAGGTTGGGATCTCCCCGGCCTTCGGCCGGTACGGGACGGTGCCGGACATCGCCTAGCCGGCCACCCGCCGAGCCGCGGGCTGCTCGGCCGCGGCCTGCGCGTCGAAGATCTCGCGCAGGAAGAAGCCGGTGTGGCTCTCCTCGACGTCGGCGACCTGCTCGGGCGTGCCCGTGGCGACGATCTGGCCGCCGCCGGAGCCGCCCTCGGGGCCGAGATCGATGATCCAGTCGGCGGACTTGATGACGTCGAGGGAGTGCTCGATGACGATCACCGAGTTGCCCTTGTCGACGAGCTTGCCGAGCACCTTCAGCAGCTTGCGCACGTCTTCGAAGTGCAGGCCTGTGGTCGGCTCGTCGAGGACGTACACGCTGCGGCCGTTGGAGCGGCGCTGGAGCTCGGTGGCGAGCTTCACGCGCTGCGCCTCGCCGCCGGAGAGGGTCGTCGCGCTCTGGCCGAGCTGCACGTAGCCGAGGCCGACGTCGACGAGGGTCTTCAGGTAGCGGTGGATCGCCGAGATCGGCTCGAAGAACTCGGCCGCTTCGCTGATCGGCATCTCGAGCACCTCGGCGATGTTCTTGCCCTTGTAGTGCACCTGCAGCGTCTCGCGGTTGTAGCGCTTGCCGCCGCAGACCTCGCACGCGACGTAGACGTCGGGCAGGAAGTTCATCTCGATCTTGATGGTGCCGTCGCCCGAGCACGCCTCGCAGCGCCCGCCCTTGACGTTGAAGCTGAACCGGCCGGGCAGGTAGCCGCGGGCCTTGGCCTCGGCCGTCTCGGAGAACAGCGTGCGGATGCGGTCGAACACGCCGGTGTAGGTGGCGGGGTTGGACCGGGGGGTGCGCCCGATCGGCGCCTGGTCGACGTGGACGACCTTGTCGAGGTGCTCGAGCCCGCTCACCCGGCGGTGCTTGCCCGGCACCTTGCGCGCCCCGTTCAGTCGGTTCGCGAGCACCCGGTAGAGGATGTCGTTGACGAGCGAGGACTTGCCGGAGCCGCTGACGCCGGTGACCGCGGTCAGCGTGCCGAGCGGGAAGCGCACGTCGACGTTGCGAAGGTTGTTCGCCGCGGCGCCCTCGACCGTGATCATGTGCTCGGGGTCGACCGGCCGGCGGGACTCGGGGATCGCGATCTCCTTGCGGCCCGAGAGGTAGTCGCCCGTCAGCGAGTCAGTGTTCGCGAGCAGCTCGGCGTAGCTGCCGGAGTGCACGACCGTGCCGCCGTTGACGCCGGCGCCGGGGCCGATGTCGACGATCCAGTCGGCCGTGCGGATGGTGTCCTCGTCGTGCTCGACGACGATGAGCGTGTTGCCGAGGTCGCGGAGCGCGATGAGCGTGTCGATGAGTCGTCGGTTGTCGCGCTGGTGCAGGCCGATGCTCGGTTCGTCGAGCACGTAGAGCACGCCCGTCAGGCCGGAGCCGATCTGCGTCGCGAGCCGGATGCGCTGCGCCTCGCCGCCGGAGAGCGTGCCCGCGGCGCGAGCCAGGTCGAGGTAGCTCAGCCCGACCCG
Source organism: Agromyces sp. NPDC060279 (assembly GCF_042726785.1). Lineage (NCBI taxonomy): Bacteria > Bacillati > Actinomycetota > Actinomycetes > Micrococcales > Microbacteriaceae > Agromyces > Agromyces sp. NPDC060279. The sequence continues at coordinate 84,224 of NZ_JBHXBK010000001.1, forward strand.
GATCAGGAAGTCGAGGCGGAGCTTGATCTCACGGAGCACCTGCGCGGCGATCGCCTGCTCACGGTCGGTGAGCTCGAGCTTGTCCATGAAGGCGCGCGCGTCGGTGAGGCTCAGCCGGCACACCTCGGCGATGCTGCGCTCGTGGATGTGCACGGCGAGCACCTCGGGCTTCAGCCGGTTGCCGTCGCAGACGGGGCACGGCACCTCGCGGAGGTACTCGGCCCAGCGGGCGCGCTGCTGATCGGTCTCGGCCTGCACGTACTGCCGCTCGATGTAGGGCACCACGCCCTCGAAGCCCGAGGTGTAGCTCATCTCGCGGCCGTAGCGGTTGCGCCAGCGCACCTTGACCTCGAAGTTGTCGCCCCGCAGCACCGCGGCGCGCGCCTCGGGCGCCAGCTCCTCCCACGGGGTGTCGAGCGAGAAGTCGAGGTCTCGGGCGAGGCCGGACAGCAGCTTCTCGTAGTAGTTGTAGAGGCTCTTGCCCTGCGAGGTCCACGGCAGGATGACGCCCTCGGCGATGGAGAGCGCCGGGTCGCCGAGCAGCAGCTCTTCGTCGACCGACATGCGGGTGCCGAGGCCGGAGCACTCGGGGCAGGCGCCGAACGGTGCGTTGAACGAGAAGGTGCGCGGCTCGATCTCGGTCAGCTGGATCGGGTGCTGGTTGGGGCAGGAGAGCTTCTCGGAGAACGTCTGCCAGGCCTCGGGCCCGTCCTCGTCGACGTAATTGACCTGCACGAGCCCGTCGGTCAGCCGCAGCGCGGTCTCGAGCGAGTCGGTGAGCCGGCCCAGGATGTCGGGCGAGGAGACGAGCCGGTCGACGACGACCGAGATGTCGTGCTTGATCTGCTTCTTGAGCTTCGGCGGCTCGTCGAGGCGGATGACCTCGCCATCGACGACCGCGCGCGAGAAGCCCTGTGCGGCCAGCTCGCGGAACAGGTCGACGAACTCGCCCTTCTTCTTCGACACGACCGGGCTCAGCACCTGGAAGCGCGTGCCGTCGGCGAGCTCCATGAGCTGGTCGGCGATCTGCTGCACGGTCTGACGCTGGATGCGCTCACCGCAGACGGGGCAGTGCGGCACGCCGATGCGCGCCCACAGCAGCCGCATGTAGTCGTAGATCTCGGTGATCGTGCCGACGGTGGACCGCGGGTTGCGGTTGGTCGACTTCTGATCGATGGAGACGGCCGGGCTCAGCCCCTCGATGAAGTCGACATCGGGCCGGTCGACCTGCCCCAGGAACTGGCGGGCGTACGCGGACAGCGACTCGACGTAGCGGCGCTGCCCCTCGGCGAAGATCGTGTCGAACGCGAGCGACGACTTGCCCGAGCCGGAGAGCCCGGTGAAGACGACCATGGCGTCGCGCGGGATCTCGACATCGACGTCGTGGAGATTGTGCACGCGGGCACCACGAACGCTCAGTCGGGAGTGGGCATCGAGACGTGAAACTGGCACCCTACGAGTCTAGGGACGCCCACCGACACTCCTCCCCCGAGGGCTGCGCTGTGGGCGAACACACGTTCGAATCCCGCGCGGGTGGGCCGCGCACTCAGCCGAGATGCCCGGCCTTCTCCATCTGCCGCAGCTCGCGCTTCAGCTCGGAGACCTCGTCGCGCAAGCGTGCGGCGAGCTCGAACTTCAGCTCCCCCGCGGCCTCGAGCATCTGCCCGTTCAGATCGCGGATCAGGCTCTCGAGGTCGTTCGCGCCCTCGGCGGCGATGCCCTCCCGACGCAGGTTCGGCACAGGCGAGGTCTTCTTCGCGTCACGGCCGGCGAGGAGGGCCGCGGTGTCGGCCTCTTCGCGCGCGAGCACCTGGGTGATGTCGGCGATGCGCTTGCGGAGCGGTGTGGGGTCGATGCCGTTGACCCGGTTGTACTCGATCTGCTTCTCGCGGCGCCGGTTGGTCTCTTCGATGGCGTTCGTCATGGAGTCGGTCATGACGTCGGCGTACATGTGCACCTGGCCGGAGACGTTGCGCGCCGCGCGGCCGATCGTCTGGATGAGCGAGGTCGACGAGCGCAGGAAGCCCTCCTTGTCGGCGTCGAGGATCGCCACGAGGGAGACCTCGGGAAGGTCGAGGCCCTCGCGCAGCAGGTTGATACCGACGAGCACGTCGTAGACGCCGGCCCGCAGTTCGGTGAGCAGCTCGACGCGCCGGAGCGTGTCGACGTCGGAGTGCAGATAGCGCACCCGCACCCCGGCTTCGGTGAGGAAGTCGGTGAGCTCTTCCGCCATCTTCTTCGTGAGCGTTGTGACCAGCACGCGCTCGTCGCGTTCGGCGCGCACCCGGATCTCTTCGAGCAGGTCGTCGATCTGCCCCTTCGAGGGCTTCACCACGATCTCGGGGTCGACGAGGCCGGTCGGGCGGATGATCTGCTCGACCACGCCGTCGGCGATGCCGAGCTCGTAGCGCCCCGGCGTCGCGGAGAGGTAGACCGACTGGCCGATGCGGTGCTTGAACTCGTCCCACTTCAGCGGGCGGTTGTCGAGCGCGCTCGGGAGACGGAAGCCGTGCTCGACGAGTGTGCGCTTGCGCGAGGAGTCGCCCTCGTACATGGCGCCGATCTGCGGAACGGTCACGTGCGATTCGTCGATCACGACGAGGAAGTCGTCGGGGAAGTAGTCGAGCAGGCAGTGCGGCGGTTCGCCCGCCGCGCGCCCGTCGATATGCCGCGAGTAGTTCTCGATGCCCGAGCAGAAGCCGATCTGCTCCATCATCTCGAGGTCGAAGGTGGTGCGCATGCGCAGCCGCTGCGCCTCGAGCAGCTTGCCCTCGCGCTCGAGTTCGGCGAGTCGCTCGTCGAGCTCGTCTCGGATCGTGCCGATCGCCCGTTGCATCACGTCGGTCGAGGCGACGTAGTGCGAGCCGGGGAACACGGGCACCGCGTCGAGCTTCTGGATGACCTGCCCCGTCAGCGGGTGCAGGCTGTAGAGCGCCTCGATCTCGTCACCGAACATCTCGATGCGGATCGCGTGCTCTTCGTAGACCGGGATGATCTCGATCGTGTCGCCGCGCACCCGGAAGTTGCCCCTGGAGAAGTCGACGTCGTTGCGCTGGTACTGCATCGAGACGAACTTGCGGATCAGCCAGTCGCGGTCGACCCGCTGGCCGACCTGCAGCGGCATCATCGCGTTGAGGTACTCCTCGGGCGTGCCGAGGCCGTAGATGCACGACACGGTGGAGACCACGACCACGTCGCGCCGCGAGAGCAGCGAGTTGGTCGTGGAGTGGCGCAGCCGCTCGACCTCGGCGTTGATCGAGGAGTCCTTCTCGATGAAGGTGTCGGTCTGCGGCACGTAGGCCTCGGGCTGGTAGTAGTCGTAGTAGGAGACGAAGTACTCGACCGCGTTGTGCGGCATGAGCTCGCGGAACTCGTTCGCCAGCTGCGCGGCCAGGGTCTTGTTGTGCGCGAGCACGAGCGTCGGCCGCTGCACCTGCTCGATCAGCCAGGCGGTCGTCGCCGACTTGCCGGTGCCCGTGGCGCCGAGGAGTACGACGTCGGTCTCACCGGCGTTGATGCGGGCCGCGAGCTCGGCGATCGCCTGCGGCTGGTCGCCGCTCGGCTGGTATTCGCTGACGACCTCGAACGGGCGCACGGAGCGGGTGGATTCCATGCCGTCAAGTCTAGGTTCGGCCACCGACACGACGGCCGGCTCGAGGCATCCCTTCGCGCAGGGCGAACCCGGTCAGCGCGCCGCGAGCTCCGAGGCGACCCGCGACCAGAGCGCGTCCGCCTGACTCATCGTGTGGCCGAGCGAGCCGTCGGTGTCGATCACGACGTCGGCGACCTTCAGCCGCGCCTCGCGGTCGATCTGCGCGTCGACGCGGGCCTCGGCCTGGAGCGGGTCGAGGCCCCGCTGCTCGACGAGACGCTTGACCTGCGTGCGCTTCGGCGCGTCGGTCACGACGATGAGGTCGAAGGGGTGGTCCACGTTCGCCTCGACGAGGAGCGGCACGTCGTAGACCACGACGGCATCGGGGTTCTCGGCCTCGGCCTTCGCGATGAGGCGGCCCGACAGCTCGCGCACCGCGGGGTGCACGATGGCGTTCAGCTTCGCCCGCGCGGCGTCGTCGCCGAAGACGATGCGGCCGAGACGCTCGCGGTCGAGCGAGCCGTCGGCGCGGAGCACCTCGGCACCGAAGGTCTCGACGATCGCCGCGAGCGCCGGAGTGCCGGGCTCCACGACCTTGCGCGCGAGCTGGTCGGCGTCGAGATGCACGGCGCCGTGCTCGTAGAGACGCCGGGCGACGGTGGACTTGCCGGACGCGATGCCGCCGGTGAGGCCGATCAGGTACACAGCCTCACTCTAGCCGTGCGAGACTCGTGCCGGCGGAAGGAGCCCGCATGCTGGAACTGCTGACGGCCACGGGGCTGGCGCTCGCGGCCGGCCTCAACGCGTGGATCCCGCTCGTGCTCCTCGGCGCCCTCGACCGGTTCACGGGCCTCGTCGAGCTCCCACCCGGCTGGACCTGGCTGGCGAACGAGTGGGTGCTGCTCATCCTCGTGGTCCTGCTCGTCGTGGAGTTCCTGGCCGACAAGGTGCCGGGACTGGACACGGTCAACGACGTCGTGCAGACCGTCGTGCGCCCCACCGCGGGCGGGATCGCCTTCGGCTCGGGCCTGGGCGCGACCACCGTCGCCGTCACCGACCCCGAGACCTTCTTCGCCACGCAGCAGTGGGTGCCGATCGCGGTGGGCGTCGCGCTCGCGCTGCTCGTGCATCTGCTGAAGGCCGGGGCCCGCCCGATCCTGAACGCGGCGACCGCGGGGGTCGCCGCGCCGATCGCGAGCACGGCCGAGGACGCCGGCAGCGTGCTCATCGTCGTCGCGGCCGTGCTGGCGCCGATCCTCGTGCTGCTGGCGATCGCGGCCGCAGTCGCCGCGACGGTCTGGCTCCTCCGCCGTCGGCGTCGTCGACGCGCGGTGGCGGCACCCGACGCATCCACCTGAACCAGGCCCGAAACGGCGGAAGGCCGGCTCCCTCGGGAGCCGGCCTTCCGGTGATCGCAGGAGCGATCAGTTGTTGCTCGAGAGCTTCTCGCGGAGCGCCGCGAGCGAAGCGTCGTCGGCGAGGGTGCCCGCGCCGGCGGTCTCGCTCGAGTAGGACGCGCCACCGGCCGAGAACGAGTCGTCGGCGGCCTGAGCGGCGAGCGAAGCAGCAACCTGCTTCTTGTGCGCCTCCCAGCGAGCCTGGGCGGCAGCGTAGTCCTGCTCCCACTTCTCGCGCTGGGCCTCGAAGCCTTCCTTCCACTCGTTCGTCTCGGGGTCGAAGCCCTCCGGGAACTTGTAGTTGCCCTGCTCGTCGTACTCGGTGAGCATGCCGTAGAGCGCCGGGTCGAACTCGGTGCCCTCGGGGTCGACGCCCTCGTTCGCCTGCTTCAGCGAGAGCGAGATGCGGCGACGCTCGAGGTCGATGTCGATGACCTTGACGAAGACCTCTTCGCCCACCGAGACGACCTGCTCGGCCAGCTCGACGTGCTTGCCCGACAGCTCCGAGATGTGCACGAGGCCCTCGATGCCGTCGGCGACGCGAACGAACGCACCGAACGGAACCAGCTTCGTGACCTTGCCCGGTGCGACCTGACCGATCGCGTGCGTGCGGGCGAAGACCTGCCAGGGGTCTTCCTGCGTCGCCTTGAGCGAGAGCGAGACGCGCTCGCGGTCGAGCTCGACGGAGAGCACCTCGACGGTGACCTCCTGGCCGACCTCGACGACCTCGCTGGCGTGCTCGATGTGCTTCCACGAGAGCTCGGAGACGTGCACGAGGCCGTCCACGCCACCCAGGTCGACGAACGCACCGAAGTTGACGATCGAGGAGATGACACCCTTGCGGATCTGGCCCGGGTGCAGGTTGGCGAGGAAGGTCGAGCGCGACTCCGACTGGGTCTGCTCGAGCAGCGCACGGCGCGACAGGACCACGTTGTTGCGGTTCTTGTCGAGCTCGAGGATCTTCGCCTCGAGCTCCTGGCCGAGGTACGGGGTGAGGTCGCGCACACGGCGGAGCTCGATGAGCGACGCCGGGAGGAAGCCGCGGAGGCCGATGTCGACGATCAGGCCACCCTTGACGACCTCGATGACCGAACCGGTCACCACGCCGTCGGACTCCTTGATCTTCTCCACGTCGCCCCACGCGCGCTCGTACTGCGCACGCTTCTTCGACAGGATCAGGCGGCCTTCCTTGTCCTCCTTCTGGAGAACGAGGGCCTCGACGGTGTCGCCGACCTCGACGACCTCGCTGGGGTCGACGTCGTGCTTGATGGAAAGCTCACGGGAGGGGATGACACCCTCGGTCTTGTACCCGACGTCGAGGAGGACCTCGTCGCGGTCGATCTTGACGACAGTGCCCTCGATGAGGTCGCCGTCGTTGAAGAACTTGAGCGTCTTCTCGACCGCGGCGAGGAAATCGTCAGCAGATCCGATGTCGTTGATCGCGACCTGCTTGGGCGCCTTGGTCGTTGCGGTTGTCATGAAGTAAATGCTCCGAATGGACAATATCGGGCCCGTCGCGAAGGTAGAGCGTGTGTGTGTTCCGCGATGGGCATGCGGACAGGAATGTCACACGAGTGACATCCCATCCTAACCGATTTCGGAGGAGCGGGGCAATGCGACCGTCTCGCTCCCGGCCGAGGAAGCCGGACGCTCCCCCGATCACGCCGCGGCCGCCGCGGCCGGGCTCGGTCGTCACCCGAGCAGCGCCGAACGCAGGGTGTCGAGCCCGACGCCGCCGAGCGCGAGCGCCCGGCTGTGGAAGCGGCGGATGTCGAAGTCGGCGCCCTCCCGGCGGCGCAGCTCGTCGCGCAGCTGCTCCCAGATGCGTTGGCCCACCTTGTAGGACGGCGCCTGCCCCGGCCAGCCGAGGTAGCGGTTCACCTCGAAGGTGACGAAGCCGTCGTTCATCGCGACGTTGCGCCCCATGAACTCGAAGGCGTACTCGCCGGTCCACACGCCCTGGCCGTCCGGGCGCTGCTTGCCGAGGTGCACGCCGATGTCGAGCACGACCCGGGCCGCGCGCATCCGCTGCCCGTCGAGCATGCCCAGCCGGTCGGCCGGGTCGTCGAGGTAGCCGAGCTCCTCCATGAGGCGCTCCGCGTAGAGCGCCCAGCCCTCGGCGTGCCCGGAGGTGCCGGCCAGCTGCCGGCGCCAGAGGTTCAGCGTGCCCCGGTTCACGACCGCCTGACCGATCTGCAGGTGGTGTCCGGGGACGCCCTCGTGGTAGACGGTCGTGAGTTCGCGCCAGGTGTCGAACTCGGTGACGCCCTCGGGCACCGACCACCACATCCGCCCGGGCCTGGAGAAGTCGTCGGTGGGACCCGTGTAGTAGATGCCGCCCTCCTGGGTCGGCGCGATCATGCACTCGAGGGTGCGGATCTCCTCGGGGATGTCGAACTGGCTCGCGCCGAGCTCCGCCACGGCGCGGTCGCTCGTCTCCTGCATCCAGCGCTGCAGCGCCTCGGTGCCGACGAGCTTGCGGCTCGGGTCGGCCTCGAGCGCGGCGATCGCCTCGCGCACCCCGCCGCCCGGCACGATCTCGCGGGCGATCGACTCCTGCTCGGCGACCATGCGAGCGAGTTCCTCGATACCCCACTCGTACGTCTCGTCGAGGTCGACGACTGCGCCGAGGAACTGCCGGGACTGCAGCGCGTAGATCTCGCGGCCCACCCCGTCGGCCTGGCCGGCGGCAGGGGCGAGCTCGCCCTCGAGGAACTCCGCGAGCCCGCGGTACGCCTCGGCCGCGGCGCCCGCCGCTCGCTCGAGGTCCTGCTGCAGGGAGGCCGGCAATGTGGCACCGTCGGCGTTCGCCGAGGACGCGAAGTCCGCGAAGAAGCCGTCGCTCGCCGCGGTGCGGCGCGCCTGCGCGGCGACCTCCCGCACCTGGCGCACGGCGGGCACCACCCCACGGCGGATGCCCTCGCGCAGCGTCTCGGCGTAGCCGCCGATCGCCTCGGGCACCGCGGCGAGGCGGGTCGCGATGCGCGACCAGTCGTCGACGGATGCGGTCGGCATCAGGTCGAACACCTCGCGGATCTCCTGCGCCGGGCTCGCGATGACGTTGAGGTCGCGAAGGTGCAGCTCGGCGGCGTCGCGCTCGAGCGAGAGCTCCAGCTCGCTGCCCAGGTCGTCGCGGGTGACCCGGTCCACTTCGTCGACGACGGGCGCGGCCCGCAGCGCGGACAGCGCGGCCCGCGTCGCCTCGCTCGCCCGCTCGTGGCCCGCGGGCGAGTAGTCGGGCAGCCGGTCGTCGGCCTCAGTGCGGCCGATGTAGGTGCCGACGGTCGGGTCGAGGTCGACGAGCGTGTCGACCCAGCCCTCAGCGAGGCGATCGATCTCGGTCTGCGCGCGTTCTGCCATGGGCCGAGCCTAGCCGCCGCCCGGCCGCCCGCGCAGGCAGCGACACCCGGGCGAGGGCCCGGCTGCCGCTGCGCGGCGGTCAGTGCGCGGCGTCGTCCCAGTTCGCGCCGCGCCCGACCTGCACGTCGAGCGGGACGAGCAGCTCGGCCGCGTTCGCCATGCGGGCGCGCACGATGCCCTCGAGCTCGTCGCTCTCGCCGGCCGCAACCTCGAAGATGAGCTCGTCGTGCACCTGCAGCAGCATGCGCGAGGCGAGCCCGCGCTCGCGTGCGTCGCGCTCGATGCCCGTCATCGCGACCTTGATGATGTCGGCGGCGGAGCCCTGGATCGGCGAGTTGAGCGCGGCCCGCTCGGCGTTCTCGCGCAGCACCCGGTTCGGGCTGTTCAGATCGGGGAACGGCCGGCGACGACCGAAGATCGTCTCGGTGTAGCCGTCGATCTTCGCCTGCTCGACGACGCCGCGGAGGTAGTCGCGCACGGCGCCGAAGCGCTCGAAGTAGTCCTTCATCAGCTGAGTCGCCTCGGCGCGGTCGATGCGAAGCTGCTTGGAGAGGCCGAAGGCGCTGAGGCCGTACGCGAGCCCGTAGGACATCGCCTTGACCTTGGTACGCATGAGCGGGGTGACGTCGGCCGGGTCGACGGAGAAGATGCGCGCGCCGACGAAGCGGTGCAGGTCTTCGCCCGCGTTGAACGCCTCGATCAGCCCGGCGTCGCCGGAGAGGTGGGCCATGATGCGCATCTCGATCTGCGAGTAATCGGCCGTCAGCAGCTCGGTGTACTCGGCGCCGTGACGGAACGCGACGCGGATGCGCCGGCCGTCTTCGGTGCGGATCGGGATGTTCTGCAGGTTCGGGTCGTTCGACGACATGCGACCGGTCGCCGCGCCGATCTGGCCGTAGGTGGTGTGGATGCGCGCGTCCGCGGCGATCGACTTGTCGAGCGACTCGACGATCTGCCGGAGCTTCGTGGCGTCGCGGTGTTCGAGCAACAGGCCGAGGAACGGATGCGGGTTGGACTCCTGGAGGTCGGCGAGGGCGCCGGCGTCGGTCGTGTAGCCCGTCTTCGTGGCGCGGGTCTTCGGCATGCCCAGCTGGTCGAAGAGCACCTCCTGCAGCTGCTTCGGCGAGCCGAGGTTCACCTCGCGGCCGATCTCGGCGTAGGCCGCTGCGGCGAGCCCGGCGGCCCGCTCCCCCAGCTCGGCCGACAGGGCGGCGAGGGCCTCGTGGTCGACCGCGACGCCGCGGAGCTCCATCGCGGCGAGCACCGGCACGAGGGGCATCTCGATCTCGGCGAGCACCCGGCGCGGGCCTTCGTCGAGCGCCGCGAGCACGAGCGGGGCGAGGCGCACCGTGTACCAGGCGAACTCGGGCGCACCGGAGTCGCTGCCCTCTTCGGGGACGAGCTGAGAGGGGTCGCCGACGGGCACCGTCTCGCCGAGATAGCGGTCGACGAGCTCGATCAGGTTCTTCTCGGTGAGGTTCGGCCGCACGAGCCAGGCGGCGAGCAGGGGGTCGACGACGAGTCCGTCGACGGAGAGCCCGCCGCGGATGAGCGCTTTCAGCTGCGCCTTCGCGTCGGTCATGATCTTGGGCGCGTCGCTCGCGAGCCAGGCCTCGAACGGGGCGAACTCGGCGCGACCCGCCTGCCACGGCAGCTCGATCGACGCCTCGGCCGTGGCGATGCCGATCGTCGCCACCTCGCCGCCGACGGTCTCGACGTGCAGCCCGAGACCCGCTGGCGCAGCCTGCTGCGCCTGCTGCAGCCAGGCCGCCAGCTCCTCACCGACGGGTCGCGTGGGTGTCGGCGCCGCGACGGCGGCCTCGCGCTCGACGGGCGCGGCGGCGCGCGCGCCACCGTTCGCCTCGCCGCGGGCGATCTTCATGACCCGGTCGAGCAGGGTCTTGAACTCGAGCCGGCCGAACAGCTCGTGCACGGCGTCCTCGTCGATCGGCCGGGCTGCGAGATCGGCCAGCTCGAGCTCGAGCTCGACGTCGGTGACGAGTCGGTTGAGCTTGCGGTTGCGAATCGCGTTCTCGCGCTCGCGGCGCAGGTTGTCGCCGACGACGCCCTTGATCTCGTCGATGTGGTCGAAGATGCCCTGCAGGTCGCCGTAGAGCTTCAGCCACTTGACCGCGGTCTTCTCGCCGACCTTCGTGATGCCGGGCAGGTTGTCGCTCGTCTCGCCGACGAGCGCGGCGATCTCGGGGTACTGCTGGGGCGGCACGCCGTAGCGCTCGATGACCGCCTCGGGGTCGTAGCGCTTCAGCTGCGACACGCCCTGGGTGTTCGGGTACAGCAGGGTGACGTCGTCGTTGACCAGCTGGATCGTGTCGCGGTCGCCGGAGACGAGCAGCACGCGGTAACCCTCGGCCTGGCCGCGTGCGGCGAGCGTCGCGAGGATGTCGTCGGCCTCGAAGTCGTCCTTCTCGAGCGTCGTGATGTTGAGCGCCTTCAGCGCCTCCTGCAGGATCGGCACCTGCCCCTTGAACTCGACCGGCGTCTCGCCGCGGTTGCCCTTGTACTCCTCGTACTCGCGGGTGCGGAACGAGACCCGCGACTTGTCGAAGGCGACGGCGAGGTGCGTGGGCTTCTCGTTCTGCAGCAGCAGGAGCAGCATCGAGAGGAAGCCGTGGATGGCGTTCGTGTGCTGCCCGTCACGGGTCTGGAAGCTGTCGACCGGCAGGGCGTAGAAGGCTCGGAAGGCCAGCGAGTGGCCGTCGACGACGAGGAGGGTGGGCTTTGCTGCGTCCGTCACTCGGACAGCCTACAAGCGGCCACCGACACCCGAGGTCCGGGGTCGTGCGGCGAAGCCGCGATCACGGGGAGACGGCGGATGCCCCGTCGGCGCACGGCCGGCGGGGCATCCTGAGTCGGAGGGAACGACCGGCCGTCGACCGGCGCTCCGGCGTCACTTCTTGGCGGAGAGCTGCTCGATGATCGCCTGCGAGACGTCGCGCATGGTGAGGCGGCGGTCCATCGAGGCCTTCTGGATCCAGCGGAACGCCTCGGGCTCGGTGAGGCCCATCTTCTCGTTCAGCAGGCCCTTCGCACGGTCGACGAGCTTGCGGGTCTCGAAGCGCTCGACGAGGTCGCCGACCTCGGCCTCGAGCGCGATGATCTGCGCGTGGCGGGCCAGGGCGATCTCGATCGCGGGCAGCAGGTCGTTCGGGGTGAACGGCTTCACGACGTAGGCGAGGGCACCGGCCTCGCTGGCGCGCTCGACGAGCTCCTTCTGGCTGAACGCGGTGAGCAGCACGACCGGGGCGATGTGCCCCTTCGAGAGCCGCTCGGCGGCCGAGATGCCGTCCAGCTGCGGCATCTTCACGTCCATGATGACCAGGTCGGGCCGCAGCTCCGTGGCGAGCTGCACGGCGGTCTCGCCGTCACCCGCCTCGCCGACGACCTCGTAGCCGTTGTCCCGCAGGATCTCGACGATGTCGAGGCGGATGAGCGACTCGTCTTCGGCCACGACCACGCGACGCGGTGCGGGCTGGGTTGATTCGGTGTCAGTCACGCCAGAAAGCCTACGGTATTCTGAGCGAGGCCTCTGGCCGGTGTGGCGGAATGGCAGACGCGGAGCACTCAAAATGCTTTGCCCGAAAGGGCGTGTGGGTTCGACCCCCACCACCGGCACCAGTGCGCGGTCGCCCGCCCGCCGGGCGCGTCGCGCGGCTCAGCCGAGGTCCCCGGCGGCCCGTTCCGCGGCGGCGGCGACGTGCCGGTTGCGCTCCTCGAAAAGCCGCAGCAGATGCCGGCGGAGCACGGGCTCGGCGAGGCGCCCGAGCGGCCCCCGGAACACCACGTGGTCGCGCATCAGCGTGCCGCCGTCGAGCGGCTCGAAGCGGTGCTCGTGGCGGAAGAGCGCGAACGGTCCGCGCAGCTGCTCGTCGACGAATCGGCTCGGCCGCTCGAGCGCATCGATTCGAGGTGCAGGTCGATGTCGCACGAGGCGTCGAACGCCGCCGCGGGCGGGGCCGCGATGCGGGTGGCGCACTCGAACTCGACGGTCACGGCGCCATCCTCGCACGGCCCGCGGACCGATCGCCGCCGCGCACATGCAGCGGCGGCCCGATCCGAGGGATCGGGCCGCCGCAGCGCCGTCGGGGTTAGAGGACCTCGCCGACCTTGTGCACGCGCACGTCGTTCGTGGTGCCGGGGATGCCGGGAGGGGAACCGGAGACGATGACGACCGTCTCGCCCTCTTCCGCCCGACCCGACTTCGCCAGCGCCTCGTCGACCTGCTCGACCATCTGGTCGGTGTGGGTGACGCGCTCGACGACGAAGGTGTCGACGCCCCAGTAGAGCGCCATGCGACGGCGGATGGCCTGATCCGGCGTGAACGCGAGGATCGGGATGTCGCTGCGCAGGCGCGCCATGCGGCGGGCGGAATCGCCCGACTCGGTGAAGACGCACAGGTACTTCGCGTCGACGAAGTCGGCCACCTCGACCGCGGCCGCCGTGATGGCGCCGGACTGGGTGCGCGGCTTCGTGCCGAGCGGGGGCACGCGCTCGAGCCCGTGCTTCTCGGTCGACTCGACGATGCGCGCCATGGTCTGCACCGTGATGACGGGGTACTCGCCCACGCTCGTCTCGCCCGACAACATGACCGCGTCGGCGCCGTCGAGCACGGCGTTCGCGACGTCGCTCGTCTCCGCGCGCGTCGGCACGGGGCTGTGGATCATCGACTCGAGCATCTGCGTCGCGACGATCACCGGCTTCGCGAGACGACGGGCGATCTCGACCGCCCGCTTCTGCACGATCGGCACGGCCTCGAGGGGCAGCTCGACGCCGAGGTCGCCGCGGGCGACCATGATGGCGTCGAAGGCCTCGATGATGCCTTCGAGGTGATCGACCGCCTGCGGCTTCTCGATCTTCGCGATGACGGGCACGCGCCGGCCGACCTCGTCCATGATCTCGTGCACGCGGACGATGTCGTCGGCGTTGCGCACGAAGGAGAGGGCGATCAGGTCGGCGCCGAGCTCGAGGCCCCAGCGCAGGTCGGCCTCGTCCTTCTCGGACAGCGCCGGCACGTTCACAGCGACGCCGGGAAGGTTGATGCCCTTGTTGTTCGACACCGGACCGGCGACGACGACCTTGGTCGTCACGACCACGCCGTCGGTCTCGACGACCTGCACCCGGACCTTGCCGTCGTCGATCAGCAGGAAGTCGCCGGGGGCCACGTCCTGCGGCAGGCCCTTGAACGTCGTGCCGACGAGCTCCTTCGTGCCCACGACGTCCTCCGTCGTGATCTTGAAGATGTCGCCCTCGGCGAGCTCGTAGGGTCCGCCCTCGAACTTGCCGAGTCGGATCTTCGGGCCCTGGAGGTCGACCAGCACCGCCACGGCGCGACCGGAGTCGTTGGCCGCCTTGCGGACGTTCTGGTAGACGGCCTCGTGCACGTCGTACGTGCCGTGGCTCAGGTTCATGCGGGCGACGTCGACGCCCGCATCGATGATCGCTCGGATCTGTTCATAGCTCGATGTCGCCGGCCCGAGGGTGGCGACGATCTTCGCTCGTCTCATATTCGTATGTGCTCCCAGGTGTTCCGCGCGAACGCGGTGCGGTGCCGGCGGCTCGCGCCGCCGACGCTCAGACGGAGAAGGCGCGGGCCGTCGCAGCGATCGGGCTCGGCAATCTCGTGTCCCCTTCAAGGTACCGGTCGACGGCCGCCGCCGCCGCCCGGCCCTCGGCGATCGCCCACACGATGAGCGACTGCCCGCGACCCGCGTCGCCGGCGACGAAGACGCCCGGCTGCTCGGTCGCATACTGCGCGTCGCGGGCGAGGGCGCCGCGATCGGTGACGTCGAGCTCGAGCTGCGGCTGGATGGTCTCCGTCTCGGGACCGGTGAAGCCGAGGGCGAGCAGCACGAGGTCGGCCGGGATCTCGCGTTCGGTGCCCGACTTCGGCACGCGGCGCCCGTCGACGAACTCGGTCTCGGCCACCCGCACCGCGCGGAGCTCGCCAGCGTCGTTCGCGAGGAACTCGACGGTCGACACGAGGTACTCGCGCGTGCCGCCCTCCTCGTGCGCGCTCTGCATCTCGAAGAGCGTCGGATGCATCGGCCAGGGCTGACTCGAGCTGCGCACCTCGCCCGGCTGACGGCCGATCGCGAGGTTCGTGACGCTCAGCGCGCCCTGACGGTGGGCCGTGCCGATGCAGTCGGCGCCGGTGTCGCCGCCGCCGAGGACGACGACGTGCTTGCCCTCGGCGCTGATCTGGTCGAAGACCGGGTCGCCGGCGACCGCGCGGTTGCCCTGCACGAGGTACTCCATGGCGAAGTGCACGCCCGGAAGGTCGCGACCGGGGATCGGCAGGTCGCGGGGCACCATCGCGCCCGTCGCGACCACGACGGCGTCGTAGCGCGACCGCAGCTCGTCCCAGCCGATGTCCGTGCCGATGTCGACCCCGGCGCGGAAGCGCGTGCCCTCGGCGGTCATCTGCGCGAGGCGCTGGTCGAGGTGGCGCTTCTCCATCTTGAAGTCGGGGATGCCGTACCGCAGCAGGCCGCCGATGCGGTCGTCGCGCTCGAAGACCGCGACGGTGTGCCCCGCGCGGGTGAGCTGCTGCGCCGCGGCGAGACCCGCGGGGCCCGAGCCGACGACGGCGACCGTCTTGCCGGTCAGGCGGCCCGGCGGCTGCGGCTGCACCCAGCCGTTGCCGAAGGCCTGGTCGATGATGGAGACCTCGACCTGCTTGATCGTGACGGCGGGCTGGTTGATGCCCAGCACGCACGCGGACTCGCACGGGGCCGGGCAGAGCCGGCCCGTGAACTCCGGGAAGTTGTTCGTGGCATGCAGCCGCTCGATCGCGGCACGACCCTCGCCGCGCCACATGAGGTCGTTCCACTCGGGGATCAGGTTGCCGAGGGGGCAGCCCTGATGGCAGAACGGGACGCCGCAGTCCATGCACCGGCCGGCCTGCCGACGCAACTGGGCGGAATCGCCCGGCTCGTAGACCTCTTTCCAGTCCATGATCCGCACCGGAACGGGGCGCCGCTTGGGCAGCTCCCGTTCGGTGACCTTCAGAAAGCCCTTCGGGTCAGCCACCCGTCACCTCCATAGCGCTCGTGTTGCCGTTCGGATCGGTGTTCGCGGTCGCCTCAGCCACCCGTCACCTCCAGGATGCGGGTCCAGACCACGTCGCCGTCGGGGTCGAGGCCCTCGTCGACGGCGGTCTGCCGCGTCTGCAGCACGGCCGCGTAATCGCGCGGCAGCACCTTGGTGAAGCGATCGAAGGCGGCCTCGCCGTGCTCGAGAAGGGAGGCCGCGACCGCGGAGCCCGTCTCGGCCAGGTGCTGCTCGAGCAGGTCGCGCACGATCTCGCGGTCGGCCGAGCCGAGCTGCAGGAGCTCCAGCTCGCCGCTCGCGAGGGACTCCCGGTTCACCATGGCCTCGTCGAGGCCCAGCACGTACGCCGTGCCGCCCGACATGCCCGCGCCGAGGTTGCGGCCGGTGTCGCCGAGGATGAGCGCGAGCCCGCCCGTCATGTACTCGAGCGCGTGGTCGCCCACGCCCTCGACGACGGCGGTGGCGCCGGAGTTGCGCACCAGGAAGCGCTCGCCCACGATGCCGCGGATGAACATGCTGCCCTGGGTCGCACCGTAGCCGATCACGTTGCCGGCGATGACGTTGCGCTCGGCGGCGAAGCTCGCCGTCGGCGCGGGGCGCACGACGATGCGTCCGCCCGAGAGCCCCTTGCCGACGTAGTCGTTCGAGTCGCCCTCGAGCCGCAGCGTGATGCCGGCCGGCAGGA
Source organism: Agromyces sp. NPDC060279 (assembly GCF_042726785.1). Taxonomy (NCBI): domain Bacteria; kingdom Bacillati; phylum Actinomycetota; class Actinomycetes; order Micrococcales; family Microbacteriaceae; genus Agromyces; species Agromyces sp. NPDC060279. Next base: position 100,326 of record NZ_JBHXBK010000001.1, read on the forward strand.
ACGCGCCGAGCGACTGCCCGGCGGAGCCGGACAGCGTGATCTCGATGGCCCCCTCGGGGAGGCCGTTGGCCCCGTGCCGCGCGGTGACCTCGTGGCCGAGCATCGTGCCGACGGCACGCTCGGTGTTCTTGATCGGCAGCTCGATCTCGACGTGGCCGCCCTGCTCGAGCACCTGCCGGGCCCGCGCGATCAGCTCGTTGTCGAAGTGCTCGTCGAGCTCGTGGTCCTGCGCACGGGCGTGCTTGCGCGGTTCGGCGTCGGCGAAGTCCGGGCCGATGAGCACGGGCGTGAGGTCGAGCCCCGAGGCCTTCCAGTGCGAGACCGCCCGGTCGACGTCGAGGAGCTCGCGCCGGCCGATGATCTCGTCGATGGAGCGGAAGCCGAGCGCCGCGAGGTGCTCCCGCACCTCCTCCGCGATGAACTCGAAGAAGTTCACGACGAACTCGGGCTTGCCGGTGAATCGCTTGCGCAGCTCCGGGTTCTGCGTCGCGACGCCCACGGGGCAGGTGTCGAGGTGGCAGACGCGCATCATGATGCATCCCTCGACCACGAGCGGCGCCGTGGCGAAGCCGAACTCCTCGGCCCCGAGCAGGGCGCCGATGATGACGTCGCGCCCGGTCTTCAGCTGCCCGTCGACCTGCACCACGACGCGGTCGCGCATGCCGTTCAGCATGAGCGTCTGCTGCGTCTCGGCGAGGCCGAGCTCCCAGGGGGTGCCGGCGTGCTTGAGCGAGTTCAGCGGGCTCGCGCCGGTGCCGCCGTCGTGGCCGGAGACCAGGATGACGTCGGCGAGGGCCTTCGCCGTGCCGGCGGCGACCGCGCCGATGCCCGACTGGCTCACGAGCTTCACGTGCACGCGCGCCTTCGGGTTCGCGCGCTTCAGGTCGAAGATGAGCTGCTTCAGGTCTTCGATCGAGTAGATGTCGTGGTGCGGCGGCGGCGAGATCAGGCCGACGCCGGCGGTCGCGTGCCGCGTGCGCGCCACCCACGGGTAGACCTTCGTGGGCGGCAGCTGACCGCCCTCGCCCGGCTTCGCGCCCTGCGCGAGCTTGATCTGGATGTCGTCGGCGTGCGTGAGGTACATGCTCGTCACGCCGAAGCGGCCGGAGGCGACCTGCTTGATCGCGCTGCGCCGCTCGGGATCGAGCAGCCGCTCGAGGTCCTCGCCGCCCTCCCCCGTGTTCGACTTCGCGCCGAGGCGGTTCATCGCGATGGCGAGCGTCTCGTGCGCCTCCTTCGAGATCGAGCCGTAGCTCATCGCGCCGGTGGAGAAGCGCTTGACGATCGACGAGATCGGCTCGACCTCGTCGAGCGGCACCGGCGGACGCACCCCGCTGCGGAGGGCGAACAGGCCGCGGAGCGTCATGAGCTCCTCGGCCTGCGAGTCGACGAGCTGGGTGTACTCCCGGAACACGTCGTAGCGACGGTTGCGCGTGGAGTGCTGCAGGCGGAACACCGTCTCCGGGTTGAACAGGTGCGGCGAGCCGTCGCGGCGCCACTGGTACTCGCCGCCCGTCGCGAGCCGCTCGTGCGCGCGCACCGCGACGTCCTCCGGGTACGCCTCGGTGTGCCGGCTGAGGTTCTCGGCCGCGATGACGTCGATGCCGACGCCGCCGAGCTTCGAGGTGGTGCCGGTGAAGTACTCGTCGATGAACTCCTGCGACAGGCCGATCGCCTCGAACGCCTGCGCCCCCGCGTAGGAGGCGATGGTCGAGATGCCCATCTTCGACATGATCTTCAGCACGCCCTTGCCGAGCGCCTTGATCACGTTGTGCACCGCGTCCTCGGGGGTCACCCCGGAGATCACGCCGGAGCGCACGAGGTCCTCGCACGTCTCCATCGCGAGGTACGGGTTCACCGCGGAGGCGCCATAGCCGATGAGGAGCGCGACGTGGTGCACCTCGCGCACGTCGCCCGCCTCGACGATGAGTCCCACGCGCATGCGCGTCTCCGCGCGGATCAGGTGGTGGTGCACCGTCGAGAGCATGAGCAGCGACGGGATCGGCGCGAGGTCCTTGTTGGAGTCGCGGTCGCTCAGCACGATGAAGGACGCGCCCGCGGCGATCGCCTCGTCGACCTCGCGGCAGATCGCGGCCAGCCGGTCGCGCATCGCGTCGGGGCCCTCGTCGAAGCGGTACGTGCCGCGGATGGTGACCGTCGTGCGTGAGCCCGGGGTCGGGTCGATGTGCACGATCTTCGCGAGCTCGTCGTTGTCGATCACCGGGAAGTCGAGCGAGACCTGCCTGGCGTGCTCCGGACCGGCCGTCAGCAGGTTCCGCTCCGGGCCGAGCCCCGTGCCGAGCGAGGTCACGACCGCCTCGCGGATCGAGTCGAGCGGCGGGTTCGTGACCTGCGCGAACTGCTGGGTGAAGTAGTCGAAGAGCAGACGCGGACGTTGCGCGAGCACGGCGATCGGGGTGTCGGAGCCCATCGCTCCGAGCGGCTCCTGCCCGGTGCGCGCCATCGGCGCCAGCAGGATCCTCACTTCCTCCTCGGTGTAGCCGAAGGTGCGCTGGCGACGGTTCACCGAGGCCGGCGGGTGCACGATGTGCTCGCGCTCGGGAAGCTCGGCCAGCCGGATGCGGCTCTGCTCGAGCCACTCGCCCCACGGCTGGGCCGCGGCGAGCTCGCGCTTGATCTCGTCGTCCTCGATCAGGCGGCCGGCTTCGGTGTCGACGAGGAACATGCGGCCCGGCTGCAGTCGGCCCTTGCGGACGACCCGCGAGGGCTCGATGTCGAGCACTCCGATCTCGCTCGCCAGCACGACGAGGCCGTCGTCGGTCACCAGGTAGCGGCCGGGGCGCAGGCCGTTGCGGTCGAGCGTCGCGCCGACCAGGGAGCCGTCGGTGAAGACGATCGCCGCGGGGCCGTCCCACGGCTCCATGAGCATCGAGTGGTACTCGTAGAAGGCGCGGCGCTCGGCATCCATGCCGGCCTGGTTCTCCCAGGCCTCGGGCACCATCATCATCACCGCGTGCGGCAGGCTGCGCCCCGAGAGGGTGAGCAGCTCGACGACCTCGTCGAACGACGCGGAGTCGCTCGCGCCCGGGGTCACGATCGGCAGGATCGGGTCGAGCTCGCCGAGCAGCTCGGACTCGAGCTGCGACTGGCGGGCCCGCATCCAGTTGCGGTTGCCCTGGATCGTGTTGATCTCGCCGTTGTGCGCGATCATCCGGAACGGCTGCGCGAGCGGCCACGACGGGAAGGTGTTCGTCGAGTAGCGCGAATGCACGAGCGCCAGCTTCGACGCGAAGCGCTCGTCGGAGAGGTCGGGGTAGAACGGCTCGAGCTGGAGCGTCGTGACCATGCCCTTGTAGACCATGGTGCGCGCCGACAACGAGGCGAAGTACAGCTCGAGCTCCCGCTCGGCGCGCTTGCGCAGGCGGAAGGTGAGCCGGTCGAGCGCGATGCCCGCGACGGCGGGCGCTCCCTCGGCGACCGCCGCGCGCACGTACAGCTGCTGCACGGCGGGCATCGCCTGCCGCGCGAGCGTGCCGAGCTGCTCGGGCCGCACCGGCACCTCGCGCCAGCCGAGGACGGTCAGGCCCTCCTCCGCGGCGAGCCGGGCGAGCGACTGCTTGATGCGGCTGCGCGAGGTTGGGTCGACCGGGAGGAAGGCGTTGCCGACCGCGTACTCCCCCGCCGCGGGCAGCGGGAACTCGGTCACCGCGCGCAGGAACTCGTCGGGGATCTGGGTGATGATGCCCGCGCCGTCACCGGTGCCGGCGTCGGAGCCGATGGCCCCGCGGTGCTCCAGGTGGCGCAGCGCGTCGAGCGCCGCGGTGATGATGTCGTGCCCGGCGGTGCCGCGGAGCGTCGCGACCATCGCGAGCCCGCAGGCGTCTTTCTCGGCGGCTGGGTCGTACAGGCCCTGTGCGGCCGGCACGGTGCCGAACCGCGAGAAGGGAGGGGTGAGCGACACGGGAACCGTCCTCTCAGCAAGCGGAAAAGGAGGGGACGCCGTCGGCCCTTCGCAAGGGATCTGCACGGCACGAGGTGCGGCGCCGCTGCGGGAGAACGGGGACTGACTCCTAGACGGAGGACGAGCGGCCTGGGCTTGTGGCGGCCGACTCAGGGGCGTTCTCGGACTCGACGCCGTCGTCGAGCGAGTCCGATTCGGACTCGATTTCGTCAGAGTCTACAACAGCATCGGGCCGCTGCCATTCACGGCCCGGCGCGTAGACGCTCGGCTCGAGTCCGGTGTGCCGGCGCGACTGCACGATCAGCAGGATGACGCCGATGACGACGGCCGCGAAGGAGGCCCAGACGTTCGAGCGGATGCCGAGGAGCATCTCGCTCGGGTCGACGCGGATGGACTCGAGGAACGCGCGGCCCAGGCCGTACCAGATGAGGTAGACGGCGAAGGCCTTGCCCCAGCGGAGACCGCCCTTGCGCTCGAGCAGCAGGATCACCGCGACACCGGCGAGGTTCCAGATGATCTCGTACAGGAACGTCGGGTGGAACAGCGTGCCCTCGGGCAGGCCCTGCGGCCACGCCGGGTTGGAGTACTCGATCTCGAGACCCCAGGGCAGATCGGTCGGCGAACCGAACAGCTCGTGGTTGAACCAGTTGCCGAGCCGGCCGACGGCCTGGGCCACGAGGAGGCCCGGCGCGAGCGCGTCGGCGAAGGAGAGGAAGCGCAGGCCGGTGATGCGGCAGGCGATGAGCACGCCGACCGCGCCGCCGATGAGCGCGCCGTAGATGGCGTTGCCGCCCTCCCAGATCGCGAAGGTCTTCCACCACTCCTGGCCCGCGAAGTAGTCGTTCGGGTGGGTGAAGACGTGGTAGAACCGGGCGCCGATGATGCCGAGCGGCACCGCCCAGAGCGCGATGTCGAGCACGATGCCCGGCTCCGCGCCGCGCTTCGTGAGCCGGCGCGAGGTGATGACGACCGCGAGGATGATGCCGAGCAGGATCCACAGCGCATAGGTGTGGATGTTGAGCTGCCACCCGAAGAGGTTGAGCTCGAAGACCTGCCACGAGTAGTCCGGGCTCGGGATGCTGAACGGTGCGATCACGCCGTCGACTGCCTTTCGTCAGGTGGTGCGGCCGCCACGGCGGCCCACATGAGCGTACTTCACTGCGGGCGCGTGCCGCGCGCGAGCTCGGCCGCGAGCCGGCCGGCGGCCTCGGCGCCGCCCTCGGCGACCGCCGCGACGAGCGCGGAGCCGACGATGGCGCCCTCGGCGTACTCGAGCACCTCGGCGACCTGTGCCGCGGTCGAGATGCCGACGCCGACGCAGGCCGCCTCGGCGCCCGCCTCGTGCAGGCGCGAGACCAGCGTGCGCGCGGCGCGGTCGACGTCGGAGCGTGCGCCCGTGATGCCCATCGTCGAGACGGCGTAGACGAAGCCGCGGCTCGCCTCGACGGTTCTCGCGAGGCGGGCGTCGGTCGACGTCGGCGCCGCGAGGAACACCCGGTCGAGGCCGGTGCGCTCGGTGGCGGCGAGCCAGTCGGCCCCCTCGTCGGGGATCAGGTCGGGGGTGATGAGCCCGGCTCCCCCGGCGGCGGCGAGCTCGTCCGCGAAGCGGTCGACCCCGTACTGCACGACGGGGTTCCAGTACGTCATGATCAGCACCGGGGCATCCGTGCGCTCCGTGATGCGGCGCACCGCCTCGAAGCCGTCAGCGATCCGGAAGCCGTTCTGCAGCGCCTGCTGTGTCGCGGCCTGGATGACGGGCCCGTCCATGACGGGGTCGGAGTACGGCAGCCCGAGTTCGAGCACGTCGACGCCGTTCTCGACCAGCGCCACGGCCGCCTCGACGCTCTCGTCGAGCGTCGGGAAGCCGACCGGCAGGTAGCCGATGAGCGCGCCGGCCGCCTCGCGATTGCGCCGGGCGATGACGTCGCCGACCGTCCGCATCACGCCTGCTCCCCGTCGTAGAGGCCGAAGTACTCCGCGGCCGTGTCCATGTCCTTGTCTCCGCGGCCCGAGAGGTTCACCAGGATGACGGCGTCAGGGCCGAGCTCGCGACCGAGCTCGAGCGCGCCCGCGAGGGCGTGGGCCGACTCGATCGCGGGGATGATGCCCTCGGTGCGGGTGAGCAGCCGCAGCGCCTCCATGGCGGCGGCGTCGGTGACCGGGCGGTACTCGGCCCGGCCGAGCGCCGCGAGCCACGAGTGCTCGGGGCCGACGCCCGGGTAGTCGAGGCCGGCGGAGATCGAGTGCGACTCGATGGTCTGGCCGTCCTCGTCCTGCAGCAGGTAGCTGCGCGCGCCGTGCAGCACGCCCGGGCGGCCCTTCGTGATCGTCGCCGCGTGCCGGGGCGTCTCGGCGCCCTCGCCGCCCGCCTCGAAGCCGATGAGCCGCACGTCGACGTCGTCGAGGAAGGCGTGGAAGATGCCGATCGCGTTCGAACCGCCGCCGACGCACGCCGCGACGGCGGTCGGCAGGGCGCCGGTCAGCTCGAGCACCTGCGCCCGCGCCTCCTCGCCGATGATCTTCTGGAAGTCGCGCACCATCTCGGGGAACGGGTGCGGACCGGCGACCGTGCCGAAGACGTAGTTCGTCGTCTCGACGTTCGTCACCCAGTCGCGCATCGCGTCGTTGATGGCGTCCTTCAGGGTGCGCGAGCCGGTCTTCACGGCCACGACCTCGGCGCCGAGCAGGCGCATGCGGGCGACGTTGAGCGCCTGGCGCTCGGTGTCGACCTCGCCCATGTAGATCGTGCAGTCGAGGCCGAACAGCGCGGCCGCGGTCGCGGTGGCGACGCCGTGCTGGCCCGCGCCGGTCTCGGCGATGACGCGCGGCTTGCCGATGCGCTTGGTGAGCAGCGCCTGACCGAGCACGTTGTTGATCTTGTGCGAACCCGTGTGGTTCAGGTCTTCGCGCTTCAGGATGATGCGGGCGCCGCCCGCGTGCTCCGCGAAGCGGGGCGCCTCGGTGATGATCGAGGGGCGCCCGGTGTAGCTGCGCCCGAGCTCGGCGAGCTCCTCGTGGAAGGCCGGGTCGAGCTTCGCGAGCTCGTACGCCTCGGAGAGCTCGTCGAGGGCGGCGACGAGGGACTCGGGCACGAACCGCCCGCCGAAGTCGCCGAAGTACGGACCGTGGGCGTCTCGGAGCGCCATGTCACACCGCCAGGAATGCAGAGAGGGTGGCCACCGGATCGCTCGTGACGAGCGCCTCGCCGACGAGCACGGCGTCGGCGCCGGCCCGGCGGTAGTGCGCCACGTCGTCGGGCGAGAGCACCGCGGACTCCGCGACGCGGATCGCGCCGTCGGGGAAGCGGTCGACGAGCCGGCCGAACAGGTCGCGGTCGAGCTCGAAGGTGTTCAGATCGCGCGCGTTCACGCCGATGAGCTTCGCGCCGAGCGCTGCGGCGCGGTCGAGCTCCTCGGCCGAGTGCGCCTCGACGAGCGCCGTCATGCCGAGTTCGGTGATGAGCGCGTACAGCTCGGCGAGGGTCGCGTCGTCGAGGGCGGCGACGATCAGCAGGGCGAGGTCGGCACCAGCCGCACGGGCCTCGAACACCTGGTACGGCGTCGAGAGGAAGTCCTTGCGCAGCACCGGCAGCGCGACCGCCTCGCGGACCGCTTCGAGGTCGTCGAGCGAACCGCCGAAGCGACGGCCCTCGGTGAGCACGCTGATCGCGCTCGCGCCGCCGAGCTCGTAGTCGCGCGCGAGCGCGGCCGGGTCGGTGATCGTGGCGAGCGCGCCCCGCGAGGGGCTCGAACGCTTGATCTCGGCGATGACCTTCACCCGGTCGGCCGGTCGCAGCGCCTCGAGCGCGTCGATGGCGGCCGGGCGCGCCAGCGCGGCGCGCTCGACCTCGGCGAGCGGACGAGTCTGCCGGCGCGCCTCGGCGTCGGCGACGGCGTTGGCCGTCAGCTCGGCGAGCACGGTCAGTGCGAGCTGACGGAGCTCTTGGCCCCGCCGACGCCGTAGCCGGCCTTGGCCAGCACCCAGCCGACCAGCGCGCCGACGACGAGCAGGCCCGCCGAGGCCCAGACGAGCCACTCGAGCTCGAAGAAGAACGCGACCGTGCCGATCGTGAACGCGACGAGCATGATCACGACGGCCGTCCACGCCGCGGGCGAGTGTCCGTGGCCGGGGTCTGCGTGCTCAGTGGTCATGGTGCTCCTTCGTTGCGGGGTCTCGGCAAGTCTACCGGTCGGCCGCGCCGGGCTCGTCGCCCCGCGCGGTCGGTCGGTCGGGGTGGTCTTCGGGGTCGGCGGACGCCGCCGCGGGCGCCTCGCTCTCCTCGGTGGGGTCGTCGCCGCGGGTCAGTTCGTCCCACTCCTCGACGGCGCGGTCGCGGCTCGACACGGGTGCCCCGCCGTCCTGGCGGAGCTTGGTGCTGCCGTAGCGGCTCGAGGAGGCCGGCCACTTCGCGCCCGTGACGAAGACGAGGAGCGCGGAGAGCACGAGCAGGGCGCCGCCGGCGAAGGCGGCGAGCGGCCAGATGCTGGTATCGACGCCCGCCACGAGCGCGGCCGTCGGCTCGGCGCCGGCCACCCCGGTCGCTTCGGTCACCGCGGGCGCCACCGCGCCCACCGGGTCGGCGAGGGTCAGCGAGGCGGCCAGGACGACGCAGCCGCCCAGCAGGAACTCGAGCGCGCCGAGCACGATGCGCAGGCCCGGGCCCGCGAGCGCGAGGGCTGCGGACAGCGCGAGGGCCGCGAGGCCAAGGGCCGCGAGCGCGGGCGAGGCGAGCTGTCCGCTCACCGCGATGGCCGTGCCGTCGCCACCGGCTCCGGCCACGAGGTGCAGCTCGAACCAGGTCTGGCTCCAGCTGAGCATCGCGAGGCCGCCGCCGAGGATCGCGCCCAGGATGGCGGTGAGCTTCAGCCGTCCCGGCGTCATGCGCCCACCCGCTGCATCGCGTTCGCCACCGCGACCGCCTTGAGCGGCGCCGCGGCCTTGTTCACGGACTCCTGGAACTCCGCCTCGGGCACCGAGTCGGCGACGAGGCCGCCGCCGGCCTGCACCCGCGCGACGCCGCCCTGGATGAGGGCGGTGCGGATCGCGATCGCGAGGTCCGCGTCGCCGCCGAAGCCGAAGTAGCCGACGACGCCGCCGTAGACGCCGCGTTGAGCGGGCTCGAGCTCGTCGATGATCTCGAGCGCCCGCGGCTTCGGCGCGCCCGAGAGCGTGCCGGCCGGGAAGGTCGCCCGGAACACGTCGACCGCGTTGCGCCCCTGCGCGAGGTCGCCCTCGACCGAGGACACGATGTGCATGATGTGGCTGAAGCGCTCGATGCGCATGAACTCGGTGACCTCGACGGAGCCGGCGACGCACACCTTCGCGAGGTCGTTGCGGGCGAGGTCGACGAGCATCAGGTGCTCGGCGCGCTCCTTCGGGTCCGCCTCGAGCTCGGCCTCGAGGGTGGCGTCCTCCTCCGGCGTCGCACCCCTCGGGCGGGACCCCGCGATCGGGTGCGTGTAGACGCGGCCGTCCTCGACCTTCACGAGCGCCTCGGGCGAGGAGCCGACGATCCAGTACGGCTCCCCTGCGGTGTCCTCGAGGTGGAGCAGGTACATGTACGGGCTCGGGTTGAGGCTCCGCAGCACCCGGTACACGTCGACCGGCTCGGCGGTGACCTCCTGCTCGAAGCGCTGCGAGATCACGACCTGGAAGACGTCACCGTCCCGGATGTACGCCTTGGAGCGGTCGACCGCGGCGAGGAAGTCCTCGCGATCGGTGCGGTGCCGGGGCGCTGCGGCGAGGCCGAGGTCGACCTGCGCCAGTCGCGCCTCGGCCGGCTGCGCCAAGCCGCCCTGCATGCGGTCGAGCCGCGCCTGCGCATCGGCCCAGAGCGTCCCGGCGTCGTCGACGCCGTCGTTCAGCGCCGAGGCGACGAGCTGCACGGTGCCCGTGCGATGGTCGATGACGACGAGTTCGGAGACGAAGGCGAACGCCTGCGAGGGGACCCGGAAGTCCGCGGGCGGCTGGTTCGGCAGTCGCTCGATCTGGCGGATCGCCTCCCAGCCGATGAAGCCGACGAGTCCGCCGGTGAGGGGCGGCGCGCCGGGCACGTCCTCCGTGGCCCAGCGCTCGTACAGCGCCTCGAGGGCGGCCAGCGGCGCGAGCTCCGCCGCGTCGCCGAGCGCCCGCTCCCTCGGCAGCCCGTAGTCGAGCCACTCGACCTGCCCGTCGCGCTCGGTCAGCACGCCGTGCGAGGCGACGCCGACGAAGGAGTAGCGCGACCAGATGCCGCCCTGCTCGGCGGATTCGAGCAGGAAGCTGCCGGGCCGCCCCTCCGCGAGCTTGCGGTAGATGCCGACCGGGGTCTCGCCGTCGGCGAAGAGCTCGCGTACCACGGGCACCACGCGGCGCCCGCCGAGCAGCTGCTGGAAGCCCTCGAACGTGGTCGTCGCCGTGCTCGTCATGCGTCGCCTCCCGAGGCATCCGGCGCGTCGCCGACGACCACTGGCACCGGGTCGCCGTCGAAGCAGGTCCTGGTTCCGGTGTGGCATGCGGTGCCGATCTGCTCGACGCGCACGAGCAGGGTGTCCGCGTCGCAGTCGAGCGCGGCGGACTTCACGTACTGCGCGTGGCCCGAGGTGTCGCCCTTGCGCCAGTACTCCTGACGCGAGCGGGACCAGAAGGTGACCCGGCCCTCGCTGAGCGTGCGGCGCAGCGCCTCGCGATCCATCCAGCCGAGCATGAGCACCTCTCCGGTGTCCCACTGCTGGATGATCGCGGGCAGCAGCCCGTCGGCGTTGAACGCGGCCCGCTCGATCGCGGCATCCGTGGTGCTCGTCATCGTACGGTCCTCCCGTCGGCGGCCAGGGCCGCCTTCACCTCGCCGATCGTGATCTCGCCGGTGTGGAACACCGAGGCCGCGAGCACCGCGTCGGCGCCCGCGGCGATCGCCGGCGCGAAGTCCGAGACCCGCCCGGCCCCGCCCGACGCGATCACCGGCACACTCGACAGCTCGTGCATGAGCGCGGTGAGCTCGAGATCGAAGCCGGCCTTGGTGCCGTCGGCGTCGATCGAGTTCACGAGCAGCTCCCCCGCACCGAGCTCGATCGCCCGGCGGGCCCAGTCGAGGGCGTCGAGCTCGGTCTCGGTGCGGCCGCCGTGCGTGGTGACGACGAAACCGGAGGGCGTGCGCCCCGAGCGCTTCACGTCGAGCGACAGCACGACGACCTGCGCGCCGAAGCGGTCCGCGATCTCGGCGACGAGCTCGGGCCGGGCGATCGCGGCGCTGTTGACGCCGATCTTGTCGGCGCCGTGACCGAGCAGGCGCGCCACGTCCTCGGCGGAGCGCACCCCGCCGCCGACCGTGAGCGGGATGAAGACCTGCTCGGCGACCCGCTGCACCATGTCGTACGTCGTCGCGCGGTCGTCGACCGTCGCGGTCACGTCGAGGAAGGTGAGCTCGTCGGCGCCCTGCTCCGCGTAGCGCGCGGCGAGTTCGACCGGATCGCCCGCGTCTCGCAGGTTCTGGAAGTTGACGCCCTTCACGACGCGGCCGGCGGCCACGTCGAGGCACGGGATGACCCGGACGGCGAGGCTCATCGCGCCGCCCTCACAACCGGGCCGCGTGGATCGCCGAGACGAGGATGGCGCGGGCGCCGATCTCGTACAGCGCGTCCATGACGTGGTTCATGTCGGTGCGCGGGATCATCACCCGAACGGCCACCCAGTCGGGGTCGTGCAGCGGCGAGACCGTGGGCGACTCGAAGCCGGGGGCGGCCGCGGTGGCCTGCTCGAGGTGCGCGACGGGGACGTCGTAGTCGAGCAGCACGTACTGGCGGGCGACGAGCACGCCCTGCAGGCGGCGCACGAGGGTGCTGGTGCCGGGCTTGTCGACGCCGGAGCCGATCAGTACGGCCTCGGACTGCAGAATGACCGGCCCGAAGATCTCGAGGCCGGCCTTGCGCAGCGTGGAGCCGGTGGACACGACGTCGGCGACCGCGTCGGCGACGCCGAGCCGCACGGCCGACTCCACGGCGCCGTCGAGCTTCACGAGCTTGGCGGTGACGCCGTGTCGGGCGAGGAAGTCGCCCACGAGGCCCGGGTAGCTCGTGGCGACCCGCACCCCCTCGAGGTCCTCGAGCGTCGAGAAGCCGCCGGCGGGCGCCGCGAAGCGGAACGTCGAATCGCCGAAGCCGAGCGAGGCGATCTCGGCGGCGTCGGACCCGGAGTCGAGCAGCAGGTCGCGACCGGTGATGCCGACGTCGAGCGCGCCCGAGCCGACGTACGTCGCGATGTCACGCGGGCGGAGGTAGAAGAACTCGACGCCGTTGCGCGGGTCGGCGGTGTGCAGGTCGCGCGGGTCGCGGCGACCGGTGTAGCCGGCCTCCCAGAGCATCTGGGCGGCGGTGTCGGAGAGCGAGCCCTTGTTGGGCACGGCGATGCGGAGCATGTGCTGGCTTTCGTGTCGACGGTCGGGATCGGGCATGCGCGCGATCACAGATGTCGGTACACGTCGGCCGGCGCGAGGCCTTTGGCCAGCATGAGCACCTGGAGGTGGTAGAGCAGCTGCGAGATCTCGCCGGCCGTCTCTTCATCGCTCTGGTACTCGGCAGCCATCCAGACCTCGGCCGCCTCCTCAACGATCTTCTTGCCGATGGCGTGCACGCCGGCGTCGAGCTCGCGCACGGTGCCGGATCCCTCTGGGCGGGTCCTGGCCTTCTCGCTGAGCTCGACGAAGAGGTCGTCGAAGGTCTTCACCCTCCTAGGCTACCGGTGCGCGTGACCGTGCGACGACGCCGCCGCCCGCAGCGCCGCGATCTGCTCCTCGGGAACCCCGCGGAACACCGCGGAGCCCGCGACGAAGGTGTCCGCACCGGCCTCGGCCGCGATGCCGATCGTGTCGACGGTGACGCCGCCATCGACCTGCAGCCAGACGTCGAGGCCCGCGGCGCGCACGGCGTCGGCGACGCGGCGCAGCTTCGGCATCGTCTCGGGCATGAACGCCTGACCACCGAAGCCCGGCTCCACCGTCATCACGAGCACCTGGTCGAACTCGGGCAGCAGCTCGAGGTAGGGCTCGGCCGCGGTGCCGGGCTTCAGCGCGATACCGGCGCGGGCGCCGATCTCGCGGAGCCGGCGGGCGAGCCCCACGGGGTCGGCGACGGCCTCGGCATGGAAGGTGACGCTCGCCGCGCCCGCCTCGGCGTAGCCCGGCGCCCAGCGGTCCGGGTCGTCGATCATGAGGTGCACGTCGAGCGGGATCGGGCTGACCTGCTGCAGCCGCTCCACCATCGGCAGCCCGAAGGTGAGGTTCGGCACGAAGTGGTTGTCCATGATGTCGACGTGCACGAGATCGGCCGTCGCGATGCGTCCGAGCTCGCGCTCGAAGTTCGCGAAGTCGGCGGCCAGGATGCTCGGGTTGATGCGCGTCGTCATGGCTCGAAGCCTAGCGAGCGGCGGGGCGGCTCAGGCGACGCGGCGCACGAGAGCGATGAACATCGCGTCGGTGCCGTGGCGGTGCGGCCAGAGCTGCACGGTCTCGGCATCGCCGGCGAGGTCGAGCTCGTCCCGCGCCACGGACGCGACGACGGAGCGGGTGTCGACCGGCTCGATGACGCCGTCCCACCGGCGCATCGCGGCGGCGAGCGTGCCGTGGGTCTCGCCCGTGTGCGGCGAGCACGTCACGTAGGCGAGCAGCCCGCCCGGCGCGAGCAGTTCCACGGCGTGATCGAAGAGCTCGCCCTGCAGGGCAGTGAGCTCGGCGACGTCGCCCGGCTGCTTGCGCCAGCGCGCCTCGGGGCGGCGACGGAGCGCACCGAGCCCGGTGCACGGCGCGTCGAGGAGGATCCGGTCGAAGCCGGCGGGCGAGTCGAGCTCGGCGGCCGCCACGGACCGGCCGTCGCCGACCCGTACGGGCACGTCGAGCGGCACGCCGGCGACGGCCTTGCGGACGAGTTCCGCGCGCGCCTCGCCGAGCTCGTTCGCGACGAGCACCGCGTCGGCCGCGAGCGCTTCGGCGGCCAGCACGGCGGTCTTGCCGCCGGGACCCGCGCAGAGGTCGAGCCAGCGCTCTCCCGGCTCGACCGGGCGCGCCCGGCTGAGGGCGAGCGCCGCGAGCTGCGACCCCTCGTCCTGCACCCGGATCCGGCCCTCATGAGCGGCGATGAGCTCGAACGGGCTCGCGGCCGTGAAGCCGATCGGCGAGAAGCGGTTCGGTGCGCCGAGCTCCGCCACCGACTCGTCGCCCAGCCCGGGCAGCGCGACCAGGTTGACCCGCGGCGCGGCGTTGTCGGCGGCCAGGAGCGACTCCAGCTCCTCGGCGCGGCCCTCGCGCTCGAGCGCCTGCGCGAAAGCCCGCACGATCCACTCGGGATGGCTCTCGAGCACCGCCAGCCGCTCGAGCTCGCCGCCCGTCGTCTCGTCGGCGACCCAGCCGCGCCACTCCTCCGGCGTCGAGCGCGAGATGGTGCGCAGCACCCCGTTCACGAAGCCGCCGGCCGCCGGGGCGAGCCGCTTCGCGAGCACGACCTGCTCATTGACGGCGGCGTGCACGGGCACCCGGGTGGCGAGCAGCTGGTGGGCGCCGAGGCGGAGGATGTCGAGCACGACGGGGTCGATGGCCGTGCGCTCGCGCTCGGAGACCAGCTCGATGATGCGGTCGTAGTACCCCTGCATCCGCAGGGTGCCGTAGGTGAGCTCGGTCGCGAGGGCGGCGTCGGCCGGGCTCAGCTTCGAGCGCTCGATCCGCTTCGGGAGCAGCAGATTGGCGTACGCCTCGTCGTCGCGCACCGCCTCCAGCACCTCATACGCGACGATCCGCGCGGGCGACACCCGCACCTGACGGGGCGCCGTCCCCCGCTCGCGTCCACCGCTGCGCTCCTGCTTCCTGACCACCCGTCAACTGTACGGGCCCCGGCGCACGCCGAGCGACGGAGGGCAGCCGCCGCCGATCAGCGCTCGAAGCGCGCGCCCGGCGGAAGCCCCCGGCCCCAGTCAGCCGCCGACATCGCGCCACGACCGGCCGGTTGGACGCGGACAAGCTCGATCGCCGCATCCGCCGTGCCGACGAGGAGCCGCCGGCGCTCCGGCGCCAGCTCCCCCGGGGCGAGCGGCGCGGGCGCGTCCTGCGCGCCGCCCTGTTCGGCGCGGCGGGCCTCGAGCACCTTGACCCGCACACCGTCGAGCATCGCCCACGCGCCCGGCTCCGGCGTGACGCCGCGGTAGCGGTCGAGCACCCGGGCCGCGGGCTGCGTCCACTCCAGGCGCCCGTCGTCGAGCGAGAGCTTCGGGGCGAAGCTCGGCTCACCCAGCTGCGGCCGGGCCACCGCGGTGCCGTCGGCCAGCGCGTCGACGACGCCGGCCAGCAGTCCTGCGCCCTCGACGGCGAGCCGCTCGAGCGTCTCCCCCGCGGTCGCCAGCCGGTCGGCGGGCCGGCGGAGTTCGGCGAACACCGCGCCCGCGTCGAGCTCCGGGACGAGCTGGAACACCGCCGCGCCGTGCTCGGCGTCGCCCGCGATGATCGAGTGCTGCACGGGCGCGGCACCCCGCCAGGCCGGGAGCAGCGAGAAGTGCAGGTTGATCCAGCCGAGCCTGGGCGCGCTCAGCAGCGGCTCGCGGACGAGGCCGCCGTAGGCGACGATCACGCCGAGATCTGGCTCGAGCGCGGCGATCGCCTCGCTCGCCGCAGCGTCCAGACGGGCCGCCTTGATCGTGGGCAGGCCGAGCTCCGCAGCCGCGTCGGCGACGGGAGACGGGGTCAGCACGCGCTTCCGCCCGAGCGGCGCATCCGGACGCGTCACCACGCCGACGAGCTCGTGCCGGGAGGCGGCGAGCGCTCGGAGGCTCGGGACGGCGACGGCCGGCGTGCCGGCGAAGACGAGGCGCAGAGAAGTCACCCCGCCATTCTTCCGGATGCCGGCGGCGCCTCGTGCGGGCGGGACCGGCTCAGGGCACCTCGGGGTCGTCGAATCGGACCCGCAGGATCGGCCGCTTCACCTGCCGACCCGCCACCGGCTTGCGCCGCTCGGTCGCCGCACGGATCATCTCCGCCTCGAGCGTGCGGGCGACCGCGGCACCCTGCGCGTAGTCGAAGCGCACCAGCGCGCGTTCCAGTCCGTCCTCGACCGGCACCGGCCCGAGCACATCGACGCCCGGCACCGCCTCCGTCACGGCGTCGAGCGCCCGTGCGAGCCGCTCGCGCCCGCTCGTGACGCTCGCCACCCGGACCGCGGGCGGGAAGCGCAGGGTGCGCCGCGTCGCGAGCTCGTGCGCAGCCCACTCCGGCTGCCGCCACGTCGCGAGCGCCGACGCGAGCTCTCCGGCGACGCCGACGAGGAACACCGGGGCGCCGGGCGCGGCCAGGGCAGCGGCGTTCGACCACCAGCGCAAGCAGTCCTCGGCGACGCGCAGCGTCTCGCGCAGCAGCATGCGCTCGCCGTCGAGCAGCAGCACCGCCCGGTAGCCGCCCTCAGCGAAGGGCTCGGCCCCCCGCGTGGCGACGATGAGCGCAGGTTCCGGCCCCACCCGCAGGATCGGCCGTTCACCGTCGGACAGGATGACCCGCGTGCGCGGGAACGCCCGCCCGAGCTCCTCGGCCGTGCGGCTCGCCCCCACCGTGGCCGCGCGCAGCGTCGTGCCCTCGCAGACCTGGCAACGCCATGCGCTCGCCGCGGTGCCGCAGAGCGTGCACACCGCCACGCCGCCCGCGCGGGGAATCGCGAGCGGACCGCTGCACGCGCCGCACTTGGCCGGTTCGCGGCAGCGATCGCACACGAGCAGCGGCGCGTTGCCGGGCCGGGCGACCTGCACCAGTACCGGGCCGAGGGCGGCCGCCTCCTGCGCCTCGCGCCAGGCGGCGGAGGGGATGCGCGCCGAGCCCGGTTCGGTCTGCGCCTGCCGCTCGGTGACGACGATGCGCGGCCGCACGGGCTTCTGCAGCGGCACCTCGTGCACCCAGCCCAGCTCGACCAGGCGCTGCACCTCGACGCTCCGGGTGTGGCCGGCGAAGAGGAGGGCGGCGCCCGACTGCTCCTGGCGGATGAGCGCGGCGTCCCTGGGGTGCACACCGGGCGAGAGCGGCTCGTTCATGAGCCCGTCGCCGTCGTCCCAGAACGCGATGAGGCCGAGCCGGGCCGCGGGGGCGTACACGGCCGAACGATTGCCGACGATGATGCGCGCGGCCTCGCCCGTCGCGTCGAGGAAGGCCCGGTAGCGCGCGGGACCGGTCTGCCGGGCGTCGGTGCGGAGCACGCGCCGCGGGTCGACGAGGGCCCCGAGCGCCGCCTCGAGCTGCTCCTGGTCGCGGTAGTCGGGCACCACCAGGATGGCGCTGCGATCCGTCGCGAGCACGTTCGCCGCCGCCAGGGCGAGTTCGCTCGCCCACGCGCCCACCCAGGTGCCGTCGGGAAGCCGCACGGGTCGGGCATCGGCGGCGAGGGCCATCCGCGCGCCGGAGGCGAGGCCGCGTGCGAGCGCACCCTCCGGGCCGCCAGGAGGGGCCGGGGGGTCGACGGGCCGCGGGCCGGGATCGGGCTCCGCGGCGAGCCAGGCGCGCTCGGCGCGCACGTACCGCCCCGGGATCGCGAGTCGCAGGATGTCGCTCGCATTGCCCGCGGCGCGGTCGGCCGCGGCGCGCGCCAGCCGCCACACCTCTGGCGTGAGCATCGGCGCCTCGGACACGACGTCGTCGAGCTCGCTCAGTCGGCCCGCGAACTCGCTGTGATCGCCGAGCTCGACGAGCCAGGCGTTCGCGATGCGCCCGCCGGTGCGCAGCGGCACGCGCACCCGCATGCCGGCGCGCACGACGTCGCGCAGCCGTTCGGGCACCCGGTAGTCGAAGAGCTGGTCGAGCTGCGGGAGGGGCGAGTCGACGAGCACCCTGGCGACGAGGTCGCCCGCCATCTCAGAGCCCGGCGGCGGAGCGGAGCGCGTCGACGCGATCGAGCCGCTCCCAGCTGAAGTCGGGGAGCTCGCGGCCGAAGTGGCCGTACGTCGCGGTCTTCGCGTAGATCGGCCGCAGCAGCTCGAGGTCGCGGATGATGGCGGCCGGCCGGAGGTCGAACACCTCGCGGATGGCCCCGATGAGGCGCTCCTCCGGCACGTGCGCGGTGCCGAAGGTCTCGACGTAGAGCCCGACCGGCGCCGCCGCGCCGATCGCGTAGGCGACCTGCACCTCCAGCCGGTCGGCGAGCCCCGCCGCGACGGCGTTCTTCGCGACCCAGCGCATGGCGTAGGCGGCCGAACGGTCGACCTTCGAGGGGTCCTTGCCGCTGAACGCACCTCCGCCGTGCCGGCTCGCGCCGCCGTAGGTGTCGATGATGATCTTGCGGCCGGTGAGCCCGGCGTCGCCCTGCGGGCCGCCGATCTCGAAGCGGCCGGTCGGGTTGATGAGCACGCGGAGCTCGGGCCGTGCCAGCTCGACCGTGTCGAGGACCGGTCGGATGACGAGCTCCTCGACCTCGGCGCGGAGCTGCTCGGTCGAGATCTTGGGCGAGTGCTGCGTCGACAGCACGACGGTCTCGATGGTGCGCGGCGTCTGCCCCTCGTAGCCGACCGTGACCTGGGTCTTGCCGTCGGGCCGAAGGTAGTCGAGTTCACCGGCCTTGCGCACGTCGGCGAGCCGCTCGGCGAGGCGATGGGCGAGCCAGATCGGCACGGGCATGAGCTCGGGCGTCTCGCGCACCGCGTAGCCGAACATGATGCCCTGGTCGCCGGCGCCCTGGCGGTCGAGTTCGTCGTCGCTCGCGTGCTCGCGCGCCTCGAAGGCGTGGTCGACGCCCTGGGCGATGTCGGGCGATTGCCCGCCGATCGAGACCGACACGCCGCAGGAGCGGCCGTCGAACCAGACGTCGGAGGAGTCGTAGCCGATCGAGGTCACCCGCTCGCGCACGATCGCCGGGATCTCGACGTAGCCGGAGGTCGAGACCTCGCCGGCCACGTGCACGAGCCCGGTCGTGACGAGCGTCTCGACGGCCACGCGGGCGTTGGGGTCGACGGTGAGCAGCGCATCGAGGATGGAGTCGGAGATCTGGTCGCAGATCTTGTCCGGGTGCCCCTCGGTGACCGATTCGGACGTGAAGAGGCGGAGTGCGCTCATGTTCAGCTCGTCGTTCCTTCTGGAGTGCGTGCGGCGTGCGCCGCGGGGTTCAGCTTCGAGACAACCACGTCGAGGATGGCATCCGCCACCGACGCCTTGCTTCCGTGTGCTTGTGTGACGACCGCGTCGTCGGGGCCGATGACGACGACCCGGTTCTCGTCGGCGGCGAAGCCCTCGCTCCAGCCCACCCGGTTCACCACCAGCAGGTCGGCGCCCTTCGCGCGCCGCTTGCCGCGGCCGAGCTCCAGCAGGCGCGCCTCGTCGGGCTCGGTCTCGGCGGCGAATCCGACGAGCAGCGTGCCGTCGTGCGGTGCAGCGCCGAGGCCCGCGAGGATGTCGGGGTTGCGCACGAGCTCGAGGGTGAGCCCGGAGTCCGAGGCGTCCTTCTTGATCTTCTGCTCGCTGACCGCCGCGGGGCGGTAGTCGGCGACGGCGGCGGCCATGACGACCACATCGGCCCCAGCGGCGGCCTCGACGAGCTCGCGCTGCAGTTCGAGCGCCGTGCTGACCTCGCGGACGTCGCAGCCCTCCGGGCGCGGCACCTCGAGGTTCGCGGCCACGAGCGTGACCTCGGCGCCTCGTGCGCGGGCGGCCTCGGCGATGGCGATGCCCTGCTTGCCGCTCGAGCGGTTGCCGAGGAAGCGCACGGGGTCGAGCGGCTCGCGCGTGCCGCCGGCGCTCACCACGACGCGGCGCCCGGCGAGATCGCCCGACGCTCGTGCTGCGGAGACGCGCGCGAGGGCGGCCTCGACGATGACCTCGGGCTCCTCCAGTCGGCCGGCCCCGCGGTCGCTGCCGGTCAGCTGCCCCTCGGCCGGGCCGACGACGGTGACGCCGCGCTCGCGCAGCAGCGCCACGTTCGCCTGCGTCGCGGGATGCTCCCACATCTCGGTGTGCATCGCCGGGGCGATGACGAGCGGGGCACGGCTCGCGAGCACGGTGTTGCCGAGCAGGTCGTCGGCGAGCCCGGCCGCGAGCTTCGCGATCGAGTTCGCCGTCGCCGGGGCGATGACGATGAGGTCGGCGGCCTGCCCGATGGCGACGTGCCGGACCTCGGCGACGCCCTCGTACAGCTCGGTGTGCACCGGGTTGCGCGAGATCGCCTCGAGCGTCGGCCGGCCCACGAAGCGGAGCGCCGCCTCGGTCGGGACGACGTGCACGTCATGACCGGCCAGCACGAGCTGGCGCACGACGGCGACGGCCTTGTACGCGGCGATGCCGCCGGTGATGCCGACGACGATGTTCAGTCGGCCGGTCGTGCTCGCCACGCCGGCGGCTTACTCGCTGATGGGGCGCAGGCGCAGCTTGTCCTCGTTGATCTCGTGCATCGCCACGGTGAGCGGCTTGTCATCGATCGACGAGTCCACGAGCGGGCCGACGTTGTCGAACAGGCTGCCCTCGTGCAGATCGGCGTAGTAGTCGTTGATCTGGCGGGCGCGCTTCGACGCGAAGATGACCAGCTGGTACTTCGAGTCGACCTTCGACAGCAGGTCGTCGATGGGCGGGTCGATGATGCCGGACAGCTTCTCAGCCATGGAGTGACTCCTCGCTTCGGTGATGCGCACGAGGTGTGCGCGAAAGATCGTGGCCCGGTCGCCCGAACTGCGGGCAGCTCAATGACGACCCTTGCGGGGCCGCATCAAGTCTACGACCTTTTGCGCGGCCTCGGAGACCTCGTGGTTCACGACCTGGTGATCGAACTCATCGGCGGAGGCCAGTTCGACCTTCGCGGTCTCGAGTCGGCGCTGCTGTTCGGCCGGTCCCTCGGTGCCGCGACCGACGAGCCGTCGGACCAGCTCGTCCCAGCTCGGCGGCTGCAGGAAGACGAGCGTCGCCTCCGGCATGGCGCGCCGCACCGAGCGTGCGCCCTGGATGTCGATCTCCAGCAGCACGCTGTCGCCGGCGGCGATCGCCTGCTCCACCGGGCCCCGGGGCGTGCCGTAACGCGAGGCGTTGTGCACGGTCGCCCACTCCAGCAGCTCGCCGGTCTCGATCAGGCGGTCGAACTCGGCGTCGTCGACGAAGAAGTAGTGCTCGCCGTCGATCTCGCCCGGGCGCGGCGCGCGGGTCGTCGCGGAGACCGAGAGCTTCACCTCGGGGTAGTGGTCGCGGATGTACCCCGCGACCGTGCCCTTGCCGACGGCGGTGGGCCCGGCGAGCACGACGAGCCGGTCGCCCGTGCCGCCGTGCGCCGCGACCCACTCGGCGACGAAGCCGCGCAGGCGCCGGCGCTGCAGCCGGCCGAGGCCGCCGAGGCGCTTGGCCGGCGAGATCTGGAGCTCGTCCATGATCCGCTCGGTCTTCGTGCGGCCGATCGCCGGGATCGCCCCGAGGAACTCCGTGACCCGGAGCCGGCCCTCGACGCCGTCGGGCTCGTCGAACGCGACGCGGAGCACGTCGAGCGGGCTCCTGGCGCCCTCGGCGACCTCCTGCTTCACGATCGCGCGGGCCCGGCGCGCCGCGACGGCGGCCCGGGACGCGGCGACTCGGTCGACCTCTGGCGGGGTGGTGGGGGTCCGATCAGACACCGAGCGATCCTACCTCCCCGGCGCGGCGCCGGACGGCCTCGCCGATCTCGTCGGGGCCGGCGGCGAGCACCGAGCGGGACTCGTTCACGATGGCGCCGGCGGCCAGGCGGCCGAACAGCTCGCCGAGCTGGGCGGCGTCGCCGCCCTGGTGGCCGAAGCCCGGAGCTAGCACCGGCAGACCGGGCGTCTCCCCGTACGCGTCGGGGTCGATGCCCACGGCGCGGAGGTCGACGGTGGCGCCGATCACGACGCCCGCGTCGCCGAGGGTGCGGGTCGAGGCATCCGGGCGCGCGCGGTTCCACGCGTCGACGCCGTCGACCATCGCGGAGGCGATCGTGCGCCCGGCCCGGCTGGACTGCCGGAGCTCGGCCGTCTGCACGGGCCCCGACTCCGGGTTCGAGGTCGCGGCGAGCACGAACACGCCCTTGCCGACCGCCGCCGCGCGCTCCATGACCGGGGCGAGCGTGGCGAGCCCCTGGTAGGGGTTCAGCGTGAGGGCATCCGCTTCGAGCGTCGAGCCCGGGCGGAGCCAGGCATCCGCGTAGCCCGCGAGCGTCGAGCCGATGTCGCCGCGCTTCGCGTCGGCGATCACGATGAGGCCCGCGTCGCGGGCCTCGGCGAAGACCCGCTCGAGCGCCGCGTAGCCGGCCGCGCCGTGCCGCTCGTAGAACGAGACCTGCGGCTTCACGATGCCGATCTGCCCGGCCGCCGCGTCGACGACGCGGAGGCCGAACTCGCGGACGCCCTCGCCGCTGTCGGGCAGGCCCCAGCTCTCGAGGAGCTGCGCGTGCGGGTCGATCCCCACGCAGAGCCGGCCGTACGCGGCGAAGGCCGCCGCGAGGCGGTCGCCGAACGCGACAGGCTCGCTCACGCGGCCCCCTCCCGGCGGCGCTGGTACTCCTGCAGGCTCGTCACGTCGAAGCCGTCGGCGACCACGTCGAGCGAGGCGACGGCGGCGGAGAGCTCCGCGATCGTCGTGAACAGCGGGATGCCGGCGGCGACCGCCGCGGCGCGGATCTCGTAGCCGTCGGCCCGGGCGGAGCGACCGCTCGGGGTGTTCACGACCACGTCGACCTCGCCCCGGTGGATGAGCTCGACGACGCTCGTCGCGTCGGCGTCGGGCTTGTCGTGGAACTTCAGCACCTCGCTCGCCCGGATGCCGTTGCGGCGCAGCACCTCCGCGGTGCCCTCGGTCGCGGCGATGTCGTAGCCGAGCTGCTGCAGACGCAGCACCGGCAGGATCGCGGCCCGCTTGTCGCGGTCGGACACCGAGACGAAGACCGTCCCGGAGGCGGGCACGCCCCCGTACGCGGCGAGCTGGCTCTTCGCGAACGCCGTCGGGAAGTCGCGGTCGATGCCCATGACCTCGCCGGTCGAGCGCATCTCCGGCCCGAGCACCGAGTCGACCATGCCGCCCTCGCGGGTGCGGAAACGGTGGAACGGCAGCACGGCCTCCTTGACCGCGACCGGCGCGTCGAGCGGCACGCGGGAGCCGTCGACCTCGGGCAGCAGCCCCTCGGCGACGAGCTCGCGGATCGTCGCGCCGACCATGACCCGGCTGGCGGCCTTCGCGAGCGGGATGCCGAGCGCCTTCGAGACGAACGGCACCGTGCGGCTCGCCCGCGGGTTCGCCTCGAGCACGTAGAGCACGCCCGCGCCGATCGCGAACTGCACGTTCAGGAGGCCCTGGACGCCGATGCCCTCGGCGATCGCACGGGTCGCCTCGCGCACTCGGTCGACCTCGGCGCGGCCGAGCGTCACGGGCGGGAGGGTGCAGCTCGAGTCGCCGGAGTGGATGCCGGCCTCCTCGATGTGCTCCATGACGCCGCCGATGTAGAGCTCGCTGCCGTCGTACAGCGCGTCGACGTCGATCTCGATGGCGTCGTCGAGGAAGCGGTCCACGAGCAGCGGGTGGCTCGGGCCGACGATGCCCTGCCCCTCGATGCGCTCGAAGTACTCGGCGAGGTTCGTGCTGTCGTAGACGATCTCCATGCCGCGGCCGCCGAGCACGTAGCTCGGGCGCACGAGCACCGGGTAGCCGATGCCCTCCGCGATCTGCTGCGCGCCCGCGAGGTCGACGGCGGTGCCGTTGCGCGGCGCGAGGAGGCCCGCGTTGTCGAGGATGCCGGCGAAGAGGCCGCGCTCCTCGGCGAGGTCGATCGCGGAGGGCGAGGTGCCGAGGATCGGCACGCCGGCCGCCTCGAGGCCCTTCGCGAGGCCGAGGGCGGTCTGGCCGCCGAGCTGCACGACCACGCCGACGAGCTCGCCCGACTGCGACTCGGCGTGGATGACCTCGAGCACGTCCTCGAGCGTGAGCGGCTCGAAGTAGAGCCGGTCGCTCGTGTCGTAGTCGGTCGAGACCGTCTCCGGGTTGCAGTTGATCATGATCGTCTCGAAGCCCGCGTCGTGCAGGGCGAACGAGGCGTGCACGCAGGAGTAGTCGAACTCGACGCCCTGGCCGATGCGGTTCGGGCCGGAGCCGAGGATGACGACCTTGCGGCGATCGCTCGCGGCGACCTCGGTCTCCTGGTCGTAGCTCGAGTAGTGGTACGGCGTGAGCGCCGGGAACTCGCCGGCGCAGGTGTCGACCGTCTTGTAGACCGGGCGGATGCCGAGGATGTGCCGCACCTCGCGGGCGTCCTGCTCGCTGCCGAAACCGCGGAGCTGCGCGATCTGCGCGTCGGAGAAGCCGTGGTCCTTCGCGAGCAGGATCGTCTCGGTGTCGAGCGCCTCGGCGGCGGCGACCGTCGCGGCGACCTCGTTGATCAGCACGATCTGGTCGAGGAACCACGGGTCGATCTTCGTGGCCTCGAAGGCCTGCTCGATCGTGGCGCCCTTGCGGAGCGCCTGCTGCACGAGCACGATGCGGCCGTCGGTCGGCGTCCGCGCCTCCTCGAGGAGCTCCTCGACGCTGCGCTCCTCCTCGCCCCAGTGGAACGAGGAACCGCGCTTCTCGAGCGAGCGCAGGGCCTTCTGCAGGGCGGTCGCGTAGTTGCGGCCGATCGCCATGGCCTCGCCGACGGACTTCATGGTCGTCGTGAGGGTCGGGTCGGCGGCCGGGAACTTCTCGAACGCGAAGCGCGGCACCTTCACGACGACGTAGTCGAGCGTCGGCTCGAAGCTCGCGGGCGTCACCCGGGTGATGTCGTTCGGGATCTCGTCGAGTCGGTAGCCGATCGCGAGCTTCGCCGCGATCTTCGCGATCGGGAAGCCCGTGGCCTTCGAGGCGAGCGCCGAGGAGCGGGAGACGCGCGGGTTCATCTCGATGACGATGACGCGCCCGTTCGACGGGTCGATGGCGAACTGGATGTTGCAGCCGCCCGTGTCCACGCCGACGGCGCGGATGATGTCGATGCCGATGTCGCGGAGACGCTGGTACTCGCGGTCGGTGAGGGTCAGCGCGGGTGCGACGGTGATCGAGTCGCCCGTGTGCACGCCGACCGGGTCGACGTTCTCGATCGAGCACACGACGACGGTGTTGTCGTGCGTGTCCCGCATGAGCTCGAGCTCATACTCCTTCCAACCGAGGATGGACTCCTCGAGGAGCACCTCGGTGGTCGGCGAGTCGTGCAGGCCGGCGCCCGCGATGCGGCGCAGCTCGGTCTCGTCGTACGCGAAGCCCGAGCCGAGGCCGCCCATCGTGAAGGAGGGGCGGACGACGAGCGGGTAGCCGAGGTCCTCGGCGGCGGCGAGCACCTCGTCCATCGTGTGGGCGATGTGCGAGCGCGCGACGTCCGCGCCGCACTCGACCACGAGCTCCTTGAAGAGCTGGCGGTCCTCGCCCTTGCGGATGGCGTCGACCTTCGCGCCGATCAGTTCGACGCCGTGCTTCTCGAGGATGCCGGCGTCGTGCAGGGCGATGGCGGCATTGAGCGCGGTCTGCCCGCCGAGGGTCGGCAGGATGGCGTCGGGGCGCTCCTTGACGATGATCGACTCGATGATCTCCGGGGTGATCGGCTCGATGTACGTCGCGTCGGCGAAGTCCGGGTCGGTCATGATCGTGGCGGGGTTCGGGTTCACGAGGATGACCCGCACGCCCTCGGCGCGGAGCACCCGGCACGCCTGGGTGCCCGAGTAGTCGAACTCGGCGGCCTGCCCGATGACGATGGGGCCGGAGCCGATGACGAGGACGGAATTGATGTCGTCGCGCTTGGGCATTAGTCGCGGTTCTCCTTGCTCGCGATGACCAGCTCGCGGAAACGATCGAAGAGGTAGTTCGCGTCGTGCGGGCCGGCAGCCGACTCCGGGTGGTACTGGACGCTGAACGCGGGGATGTCGAGGCAGTTGAGGCCCTCGACCACGTCGTCGTTGAGGTCGACGTGGCTGACCTCGACGCGGCCGAAGCCCTCGCTCGACTCGCTCACGCGGTCGATGGGGGCGTCGACGGCGAAGCCGTGGTTGTGGGCGGTGATCTCGACGCGGCCGGTGGCCTTGTCGAGCACGGGCTGGTTGATGCCGCGGTGGCCAAACGGCAGCTTGTACGTGCCGAAGCCGAGGGCGCGGCCGAGGAGCTGGTTGCCGAAGCAGATGCCGAAGTACGGGCGGCCGTCGCGCAGCGACTCGCGCAGCAGCTGCACGTGCCGGTCGCTCGCGCTCGGGTCGCCGGGGCCGTTGGAGAAGAAGAGCGCGTCGGGCTCGAGCGCCCGCACCTCCTCGATCGTGACGGTCTGCGGGAGCACCTCGACGTCGAAGCCGCGCTCGGCGAGGTAGTTCAGCGTGGAGGTCTTCACCCCGAGGTCGAGCACCGCGACCGAGCCGATCCGCTCGCCCACGGCGGGCAGCGAGTAGCGCTCCCCCGTCGACACCTCGCCGGAGAGGTTCTGCCCCGCCATCTCGGCGCCGCCGAGCACGAGGTCGAGCTGCTCGCCCGCGGTGAGGTTCGCGTCCTCGCCGGAGAAGATGCCGGCCCGCATCGCGCCGGCGTCGCGGATGCGCCGCGTGACGGCGCGCGTGTCGATGCCGGAGATGCCGACGATGCCGGCGTCCGCGAGGTCGTCGTCGAGGCTCCGCTGCGAGCGGAAGTTCGACACGACCCGGGAGGGGTCGCGCACCACGAAGCCGGCGACCCAGATCTGCTTGGACTCCATGTCCTCGTCGTTCATGCCGGTGTTGCCGATGTGCGGCGCGGTCATGAGCACGATCTGGCCCGCGTAGGACGGGTCGGTCAGCGTCTCCTGGTAGCCGGTCATGCCGGTCGCGAAGACCGCCTCGCCGAGCGTGCGGCCGAGGGCGCCGTATGCGCGGCCCTCGAAGCGGGTTCCGTCCTCGAGGACGAGCACGGCGGGGGCCGTGCGGGTCGTGGTCTCAGTCACCAGAGGCCTCGCCTTCCTGTTGCGACCGCGGCTCCTGAGCCGCGGTGATGTCCGTGACGGCGTCGATGATCCGGGCGGTGTCGCCCGGGTATCGTGCCCGAAGATAGCTGTCGATGCGCACCGGCACCTCGCCGGGCTCCGACTCGTGCGGCTGCCAGGTCAGGGCCACGAGCCCCTCGGCCTCGACGCCGCGGTCGATCGCGTGGCTCGCGGCGCCGATCCCCACGATGTGCTCGACCGGGAGGAAGCTCGCCGGCTCCCCCGCGATCCGCAGCAGCACGCCCGCGTCGTACACCTCGAGGTGGGCCGCCCCGCGGAACGCCAGGCCGTCGACCGCGAGCCGTTCGAAGGGCTCGCTCTCGGGCGTCGAGGCGACGTAGAGCACCTCGGTCTCGAGGAGGGCGGCGGCGAGCGTGGCCGGCACCGGGTAGGCCGCGAGGCGGGCGTCCCGGGCCCGTCGTCGTCGCCAGGATCGGACCATCAGCCAGATCACGACGGCGACGACGATGACGGCGACGATCGCGCCGATGAGCTTATCCATCCCCGCTCCCCGCTGCCGCGGCGAGTCCGGCGACCTCCGCCGTCTCGCGCACCTCGCCGTCGCGCACCGTCGCGTAGCCCTGGTGGAACGTCCAGCGCACGGAGCCGGGCAGCGTCTCGCCGAGGTACGGCGAGTTGGTGCTGCGGCCGGCGAGCCGGTCGAGACCGAACTCCCCCGTCGCCGAGGGGTCGTAGAGCACGAGCTCGGCGGGCGCGCCGACCTCGACCTCGCCGCCCTGGCCCGCGAGGCGGCCGATGCGGGCGGGCGCCTGGCTCAGCACCCGCGCGACGTCGGCCCAGTCGAGGCGGCCGGGCTCCACCATCGTGCGGTGCACGACGGACAGCGCGGACTCGAGCCCCACCATGCCGTTCGCCGAGGCGTCCCACTCGCCCTCCTTCGCCTCCACCGGATGCGGGGCGTGGTCGGTCGCGACGATGTCGATCGTGCCGTCCGCGAGCGCGGCGCGGAGCGCCTCGACGTCCTCCGCGCGGCGCAGCGGCGGGTTGACCTTGAAGCGCGGGTCGTAGCTCGCGACCCGCTCCTCGGTGAGCAGCAGGTGGTGCGGCGTGACCTCGGCCGTGACGTCGATGCCGCGGGCCTTCGCCCAGCGGATGACCTCGACCGAGCCGGCCGTCGAGACGTGGCAGACGTGCAGCCGGCCGCCGACGTGCTCGGCGAGGAGCACGTCTCGGGCGATGATCGACTCCTCGGCGACGGCCGGCCAGCCGGTGAGGCCGAGCTCGCCGGAGAGGGCGCCCTCGTTCATCTGCGCGCCCTCGGTGAGCCGCGGCTCCTGGGCGTGCTGCGCGATGACGCCGTCGAAGGCCTTCACGTACTCGAGCGCGCGGCGCATGAGCAGCGGGTCGTGCACGCAGAAGCCGTCGTCGGAGAACACCCGGACGCGGGCGCGGGACTGCGCCATCGCGCCGAGCTCCGCGAGGCGCTCGCCGGCCAGGCCCACCGTCACGGCGCCGATCGGCTGGACCGTGGCGTAGCCAGCGGCGCGCCCGAGGCTGAGCTCCTGCTCGACGACCCCGGCGGTGTCAGCAACCGGCGAGGTGTTCGCCATCGCGAAGACCGCGGTGAATCCGCCCGCCGCGGCGGCGCGGGTGCCAGTGAGCACGGTCTCGCTCTGCTCGTAGCCCGGCTCGCGGAGGTGGGTGTGCAGATCGACGAGCCCGGGCAGCACGACGAGGCCCGCCGCGTCGACGCGCTCCGCCCCGCGGGCGTCCAGCCCGGTGCCGAGCTCGGCGATGCGTCCGCCCTCGAGCAGGAGGTCGCGGCGTTCGCCGTTCGGCAGCTGCGCCCCGATGATCAGGTGCCGCTCGCTCATGCGGCGGCCCCCCGTTCACCGGACAGCAGCAGATAGAGGGCGGCCATTCTCACTGATACTCCGTTCGCGACCTGCTCGCGCACCGTGGACTGCGGCGAATCGGCCGCGCGGGCGGCGATCTCGAGACCGCGGTTCATCGGTCCGGGATGCATGACCATCGTAGTGTCGGGAAGCGCGTCGAACCGCGCGTCGTCGAGCCCCCACGTGCGCGCGTACTCGCGGCTGTTCGGGAAGAAGGCCCCGTGCATCCGCTCGGCCTGGATGCGCAGCATCATCACCACGTCCGGCCGGCGGCCGAGCGCCGCGTCGAGGTCGTACGACGTCGAGACGGGCCAGCGGCGCGTGTCGACGGGCAGCAGCGTCGGCGGCGCGACGAGCTCGACCTCGGCGCCGAGCGCGGGCAGCAGCCACGCGTTCGAGCGCGCGACGCGCGAGTGCAGCACGTCGCCGACGATGAGCACGCGCGCCCCGTCGAGCCCGCGACCGCGGGAGGCGGCCCCGTGCAGCCGGCGGCGCATCGTGAAGGCGTCGAGCAGGGCCTGGGTGGGGTGCTCGTGGGTGCCGTCGCCCGCGTTCACCACGCCCGCGTCGATCCACCCGCTCGTCGCGAGCGTGAGCGGTGCGCCGGACGCCGGGTGCCGGATGACGACGCCGTCCGCGCCCATCGCCTGCAGCGTCTGGGCGGTGTCCTTCAGGCTCTCGCCCTTGGAGACGCTGGACCCCTTCGCGCTGAAGTTGATGACGTCGGCGGAGAGCCGCTTCGCGGCGGCCTCGAAGGAGATCCTGGTGCGGGTCGAGTCCTCGAAGAAGAGGTTCACGACCGTCTTGCCGCGCAGGGTCGGCAGCTTCTTGACCTCGCGCTCCTGCACCGCCGCCATGTCCTCGGCGATGTCCAGGAGCTCGACCGCCTGCTCGCGGGCGAGGTCGCGCGTGCCCAGCAGATGGTTCACTCCGCCTCCCCCTCGCCGTGCGCGGTCTCGATCGCCACGCCCTCGTCGCCGTCGGTCTCGACGAGCCGCACGTTGATGCGCTCGTCGTGGGACGACGGCAGGTTCTTGCCGACGAAGTCCGCGCGGATCGGGAACTCGCGGTGGCCGCGGTCGACGAGCACCGCGAGCCGCACCGCACGGGCGCGGCCGAGGTCGGAGAGGGCGTCGAAGGCGGCGCGGATGGTCCGGCCCGAGTAGAGCACGTCGTCGACGAGGACGACCGTGCGTCCGTCGATGCCGCCCGCGGGCACCTCGGTGGGCTGCGGCGTGCGGGTGCGGGTGCGGGAGAGGTCGTCGCGGTACATCGTGACGTCGATCGAGCCGACCGGCACCGGTGCCGCCTCGGGTTCGATGCGGGCGATCGTCTCGGCGATCCGCCGGGCGAGGATCACGCCGCGGGTCGGGATGCCGAGGATGACGAGGTCGCTCCCCCCGCGGTTCGATTCGAGGATCTCGTGCGAGATGCGGGTCAGCGCCCGTTGGATGTCCGCCTGAGTGAGCACGGCGCGTGCCACGGCGGCCTCCCTTCTCCGCCTCACGGGACGGCCTTAAAGGTTGCCAAACTCCGTCGAGTTTAGCAGCGCGCCGGGTGCTGTTTCGCCGTGCGTACGATGCAAGGGTGACTTCTCCCCGGCCGCGACGGTCGCACTTCGTCGATCTCGCCCCGCTCCGGGAGTCGCCCGCGTTCGCCCGGCTCTGGATCGGCGGCACGATCGCGGGCATCGGCGCGCAGCTCACGGTGCTCGCCGTCGGGCTGCAGCTCTACGAGCTCACCCGCTCGACGCTCGCCGTGGGCCTCGTCGGCGGCATCGCCCTGCTGCCGATGCTCGTGGCGGGGCTCTGGGGCGGCGTCCTCGCCGACGCCCTCGACCGGCGGCGCCTGCTCATCGTGAGCGCGAGCACCACCTGGGCGGCGACCGCGGCGCTCGTCGCCGTCTCCGCCGTCAGCGCGGTCGAGCACGAGGCCGGCCGTCCGGTCGCGATCTGGCCGTTCTACGTGCTCACCACCGTGATCTCGGTCTGCGCGACCGTCACCGGCGCCACGCGGACCGCCGTGACCCCGAGGCTGCTCGCCCCGGCCCTCGTGTCCCGCGCCGCCGCGCTCAGCGGGATCGGGATCGGCGTGCAGCTCACGCTCGGCCCGGCGCTCGGCGGCGTGCTCGTCGCCTCGATCGGCTATCCGCTCACCTTCGGCGTGGACCTCGTGCTCTTCAGCGCGGGCTTCCTCGGCATCCTGACGCTTCCCGCCGTGCCGCCGAGCGCGGGCGAGGAAGGGCCCGCGCGGCGCACGGGCTTCGCCGCCCTCGCGGACGGGTTCCGATTCCTGCGCCTGGCGCCGAACATCCGCGCCGGCTTCCTGATCGACCTCGCCGCGATGACCTTCGGCCGGCCCTACGCGCTCTTCCCCGCGGTCGGCGCCGTCGCCATCGGCGGCGGAGCGGCGACCGCCGGCGCGCTCACCGCCGCTTTCGCGGTCGGCACCTTCCTCACGAGCCTGCTCAGCGGCCGGGTCATGCACGTCCGGCGCTACGGCGTCGCGATCGGCCGCTCGGTCATGGTCTACGGCGCGTGCATCGCCGGATTCGGCGCGGTGATCGCCATCGTGCTCGCCGGGCGCTCCCCGGCCGCGGACCCCGCGCTGAGCGTGCCGGCGCTGCTCGTCGCCGCGGTCCTGCTCGCGGGCGCGGGGGCGGCCGACGAGGTGAGCGCGATCTTCCGTAGCACGATGCTGATGACCGCGGTGCCCGACGAGCTCCAGGGCCGGATGCAGGGGGTGTTCCAGGTGGTCGTCACGGGCGGTCCGCGCCTCGGCGACCTCTGGGTCGGCATCCTCGCGACCGCGGTCGCGCTCTGGTTCCCGCCGCTGTTCGGCGGGCTGCTCGTCGTCGCGGCCGCCGTCGCGATCCTCCGCCTCCAGCGCGGCTTCCGCGAGTACGACGCCCGCGCCCCGACGCCGTGAGCGACGCGCTCGCCGACGTGCGATCGCCTCCCCCACACCGAGTTGCCCGACTTTCATGAAAGTCGGGCAACTCCGGGTTCGGTCGGCCTCGGCGCGCGGGGCGTTGACGAGGCCTCCGCCGCGCACGTAGTCTGGCGCGACCTGGATCAGCAGACAGGTCAACACTGAGCTGGCACCACTCCTCCACCGTCGAAGGGATGCCGCTCATGGCACGAGTCTGGATCAAGAACCCCGCCGCCGTCTTCACGGCCGCCGACCACGCGCCAGGCAGCGCGGACGGCGGTATCGTCGTCGAGGCCGGCCGCATCGTCGAGCTGCTCCGCGCGGGCGCCGTGCCCGCGACGCCGGTCGACGAGGTCTTCGACGCGGCGAACCACGTCGTGCTGCCCGGCCTCATCAACACCCACCACCACTTCTTCCAGACGCTCACCCGAGCCTGGGCGCCCGTGGCCGACGCGAAGCTCTTCCCCTGGCTGCAGGGCCTCTACCCGGTCTGGGCGCGGCTCACCCCGGAGAGCCTCGACCTCGCCGTGACCGTCGCGCTCGCCGAGCTCCTGCTCTCGGGCTGCACGACCGCGGCCGACCACCACTACGTCTTCCCCGAGGGGCTCGACGAGGCGATCGACCTCGAAGTGGAGGCCGTGCGGCGGCTCGGCATGCGGGCGACGCTCACCCGCGGCTCGATGACCCTGGGCGAGCGCGACGGCGGGCTGCCGCCGCAGAGCGTCGTGCAGGACGGCGACGTCATCCTGGCCGACTCGGAGCGGCTCATCGACCGCTACCACTCCACCGCGCCCGACGCCGACATCCACATCGCGCTCGCGCCGTGCTCGCCGTTCTCGGTGACACGGGAGATCATGTCGGACAGCGCCGAGCTCGCCGCCCGCCGCGGGGTGCGGCTGCACACGCACCTCGCCGAGACCCTCGACGAGGAGGAGTTCTGCCGGGAGCGCTTCGGCCTGCGCACCGTCGACTACCTCGAGAGCGTGGGCTGGCTGGGCCCGCAGAGCTGGCTCGGCCACGGCATCCACTTCGACGAGCGGGAGATCGCCCGTCTCGGGGCAGCGGGCACGGGCGTCGCGCACTGCCCGACCTCGAACATGCGGCTCGCCTCGGGCATCGCGCGCGCGATCGAGCTGGAGGATGCCGGCGTCCCCGTCGGCCTCGGCGTCGACGGCTCCGCCTCGAACGACTCCTCGAACCTCATCCAGGAGGTGCGCCAGGCGCTCTACCTGCAGCGCCTCCGCTACGGCGCCGACGTGCCGGTCGCCCGGGCCATCGGCTGGGCGACGCTCGGCTCGGCGCGGGCGCTCGGCCGCGACGGCGAGCTCGGGTCGATCGAGCTCGGCAAGCAGGCCGACCTCGCGCTGTTCACGCTCGACGGGCTGCGCTTCTCGGGCAGCCACGACCCGATCGCGGCGCTCGTGCTCTGCGGGGCCGACCGCGCCGATCGCGTCATGGTCGGCGGCGAGTGGCGGGTCGTCGACGGCCGCATCCCCGGGCTCGACCTCGACGAGCTGATCTCGGCGCACTCGAAAGCCGCCCGCCGCCTCGTGCTCGGCTGAACGCCGGACGGCGGGCCGCCTGGTGGCGGCCCGCCGTCGTGGGTGGGGCGTGGAACGCGCGGTTCGTCAGGCCTTCGCGTGCGCGACGGCGGCCAGCAGCCCGTTCACGAACCCGGCCGAGTCATCGGTCGACAGCACCGTCGCCGCCTCGACGGCCTCGGAGATCGCGACCGCGTCGGGCACCTCGTCGTTGTAGACGATCTCCCAGACGCCGATGCGCAGCAGCGCACGGTCGATGGCGGGCATGCGCTCGAGCGTCCAGCCGCGGGAGTGCGTCGTGATGAGCTCGTCGATCTCGGCGCGATGGTCGACGATGCCGTCGACGATCTCGCGGGCGTACAGCCACGACGCCTGGCGCTCCGGTTCGCCGGCGGCCTTCTCGGCCTCGACGACGAGCAGCTGCTCCACCGGCATCCCGCGCATCTCGGCGGCGTAGAGCAGGTCGAGCGCGCGCTTGCGAGCCTTGGTGCGAGCGCTCACTAGTCGTTCACGCGGCCGAGGTAGTCACCCGTGCGGGTGTCGACCTTGACCTTGGTGCCGGTCTCGAGGAAGAGCGGGACCTGGATCTCGTAGCCGGTCTCGACGGTGGCGGGCTTGGTGCCGCCGGTCGAGCGGTCGCCCTGCAGGCCCGGCTCCGTGTAGGTGATCTCGAGCACCACCGAGGCGGGCAGGTCGACGTACAGCGGGTTGCCGTTGTTCAGGGCGATGGTGACGGCCTGGTTCTCGAGCATGAAGTTGGCGGCGTCGCCGACGGTCGCCGCGGGGACCGTGATCTGGTCGTAGTCGACGGCGTCCATGAAGACGAAGCCGTCGCCGTCGTTGTAGAGGTACGTGAAGTCGCGGCGGTCGACGTTCTCGATGTCGACCTTCGCGCCCGCGTTGTACGTGCGGTCGACGGTCTTGCCCGTCACGACGTTCTTCAGCTTGGTGCGGACGAACGCGCCGCCCTTGCCGGGCTTGACGTGCTGGAACTCGATCACGCTCCAGAGCTGGCCGTCGATGCTGAGGACGACGCCGTTCTTGATGTCTGCGGTCGATGCCATGCGCGTGGATTCCGTTCCGTTTCGGTGAAGTCGTTCGGCCGCAGGCGGTGGCGCACGCGAGCCGACGAACGATTCTAGACGATGCGCAGCAGCTGCTGCACGGCGAGGCGATAGGAGTCGCTGCCGAAGCCGGCGATGACGCCCGTCGCGACCGCCGAGATGACGCTCGTGTGGCGGAACCGCTCCCGCGCGTGCGGGTTCGAGAGGTGCACCTCGATGAGCGGCACGCCGGCCTGCTTCAGCAGCGCCGCAGCGTCGCGCAGCCCGTAGCTGTAGTGCGTGAAGGCCGCCGGGTTCAGCACCACGGGAGCGCCCCGGTCGACGGCCTCGTGGATCCAGCGGATGAGCTCGCCCTCGTCGTCGGTCTGCCGGAGCTCGAGCTCGACACCCTCGGGCAGCTCGCCGCGCAGCGACGCCTTGATGTCGGCGAGCGTCTCGCTGCCGTACACCTCGGGTTCGCGGGTGCCGAGCCGGCCGAGGTTTGGCCCGTTCAGCACGAGGATCGTCGTCATGCGCTCAGCCTAGCCGCGGCCGGGACGACCCGGCGGGCCGCTCTGCCGCGGCCGCCTCCCGTGCCCCGCGCCGATCGGCTCACGAGCCGATCTCCTGGTACGCCGCGAAGAGCATCGACTGGTCGGGGGCCTGCATCACGGTGGGCTTCGCGAGGTCGTCGAGCACGATGAAGCGCAGCTGGCCGCCGCGCGACTTCTTGTCGCGCTGCATGGTGGCGAGCAGCGTGTTCCAGCGGCCGGCCGGGTAGCTCGTCGGGAGGCTCAGCAGTTCGAGCACGCGCCGGTGCCGGTCGGCGACCTCGTCGGAGAGCCGGCCGGAGAGCCGGCCGAGCTCGGCGGCGAACATCATGCCGACCGCGACGGCCGCGCCGTGCCGCCACTGGTAGCGCTCGGCGTGCTCGACCGCGTGGCCGAGGGTGTGCCCGTAGTTGAGGATCTCGCGGAGGCCCGCCTCCTTGAAGTCCTCGGTCACGACGTCCGCCTTCATCCGGATCGCGAGCTCGACGACCCGGCGGAACTCGGGCGTCGCCGGGTCGGTGGCGCGCTCGGGGTCGGCCTCGATGGTGTCGAGGATCTCCGGGTAGCGGATGAACCCGGCCTTCACGATCTCGGCGAAGCCGGCGAGGATCTCGTTCTTCGGCAAGGTGTCGAGCAGGTCGAGGTCGCAGATGACCTCGGCAGGCGCGTGGAACACGCCGACGAGGTTCTTGCCCTCGTTCGTGTTGATCCCGGTCTTGCCGCCGACGGCGGCGTCGAC
This sequence comes from Agromyces sp. NPDC060279, assembly GCF_042726785.1. Classification (NCBI taxonomy): domain Bacteria; kingdom Bacillati; phylum Actinomycetota; class Actinomycetes; order Micrococcales; family Microbacteriaceae; genus Agromyces; species Agromyces sp. NPDC060279. Next base: position 135,825 of record NZ_JBHXBK010000001.1, read on the forward strand.
CATGCCGAGCACGGTCGTCGGCACCTGCACCACGCGCACGCCGCGCAGCCAGGTCGCCGCGACGAAGCCGGCCAGGTCGGTGACGGCTCCCCCGCCCATGCCCACGACGGCATCGCTGCGGGTGAAGTCGGCCTGGCCGAGGATCTGCCAGCAGAACGCGGCGACCTCGACCCGCTTGCCGGCCTCGGCGTCGGGGATCTCCGCGAGGATGACCTCGAATCGGTCGGTGAGCGACTCGCGCAGCTCGGCGGCGCGGGCGCCGAGGGTCGCCGGATGCACCAGGAGGACCTTGCGCACCGCCGGCCCGAGCGCGTCGCCGAGCCGCGCGAGCACGCCGCGCCCCACGACCACGTCGTAGCCCTCGTCGCCGCCGACCCGGATCACGGTCGGCTCGGCCTGCGGCTCGGCTGCGGTCATGCTGTTCCTCCGAAGCGCTCGGTGATGTCGGCGACGATCCGCGCGACCGAGCGGCGCGAGGTGTCGATGGCGAGGTCGGCGAGCGAGGCGTAGACGGGCGCCCGCTCGTCGCGGATTCTGGTCCAGGCTTCGATGCCGCCCTGCGCGATCAGCGGGCGCGCGCTGCCGGCCAGTCGTGGCGCGACGGCCGCGGCACTCACCTGCAGCCACACCACGGGCAGCTCCGCGAGATCGACGCGGGTCGCCGGGTGCAGCACGGCTCCCCCGCCGAGCGAGACCACGGCCTCCTCGGCGAGGGCCTCGGCGACGATCTCGCGCTCGACGATGCGGAAGTACTCCTCGCCCTCGCGGGCGAAGATCTGCTCGATCGGCCCGTAACGCTCGACGATGCGGGCGTCGGTGTCGACGAAGGGGGCACCGGTCTCGGCGGCGAGCTTCTGCCCCACCCGGGACTTGCCCGCTCCCATCGGCCCGATGAGCACGAGGGGCAGCGCGAGCGCACCGGGTGCGGCCGCACCCGCCGCGGTCATCCCGCCGCGCCGGTTGCGAGCCCGGCGTCGCCGTCCGCCCCCGCGCTCGCGAGCGCCTCGGGGATCGCGGCGAGGTACGCCTCGAGGTTGCGGCGGGTCTCGGCGAGCGAGTCGCCACCGAACTTCTCGAGCACGGAGTTGGCGAGGACGAGCGCGACCATCGCCTCGGCGACGACCCCCGCCGCCGGCACGGCGCAGACGTCCGAGCGCTGGTGGTGCGCGGGGGCCGGCTCGCCCGTCGCGACGTCGACCGTCGGCAGGGCGTGCGGGACGGTGGCGATGGGCTTCATGCCGGCGCGGACCCGCAGCACGGTGCCGGTGGACATGCCGCCCTCGGTGCCGCCGGCGCGGTCGCTCGCGCGCACGATGCGGCCGCGGTCGAGGTGCAGCTCGTCGTGCGCCTGGGAGCCGCGGCGGCGGGTGGTCTCGAACCCGTCGCCGACCTCGACCCCCTTGATCGCCTGGATGCCCATGAGCGCGGCGGCGAGCTGCCCGTCGAGCCGGCGGTCCCAGTGCACGTGCGAGCCGAGGCCCGGGGGCACGCCGTAGGCGAGCACCTCGACGACGCCGCCGAGCGTGTCGCCGGACTTGTGGGCGTCGTCGACCTCGGCCACCATGCGGGCCGAGGTCTCGGCGTCGAAGCAGCGCAGCGGGTCGGCGTCGACCGCCGCGAGATCGGCGGGCAGCGGCAGGGCGGCGCCCTCCGGCACGCGGACCGGCCCGATCGAGAGGGTGTGCGCGATGGTGCGGATGCCGAGCTCCGCGAGGAACGACTTCGCCACGGCGCCGAGCGCCACGCGCGCGGCGGTCTCGCGGGCGCTCGCGCGCTCGAGCACCGGGCGGGCTTCGTCGAAGCCGTACTTCTGCATGCCGACGAGGTCGGCGTGCCCCGGGCGCGGACGGGTCAGCGGCGCACCGCGGCCACGGCCGAGGCGGTCCTGCTCGATCGGCTCCGGGCTCATGACCTCCTGCCACTTCGGCCACTCGGTGTTGCCGACGCGCAGGGCGATCGGGCTGCCGAGGCTCAGGCCGTGGCGCACCCCGCCCGAGATGGCGAGCTCGTCCTGCTCGAACTTCATGCGCGCGCCGCGGCCGTAGCCGAGCTTGCGCCGGGCGAGGTCCTCGCGGACCTGATCGAGCGAGACGGGGATGCCGGCGGGGAGGCCCTCGAGGATCGCGACGAGTTCGGGGCCGTGCGACTCACCGGCAGTGAGCCAACGAAGCATGCGTCTATCCTTCCACAGCGGAGGAGACGCCCTCTCCGCATGACGTCCTCGGCGGGGGCGCCGTCGGACGGCATCGTGGCGGATGCCTCAGGCGATCGCCGCTCGCATCGCCTGGAGCACCACGGCCTCGTCGGGCAGCGCCTGCTCCGGGTCGCCGTTCGCGAAGACGCGCACCTGCAGCAGCGCCTGGTGCAGGAGCATGCCGAGGCCGTGCACGACGGTGCCGCCGGCGTCGAGCCACGCCGCCGCGAGCGGACTCGGCCACGGGTCGTAGGCGACCTCCAGCAGCACGGCGCCACCGGTGAGCGCGGCACTCGGCCGCACCCCGAGCTCCGTGCCGCCGGGCACCGTCGCCACGACGAGATCGAGGCCGTCGGCGCCCGACAGCTCGTCGAGGCGGCGCACGAGCACCCGGAGCCCGAGCGACGCCGCGAGCGGTTCGAGCGCCGCCGCACGAGCCGGCGTGCGCACGAAGACCTCGACCTCGCTCGCCCCGAGCTCCGCGATCGCGGCGATCGCCGACGCGGCCGTCGCTCCCCCGCCGACGATCCCGGCGCGCGCCGACGCGGTCACCCCGGCGTCCGCGAGCGCGCCGACGATGCCGCCGACATCGGTGTTGAACCCCAGCCGACGACCGCCGTCGAAGCGCAGCGTGTTCGCGGCGCCCGTGAGCCGGGCGCGGCGGTCGAGCTCGTCGACGAGCGGGAGCACCTCCTGCTTCAACGGCATCGTGAGCGAGAGCCCGCGCCACGAGGCATCCCTCGACCGCACGAAGTCGGCCAGCCCGGCCGAGGCGAGCTCGACGGCCTCGTACTGCCAGTCGAGGCCGAGCGCTGCGTACGCGGCGCGGTGCAACGCCGGTGACTTCGAGTGCGCGATCGGCGAACCGAGCACGGCGAGCCGATGCGGGGCGGGAGTCCGGACGCCGTCGCTCATTGGTACTCCGGGTGCTCGTCCATCCAGGCCAGCCACTTCGCGACGGCCGCGTCGTGCTCCTCGACGGTGGTCGAGAAGATCGTCTCGCCCGTGTCGAGGTTCCACGTCACGAAGAAGAGCCAGGTGCCGTCGGCGGGGTGCAGCGCGGCGTCGATCGCGAGATCGCCCGGATTGGAGATCGGGCCGATCGGCAGACCGGGGTGCACGTAGGTGTTGTACGGGTTGCTCGCGTCGGCGCGCTCGGCGTCGGTCGTGGCGACCCGGTGGGTGTTGCCGGTGCCGTACGCGACCGTCGCGTCCGACTGCAACAGCCCCGACTCCCACTGCGCCGGGTCGAGCCGGTTCTGGAAGACCCGCGAGACCTTGTAGTAGTCGTCGCGGAGCCCGGCCTCGCGCTGGATCAGCGAGGCGAGCACGATGGTGCGCCAGCGATCAGCCGGGGCGACGCCGGCCTCGTCGAGCGCCTGGAACTGCCGGTCGACGAGGGTCTGGAGCACGCCGCGGGCGTCGAGACCCGGGTCGAGCGTGTACGTCGCCGGGAACAGGAATCCCTCGAGCGACTTCGCCTCGGCCGGGAGACCGTAGCTCTGCGGCGACTCGGCCGCGGCCGCCTGGAGCTCCTCCAGCGGCACGCCCGTTCCCTCCGCGATGTTCGTCAGCGCGTCGACGGTCGCGGTGCCCTCCGGGATGACGAAGGTGTTCTCCAGCTTGTTCGCCGGGTCGAGCAGCGCGTCGAGCGCGGCCTGCGCGCTCATCTTCTCGGCGAGCCGGTACGCGCCCGGATAGAACGCCGGCTCCGGGTCCTGATCGACGAGCACGTCGTAGAACGCCTTCGAGGAGGCCACGACGCCCTCGTCGTAGAGGTTCTCGGCGATGGTGGAGCCGTCGTCGCCCTCGTGGATCATGAAGGTCACCTCGCCGGTGCCCGAGCCCTCGTAGTCCGCGGCGGGCGCGAAGCGCTCGATCACGGCGGAGATGGGCCCCTGCAGGAAGAAGAACGCGCCGACGCCGAGAGCGATGACGATGAGCAGGGCGATGAGGCAGCCCCACGCGCCGCGTCGCTTCGGTCGCTGCGGCGTGTCGTGGTCGTCGAAGCCGGCCGCCTCCCGCCGTTCGGCCCGGCTCGGCCGTGCCGGCGCGCTCGGCGCGGTGACGGGTTCCGCCTCGACGCGCGCCTGACGCTCCTCGAGCTCGCGCCGCTCCCGGCGGGTGAGCGGCACCTCCTCCTGCGCGGCGAACGGGTCGTTGCTGCGCGGCGCGACCCGGCCCGGCTCCGGCGCGGAGGCGGCGAAGGGGTCGTTCACCCACTCGTCGCTGCGCGGGGCGGCGTCGGGCGCGGCGGCCCGGCCGTCGCCGGCTCCGCTCGCCGCGGCCTCGTCTCCGGAGAGGATCGCCTCCCAGTCGAGACCGGGGCGCTCGCGCGACGCGCGCTGCTCAGGGGGGAGCTGAGTCACAGGGGTGGTGGCCCTTCGTCGGTGCCGAGGGACTGCCCCGGCGGCTTGCCCGACGCGCGTTCGGCGTCGATGGCGTGTTGCAGAATGATAACGGCTGCAGCTTGGTCGATGATGGACCGCTGCTGCTTGGCGCGTTTCCCGCTCGCCCGGAGCGCCTGCTGCGCGGTCACCGTCGACATCCGCTCGTCCACCAGCCGCACCGCCGCACCGCCGTTCGCGAGCCGGCGCGCGAATGCGACGGCGTCGTCGGTCGAGGGCGTCGCGTTGCCCGAGAGCGAGAGCGGATGCCCGACGACGAGCTCGAACGCGCCGTGCTCCTCCGCCAGCTCGAGGATGCGGCGCACGTCGGCGTCCGAGCCTGCTGCGGCGCGCGGCACGGTCTCGACCGGGACGGCGAGCATCGCCGAGGGGTCGCAGCGCGCGACGCCGATGCGGGCCCGGCCCACATCGACGCCGAGGCGGACGCCGTCGCGCACGCTAGCGGCCGAGCTCGTCGCGGACCGCGTCGAGGGCCGCGGGGATCGCGGCCACGTCGGTGCCGCCGCCCTGAGCCAGGTCGGGCTTGCCGCCGCCGCCCCCGCCAAGCACCCCGGCCATGCGCTTCGCGAGCGCACCCGCGTTCGCGCCGGCCGCACGGGCCGCCGGCGAGGTCGCGGCGATCGCGAGCGGCTTGCCGCCGACCTCGGCCGTCAGCGCGACCACCGAGGCGACGTCGCCGAGCTGCGAGCGCACCGAGAGGGCGAGCGAGCGCAGTTCGTCGCCGGAGCCGAGGCTGCCGACGTGCTCCGCGACGAGCAGGACCTCACCGGTCCGCACCGCCGTCGCGGCCAGCGCAGGCACCCGGTCGTTGAGCGCCTTGGCCTCGTAGGCCTGGATCTTCTTCTCGGCCGCCTTCAGGTTCGCCACGAGTTCGCCGACGCGGTCGACGAGCTGCTCGGGACGGGTCTTCAGCGAACTCGTGAGCTCACTGACGAGCGCGCGCTCGGTCGCGAACTGGCGGAACGCCTCGATGCCGACGAGCGACTCCACCCGACGGTTCGTCGCGCCGACCGAGGACTCGCCGATCAGATTGATCATGCCGACCTCCGCGCTCGTGCGCACGTGCGTGCCGGCGCACAGCTCGCGCGACCAAGGGCCGCCGATGTCGACGACGCGCACGACGTCGCCGTACTTCTCGCCGAACAGCGCCATGGCGCCGAGCGCCTTCGCCTCCTCGAGCGGCAGCTCGCGGGTGACGACCTCGAGGTTGTCGCGGATCGCGGCGTTCGAGATCTCCTCGATCTCGGAGCGGGTCTCGCTCGAGAGGGCCGCGTTCCAGCTGAAGTCGAGACGCAGGTAGCCGGCCTTGTTGAAGGAGCCGGACTGGTGCGCGTTCGGCCCGAGCACCTGCCGGAGTGCGGCGTGCACGAGGTGGGTGCCGGAGTGCGCCTGCGTGGCGCCGCGCCGGTAGTCCTCGTCGACGAGGCTCGTCGCCGCCTCGCCGACGCCGACCTCGCCGCGGACGACCCGCACGGTGTGGCTGATCAGGCCCTTGACCGGGCGCTGCACGTCGAGCACCTCCAGCTCGAAGCCGTCGCCCACGATGCGGCCCCGGTCGGGCGCCTGCCCGCCGGACTCCGCGTAGAGCGCGGTCTCGGCGAGGATGACCTCGGCGGTCTGCCCCGCCGTGGCGCGCTGCACCGGACGGCCGTCGACGAGGAGGCCGAGCACGCTCGACTCCGTCTGCAGCTCGGTGTATCCGGTGAAGATCGTCTCGCCCTTGGCGCGGTAGTCGGCGTAGACCGAGAGGTCCGCGAGAACGCGCTTCTTCGACTTGGCGTCGGCCTTCGCCCGGTCGCGCTGGTCCGTCATGAGGCGGTCGAACTCGCCGCGGTCGACGCGGAGCCCTGCCTCCTCCGCCATCTCGAGCGTGAGCTCGATCGGGAAGCCGTAGGTGTCGTGGAGCAGGAACGCGGTGTCGCCGGCGAGCTCTCCCGAGCCCTGCGCCTTCGTCTTCGAGACCGCTACGTCGAGGATCGTCGTGCCCGAGGCCAGCGTACGGAGGAAGGTGTCCTCCTCGCCGAGCGCGAGCTGCTCGAGGTGCGAGTAGTCGGTCGCCACCTCGGGGTAGGCCGACTTCATCGCGTCGCGCGAGGCGGCGAAGAGCTCGTGGAAGCTCGGGCCCTCGACGCCGAGCAGGCGCATCGCGCGGATCGAGCGGCGGAGGAGCCGGCGCAGGATGTAGCCGCGCCCCTCGTTCGACGGGGTGACCCCGTCGCTCATCAGCATGAGCGAGGAGCGCACGTGGTCGGCGATGATGCGCATGCGCACGTCGTCCTCGTGCGCGGCGCCGTAGCGGCGGCCGGAGAGCTCCGAGGCGCGATCGAGCACCGGGCGCACCTGGTCGATCTCGTACATGTTCTCGACGCCCTGCTTGATGAACGCGACGCGCTCGAGGCCCATGCCGGTGTCGATGTTCTTCTTCGGCAGCGGGCCGGCGACGTCGAAGTCGACCTTGGAGCGCACCTCGCTCAGCAGCTCCTGCATGAACACGAGGTTCCAGATCTCCGTGAAGCGGTTGTCGTCGACCGCCGGGCCGCCGTCGCGGCCGTACTTCGGGCCGCGGTCGAAGTAGATCTCCGAGCAGGGGCCGCCGGGGCCGGGCTGGCCGGTGTGCCAGTAGTTGTCCTCCTTGCCGAGGCGCTGGATGCGCTCGGCGGGCAGGCCTGCGATCTTCTGCCAGAGCGCCGCCGCCTCGTCGTCGGTCTCGTAGACCGTCACCCAGAGGTCGCGCTCGTCGAAGCCGAGGCCGCCGTCGGCCTCGGAGCGGGTGAGGAGGTCCCACGCGTAGGTGATCGCCCCCTCCTTGAAGTAGTCACCGAACGACCAGTTGCCGAGCATCTGGAAGAAGGTGCCGTGGCGGGCGGTCTTGCCGACCTCCTCGATGTCGTTCGTGCGGATGCACTTCTGCACGTCGACGGCGCGGGGGTACGGGGCCGGGACGACGCCGGTCAGATAGGGCACGAAGGGCACCATGCCCGCGACCGTGAAGAGCAGGGTGGGGTCGTCGGAGACGAGCGAGGCCGAGGGGACGACGGTGTGCCCGCGCTCGGCGAAGAAGTCGATGTAGCGACGGCTGATCTCGGCAGTCTGCATGGTTCCGTTCCGGGTCGAGACACCCCGCGGTCGGCGGGGTGGAAACTGTGCGCGCGGTGGCGCGGAGGGTCAGCGCTCGTCGGTGCCGGCGGCGCGCAGCTCGGCGTCGCGCTCGTGGTAGCCCTCGGCGATGGCCTGGCCGAACGCCCTGGCCTTGGCGTCGACCGACTCGAAGAACTTGCGGCCCTCGGCCGTCTGGTTCACCTGGTGGGCCACGACGAATCCCGCCGCGATGCCCGCGACGAACCACAGCACGCTCTTCACCGATTGCTCCTCTGGTCGAACTCTGTTCGAGGGACCGCGGCCCCTGACGCTTCCGTCCAGTCTAGGCGAGCCGAGGGCCCGCCCGCCGGGACGACGGAGGGGCCGCGGGCGAACCCGCGACCCCTCCGGCCTGCACGCGACGCTGGGTCAGCGCGCGGCGTAGTACTCGACGACGAGCTGCACGTCACAGGTGACGGGGACCTCGGCGCGCTTCGGGCGGCGAACGAGGGTCGCCTCCAGCTTGTCGATCTGGACCTCGAGGTAGCCCGGGGTCTTGGGGAGCACGTCCACGTGACCGCCGGCGGCGGCGACCTGGAACGGCTCGGTGCCCTCGGAGCGCTGCTTGACACCGATGTGCTGACCCGGCTTCACGCGGAACGAGGGGCGGTCGACGATCTTGCCGTCGACGAGGATGTGGCGGTGCACCACGAACTGGCGGGCCTGCGCGATGGTGCGGGCGAAGCCGGCACGCAGCACGAGGGCGTCGAGACGCATCTCGAGCAGCTCGACGAGGTTCTCACCGGTCTGGCCGTCGATGCGCTTCGCCTCGTTGTAGGCGATGCGGAGCTGCTTCTCGCGGATGCCGTACTGGGCGCGGAGGCGCTGCTTCTCGCGGAGACGGACGGCGTAGTCGCTGTCGGCCTTGCGCTTGGTGCGGCCGTGCTCACCCGGAGCGTAGGGGCGCTTCTCGAGGATGCGCGCGGCCTTCGGGGTCAGGGCGACGCCGAGTGCGCGCGAGAGGCGGGTCTTGCTACGTGCACGATTCGACACGAATGGTCCTTTCGGAGGTTCTGAAACGGGGTTCCGGCGCGCGACAGCGCGCTGGAAAGCTCTAGTCAGAGGGATTCGCCATGGGCCGACCGGCTACAGGTCGCGCCGCTTCGCCGTCGGAGATCGCGCAGCCGCACGCGAAAACCTGGCTTCAGGCCATCAGCAATCGTAGCACGGGGCTCAGTCCTCGCCGCGCACGATGCGGCGGAGCTTGGCGAGCCTCGCGGAGAGCTCGCGCTCGTGGCCGTGCTCCGTGGGCTCGTAGTACCGCGCGCCCCGCAAGGTGTCGGGCAGGTACTGCTGGGGCACGACGCCGATGTCGGCGTCGTGCGGGTAGCGGTAGCCCTTGCCGTGGCCCAGGCGCTTCGCCCCGGCGTAGTGCGCGTCGCGGAGGTGCTTCGGCACCCGGCCCGCCTTGCCCGCTCGGACATCGGCGATCGCCTGGTTGATGCCGAGGTAGGAGGCGTTCGACTTGGGCGCGGTCGCGAGGTGCACGACGGCCTGGGCGAGCGGGATGCGGCCTTCCGGCATGCCGATGAGCGCGACCGCGTCGGCCGCGGCGACGGCGACGCCGAGGGCCGTCGGATCGGCCATGCCGATGTCCTCGGAGGCGAGCACGATGATTCGCCTGGCGATGAACCGCGGGTCCTCGCCCGCTTCGATCATGCGCGCCAGGTAGTGCAGCGCGGCATCGACGTCGCTCCCCCGCACCGACTTGATGAACGCGCTGATGACGTCGTAGTGCTCGTCGCCGTTGCGGTCGTAGCGCAGCAGCGCCCGGTCGACGGCGCGTGCGACCGTCTCGGCCGTGATCGTGGGCTTCGCCGGTGCGGGAGCCTCGGCAGCCGAATCGTCGGGGCTCGACGGCGCGTCGGATGCGGCTTCGTCGTCGTCGCCCGAGCCATCCGCCTCGTCGCCCGAGGCATCCGCCTCGTCGGGAGCCGACGCCTCGGCGTCGGTCGAGGCCTCCGCCTCGGCGTGCGCGGCGGCGAACTCGCCGATCGCGGAGTTCGCGGCGGCCTCGAGCGCTGTGAGCGCGCGACGGGCGTCTCCGGAGGCGAGCCGGACGATCGCCTCGCGCGCCTCCGGCTCGAGCACGAACGCGTCGGCGAGCCCGCGCGGGTCGGTCGCGGCGCGGTCGACGAGCGTGCCCAGGTCGTCATCGCTCAGGAGCTCGAGCGTGAGCAGCAGCGATCGGGACAGCAACGGCGAGATGACCGAGAAGGACGGGTTCTCGGTCGTCGCGGCGACGAGGATGACCCAGCCGTTCTCGACGCCGGGCAGCAGGGCGTCCTGCTGCGCCTTCGTGAAGCGATGGATCTCGTCGAGGAAGAGCACCGTCGAGAGCCCGTAGAGATCGCGGCTCGACTGCGCCTCTTCCATCACCTGCCGGACGTCGCGCACCCCGGCCGTGACCGCGGAGAGCTCGACGAAGCGCCGACCGGAACTGCGCGCGATCGCCTGCGCCAGCGTCGTCTTGCCCGTGCCCGGCGGCCCCCAGAGGATCACCGAGACGGAGCCGCTCGTGCCCGTCCGGTCGCTCGCGAGCGCCACCAGGGGCGAGCCCGGGCTCAGCAGGTGCCGCTGTCCGGCGACCTCGTCGAGGCTCGTCGGCCGCATGCGCACCGCCAGAGGAGTCGCGCCGGAGCGCAGCCCCGTACCGGTGTCCACCATGCTCTCCAGCGTAGCGACGCCCCCGACACGGCGTCCCGCGCCGACGCGGTGATTGGCACGGTGCGCGGGGCTTGCGTAGAGTCGGCTCGCAGGAGTCCCGAGAAGGAGCAGCGTGGCATCGAACGACCGTCAGGCGCGTGAAGAGCGCGCGAGGCTTCGCACCTACCAGGCACGGCAAGAGGTTCACACGCGCAAGCAGCGCCGGCGCACCCGCGACAACGTGATCGCGGTGCTCGCGCTCGTGGTGGTCCTCGTGCTCGCGACCGCCGCGCAGCTGTTCTACTTCAGCGGCGGTCCCGGTGCCCCCGAAGCGGCACCGAGCGAGTCCCCCGCGGCCAGCGAGCCGGCCGGCGCGAACGAGGGCGACGTGCCGTCGGCGGAGCTGGCCGAGGGGCGCACCTGGACGGGAACGCTCACCCTCAACGGCATCCCGCTCGGCGTGGAGCTCGACGGGGCGGCCGCGCCGCAGGCCGTGTCCTCCGAGATCAGCCTCGCGCAGTCGGGCTTCTACGACGGCGTCGGCTGTCACCGGCTCACCACCTCGGGACTGTTCGTCCTGCAGTGCGGCGACCCGAACGGCGACGGTACCGGCGGCCCCGGCTACAGCTACGGCCCGGTCGAGAACGCCCCGGCCGACAACGTGTACCCAGCGGGGACGATCGCCATGGCGCGCCAGTCGGGCAACGGCTACAGCCAGGGCAGCCAGTTCTTCCTGGTCTACGAGGACACGACGCTGCCGACCGACGCCGCGGGCGGCTACACCGTGCTCGGCACCGTGACGAGCGGGCTCGACGAGCTGCGCGCCGCGGTGATCGACGCGGGGACCGCCGCCGGCGGCGGGGACGGCGCTCCCGCCGTGCCCGTCACGATCGACTCCTTCACGCTGCAGTGAGCCGGTGGCGCGCTCCGGAGCGCGCCAGCGCGACCGGCACCGCGCGCCGGAGGTGCAATAGGCTTGATGTCGCACCGCCGCCGTCAGGCGGCATCTACCGACCTACGACAGGGTGAGGCCGTGACCGAATCAGATCAGCAACCGTGGGGCCGCGTCGACGAGACGGGCACGGTCTTCGTTCGGACCGCCGACGGCGAACGGGCCGTGGGCGAGTACCCCGACGGCACCGCTGAGGAGGCCCTCGCCTACTTCGAGCGCAAGTACGCCGACCTCGCCGGCGCGGTCGGGCTGCTCGAGCAGCGCGTCCGCCGCGGCGCCCCCGCGGCCGACGTGGCCAAGGCGGTCGCCGCCCTGCAGGAATCCGTGGCCGACGCCCGCGCCGTGGGCGACCTCGACGCGCTCCGCACCCGGCTCGACGCTCTCTCCGGCACCACGCAGGAGCTGAACGAGCAGCAGCAGGCCGAGGCCAAGGCGCAGCTCGCGGAGGCCATCGCCGAGCGCACCGCCATCGCCGAGGCCGCCGAGGCGCTCGCCGCCCAGGACCCGGCGAAGACGCAGTGGAAGCAGACCTCCGCCGAACTGGACGCCCTGTTCGCCCGGTGGCAGCAGCACCAGCAGAACGGTCCGCGGCTGCCCAAGAACGAGGCGAACGAGCTCTGGAAGCGCTTCCGCACGGCCCGCTCGACGATCGAGTCGCACCGCAAGGCGTTCTTCGCGCAGCTCGACAGCGCCCACCGCGAGGTGCGGGCGCGCAAGCAGCAACTCATCGAGCGCGCCGAGGCCCTGGCCCCGCGCGGCGCCGACGCCGTCGGCGACTACCGCGCGCTCCTCGACGACTGGAAGGCGGCGGGCCGCGCCGGCAAGAAGGTCGACGACGCGCTCTGGGCGAAGTTCAAGGCGGCGGGCGACGTGCTCTTCCACGCGAAGGCCGAGATCGATGCGCGCGACGACGCCGAGTACCGTGAGAACCTCGAGCAGAAGCTCGCGCTCATCACCGAGGCCGAGCAGCTCCTGAGCGAGAAGGACCCGAAGCGCGCCCGGCCGGCGCTCAACGCGATCCAGCTGCGCTGGGACGAGATCGGGCGGGTCCCCCGCGACCAGGTCCGGGTGATCGAGGACCGCCTGCGCAAGGTCGAGACGCACGTGCGTCAACTCGAGGACGAGCGCTGGCAGCGCGAGGACCCCGAGAAGAAGGCCCGTTCGGAAGGCATGCTCGGCCAGCTGCAGGAGGCCATCGCGAAGCTCGAGGCCGAGCTGCAGGCCGCGGAGGCCGCCGGCGACGCGAAGGCCATCGCCGCCGCACGCGAGGCGCTCGAGGCGCGTCAGGCCTGGCTCAAGGCCGTCGGCGGCTGAGCCCCGGTCCACCGACCGTCACCGGCCGGGGCGTTCTCCACAGAACGCCCCGGCCGTCGTCGTTCCGGCCCGCCCGCGGGGCAGAATCGGCCCATGCCCCGGCTCTCCGACGTCCTCGACACCACGGACTTCTCGCTGGCGGAGCTCTGCGCCGCACGGATCGACGGCGAACTCGTTCCGGTGCTCGATCACTGGGTGGCGGTCGATGCTCCCGACGTCCCCGCCGTACGGGCGCGGGCCCTCGGCGGCGGGCCTGACGGGCCCGCGATCGCGGGGTGGTCGGCGGCGTGGGTGCACGGCGCGACGCCGATCCCCCCGGCGATCGCGGAGTTCTGCGTCCCGCACGGCGCGCGCGTCGCCCGTTCCCGGGATCCCCGCCGCCTCGTCCGTGAGGTGACGATCGCCGCGGCAGACCTCACGATCGCCGGCGGATGCCGCTGCACCTCCCTCGAGCGCACGGCGTTCGACCTGCTCCGCGACCCCGAGCTCGACGTCGAACGGCTCGCGCCGGTCCTCGCCGAGCTCATCGGCAGGGATGCCGCGCTGCCCGCACGCCTCCGCGCGCGCTTCGCGCCCGAGCGCAGGGTGCCCCACCGCCGGCTCGCGCTCGTCAGGCTGAACGAGCTGGGCAGGCTGACGGGATTGCGGTCTTGACGCCCGGGTTCAGCCGTCGCTCACGCGGTAGACGTCGTACACCGCGTCGATGCGCCGCACCGCGTTGAGCACCCGATCGAGGTGCGTGGTGTCGCCCATCTCGAACACGAAGCGGCTGAGGGCGAGCCGGTCGGTCGAAGTCGTGACGTTGGCCGACAGGATGTTCACGTGGTGCTCGGAGAGCACGCGCGTCACGTCGGAGAGCAGCCCCGCACGGTCGAGCGCCTCGATCTGGATCTGCACGAGGAAGACGCTCTTCGAGCTCGGCGCCCATTCGACGTCGATCATGCGCTCGGGCTCGCGCAGCAGCGACTGCACGTTGTGGCAGCTCGCCTGGTGCACCGAGACTCCGGCTCCCCTCGTGACGAAGCCCACGATCTCGTCGCCCGGCACCGGCGTGCAGCAGCGGGCCAGCTTCACGAGGATGTCGGGTGCGCCGCGCACGAGCACGCCGGAGTCGCTGTTGCGCGGCAGCGGGCGGGACCGCACCGGGATCGCGAGCTCTGGCTCGTCGCCGCCCTCGACGTCGCGCACCAGGGCGACGACCTTCTCCAGCACGGACTGCGTCGAGACGTGCCCCTCGCCGACGGCGGCATAGAGCGCCGAGACGTTCTCGTAGCGCAGCTGGGCGGCGACCTCGGCGAAGGACTCCTGGCTCATCAGCTTCTGCAGCGGCAGGTTCTGCTTGCGCATGGCGCGGGCGATGGCGTCGCGCCCCTGCTCGATCGCCTCGTCGCGCCGTTCCTTCGTGAACCACTGCCGGATCTTGTTCCGCGCCCGCGCGGACTTCACGAAGTTCAGCCAGTCCTGGCTCGGCCCGGAGTCGGGGTTCTTCGAGGTGAACACCTCGACGACGTCGCCGCTGGAGAGCTCGCTCTCGAGCGGGACCAAGCGGCCGTTGACCTTCGCGCCCATCGTGCGGTGGCCGACCTCGGTGTGCACGGCGTACGCGAAGTCGATCGGGGTGGCGCCGGCGGGCAGCCCGACGACGCGCCCCTTCGGGGTGAAGACGTAGACCTCCTTCGCACCAATCTCGAAGCGCAGCGAGTCGAGGAACTCCCCCGGGTCGGCGGTCTCGGCCTGCCAGTCGGAGATGTGCGCGAGCCACGCCATGTCGGTGCTGCTCTGCTTCTCGTCGACGCGGCCGCTCGTCATCCGCTCCTTGTACTTCCAGTGCGCCGCGACACCGTACTCCGCACGCTGGTGCATGTCGTGGGTGCGGATCTGGATCTCGACCGCGCGGCCCTTCGGCCCGATCACGGTCGTGTGCAGCGACTGGTAGAGGTTGAACTTCGGCGTCGCGATGTAGTCCTTGAAGCGGCCGGGCACCGGCGTCCACCTGGCGTGGATCGCGCCGAGCACCGCGTAGCAGTCGCGCACCGAGTTCACGAGCACCCGGATGCCGACGAGGTCGTAGATCTCGTCGAAGTCGCGCCCGCGCACGATCATCTTCTGGTAGATCGAGTAGTACTGCTTCGGACGGCCCATGACCTTCCCGCGGATCTTCGCGGCCTTCAGGTCGTCGTTCACGAGGTCGATGACGTTCTGGACGAACTCCTCACGCTGCGGGGTGCGCTGCTTCACGAGGCTCTCGATCTCGGCGTAGAGCTTCGGATACAGCACCGCGAAGGAGAGGTCCTCGAGCTCCCACTTGATGGTCTGGATGCCGAGGCGGTGCGCGAGCGGGGCGTAGATCTCGAGCGTCTCGGTCGCCTTGCGCGTGGCCGAGGCCGCCGGGACGAAGCCCCACGTGCGGGCGTTGTGCAGGCGGTCGGCGAGTTTGATGATGAGCACCCGGATGTCCTTGGACATCGCGACGATCATCTTGCGCACGGTCTCGGCCTGCGTCGAGTCGCCGTACTTGACCTTGTCGAGCTTCGTGACGCCGTCGACGAGCATCGCGATCTCGTCGCCGAAGTCGGCGCGCACCTGGTCGAGCGTGTACGCGGTGTCCTCGACGGTGTCGTGCAGCAGGGCCGCGGCGACCGTCTTCGAACCGATGCCGAGGTCGGCGAGGATCTGCGCGACCGCGAGCGGGTGCGTGATGTAGGGTTCGCCGCTCTTGCGCTTCTGGCCCTGGTGCGCCCGGTCGGCGACCTGGTAGGCGCGCTCGACGAGCGCGAGGTCGGCCTTCGGGTGGTGCATGCGCACCGTGCGGATGAGCGTCTCGACCGCGCCGGAGGGCTGAGCCTTGGAGAAGATCCTCGGCACGAGGCGGCGCAGCGACGCCGTGGAGTTCACTCCAGTCTCGGTCATCTCAGCACCTCCAGGGTTCCATTCCTACCACTGTCGGAGCCCCCTGGAGCCCGCACGGCGGCCCGGGCTACGCTTCGACGGCGACCGACGACCCCGCCCGCTCGCGCTCCTTGAGCACCTTCAGGTCGTGGCGCTTGATCGCCGGCTCCCCCTCGCGCAGCTGCGAGTACAGCGGCGCCGCGACGAACACGGTCGACCAGGTGCCGACCAGGATGCCGATGAGCAGCGACAGCGAGATGTCCCGCAGCGTGTCGGCGCCGAGGACGCCGGCGCCGATGAAGAGGATGGCCGCGACCGGCAGCGCCGCGATGACGCTCGTGTTGATCGAGCGCACCAGGGTCTGGTTGACGGCGAGGTTGACCGACTCGGCGAAGGTGCGCCGCGATTCATCCCCGTCGTCGGCGGTGTTCTCGCGGATCTTGTCGAAGACCACGACCGTGTCGTAGAGCGAGTAGCTGAGGATCGTCAGCACACCGATCATGGCGGCCGGCGAGATCTCGAAGCCGACGGCGGCGTAGACGCCCACCGTGACGATGAGGTCGCCGATGAGCGCCAGGATCGCGGCGAGCGACATCTTCCACGTGCGGAAGTAGATCGCCATGATGATGCCCGCGAGCAGCAGGAACGCGATGAGGCCGACGATGGCCTGCCTCGTCACGTCGGCGCCCCAACTCGGCCCGATGAAGCTCGAGGTGACCTCGCTGACGGGCACGTCGTACGCCTCGGCCAGCGCGGCCGAGACGTCGTGCGAATCCTGCTGGGAGAGCTGGTCGGTCTGCACGCGCACACCGCTGTCGCCGACGATGGTGACCTTCGCGGTGGCGTCCGGCACGACGCTCGCGACGGCCTCGGTCGCCGGCTCGGCCGTGGCGTTCTGCACGTTCGTGATCTGGAACTGCGAGCCGCCGAGGAACTCGATGCTGAAGTTCACGCCGCGCACGAGCGGGACGACGATCGACAGGATGACGAGCACCGCCGCGATCACGTACCACTTGCGTCGTCCGCCGACGAAGTTGAACGAGCGCTTGCCCGTGTAGAGGTCGTTGCCGAAGGTGGTGAGACGGCTGGCCATCAGGACTCCTTGCCTTCGCTCGTCGAGCTGAGCTGTTCGGCGGCCTTGCGCTCCGCGATCGTCTGGCGGCGCTGCGCCTCCTTCGCGCTCGACGCGGCCTTCTTGGCGGGCACCGAGGACGGCTTGCGGAACTCCGCGCGGCCTCGGTAGACGGCGCCGAGCGCGTTCGGGTCGAGACCCGACCACGGGTTGCCGCCGGAGAAGAACCGGGTCTGCGCGAGCAGCTGCAGCATCGGGTGGGTGAAGAGGATGACGATCACGACGTCGATGATGGTCGTGAGGCCGAGCGTGTAGGCGAAGCCCTTGACGCTGCCGACCGCGAGGATGAAGAGCACGATCGCCGCGAGCAGGTTCACGCCCTTCGACGCGAGCACGGTGCGGAAGGCGCGCTTCCAGCCCGCCTCGACGGCGCCGACGAGCGGTCTGCCGTCGCGCAACTCGTCTCTCACGCGTTCGAAGTAGATGATGAACGAGTCGGCCGTGAAGCCGATCGCCACGATCACGCCCGCGATACCCGCGAGCGAGAGGCGGTAGCCCTCGCGCCAGGACAGGATCGTCAGCATGAGATAGGTGATGATGCCCGCGATGATGAGCGAGGCGACCGTCACCGAGGCGAGCGCGCGGTACTGGAAGATGCTGTAGAGCACGACCAGGATGAGGCCGATGAGGCCCGCGATCAGACCGTTCTGCAGCTGCTGCGTGCCGAGCGTCGGCGAGATCGTCTCGGACGACTGCACCGTGAAACTGATCGGCAGCGCGCCGAACTTCAGCTGGTCGGCGAGCGCCTTCGAGGTCTCCTGGGTGAAGGAGCCGGTGATCTGCGGGCGGCCGTCGGTGATGACGCCGTTCATCGAGGGCGCCGAGATGACGGCACCGTCGAGCACGAAGGCGAACTGGTCGCGCGGGGTCTGGCCCTTGAGGCCGTAGAGCCGGGTCGAGACGTCGGCGAAGGCCTTGGTGCCCTCGTCGTCGAAGACGAGGTTCACCGCCCACTGACCGGTCGAGGCGCCGCTCTGCGTGGTGACGACGCCGTTCGTGGCGTCGACGATGTTCGCGCCGCTCACCTCCACGGGGCCGAGGATGTACTTCGCCGTGCGGCTCGCGTCGCAGGTGACGAGCGGCTCGTCGGCCGGCGCCACGTTGGCGTCGGGGTCGTCGAGGCTCGAGCACTGGAAGGTGTCGAACTCGTTCTGCAGCGCCGGCGTGATCCACGAGGGATCGCTCGGGTCGGTGGGCTCGACGGTCGGCGTGGCCTCGAGCTCCGCATCGTCCGTCGGGGCCGGCGACTCGCTGGGGCTGATCGACTGATCGGTCGCGGCGCTCGCGAGCAGCACGGGACGCAGTTCGAGCTTCGCCGACTGCTCGATGCGGTTGCGCGTCTGCTCGTCGAGCTCACCCGGGATGCGGACGACGACGTTCGACCCCTCGGTGTTGATCTCGGGCTCGGCGACGCCCGAGGCGTCGACGCGCTGGCGGATGATCGACACCGCCTGGTCGAGCTGCTCCTGCGAGGCGGTCTGCCCCGACTCGAGCTTCGGCTCGAGGATGATCTGCGTGCCGCCCTCGAGGTCGAGCGCGAGCTTCGGCGTCCACGACCCGCCGCCCCAGATCACGCCGGCGGCGTTGATCGCGAACAGACCGACGATGATCACGCCGAGCCAGCTCAGCGACCGCCAGGCCTTGCGAACGGGGGTCGGCCGTGATGACCGCTTCGGTGCTGCAGCCACGTGCTCTGCTTTCTCTGCGTCGGCCCGCGCACGAGTGCGCGGGCCGAGCCAGTGGGAACGGGTTTAGTCCTCGGACTTCTTCGGCGACTCGTCGCCCTTGGGCGCCTCGTCGGCGGCCTTCGAGGTCTCGTCGGCCGCATCATCGATGCGCTCGCCGAACTCCGGCTCGCCGTCGATCGACTCGATCGCCGGGGCGTCGGTGCCCTCGGCCGGCTCGACCACGCGGGCGATGGTCTGACGGTGCAGGGTCAGCACGGTGCCCGGGCTCACCTCGAGCTCGGCGCGGTTCTCCTCTTCGTCGATCGATACGATCGTGCCGAAGACGCCGAAGTTCGTCATCACCTTCGCACCCGGCTGCACCTTCGACTGCAGCTCGCGCGCCTCGGCCTGGCGCTTCCGCGAGTTGCGGAACATGAAGAAGATCAGCACCGCGAGAACGGCGAGCATGATGAGAGTCAGCGGATCGAAGGGCATGAGCTGGGAAACCTTCCGGTGCGCGCGACGGCGCGCGAAGTCAGAGACAAGGGGGCCGAAGCCTCCTTGGATTATAGGTCATCGATGGGGAGTGCCTGCTCGACGCCCGGCGCGTGCTCCGCGAGCCCGAAGTGGCGCCACGCGGCGGGGGCCGCGACCCGGCCGCGAGGGGTGCGTGTGATGAGCCCGATGCGCACGAGGAACGGCTCGACGACGGCCTCGATCGTCTCGGACTCCTCGCCGACCGAGACGGCCAGGGTATTGAGGCCGACCGGTCCCCCACCGAAGCGCTCGAGCAGGATCGTCATGACCGCGCGGTCGAGCCGATCGAGCCCGAGCGCGTCGACGTCGTACAGCTCGAGGGCCGAGCGCACCGCGTCGAGGTCGGCGCGCGCGCCGGCACCGCCCGAGTGCACGAGCGCGTAGTCCCGCACACGGCGGAGCAGCCGGTTGGCGATGCGCGGCGTGCCGCGGCAGCGACCGGCGATCTCGGCGAGCGCCTCGCCGTCGATGTCGAGCCCGAGCATGCGCGCAGCCCGCTCGAGGACCTGCTCGAGCTCGCTCCGGTCGTAGAACTCGAGGTGCGCCGTGAAGCCGAAGCGGTCGCGCAGCGGGTTCGGCAGGAGCCCGGCGCGGGTCGTGGCCCCGACGAGCGTGAACGGCGCGAGATCGAGCGGTACCGAGGTCGCGCCGGCGCCCTTGCCGACCATGATGTCGATGCGGAAGTCCTCCATCGCGAGGTACAGCATCTCTTCGGCCGAGCGCGCCATGCGGTGGATCTCGTCGATGAAGAGCACCTCGCCCGGCACCAGCGAACTGAGGATGGCCGCGAGATCGCCCGCGTGCTGGATGGCCGGCCCGCTCGACATGCGGAGCGGCCGACCGCCCTCGTGGGCAACGATCATCGCGAGCGTCGTCTTGCCGAGCCCCGGCGGGCCCGCCAGCAGGATGTGGTCGGGGGTGCGCTGCTGGAGCTGCGCGGCCGTGAGGAGCAGTTGGAGCTGCCCGCGCACCTTGCTCTGCCCGACGAACTCCTGCAGGCTCTTCGGCCGCAGCGCGCCCTCGAACGCGAGCTCGGCCTCGGAGGCGAGCTCGGGGTCGGTGAGGTCGAGATCGTCGTGGTTCATCGCGCCCGACCGCCCTGCTGCGCCGGACCGAGCCGCGCGAGCGTGAGCCGCAGCAGCGTCGGCACAGAGGCCGCGTCGGCCTCGCTCACGGCGAGGATCGTCTCGTCGAGCGCCTCGGCCGCGACCTTCTCGGACCAGCCGAGCCCGGTGAGGGCGGCGAGCACGCTGTCGCCGATGCTGCCGCTCGCGACGGGCGCGCTGGCGGCGCGGGCGGCCGGGGCGGCCAGCTTGCCCGCCAGGGAGACCACGATCAGCTTCGCCGTCTTCGGGCCGATGCCACTGACCTTGCGGAAGGCCGCGTCGTCTTCGCGGTGCACTGCGGCGGCGACCTCGTCGGGCGAGAGCGCCGAGAGCACGCCGAGCGCGGACTTCGGCCCGACGCCGTTCACGCCGACGAGCAGCTCGAAGACCTCGAGCTCGTCACGCGTGCCGAAGCCGAACACGGTCAGCGAGTCTTCGCGGACGATGAGCACCGTGTGCACGGAGAGCTCGTCGCCCACGCGGCTCGCGAGCACGAGGGCCGGGGTGGTGTTGACCTGGAAGCCGACGCCGCCGACGTCGATGACGAGGGTGCTGCCGGCGGCGACGAGCACGCGCCCGCGGAGGGAGGAGATCACTCCTTCACCCTACGGGCCGCCCCCGACACCGCCGCGGAGCGCTCCGCGGCGAGCCACGCCCGCTGCGCCGGGGTGAGGCCCGAGGCATCCTGCTCGCCGCCGCGCCCGGTCGAGGCGTCCCGGATCGCCGCGCCGGCGACCCCGCCGGTGCGCCAGGCGTGGCAGATCGCGAGGGCGAGGGCGTCCGCGGCATCCGCCGGCTTCGGCACCTCCTCGAGCCCGAGGATGCGCGCAACCATCGCGCCCACCTGCTTCTTGTCGGCGCGCCCGTACCCCGTGATCGCGGCCTTCACCTCGGACGGGGTGTGCAGCGCGACCGGGAGCTCCCGCCTGGCCGCGATGAGCATCGAGACGCCGGAGATCTGCGCGGTGCCCATGATCGTGGAGACGTCGGAGCGGGCGAAGACCCGCTCGAGCGCGACCGCGTGCGGCCGGTGCTCCTCGAAGATCGCCTCGAGGCCGTCCGCGATGCGTGCGAGCCGCCGTTCGATGGGGGCGTCGGTGGGCGAGCGCAGCACGATGACGTCGACGAGCCGGGCGCGCCGGTTCGGCTCGACATCGACGACGCCGACGCCGCAGCGGGTGAGCCCGGGGTCGATGCCGAGCACCCGCATGGCGATCGGCCTACTCCGCCTCGAGTTCGGCCTGCACCTCTGGGGTGAGGTCGAAGTTGCTGTAGACGTTCTGCACGTCGTCGCTGTCTTCGAGCGCGTCGATCAGGCGGAAGACCTTGCGCGCCGTGTCGGCGTCGATCTCGACCTTGAGGTTCGGCACGAACTCGATGTCGGCCGATTCGTAGTCGAGGCCAGCCTCCTGCAGGGCCTTGCGCACCTCGACCATGTCGGACGGGTCGGTGATGACCTCGAAGCCGTCGGCGTGCGGCTCGATCTCATCAGCCCCGGCCTCGAGCGCCGCCATCATGACGTCGTCCTCGGTCGTGCCCTCGCCGGTGACGACGATGACGCCCTTGCGGGTGAAGTTGTAGGCGACCGAACCCGGGTCGGCGAGCGTGCCGCCGTTGCGGCTGAGCCCGGTGCGCACCTCGGCGGCAGCGCGGTTCTTGTTGTCGGTGAGCACCTCGACCATGAGGGCGACGCCGGAGGGCCCGTAGGCCTCGTACGTGATGCTCTGGTACTCGACGGCCTCGCCGCCGATTCCGGCGCCGCGCTTGATCGCCCGGTCGATGTTGTCGTTCGGCACCGAGGTCTTCTTGGCCTTCTGCACGGCGTCGTACAGGGTCGGGTTGCCGTTCAGGTCGGCGCCGCCCAGCTTCGCGGCGACCTCGATGTTCTTGATGAGCTTGGCGAAGGACTTCGCGCGACGCGCGTCGATGACGGCCTTCTTGTGCTTCGTCGTGGCCCACTTGGAATGCCCGGACATGCTGCTCCTGGATCGATTGCCCGGCGGGGGCGCCCGCCGGTCTCCCATTCTACGGCAGCGGCGCCGCGGGGCCCGGAAGCGCGCGCCTACTTCAGCAGCTTCTGCAGCGTGCGGAGGTTCCGGTTCGTCGTCGTCGGCTTGAACCGCGCCTTGGCGACGAGCTTGGCGAACGCGCTGTCGATGCCGACCGCACGCCGGCAGTGCCAGTAGACGACCTGCTCCCCCGGCGCGATGATCTCGTCGGCCGGGTCCAGCGAGGGCGCAGCCTCGAGCAGCTCGGCGAGCGGCGCCGGGTCGGAGGCGAACAGCACGTACGGATGCCACCCCTCGCGCTCGGCGTCGAAGGGGAACGCCTCGACGATCTGCTCGAGCCGCTCCCGGGAGCAGAGCACGATCCAGGCCTCGTAGCCGAAGCGCTCGGACAGCGCCGCCTCGATCCTCGCCTTCAGCCGCCGCTCCGCCGCGGCATCCCGCGCCTCGGCCTCGAAGGCGACGTTGCCGCTCGCGAGCACCGTGCGCACCGCCTCGAAGCCGAGCGAGCCGAAGAGCTCGCGGAGCTCGGCCGAACGGATCGTGATGCCGCCGACGTTCACCCCGCGCAGCAGCGCGATCCAGGTCCCCATGACCGCGACGCTACCGCGCCCGGACCATCCCGAGGAAGTACTCGTGGAAGCGGTGCTCCCCCGTGATCTCCGGGTGGAAGCTCGTCCCGAGCAGCGCGCCCTGGCGCACCGCGACGACACGGCCGTCGGCCAGTGCGGCGAGCGGCGTCGCCCGCGGTCCGAGCGATTCGACGACCGGGCCCCGGATGAAGGCCGCGTGCACCGGCGGCTCGCCGAGCTCCGGCACCGCGAGTTCGGTCTCGAAGGACTGGTTCTGCGAGCCGAAGGCGTTGCGCCGCACGACGATGTCGAGGCCGCCGAAGGAACGCTGGCCGGGACTCGCGTCGAGCACGGTGTCGGCGAGCATGATGAGCCCCGCGCAGGTGCCGTAGACCGGCATCCCGCCGCGGATCGCGGCGATCAGCGGCTCGGCGATCCCGAAGCTGCGCGCGAGCTTGTCGATGACGCTCGACTCGCCGCCCGGGATCACGAGGCCGTCGATCTCGGCGAGCTCCGCCGGCCGACGGACGAGCGTCACCCGGGCGCCGAGCCCGGCGAGCACGCGGGCGTGCTCGCGGAAGTCGCCCTGGAGTGCGAGGACGCCGACGCGGGGGCCGGTCGCGCCGGCCCCCGCGTCGAGCGACTCCTCGCGGAGGGTGGTCGTCACCAGCCGCGCTCGGCGAGCCGGTGCGGGGCCGGCAGGTCGCCGACGTTGATGCCGACCATCGCCTCGCCGAGCCCGCGCGACACGTCGGCGATCACGGAGGCGTCGTCGTAGAAGGTCGTGGCCTTCACGATGGCGGCGGCGCGCTGCTCCGGGTTGCCGGACTTGAAGATGCCCGAGCCGACGAACACGCCGTCCGCGCCGAGCTGCATCATCATGGCCGCGTCGGCCGGGGTGGCCACGCCGCCCGCGGTGAAGAGCACGACCGGCAGCTTGCCGGTCTCGGCGACCTCGAGCACGAGCTCGTAGGGCGCCTGCAGCTCCTTGGCGGCGACGTAGAGCTCGTCGCGGGTCATCGACTTCAGCGCGTTGACCTCGCTCGTGATCTTGCGGATGTGCTTGGTGGCCTCGGACACGTCGCCGGTGCCGGCCTCGCCCTTCGAGCGGATCATCGCCGCACCCTCGTTGATCCGGCGGAGCGCCTCGCCGAGATTCGTGGCACCGCAGACGAACGGCACGGTGAACTGCCACTTGTCGATGTGGTTCACGTAGTCGGCGGGCGAGAGCACCTCGGACTCGTCGATGTAGTCGACGTCGAGGGCCTGCAGCACCTGCGCCTCGACGAAGTGGCCGATGCGCGCCTTCGCCATGACCGGGATCGAGACCTCGGCGATGATCGCCTCGATCAGGTCCGGATCGCTCATGCGGGCGACGCCGCCCTGCGCGCGGATGTCGGCGGGCACGCGCTCGAGCGCCATCACGGCGACGGCGCCGGCGTCCTCAGCGATGCGCGCCTGCTCCGGGGTGACGACGTCCATGATGACGCCGCCCTTCAGCATCTCGGCGAGGCCGCGCTTCACGCGGCTCGAGCCCGTCTCGGGTACCGTCACAGGGAATCCTCTCGATCGAGCGCGAGCCCATCCCGCGCTTCGAAACAGACCAACGGAATCATTGTCCTAGGCCAAAATGTAGCATGGTCGTGGACACGAGGAAGGACCATGACGTGATCGCCGAGATCGAAGGGCGTTCGGCCGCCGAGATCGCCGACAGCCTGCGTGCGCTCATCGAGCGCGGGCGGCTCCGCCCCGGCGACGCGCTGCCCCCGGTCCGCACCCTCGCCAAGCAGCTCGGCGTGAACCGCAACACCGCCGTCGCCGCCTATCGGCAGCTCGGCGCTTCCGGACTCGTCGTGACCCGCGGCCGCGCCGGAACCCGGGTCGCCGGCGCCGCGCCGGTCGCGCAGGAGGGCTTCGCCGCCGACACCGCGCTCCGCGACATCGGCACCGGCAATCCGGATGCCTCCCGCATCCCCGACCCCTCGCGGGCGCTCGCCGGCATCGCCCGCCGCCCCGTGCTCTACGGCGAGCCCGTCATCGACCCGGGCCTCGAGCAGTGGGCCGCCGAGTGGATGCACCGCGACCTGCCGGCCGGGCTCCCCCTCCGGCTCACCGTGACCTCGGGCGCGGGCGACGCCGTCGAACGGCTGCTCGCCCAGGCGCTCACCCGCGACGACGCGGTCGCGCTCGAGGACCCGTGCTTCCTCACCAGCATCCACACCGTTCGCATCGCCGGGTATCGCCCGGTCGCCGTGCCGGTCGACGAGCAGGGAATGACCGTCGCCGGCCTCCGCGCCGCGCTCGAGCAGGGGGTCCGGGCCGTCATCTGCACGCCGCGGGCGCAGAACCCGACCGGGGCGAGCCTCAGCGCCGAGCGCGCCGCCGCGCTGCGGGAGGTGCTCGCCGAGCACCCCTACGTGCTCGTGATCGAGGACGACCACTACTCGCTGCTCTCGCAGCAGCCGTTCCACTCCTTGATCGGGCCGGAGCACCGGCGCTGGGCGCTCGTCCGCTCGGTGTCGAAGTTCCTGGGCCCCGACATGTGCCTCGCCGTCACGGCCTCCGACCCGGAGACGGCCGAGCGGCTCGCCATGCGGCTCACGCCCGGCACCACCTGGGTGAGCCACCTGCTGCAGCGCCTCGTGCACGCGCTCGCCACCGACCCGGAGGTGGCCGCGCAGATCCGCGCGGCAGGCGAGCACTACGCCGCGCGGAACCGCACGTTCGCCGAGCTGCTCACGGCGGAGGGCCTGCCCACCGAGCCCGGCGACGGCCTGAACGTCTGGGTCGCGCTCGGCGCACCGGCGCGGGCGGTCGTCGAGCAGCTGATGCGCCGCGGCTGGCTCGCCCGGCCCGGCGACGAGTTCGCCCTCGCCGGCGGTGCCCCGCCCGAGCGCCTGCGCCTCACGGTGCACGAGCTCGACGATGAGGAGCTCCGGCGGCTCGCCGCAGATCTCGCCACCTCCGTCCGGGCGGCGCGCGAGGCGAGCGGCGCCGTGGAACCGGCCCGGCTCGCCGAGGTGGGATGATCGTCCGATGAAGATCCTCTCGATCCAGTCGGCGGTGGCCTACGGTCACGTGGGCAACTCCGCCGCCGTCTTCCCCCTGCAGCGCATCGGCGTCGAGGTGCTCCCCGTCTACACGGTGAACTTCTCGAACCACACCGGCTACGGCGCCTGGCGCGGGCCGCTCATCGCCCCCGACGACGTCCGAGAGGTCATCGCCGGCATCGAGGACCGCGGAGTGCTCCCCCAGATCGACGTGGTGCTCTCCGGCTACCAGGGGGGCGAGGGCATCGCCGATGTCATCCTCGAGGCCGTCGTGAAGGTCAAGGCGGCGAACCCCTCCGCCATCTACTCCTGCGACCCCGTGATGGGCAACGCGAAGTCCGGCTGCTTCGTCGCCCCCGCGATCCCGGTGCTGCTGCGCGACCGCGTCGTGCCGGCGGCCGACCTGATCACGCCCAACCAGTTCGAGCTCGGCTTCCTCACCGACACCGAGCCCGATACCCTCGAGTCCACTCTCGACGCGGTCGACCGCATCCGCGCCACGGGGCCGCAGACGGTTCTCGTGACGAGTGTCGAGCGGCCAGACCGCGAGCCGGGCACGATCGAGATGCTCGCCGTCGACGACCGCGGCGCCTGGATCGTGCAGACCCCGCTGCTGCCGCTCAAGGCGAACGGCTCCGGCGACGTCACGGCCGCCCTCTTCACCGCGCACTACCGCGCCACGGGCGACGCCGCCGACGCGCTGGCGCGCACCACCTCGAGCGTCTTCGGGCTCCTCGAGCGCACGCACCGCTCGGGCGAGCGGGAGCTCCAGCTCGTCGAGTCGCAGGAGGACTACGCGAACCCCGCCATGCAGTTCTCGGTGCGCCAGGTGCGCTGACACCGCCACGACGACCGATGCCCCGGCGGGTCGATCCCGCCGGGGCATCCGTCGCCTCTGTCCGCGTCGTCAGCGCACGAGCGAGACGCCGAGGGTCGCCAGCACGCCGAAGACGACGCCCCAGAGCACGATCGAGACGATCTGCCAGAAGATGACGGCGTTGCGGCTGGCCCCGAAGGAGACCATCGCCGCGGAGGTGATCTGGCTCGGCAGGATCGTCTGCCCGACGATGCTCACCCCGGCGACCCCGTACTTGTCGAAGGCGCGGCGCAGCTTCTCCCGGCGCGGCGACTCCTCGGGCGCCTGCTGCTTCCCCGCGACGACCTTCGAGCGCACCCCGTGCGCGGTCAGCACGAAGATGAGCATCGACACCACGTTGCCGATCACCGCGACGCCGATCGCGACGGCCGGCGGCAGCCCGATCAGCACGCCGACGACCGAGCCGAAGTAGGACTCCACGAACGGGATCGCCGCGACGAGCATCACCCCGAACCACTGGAGGTAGGTGGGCAGCGAGCCGGCGAAGTCCTGGAGCGCGTCGATCATGTCGGGCCTTTCGAGTGCGGGTCGCCATCGCGACTGCGATGGGATGCCTCCAGCCTCCCGGCCGCCGCCCGCGCCCGGCAGTGCCGCCGTGTCAGCGAACGCCGTGCGGATCCGCACCCCGGAACGTGACAAATGTCACTGCCATATGCTCGGATCCATGCCCCCGGAACCCGCCCGCAGCGTCCGCGCGACCTGGATCTACACGCTCGTGTCGATCGTGTTCTTCTACGGGTTCTTCGATCTGATCGTCGGCCTCACGCTCTTCGAGGCCTCCCTCGCCCAGCCCACGCCGCTCGTCCTCGCGGCCCTCGTGCTCCACGTGCTCGCGACCGCGGCGCAGCTGCGCTACTGCTGGTTCCTGCACCTCGGCCGTGGCGGAGGGCTGCCGCACCCCGCATGGACCGTCGTCCTGCTGCTCCCCGCGGCCCTCGTCTGGGCGATCGGGCTCCTCGCGCCCGGCCTGGCGCTCGTGAGCGCGATGCCGCTCTGGGCCGCCCTGACCCTCGTCGCACCGCTGCTGCCGAAGCCCAGGCGCGGTCAGCTGTTGGCCGTCGGCGCCGCAGTCACCGCGGCGCACGTGTTCGCCGCGGCCTGGCTGCACGGCGGCGCCGAGACCGCTCGCGAGCAGTCGAGCGGCTGGATGATCGGCTTCTTCGCGGTCATGCTGCCGATCATGGCCCTCACGAGCCTCTGGTGGTGGGAGGTGGTCGTCCGGCTCGACCGGAACCGCCGCACCGCCGGTGAACTCGCCGTGACGCAGGAGCGGCTCCGCTTCGCCTCCGATCTCCACGACATCCAGGGCCACCACCTGCAGGTGATCTCGCTCAAGTCGGAGCTCGCCGAGCGGCTGCTCGAGCGCGACCCGGAGCGCGCACGGGAGCTCGTCCACGAGGTGCGCCTGATCGCGAAGGAGGCGCTCGAGGAGACGCGCTCCCTCGTCGCGGGCTACCGCCAGGTGGCCTTCGACCAGGAGCTCGAGAACGCGCGCGAGGTCCTCGCGGCATCCGGGGCGGTCTGCACCCTGCGACTCGGGCCCGTGCCGAGCGACGACGAGGTGCAGCGCGTGCTCGGCACCGTGGTGCGCGAGGGCACGACGAACATCCTGCGGCACAGCGAGGCGCGCGCGGTCACGATCGAGCTCGTGACGCGCGACGGACGCTCGGAGCTGCGGATCACCAACGACGGCGTCGCAGCGCCCTCGGAACGGGGCGCGCGGGCCGGGCACGGGGCCGGCAGCGGGCTCGACGGCCTCAGCGAGCGCCTGACGGCGATCGGCGGTGTGCTGAGCACCGAGGCGGATGCCGCAGCGGGCTCGTTCCGGCTCGTCGCGAGCGTGCCGATGGCCGCCGGGGTGCCCGCATGACCCGCACCGATGCCGCCGCCCCGCCGATCCGCCTGCTCGTCGCCGACGACGAGCATCTGATCCGCGGCGCGCTCGTCGCCCTCCTCGACCTGGAACCGGACATCGAGATCGTCGCGAGCGCCGACACCGGCACCTCCGCGGTGGCGCAGGCCGTCGCCGCGCGCCCCGACGTGTGCCTGCTCGACCTCGAGATGCCCGACGCCGACGGCGTCGAAGCCGCCGCGCGCATCCTCGCGACGGTGCCGACGCGCGTCGTCATCGTGACCCGGCACGCCCGCCCCGGAGTGCTGCGCCGGGCGCTCGCCGCGAAGGTGTCCGGCTTCGTGCCGAAGTCGACGCCCGCGGAGAGCCTCGCCGACGTCATCCGCGACGTCGCCGCCGGGCGCCGGTACATCGATCCGGAGATCGCCGCCGCGGCCCTCACCGCCGAGCGCTGCCCGCTGACCGACCGGGAGCTCGACGCGCTGCGATACAGCCGCTCGACCCTCAGCGTCCAGCAGATCGCCGAGCGCCTGCACCTCGCCCAGGGCACCGTGCGGAACTACCTCTCGGCCGCTATGACCAAGCTGGACGCGGCCTCGCGCCACGAGGCCGCGGAGAAGGCCTGGCAGCAGGGCTGGATCTGAGCCCGCGTCCGCGGTCGCGAAGGCGCCCGGTCAGTCCGTGGCGGGCCAGGCCTCGGCGATCGTGCGGCGCACCTCGCCGAGGAGCTGCGGCAGCGCCTTCGTGCCGGCGATGATCGGGAAGAAGTTCGAGTCGGAGGCCCAGCGCGGCACGACGTGCTGGTGCAGGTGCTCCGAGATGCCGGCCCCGGCGATCCGCCCCTGGTTCATGCCCAGGTTGAATCCATCGCAGCGCGAGACGGCGCGGATGACCCGCATCGCCGTCTGCGTGAGCTCGCCGATCTCGGCGACCTCCTCGGGCGTCGCCTGGTCGTAGGTGGCGATGTGCCGGTAGGGGCAGACGAGCAGATGCCCGCTGTTGTACGGGTAGAGGTTCAGCAGGGCGTACGCCGTGCGCCCGCGCGCGACGATGAGGGCGTCCTCGTCGCTGCGCTCGGGCGCCCGGCAGAACGGGCACTCGTGCGACTCCGGTTCGCCCTGCTGGATGTAGACCATCCGGTGCGGGGTCCAGAGCCGCTGGAACGCGTCGGGCGCCGCCGCGAACTCCGCGGACGACTGCACCCGCAGCTCCTCGTCGGCCGCCCCGGTCATCCGAACAGGTCATCCCGGCTCGTCACCTGGCGGTGGTCGCGGATGGACGCGAGCACGTGCTCGATCGCCTCGTCGACGGCGACGCCGTTCTCCTGGGTGCCGTCGCGGAAGCGGAAGCTCACCGTGCCCGCGGAGCGGTCGTTCTCGCCCGCGATGAGCTGGAACGGCACCTTCTGCGTGGTGTGCGTGCGGATCTTCTTCTGCATGCGGTCGTCGCTCGTGTCGAGCTCGGCGCGCACGCCCGCGACCCGCAGCCGCTCGACGATGTCGCCGAGGTAGGGTGCGAACTCGTCGGCGACCGGGATGCCCACCACCTGCACGGGGGCCAGCCACACCGGGAACACGCCCGCGTAGTGCTCGAGCAGGATCGCGAAGAAGCGCTCGATCGAGCCGAACAGCGCCCGGTGGATCATGATCGGGCGGTGCTTCTCGCCGTCCGAGCCGGTGTACTCCAGCTCGAAGCGCTCCGGCAGGTTCGGGTCGACCTGCACCGTCGAGAGCTGCCAGGTGCGCCCGATGGCGTCGCGGGTCTTCAGGTCGATCTTCGGCCCGTAGAACGCCGCCTCGCCGGGCACCTCGGTGAGCTTCAGCCCGCTCGCCACCGCGACGTTGCGCAGCGCGTTCGTCGAGTACTCCCAGAACTCGTCCGAGCCGATCCACTTGGACTTCTCGTCGTCGCGCATCGAGAGCTCGAGCTCGAAGTCCTCGAGGCCGAAGTCGCGCAGCATCGAGATGACGAACTCGAGCACCCGGGTCGCCTCGGCCTCGAGCTGCTCGGGCGTGACGAAGAGGTGCGAGTCGTCCTGGGTGAAGCCGCGCACCCGGGTGAGCCCGTGCAGGGCCCCCGAGAGCTCGTTGCGGTAGACCGTGCCGTTCTCGGCCAGCCGCATCGGCAGGTCGCGGTAGCTGCGCGCGCGCTCCTTGTAGATGAGGATGTGCATCGGGCAGTTCATGGGCTTCAGGTAGTAGTCCTGGCCCTGCTTCGTGACGTTGCCCTCGGCGTCGCGCTCCTCGTCCATGACGATCGGCGGGAACATGCCCTCCCGGTAGGTGACGAGGTGATTCGACTGGAGGAAGAGGTCCTCCTTCGAGATGTGCGGCGTGTACACGTACGTGTAGCCGCCCTCGATGTGCCGGCGGCGCGCGTGCTGCTCCATCTCGCCGCGGATGATGCCGCCCTTCGGGTGCCAGACCGACAGCCCCGAGCCGATCTCGTCGGGGAAGCTGAACAGGTCGAGCTCCTTGCCGAGCTTGCGGTGGTCGCGCTTCGCGGCCTCCTCGAGGCGGTGCTGGTAGGCGCGCAGCTCGTCCTTCGTCGGCCACGCGGTGCCGTAGATGCGCTGCAGCTGAGGGTTCTTCTCGCTCCCCCGCCAGTACGCGCCGGCGACGCGCATGAGCGCCCAGCCGTTGCCGATCATGCGGGTGTTCGGCAGGTGCGGCCCGCGGCAGAGGTCCTTCCAGGCGACCTCGCCGGTCTTCGGGTCGACGTTGTCGTAGATCGTCAGCTCGCCGCCGCCAACCTCGACGTTCTCGTTGTCGTCGCCGGTCGAGGCGCTGCCCTTCAGCCCGATGAGTTCGAGCTTGTACGGCTCGTGGGCGAGCTCGGCGCGCGCCTCCTCGTCGCTCACGACGCGGCGCACGAAGCGCTGGCCGGCGCGGACGATGCGCGACATCTCCTTGTCGAGCGCCTTCAGGTCGTCGGTGCTGAACGCCTCGGCGACGTCGAAGTCGTAGTAGAAGCCGTCGGTGACGGGCGGGCCGATGCCGAGCTTCGCCTCGGGGTTCACGTTCTGCACCGCCTGGGCGAGCACGTGGGCGGTCGAGTGCCGCAGGATGTTCAGCCCGTCGGGCGAGTCGATCGTGACCGGCTCGACGACGTCGGTCTCCGTGACCGTGGTCGCCAGGTCCTTGAGCTCGCCGTTGACGCGCATCGCGACAACGGAACGGTCGGTGAAGAGCTCGAAGCCGTCGGTCACCTGGTCCACTCCCATTTAGCTGGATCCCACCGCTCGGGCGTCCTGCCCACCGCGGTCCGGGATCGTCGATCATCCGGATGTCGCGGCGCCCGTATCGAGAGATCCGCGCCGCCCCTCAACTGTAGTCGCGTGCCGAGCGTCGTCGCGCCGCGTGCGGCTCCCGCCGCGCCGACTCAGAGCTTGGACTTGCGGTATCCGGCCGCCTTCGCCGCGGCTTCGCTCGCGAAGCACTCCTCGGGCTTCGTGCGGGAGTAGTACTGCCCGGACGGCACATGGTAGATCCCGGACTGCGCGTTGCCCTTGATCGGTGCCCACGAGGGGCAGTTCCAGGCGTCGACCGGCGCCGTTCGACTCGGATAGACCACCGCCGACGTCTGGGCGGACATCGCACTCGCACTGACGTATCCGGCCTTCGTGCCCGTCACCTTGACCGAGAGGCGCTTGCCCTTGAGGCTCGCCCACAGCGTGATCGACGATCCGGTGGCGCCCGAGATCGCCGCGCCGTTCGCGTACCACTGGTAGCCGAACGCGGTACCCGACGTCCACGAACCGGGCCGCGCGGTGAGCGTCGCGGAGACCTGCGCGCTCCCGCTGATCGTCGGCACCGCCGCGGTGAGGCAGCCGGTGTTCGCGGCCGCCGCCGCGCTCACCACCGCGGTTCCGCCCATGACCACCTGCTTCGCCGCACCGAGCGCGGTGATGGACGCGCGAACGGAGTCCGGCGTGCAGCCGGCGGGGGTCACGAAGAGCGGCGCGCCGAGGCGTCCCGCGAGGGCCGCGCCGGCGAGCGCGTCGGGGAAGTTCGTGCCGGTCGCGAGGAACATCGTGTCCGTCGATCCGCGCGGGAAGTAGGCCGTGTTGATCTCGGCGGCGGTGTCGTACCGGCTCGCCCCGCCATACCGCACCACGCTCAGTCCGGCACGTCCCAGCTGCGTCTCGATCCCGCTGGACACCACGCCGGTTCCGCCGACCAGCACGACCTCGTGCGCGCCGAGTCCGGCGATGGTGGCCATCGTCGGGGCGTCGAGCGACGTCGAGGTCCCCGGCACCAGGAGGACCGGTGCCTGCCGAGCGCCGGCGGCCCCGGTGGCCGCGAGCGCATCCGGGAAGGACGCGCCGGTGGCGAGGAAGACCGTCCCCGAGGCGGGGAAGACCTCGGACACGATCGCCCGTCCGGTCTCGTATCGCCCGCTCCCCTCCAGCCGCTGCGTCGGGGCGATGGCCTTCAGGGCCCGCATCACCCCGTTGGAGACCGCGCCGGTGCCGCCGACGACGTAGATCCGCTGGGGCGCGAGACGCGTGATCTCGCTCGCGACCGAGCCTGGCAATGCGGCCGGCGTGGTGAGCAGGAGCGGGCCGCCGAGGAGCGCCGCCGCGGCAGCGGCGGAGAGCGCGTCCGGGAAGTTCGTTCCGGTCGCGACGAAGACGGCCGGCACTCCGGGCGAGTATCGCTTCGAGACGCTGACCGCGGTGTCGTAGCGGGATGCGCCGGCGAGCCGGGTCTGCCCGGCGGGGAACCCGGCGACACCCGTCGCTCCGGCGGTCGCGGCGAGGGGCTCCTGCGGGAGCGGCGTCTCCGTCGCCGACGCCGGAGCAGCAGCCAGCAGGGTCGAGAGGAGCGCGGCCGCAGAGGCCAGCGCGAGAGCAACACGAGTGTGCACGATGAACACCTTCCCCGACGCTCATTGGTCGTCGTTGCGACGCGTCTCGGGTGGGCCGGGTCAGACGTCTGCTCTCACCGTAACGGGAGGCGGTGTCCGCTTCAGTACCCCATCCGTGGGACAGAGGGTCGTGAAGGCGCCGGAAACGACGAACGCCCCGGCGTCTGCCGGGGCGTTGCTGTGTGGGCGATACTGGGATCGAACCAGTGACCTCTTCCGTGTCAGGGAAGCGCGCTACCGCTGCGCCAATCGCCCGTGTCAAGTCGAAAGGTTTCGGCTTGGAGGTGGATACGGGATTCGAACCCGTGTATACGGCTTTGCAGGCCGCTGCCTCGCCTCTCGGCCAATCCACCGTGTCTGGGTTCACCACCAGAAACCAGAAACGGGCTTTCGCCCGGTTCTGATCAGAGCGGATGACGAGACTCGAACTCGCGACCCTCACCTTGGCAAGGTGATGCGCTACCAACTGCGCCACATCCGCGTTGTCGCCGTTTCCGGCAACACAGAAACTGTAACCGAAAGGGTGAACGATTCACAAACCGAGGATGGCTCCCCCAGTGTTCAGCCAGGTCAGCCCCGGAATCCGCTCGCGCAACCCGGGCGTGTCGAGGCCGATTCGCACGTCGATCCGGCCTGCGGCGAAGGGCCGGACACGCCCGGGATCCGAGGCCCGCCCGGCCGATGTGCATTCACCCCTCGGCGTCGGCTACTATCGAACCCGCGGCACGACGCGTTCGTGCCCGAATCCCACTTGGGCGATTGGCGCAGCTGGTAGCGCGCTTCCTTCACACGGAAGAGGTCGTCGGTTCGAGCCCGGCATCGCCCACCAGAGAAGCCCCCGGCAGACGCCGGGGGCTTCGTCGTTCTCGGGCGCGGTGCAGCGCCGTCGTCAACGCCAGCCGTAGCGCGTGCGCAACGCCTCGGCGACGAGCCGGTAGCGCGCCTCGTCGAGCGAGGCGGCCTCGCGGCGCATCCCGTCCCCGTGCACGAGGAAGACGCGATCGAGCCGCACCCAGCTCGGCCGACCCTCGGCATCCCACGGCCCGGTGCCGAGCCCCAGGTAGTCGCGATCCCCCGGCCGGCCCTTGCTCGTGAGCTGCACCGCCAGGAAGCGATCCCCGTCGCCGGCGGCGACGATCACGACCGGGCGGTCCTTTCCCCGGCCGTCGTGCTCCTCGAACGGCACCCAGGTCCACACGATCTCGCCGGGATCCGGCTCGCCGTCGGGCGTCGGGGCATAACTCAGCACGACGCGACCGAGGCCGCGCGGGTCGATCTCCTCGGTCGCGGACGCGCCCGACTGCCCCGGCGACAGCGTGTCGGTCGCCGTTCCGCTCCGGCCGGATCCGCCGCTCGCACGGGCCGCCCGAGACGAGGTGCCCGGCCCGCCGGTGCGCGCCTGGCCGCCCGATCGGAACGCCTGGCCGATCGCACGAACGAGGGCGGTGAGGAAGCGGCTGGTGTCTGACACACCGGCACACTACCCCACCGCCCTCGGACGGCGGTTCCGCGCTAGACGAGCTCGAGCTTGTAGGCGTCCTCGCCGTGCACGGCGGTGTCGATGCCCGCGATCTCGTCCTCGTTGCGCACCCGGAAGCCCATGATCTTCTGGATCGCGAAGCCGATCACGAAGGTCAGCCCGAACGAGTACACCAGCACCGCGAACGCCGCGATCGCCTGCACCGCGAGCTGCGTGAGCTCGCCGCTGTAGATGAGGCCGGTGCCGTTCGCGAAGATGCCGAGGTACAGCGTGCCGATCAGGCCGCCGACGAGGTGGATGCCCACCACGTCGAGCGAGTCGTCGAAGCCGAACTTGAACTTCAGGTCGACCGCGACGGCGCACACGGCGCCGGCGACGAGGCCGAGGACGATCGCCCACACCGGGGTGAGCGAGGCGCACGCCGGGGTGATCGCCACGAGACCGGCGACCGCACCCGAGGCGGCGCCGACCGAGGTGGGCTTGCCGTCCTTGATCTTCTCGACGAGGAGCCAGGCGAGGAGCGCGGCGGCCGGGGCGGCGATCGTGTTCACGAAGGCGAGGGCGGCGGTGCCGTCCGCCGCGAGCTCGGAGCCCGCGTTGAAGCCGAACCAGCCGAACCAGAGGAGCCCGGCGCCGAGGAGCACGAACGGCGGGTTGTGCGGCACGTGCGCGCCCTTCGAGAACCCGACGCGCTTGCCGAGGACGAGCGCGAGGGCCAGGGCCGCGGCGCCCGCGTTGATGTGCACGGCGGTGCCGCCGGCGAAGTCGATCGCCCCGACGCCGAAGGCCTGCTGGAGGCCGTAGGTGATCCAGCCGCCGTAGGCGAAGCTGCCGTCGTCGGCCAGCCCGAAGTTGAACACCCAGCTCGCGACCGGGAAGTAGACGACGACCGCCCAGATGCCGGCGAACACCATCCACGCGCCGAACTTCGCCCGGTCGGCGATGGCTCCCGAGATGAGCGCGACGGTGAGGATCGCGAAGGTCGCCTGGAACGCCACGAAGGCGAGCGGCGGGAAGGCGGCGCCCTCCGGAGTCTCGAGCAGGCTCTGCAGGCCGAGGGCCGACCAGTCGATCGCCCAGGGGGCGCTGAGTCCCTCCGAGGAGGGGAACGCGATCGCGTAGCCGAAGAGCACCCAGAGCACGCCGATGAGGCCCATCGCGCCGAAGCTCATCATCATCATGCTGATGACGCTCTTCGCCTTCACGAGGCCGCCGTAGAAGAACGCGAGCCCTGGCGTCATCAGCAGCACGAGTGCCGCCGCGATCAACAGGAACGCGGTGTTGCCTTGGTCCATCTCGAAACCTCTCTCGGGTGCAACCGGGGATCCAGTGGGCCCAGTGTCACGAGAGCTGGTTTCGAACGACGCCTCGTCGTGTTTCGGTCCGGTTACGGAGCTGCCGCCCGCGTAAACAGCAGGTTTCGGCGAAGCCGGACGGCGCGTCAGTCGTGCGGCGGCAGCTCGCCCGAAGTCAGCGCGATCATGCGGCTCATCGAGCGGAGGTACTTCTTGCGGTAGCCGCCCGCCATCATCTCCGCGTCGAAGACCTCGTCGAGCGGGATGCCGCTCGCGATCAGCGGCACCTCGGCGTCGTAGACGCGGTCGATGAAGGCGACGAGCCGCAGCGCGGCGTTCTGGTCGTTCAGCTCGTGCGCGCCGGTGAGGGCGATCGCCTCGACGCCGTCGATGAGCCGGACGTACTTCGACGGGTGGACCGTCGCGAGGTGGGCGATGAGCTCGTCGAAGCCGTCGAGCGAGGTGCGGTGGCCGTTGGCCGCGAGCGCCTCCGCCGTGCGACGGACGACCTCGTCGTCGCCGGCGACGACGGCGTGCCCTTCGGTATCGCGACGGCGGTAGTCCAGCCCGTCGATGCGCAGCGTCTCGAAGTTCGAGGACAGGGCGTGGATCTCGCGCAGGAAGTCGGCCGCGGCGAAACGTCCCTCGCCGAGCGCGTTCGGCGGGGTGTTGCTCGTCGCGGCGACCCGTGTGCCGCCCGCCATCAGCTCGCCGAGGAAGCGGGTCATCAGCATCGTGTCGCCCGGGTCGTCGAGCTCGAACTCGTCGATGCAGATGAGCTTCGCCCCGCGGAGCAGCTCGACCGCCTGCGCGTACCCGAGCGCCCCGACGAGCGCCGTGTACTCGATGAAGGTGCCGAAGTACTTGGGGCCGTGCGCGACGTGCCAGAGCGCGGCGAGGAGGTGGGTCTTGCCGACGCCGAAGCCGCCGTCGAGGTAGACGCCCGGCAGCTCGATGCGGGCCGGGCGCTTGCGCGAGAAGAACCCGCCCGGGCGCTGGGCGGCGCGCCAGGCTCCCGCGAACTCCTTGAGGCGGGCGAGCGCCGCCTGCTGCGAGGGGAAGTCGGGGTCGGGACGGTACGAGTCGAAGGACGCGTGCTCGAACTGCGGCGGCGGCGTCAGCGCGGCGGCGATCTCGGCGCCCGTGATGGTCGGGTTCCGCTCGATGAGCCGGACGAGCGTTCTGGCCTCAGCCGTGGTCATATTCAGGGGTCTCCCGTGTTGCATCCGATGACGGCCCCTGTGACTTCGACCGGCGCGCCGCGTAGATTCGAGTTGGATTTCGCCACCAGCCTAGTCCGCTCCCCGAACCCCCACGCCCGACCGGGCGCCCGCAGGAGGCCAGCATGTCCGTCGCGTTCGATCCCGCCGAGAAGTTCGCCGAGTACGCCCACCCCGAGCGGCTCGTCTCCACCGAGTGGCTCGCCGAACGCCTGGGCGAACCGGGTCTCGTGGTGGTGGAGTCGGACGAGGACGTGCTGCTCTACGAGACGGGCCACATCCCTGGTGCGGTGAAGATCGACTGGCACACGGAGCTCAACGACCCGGTCGTCCGGGACTACCTCGACGGCGAGCAGTTCGCCGCCCTGCTCGGGTCGAAGGGCATCGCCCGCGACTCGACCGTCGTCATCTACGGCGACAAGAACAACTGGTGGGCCGCCTACGCGCTCTGGGTGTTCACCCTCTTCGGGCACGAGGACGTGCGGCTGCTCGACGGCGGCCGCGACCTCTGGGCCGCCGAGGGTCGCGAACTCACCACGGCCCCGCCCGAGGTCACGCCGGTCGAGTACCCGGTCGTCGAGCGCGACGACACCGTCGTCCGAGCCTTCAAGGAGGACGTGCTCGCCCACCTCGGCAGCCCGCTCATCGACGTGCGCTCCCCCGAGGAGTACTCGGGCGAGCGCACGACGGCACCCGCTTACCCGGAGGAGGGCGCGCTCCGCGCCGGGCACATCCC
The DNA here is from genome assembly GCF_042726785.1 of Agromyces sp. NPDC060279. NCBI lineage: Bacteria > Bacillati > Actinomycetota > Actinomycetes > Micrococcales > Microbacteriaceae > Agromyces > Agromyces sp. NPDC060279. The sequence continues at coordinate 173,765 of NZ_JBHXBK010000001.1, forward strand.
GACGGCGGCGTCGGTGCCCTGGGCGCGCGCCGCCGCGCCCGACGGCACCTTCCGCTCCCGTGCGGAGCTCGACGCGATCTACCGCGACGAGGTCGGCCTCGAGGACGACGACGAGATCGTCGCGTACTGCCGCATCGGCGAGCGCTCGAGCCACACGTGGTTCGTGCTCACGCACCTGCTCGGCTTCGAGCACGTCCGTAACTACGACGGCTCGTGGACCGAGTGGGGCAGCGCCGTCCGCGTGCCCATCGTCACCGGGGAGGCGCGCGGCGAGCTGCCCGCACGCTGACCCGCGGCCGCGCTTCGGCGAGCTCGGCTGCGGCGCCGCGGATCGGTGCGAGAATCGACGGGATGGACGACACGGCACTCCCCGAGCGGCTCGCCGAGACCCGCGACGACTTCCTCGCACTCGAGGTGAAGGACCGCCTCCAGCTCCTGCTCGAGTTCTCGAACGAGCTGCCGGAGCTGCCCGAGCGTTACACGGACCACCCCGAGCTGCTCGAGCGCGTCGAGGAGTGCCAGTCCCCCGTCTACCTCTTCGTCGAGGTCGACGATGGCCGGGTGCACCTGCACGCCACCGCGCCGCGGGAGTCGCCGACCACCCGGGGCTTCGCCTCGATCCTCGTGCAGGGGCTCGACGGGCTCACCCCGCAGGAGGTGCTCGACGTTCCCGCCGACTACCCCCAGTCGCTCGGGCTCGGTCAGGCCGTGTCGCCGCTGCGGGTGCGGGGCATGACCGGCATGCTCGCTCGGATCAAGCGCCAGGTGGTCGAACGCCGCGCCTGATCGCCGGCGGTCAGCGCGCGGCGAGCCAGTCCGAGATGAGCGAGTTCCAGCGCTCCGGATCCTCGTTCCAGAGCTTGGTGTGGCGCGCGCCCTCGAAGATCTCGAACTGCACGAGGTCGGGACGGGCCTCCGCCAGGCGCCGCGAGCCGTCGATCGGCACGAATCCGTCGTCGACGCTGTGCAGCAGCAGCATCGGCACCGCGAGCTCGTCGGCGCGGTCGGCGGCGTCGAGCTCGGCGAGGTCGATCGGCTCGGCCAGGCCGGCGAGTCCCGAGCCCAGCCGGTCGCGCAGGACCCTGCTGACCACGACGGCGAACTCCGCGGGCAGCCGGTAGAGCGTGCCCTGGAAGCGCAGGATGTCCGCCCAGTCGACCGCCGGCGACTCCAGGATGAGGCCGCACACCGCGTCGGCGACGCCGGGCGAGCGGAGCATCGCCTGCAGCACCGTGCCGCCGCCCATCGACCAGCCCATCAGCACGATGCGTCGCGCGCCGTGCTCCTGGGCGTAGGCGACGGCCGCCTCCACGTCGCGCCACTCGGTGCTGCCGAGCCCGAAGCGGCCGTCCCCCGAGGCGGGCGCCTCCCCGTCGTTCCGGTAGGAGATGAGCAGGGTGTCCCAGCCCTGCGCACGAGCCGGTGCGACGGCCCGCAGCCCTTCCGGGCGCCTGGCCCCCCAGCCGTGCACCTGGATGATCCAGTCGCCACCCGGCTCCTCGGCGGGGACGAACCAGGCGGGCGCCGGTCCGACGGGCGTCTGGATCGCGACGTTCTCGTACGGGATGCCGAGCTCCCACGGGCCCAGGTGGTACCAGCCGCTCATCCGCCCGCGCTGCGCACGCTCGAGGCGGCCGAAATCGATCGACTCGATGACTCGGCGGACTCCGCGCGGTCCCTCGTCGAGGACGTCGCCGAGCCGGGCGTACCCGGCGTCGCGGTCGAACCAGAACCCGTAGCGGCCGGCCATCCGCGCTTCGTCCGACGGCGCCAGCAGGATCTCGTTCCTGGGGCGGTCGACGCCGAGGATGCGGACGTCCTCCTCGCGCTCCAGCGGCGGAGTGACCACCTTGCGCGCGAATCGCACCCCGATCGCGGCGGTCACCGTCGCCGCGACCGCCGCCGTCAGCGCGACGGCCCCGATCGCGATGCCGACGCCCTTCGCGATGCGTGCTCCCCTTGGCATACGTCCCCCTCCGGTCGAACCCGTCGAGGTGGTGCCGGTCGGACCGGCGTGCCGCCGACATCCGCCTCGACGCAGACTCTAGTCTGCACTCGTGCCCGACTCAGCGACGCGACCGCCCCACGAGTTCGAGGTCGCGCTCGAATCCATCCGAGCGGCCTCGCCCCGAAGCGAGCTCCGCGTGTCCGAGATCCCCGCGCCCGCGGCCCTCGCCCCCTATGCCACCGCGCTGTCGGCGGACGTGCTGCCGAGCCGGCACGCCGACTCCGAGCTCGGCACCGGACGCTTCGTGCTGCTCTACGACCCGAGCGAGCCGGAGCAGTGGGGCGGACGGTTCCGCGTCGTCTGCTTCGCGCAGGCGCCGCTCGAGACCGACATCGGCCTCGACCCGTTCCTGGCCGACGTGGCCTGGTCGTGGCTCGTCGACGCCCTCGACGCGAGGGGCGCGAACTACGTGGCGGCCTCGGGCACGGCGACGAAGATCCTCTCCACCGGCTTCGGCGAACTCGCCCAGCAGGGCGACGGCGCGCAGATCGAGCTGCGCGCCTCGTGGACCCCCCTCGACCCCCGGATCGACGCGCATGTGGAAGGCTGGGGCGAGTTGCTGTGCATGCTCGCCGGGCTGCCGCCCCGTTCCGAAGGGGTGACGACCCTACTCAGACGGAGGAACCGTGACTGACTACCGGGTGATCGACACGCCCGAAGCGTTCGCGGCCGCGGTCGACCGGATCGCCGACGGCGACGGCCCCATCGCGGTGGACGCCGAGCGGGCGAGCGGGTTCCGCTACTCGCAGCGCGCCTACCTGATCCAGCTGTTCCGGCGGGGGTCGGGCACCTTCCTCTTCGATCCACCCGCCCTCGGCGAGTTCGGCCGGCTGCAGGAGCTCGTGCAGCACGACGAGTGGGTGCTGCACGCCGCGAGCCAGGACCTCGCGTGCCTGCGCGAGGTCGGCCTGGACCCGGAGCGCATCTTCGACACCGAGCTCGCCGCGCGCCTCCTCGGCATGCCGCGCGTCGGCCTCGCCGCCGTCGTCGAGGAGCTCCTCGGCGTGACGCTCGCGAAGGAGCACTCCGCGGCCGACTGGTCGACCCGCCCGCTCCCCCAGCCCTGGCTCACCTATGCGGCCCTCGACGTCGAGCTGCTCGTCGACGTACGCGACCGCCTCGCGGAGGAGCTCGTCGCTGCGGACAAGGCGCGGATCGCCGAGCAGGAGTTCGACGCCGTGCTGCACCGCGAGCCGAAGCCGGCCGCGAGCGAGCCCTGGCGCCGGCTCTCGGGCATCCACGCGCTGCGTTCGCCCCGGAACCTCGCGGTCGCCCGCTCGCTCTGGCTCGCCCGCGACGAGCTCGCGGTCGAGCGCGACGTGGCGCCCGGACGACTCGTCCCCGACTCGTCGATCCTCACCGTCGCGAAGGCCATCCCGCGCAGCCGCCGGGCGCTCGCCGACATGAAGGACTTCAACGGCCGGGCGAGCCGCAGCGAGCTCGACCGGTGGTGGAAGGCGGTCGAAGCGGCCATCCAGACCAACGATCTGCCGGCCGCGCGCGTGCCGAGCGACGCCCCGCCGCCTCCGCGCGCCTGGGCGGCCCGCAATCCCGAGGCCGATGCGCGCCTGCGCCTTGCGAAGGAGGCGGTCGCCGAGATCGCCGAGGAGTACGGGATGCCGGTGGAGAACCTGCTCACCCCGGACACGCTGCGCCGCGTCGCCTGGCACCCGCCGATCGAGCGCGATGCCGCAGCCATCTCTGCCGCACTCGCCGAGCACGGGGCCAGGCCCTGGCAGCTTGAAGCCACCGCACAGAGAATCGCTGCGGCCTTTAGCGAGGCGGCACAAAGCATTCAGGACGCCGAGGACAGCGCTTCGTAGGTTCCGTCAAGCGATTCCGCCGCCGCGACGACGGCTTCGTAGGATCGAGTCATTCCTGATCCGAAAGGGAGCTGCAGCGTGGCTGAACGAGCTGATGTCGTGTTCGTCGACGGGGTCCGGACCCCGTTCGGACGAGCCGGTGAAAAGGGCATGTACTGGAACACCCGGGCCGACGACCTCGCGGTCAAGACCATCACGGGGCTCCTCGAACGCAACCCCTCCCTGCCCCCGGCGCGAGTGGACGACGTGGCGATCGCCGCGACGACGCAGCAGGGCGACCAGGGCCTGACGCTCGGCCGCACCGCCGCGATCCTCGCGGGTCTGCCGATGAGCGTGCCCGGCTTCGCGATCGACCGCATGTGCGCCGGTGCGATGACCGCCGTCACCACCACCGGTTCGGGCATCGGCTTCGGCCAGTACGACGTGGTCATCGCCGGCGGGGTCGAGCACATGGGGCGGCACCCGATGGGCCTCGACGCCGACCCGAACCCGCGGTTCCTCGCCGAGAAGCTCGTCGCCGCCGACGCGCTCAACATGGGCAACACCGCCGAGCGGCTCCACGACCGCTTCCCCGAGCTCACCAAGGAGCGCGCCGACCGCTTCGGCATGCTGAGCCAGCAGAAGGTGCAGGCCGCCTACGACGCCGGCAACATCCAGCCCGACCTCGTGCCGGTCGCCCTGCGCACCGAGTCGGGCTGGGGCCTCGCCACGGAGGACGAGGGCCGCCGCCCCGAGACCACCATGGAGGGCCTCGCGACGCTGAAGACGCCGTTCCGCCCGCACGGCCGGGTCACCGCGGGCAACGCCTCGCCCCTCACCGACGGCGCCACCGCCGCGATCCTCGCGAGCTCCGACGCCGCCAAGGAGCTCGGCCTGTCCACGAAGATGCGCATGGTCAGCTTCGCGTTCGCCGGCGTCGAGCCCGAGGTCATGGGCATCGGCCCGATCCCCTCGACCGAGAAGGCGCTGAAGCGCGCCGGCCTCGACATCACCGACATCGGGCTCTTCGAGCTCAACGAGGCCTTCGCCGTGCAGGTGCTGAGCTTCCTCGACCACTTCGGCATCGCCGACGACGACGAGCGGGTGAACCCCTGGGGCGGCGCCATCGCGATCGGCCACCCGCTGGCCGCGTCGGGCGTCCGCCTGATGACCCAGCTCGCCCGCCAGTTCGAGCAGCGCCCCGACGTCCGCTACGGCGTGACGGCGATGTGCGTCGGCCTCGGCCAGGGCGGCACCGTCATCTGGGAGAACCCGCACCACAAGCGCTATGGAAAGGGTCGTTGAGCGACATGACCGACTACTCGAAGATCGACTTCTCCGAGCTCGCCGCCATGTCGGCCGACGAGGTCGTCACGCACTCGTACGTGCGCGACGTCCGCCTGCCGTCCGGCAAGACGCTGGCGCTCATCACCCTCGACAACGGGCGCGACCACACCCGGCCCACGACGCTCGGCCCGGTCACGCTGCTCGAGCTCGACGAGCGGCTCGTCGAGCTGCAGGCGCGCGCCGCGGCGGGCGAGATCGACGCCGTCGCCATCACCGGCAAGCCGTACTTCCTCGCCGCCGGCGCCGACCTCTCGAAGGTCGGCGAGATCCCGAGCCGCGAGGTGGCGCTCAAGATGGGTCAGCTCGGCCACTTCGTGCTCGGCAAGCTCGGCGAGCTGGGCGTGCCCTCGTTCTGCTTCATCAACGGCCTCGCCCTCGGCGGCGGACTCGAGATCGCGCTGAACTCCGACTACCGCACGGTGGACTCCTCGGCGCCCGGCATCGCGCTGCCCGAGGTCTTCCTGGGCATCATCCCCGGCTGGGGTGGTGCGTACCTGCTGCCGAACCTCATCGGCATCGAGAACGCGCTCAAGGTGGTCGTCGAGAACCCCCTGAAGAACAACCACATGCTGAAGGCGAAGGACGCCCTCGAACTCGGCATCGCCGACGCCATGTTCGCACCGGTGAACTTCCTCGAGGATTCGCTGAAATGGGCCGACGGCGTGCTCGGCGGCGCGCAGGTGAAGCGCCCGAACACGCCGGGCAAGCTCGAGCGGCTCGCGAAGTGGGATGTCGCGATCGGCATCGCCCGCAAGACGCTCGAGGCCCGCATCGGCTCCGTCGCGAAGTCGCCCTACGCCGCGCTCGAGCTGCTGAAGGCGGCCAAGAGCGGCACGAAGACCGAGGGCTTCGCCCGCGAGGACGAGGTGCTCGCCGATCTCATCGCCGGCGACCAGTTCCGTGCCTCGATCTACGCGTTCAACCTTGTGCAGAAGCGCGCCAAGCGCCCGGCGGGCGCCCCCGACCGGGAGCTCGCGCGCAAGGTGACGAAGGTCGGCATCATCGGGGCCGGGCTCATGGCGAGCCAGTTCGCGCTCCTCTTCGTCCGCCGCCTGCAGGTGCCGGTCGTCATCACCGACCTCGACCAGGCCCGCGTCGACAAGGGCCTCGGCTACATCCGCGACGAGATCGGTGCGCTCGAGCAGAAGGGCCGCATCGACGCCGACGAGGCCAACCGGCTCCGCGCGCTCGTCAGCGGCACGACCGACAAGGCCGACTTCGCCGACTGCGACTGGGTGATCGAGGCCGTCTTCGAAGACCTGGCGGTGAAGCAGCAGGTCTTCGCCGAGGTGGAGCCGCACCTCGCCGAGACGGCGATCATCGCGACGAACACCTCGTCGCTCTCCGTCGAGGAGATCGGCGCGAAGCTCGCCCACCCCGAGCGCCTCGTCGGGTTCCACTTCTTCAACCCGGTCGCGGTGATGCCGCTCATCGAGATCGTGCGCACGCCGAAGACCGACGACGCGACGCTCGCGACCGCGTTCGCGACCGCTGCGAAGCTCAAGAAGAGCGCAGTGCTCACCGCCGACGCCCCGGGCTTCGTCGTGAACCGCCTGCTCGCCAAGGTGATGGGCGAGGCGGCGCGCGCCGTCGACGAGGGCACCCCGGTTCCCGTCGTCGAGAAGGCGCTCGCCCCGATCGGGCTCCCGATGGGCCCGTTCGAGCTCATCGACCTCGTCGGCTGGGCGGTCGCCGCGCACGTGCAGGACACGATGGTGCGGGAGTTCCCGGAGCGCTTCTACGCCTCCGAGAACATGCACGCGCTCTCGAAGCTCGGCTCGCCCGTCGTCGAGAAGGACAAGCACGGCAAGGTCATCGACCTCAGCAAGGAGGCGAAGAAGGCCATCACGGTCGGCAAGACCCCGGTGGATGCCGCGACGATCCTCCGTCGCGTGGAGGACGAGCTCGCCGGCGAGATCCACCTCATGCTCGAGGAGCAGGTCGTCGCCGCCGCGGAGGACATCGACCTCTGCCTCATCCTCGGCGCCGGCTGGCCGTTCCAGGCGGGCGGTGCGACCCCGTACCTCGACCGAGTGGGCGCCTCGGAGCGGGTCTTCGGCGACACGTTCCACCACCCGCCGGTGCGCGGCGTCGGCGCCTGAGCCGAGCAGACGAACAGAACGGCCCGCGACGAGATCGTCGCGGGCCGTTCCCCGTGCGGGGCGCAGGCGGTCAGTCGGCCGCGCGGGCGACGACCGGCTGCGCGCCGGTGTCGCCGGACACGCCGCGGGCGTGCGGCAGCTTGGTGCCGAGCACCATCGCGGTGACGTCGTGGGCGATGTGCTGCGGGGTGAGCCCCACCCGTTCGAGGATCTCGGCGCGCGAGCCGTGGTCGAGGAACTCGTCGGGCAGGCCCAGTTCGGTCACGGCGGTGTCGACACCGGCCTCGCGGAGGTCCTGCCGGATGCGCGTGCCCACGCCGCCGACCCGGACGCCGTCCTCCAGCGAGACGACGAGACGGTAGCCCGCCGCGAGCTGCACGACGCTCTCGGGCACCGGCACGACCCAGCGAGGGTCGATCACCGTCGCGCCGATGCCGTGCGCCTCGAGGCGCTTCGCCACGTCGAGGCCGATGCCCGCCATCGGACCGACGGTCACGATGAGCACGTCGCGGCGCTCGGACTCGACGAGCACGTCGACGCCGTCGGCCGTGCGCCGGACCGCGTGGTACTCGGTGCCCACGGAGCCCTTCGGGAAGCGCAGCACGGTGGGCGCGTCCTCGACGCGCACCGCCTCGCCGAGTTCCTCGGCCAGGCGCACCGAGTCGCGGGGGGCGGCGATCCGGATGCCGGGGACGACCTGCAGGATCGACAGATCCCAGACGCCGTGGTGGCTCGGGCCGTCGGGCCCGGTGACGCCCGCACGATCGAGCACGAAGGTGACGCCGGCCTTGTGCAGGGCGACGTCCATCAGCAGCTGGTCGAAGGCGCGGTTCATGAACGTGGCGTAGACGGCGACGACGGGATGAAGGCCGCCGAAGGCGAGCCCGGCCGCACTCGTGACCGCGTGCTGCTCGGCGATGCCGACGTCGAAGACGCGGGACGGGAATCGCTCCGCCATGCGGTGCAGCCCGGTGGGGCGCAACATGGCCGCGGTGATGCCGACGAGTCGCTCGTTGTGCTCGGCGAGCTGCACGAGCTCATCGGCGAAGACGCTCGTCCAGCTCTTCGCGCCGCTCGTGTCGAGCGGTTCGCCCGACTCCGGGTCGATCTGCCCGACGGCGTGGAACTGGTCGGCCACGTCGTTTCGTGCGGGCTCGTAGCCGCGGCCCTTCTCGGTGATCGCGTGCACGATGACCGGGGCGCCGTAGTTCTTCGCCTGCCGGAGGGCGTCCTCCATCGCGTGCTCGTCGTGCCCGTCGACCGGGCCGACGTACTTGATGTCGAGGTTCGAGTAGAGCGCCTCGTTGTCGGTGAAGCGGGAGAGGAAGCCGTGCAAGCCGCCACGCACCCCGCGGTAGAACGCCTTCGCCGGTCCGCCGAGCCGCTCGAAGGCGTCACGGCTGGAGAGGTGCAGATTGCGGTAGGTGCGCTTCGTGCGCACGGAGTTCAGGAAGCGGGCCATACCGCCGATGGTCGGCGCGTACGAGCGGCCGTTGTCGTTGACGACGACGATGAGCTTGCGGGTGTTGTCGTCGGAGATGTTGTTGAGCGCCTCCCACGTCATGCCGCCGGTGAGCGCCCCGTCGCCGACGATGGCCACGACATGACGGTCGTGCTGCCCGGTCATCTCGAAGGCTTTCGAGATGCCGTCGGCCCAGGAGAGCGAGCTGGAGGCGTGCGAGGACTCGACGATGTCGTGCTCGGACTCGCTGCGCTGCGGGTAGCCCGCGAGGCCGCCGTTCTGCCGGAGCGTCGAGAAGTCCTGGCGGCCGGTCAGCAGCTTGTGCACGTACGACTGGTGCCCGGTGTCGAAGACGATGGCGTCCTGCGGCGAGGCGAACACGCGGTGGATCGCGATCGTGAGCTCGACCACGCCGAGGTTCGGACCCAGGTGGCCGCCCGTCTTCGCGACGTTCGCGACGAGGTGCTCGCGCACCTCCACCGCGAGCTGGTCCAGCTGCTCCCTCGTGAGACCGTCGAGGTCCCGAGGACCCCTGATCGTCTCCAGCAGGGTCATCTGCGCCGCCTTTCCGTGCGCCGCGACGTGGGGTGCGGCATCCGTCGATTCTACGCGACCCGAACGGCCGAGGCCGGGCGCTCCCTGAATGGAACGCCCGGCCTCGCCGAGTCGCCGCCCGCGTCAGACGAGCGAGCGCAGCACGTACTGCAGGATGCCGCCGTTGCGGTAGTAGTCGGCCTCACCGGGCGTGTCGATGCGGACGACCGCGTCGAACTCGACCGTCTGCTTGCCGGCCGGCGAGTGCTCGCTCGGCTCGGCGACGACGTGGACCGTCTTCGGGGTGGTGCCCTCGTTCAGCTGCTCGAGGCCCGAGATCGACACGACCTCGGTGCCGTCGAGGCCGAGCGAATCGGCCGACTCCCCCGCCGGGAACTGCAGCGGGACCACGCCCATGCCGATGAGGTTCGAACGGTGGATGCGCTCGAAGCTCTCGGTGATGACCGCCTTCACACCCAGCAGGCTCGTGCCCTTCGCCGCCCAGTCGCGCGAGGAGCCGGAACCGTATTCCTTGCCGCCGAAGATGACGAGCGGGGTGCCCTGCGCCTGGTAGTTCTGCGAGGCGTCGTAGATGAACGACTGCGGTGCGTCGGCCTTCGTGAAGTCGCGCGTGTACCCGCCCTCGACGCCGTCGAGGAGCTGGTTGCGCAGGCGGATGTTCGCGAAGGTGCCGCGGATCATCACCTCGTGGTTGCCGCGACGTGAGCCGTAGGAGTTGAAGTCCTTGCGCTCGACGCCGTGCTCGGTCAGGTAGTGACCGGCGGGGCTGTCGGCCTTGATCGAGCCGGCGGGCGAGATGTGGTCGGTCGTGACCGAGTCGCCGAGCTTCGCGAGCACGCGGGCGCCCGAGATGTCGGAGACGGGCGACGGCTGCATGGTCATGCCCTCGAAGTACGGGGGCTTCCGCACGTAGGTCGACTCCTCGTCCCACTCGAACGTCGAGCCGGTCGGCGTCGGCAGCGTGCGCCACCGCTCGTCGCCCTCGAAGACGCTCGCGTACTGCGTGGTGAACATGTCCTCGCTGATCGACGAGTCGATCGTGGCCTGCACCTCGGCCGCGTCGGGCCAGATGTCGCGGAGGAAGACGTCGTTGCCCTCGGGGTCGGTGCCGAGCGCGTCGGTCTCGAAGTCGAAGTTCATCGAGCCGGCGAGCGAGTAGGCGATGACGAGCGGGGGCGACGCGAGGTAGTTCATCTTCACGTCGGGGTTGATGCGGCCCTCGAAGTTGCGGTTGCCCGAGAGCACCGCGGTCACCGCGAGGTCGTTCTGCTGGATGGCGGCCGAGACCTCTTCGATGAGCGGGCCCGAGTTGCCGATGCAGGTGGTGCAGCCGTAGCCGACGGTGTAGAAGCCGAGGTCCTCGAGGTCCTGGGTGAGGCCGGCCTTCTCGTAGTAGTCGGTGACGACCTTCGAGCCCGGGGCGAGGGTGGTCTTCACCCACGGCTTGGCCTTGAGGCCCTTCTTCACGGCGTTGCGCGCCAGCAGACCGGCGGCGAGCATGACCGAGGGGTTCGAGGTGTTCGTGCACGAGGTGATCGCCGCGATCGTGACGGCGCCGTGGTCGAGCGTGTACTCGGTGCCGTCGGCCTCGACCACCTGCGTGGGCTTCGAGATCGAGGTCGGCGCGTGGCTCTTGTGGTGGTGCACGTGCTGGCTGTACTCGTCTTCCGGCGAGTTGGCGGGCGGGTCGGACGCGGGGAACGACTCGGCGATCTCGAGGTCGACGAGGTCGTGGTCGACCTCGGCGTAGTTCGTCAGGTCCTTCTCGAACTGCTCCTTGGCGGTCGAGAGGATGATGCGGTCCTGCGGGCGCTTCGGGCCGGCGATCGACGGCACGACGGTGGAGAGGTCGAGCTCGAGGTACTCGGAGAACACCGGCTCGTTCTCGGCGTCGTGCCAGAGCTTCTGCTCCTTGGCGTACGCCTCGACGAGCGCTAGCTGCTGCTCGCTGCGACCGGTCAGGCGGAGGTAGTCGACCGTGACGTCGTCGATGGGGAACATCGCGGCGGTCGAGCCGAACTCGGGGCTCATGTTGCCGATCGTGGCGCGGTTCGCGAGCGGCACCGAGGCGACGCCCGAACCGTAGAACTCGACGAACTTGCCGACGACGCCGTGCTTGCGGAGCATGTCGGTGATGGTGAGCACGACGTCGGTCGCGGTCACGCCGGTCGGGATCGAGCCGGAGAGCTTGAAGCCCACGACCTTGGGGATGAGCATCGAGACCGGCTGGCCGAGCATGGCCGCCTCGGCCTCGATGCCGCCGACGCCCCAGCCGAGCACGCCGAGGCCGTTGACCATCGTGGTGTGCGAGTCGGTGCCGACGCAGGTGTCGGGGTAGGCGCGGAGGACGCCGTCGACCGAGCGGTCGTAGATGACCTTGGCGAGGTGCTCGATGTTCACCTGGTGCACGATGCCGGTGCCCGGCGGGACGACCTTGAAGTCGTCGAAGGCCGTCTGGCCCCAGCGCAGGAACTGGTACCGCTCGCCGTTGCGCTCGTACTCGATCTCGACGTTGCGCTCGAGGGCGTTCTCGGTGCCGAACAGGTCGGCGATGACGGAGTGGTCGATGACCATCTCGGCCGGCGAGAGCGGGTTGATCTTGTTCGGGTCGCCGCCGAGGGCGACGACGGCCTCGCGCATCGTGGCGAGGTCGACGATGCAGGGCACACCGGTGAAGTCCTGCATGACCACGCGCGCGGGCGTGAACTGGATCTCGGTGTCGGGCTCCGCCGTGGGAACCCACGAGCCCAGCGCCTCGATCTGCTCCTTCGTGACATTCGCGCCGTCCTCGGTGCGCAGCAGGTTCTCGAGCAGCACCTTCAGGCTGAAGGGGAGCTTCTCGTACCCGGGCACGGTGTCGATGCGGAAGATCTCGTAGGATTCGTCGCCGACGCGGAGCGTGTCCTTCGCCCCGAAACTGTTCACTGCAGACACGATGTCCTCTCCTTCGCGAAGCCTGCCGCGAACGCATCGCGGCACTTCATCTTGCTCGTCAGACAGGGGGCCGATCCAGCAAGGGTAACCTAATGGCCCCGCCGCCGTCCCGCCCCGCGGATTCGAGCTATTTATCTCGACGTCGAGATAACTCTATCACTCGGCGGCGGCGTCCTTCGCCGGGTACACGGCGCGCACGACGAGCCAGGTGAACACGAGCACGAGAGCGTACAGCGGCACGCCCATGAGCAGCCGCGTCGCGCCGAGCGCCTCCACGTTCTGCGCGAAGTAGAACGGCAGCTGCACCGCGAGGCGGGCGACGAAGAGCCCGACCCAGACGAGGGTGAGGAACTGCGCAGCACGGAGCTTGCGGCGGTCCTGCCGCCACGCGAGGCCCTCGTTCATGAGGAAGCCGACGATGAGGCCGATCACCGGCCAGCGGACCAACACGGAGACGAGCAGTACGGTCGCGTAGACGCCGTTCGTCCAGAAGCCGAGCACGTAGTTGTCCTCGGCGCGGCCGGTCCAGAGCGAGAGCCCCGCCGAGGCGAGCACGCCGACGAGGCCGGCGATCGCCTGCGTCGGCTGGCCCTTGACCACCACCCGCGCGATCGTGAAGACCACGGCGAGCCCGACGGAGGCCGCGAGCGCCGGCACGAGCGCCGCCTGGGTCTCGAGGTGGGCGAAGCTCGTCAGCGAGCTGTAGACGACGAGGAAGACGAGGCCGGGCAGCAGCGCCTCGAGGATGCCGCGGACGCCGCCGATGGCCGTGAGCAGGTCACGCCCGCTGAGTCGCTCGTCGCGGGCGAGGGCGCCGAGTCCGCTGCGTTCCGCCGCCGCCGCGAGCTGGCGGCCGAACTCGCCGGCGAGTTCGGAGCGCTCGCCCGGCTCGACATCCGCCCGGGCGCCGTCGGCTCCGCCCGGTGCCGTGGGAGGGTTCACCGCGTCTCGGGGCGCGTCATCACCGGGCGCGCCGTCGCGCCGTTCGGCGTCGCCCGACATCACTGCTGCGGCTGGGCGCCGGTCGCTGGCATCCGCAGCGGAATCAGGTCGCGCGGCGGCATCGGCGTCGTCCCGCGGACGACGACGATCGAACGGAAGAGGTCCTCGACCTGCGCAGCGGCGGTGGGATCGACCGCCGCCTCCCCCGCGATCACGCCGCGGAGGAACCAGCGCGGACCGTCGACGCCGACGAAGCGGGCGAGACGCATCCGACCGCTCGCACCATCGGCGGCCGCCACCGGGATCTGCGCGAGCAGTTCCGGCCCGAACGCGCCGTCTCGGACGCTCGTCGTGCCGCCCTGCCGCGCGATCTGCTCGGCGATCTGGTCGCGGATCTCGTGCCAGAGGCCGCTCGAGCGCGGCGCCGCGAACGGCTGCACCTGGAGCGTGGAGTTCGCGTAGTCGAGGCCCACGGCGACGACGCGCTTCGAGCCCTCCTCGACCTCGAGCCGCAGGTGCAGGCCCTCGCGCGGCAGCACCTTCACGCCGCCGAGGTCGACGTAGGGGCGAACCGGGTTCGCCTCGGATTCGTCGAAGGGACCATCGGTCGCCCGGTTCTCGGGCGCCGACTTGGGGTGGTCGACGGGGCGCTCCGCGCTCCCGGCGTTCTCGATCTCGCTCACGCGTTCGCTCCTTGCTTCTGCTCGCCGAACCCCGTCGACCCGAACCCGCCCTCGCCGCGGTCGCTGCCGGGCAGGCGCTCGACCTCGACGAAGCGCGCCCGGCTGACCGGCATGACGACGACCTGGGCGATGCGGTCGCCCGCCTCGATCGCATACGGTTCGCGCGCGTCGGTGTTCAACAGTGCGACCTTGATCTCGCCGCGATACCCGGCGTCGACGGTGCCCGGCGCGTTCACGATGGTGATGCCGTGCTTGAAGGCGAGCCCGGAGCGCGGCACCACGAAGGCGACGTAGCCATCGGGCAGCGCGATGGACACGCCGGTGCCGACGGTGGCGCGCTCACCGGGGGCGAGGACGATGGACTCGGCGGCGTGCAGGTCGGCTCCGGCGTCGCCCGGGTGGGCGTAGCTCGGGACCCGCTCGGCCGTGATCAGGACGTCGACGGAATCGCTCACCGTTCGAGGGTAGTGCAGAAGTCTGGTGGGATAGAGACATGCCCGTGTACCGCGAGAAACTCTGGCCCACTCCCTGGATCTACATCGTGAGCCTGCTGCTCGTCCCGTCGAGCATCCTGGTGCTCGCGCCCGTGTCGATGCCCGCGGGCATCGTCACGGGGATCGTGCTCTACCTCGCCGTCGTCGGAGCGCTCAGCCTCACGGCGCCGGTCGTCGAGGTGCTCGATGGCCGGCTCCGCGCCGGACGGGCGGAGATCGAGCTCGCCCACACCGGCGAGGCGGTCGCCGCCGAAGACGCCGCGGCCAGGGCCGAGCGCGGCACCGGGCTCGACGCGCGGGCGTTCCTCGTCATCCGGGGCTGGGTGCAGCCGGTGGTGCGCATCCCGATCACCGATCCCGCCGACCCCACGCCCTACTGGCTCGTCTCGAGCCGCAGGCCCAAAGAACTGGCCGCCGCGATCAACGGATCGCGACGGCCGGAGTAGGGGCGGGTGCGCCGCTCAGGCGGCGCACTCGAGGCAGATCGGCCCGAGCTTGGTCTCGTGGTCGATCTGCGAGCGGTGCTTCACGAGGAAGCAGCTGACACAGGTGAACTCGTCCGCCTGCGGCGGGAGCACGACGACGTCGAGCTCGACATCCGAGAGGTCGGCGCCGGCGAGGTCGAAGCTACCGGGGTTGTCGGCGTCTTCGACGTCGACCACACCCGACATCTTGTCGGGGACGCGTTCCTTGAGGGCCTCGATCGACTCCGAGTCGTCTTCGGTCTTCCGTGGGGCGTCGTAGTCGGTTGCCATTCCCATCCATTCCTTCACGCCGAGGATTCGGCGGCGTTAGTCTGCATGAAATCATCGGCGTAAGCAAACCATCGCCCGAGAGCCCTTCGGCTCTCGCTGCCTGGTCAACTTCCGGCACGCCCGGGGTATTCCCGGAGCACGGCCGATTCGCGTGGCATCCTTGGCGGGAACGCAGGCACGGAAGGGTTCTCGCCATGCAGGAACTGAAGGTGATCGGGGTCGAGGACGGCGCACTCCTCGTGGCCACTGAAGACGGCGCGCGCTTCCGGATCGTGGTGGACGACGTGCTGCAATCGCGCATCCGCCAGGCCCAGCCCGAGCAGCACCAGGGCCCGAAGATCCCGCCCCGCGAGATCCAGGCGCACATCCGCTCCGGCCTGTCCGCCGAGGACGTCGCGGAGATCACCGGGGCCGCGGTCGAGTACATCCGCCGCTTCGAAGGACCGGTCGTCGCGGAGCGCGAGCACATCGTGAACTCCGCCCTCGCTGTGCCCGTCGCGACCGCGATCGAGCCCGACGGCGACGAGCCGGCCTCGTTCGGCTCCGCCATCCGCGATCGCCTCGCCCGCCTCGGCGCGAGCGGCGAGCGGTGGGCGAGCTGGAAGGACGAGGAGCGCGGGTGGATGGTGAAGCTCGAGTTCACCGTCGACGAGATCGAGCACGACGCCCGCTGGAGCTTCGAGCCGCGCAAGCAGGCCCTCCAGCCGCTGAACTCCGAAGCGATCACCCTCTCGCAGCAGGGCGAACTCAAGGGCGGGCTGATTCCCCGCCTGCGCGCCGTCGACGGGGACGCCTCCCGTTTCGACAGCGGCGCCTTCACGCTCGAGGAGCCGGAGCACGGCGAGTTCGACACCGCCCCGCAGCTCGAACCGCTCCCCTACGCCCGCAGCACGCCGCAGTCGAGCCCCGCGGTCACTCGTGCCGCGATCAAGCGCGCGGACGAGCCGGCCCCGGTGATGGGCGAGACGGCCGACCTCCTGGAGGCGCTCCGCCGTCGCCGGGGCGAGCGTGAGTCCGCCGGCGAGGCCACGGCGAAGCCGGCCGAGCCGACCCCGCTGCTCGAGCAGCCCGAGCTCCCGCTGCCCGCGGAAGCGGTCGCGCCGTCGAGTCCGAAGGCGAAGAAGGCCGAGTCCGGCGAGGAGCGCCCAGCCAAGGCCGCACGCGGCCTCTGGGGCGGCAAGCAGCAGAGCGGTGGGCGCGGGGACGCGGCCCCGGCTAAGAAGAGCTCCAGGGCCTCCATGCCGAGCTGGGACGAGATCGTCTTCGGCGCGCGCCCCGACGACGACCTGGCCTGATCACCGACCCGCCGGGCGCACCGCCGCTCGCGCGGCGCCGCGCCTCAGGCCGACTTCTCCTGGCGGCGCTGCTTCACCGGAACGATCGTGGGGGCCGCGTTGTCGATGACCGCGGCCTTCGTGACGACGACCCGGGCGACCCCGGTCGAACTCGGCACCTCGAACATGATCGGCCCGAGCACCTCTTCCATGATGGCGCGGAGGCCGCGCGCTCCCGTCTGGCGGAGCACGGCGAGGTCGGCGATCGCCTCGAGCGCGTCCTGCTCGAAGTCGAGGGCGACACCGTCGAGCTCGAACATGCGCTGGTACTGCTTCACGAGCGCGTTCTTCGGCTCGGTGAGGATCTCGATGAGCGCCTCCCGGTCGAGCGGGGTCACCGTCGCGACGACGGGCAGCCGGCCGATGAACTCCGGGATGAGGCCGAACTTGTGCAGGTCTTCCGGAAGCACCTCGCTGAAGAGCTCCGCGTCCTCGCGCTTGGAGTGCAGTGGGGCGCCGAAGCCGATGCCACGCTTGCCCGCGCGCGAGGAGATGATGTCTTCGAGCCCGGCGAACGCGCCGGCCACGATGAACAGCACGTTCGTCGTGTCGATCTGGATGAACTCCTGGTGCGGGTGCTTGCGCCCGCCCTGCGGGGGCACCGAGGCGACCGTGCCCTCGAGGATCTTGAGCAGCGCCTGCTGCACGCCCTCGCCGGACACGTCGCGGGTGATCGACGGGTTCTCGGCCTTGCGGGCGATCTTGTCGACCTCGTCGATGTAGATGATGCCGGTCTCTGCGCGCTTGACGTCGTAGTCGGCGGCCTGGATGAGCTTCAGGAGGATGTTCTCGACGTCTTCGCCGACGTACCCCGCCTCGGTGAGCGCGGTGGCGTCGGCGACGGCGAACGGCACGTTCAACTGCTTGGCGAGCGTCTGCGCCAGGTAGGTCTTGCCGCAGCCGGTGGGGCCGATGAGCAGAATGTTCGACTTCGCGATCTCCACGTCGTCGTGGGCTCGGTCGGCCGTGGTCAGCGTGGTCTTCGCACGGATGCGCTTGTAGTGGTTGTAGACGGCGACGGCCAGTGCGCGCTTCGCGGGCTCCTGCCCGATCACGTACTCCTCGAGGAAGGAGAAGATCTCCTTCGGCTTCGGCAGCTCGAACTCGCCGGCCTCGGTCTCGCCGGCCTCGGCCAGGCGCTCCTCGATGATCTCGTTGCAGAGCTCGACGCACTCGTCGCAGATGTAGACGCCGGGGCCCGCGATGAGCTGCTGGACCTGCTTCTGGCTCTTTCCGCAGAACGAGCACTTCAACAGGTCTGCGCTCTCTCCGATGCGTGCCATCGCATCCTCCCTCTCAGCGGTCTGCTCCGAGCCTAACCCGTGCCGCCGTCGTTGCGGCGGAGCGGCGCAGGATCGGCGACGGCGTGGCGATCCGCTTCAGTCGATCAGGTGCCGGAGATACCGCCGGGGGTCGTCGAGGAAGGACCGTGTGTGCTGCACGATCTCGAGCTCGGCCCAGTCGACCCTGCGCAGTCCCCACTCCCCCAGTTCCAGGATCGTCGCACCCGGGAGGGCGGCGAGCACGGGCGAGTGCGTCGCGCAGACGATCTGGGTCCCGTCCGCGGCCATCTCGGCGAGATTCGCGAGCCACGTCAACGTCGAGGCGAAGGAGAGCGCCGCCTCGGGCTCGTCGAGGCAGACGAAGCCGGCGGTGTAGTGCGGGTGGTTCAGCTTCTCGGCCAGCAGCGCGTTGAAGGACTCGCCGTGACTCAGCGCGTGCAGGTGCCGGTCCGGGCTGTCCGGGAGGGCCTCGAGGTAACTGTAGTAGCCGTGCATCGTCTCGGCCCGGAGGAAGAAGCCCCAGCGCGGGGCGCCGCCGGACCGCTCGATGCCGAGCCACTCGCCGAGCGGCGATTCCGAGGGCCGGGTCGTGCCGCCGCCGTGGCTGCTCCCGCCCTCGGCCGGAAGACCGTAGGCCATCGCGATGCCCTCGATGAGCGTCGACTTGCCGCTGCCGTTCTCACCCACGAGGAAGGTGACCCCGACGGGGAGCTCGAGCCCGCCCTCGGCGAGGAGCTGGGCGATCGCGGGCACCGTCGCGGGCCACGCCCGGCGGTCGACCGGGGCACCCGGCCGGACGTAGAGACGACGAACGGCGCGCCGGTCGTCCAGCGCGCCGTTCGTCATCGGAGGTGCCGGACTCAGCTCGTGAGCGCGGGCAGCGTCTTGCGCGAGGTGAGCACCTGATCGATGAGACCGTACTGCATGGCCTCCTCGGCCGAGAGGATCTTGTCGCGGTCGATGTCCTTGTTGACCTCCTCCTGGCTGCGCTTCGAGTGCTTCGAGAGCGTCTCCTCGAGCCAGGTGCGCATGCGCAGGATCTCGGCCGCTTGGATCTCGATGTCGGAGGCCTGCCCGTGCCCCGCCTCGCCCATCGCGGGCTGGTGGATCAGGATGCGGGCGTTCGGCAGCGCGAGGCGACGACCCGGCGTGCCGGCTGCGGCGATGACCGCCGCGGCGGAGGCCGCCTGGCCGAGCACGACCGTCTGAATCTGCGGACGGATGTACTGCATCGTGTCGTAGATCGCGGTCATCGCCGTGAAGGAGCCGCCCGGCGAGTTGATGTACATCATGATGTCGCGCTCGGGGTCCATCGACTCGAGCACGAGCAGCTGCGCCATGATGTCGTCGGCCGACGCGTCGTCGACCTGCACCCCGAGGAAGATGATGCGATCCTCGAAGAGCTTCGCGTAGGGGTCCTGGCGCTTGAATCCGTACGCCGTGCGCTCCTCGAAGCTCGGCAGGATGTAGCGCGAGCCGGGGGCCTGCACGCCGGAGAAGGCGGTGCCGCCGTAGGCGGGGCCGGTGAAGGCTGGCATGGTCATTCGCTCGTTCTCTCTCTCGTTCACGCCTGGTTCGTTCCGCCGCCGCCCGCGACATCGAGCGCGGACTCGCGGATGTGGTCGACGAAGCCGTACTCGAGCGCCTCCTGCGCGGAGAACCAGCGGTCGCGGTCACCGTCGGCGTTGATCTGCTCGACGGTCTTGCCGGTCTGCGCGGCCGTGATCTCGGCCAGGCGCTTCTTCATGTCGAGGATGAGCTGGGCCTGCGTCTGGATGTCGCTCGCAGTGCCGCCGAAGCCGCCGTGCGGCTGGTGCAGGAGCACCCGCGCGTTCGGGGTGATGTACCGCTTGCCCTTGGTGCCCGCGGTCAGCAGCAGCTGCCCCATCGAGGCCGCCATGCCGATGCCCACCGTGACGATGTCGTTCGGCACGAACTGCATCGTGTCGTAGATCGCCATGCCCGCCGTGATCGAACCGCCCGGCGAGTTGATGTAGAGGTAGATGTCCTTCTTCGGGTCTT
The DNA here is from genome assembly GCF_042726785.1 of Agromyces sp. NPDC060279. Classification (NCBI taxonomy): domain Bacteria; kingdom Bacillati; phylum Actinomycetota; class Actinomycetes; order Micrococcales; family Microbacteriaceae; genus Agromyces; species Agromyces sp. NPDC060279. The sequence goes on from NZ_JBHXBK010000001.1 coordinate 193,488, forward strand.
CGGCGGCGAGCAGCAGAAGCTTCGCGGCGATCTCGTTCGCGTTGTCGTCGCGCACCTCGGAACCGAGCCAGATGATGCGGTCCTTCAGCAGTCGATCGAATACACCCGGCTGCGGTGTCTGTTCGGCCATGGATGTCGCTCCGTTTCGTTGTCGCGTTGCATCGAATCTATCCGGTGCAACCGCGCGGAACGGGGCTGTTCGCCCTAGGCGGATGACGCGTCGCCGCCGAGGGCCGCGGCGTACGCGGCGAGCGAACGGCGGTACTGCGGCAGGTGCGGAACGAGGGCGGCCATGAGCTCGGCGCTCGCGCGCCGCTCGCGCCCGAGATCGATGAGCGCGAGCGCACGGAACGCCGTCACCGCGTCGCCCAGCTCGTGCGGCTCGGCGGCGGCCTCGTCGAGCAGCACGAGCGACTCGCTCGGCCGGCCGAGGTTCCGCAGCGTCGACGCGAGCTGGATGAGCGCCTCGACCCGCGCCCGCCCCGCGAGTCCGAGCTCGAGGGCCCGCCGGTACCCCGCTTCGGCCTCGCGCTCCAAGCCCGCCGCGTCGCGCGCGCCGGCCGCCTCGAAGGGCCCCCGTGGATCGCCGGCGGGCAGCTCGGCCGCCAGCGCATCGATACGCCGGATCACCTCCGAATCGCCGAGCGCCTCCGCGTCCGCCCAGACGGCGTCGACGGCGTCCTGCCAGTCCGCTGCGGTCATCGCCCGTCCCTTCGGGGTCGTGCCGGAACGCGAGCGGGGGCCGGGCCACCGGCCCGACCCCCGCTCACGGAATCAGCTGCTTACGCGTCCGACTTCTTGGCGGCGCGCTTCTTCGGCGCGGGCTTCTCGGCCTCCGCCTCGTCGCTCGCCTTCTTCGTGGCGCGCTTCTTCGGCGCGGGCTTCTCGGCCTCTTCGGCCTCCTCGACGATCTCCTCGGCCTCGGCGACGACCTCGGCCTCAGCCTCGGCCTCGTCCTCGCCGACGGCGGTGAACTCGCTGAGGTCGACGGCCTTGCCGTCGGCGTCGGTGACCTTCGCCTTGCCGAGCGCGATCGCGAGCGCCTTGTTGCGGGCGACCTCGCCGACCATCGCCGGGATCTGGCCCTGCTCGCTCAGGATCTGCACGAACTCCTGCGGGTTCATGCCGTACTGTGCGGCGCCCTGCACGAGGTACTGGGTGAGCTCGTCCTGGCTGACCTGGACGTTCTCGACCTCGGCGATCTTGTCGAGGATGATCTGCGACTTGAAGGACTTGGTGCTCGCCTCGGTGACCTCGGCGCGGTGCTCGTCGTCCTCGAGGCGGTTCTCAGACTCGAGGTGGCGGTGCACCTCGTCCTCGATGACCGAATCGGCGACCGGCACGTCGGCGAGCTCGATGAGCTTGTCGACGAGCAGGTCGCGGGCCTGGGTGCCCTGACCGAAGGTCTTGTTGCGGGCGACCTGCTCCTTGAGGGAGTCGGTGAGCTCGGCGATGGTGTCGAACTCGCTCGCGATCTGGGCGAAGTCGTCGTCGGCCTCGGGGAGCTCGCGCTCCTTCACGGCGGTGACGGTCACGGTGATCTCGGCGTCGGCGCCCTCGTGCTCGCCGCCCAGCAGGCGCGAGGTGAAGGTGGTCGTCTCGCCCGCGGTGAGCGAGTCGAGCGCCTCGTCGATGCCGGCGAGGAGCTCGCCCGAGCCGACCTCGTAAGAGATGCCGTTGGCGGTGTCGACCTGGGTGCCGTCGATCTCGGCGACGAGGTCGAGGGTTACGAAGTCGCCGGTCTTCGCCGGGCGGTCGACCGTGATCAGCGTGCCGAAGCGGCTGCGCAGACGGTCGAGCTCCTCGGTGACCTCGTTCTCGTCGATCTCGACCGAGTCCACGGTGAGCTCGAGGCCGTCGTAGGCGGGCAGCTCGATCTCGGGACGCACGTCGACCTCGATCGAGAGCAGCAGATCGCCCGAGAAGTCCTTCTCGTTCGGCCACTCGACGATGTCGGCCGCCGGGCGGCCGAGCGGGCGGAGCTCGTGCTCGGTGACGGCGGCGCGGTAGAAGCCGTCGAGGCCCTCGTTGACCGCGTGCTCGAGCACGGCGGCCTTGCCGACGCGCTGGTCGATGATGGGCGGCGGCACCTTGCCCTTGCGGAACCCGGGCACGTTGATCTGCTCGGCGATGTGCTCGTACGCGTGGGCGATGCTGGGCTTCAGCTCCTCGGGCGACACCGTGATGGTGAGCTTGGCGCGCGTGGGGCTCAGCTTCTCAACCGAAGTGGTCGGCATGTGGAAGTTCTCCTGTTGTGTGGAAGTTCGTGTCGAGCCAGGCGACTCGTCGGGGCGACAGGATTCGAACCTGCGACCTCCCGCTCCCAAAGCGGGCGCTCTAGCCAAGCTGAGCTACGCCCCGAGTCGCTACTCAACTCGTCGCCACCCGCGCGGGCATGCCGAAGCAGACCGGGACGCGGATGACCCGAGAAAGTCTACTGCACGGCGCGGGGCTGCTCAGGACACCCGGAGCGATGCCGCGAGCGAGCGCGGACGGAGCTGAATCGGAGGGGATGACGGGAATCGAACCCGCGTAATCAGTTTGGAAGACTGAGGCTCTACCATTGAGCTACATCCCCGATGCGCCTCTCGGCACGGTTCGATCGTAGTGCACATCCGCGGGGTCGCCGTGCACGGCCGGCCTGCACGGCCCGATCGAGTGTGGCATCCGACCGTAGTGAGGTTCGCCTCCCCTTCGCAAGCCCTGCCTTCCCTTGCTTGAAATAGATCCTGAGCTGCGTAGCGTTGAAGGTGACATCGACCGAGGGAAGGCGGAACAGATGACCGACACCATGGCTCCGAAGACCGGCGCGAACGCCGAGGTCGCCTCCGGGGTGGCCCAGTTCTTCACCCCCATCGTGCACGAGCTCGTGACGCTCGCCGTGAACGGCAAGCAGGCGCACTGGCACGTCCGCGGGATCAATTTCCTCCCGGTGCACGAGTTCCTCGACACCGTCGTGGAGCACGCGCAGGGCTGGGCCGACGAGGCCGCCGAGCGGGTGATCGCGCTCGGGCTGCCGATCGACGCCCGCCTCGCGACCGTCGCCAAGCAGACCGCGGGGGCGAACCCCAAGTCCGGCTTCAAGCCGTCCGAGGACACCATCGCCGACGTGATCGCCCAGATCGACGTCGCCACCGAGAAGGTGAACGCCGCGATCGAGGGGCTCGAGACGCTCGACCCGTCGAGCCAGGACATCGCGATCGCGATCCGTCAGGGCCTCGACAAGGACCGCTGGTTCCTCTCGGCGCACCTCAGCGTGAGCTGAGCCGCGAGCGCGACGAGGAGGGGCCGGGATCCGCGAGGATCCCGGCCCCTCCTCATGCCCGGCGACGGCGGGGCTCAGCGCTGCAGCCAGGCGAGCACGGCGAGCACCCGGCGGTGATCGGTGCCGGAGTCCTCGAGTCCGAGCTTCTGGAAGATCGAGGTCACGTTCTTCTCGACCGCGCCGACGCCGATGAACAATTGCGCGGCGATGCCCGCGTTCGTGCGACCCTCGGCCATGAGCTCGAGCACCTCGCGCTCGCGAGGCGTCAGACGCTCGAGCGGATCGGCCCGGCGGCTCAGCAGCTCGCGCACGACCTGCGGGTCGAGCACCGTGCCGCCCTCGCTCACCCGCCGCACCGCGTCGTCCAGCTCGTCGAGCGAGGCGACGCGGTCCTTCAGCAGATAGCCCATGCCACCGTCGCCGGAACTCAGCAGCTCGTGCGCGTAGGTGCCCTCGACGTACTGGCTGAGCAGGAGCACCCCGAGCCGGGGATAGCGGCGGCGCAACTCGATCGCCGCACGCACGCCCTCGTCGCGGAAGCTCGGCGGCATGCGCACGTCGAGCACGGCGACGTCGGGCACGTCGCCGCCCACCGCCGCGAGCAGCTGCTCGGCGTCGGGGTACGACCCGACCGTCTCGAAGCCGGCTTCGTCGAAGAGCCGGACGAGCCCCTCACGCAGGAGCACGGAGTCCTCGGCGAGCACGACGCGGAGCTGGCCGCGGGCGGGGTCTGGCATGCCCCAACCCTAGCGGCGCGGGCCGGGCAGCCCGGCGTCAGCCGTCCACGCGCGGCGGCTCGGGCAGGAACGGGATGTGCGCGCCGATGATGGTCGGTCCCCCTGGCGGGCTGTCGACGAGGAACTGGCCGCGGAGCCCGAGCACGCGCTCGTGCAGGCCCGCGAGGCCGTGGCCCGCCTCCAGTCGCGCGCCGCCCGAGCCGTTGTCGGTCACCCAGAGGTCGAGCCAGTGGCCGGCCGGGCCCGCGTCGCGCACGGCGACCCGCAGCCGCACGCTCGTCGCGTCGGAGTGCTTCACGACGTTCGTGAGCAGTTCGGCCGCGACGAAGTAGGCGTTCCGCTCGATCGCCGCCGGCAGCCCGCTGGCCCCGGGCAGGAGGTTCTCGAACACGACGGGCACCGGGCTGCGCGACGCGAGCGACTCGAGCGCGCTCGCGAGGCCGCGGTCCTGCAGCAGCGGAGGCGCGAAGCCGCGCGACAGGGCACGGAGCTCGTCGAGCGTCTCGCGCGCCTGTTCCCTGGCCTCGCCGATCAGCTCGCGGGCGGCGTCCGGGTCGCGCTCCATCCGGCGCTCGATCGTCGCGAGGTCCATCTGCAGTCGGACGAGCCGCTGCTGGGGGCCGTCGTGGATGTCCCGTTCCAGGCGACGAAGCGAGGCGTCCTCGGCCTGCACCGCGGCCCCGCGCGACGCGGCGAGCTGCGCGACCTCCACCTCGAGCGCTTCGGAGCGCCACGCCCCGAGGAGGCCGCGCGCAGCCGCGTCGTGCAGCAGTGTGAGCCCGCGGAACACGATCGGCAGGGTGAGCAGGAACACCACGCCCAGGACGAACTCGAGCAGCCGCTCCCCCGCGACGACGTCGTACGAGAAGTCGTTGCCCGGGAAGAACCGGTCGAGCAGCCACTCGTTCAGCCAGAAGCCGCGGTCGCTCTCGGGGATGAAGCGCTGCCAGAACCACCCGGTGGTGCCGCCGAGCGCCATCGCCAACCAGACCACCGTGACCGTCCAGGTGAAGATGCTCACGATCGGATTGATGATGAGCGTGTGCAGCACGTACAGCCAGTAGTGCCCGTCGACGAAGGGCACGAACGCCGCGCGCCAGAACCCCGCCTCACGCCCGTCGCGGGCCCAGTCCGGCCGTTCGATGCGCGGGCGACCGGCCCACTCGAGGCGCACGAGTTCGAGCGTGCCGAAGCCCCGGGCCACGTAGAAGGCGCCGACCATGACGAACACACCGACGACGATCGCGAGCAGCCCGACGCCCGTGAAGAAGACCGTCGCGGCGAAGCTCAGCCCGATCACCGCGATCGGCATCGTGAGGATGAGGAAGCCGAGCTCGCGCGGCACCGACGCCCAGAGCGCGCCGTAGCCTCGTCGGCGCGTCGGCGACGGCGCCGGGGTGGATTGGGTGCTGGCCGGTTCGGTGCTCATGGCCTCGCGATTCGTGTCGGCGGCGGACGGGGCGGTGCTGATCGGGGCGGTGCTGATCGGATCAGTGGTGGTCATGGTCGGTCCCCTCGGGAATCGTCGCACGCTGACCCGGTTCGACGACGGCGAACTGCCCCATCATCCCCTGATCCTCGTGCCACAGCAGGTGGCAGTGGTACATGTACGGCGTGTCCGGGTCGGCGTAGTCGGCGAAGCGGACGAGCAGCACGTACTCGGTCACCGGCTCCACGTAGATCGTGTCCTTCCACCCCGCGAGCTCCGGCGGCGGCGGCCCGCCGCCCACCGTGGCCAGCCGGAACTGCACGTCGTGCACGTGGAAGCTGTGCGGGAGCGCGGTGTCGTTCACCACGGTCCAGCGTTCGAGTGTGTCGACGGTGACGGTCTCGTCGATGCGGCCGAGGTCCATGGCGTGGCCGTTGATCTCGAAGCTGTCGTCGAGGACGAAGCGGCGATCCGCTGCGACTTCGCCGTCGTCCGGCGGCATCGGGACGAGCGCGGTGGGATCCGCTGCGGCCGCTCGGAGCCGATCGGCAGCGCGGAGCTCCAGCACGTCGAAGCCGTCCGCGGCCCCGTTCGTCTGCGCGACCGGCCCGACGAGCCCGGCGATCTCGGGCGTCATCCTGGACTGGAGCACGAGGCGCTCGCCCGGGGTGAGACGCACGAGCACCTCGGCCCGCTCGCCCGGCGAGAGCCGCACCTCCGGCAGCTCCACCGGCGCGCCGAGCAGGCCGCCGTCGGTGCCGATCAGCCGCACGGGGCGGTCGTCGGACCAGGCGAACGCGTAGCTGCGCGCCGTCGACGCGTTCAGCAGCCGCAGCCGGAGCAGCTCGTCACCGGCCTCGAAGTACGGCGAGCGGGTGCCGTTCACGAGCAGTTCGTCGCCGAGGGCCCCCGCGTACCCCCGCTGCGCCGCCTCGCGGCGGCCTTCGGCGCTGAAGCCGGTGTCCTGCACGATCACCGGAACGTCGTCCACCCCGTACTCGGCCGGTAGCCCGAGGGCGCGCTCGGCGTCGTCGTGCAGCAGGAACAGCCCGGCGAGCCCGCGCGACACGTGCGACTCGGTCTCGCCGTGCGGATGCGGGTGGTACCAGAGCGTCGCGGCCGGCTGGTCGACGAGCCACTCGGGCGCCCAGGTGGCGCCGGGCGCCACCATCTGGTGCGGGCCGCCGTCCATCGCCGCGGGCAGGTGCATGCCGTGCCAATGCACCGTGGTCGGCTCGTCGAGCGTGTTGCGCACCTCGACGCGCACCCGTTCGCCGCGATCCGCGACGAGCGTCGGGCCGAGGTAGCCGCCGTTGAACCCCCAGGTGTCGCTCGGCACGCCGGGCTCGAACTCGGTGGTGCCGGCCTGCGCGGTGAGCTCGAAAACCCGGGTGCCGTCGGCGGCCACGTTCGATTCGGCGAGCGGCGGGATCGCGAGCGGGCGGTCGAAGTCCACCCGCCCGATCGTGGATACGGGGCCCGGCGTCACAATGCCGCAACCGGCGAAGGCGAGCGCCACGAGACCGCCGGCCGCCAGCGCGGTGAGCCCTGAGACGAGGGTCGCGCGGGGACGCCGGAGCGGCGAGGGACTGGTGGGTCGCGTGCGGGTGCCGAGCATGCTTCCAGCCTCGCGAGCGCGGCCCTCCCGGCCCATCCGGCGCCCGTCCGGATCCTGGCGGGGGTTATCCCCCGCCGCTCAGCGCCGACGCCGGCTCAGGCCTGGCAGGAGGGGCACCAGTACAGCTTCCGCGCACCGAGCTCCTCGAGCACGATGTTCGTGCCGCAGACCCGGCACGGCAGGCCCTCCCGCTTGTACACCCAGTGGCGGTCGTCGCGGTTCGCCATCGCGGCCCGGTAGGCCTCCCCCTCCAGGCCGTCCATCGTCATCATCTGCCCGGTCTCGACGCCGATGCGCAGCAGCCGGCCCCAGTCGTGCCAGAGTTCCCGCACCGTCTCCTCCGGCACGAGCCGGCCCGGCGTGTGCGGGTTGAGCCCGGCGCGGAAGAGCAGCTCCGCACGGTAGACGTTGCCGATGCCGGCGACGACGTTCTGGTCCATGAGCAGCAGCGCGATCGGGGTGGGCTTGCGCCGCACCGTCGACACGAAGCGCTCCTCGGCCTCCGCGCTGTCGTCGAGCAGGGGGTCGGGACCGAGCCTCGCGACGGTCGCCTCGACCTGGGCGGGGTCGAGCACCTCGCACGCGGTCGGTCCGCGCAGGTCCGCGCAGACGGTGTCGGTGAGCAGGCGCACCCGCACCTGGCCGACCGGCTCCGGCGGGAACGACCAGGCGGTGTCGCCCTCCTTCTCCGACTCGGCCATGCGCAGTCGCGTGCGCCGCGGCGCCCCGATGGAGGTCAGCGAATTCTCGCCGGCCGTGTCGAGCACGACGGCATCGGGGTTCGGGCCGTCGAGGAAGGTGCCGCGCATGTTCGTCTGCCCCATGCGACCGTTCGCGGAGGCGATCGTCGGGTCGAGCAGGATGTCGCCGGCGAAGTCCCAGGCACCGTAGATGCCGAGGTGCACGCGCAACCAGCGGTCGCCCTCGAAGCCGAGGAACATCTGCTTGCCGACGGCGCGCGCGTCGGTCATCCGCCGGCCGTCGAGCAGCGCTGCCCCCTCGGCGAAGCGCCCCTGCGGGCTCGACACGTGCACGACGTGCCCGACGAAGTTCCGTTCGAACTGGCGGGTGATGCGGTGGACGGAGTGGCCTTCCGGCATCCGGCGGGCCTAAGCTTCCGGCGCCGAGTCGGCCGCGGTGTCGACGCCCTTGCCCGCGATGTCGCCGGTGGTCTCGTACTCGGCGAGCTGGGCGATACGGCGCACGTGGCGCTCATCGCCGGAGAAGGGCTCGGCGATGAAGGCGTCGATGTAGCGGATGGCCTCTTCGACCGTGTGCTGCCGCGCACCGATCGAGATGACGTTGGCGTCGTTGTGCTCGCGGGCGAGGAGTGCGGTGTCCATGCTCCAGACGAGGGCGGCGCGGATGCCGCGCACCTTGTTCGCGGCGATCTGCTCGCCGTTGCCCGAGCCCCCGAAGACGACACCGAGGGCGCGCACCCCGGCCGCCTGGTCGCGGGCGACGCCGAGCGCGGCGTTGATGCAGAACGCGGGGTAGTCGTCGAGCGCGTCGTATTCGGCCGGGCCGTGGTCGACGACCTCGTGCCCGCTGTTCGTCAGATGGGCCTGCAGGGTCCGGCTGAACTCGAGGCCGGCGTGGTCGGTCGCGATGTGGATGCGCATGCTGACGATTCTAGGGAGTGCCGATCCAGCGGATGGCCCGGCCGTGCGGCTGCGCCCAGGCGAGCTGCTCCCCGTCGAGCGCGAGCACGAAGTCGCTCGAGACGTTCGGCGCGTCCTCGCGCGCCGCGATGCCGGGGACGACGTTGCGCCCCTCGACGGAGAGCCAGTGTCCGTCGAGCCGCGCGACCTCGGCGACGAAGCGGCGCTTCGCCTCCTCGTCGAGGTAGGCGATCACTGCGGTGTGCAGCACGACGAGCGTCGCCCCGGCCGGTGCCTCGTCGGCGAGGCGGCCGAGCTCCTCGACCAGATCGCCCGCGACGAGCCGGGGCGGCTCGGCGGCGACGATCGCCGCCGCTTCGCGGAGCCGGGCGCGGCGGTCGTCGTGCTCGGGCCAGATCAGCGCGTCGAGCCAGGCGAGGTCGTCGGCCTGCGTCACGTCGAGCGGGTTGAGATCGATGCCCGCCCGCCAGACGACCTCCGGCAACCGCTCGGGGATGGGGACCGGACCGGATGCCTCGCACTCGAGCAGGACCCGGCTGGGGCCGTCGGCCGGCTGCAGCGGCGGCCGCTGGCCGTAGCGGTAGGCGTAGCGATCCGGATACAGGCAGAGCCCGGCGGAGGCGCCGACCTCGAGCAGCGCGAGCGGGCCCGGCAGCGCCGCGAGCACCGGGAGGTGCAGCGCACAGCGGCCGGCCTCGTTCGTCTGCGTGGCATGGTCGAGCACCGTGGCGCGGACCTCGATCCAGTGCCGGTGCAGCCAGTCCCGCAGCAGGGTGTACGGGCCGAGCGGCGCGCCCTGGAACCGTGCCGCGCTGAACACGAGGTTCGGCTGCCGCTTCGCGACCGGCAGTTCCTCGATCAGGGCGATCGTCGGCGGGTCCTCGGCCACGCCCGCGGCCCACGCCTCGTACGTCGCGGACATCCCGCGCGCCTCGACCTCGGCGAAGGCCCGGTAGCGGGCCGCCGTCGAGGCATCCGGATCCATGGTGTCTCGCATGCCGCCACGCTACGTCGGGTTCGCCCGGAGCGGAACCGCTCCGGCCGGGCGCGAGCGCGGTCGCGCGAGTAGGCTGGTCGGCGTTGCCTGCGGCCACGAGCCGCGTCGATGAAGCGAAGGAGCGCACGTGCCCGGAGAGAACCTCACCCGACTGGAAGCCGAGGAGCGTGCCGCGCTCGTCCAGGTCCACGACTACGACGTCGTCCTCGACGTCACGACGGGCCCCGAGGTGTTCCGTTCGACGACGACCGTGCGGTTCGACGCGACGACGCCGGGCGCCTCGACGTTCATCGACGCCATCACCGCCGAGGTGCACTCGGTCACCCTGAACGGCGTCGCCCTCGACCCCGCCGAGGTGAGCGACGGCGTGCGCATCCAGCTGCCCGGCCTCGCCGCCGAGAACGAGCTCGTCGTCGTCGCCGACGGCCGCTACATGCACACCGGCGAGGGCCTGCACCGCTTCGTCGACCCGGCCGACGGCGAGGTCTACCTCTACACCCAGTTCGAGGTGCCCGACTCGCGGCGCATGTTCGCCGTGTTCGAGCAGCCCGACCTCAAGGCGGCCTTCCGGTTCACCGTGACGGCCCCGTCGCACTGGCAGGTCGTGTCGAACCAGCCGACCCCCGAGCCCGTCGCCGCGGGCGAGGGCACGGCGACCTGGGCGTTCGAGCCCACCCCGCGCATGTCGAGCTACATCACGGCGCTCATCGCGGGCCCGTACGACGTGGTGCGCGACGAGCTCACCTCGAGCGACGGCCGGGTCATCCCGCTGGGCGTGTTCAGTCGGAAGAGCCTGTCGCAGTACCTCGACGCGGACTACATTTTCGAGAAGACGAAGCAGGGCTTCGCGTACTTCGAGGGCAAGTTCGATGTGCCGTACCCGTTCGCGAAGTACGACCAGCTGTTCGTGCCGGAGTACAACGCGGGCGCGATGGAGAACGCCGGTGCGGTCACCTTCACCGAGGTGTACGTGTTCCGTTCGAAGGTGACCGACGCGATCAAGGAGCGCCGGGTCGTGACGATCCTGCACGAGCTGGCGCACATGTGGTTCGGCGACCTCGTCACGATGAAGTGGTGGAACGACCTCTGGCTGAACGAGTCGTTCGCCGAGTGGGCCTCGACCATCGCCACCGCTGAAGCCACCGAATGGCACCACGCCTGGACGACGTTCAACTCGATGGAGAAGAGCTGGGCGTATCGGCAGGACCAGCTGCCCTCGACGCACCCGATCGTCGCGGAGATCCGTGACCTCGAGGACGTGCTGGTGAACTTCGACGGCATCACGTACGCCAAGGGCGGCTCGGTGCTGAAGCAGCTCGCCGCCTGGGTGGGCATCGATGCGTTCTTCACCGGGGTGTCGGCGTACTTCAAGAAGCACGCCTGGGGCAACACCACGCTCGCCGACCTGCTCGCCGAGCTCGAGACCGCCTCGGGCCGCGAGCTGTCGGGTTGGTCGAAGCTGTGGCTCGAGACCGCCGGGGTGAACACGCTCCGCCCGGAGATCGAGACCGACGCCGACGGCAAGATCACCTCGTTCGCGGTGCTGCAGTCGGCGCACCCCGACTACCCCACGATCCGCCCGCACCGCCTCGCCATCGGCTTCTACGAGCTGCAGGGCGACAAGCTGGTGCGCACCCACCGCGTCGAGCTCGACGTCGACGGCGAGCGCACCGAGGTGGCCGAGCTGGCCGGTCTCGCCCGCCCCGACCTCGTGCTGCTGAACGACGACGACCTCGCGTACGCGAAGATCCGGCTCGACGAGGCATCCCAGCAGGTCGCGCTCGCGAACCTGTCGAAGATCGAGGACCCGCTCGCCCGCGCCTTGGTGTGGTCGAGCGTGTGGGACGCGACCCGCGACGGCGAGACCAGCGCGAGCGACTACCTCGAGCTCGTGCTCGGCAACATTGCCAGCGAGACCGAGTCCACGACGCTCCGGATCGTGCTCGCCAACGCGCAGCTGGCGGCGAGCTCCTACGTCGCACCCGAGCGGCGCGACGACGCGCGTCGCGCCCTGGCCGACGGGCTCTGGGCGCTCGCGCAGCAGGCGGAGGCCGGCAGCGACGCGCAGTTCCAGTTCGTGAAGTACTTCGCCGCGCTCGCGGAGTCGGGCAGCCACGTCGACGAGCTCGCCGCGCTCTTCGCGGGCGAGCGCTCGCTGGACGGCCTCGACATCGACACCGACCTCGGCTGGGAGCTGCTCATCGCCCTCGTCGCCGCCGGACGTGCCGGCGACGCCGAGATCGACGCCCGCCTCGCCGAGGACCAGACCGCGACCGGGCAGGAGTCCGCCGCTCACGCCCGCGCCGCCATCCCCACCGCCGAGGGCAAGCAGCGCGCCTGGGACTCCATCGTCGAGGCCGACACCGCGACGAACTCGGTCGTGCGCACCACCGCCGCCGGCTTCGTCCGCGCCGGCGACCGCGAACTGCTCACCCCGTTCGTGCCGCGCTACTTCGACATGATCGGCCGCGTCTGGACCGAGCGCAGCTACGCCATCGCCGAGAAGCTCGTCGAGCTCCTCTACCCCGCGACCCTCGCGAACCGCGAGCTCGTCGAGGCGAGCCACGCCTGGCTCGACGCGAACGCCGACGCCGCCCCGGCCCTGCGCCGCCTCGTCATCGAGAACGTCGCCGGCGTCGAACGGGCCCTCGCCGCGCAGCAGCGCGACGCCGCCTAACCGCGCAGCAGGCACCGTGGACGGGCGGTGCGGTGGTGGTAGGGTTCGAGCGGAACGTACACTGTCTGCCGCTTAGC
>NZ_JBHXBK010000001.1:205919-230299 GCF_042726785.1 Agromyces sp. NPDC060279
GCCGTTCTCCTTACTGAAGGGAAAGCGCAATCATGTGGACCAGCACGCTGGGCCTGGGGCGAGGGGGGTCTGCTCTCCCCCTCCCCCCACCGCACCGCCCGTCTGCCATTCCGGAGGGCGATGCGCCGGGCGGGCGCCCCTCCGTAGCCTCGAAGGCATGATCACCGCAACCGCGCTCACCAAGCGCTACGGCGCGAAGACCGCCGTCCACGATCTGTCGTTCGAGGTGCGCCCCGGGCAGGTGACGGGCTTCCTCGGCCCGAACGGCGCCGGCAAGTCGACCACCATGCGCATGATCGTCGGCCTCGACCGCCCCGACACGGGCCGCGTCACCGTCGGCGACAAGCCCTACGCCGAGCACCGCGCGCCCCTGCACGAGGTCGGCGCCCTGCTCGACGCGAAGGCCGTGCACACCGGGCGCACGGCAGAGAATCACCTCCTCGCGATGGCCGCGACGCACGGCATCGCGAAGCGCCGAGTGCACGAGGTCATCGAGCTCACGGGTCTCGAGTCCGTCGCCCGCAAGCGCGTCGGCGGCTTCTCGCTCGGCATGGGCCAGCGTCTCGGCATCGCCGCGGCCATGTTGGGAGATCCCTCGGTGCTGATCCTCGACGAACCCGTGAACGGGCTCGATCCCGAGGGCGTGCTCTGGGTGCGCCAGCTCGTCCGCCACCTCGCCGGAGAGGGCCGCACGGTCTTCCTCTCCTCGCACCTGATGAGCGAGATGGCGCAGACCGCCGATCACCTCATCGTGCTCGGGCGCGGCGAGATCATCGCCGACGCCCCCGTCCGCGAGATCATCGCCGCCGGCACCCGCCAGCGCGTGCGGGTGCGTTCGCCGCACGCCTCGAAGCTCGCCGAGCTGCTCGCGGCACCCGACGTGGTCATCATCCGCTCCGAGGCCGGCCTGCTCGAGGTCACCGGGCTCGAGGCGGCGGGCATCGGCGACCTGGCGGCCGCCAACGGCCTCGCCATCCATGAACTCACCCCGCAGCACGCGTCGCTCGAAGAGGCCTACCTGGCCCTCACCGCGGACGCCGTCGAGTACCGCACGGAGGCCGTCCGATGACCACGACCACAGCTCCCCGTGACGTGCAGGGCGGTCCCCGGCTCGCGCACACCGCCCGCCTGAGCTTCGGCGGCATCCTCCGCTCGGAGTGGATCAAGCTCCGCAGCCTCCGCTCGACCGTCTGGTCGTACCTCATCGTCGTCCTCATCTCGCTCGGCATGGCCGTGCTCCTCGGCTTCAGCCTCGCGAGCGGGATGGGCGGCTCCGACGTGGCGACCCTGCCGAGCGCCGAGCAGACGCTCATGGTCCTGCAGTCCGCGGTGTTCGGCACCTACTTCGGTCAGCTCGTGGTGGCCGTGCTCGGCGTGCTCGTCATCAGCGGCGAGTACACGACCGGCATGATCCGCTCGACCCTCTCCGCAGTGCCGAAGCGCCTGCCCGCCCTCGCCGGAAAGGCCGTCGTGCTGTTCCTCACGACGTTCGTCGTGGCGTTCGTGACCAACCTCGCGGCGTTCGGGATCGCCGCCGCGATCTTCGCTGGCCATGGAGCGCCGGTTTCCCTGTTCGCCGAGAACGTGCTCCTCGTGCTGGGCGGGGCGGCTCTCTATCTCGCCCTGGTCTCGGTCTTCGCGCTCGGCATCGGCACCGTCATCCGATCGAGCGCCGGCGGAATCGCCGCGGTGCTCGGGGTGCTGCTGCTCCTGCCGACGGTGTTCGGGCTCATTCCCGCCGATTGGGCGTCCGAGCTCCTGCCGTACCTGCTCTCGACGTCCGGGATGACCATGTACATGACGATCGGCGCCGACCCGGCGACGCTCGCGGGGCCGAACGCGTGGCAGAGCCTGCTCGTCGTGCTCGGCTGGGTCACGGTCTCGATCGCGGCCGCCGCCGTGCTGCTGAAGCGCCGCGACGCGTAGAGTCCTGCCTATGCCGGACGCGTCACCGCTCACCCCCGACCGCCCTGCTCCGGCGGTCGGGGGTGAGCTCCGTCTGCCGAAGCCCCCGGGCGTCATCCGGCAGTTCTGGGCCCGCCACCCGCGGCTCACCGACTCGATCCTCGCCGCGCTCTACGTCGTGCCGACGTTCATCGCCACGATGGTCATCGCCTCGGAGTCGCCCACCCCGCCCCTGGTGGCGACCCTGCTGCAGCTCGTCGGCATCGCCATCGGCGGCGCGGCCGTGCTGCTGTTCCGCAGAACCCGACCGTGGCTGCTGACCGGTATCGCCTGGTTCGTCTGCCTGGTGGTCGCGCCGTTCGGCATGAGCGACGGGTTCCCGATCCTCTACGCGCTCTACGCGCTCGGGGTGTACCGCTCGACGAAGGCCGCGTGGATCGGCTTCGGCGGCTCCGTCGCGGTGACCACGCTGAGCGCCTACCTCGAGGCGTGGGTGGCCCCGTCGACGTTCGTCGGCCCGGTCGCCACCTCCTCGCAGTACGCGGCGATCATGCTCATCGTCACGCTCATCGGCGTCACGGTCGGCAACCGGCGGCGCTATCTCCTCGCGCTCATCGCCCGCGCCCACGACCTCGCACGGGAGCGCGACCAGCAGGCGCAGCTCGCGGCCGCCGCCGAACGGGCCCGCATCGCCCGGGAGCTGCACGACATCGTCTCGCACGGACTCACCGTCATGGTGACGTTGGCCGACGGCTCGGCCGCCACGGCCGCCCGCGACCCCGAGCGCGCCGCCGAGGCGATGCGCTCCGTCGCCGAGACGGGGCGCAGCGCCCTCGGCGAGATGCGCCGCATGCTCGGCGTGCTCCGCGAGCCGGACGGCGGGCCGGCCGAGCTCGCGCCGCAGCCGGGACTGTCGGCCATTCCGGAACTGGTCGACGGCTTCCGCGAGGCGGGCATGCCGGTCCGACTCACCACGAGCGGTGCGCCGGAAGCCGACCCGGCTGTCGGGCTCGCGATCTACCGCCTCGTGCAGGAGGGACTCACGAACGCCCTCCGCCACGGCAGGAACGCCCAGCACGTCGAGGTGCGCCTCGAGCACCGGCCCGGCGAGGTGGAGGTCGTCGTCGAGGACGATGCCCCGCCCCCGCTGGGCGACGCTCCGGCCACCCACGGTGCCGGGCGCGGACTCGCCGGGCTGCGCGAGCGCATCGCCCTGTACGGCGGCGAGCTCGACGCGGGGCCGCGCGGGCCTCGCGGCTGGCGACTCCGGGCCACGGTGCCGGTCGCCCCGGCCGAGCCGTGCCCCACCGAGGCCGCCCACGAACCACGCGAAGACGGGACCACCGAATGACCACCGCCGCCCTGCCCACCAGCGCCCCCGTGCGCGTCGCGATCGTCGACGATCAGGCCCTCGTCCGCACCGGCTTCCGGCTCGTGCTCGACGCGGAGCCAGGCATCGAGGTCGTCGGCGAGGCGGGCGACGGGCTGCAGGCGCTCTCGCTCGTGCGCCAGACCGCCGTCGACGTGCTGCTCATGGACGTGCGAATGCCCGGCATGGACGGCATCGCCGCGACCGCCGAGCTCAGCGCGCGGCATCCCGAGGTCCGCATCATCGTGCTCACCACCTTCGACCTCGACGAGTACGCCTTCGCCGCGATCCGCTCGGGCGCGAGCGGCTTCCTGCTGAAGGACGTGCGACCGCAGGAGCTCGTCGCCGCGATCCGCACCGTCGCGAGCGGCGAGGCGACCCTCTCGCCGCGGGTGACCCGGCGCATGCTCGAGCTCTTCGCCGCCGAGCTGCCCGCGGCGGACGACGCGACGGGCCGGCGAACGGCGCGGCGGGCGGATCCCGGCCGCTTCGACGCGCTCACCGCGCGCGAGCGCGAGATCCTCCTCGCCATCGCCGAGGGGCTGAACAACGCCGAGCTCGCCGAGCGCTTCTTCCTCTCCGAGTCGACGGTGAAGACCCACGTCGGCCGCGTGCTGCAGAAGCTCGGCGCCCGCGACCGGGTGCAGCTCGTGATCCTCGCCTACGAGCAGGGGCTGCTCGACTGATCCCACGGCTCACGGCGATCACCCGACGGTCAGGGGCGGCTCGCTAGGCTGGTCCGGCGCCATCGCTACGAAGGGATCGTCCATGCCTGCTGCCAACCTCACCCGCGTCGAAGCCGAGGAGCGGGCCGCGATCGTCGGCGCGCCGAGCTACGAGGTCGTGCTCGACCTCACCGACGACGGCGAGACGTTCCGCAGCGAGACGATCGCCCGCTTCACCGCGGTCGCCGGCGCCGCCACGTTCATCGAGGCGAACACCCTGACGATCCACGAGCTCTCCTTGAACGGGCGCCCCCTCGACCCGGCCGTCGCCAGCGACGGCGTGCGCATCCGCCTCGAGGGGCTCGCCGAGCAGAACGAGCTGCGCGTCGTGTCCACGAACGCCTACTCGAAGACCGGCGAGGGACTGCACCGCTTCGTCGACCCGGTCGACGGCGAGCGGTACCTCTACACCGAGTTCGCCGTCGCGGAGGCGAACCGCGTCTACGCCGTCTTCGACCAGCCCGACCTCAAAGCCGCGGTGCGCTTCACGATCAGCGCCCCGGCGCACTGGTCGGTGCTGAGCAACGCGCCCTCCCCCGAGGCCGAACCGGTCGCGGGCACGCCGAACGCCGTCTGGCGCTTCGAGACCGGCCCCGTCATCTCGAGCTACATCGTCGCCATCGTCGCCGGCCCGTACGCGAGCTGGCACGGCAGCGCGGCGAGCGTCGACGGACGCGAGGTGCCGCTCGGCCTCTTCACGCGGGCCTCGCTCGCCGAGTACGCCGACCCCGAGATGATGTTCGGCACGGTCGCCGCCGGCCTCGCGTTCTACGAGGAGGCCTTCGGCGTCGCCTACCCCTACGGCAAGTACGACCAGATCTTCGTGCCGGAGTACAACTGGGGCGCGATGGAGAACGTCGGCGCGGTGACGTTCAACGAGTCCTACCTGTTCCGCTCGCGGGTGTCCGACGCCCGCCGCGAGCAGCGCGCCATCGTCGTGCTGCACGAGCTCAGCCACATGTGGTTCGGCAACTCGGTGACGATGCGCTGGTGGAACGACATCTGGCTGAACGAGTCGTTCGCGACCTGGGCGTCGACGCTCGCGACCTCGCAGGTGACCGAGTTCACCGGCGTCTGGGCGACGTTCGCGAGCGACGAGAAGACGCACGCGGCCGAACAGGACCAGCTGCCGTCGACGCATCCGATCGTCGCCGAGATTCCGAGCATCGCCGATGTCGAGGTGAACTTCGACGCCATCACCTACGACAAGGGCGCCTCCGTGCTGAAGCAGCTCGTGGCGTGGGTCGGCCTCGACGCGTTCCAGCGGGGCGTCGGCACGTACCTCGCGAAGCACGGCGGCGGCAACGCGACCCTGGCCGATCTCCTCGCGGAGCTCGAGCTGGCCAGCGGACGCGATCTCGCCGACTGGTCCGCGCGTTGGCTCGAGACCGCGGGGGTGAACACGCTGCGCGCGGTGATCGAGGTGGATGCCTCGGACCGCATCACGGCGGCGCGCATCGAGCAGACCGCGGCCGCCGAGCACCCGACGCTGCGTCCGCACCGCATCGCGATCGGCGCGTACGAGCTCCAGGACGAGCGGCTGGTGCGCGTGCACCGCGTCGAGCTCGACCTCGACGGGGCGGCGACCGAAGTGCCGGAGCTCGTCGGACTCGCCCGCCCCGCGCTGCTGCTCGTGAACGACGACGACCTCAGCTACGCGAAGGTGCGTCTCGACGACGAGTCCTTCGCCACGGCGGTCGACCACCTCTCGGCGATCGACGATCCCGTCGCGCGCGCTGTCGTGCTCGGCTCCGCATGGGACGCCGTCCGCGACGCCGAGCTGCCCGCCTCGGCGTTCGTGCGCCTCGTGCTCTCGAACATCGGGCGGGAGACGCAGTCCTCGGCGCGCGGGCTCGCCCTCGCCCGGCTCGAGCTCGCCCTCTCGCAGTACCTCGCCGACGAGCACCGCGAACGGATCGCCGGCGAGGCCGGCGACGCGATCTGGGCGCTCGCCGAGCTCGCCGACGCCGGCTCGGACGCGCAGCTGCAGCTCGTGAAGGCGTTCATCCGCGTCGCGTCCAGCTCTGCGCACGCCGAGCTGCTCGCAGGCCTCGCCGACGGCGGCACCGCCCTGCCCGGGCTCGAGATCGACCTCGACCTGCGCTGGGAGCTCGTCATCGCCCGGTCCGCGCTCGGCGTCGCGGGCGACGACGAGATCGAGCGCGCGCTGGCTGCGGACGACACCGCGAAGGGGCGTCAGCTCGCCGAGACCGCCCGCGCCGCCCGCCCCGACCCTGAGGTCAAGCGGGCGGCGTGGGAGCGGGTCATGCGGGATGCCTCGCTCTCCAACGACCTCGCGCGGGCGATCGCCGAGGGCTGGCGCCGGGCCCGCCCCGCCGAACTGCTCGCCCCGACGGCGGCCGCCTACTTCGACGAGCTGCAGGAGGTGTGGGCGAGCCGGAGCTTCAACATGGCCGCGATCATCGTGCGCGGGCTGTTCCCCGCCGCCCTCGTCGACGCCGAGCTCGCCGAGCTCGCCCGCGACTGGCTGGCCCGGAATGCGGAGCCCGCGCCGCTCGCGCGCCTCGTCACGGAGAAGCTCGCCGAACTGGACCGCGCGCTCGCGGCCCGCGCGCGCGACGCCGCGTCCCTCACCGTCGATGCCCAGTAGCGCTCACTAGACTCGGGCCATCATGCTCGTGTTCGCTGAAACGCCCCCGGTCGACGGTGAGGACACCCCCGTCGACCCCGGATTCTGGACCGATATCGCGACGTTCTGGTCGGAGCACTGGGGCACCATCGTCGGCAAGCTCGTCGCCATCCTGCTCATCGTCGGGATCGCACTGTTGGCGCGCTGGGTGCTGCACTTCGTCATCGACCGCGTCGTGAAGCAGATCGTTTCCGGGGTCAAGAAGAAGCAGGATGTCACCGACACGCAGGCGCTGCAGGCCTCGCCGCTCGCCGCCGTTCGGCTCGTGCAGCGCACGCGGACGCTCGGCTCGGTGCTCCGCAACATCGTCAACGTCACGCTCTTCATCGTCGTCGTGCTGATGATCGTGAACACGATCGACAACACCCTGCTCGGCTCCTTCGCCCTGCTCTCGGCCGCGATCGGCGCCGGCCTCGGCTTCGGTGCACAGAACATCGTCAAGGACGCGCTGAACGGCCTGTTCATGGTCGTCGAGGACCAGCTCGGCGTCGGCGACGTCGTCGACCTGGGGCCGGCGACGGGCATCGTCGAGGAGGTGCGCATCCGGGTGACCACCGTGCGTGACGTGAACGGCACGCTCTGGTTCGTCCGCAACGGCGAGATCCTCCGCGTCGGCAACATGTCGCAGGGCTGGGCTCGCGTCATCCTCGACCTCGCGGTGCCGTACGACGCCGACGTCGAGGCCGTCGAGGCCGAGATGCTGCGCACGGCCACCGAGATGGCGAAGTCGAGCAAGTGGCGCAGCCGCATCCTGGAGAAGCCCGAGATCTGGGGCCTCGAGTCGATCTCCGCCGAGGCGCTCATCATCCGGATCGTGATGAAGGTGCGCACCTCCTCGAAGGACGACGTCGCCCGTGAGCTGCGCGTCCGCCTGAAGCACTCGCTCGACGAGATGGGCGTGAAGCTGCCGAGCATGAACTCGGTGGTGCTCGCCGGCTTCGACAGCGTCACCCGGGTGAAGGGCGCGCGACCGCCCCGGACGGCGCCGAACGCCGTCGTCCCCGGCGCCGAGCCGTACACCCCGAAGGCGAAGCCGTCTCGCGCCGCGAAGCGACGTCCCGCCGACGACGAAGGGACGACGCTGTGAGCGACGCGAACGAGCCGACGAAGGTGCCGCCCGCCGGCGTGCAGTTGCGCGGCAGCGAGCACGGCCCGGGCCTCGGCCAGACGTTCTACGACTCGGTCGGCGGCAGCCCGACGTTCGAACGGCTCGTCGCCGAGTTCTACCGCGGCGTCGCGGACGACCCGGTGCTGAAGCCCATGTACCCCGAGGAGGACCTCGGGCCCGCCGCCCGGCGCCTGCAGCTCTTCCTCGAGCAGTACTGGGGCGGGCCGGGCACGTACAGCGAGGAGCGCGGCCACCCGCGGCTGCGGATGCGCCACCTGCCCTTCAAGGTCAACCCCGACGCCCGGGACCGGTGGCTGGCGCACATGCGCCGCGCCGTCGACGCCCTCGAGCTGCCGCCCCTCGCCGAGGCCACGCTGTGGGATTATCTGCAGCGGGCCGCATTCGCGATGGTGAACACCTTCGACGACTGAGCCCGGCACCGCCACCACCCGAAGCGACGAAGGAGTCCACGTGGCAGCATCCGAACGCACCCCCGACGCGATTATCGTCGGCGCAGGCCTCTCCGGCCTGGTCGCCGCCTCCGAGCTGGTCGATGCCGGCCGCCGCGTACTGATCCTCGACCAGGAGCCCGCCGCGAGCCTCGGCGGGCAGGCGCACTGGTCCTTCGGCGGCCTCTTCCTCGTCGACTCCCCCGAGCAGCGGCGGATGGGCATCCGCGATTCGCTCGAGCTCGCGAGCGAGGACTGGGCCGGCACGGCCGGCTTCGATCGCGACGAGGACGAGTGGGGGCGCCGCTGGGCCGAGGCCTACCTCGAGTTCGCCGCCGGCGAGAAGCGCGACTGGCTGCACGGCAAGGGCGTGCGCTTCTTCCCCGTCGTGGGCTGGGCGGAGCGCGGCGACGGTCGTGCGCTCGGGCACGGCAACTCGGTCCCCCGCTTCCACATCACCTGGGGCACCGGGCCCGGCGTGCTCGCCCCTTTCATCGCCCGAGTGAAGGCCGGTGAGGCGGCCGGCCTCGTGGAGTTCCGGCACCGGCACCGCGTCGACGAGCTGATCGTCGAGGGCGGCGCCGTCGTCGGCGCGCGCGGCGCGGTCCTCGCCGACGACGACGCCGAACGAGGTGCGCCGAGCACTCGCGACGTCGTGGGCGAGTTCGAGGTCCGCGCGCCCGCCGTCGTCGTCGCCTCCGGCGGCATCGGCGGCAACCACGAGCTCGTGCGGCAGTTCTGGCCCGAGCGCCTCGGCACCCCGCCCGACGAGCTGCTGTCCGGCGTCCCGGCCCACGTCGACGGCCGCATGCTGCAGATCACCGCGGACGCCGGAGCCCGGCTGGTGAACGGCGACCGCATGTGGCATTACGTCGAGGGCATCCAGAACTGGGACCCGATCTGGCCGAAGCACGGCATCCGCATCCTTCCCGGTCCGTCCTCGCTCTGGTTCGACGCGACGGGCTCACGGCTGCCCGCGCCGCTCTTCCCCGGCTTCGACACGCTCGGCACGCTCGAGCACCTCGTCGCGACCGGCTACGGGCACTCCTGGTTCGTGCTCACGCAGAAGATCATCGAGAAGGAGTTCGCGCTGTCGGGCAGCGAACAGAACCCGGATCTCACAGGCAAGGACCTCAAACTTCTCGCCCAGCGGCTCGGCTCCGGCGCGCCGGCCCCGGTCGAGGCCTTCAAGGAGCACGGCGCCGACTTCATCGTCGCCGACACGCTCGACGAGCTCCTCGCCGAGATGCGCCGCCGCTCCCCCGAGGTCGAGCTCGACACCGCGAACATCGCCCGCGAGGTGCTCGCGCACGACCGGGCGCTGGAGAACGACTTCGGCAAGGACGCGCAGCTCGCGGCGGTCCGAGGCGCCCGCGCCTCGCGCGGCGACAAGCTGATCCGCGTCGCGGCGCCGCACCGTTTCGTCGACCCGGCCAACGGTCCGCTCATCGCCGTGAAGCTGCACCTGCTCACGCGCAAGTCGCTCGGCGGCATCCAGACCGATCTGTCCTCCCGGGCGCTCGGCGCGGACGGCGCCCCCGTCCCCGGCCTCTACGCGGTCGGCGAGGCCGCGGGCTTCGGCGGGGGCGGCGTGCACGGCTACCGCGCGCTCGAGGGCACCTTCCTCGGCGGCTGCCTGTTCAGCGGACGGGCCGCCGGGCGCGCGATCGCGGCCGGCTGAACCGCGGTCAGCTCTTCAGCGACCAGGGACGCTGGCGCACCAGCACGTGGCCGCGCTTCGTCGAGAGCCTGGTCCAGGGGCCGGTCTCGAACATCGACACCTCGTCGTCGCCGAGGAAGCCGAGGCTGAAGCTCGCGAACGCGGCGCCCGCCGGAACGTACTCGAGCCCCTCGACCCCGCGGCCCCACACCTCGGAACGGACCCGTTGCACGAGCTGCTCGCCGGTGCCGTCGGGGATCGCCTCGGCGACCTCGTCGATGCCGGCGCGCGCCGCCCGTTCGAGCGTGGCGGCGTCGGTGGAGCCGATCGAGCGCCACCCGCCGCGCGGCGGCGAGATGCCGGCCCAGGTCACCGTGCTCACTTCGTGCGGGCGCGACATGGTCACCGGCCGCGACGGGTCGTCGGGGTCGACGTCGGCCTTCGCCCGAGCGATGCGGTCCGTCAGCGATCGGAGCGGCACGACGATGTCGAAGTCCTCGGTCTCCTCGAGCGCGAAGGTGCGCAGGCCGAGCACGGTGGGGGTCTCATCGAGGATGCCCCGGGGATACAGGATCGCCGAGTAGACGGCGAGGATGCCGGAACCGGCGATGAGCCGCACCGAGCCCTCGTCGACGCGAGCGGCGCGCTGCAGATACGTGTGCAGGTCGCCGAGCGACAGGCTGTCGGCGAGCGTGAAGTGCTGAACCATGTCCTGTCTAAACTACCAAGGGGCGGCGGCCGGACGGCCGCGCCGCGCGCTCGATCCGGAGCGCATCGGAGCTTTTCGCTGGAGGCACGGGTGAACGGACCCATCGACGGACTGCTGAGCACGCTCCACCTCACGAACACGGGCGCGCGCACCACCGAGGACATCTTCACCGGCCCGTCGCAGTGGATGCCGCTCGGCCGCGTGTTCGGCGGGCAGGTGCTCGCTCAGTCCCTCATGGCCGCGATGCACACGGTCGAGCCGGAGCGGGTCATCCACTCCATGCACGGCTACTTCCTGCGCCCGGGCGACGTCGAGCACCCCATCACTTTCTCCGTGGACCGCCTGCACGACGGTCGCTCGTTCTCCACGAGGCGCACCCACGCGTTCCAGAACGGCGAGCCGATCCTCTCGCTCATCGCCTCCTTCCAGACCCGCGACGAGGGGCTCGAGCACCAGCTGGCGATGCCCGCGGATCTGCCGGACCCCGAGAGCCTGCCGTCTACAGCCGATGTCCTCGGCAAGGTCGACCACGACGTCGCCCGGTACTGGGCCAGCGAGCGGGCGTTCGACATGCGTCATGTCCCCTCGCCCATCTACCTCGAGGTCGAGGGCGAGCGGGTCCCCAGGCAGGCCGTCTGGATGCGCGCCTTCGGCCGGCTGCCCGACGACCCGAACCAGCACCGCGCCGCACTCGCCTACGCGAGCGACTACTCGATCCTCGAGCCCATCCTCCGCGCGCACGGCGTCGCCTGGACCACTCCTGGTCTGAAGATCGCGAGCCTCGATCACGCCATGTGGTGGCATCGCGATGCGCGCGTCGACGAGTGGCTGCTGTACACGCAGGAGTCGCCGTCGGCGGCCGGCGGGCGAGGGCTGTCGCTCGGCCGGATCTACACGCGCGACGGGGTGCTCGTCGCGAGCGTGGCCCAGGAGGGCATGGTGCGCGTGCCCGACCCGGGCGCCTTCGACTGAGCCGCGCTTCTTCGACCCGGGCCACCTGCGCACCGCTCGGCCGGGTCCCGCTCCGCACTGCTCCGCCTGCACGGGCCGCGGAGCTGGACGCGCGCTGAGGATTCCTCCACGACTGGCCGAGTTGCGGCAGAATCGGCTCACCGACCCGTCGCGGTCGGGGACGAGGAGGTCGCCGATGTCCGATGCCACTCGACTCAGCCGACGCGCGCTCATCGCGCTCGGCGGATCCGGCGGCGCACTCGCGCTCGCGGCCTGCACCACCGGTGGTTCGTCCGGCGGCGGGGCCGGCGGCTCCGGTTCGACCGGCGGCTCCGGTGATTCCGGAGGCGCGAACAGCGGCGGCGAGTCCAGCAGCACACTGGCGCCGGGCAGCGAGCTGGTGAAGCTCGCGGACGTCCCGGTGGGTGGGAGCGTGTCGGCGACCGTCGACGGCGAGGCGCTCCTCGTGTCCCAGCCCACTGCCGGGACGGTGATGGCCTTCAGCGCCATCTGCACCCACCAGCAGTGCGTGGTCGCGGCGGCGGGGGCCGAGTTCGACTGCCCGTGCCACGGATCGAAGTACGATGCGGCCACCGGTGACGTGCTGCAGGGCCCGGCCTTGCAGCCGCTCGCCGCGATCCCGGTCGAGATCGACGGGGACCGCGTCGTCGTCTCCGGGTGAGTCCTGTGAACTACGAGATCGCGGGCCTGCCGCTGCACGTGCTGCTCGTGCACGCGGTCGTCGTGCTCACCCCGCTGTGCGCACTGCTGCTCGTCGTGCTCGCGGTCTGGCCGCGCGCGCGCCGAGCGCTCTGGCTGCCGACGCTGCTCGGCACCGCGCTGTTGCTGCCGCTCGGGCTCGTCACCATCGAGGCCGGGAAGTGGCTGGAGCTGCGGGTTCCGCCCGCCCCGCTCATCCAGGAGCACACCGCACGCGGCGATTCGATCGTGCCGTGGCTCGTCGGGCTGCTCGGCGTCGCGCTCGCGGTGGCGGTGTGGGCGGTCGTCGAACGGCGAGCGCCCGCACGCGGAGCACGGATCGCCGTGTCCGCCGTGCTGGCGGTCGCGGCCCTCGCCGTCGGGACGGGCACGGTGGTGACGCTCGTCTCGATCGGCGAGTCCGGCAGCCGTGCCGACTGGGAGGGCGGCTTCAGCGAGGATCCGCTGCAGCGGTGACGCGCGGCGGGGTGTTCAGCGTCGCCGGAACGCCACCGGCGCTTCGAGATACGGCTCCCAGGCGGTGCGCTCCTCGTCGGTGATGCGCCGCGGGCGCTCGCTCGCGGCGTCGACGAGCACGATCGTCGTCGACGCCCGCGTGTAGAGCGTGCGCGGCTCGACCCCGAGCGGCGAGAACACCTCGTAGCAGACGTCGAGACTCGCCCCGCCCATGTGGCCGATCCAGAGCTCGATATCGAGCGGGAGCCGCTGATACGGGATCGGCGCGAGGTACTCGACCTCCTGCCGCGCGATGAGCGTGACCGTCGTCGCACCCGGCGTCGCGTCGAGCACGGCCGTGGAGGCGCCCACGGCGTGCTCGACGGAGCCGTCGTCGTTCACCCAGAACGCCTGGATGCGAGCCTCCTCGAGGAGGCTCAGCATCCGGGCGTTGTTGACGTGCCCGTACGCGTCCAGGTCGCTCCAGCGGAGCGGGGTCGGGACGTGCAGCCGCATGTCAGTCGCGGGTGAGCTTGCGGTAGGTGGAGCGGTGCGGCTTCGCGGCGTCGGCACCCAGGCGCTCGACCTTGTTCGCCTCGTACGCCTCGAAGTTGCCCTCGAACCAGTACCAGTTCGCCGGGTCCTGCTCGGTGCCCTCGTAGGCGAGGATGTGCGTCGCGATGCGGTCGAGGAACCACCGGTCGTGGGTGATCACCACGGCGCAGCCGGGGAACTCGAGCAGCGCGTTCTCGAGGCTCGACAGCGTCTCGACGTCGAGGTCGTTGGTCGGCTCGTCGAGCAGGAGCAGGTTGCCCCCCTGCTTGAGCGTCAGCGCGAGATTCAGTCGGTTGCGCTCACCGCCCGAGAGCACGCCCGCCGGCTTCTGCTGGTCGGGGCCCTTGAATCCGAACGTCGAGACGTAGGCGCGGCTCGGCACCTCGGTCTTGCCGACCTGGATGTAGTCGAGCCCGTCGGAGACGACCTCCCACAGGGTCTTCTTCGGGTCGATGCCGCCGCGGCTCTGGTCGACGTAGGAGATCTTGACCGTGTCGCCGATCTTCAGGTCGCCGCCGTCGAGCGGCTCGAGGCCGACGATCGTCTTGAAGAGCGTGGTCTTGCCCACGCCGTTGGGGCCAATGATGCCCACGATGCCGTTGCGCGGCAGCGAGAAGCTCAGGCCGTCGATCAGCTTGCGGTCGCCGAAGCCCTTCTGCAGGTTCTTGGCCTCGAGGACGATGTCGCCCAAGCGGGGACCCGCCGGGATCTGGATCTCCTCGAAGTCGAGCTTGCGCGTGCGCTCGGCCTCGGCCGCCATCTCCTCGTAGCGGGCGAGACGCGCCTTCGACTTCGCCTGACGCCCCTTGGCGTTGGAGCGGACCCAGTCGAGCTCCTCGCGCAGGCGCTTCTGGAGCTTCTGGTCCTTCTTGCCCTGCACCTCGAGGCGCTCGGCCTTCTTCTCGAGGTACGTCGAGTAGTTGCCCTCGTACGGGTAGAGGCGACCGCGGTCGACCTCGCAGATCCACTCCGCGACGTGGTCGAGGAAGTACCGGTCGTGCGTCACGGCGAGCACGGCGCCGGGGTACTTGGCCAGGTGCTGCTCGAGCCAGAGCACGCTCTCGGCGTCGAGGTGGTTCGTCGGCTCGTCGAGGAGCAGCAGGTCGGGCTTCTGCAGCAGCAGCTTGCAGAGGGCGACACGGCGCTTCTCACCGCCGGAGAGCACCGAGACCTGCTCGTCGCCCGGCGGGCAGCGCAGCGCGTCCATCGCCTGCTCGAGCTGCGAGTCGAGGTCCCACGCGTCGGCCGCGTCGATCTCCTCCTGCAGCGTGCCCATCTCGGCGAGCAGGGCGTCGAAGTCGGCGTCGGGCTCGGCCATCAGCAGCGAGATCTCGTTGAAGCGGTCGATCTTGCCCTTGATCGGGCCGACGCCCTCCTGGACGTTCTCGAGCACCGTCTTCGTTTCGTCGAGCTCGGGCTCCTGCATGAGGATGCCGACCGAGAAGCCGGGCGTGAGTCGAGCCTCGCCGTTGGAGGGCTGGTCGAGTCCGGCCATGATCTTCAGGATCGTGGACTTTCCCGCGCCGTTCGGGCCGACGACGCCGATCTTCGCCCCGGGGAGGAACGCCATCGTCACGTCGTCGAGAATGACCTTGTCGCCGACCGCCTTGCGGGCGCGCACCATCGAGTAAATGTATTCAGCCATGTCGTCTACCAGTCTATGGGCCGGGTCTGTCCGATGAGGCATCCGCCGCTGCCGAGCACGGGACGCACCGCCCCGTGGTAGCCGCCCGACTTCGGTCCGTACTGACCGACGAGGCACGCGCCCTGGAAGGCGACGGCGAACTGGATCGAGTCGGCGGGCTCGCCGAGGGTCGTCTGGTCGGACGTCACCGACATCGCCGCCTTGTCGAAGCCGGCGGCGACGAGCGCGTCGATGAAGTCGCGCCCGCCGGCGTCCGCGTTCGCGGCGACGACGCCGGCGTTCACCTGATCGAAGAACGGCAGGTTCTCCTCGGCCGAAGCGTCGGGCTGCAGCACGAGCGGCGCGACGGTGCTCGGCGGCGTGCTCGCGTCAGGGCTCGGCCGAGCGCTGTCGCTCGGCTCGGGGGCACCGCCGAAGCAGCCGGCCAGGAGGACCGAGGTCGCGAACGCGAGCGCCGCAGCACCCGTCGCCTGACCCACTCGCCGTCGCATCGCTCGCTCCTCGTCCGGGGCGGCGATCGCCGCACCCCACGAGTCTAGGTGCTCGGTCCGGCGAGCGCCTGGAAGGCATCATCGAAGTTCCCCTCGCTCGCCCCGTCGTCGAGCTCGTCGAGCTCGTCGAGCTCGTCGAGTTCGTCGGTGCGCTCGGTTGCGTCGGCCTCGGGTTCGGCGCGCACGGCGTCCGGCTGCGCGTCGTCGTTCACGCCGGGCTGGATGCGCCGCGGCCGGGTCATCGCCCAGTTGAGGTCGTGACCGATCGCCTCCGCGTCGATCTCGGCCGTGGTGCCCTGACGCTCAGCCGTCTGCCAGGCGCGGATGCGCAGCCGCCCGGTGACGACGACGTGCTCGCCCTTGCGCACCGAGAAGCCGACATGGTCGGCCAGCCGACGGAACGCCGACACCGTGTACCAATTGGTCTCACCATCGTGCCACTCGCCCCGCTCCCGGTCGAACACACGTCGCGAAGAGGCGAGCCGGAACGACACGATCGGCACCCCCTTCGCGGTCACATACGTGCGGGGGTCGCTGCCGACGATTCCGGTCACGGCGATGTTGTCCTCGTTCATGGTCTCCTCGCTCTCCGGGCGCCGCGGCTCGGCGCCCTGGCGGCATCCGGAGCGCTCGTGCCGGGATCGCCCCGGATGCCGCGTGCGATTCAGCCTCCCCGGGGGCGACCCGTGGCCGGGGTGCTGGCCACACTTCTGTGGAGAACGCCGGGCCGCCGCCCGCGGTTGGGGA
This sequence comes from Agromyces sp. NPDC060279, assembly GCF_042726785.1. Taxonomy (NCBI): domain Bacteria; kingdom Bacillati; phylum Actinomycetota; class Actinomycetes; order Micrococcales; family Microbacteriaceae; genus Agromyces; species Agromyces sp. NPDC060279. The sequence goes on from NZ_JBHXBK010000001.1 coordinate 222,039, forward strand.
CGAGCACGCGCCCCGCCCAGGACGGATGTCGGTGGTCGCCCGTACCGTCGAAGCAGACGCAGGGCCGGCTGCACGAACGAGAGGAGCGACATGTCCATGACCATCTCGATCCGTGAGCCGTTTCCCGACCGCATCCCCGGTCTGAACTTCGCCGCGGCCGCCCCCGATCTCTGGCGCGTCGCGGCGAGCGACGGGGCGCTGCTCGGCCACATCCGCCGCCGCGAGATCGGCGGCGTCGAGCGCTTTAGCTCTCGGCGAGTCCTCCCGGGCGGCCGGCAGGGCATCGATCTCGGCGAGTTCTGGTCGCCCCGTGACGCAGCCGAGGTCTTCCGCTGATCCGACCGCCGGGCGGTGCGGCTTCGTGGCACGCCGCGCGCACGTTCCGGCGCACACGGGGGCGGCGGTTACGCTGCGCTCATGCAGTGGTGGACTGATCTCATCTCCTGGCTCGACTCGAGCGCCTCGCGGCCCGCGATCTTCTCGGCCGCCGTGCTCTTCCTCGCGGTGCTCGCCGCAGGACTGCTCGCCGCGTGGATCGCGAGCGGGGCGGTCAAGCGCGTGGTCGCCCAACGCGACCGCGAGCTGAAGACGGCCGCGATCGCCGCGCTCGTCGATGCGGCGACCGAGGCATCCGTGTGGAACTCGCTGACCCCGCAGGAGCAGGTGCTCGCCGACCGCGCGGTCGGGCAGGCCGACATCCTCGTGCGCACTCTCCCGATCCGCGGCGCCGATGTCGCCGCGAACTGGTCGGCGCATCAGCTGCATGAGCTGAAGCGCGCCTCGGCCACGTTCGGGTACCAGCTCGACCCTGCGGTGGCGGAGTTCCGCGACCGACTGCTCGAGTGGCAGCGCCGTCCCTCGCGGACCAAGCGACAGTTCCAGAACGATCTCGACCGCTGGCGCACGCAGCGGCAGGAGCCGGAGCAGTCCGTGCTCGACGACCAGGACGCCTGGGTCGCGACGCAGCACCATGAGCGCTTCCGCGACGCCGACCCCGTCGCCGACGCCCGGACCCTCCCGGTGACGACCGCGACGCAGCCGTCGGCGCCGCAAACCGCGCCGACCACCCCGCTCGCCTCCAGCGACTCGTCACGCTGAGCGCCGCGCGCTCAGCGTGACGCACGCTCGGGCGCCGACGCTCGACGCCCACCATTGCGGAAGCCCCGCCGGACCGACCAGGTCCGGCGGGGCTTCCTCCGTCTCTCGCTTCGACGCGGGTCGCTGGCGCCGGCTAGCGCCACCATCGGTCGAACTTGGACGCCGGAGTCTCTCGCTTGTGCCGGGTCTGAAGGTAGCGGGCCTCGATGCGCTCGGCGACCGCGTCGTCGACGTCGCCGCCCTCGAGGTAGTCGTCGAGGTCCTGGTAGCTCAACCCGAGATTCGCCTCGTCGGACTGCCCCGGGTCGTCGTCGAGCAGATCCGCCGTGGGCACCTTGAGGTACAGACGCTCCGGCGCCTCGAGCACCTCGAGCAATGCCCGCCCCTGGCGCTTCGTCAGCCCGGTGAGCGGCAGCAGATCCGCGCCACCGTCGCCGAACTTCGTGAAGAAGCCCGTCACGGCCTCGGCGGCGTGGTCGGTGCCGACCACCAGCATCCGCCGCTCCCCCGCGATGGCGTACTGCGCGATCATGCGCATCCGCGCCTTCACGTTGCCCTTGCCGAAGTCGCTCAACTCGACCCCGAGCGCGTCGGCGTACTCCTCGTCGACCCCGTCGACGCCTCGGCCGATGTCGAAGACCACGCGCTCGTCGGGACGGACGAAGTCCAGTGCGAGCTGCGCATCGTCCTCGTCGCGCTGCACGCGATACGGCAGGCGAACGGCGACGAAGCTCGCGTCGAGCCCCTCTGCCCGCAGGCCCTCGACCGCCAACTGGCAGAGCCGCCCGGCGAGCGTGGAGTCCTGGCCACCGCTGATGCCGAGCACGAGGCCTGCGGCGCCGACGCGGCGCACATAGTCCTGCAAGAACCGCACCCGCTCGGCGACCTCCTCGGCCGCGTCGATCCTGGGGCGGACGTGGAGTTCTTCGATGATCGTCGCCTGCATCGCTCGCATGCCTCGACCCTAGCGCTCGCGTGTTTCGGCCGTGCTACGCGGCCCCGCGCTACGCTCGGCGACAGCGCAGCGCTCGCGGCGCCGGGATGCACCGGTCCGGGCGATCGGCGGCGAAGGGGGGAACCATGGACGTTTCGATCGGCACGCTCGTACTCTTCCCGGCCGTCGCGGTCGCCGCCCCGCTGCTCGTCCGCGCCGTCGGCAAGCTCGTGGCGATCCCCCTCGTCGTCTTCGAGATCGTGCTCGGGCTCGTGCTCGGCCCCTCGCTGCTCGGCTGGATCCGACCGGACGACTTCACCGGCATGCTCGCGGACTTCGGCCTCGCCATGCTGTTCTTCCTGGCCGGCAACGAGATCGATCTGCGCACGATCCGGGGCCGCCCGTTGAGCCGGGCGGCGATCGGGTGGGTCGTGTCGCTCTGCGCCGGCGTCGGGATCGCCGCGCTCCTCGCCCCCACGCTGCCGGCCGCCGCGTTCATCGGCATCGCGCTGACCTCGACCGCACTCGGCACGATCATGCCCGTACTGCGCGATGCCGGCGAACTGCGCACCCCGTTCGGCATCGGCGTCCTCGCGATCGGCGCCGTGGGCGAGTTCGGCCCGCTCATCGCCATCTCCCTGTTCCTCAGCGGCCGCGCGCCCGGCATCGCGACCCTCGTCCTGCTCGCGTTCGCCGTCATCACCGGCCTCGCCATCTGGGCGGCCGCCAGCGGCGCCGGTCGACGCCTGCACCGGGTGATCGCCGCGACGCTCCGCACGAGCGGCCAGTTCGCGGTGCGGCTCGTCCTGCTCATCCTGGCCGCCCTCGTCGCGCTCAGCACGGTGCTCGACCTCGACATGCTGCTCGGCGCATTCGCGGCGGGAGTGCTCTACCGATTGCTGCTGAACGGCGCACCTGAGCCGGACACCGAACTCATCGAGCGCAAGCTCGAAGCCATCGGCTACGGCTTCCTCGTGCCGATCTTCTTCATCAACACGGGCGTGACCTTCGACCTCGCCGGCCTCACCTCGGACCCGCGCAACCTGCTGCTGCTGCCCGTCTTCGTGCTGCTCCTGCTGCTGGTCCGCGGCGTCCCCTCCATGCTCGCCGCACCCCAGGGCAGCGACTGGCGCGATCGCGGCGCGACCCTGCTCTTCGGCGCGACCGGCCTGCCCATCATCGTCGCCGTGACCGCGATCGGCGTCGATCGCGGCGAGCTCCCGAGCGGCACCGCCGCGGCGCTCGTCGGCGCCGGCATGCTCTCCGTGCTCGTCTTCCCGCTCGTCGCGCTCTCGCTCCGGCGTCGCGCCCAGGACGCGCCGAGCGCGCCCGGACCCGACCGTCTCGACGTGCCGACGGAGGGGTGAGGCGCCCGGGTCGCTATGCTGTGTTCGGCGGTCACGCCGGCCCCCCGTAGCTCAGTGGACAGAGCAGGTGGCTTCTACCCACTTGGTCGGGAGTTCGAATCTCTCCGGGGGGACGCCGGTAAACCGGCCCCTGCGCCGGCTTCCGGCCCGCGCCCCGCTCGCCGGTAGACTCGCCGCATGGCAAGTGCGAGCGACCGACTGGTGTGGATCGACTGCGAGATGACCGGACTCGACCTCGAGGTCGACGAACTGGTCGAGATCGCCGTCGTCATCACCGATTACGAGCTGAACCCCGTCGACGACGGCATCAGCATCGTCATCAAGCCCGACGCGAGCGCGCTGGAGCACATGAACGACTTCGTGCGCGCGATGCACACCGAGTCGGGTCTCATCGAAGAGATCCCGAGCGGCGTCTCGCTCGCCGACGCCGAGTACCAGGTGCTCGAGTACGTGCTCCAGCACGTCCCGGAGGAGCAGAAGGCCCCGCTCGCGGGCAACTCGATCGGCACCGACCGCGCATTCCTCACGAAGTTCATGCCGCGGCTCGACGCCCACCTGCACTATCGCAACGTCGACGTCTCCTCCATCAAGGAGCTCGCGAAGCGCTGGTTCCCCCGCGCGTACTTCAACGCGCCGGCCAAGCACGGCGGGCATCGCGCGCTCGCCGACATCCTCGAATCGATCCTCGAACTGCGCTACTACCGCCAGGCCGTCTTCGTCGCCGACCCGGGCCCCACGAGCCAGGAACTGCAGGCGATCTCGGCCGCGGTCGTGAACGAGTTCACCCCCGACGTGGTGTAAGCTCGTGGAGTTGCCTCCCGCATTTCGCGGTGGCGCATGGTGGGTATAGCTCAGTTGGTAGAGCGCCTGGTTGTGGTCCAGGAGGTCGCGGGTTCAAGCCCCGTTACTCACCCCAATACCGACGAGGGCGACCTCGGCGGGAGCATCAGCTCCGCTGCCGAGGTCGCCCTCGTCCGTTCACGACGTCCGAGCGCTCCGGCGGATCAGCTGCGACGTCCGACGAGCGCATCGATCTCCGCACGCGTCGGCGACGTGGCGGGGCCCCTCCGCGTCACGGCGATGGCGGCGGCGGCGTTGGCGCGTCGCACCGAGTCGACGAGCTCACGGCCCTGCGCGAGTCCGGCGCAGAGCACGCCGGTGTGGGCGTCGCCGGCTCCGTTCGTATCCACGGCATCCACGGGGAACGGGGCGACCTGGACGATCTCCCCGGTCGCCGCCGAGACGTACGCGCCGCGCCGGTTCGCGCGGAGGATGACCGTCACGCCGGTCGCGACGGCGATCGACCGGCAGAGCACCGCGAGCTCGCTCGTCTCCCGCAGGCCGAGACGCGCCGCCAGCAGGCGTGCCTCCGCTTCGTTCGTGGTCCAGACGGTGGCGTGGTCGATCGCGCGGTGCAGTCGAGCGATGGGGATGTCGTCGATCATCGGCGACGGGTCGACCACCACCGCGACGCCGTCCGGGAGCGATCCCACCCAATCGAGGATCACTTCCGCGTTGCCGGCGTGGTAGAGCGAATACCCGCTCACCGAGACCACATCGCCGTCGCGGGGGTCGGTGCCGTCGAGGTCCGCCCGACTCAGGAACTGCTCCGCGCCGAGGGTCGAGACGAAGGTCCGCTCCGCCGAGGCATCGACGATCGCGACGCTGAACCCGGTGTCCATGCCGCCGGTGACCGGTTGCGTGACGGCGACGCCCTCCGCCGCCATCGCGTGCCGGACGAGTTCGCCGAATCGTCCCGTCCCGTGTCCGCCCGGATAGACGACGGCTGCCCCGTCGCGGCTGGCCGCCGCCATCACGTTGAAGCCGCCGCCGGGCGTGAACTCGTGCGAGGTGGCGAATACGTCTTCCCCAGCGTGCGGCATCGCAGGAACGTTCATCACCAGGTCGACGACGGCCTGCCCGGTGTGGATGACGCGACCGGTCATGCGCGTCCGCCCCGCTTCGCGTCCGCAACCGCTGATCGCGAGCCGCCCGCGCCGAGTCCCAAGTAGAGGAGCCCCGCGAGCACGAAGACGACGACCCAGCCGAGGCCGTTCTCACCGATCCAGGTGTCGTAAAGCGCACCGGTGAACCACACCTCGTCCGCCGAGACCTGCGCCCGGGTAAAGAGGTAGCCGATCGCTGCGGCCACGATCCAGGAACCGAGTGCCCGCCACTCCACTCCGAACACGGGGCGGCCGCACGTGAGGCTGGGCGCACCGCCTCGACGACCGGCGATCGAGACGGCTCCCACGATCGCGAACGAGCCGAATGCTCCGATGACCGCCACGAGCAGTGCCTTCCAGAGGTTCAGTCCCAGGGCGAGCAGAGTGGCGCCGAGCGGGATGCCGAGAATCGAGATGTTCGCGGCGAGTCCCCCGTCACGGATGCGTCGCGCGATGACGGGAGCGACACGCTGGTACGTGGCGTGCATCTGGTCCTCCATGAATGAACTTGTACAGACCTGCACATGCTGCGGAGCGCGGTGCCGAGTGTCAGTCCCCGCCCGCACTCCGAGTCCGGCCGACACTCACTCGCCGGACGTGGAGCCCCGGCGACGGAGCACGAGGAACACGACGCCGCCGAGCAGCAGGAGCGCCACGAACCCCAGGCCTGTCGAGAGCTCGATTCCAGTCGTGGGCAGGCCGGGGCCCGGCTTCGACCCGCTGCTCGGGGCTTCGGTCCGCACCGAGACGACGGACGGTTCGGATCGGACCGGGTCCCCCTCCGGCGGCACGCCTTGCGCGGTCGCGACGTTCTCGAGCTCGTCTCCGGTGAGGTCCGCCGCGACCACCTCGTATCTGGCGGTGCAGGTGCTGGATTGCCCGGGCAGCAGCTCGGACGCGTCGCTCGGGCACGTCACGTCCGACAGCACTCCCCTGCCCTCGAAGGCGCTCTCGTCCACCATGAGGTCATGCAAGGCTACGTTCCCGGTGTTGGTGAGGTGGAAGGAATAGACGATGACCTGCCCCGGCGCGCTCACCTGCTCGGTGTCGGCGGTCTTGGTCAGGGTGAGCCCCGGTTCCGGTGTCTGCGGCACGCGCGTCGCCGAGGGGGCCGACTCGACCGGTTGTGCACTGTTCGGCGGCGTGCCCGATGCGATCGCCGTGTTCTCGACCGTGCCGCGCTCCACGTCCGTCTGCGTCACGGTGTATGTCGCGGTGCAGGTTACCTCATCGCCCGGCGCGAGTGACGCAGCTGCGTCGGGGCACGACACCGCGGACAGCTCCCCGGCCCCGGTGAACTCGCCCTCGGCGACGACGACATCGGCGAGCGTGACGTTCCCGGTGTTCGTGACGACGAATCGGTAGGTGAGGGTCTCGCCGGCGACGAGCTCGGTCCGGTCGGCGGACTTCACGAGCGAGATCCCGGGAGCCGGGTCGATCGTCAGCTCGGCGCTCGAAGGTTCTGAGCCGACCGGCTCTCCTCCGCCCGGCGGTGTGCCGGTCGCGGTCGCCGTGTTGGTGATCGACCCTCGGTCGACGTCCGCTTGGGTGACTTCGTAGCGCGCCGTGCACTCGACGAGCGCCCCGGGGACCAGCGAACGGGCCGCCTCGCCGCAGCGGATCTCGGACATCGATCCCGAGCCGCTGAACTCCCCCTCGTTCACGACGACGTCGATGAGCGTCACGTTGCCGGTATTGCGCACCTCGAAGGTGTACGTGACGACGCTGCCGACAACGAGTTCATCGGTGCTCGCCGACTTCTGGAGCGAGATGCCCGGCGCCGGGTCCTGCGGCAGTCTGACCGTGGACGGCTCGGACGAGACCGGGTCGCCGCCGTTCGGCGGAACGCCGGTCGCGGTCGCGCTGTTGGTGAGTTCACCGCGGTCGACGTCCGCCTGCGTCACTTCGTAGCTGGCGGTGCAGACGACGGTGTCGCCCGGCGCGAGCGTCGTGGGGTCGCACACGATCTCGGACATGGTCCCCGAGCCGGAGAACGTCCCCTCGTCGATGACGAGGTCGGTGAGCGTGACATTGCCGGTGTTCTCGACCGCGAAGGAGTACGTGATCGTCTCGCCTGCGACGAGCTCGGTGCGGTCCGCCGACTTCGTCAGCTCGATCGCCGGTGCCGGATCAGCGGTGACCTCCGCCTCCGAAGGGTCGGAGCCGACGGGGTCGGCGCCGTTCGGCGGCGTGCCCGAGGCGGTGGCAGAGTTCGTGATCGAGCCGCGGTCGACATCCGCCTGCGTCGCCTCGTACGTCGCGGTGCAGTTCACCGTGTCGCCCGGCGCGAGCGAGGCCGCACCGTCCTCACAGACGATCCCCGACATCGCCCCCGAGCCGGAGAAGTCGCCCTCGTTCACCACGATCTCCGTCAGCGTCACGTTGCCCGTGTTCTCCACCGCGAAGGTATACGTGATCGTGTCGCCCACCTCGTACGTCGCCGGCTCCGCCGACTTCACGAGCGAGATCGCCGGCGCCGGATCTGCTGGAACGCGAGCCTCGGACGGTTCCGACGACACCGGGTCGCCACCGTTCGGCGGCGTCCCCGACGCCGTCGCGGTGTTCCGGATCTGCCCGCGGTCGACATCGGCCTGCGTCACCTCGTACGTCGCGGTGCAGTCGACCGTGTCGCCCGGCGCGAGCGTGGTCGGATCGCAGCTCACCGCGGACATCGTGCCCGAGCCAGAGAACTCCCCCTCGTTCACCACGATCTCCGTCAGCGTCACGTTGCCGGTGTTCTCCACCGTGAACGTGTACGTGATCGTCTGCCCCGCGACGAGCTCCGTACGATCCGCCGACTTCGTCAGCTCGATCGCCGGCGCCGGATCAGCGGTGACCTCCGCCTCCGAAGGGTCGGAGCCGACGGGGTCGGCGCCGTTCGGCGGCGTGCCCGAGGCGGTGGCAGAGTTCGTGATG
>NZ_JBHXBK010000001.1:230397-522168 GCF_042726785.1 Agromyces sp. NPDC060279
GTACGTGATCGTCTGCCCCGCGACGAGCTCCGTACGATCCGCCGACTTCGTCAGCTCGATCGCCGGCGCCGGATCAGCGGTGACCTCCGCCTCCGAGGGCTCCGAGGTCACCGGCTCGCCCTCGGGGGGCGTTCCGCTCGCGGTCGCGGAGTTCGTGATGCTGCCGCGGTCGACGTCCTCCTGCGTCGCCTCGTAGCTCGCGGTGCAGTCCACCACGTCACCCGGTGCGAGCGAGGCGGCCCCGTCTTCGCACACGACGGCCGACAGCGAGCCCGTGCCCGAGAAGTCGCCCTCGTTCACCACGACATCGCTCAGCGTGACATTGCCCGTGTTGCGCACTGCGAAGGTGTAGGTGATGGTCTGGCCCGCCGTGAACTCCACCGGGTCCGCGCGCTTGACCAGCGAGATGGCAGGTGCCGGCTCCTGCGGGATGCGCACGCTCGACGGTTCGGACGAGATGGGATCACCGCCGCCCGGCGGCGTGCCGGACGCCGTGGCAGAGTTCTCGATCGTGCCGGCGTCGACGTCGGCCTGCGTCATCTCGTAGCTGGCGGTGCACACCACGGTGTCCCCAGGCGCGAGCGAGGCAGCACCGTCGTCACACACGACCGCCGAGAGCGAGCCCGAGCCGCTGAAGTCGCCCTCGTCCACCGCGACGTCGCTGAGCGTGACGTTGCCCGTGTTCTCGACCACGAAGGTGTAGATGATGGTCTCACCGGCGACCAGTTCGCTCGCATCCGCCGACTTGACGATCGAGATGCCGGGATCGGCTTCAGAAGGGACGACGGCCTCCGACGGTTCGGAGATCACCGGGTCCGCCCCGTTCGGCGGCGTGCCGGTCGCGGTCGCGGTGTTCTCGACCGTCCCTCGGTCGACGTCGGCCTGGGTGACCTCATAGGTAGCCGTACACGTCACGGATTCGTCGGGGGCGAGACTCGTCGGATCGCAACTGACCGCCGACATCGTTCCGAAACCGGTGAACTCGCCCTCGGTAATCGTGAGATCGTCGAGCCGCACATTGCCGGTGTTCCGCACCAGGAACTCGTAGGTGATGGTCTCGCCGGCGACCAGCTCAGTCCGGTCCGCCGATTTCTCCAGCGTGAGTCCTGGCCGGACCGGAACGTTCGTGAACCTGCAGTCGATGTCGATGATCGGGGACGAAGGGACGCTGAAGGTTCCGCGATTGCCCTCGCCGCTCGAGACCTCCCGGTCGTTGGTGATGTCCCGGCAGACCCAGGTCGTCGTGTAGTTGCCGAGATTCGTCGTGCCCGCCGCGGTCTGTTCGATCGTGTATGTGTCGCCGGCGAAGGCCGCCGTGCGGCCGATGTACTCGCGCTCCTCCTGATTCTGCACGCCCGATTCCGTGCCCGTGGTCTCCGCGGAGATCGCGGGGTCGTTGGCGTCCGGCCCCTTCAACGTGATGTGGAACTGATCGCCGTCGCCGTATCGGCCGTCGGGCAAGTCGACGTCGACGAGCACGGTCGGCTGGAACGCGCGGGACGCGAGGTCGGTGATCTGCACGGCGGCGGGCGAAATGCGGATCCTGGAGATCAAGGAGAACGAGACGGGGTCGGTGCGCAGGAGCTCGGACCCTCCGCCCGACAGTGTGCGAGACAGGTAGCCGTAGCCGTCCGGACCGTACGCGGCACCGTTGCTGAGCTGAGTGTTGGCGAACTTGGCACCGACCGGGGTCCCGATCGCGGTTCCGCCCGTCGTCGTCGAGACGGTCGAGGCGTCCACTCGCCACACCTGGGAGCCGACGCCCTCCGCGGCGTCCGAAGTCAGGATGTACATGTTGCCCTGCTGGTCGAACACGAGGTCGCCGTTCACCCCGGTGTTGCCCGGCAGCGTCACGGTCAGCGCGCGGGACACCAGCCTGCGCGAGACGGTGTCGAAGGCGGCGAAGCGGAAGGTTCTGAGGCTCGTGTCGGCCGTGTCTCGGCCGCCGTAGTAGTACCAGCCCGACTTGGAGTTGACGCCGCCCATCGTGGTGCCCGCGGCGTCGTTCGCCGGGCGGGCAACGACGGTCCACCGCTCGCTCGGCGCGTCATACATGAAGACGCGAGCGGCGCTGGCGACGAGCATCTCGTTGCCGTCCGCTGTGAGCGCGATGGAGTTGATCGTCTCCGCCACCGGGGTCTGCAGGATGTAGACGGAGGCGCCGGTCGCCGGATCGATGCGGTAGATCTGCCCACCGTTTCCGGCATTCGTTCCATAGAGGAAGTCGGAGCTGAACGGAGCGGCGGCGTACGCGGCGGGAGCCTGGATGCCGAGCCCGCCGAGGACGACCGCCAGGATCGTCGCGAGGGCGAGCACGAATCGTGCCCCCGGGCTTCGTGCGGTCTTCGACTGCGTCAACGACATCGTTCCCCCTTGAGCGTTGCTGGCATCCCGCATCTCGCCAGGCGTTCATTCGTCATCTTATGCAGAGCCCCTCCGCTTTGTCACGCTCCAGCCCCTGGCGGCGCGGCGATCCAGTTCCTGCGCGGCACATCCGATCAGCGGCGCCCTTCAGTGCGAGCTGCAGGGCTCGGTCGCGGGAGGCGTGACGCTGGTCGCCCATTCCACGCGGGGTACGCTGAGGCGACGTCCGTCCACCGCAACCGGGGCCGAATCCCAGCGCGCCCCGCCGCCCGAGATCAGGAGCACGCATGGAACTCGACGCAGAGGCCTTCGAGCGCATCGTGGTCGACGAGCTCGACCAGCTCCCCGACGACATGGTCGACGGGCTCGAGAACGTCGTCTTCGTCGTCGAGGACCGGCCGGAGGACGGGTCGCTCGACCTCCTCGGCCTGTACGACGGCACCGCCCTCACCGATCGCGACCGCTACGGCTTCGGCGAGATGCCCGACCGGATCATCCTCTACCGCGAACCGCTGCTCGCGATCTGCGACGACGAGGCGACGCTGCGCGACGAGATCCACGTCACACTCGTGCACGAGATCGCGCACTTCTACGGCATCGACGACGACCGCCTGCACGAGCTCGGCTGGGCCTGACCGTCGGCCGTGGCGCCGAGCGGTGTCACCGGCGCCCGCAGGTAGCCTGATTCCATGAGTGCTTCCCCCGGCCGAACGATCGGCATCGTCATCGGGGCGATCGCGATCCTCGGCATCGGGGCGTACGCTCCGGCCATGCTGCTCGGGCCCCTGCCCGAGGTCGAGGTGGTCGCCGCCGCTCCCCCGGCCGCCGAGCCGCCTGCGCCGCTCGCATTGCCGGGCGACGGGGCGAGCGCGGTCGCCAGGGTCGGCGAGACGCCGGCCGTGCTCGCGACCGCGGGCGATGCCGAGCCCCTGCCGATCGGCGCCGCCGCGAAGCTCGTCACCGTGCTCGTCACGAGCGAGGCGCTGTCACTGCCGGTCGACGCCGCCGGAGCGGAGCTCACGATCGGGCCCCAGGACTACACCGAGTACCTGCAGGCCGAGAAGGAGGGCACGCGCACGCTCCCCGTCTCGCCCGGCGACCGCTGGTCGCAGCGCGACGTCACGCGAGCCGTGCTGCTCGCGAGCAGCAACAACCACGCGGACACCCTCGCCCGCTGGGCGTTCGGCAGCGTCGACGCCTACGTGGACCGCGCGAACGGATGGCTCGAGGAGCACGATTTCGAGACGCTCCGCGTCGCGGACGCGACGGGGCTCTCCGGCGACAGCGTGGGCACGGCGGAGGAAGTGGCCCGCTTGGCGGCGCTCGCCCTGGCGCAGCCCGCGATCGCGTCGATCGTCGACGGGGTGCAGGTCAGCGGGGAACGGAAGATCCCGCACGTCGCCGATCATGCCGCCGACGACGGCCTCGACGCCCTGGTGCGCGGCTTCACGGACGAGGCCGGCCTCGTGTTCGTCGGACGCGCCCCGCTCGGCTCCGGCGATGGGGCCGCCGACTTCGTCGTCGCCTTCGTGCGGATGCCCGACTACGAGACCCTCGACCCGGCGATCGCCGCCCTCCTGCAGAGCGTCGGCGCCGCGGCCGCCCCCGTTCCGGTCATCGTCGAGGGAGCGAGCTACGGCGAGGTGCGCGCCCCCTGGGGTGATCGCTCGGCGCTCCTCGCCACCGGCTCGCGCGACGCGGAGGCCTGGGGGGCCGAGCCCGGCCGGCCGGCGCTCGAGGTCGAACCGTTCACCACGGCACCCGCCGGGCGGACCGTCGGCGAGGTGGCCATCGACATGGCTGGGGCGACGCTCTCCTCGAGCGTCGCCCTCGAATCCGCGATCGGCGACCCCGGACCGCTGTGGCGGCTGCTGAACCCCGGCGCCATCGTGGGCGCGTTCATCGAGGGCCAGCAGTCCCGCTGAGCGCCGGCGCGCTCAGCGAGGCCGCGCGACCCGACTCAGTCGTTCTCCTCGTCGGCCTCGACCGGGTCGGAGTCGCTCGGGTCGAACTGGAACCGCACGCGCAGCTCGCCGGCGACCTCCCGCTCCTCGATGCGGTCGTACCAGAACAGGGACTCGAGGCCGTCGACCGCGGCCACCATGCCGATCCGGGCCTCCGATGCGCCGTCCACGAGGGCGCGACGATCGAACTCGCCCTCCAGCGGGCCGTCGACGAATTCAGCGAGGTACTCGCCGGGCGCGTTGTCTGCAGTCATGTCACTACCGTAACCCCGGCCGCGCCGCGACGGGAGGACGCCTCAGGCCCGGATGACGAGGTCGGGGCTCGCCCCGCCGCGTTCGCGTGCGCGATGTCGCCGCCACTGGGTCTCCCACAGCTCCCAGTAGGGGTCGAACGCGCCAGCATCGCGACGGAGCGCGCGGCCGCGACGGTCGCCGAGCGCCGCCTCGACGAGGATGCGGACCGCATCCGGCTGCTCGGCGACGGCGGCGAACGCGCCGCACCCCTCGATCACGAGCGGACGGCCCGGCCGCACCGTCCGCACCCCGTCGACGCGCGAGCGGGCCCAGTCCCACTCGCGGACCCGGCCGATCCTCCCGTCCCGGGTCGCCGGGACGAGGTGGCGGCGAAGCTCGGCAGCTCCCTCGTCGAGGCCCTCCCAGCCGCGGTAGACCGTGTCGAGCTGGATGAGTACCGGGGCGCGACGCCATTCTGCGGCGACGGCCTCGGCGAGCGTCGTCTTGCCCGCGCCGCTCGGCCCGTCGATCGCCACGAGCGCCGGTCGGCGCCGCCGGAGGAGCTCGCGGACGCGGGCGAGCGCCGCCGCGCTCGGCGCGGCCATCGGCGCGCTCACGCCCACACCGGGTGGAAGGTGCCCGCGGCGATCGCCCCGCCGATCGCGCATCCGGCCACCGCGAGCGCGATGAGGATGAGCACGGCGTCGGCCGCACCGACGCTCGAGGGGCGGGCCCAGCTCCGCGCGGTCCGCGCCCCGAATCCTCGCGCCTCCATCGCCGTCGCGAGCTTCGAGCCGCGCCGGATGGCGAGCACCAGGAGTGCGAAGGCCATCGTGGCGAAGCGCTGCAGCGCCCCATGATCGCCGATCCCCCGGGCCCGTCGCGACATCGCCATGGCCCGCCAGTCGTCGAGGAACAGCCCGATGAGGCGCGCCCCGGCCAGCGCACCGAGGACGAACCTCGACGGCAAGCGCCACACCTGCGCCAGCCCGTCGGCGAGCTCGGTCGGATCGACGTCGAGGAAGAGCAGCACCGCCGGCAGTCCGATCGCGAGCACGCGCAGCGTCACCGCGATCGCCAGCTCGATCGATCCGTCAGTGATCCGGGCGAGCCAGAAGTTCCAGTACTCCGTGCCCGCGGGGCGGCCGTACAGCAGCATCGAGACTCCGGCGAGCGGCGCTGCCACGAGGATCGGCCAGCAGCGGCGCAGGATCGTCGCCGGACGCACCCCCGCGAGCAGGAAGAGTGCGAGCTGCAGCACGAGCGCGATCGCGGCGCTCAGCCAGTCGATCGTGAAGAGCAGCGGCGTGGTCACGAGGATCGCGGCCGCGAGCCGGCTGACGGGATTCACCCGCGGCAGGAATCGCAAGCGGTGGCGGTGCGAGGCATCCGGCTCACTCGTCTCCGTCTCCGCAGCGACACCCGGCGGACGCCCGAGGAGCATCGTGACCGGCTCGGCGCGCCCGACCCGGCCGGTCATGCCGCCCGCTCCTCTGCCCGGGCGTCGCTGCCGAGGGCGTACCTGACGTCGCCGAGCGCCTCGCGGTACGCCGCGTCGTGCGTCACGGAGAGCACGGCGACGCCGTCGTCGGTCAGTTCGCGCACCAGGCGGACGAGTTCGATCCAGGTCAACCGGTCCTGCCCGAAGGTGGGCTCGTCGAGGATCACGACGCCCGGCCGTGCGACGAGCACCGAGGCGACCGTGAGCCGGCGCTGTTCGCCGCCGGAGAGCGTGAACGGGTTCGCCTCGGCGAGGTGGTCGAGACGGAGTCGCTCGAGCACCGGTTCGATGCGCGCGGCCGCGTCCTTCACCCCGAGGGCGCGCAGGGCGACGCCGAGCTCGGCCCGCACCGTCCGGGCGACGAACTGGTGCTCCGGCTCCTGGAACACCGTGCCGATCCGGCTCAGCAGCTCCCGGGAACGCCAGCCCGCCGGGTCGGCCCCGAGTCCCCTCGCGAGCGCCGGCGCCGCGACGACCCGGCCGGCGAGCGGGCGGATCAGTCCGCCCATCGTCAGGGCGAGCGTCGACTTGCCCGCCCCGTTCGGCCCGGTGAGCACGGTCGAGGCGCCGGCCGGAATCGCCAGCTCGATCTCGGCCCGGAGGGGGCGGCCCGCCGAGCGGCCGATCGTCAGCTCGTGGCCGCGCAGCAGCGCCTCGGTATCCGGCGTCGCGACGGCCCGCGCAGCACCCACCTCGAGCGGCTCGCCGGGCACCCAGACGCCCGCCGCGAGCAGCTCGGTGCGCGCGGACACGAGCACTTCGGCCGGCCGACCGTCGGCGATGACCCGGCCGTCGCGACCGAGCACCACCATCCGGTCGACGAGCCGGTGCCAGACATCGACGCGGTGCTCGACGACGACGAGGGTCGCCCCGGTGCGATCGAGCACGCGGGCCACCGCGTCGCGCACCTCGGCGACCCCGGTGGGATCGAGGTTCGCCGTCGGCTCGTCGAGCAGCAGCAGGCCGGGGCGCATCGCGATCGCGCCGGCGAGGGCGAGCCGCTGCTTCTGGCCGCCGGAGAGCCGGCCGGTGGGGTGGTCCAACGGCAGCTGGAGGCCGACCGCGTCGAGGGCGTCCCGGACGCGCGACCAGATCTCCGACCGCTCGATGCCGAGGTTCTCGCACCCGAAGGCGACGTCGTCCCCGACCTTGGAGAGCACGACCTGCGAGTCCGGATCCTGGAGCACCAGGCCCGATCGCCCGCGGCGATCGGCGGGCCGGAGCCCGTCGATCAGCAGCTCGCCGACCGACTCGCCCTCCTCGGCCCCGCCGTTGACCCCGGCCAGGGCGTGCAGCACCGTCGACTTGCCGCTGCCCGAGGGACCGACGAGGAGCACCCGCTCACCCGGCGCGACGCTGAGGTCGAGTCCGTCGATGGCCCAGCGGCGGCGGCCGGCGTGACGCCAGCCCCAGCCGCGCGCTTCGACGCCCGCGGGCGCGGGGCGCCCGCCCACCGTGTCGCTCATACCCGCTGCGTCACGTCCTGTCCGGCGGCGAAGCGGCTGAGTGCGCCGGTCGCAGCCAGCGCCCGCACGATGATCCAGCCCAGGATGCCGGCGAGCACCGCGCCCGAAATCACGATCGTGGTGAAGTACAGGCCGAGGAACTCGGGCGACTTCTGCAGGTTGCCAGAGGTGAACAGCTCCAGCAGCCAGGCCCCCGCGCCCGACGCGGCGCCCGCGAGGATCGCCGGCAGCAGCCCGAAGCGGCGGTAGGCGAAGAGCGCGAAGATCAGCTCGGCGCCGAGGCCCTGCGCGATGCCGGAGTAGAGCGTCTCGATACCCCACTGGTTGCCGACGAGGGCCGAGACGACGGCCGCGAGCAGCTCGACGAAGAGCGCCGCGCCGGGCTTGCGGATGATGAGGCCGCCGAGGACCCCGCCGATGAGCCAGATGCCGACGGCGATGCCGCCGAGGCCGGGCGTCAGCGCGTCGGCCGCGGAGAACCAGGCATAGCCGATGTTGTTCCAGAGCAGGAAGAGGAGTCCCGTCGCGACGCCGATGACGGCGGCGACGACGATGTCGACGACCCGCCAGCGCAGCTCGCGGGTCCGCTTGGCGGGCCGATCGACGGTGGATTGCTGGTTCGCGTTCGCGTGCACTGTACGTGCCCTTTCTTCAGTGGAAAGCGGCACGGGAATGAAGAGATCGATCTCCCTGCGCTGGCATGACCCAGATCAGGTTCGACGGTCGAAGGTTGGAGCACCTTCCTCTCAGCCCGGCTCACCGGACTCCCGTGTTCGAGCACGAGTATACGCCGACGCCGGGCGGCGTGGGCCGACCGGCGTCGTCGTGCGTCGTGAGGACGCGGATCGTGGGCTGGGCGTCGCTCAGCGCTTCAACGCGCGGATGATGCCCTTCAGCGCCTTGCCGGCGACCCACACGAACGGCGTCGCGGCGAGCAGCAGCCCGATGAGGTTCGGCTCGAAGCGGACGTCGCCGCCACCGCGACCGACGTATGCGCCGAGGGGAATGGATGCCCCGCCGCCACCGCCGCCCGAGGCGGACTGGCCCTCGTCGTCGGTGCCTGAGCCGCCGCCGAAGCCGTACCAGCCGAGCGCGACGGGGATCACCGTGGTGCCGTCGAGGTCGACGGCGTCGCCGTAGGAGGTCTTGACGCCGACACCGGCGACGTTCTCTGCGAGGTCGAGCACGAATTCAGCCATGCGTCAACGGTACCCGCGCCGGCGATCCGACTCCAGGGCTTGCGCTTGGCCCGCCTGCCGCGTTCAGTGCTCGGTGGGGCGGTCGCCGCCGTCGAGCGGTTGCCGGAATCGCGCCCCCGCCGCCGAGCGGTCGGGCGCGCGCCCCACGAGGGCCGCGGGCTTCACCGCGCCCGTGCCGAACTTCGCCACGACCTGATCGACCGTGCGCTCGGCGTCACGCCACTCCTCGTCGGGGTCCCACAGCGCGAAGCCGCCGTCGGCCGGCCGCAGCTGCTCGCCCCTGACCCCGATGAGCCGCACCCGCTCGCCCCGGCCCACGAGCCCGGCCATCGCCTCGACGGCCTCGTCGTAGATGCGACGGGCGACGTCGGTCGGCTCGGCGAGCGTCCGTGAGCGGGTGATCGTGCGGAAGTCGTCGTAGCGCAGCTTCAGCACGACGGTTCGGGCGACCATACCGGCACGCCGCAGCCGGACCGCGACGTTGCCCGAGAGGTCGAGCAGGCTACGCCGGATCTCGGCGGGATCGGCGAGATCGTGCCCGAAGGTCGTCTCGTGCCCGATGGACTTCTCGACCCGGTGCGTGGACACCTCGCGCGGATCGTCGCCGTTGGCGAGTCGGAGCAGCCGCTCGGCGAGGGCGGGGCCGACCGCCCGTTCGAGCGCCTCGGGCGGCATGGCCGCGACGTCGCCGACGGTGTGCAGGCCGAGCTTCGCGAGCGACTGCTCGGTGACCCGGCCGACCCCCCAGAGCGCGGACACCGGCAGCGGGTGCAGGAACGCGACCGTCTCGTCGGCGGGGACCACGAGCATGCCGTCGGGCTTCGCCCGACCGGAGGCCACCTTGGCGACGTACTTGGAGGCCGCGACGCCGACCGAGCAGGTGAGCCCGGTCTCGGCCCGCACGCGCTCGCGGATGCTCCAGGCGATCTCGGCCGGGCTGCCGTGCAGTCGCCGAGCCCCCGAGACGTCGAGGAACGCCTCGTCGATCGAGAGCGGTTCGACGAGCGGGGTGACCGACTCGAAGATGGTGAGCACCCGACGCGAGTACTCGCTGTACTTGCGGTAGTCGCCCCGGAGGACGATGGCGTTCGGGCAGCGCTGCAGGGCGACCGACATGGGCATCGCGGAGTTCACGCCGTACCGGCGCGCCTCGTAGCTCGCCGCCGACACCACCCCTCGCCCGGCGGTGCCGCCGACCAGCACGGGCTTGCCGCGCAGTTCGGGTCGGCTCAGCAGCTCGACGGAGACGAAGAAGGCGTCCATGTCGACGTGGAGGATGGGGGTGCCGGAGTCGTCGACGGGGCCGGTGGTGACCTGCCTCGACGAGCCGTCCTGCTTGCTCATGCTGCGACCCTATCCCCCGCCGCCGACATCGGCGTCCCGGCGGTCAGAAGCCGAAATCGCCGCCGCTGAAATCACCGAAGCCGCCGTCACCGAAGCCGCCCTGATCCGCGCCCGCGGCATCGACCGAGCCGGCGTCACCGCCCTGATCGGCCCCGGCGTCACCGCCCTGATCGCCCGTGCCCTCGCCGCCGGCCTCGAACGCACCGGGGGCGGGCAGGAACGCCTGCGCGATCGCCGAGCCGACCACCACGCCCGCGATGGTGCCGAGCATGGAACCGCCGAGCATCTGCCCGAACGACGGCCCGCCCGCCACTGCCGCGCCTCCGCGCCCGCCGCCCTGGAAGGCGCGCTCCATGCTGCCCGGTGCCCGGAGCTCGTGGCGCGTCGCCGCTCGGGCGAGCGCGCTGGGCTCGTCGGACACGAGGCGCTCCCCCGCCGGCGCCTGCTCGCTGAGCGCCTGGAACACCTGGTGGCGCTGCTCGGGCGTCAGCTTCGCGAAGGCCTCGGCGTGCACCTGCTCGATGGACTCCGGCGGTGCGGTGCGCAGCAGATAGCGGTAGCGCTCGACCGCGAGCTCGTCCTCGCTCAGGGTTCGGGCCTGCGGGGCGGGCTGGGCGGCGGGACGCTCCTCGGGAGCGCCGAAGAGTCGATCGAAGAATCCCATGCTGTCCTCGTCATTCCTGGTGGGGAAGGCGATCGTACCGAGCGCGCCCACGAAACGGCTGGGAGCCGGTGCCGACGAATCGGCACCGGCTCCCGTGAGCGCGGTTCGCTACTCCGCCGCGGCGGCGCGCTCCAGCACGAGCTCGCGGACGCGAGCCGCGTCGGCCTTGCCCTGCATCGCCTTCATGACGGCGCCGATGACCGCGCCGGCGGCCTGCACCTTGCCGTCGCGGATCTTCGCGAGCACGTCGGGCTGCGCCGCGAGCGCCTCGTCGATCGCCGCGATGAGGGCGCCGTCGTCGGAGACGACGGCGAGCCCGCGGGCGTCGACGATCTGCTGCGGCGAGCCCTCGCCCGCCACGACGCCTTCGAGCACCTGGCGCGCGAGACGGTCGGTGAGCGTGCCCGCCTCGACGAGGGCGGCGAGCTCGGCGACGTGCTCGGGCGAGGCCAGCGACGCGGCATCCGTCTCGCTCGCATTGGCGAGTCGGGTGAGCTCGCCCGTCCACCACTTGCGGGCGGCGGCGGGGCTCGCCCCGGCGGCGATCGTGGCGGCGACCTCGTTCAGCAGGCCGCCGTTCACGACGTCCTGGAACTCGAGGTCGGTGAAGCCCCACTCGGCCTTGAGCCGGCGACGGCGGGCCGCAGGCGGCTCGGGCAGTGCGTTGCGCAGCTCGGCGACGCGCTCGGGCGACGGGACCACGGGCACGAGGTCGGGCTCGGGGAAGTAGCGGTAGTCGTCGGCGTCGGACTTCGGACGGCCCGGGCTCGTGGTGCCCGTGTCCTCGTGCCAGTGCCGGGTCTCCTGCGTGATGGCGCCGCCCTTCGCGAGGATCGCCGCCTGGCGCTGGATCTCGTACCGCACCGCGCGCTCGATGGAACGGAACGAGTTCACGTTCTTCGTCTCGGTGCGGGTGCCGAGCTTGTCCGCGCCCCGCGGACGCAGCGACACGTTCGCGTCGCAGCGCAGGTTGCCGCGCTCCATCCGCGCCTCGGAGATGCCGAGCGAGATCGCGATGTCGCGGATCGTCGACACGTACGCCTTGGCGAGCTCGGGCGCGTCGCCCTCGGCGCCGAAGATCGGCCGGGTGACGATCTCGACGAGCGGGACACCCGCACGGTTGTAGTCGACGAGCGAGTGCTCGGCGCCCTGGATGCGCCCGGTGGCGCCGCCGACGTGCGTGAGCTTGCCCGCGTCCTCCTCCATGTGCGCGCGCTCGATCGGCACCTGGAAGGTGCGGCCGTCGGCGAGCTCGACCTCGACCTCGCCGTCGAACGCGATCGGTTCGTCGTACTGCGAGATCTGGTAGTTCTTCGCGAGGTCCGGGTAGAAGTAGTTCTTGCGGGCGAAGCGGCTCGACTCGGCGATCGAGCAGCCGAGGGCGAGGCCGAGCGAGATCGACTTCTCGACCGCCTCGCCGTTCACGACCGGCAGCGAGCCGGGCAGACCGAGGCAGACCGGCGAGACGAGCGTGTTCGGCGCCGCGCCGTGGTACTTCTCGTTCGCCGGGTTCGGGGCGGGCGAGAACATCTTCGTTTCGGTGTTGAGCTCGACGTGCACCTCGAGGCCGATCACCGGCTCGAAGAGCTCGAGCGCCTGCTCGTAGTCCATCAGTTCGACGCGCGCCATCAGAGTGCGCCCTCCTCGGTCGCGGTGAGCTCGTGGGTCGAGAGATCAGGGGCTTTCGCGAGCAGCGGGCCGCCCCACTCCGCCTCGAGCAGCCGCTCGAGGGCGCCGCCCACGTTGTAGAGGCGGGCGTCCTGGCGGGCCGGGGCGAGGAACTGGATGCCGACGGGCAGGCCGTCCTCCGGCGCGAGGCCGGCGGGCAGCGAGATGCCGGGGACGCCCGCGAGGTTCGCCGGGATCGTCGCGATGTCGTTCAGGTACATCGCGAGCGGGTCGTCGAGCTTCTCGCCGAGCTTGAAGGCGGTCGTCGGCGCGGTCGGCGTGGCGAGCACGTCGACCTTCGCGAACGCCTGGTCGAAGTCGCGCTGCACGAGCGTGCGCACCTTCTGAGCGCTGCCGTAGTAGGCGTCGTAGTAGCCGGCCGAGAGGGCGTAGGTGCCGAGGATGATGCGGCGCTTCACCTCGGGGCCGAAGCCCGCCTCGCGACTCGCCGCCATGACCTGCTCGACCGTGCCGCCGCCCTGCGGGGTCACCCGCAGGCCGAAGCGCACCGAGTCGAACTTCGCGAGGTTCGAGGAGGCCTCGGCGGGCAGGATGAGGTAGTACGCGGCGATCGCGTGCTCGAAGTTGGGCGCCTCGACCTCGACGATCTCGGCGCCGTTGCGCTCGAGCAGCTCGAGCGACTCGTGGAAGCGCTGACGGACGCCGGCCTGGAAGCCGTCGGTGTCGAGCTCCTTGACGACGCCGATGCGCAGGCCCTGCACATCGGCACGGCGCACCGCCTCGGCCATCGAGGGCCACGGCTCGGCGATGGAGGTGGAGTCGTGCGGGTCGTGCCCCGCGATGACGTCCTGCAGCAGCGCCGCGTCGAGCACCGTGCGGGTGACGGGCCCGATCTGGTCGAGCGAGGAGGCCAGGGCGATCGAGCCGTAGCGGCTCACGGCGCCGTAGGTGGGCTTCACGCCGACGGTGCCGGTCACGTGCGCGGGCTGTCGGATCGAGCCGCCCGTGTCGCTGCCGAGGGCGAGCGGCGCCTCGAAGGCCGCGACGGAGGCGGCGGAGCCGCCGCCCGAGCCGCCGGGGATGCGGTCGAGGTCCCACGGGTTGTGCGTCGGACCGTACGCGGAGTGCTCGGTGGACGAGCCCATGGCGAACTCGTCCATGTTCGTCTTGCCGAGCGGCACGAGGCCGGCCTCGCGCACCTTGCGCACGGGGGTGGCGTCGTAGGGCGGGATCCAGCCCTCGAGGATCTTCGAGCCGGACGTCGAGGGCATGCCCTCGGTGACCAGCACGTCCTTGATGGCGATCGGCACGCCGGCGAGCTCGCCGAGCGACTCACCAGCGGCGCGGGCCCGGTCGACCTCGGCGGCGGCGCGCAGAGCGCCCTCGGCGTTCACGTGGAGGAACGCGTGCACGGCGCCGTCGACGGCGGCGATGCGGTCGAGGTGCGCCGTGGTCGCCTCGACCGAGCTCACCTCGCCGCGGCCGAGACGGCCGGCGAGCTCGGCGGCGCTGAGACGGATCAGCTCGTCGGAGTGGCTCACTGCTCCTCCCCCAGGATCGCGGAGACCACGAAGCGGTCGCCGTCACGCTCAGGGGCGCCGGAGAGCGCCTGCTCGGGGCTCAGCACGTCGTCGGTCACCACATCGGCGCGGAAGACGTTCTGCATCGGGATGGGGTGGCTCGTCGGCGGGACGTCGGGGGTCGCGACCTGGTTCACCTGCTCGACGGCCTGCATGATCTGGCCGAGTTCGGTGGTGAGGTGCGCGATCTCCTCCTCGGTGAGCGCGATGCGAGCGAGGTTCGCCAGATGGGCGACCTGCTCCGCACTGATTTCAGGCATGCTGCTCCGAACGTGTCGTGACGGGGATGCCTGCCAGTCTATTCGAGCGGGTCGCCAGGCATCGAGTCGCCGGGCGTCGAGGCGCCGAGCGCGGACGGACCCTCCGTCACGAGCAGTCGGAACTGCTCGGCGTCGAGGACGGGGATGCCGAGCTCCTCCGCCTTGGCGAGCTTGGAGCCGGCACCGGGGCCCGCGGCCACGTAGTCGGTCTTCTTCGAGACGCTCGAGGCGGCCTTGCCGCCCGCGGAGATGATGGCCTCCTGGGCGCCCTCCCGCGTGAAGCCCTCGAGGCTGCCCGTGGCGACGACCGTCAGCCCGGCGAGCACGCCGCCCGCGGCGACCGCGGCCCCGGGGCCGGGGTGCCCGGGCGTCGCCCACTGCACGCCCGCGGCGCCCCAGCGCTCGACGATCTCGCGATGCCAGTCCACCTCGAACCACTCGAGGAGCGAGTCGGCGATGATGCCGCCGACCCCCTCGACCTCGGCGAGCTCGGCCCGATCGGCGGCGCGGATCGCGTCGAGCGAACCGAACCAGTCGGCCAGGGCCCGGGCGGCGACCGGGCCCACGTGCCGGATGTTGAGCGAGACGATGAGCCGCCACAGCGGCTTGGTCTTGGCCTTCTCGAGCTCGGCGAGCAGCTTCGTCGCCGCCTCGGACGGACCGACCTCGCGGTGATCTTTGCGCACGCCGGCGGCGCGGCGCTCGGCGGGGCTCATCGCCTCGGTGCCAGGCGGGTAGCTCGCGGGGCCGAGCTTCTGGAAGGGCAGCCGTCGGACGGGTTCGCCGGTTCGCTCGTCGATCTTCACCTCGCCCGTCTCGGCGTCGCGCACGACGACCTCGATCGGCACGAGCTCATCGAGGGTGAGGTCGAAGAGCCCCGCCTCGGTGGCGAGCGGAGGCTCGGCCGGCACGGTGGGCTGGGTGAGCGCGGCGGCGGTCACCTCCCCGAGCGCCTCGATGTCGAGGCCGCCGCGGGAGCCGATGTGCTCGATGCGCCCGCGCACCTGCGCCGGGCAGGACTTCGCGTTCGGGCAGCGGAGGTCGATGTCGCCCTCTTTCATGGGCCGGAGCGGCGTGCCGCATTCGGGGCAGCGCTCGGGCATCTGCCACTCGCGCTCGGTGCCGTCGCGCAGCTGCTCGACCGCGCCGAGGATCTCGGGGATGACATCGCCCGCCTTGCGCAGCACGACGGTGTCGCCGATGAGCACGCCCTTGGCCTTCACCACCTGCTGGTTGTGCAGCGTCGCCTGGCGCACGGTGGAACCGGCGACCTTGACGGGCTCCATGATCGCGTAGGGTGTCGCGCGACCGGTGCGGCCGACCCCGACGGCGATGTCGAGGAGCTTCGTGTGCACCTCCTCGGGCGGGTACTTGTACGCGATGGCCCAGCGCGGCGCCCGGCTCGTGGCGCCGAGCTCGTCGTGCAGGGCGAGCTCGTCGACCTTCACGACGATGCCGTCGATCTCGTGCTCGACGTCGTGGCGGTGCTCGCCCCGGTCGGCGATGAACTCGGCGACCTCGTCGACGGAGGAGAACACCCGGGAGTGCGGCGAGACCGGCAGACCCCAGCCGGCGAGCAGACCGTAGATCTCGGACTGCGCGCGCACCTCGGGGTGCTGCCAGGCGCCGATGCCGTGCAGGTACAGCGAGAGCCGGCCGAGCCGTTCGCGCATGAGCTCGAGCTCGAGCGGGCCCTTCTTCTCGCGACGCTGTCGCAGGCTGCCCGCCGCGGTGTTGCGCGCGTTCGCGAACTCGGGGTACTTGGTGGGGATCTCGTCGGCGGGTCGGCCCTTGGCCAGCTGCTCGGCCTCGTAGGCGGCCTGCAGCTCGTGCTGGCGCTCGTTCAGCGCCTCGAAGTCGGCGGTGCGGAGGAACACCTCGCCTCGCACCTCGAAGAAGGCGGGGAAGCCCTCGCCGCTGAGCCGGCGCGGGATCACGGGGATCCAATCGACGTTCTCGGTGATGTCTTCACCGACCCGGCCGTCGCCGCGAGTGGTGGCCGTCTCGAGCACGCCGTCGCGATAGGCGAGGCTGATCGCGAGCCCGTCGATCTTCAGCTCGGACAGCCAATGCACCGGCCGCCCGGCGGCCGCCTGGGTCTTCGCGGCCCAGTCGCGGAACTCCTCGATCGAGAAGACGTTGTCGAGGCTCAGCATGCGCTCGGCGTGCTCGTGCTCGGGGAAGCCGGCCGAGACGATCGCCGCGCCCACCTGCTGCGTCGGGCTGTCTTGCCCGGCGAGCTCGGGGAACGCGCGCTCGAGCGCCTCGAGGCGGTGGAAGTCGGCGTCGTACTCGGCGTCGGAGAGCGTCGAGTCGCCGTCGCCGTAGTAGGCGAGGCGAGCGGCCTCGATGCGCTCGGCGAGCCGCTCGGACTCCGCCCGCGCCTCGTCGAAGCTCATGCCCTCGAAATCGGCCGGGAACTCGCTCGCCGCCGTCGTCTCACTCGCCGCATTCGTCTCGCTCACAGGCCAATCCTACGGACGACCTGCGACACTCACTCGGCGTTCCAGAGGGCTCGGTAGTACGCGAGCCGCCGCTCGTCGGGCTCGATGCCGTACGCGGCGAAGAACGTCGACTGGCAGCCCGGCCCGTAGTTCCAGTCGAGGCTCAGGCTCGCCACCGCGAGGTCGGCCCAGCGGTCCGCGACGCCGACCCTGGCCACGTCGACGATCGCTGCGAAGCCGCCGTCGTCGCCGAGCAGCGTGTTCTGCTCGGCCAGCCAGCGCGGGTCGACGGCGGAGCGGGCCGGGACGGCCTCGCTCAGCAGCCATTCGCCGGAGGCATCCGCCCCAGCCTCGATCACCCGAGGGGCAGGTACCCGCCCACTGAGCCAACGCAGCCGCTCGGCCTCCTCGGCGAGCGACTCGCTCGAACCGGGCGGGTTCCACTTCACGACGCTCTCGCGCACGCCCTCGATGCGGAACGTCAGTCCGCCCGCCTCGTTCCGCCACAGCGGGGTCGTCGGGCGACCGGCCGCGAGCTCGAGCACCTTCGCCGGCCGCACGATCTCGGCATCCGGCCGCTGGCTCGCGAGCGCGGGCTCCCCCACCTACGCGCCGACCGGGACGGCGCTGACCGTGCGGTCGATGGTGCACTGCCCGAGCACCCGCGTGCCGACGTAGACCACGGCGGTCTGGCCGGGGGCGACGCCGTCGAGCGGCTGCGCGGGGCGCACGACGAGCTCAGCGGCACCGTGGCCGTCGCGAGCGATGCGGGCGACCGCGGGCACCGGGTCGGCGTGCGCCCGGATCTGCACCTCGCAGTCGAAGTCCTCGCCCTCGGCGGCGACGAGCCCGGAGGCGATCGGGTCGAGTCCCGCCCAGCTCAACCGCGACCCCGCGATCTCGGCCGTCGCGAGCGCCTCCTTCGGGCCGACGACGACGGTGTTCTCCTTCGGCCGCACCTCCAGCACGAAGCGGGGCCGGCCGTCGGGCGCCGGGGTGCCGAGTCGGAGGCCGCGGCGCTGGCCGACGGTGTACGCGTGCGCGCCGTCGTGGCTGCCGACGACGGCGCCCGTGCGGTCGACGATGTCACCCGGCGTCTCGCCCACGCGGTCGGCGAGCCAGCCCTTGGTGTCGCCGTCGGGGATGAAGCAGATGTCGTAGGAGTCGGGCTTGCGTGCGACCGCGAGTCCGCGGCGCTCCGCCTCCTGGCGCACGAGCTCCTTCGACGGGGTGTCGCCGAGCGGGAACCACGCGTGCGCGAGCTGCTCGGCTGTGAGGACCCCGAGAACGTAGCTCTGGTCCTTGGCCTCGGCGCTCGCGCGATGCAGCTCCAGCTCGCCCGATGCGCCCGACACCACCTTCGCGTAGTGGCCCGTCACGACGGCGTCGAAGCCGAGGGCGAGCGCCTTCTCGAGCAACGCGGCGAACTTGATGCGCTCGTTGCAGCGCATGCAGGGGTTCGGCGTGCGCCCGGCGGTGTACTCGGCGACGAAGTCGTCGACGACGTCTTCCTTGAAGCGCTCGGAGAAGTCCCAGACGTAGTACGGGATCTCCAGCAGATTCGCGACGCGCTGCGCGTCCATCGAGTCCTCGATCGTGCAGCAGCCGCGGCTGCCGGTGCGGAGCGTGCCCGGCATCCGGCTGAGCGCGAGGTGCACGCCGACGACGTCGTGGCCGGCCTCGACCGCGCGCGCCGCGGCGACGGCGCTGTCGACGCCCCCGGACATGGCTGCTAGCACTCGCATGCCCACCAGTCTACGAAGTCGCGGCTGGACGGAGGCCGGGTGGCCCGGATCGGGCTCAGCGGTCGAAGGAGGTGCGGCGGGCCGCGAGTCCCGCCTTCGCCGCCCGCTCGTGGGCCGCCGGCAGTGCCGCGAGGAACGCATCGACGTCGTCCTCGCTCGAGTCGTGACCGAGCGTGATGCGGAGCGCACCGCGCGCCTCGCTCTCGCTGCGGCCCATCGCGAGCAGCACGTGCGAGGGTTCGGGCACCCCGGCCTGGCACGCCGAACCGGTCGAGACCGCCACGCCGGCGGCGTCGAGGAGGAAGAGCAGCGAATCCCCCTCGCACCCGGGGAAGGCGAAGTGCGCGTTGCCGGGCAGGCGCCCGGAAGGCGCTGGATCGCCGGACAGCACGGCGTCGGGCGCCACCGCGGCGACCCCCGCGATCAACCGGTCGCGGAGCGCCGCCATGCGGGCGGCATCCGCCTCGAGCCGCAACGCCACCGCCTCCGCCGCGGCGGCGAAGGCCGCGGCCGCGGCGACGTCCTGCGTGCCGGACCGCACCCGACGCTGTTGTCCTCCGCCGTGGATGAGCGGCTCGATGCGCCCCGTGCGGTCCAGCACGAGGGCGCCGATGCCGGCCGGGCCGCCGATCTTGTGCGCCGACACGCTGATCGCGACGAGCCCCGCTCCCGGCTTCGCGCCGGACTCGGCGCGCAGCGCGTGCAGGCCGACCGGCAGCTGCCCGTAGGCGGCGACGGCGTCGAGGTGGAGCGGCACGCCCGCGGCGGCCGTCAGCTCGGCGACCCTGGCCACCGGCTGCACCGTGCCCACCTCGTTGTTCGCCCAGAGCATGGTGACGAGGGCGATCCGGTCGGCGTTGGCCTCGAGCTCCGCGGCGAGCGCGTCGACGTCGAGCCGGCCGAGCTGGTCGAGCGGGAGTTCGACGATCTCGGCGCCCTCGTGCGCGGCGAGCCAGTCGACGGTGTCGAGGGTGGCGTGGTGCTCGCCTGCGGGCAGCACGATCCGCGGCCTCGGGGTGTCGTGCTGGCGCTGCCAGTAGAGGCCCTTGATCGCGAGGTTGATCGCCTCGGTGCCGTTGCCGGTGAAGACGAGCTCGATGGGGTCGGCGTCGAGGGTCGCGGCCACGACGGCGCGGGACTCCTCGAGGGAGCGCTTCGCGCGCTGGCCGGCGCTGTGGATCGAGGCGGGGTTGCCGACCGTGGCGAGCGCGGCGGTGAGCGCGGCGACGGCCTCAGGCCGCATGGGGGTCGTCGCGGCATGGTCGAGGTAGACGGGCACGCCGCTCTCCTCTCCTGCCGGTGGCACGTGGTCCACGAACTACTGTAGATCGCATGTCGGTCCCCGATCCCCTGCACGAGCTCGGTGCCGTGCCCGGCATCGACGGCGGTACGGTGCGCATCTGGTCGGAGCACGCCTCGGCGGTGGAGCTCGTCGTCTTCGACGACGGCGACGTGGACTGGGCGGTCGATCGGGTCGCGTTGGAGCGCGACGAGCACGGCGTCTGGTCCGGGCGTTCCGGCGCGCTGACGCCCGGTACACGGTATGCGGTGCGGGTGGACGGGCCGGCCGGCGTGGAGCACGCCTTCAACCCCGTGCACGATCTGCTCGACCCCTACGCGAGGGGGCTGGTGCGTGCCGGCGACGGGTCCTGGCGGGGCGTCGCGCTCGGCCGGCTCGGCGACGGCGACGGCTTCGACTGGGGCGGCGTCGCCGTGCCGCGGGTGCCGCTGGATCGCACGGTCGTCTACGAGACGCACGTGCGGGGCTTCAGCAAACGCAATCCGGCGGTGCCGGAGGCGCTGCGCGGCACGTATGCGGGGCTCGCGCACGACGCCTCGCTCGACTACCTCCGCGATCTCGGCGTGACGACGGTCGAGCTGCTGCCCGTGCACGCGTTCGTGTCCGAGGAGCGGCTCGTCCGGCAGGGGCGGGTGAACGCCTGGGGCTACAACACGCTCGGCTTCTTCGCGCCGCACGGCGCGTACGCGAGCGCGGCGGCGCAGGCGGAGGGAGCTGCTGGGGTGCGCCGCGAGTTCGCGGGGATGGTGCGGCGCTTGCACGAGGCTGGGCTCGAGCTCGTGCTCGACGTCGTCTACAACCACACGGCGGAGGAGCACCGCGAGGGGCCGACGTACAGCTTCCGCGGCATCGACAACGCCGCCTACTACCGGCACGACGCGC
Organism: Agromyces sp. NPDC060279; assembly: GCF_042726785.1. Taxonomy (NCBI): domain Bacteria; kingdom Bacillati; phylum Actinomycetota; class Actinomycetes; order Micrococcales; family Microbacteriaceae; genus Agromyces; species Agromyces sp. NPDC060279. The sequence goes on from NZ_JBHXBK010000001.1 coordinate 250,974, forward strand.
ACGGCCGCTACGTCGACACGACCGGGTGCGGCAACACGCTCGACTTCGGCCGGGAGCAGACGGTGCGTCTTGCGCTCGACTCGATGCGGTACTGGGCGGGCGAGCTCGGCGTGGACGGGTTCCGGCTGGATCTGGCCGCGACCCTCGGCCGCGACGATCACGGCGCGTTCACCCCGGAGCACCCGTTGCTGCGCGGGATGCTCGACGATCCGGTCGTGGGCGCCTCGAAACTCATCGCCGAGCCGTGGGATCTCGGTCCCGACGGCTGGCGGACGGGCGGGTTCCCCGCCGGCTTCAGCGAGTGGAACGATCGCTATCGCGACCGGATGCGCGACTTCTGGCTGACGGATCTGCGCCAGGAACGGGAGACGGGTTCGGCGGGCAGCGGGATCGGCCGGTTCGCGACACGGCTCGCGGGGTCGGCGAACACCTTCTCGCCGGAGCGGGGGCCGCTCGCGAGCCTGAACTTCATCACGGCCCACGACGGCTTCACCCTCGCGGATCTGACCGCGTACGACGTCAAGCACAATCTCGGCAACGGCGAGGACAATCGCGACGGCACCGACCACAACCGCTCGTACAACCACGGCGTCGAGGGCGAGGCGGCGGATCCGGAGGTGCGCGCCGCACGGCGCCGGAGCATCCGGAACCTCCTCGGCACCCTGCTGCTCTCGGCCGGCGTGCCCATGCTCACCGCGGGCGACGAGTACGGGCGGACGCAGCGCGGCAACAACAACGCCTACTGCCACGACTCGCCGCTGACCTGGCTGGCGTGGTCGGCCGAGGATCGACCGCACTCGGCGGCGGCGCTGCATCGCACAGTCCGGACCCTCCTCCGCCTCCGGGCCGAGAATCCGGCGCTGCGCCCGGTCCGCTACGGCGTGTTCGGGGAGACGACGCCGAGTGCGACGCAGATGGACTGGTACAACGCCGACGGCGAGTCGATGGGCATCGACGACTGGAACTCCCCGGCCGAGCGCACGCTGCAGTACCTCGCCGCGTCGACGCCGGAGCACGAGCCGCCGAACCGCATCCTGCTCGTCGTGCACGCCCGCTCCGGGGACACCGAGGTGGTGCTGCCCGCGCATGCGGGCGTCGCCGGGTACACCGTGTGCTGGGACTCGGCGCTGGAGGAGCCCGCGCGCGACACCCGGACGCTCGCCCCGGGCGCGCGACTGCCGGTCGCCGCGTGGTCGATGCAGCTGCTGCGAGCCGAGCCGGAGGGCGGCGAGCCAGCGGGCGGAGGCGCCTGATGGCCAGGCGCGCAGAGCCGGCGGCCGGCACCCCGGCGACGGTCGCGCTCACCGCGGCGGGGATCGCCTTCGTCCCGCGTGCCTACGACCATGATCCGCGGGCCGCGGCGTTCGGCCTCGAGGCGGCGGAGAAGCTCGGCGTCGAGGCCGAGCGCGTGTTCAAGACGCTGCTGGCATCCGTCGACGGCGCCCTGGTGGTCGGCATCGTGCCGGTCGCCGAGCAGCTCGACTTGAAAGCGCTCGCGCAGGCGGTCGGCGGCAAGCGGGCCGAGATGGCCGATCCCGCGCTTGCGGAGCGGAAGACGGGCTACGTCGTCGGCGGCATCAGCCCGATCGGGCAGAAGACGTCGTTGCCGACCGTGCTCGACGAGACCGCGATCCTGTTCGAGTCGATCCTCGTCTCCGGCGGCCGGCGCGGCTTCGATCTGGAGCTCGCACCCGACGATCTCCTCCGGGCGACCGCCGGCAGCTACGCGCCGATCGCCCGCTCGCGCTGACCTCGACCTCAGCCTTCGGCGAGCGCGACGAGGCCGAGCTCGGCCGGCCCGGCGAGCAGCGGGTTCGACGGCACCACGCGCACGGTGTAGCCGAAGGCGCCGGCACGGTCGAGCGTGACGGTGCCGCCGTACTCCCCGTCACCGAGACGGGCGAGACGGGTCGTCCGCGGTTCGGCGAGCGAATCGTCGGGGCGGCTGCGCCCGGAGACGAGCTCGACGGCGACGTCGGCATCGTCGAGACCGCCGAGGGCGAGCTCGGCGCGCACGTGCAGCTCGTCGCCGACGGCGGGCTGGTCGAGACCGCCGGACTCGACGTGCAGCACGCGCACCTCGGGCCAGGCGGCGCGGACCCGCGCGCTCCACGCGGCGAGCTCCCGGGCGCCGCGCGCGCCGTCGGCGACGAGGGCGCGGCGGCGCTCGGCCGCGGGGCGGTAGAGCCGCTCGACGTACTCGCGCACCATCCGGTCGGCCCCGAGCTCGGGCACGAGTCGGGCGAGGGTGGCGCGCAGCATCCTGAGCCACTCGCCGGGAACGCCGTCGGCGTCGCGCTCGAAGAACCCGGCCGACTCGGCCGGGTCCGGTCGGTCGTAGAACGCCGGGACGATGCGGTGCTCGAGGAGTTCGTAGAGCGACGCGGCCTCCCGTTCGTCGCGCTCGCCCTCGTCGCCGGCGGAATCCGCGGATGGGATGACCCAGCCGAAGTCGTCCGCGGCGTACTCCGCCCACCAGCCGTCGAGGATGGAGAGGTTCAGCGCGGCGTTCATGGCGGCCTTCATGCCGGAGGTGCCGCAGGCCTCGAGCGGCCGCAGCGGGGTGTTCAGCCAGACGTCGCAGCCCGGGTAGAGGAGTCCGGCCATGCCGATGTCGTAGTCGGGCAGGAACACGATGCGCTCCCGCAGTTCCGGCCGGGCGGCGAACTGCACGAGCCGCTGGATGAGGCGCTTGCCCTCGTCGTCCGCGGGGTGCGCCTTTCCGGCGATGACGAACTGCACGGGGCGCACGGGGTTCGTCAGGATCGCGGCGAAGCGTTCGGGGTCCTGCAGCATGAGGGTGAGCCGCTTGTACGTCGGCACCCGCCGGGCGAAGCCGACGGTCAGCACGTCGGGGTCGAGTGCGCGGCTCATCCACTCCGGGGCCTGGCCGCCGGGGTGCTGCTCCTCCCAGCCGGCCACGAGGCGACGACGCGCCTCGTCGACGAGCCTGGCGCGCATCTCGCGCTTCACGGTCCAGAGCTCGGCGTCGCCGAGGGCGGGGTTCTGCCAGTCGGCGTGCTCGCTGTCGTCGGTGCCGAGGGTGCGTTCGGCGAGTGCGATGAGCGCCGGATCGGTCCAGCTGGGCGCGTGCACCCCGTTCGTGACGGAGGTGATCGGCACCTCGTCGGCGTCGAAGCCCGGCCAGAGCTCGGCGAACATGCGGCGGCTCACGCGGCCGTGCAGTTCGGAGACGCCGTTCGCATGCTGCGCGAGGCGCAGCCCCATGACCGCCATGTTGAAGGCGCTCGTCGCGGGGTCCGCGCCGGGTTCGACGCCGAGTGCGAGCGCGTCCGCGGGCGCGACGCCCGGCAGCAGCTCGGAGGTGACGTAGCGCTCCACGAGGGCGCGGTCGAAGCGGTCGATGCCGGCGGGCACCGGCGTGTGCGTCGTGAAGACCGTGCCGCCCCGCACGAGCTGCAGGGCCTCGGGGAACGTCAGCCCCTCGCCGATCGCCGCCGAGATGCGCTCGAGTCCGAGGAAGCCCGCATGCCCCTCGTTCATGTGGAACACCTCGGGCTCCGGCGCCCCCGCGAGCTCGGCCCAGGCGCGCAGCGCCCGCACCCCGCCGATGCCGAGCAGCAGCTCCTGCAGCAGGCGGTGCTCGCTGCCGCCCCCGTAGAGCCGGTCGGTGACGCCGCGCCACTCGTCGCCGTTCGCCGGCACGTCGGTGTCGAGCAGCAGCAGCGTGACCCGGCCCACCGCCGCGCGCCAGACCCGCGCCGTCAGGGTGCCACCGTCGGGCAGCGCCAGCGAGACCTGCACCGCGCTGCCGTCGGGCCGGCGGAGCACCGAGAGCGGCAGCCCGTCGGGGTCGAGCGCGGGGTAGCGCTCCTGCTGCCAGCCGTCGGGCGAGAGCGACTGCGAGAAGTAGCCGGTGCGGTAGAACAGGCCGACCGCCACGAGCGGCACGCCGAGGTCGGAGGCGGCCTTCAAGTGGTCGCCGGCGAGGATGCCGAGGCCGCCGGAGTACTGCGGCAACGCGGCGGCGATGCCGTACTCCGGCGAGAAGTAGGCGACGAGCTCCGGCCGCTCCCCCTCGAGCCGCTGATACCAGCGCGGCTCCGTGAGATACGCGTCGAGCTCGGCGTGCTCGCGCTCGGCCCGGGCGACGAACTCGTCGTCGGCGGCGAGCTGCTCGAGCCTCGCCGGCTCGACCTCGCCGAGGAACGTCACCGGGTCGTGCTCCGAGCGCGCCCAGGCCTCGGGGTCGATGTGCTCGAACAGCCGGCGCGTCGGCTCGTGCCACGCCCAGCGGAGGTTCGCCGCGAGTTTCTCGAGCGCGGCGAGGCGCTCGGGGACGACGGCACGGACGGTGAACTTCCGGATCGACTTCACCCCCTCAGACTAGGAGGCGCTCGTGTCCGGCGTGTGAACACCGCCGCATCGACCAGAGCTGAGGACACGGAAACCGGGCTGCGCTAACGTTCGGAGGGTGACGTTCCGCCTCGCAGCCGACCGCATCCCCGTGACCGGGCTCACCCCGGCCGTGCCTGACCCGCGCTGGCACCCGAAGGCGTTCGAGGGCGAGGTGGTGCCGTTCGGGGCGACGGTCTTCCGGGAGGGGCACGACCTCGTCGGGGCGCTCCTCGTGCTCACGGCGCCGGGCGGGCGGATCCTCCGCCGCCGGATGACGAGCGCCGGACCGGGCACGGACCGCTGGACCACGGAGGTGCAGCTCGACGAGCTCGGCCGCTGGCACTGGCACGTCACCGGCTTCGACGACGAGATCGGCACGTGGCGGCACGATGCCGCCGTGAAGATCGACGCGGGCGTCGATGTGGCCCTCATGTACGAGCTCGGCGCCCGGCTCCTCGACCGCGCCGCGGCCGAGCGGGACCGACCGGCCGCCGTCAGGCGGGCGCTCGCCGCGCTCGCCGAGCGGCTCCGCGATCCGCAGCTCGACCCGGTGCGGCGCCGCGCGCTCGTCGACGACCCGGCGCTCGCGGAGTTCGAGCTCCGGCCCCTCAGCCGGCTCGCGGGCGACTCCCCCGAGCGCGAGCTGCTCGTCGAACGCCGCCGCGCCGGGGTCGGCAGCTGGTACGAGTTCTTCCCCCGCTCGGAGGGCGCGAAACAGCGCGCCGACGGCAGCTGGAAATCGGGCACCTTCCGCAGCGCGGTGCGGCGCCTCGACGGGATCGCGGCGATGGGCTTCGACGTGGTCTACCTGCCGCCGATCCATCCGATCGGCGTGACGAACCGGAAGGGGCGCAACAACACGCTCGACCCTGGACCGCACGATCCGGGCTCGCCCTGGGCGATCGGCGGACCGCTCGCCGACGGCACCCCTGGCGGCCACGACGCGATCCACCCCGATCTCGGCACGCTCGCCGACTTCCGCCGCTTCGTTCGAGAAGCCGCCGCCCGCGGCATCGAGGTCGCCCTCGACCTCGCCCTGCAGGCCTCCCCCGACCACCCCTGGGTCGCCGCCCACCCGGAGTGGTTCACCGTGCTGCCCGACGGCACCATCCGCTACGCCGAGAACCCGCCGAAGAAGTACCAGGACATCTACCCGATCAACTTCGACGACGACCCGGAGGGGCTCTTCGCCGAGGTGCTGCGGATCGTGCGCCATTGGATCGCGCAGGGCGTGCGCATCTTCCGCGTCGACAACCCGCACACCAAGCCGCTCGCGTTCTGGGAGCGGCTCATCGCCACCGTGAACGCCGAGGAGCCGGGCGTCGTCTTCCTCGCCGAGGCGTTCACCCGGCCCGCCATGCTGCAGGCGCTCGCCATGGCGGGGTTCCAGCAGTCGTACACGTACTTCACCTGGCGGAACACGAAGGAGGAGCTCGAGGAGTTCCTGCTCGGGCTCGCCCGGGACACGGCCGACTTCCTGCGGCCGAATCTGTTCGTGAACACGCCGGACATCCTCACCGAGTACCTGCAGTTCGGCGGCCCCGCGGCGTTCACCGTGCGGGCGACGATCGCCGCGACCGCCGCTCCCACGTGGGGGGTCTACTCGGGCTTCGAACTGTTCGAGTCCGTCGCCAGGCCAGGCGCGGAGGAGGCGATCGACAACGAGAAGTACGAGTACAAACCGCGCGACTTCGCCCTCGCCGAGGAGGAGGGCCGTTCGCTCGCGCTCTACCTCGGCATCCTGAACCGAATCCGCGCCGAGCACCCCGCGCTCGGCCAGCTCCGCAACCTGCACGTCCACCGCAGCGACGACGAAGCCGTCCTCGTGTACTCCAAGCGGCTCGCCGCCGAGTTCACGGGCACCGGATCGGACGACACGCTGATCGTCGTCGCGAACGTCGATCCGCACTCCGTGCGTGAGACGACCGTGCATCTCGACCTCGACGCGCTCGGCCTGCCGCCGGGCAGCACCTTCGACGTCGAGGACCTCGTGACGGGACAGCACTGGGAGTGGGGCGCGGACGCCTACGTCCGCCTCGACGCCTTCACGAGGCCAGCGCATGTGCTGCACGTCCGGCCGAGGAGCGCGGATGCCTCGGAGGCGACGCCTCATGACTGACGCCGTCGCCCACGACCTCCTGACCGCGGTCGCCGAGGGCCGCTCCGCCGATCCGCACGCCGTGCTCGGCCAGCACGGCGGCGAGGCGCCCGGCACCCCGCGCACCCTGATCCGGGCTCGTCGCCCGCTCGCCGAGACCGTGGACGCCCTCCTCGACGACGGCCGGGTCGTCCCCCTCCGGCACCTCGGCGAGGGGATCTGGTCGGGCGGCGACGACGGCCCCCCGAGCGGCTACCTGCTCCGCGCCCGCTACGCGGACGGCACCGAGTGGACCGCCGACGACCCCTACCGCTTCGAACCCACGATCGGCGAGCTCGACCTGCACCTCATCGGCGAGGGCCGCCACGAGGAGCTCTGGCGCGCGCTCGGCGCCCACCTGCGCAGCCACCGCGGCAGCGGGCGGACCGTGACCGGGACCGCGTTCACCGTCTGGGCGCCGAGGGCGCGCGCGGTGCGCGTCGTCGGCGACTTCAACCGCTGGGACGGCCGCGGGCACGCGATGCGCAGCATGGGCGCGAGCGGCGTGTGGGAACTGTTCGTGCCCGGCGTCGAGGCCGGGGCGCGCTACAAGTTCGAGCTGCTGACGGCCTCGGGCGCCTGGATCATGAAGGCCGACCCGATGGCCAGGCAGGCCGAACCGTCCCCCGCCACGGCCTCGGTCGTCTCGACGAGCGAGCACCGCTGGGGCGACGAGGACTGGCTCGCCGAGCGGGCCGCCACCTCCGTCCATGAACGGCCGATGAGCATCTACGAGCTCCATCTGGGCTCCTGGCGGCCCGGCCGCGGCTACCGCGACGTCGCCGACGAACTCATCGAGTACCTCGACTGGCTCGGCTACACCCACGTCGAGTTCCTCCCGCTCGCCGAGCACCCGTTCGGCGGCTCGTGGGGGTACCAGGTCACCGGCTACTACGCGGCCACGAGCCGCTTCGGCACCGCCGACGACCTCAGGTACCTCATCGACCGCCTGCACCAGGCCGGCATCGGCGTGATCATGGACTGGGTGCCGGGGCACTTCCCGAAGGACGAGTGGGCCCTCGCCCGTTTCGACGGCGAACCCCTCTACGAGCACGCCGACCCTCGCCGCGGCGAGCAGCTCGACTGGGGCACGCTCGTGTTCGACTACGGCAACCCGCGGGTGCGGAACTTCCTCGTCGCCAACGCCCTGTTCTGGCTCGAGGAATTCCACGTCGACGGGCTCCGCGTCGACGCGGTCGCCTCGATGCTGTATCTCGACTACTCCCGCGCCGAGGGCGAATGGCTGCCGAACGAGCACGGCGGGCGCGAGCACCTCGAGGCGATCGCGTTCCTGCAGGAGGCCACGGCGACCGCGTACAAGCGGAACCCCGGCATCGTGATGATCGCCGAGGAGTCGACCGCCTGGCCGGGCGTCACCGCGCCGACCTCCTCAGGGGGGCTCGGCTTCGGATACAAGTGGAACATGGGCTGGATGCACGACACGCTCCAATACCTCGCGCACGATCCCATGTACCGGGCGCACCACCACCACGAGCTCACCTTCTCGCTCCAGTACGCGTTCAGCGAGCACTTCGTGCTGCCGATCAGCCACGACGAGGTCGTGCACGGCAAGGGCTCGCTCGTGCGCAAGATGCCGGGCGACCACTGGCAGCAGCTCGCCACCACACGCGCGTACCTCGCCCTCATGTGGGCGCACCCCGGCAAGCAGCTGCTGTTCATGGGTCAGGAGTTCGGTCAGCTCTCCGAGTGGAGCGAGGAGCGCGGGCTCGACTGGTGGATCCTCGACCAGCCCTCGCACCGGCAGCTCGCCGAGTTCGTGGCACGGCTGAACCGCGTCTCCCGCGAGCTGCCGTCGCTCTGGCAGCTCGACGACGACCCGGCCGGCTTCGAGTGGGTCGACGGGGGCGCCGCCGCGGAGAACGTGATCGCGTTCCTCCGCTACGACCGGGACCGGGTGCCCGTGCTCTGCGTCGTGAACTTCGCCGGCCGCCCGCACGAGGGCTTCCGACTGGGGCTGCCGTCCGCCGGCCGCTGGGTCGAGGTGCTGAACTCGGACGCGCTCGAGTTCGGCGGCTCCGGCGTCGGCAATCTCGGCGCCGTGGAGGCGGTCGACGCGCCCTGGGCGGGGCGGCCCGCTTCGGCGAGCGTCACGCTCCCGCCGCTCGGCGCGCTCTGGTTCCGACTCGAAGGCTGAGCCGAGAGCCCAGCAGCTCGGGGTGCGCGCTCAGTACAGCAGGCTCGCGAGCCGGCGGCGCGCCACGGCGACCCGGGGGTCCTCGGTGCCGACGACCTCGAAGAACTCGACCAGGCGCTCGCGCACGGCGGTCTTGCCGTCGGGGTCCAAGCTCGGGAACAGGCTCAGCAGCCGGTCGAAGGCGTCGTCGATGTGCCCGCCGGAGAGGTCGAGGTCGGCGACGGCGAGCTGCGCCTCGAGGTCGTTCGGCGCGGATGCCGCGGCGTTGCGCACCTCGTCGAGGCGCTTGCCCTGCAGGCGTCCGAGGAGCCGCACCTGGGCGAGGCCGGCGACGGCGAGCTGATCGCGGGGGTCCTGCGCCATGGCGGTGCGGTACGCCGCCTCGGCGGCCTGGTAGTCGCCGCGCTCGATGGCGTCGTACGCCTCCTGGTGCAGCGGGGGCAGCGGGGCCTCGGCCGGCTCGGCGGCCTCGTCAGCGGCGCCGCCGGGGTCGATGCGGCCGTCGGCGCCGTGCTGCGCTCCGAGTTCGAGGAGCTGGTCGAACAGCTGCTCGATCACGTCGTCGGGCTGCGAGCCGGCGAACAGCGGAACCGGCTGGCCGGCGACGAGAGCGACGACCGTCGGCACGGACTGCGCCTGCAGCGCCTGCACGAGCTGGGGGCTCCGCTCCGCGTCGACCGCGGCGAGGAGGAGCCGCCCGTCGCGCGCGCGGACCAGGCGGGCGATCCGGTCGACGAGCTCGATGGACGGTTCGCTGAAGCCCGCCCAGAGCACGGTGACGACGGGGACGGTCTTGCTCTGCTCGAGCACCCGGCCGAACGTCTGGTCATCGGCCTCGACGATCAGCGGGTCGGTGCCGCCGCCCGCCGGGGCCGCGCTGTCGCTCGACGGCTGGGCCCGCTGCGTGAGCGAGGAGAGGTCGACCGCACCGCGCAGGCCGATCGGGTCGTTCGGGTTCGTCATTGGACCTCCGATGCGCTGACGAGGCTCTCGGACCAGCCGAGGAGCCGAATGGGTTCGTCCGTGCCGACCGCCGGCACATAGAAGAGCAGCTGCAGATCGCGCGTGGACTGCACGCCCTTCGCGCTCTGCTCGGTGAAGCCGGACAGGGCGCGGGCGGGCGTGTTCTCCTTGAAGCCGGTCGTGCCGCCGTCGTTCGGCCGGGACTGCTCGGTCCGGCGCACGAGCGTCGAGACGAGCGCGCCCGCGTCGTTCGTGGCGAGTGCGACGACGGGGGCGTCGCCGGCGACGGCCGAGACGCTCAGCGTGATGGTCGGGTTCGCACCCTGGACCTCGTTCGCCCGCGCCGTCGCGTTGAGCGTGTCGTCCAGGTCGGTGCCCTCGAGGTCGAAGAGCGGCGCGTACTCGCTCTCGGCACCCTTCATCAGGATGTCGGCGAACGCCGTCGAGACCTGCGACGGGGCGAGCGACAGGCCCTTGTACTCGGGGGCGATGATCGGGGCGCCGATCGAGGCGGGGGCGACGTCGGGGAACTCCGGCCCGGGCACGAGCGACATCGTGTAGAGCACGTGGTACTGGTCGCGCGGCGCGTCCTGCTGCAGGACGAGCGCGGTCGGGGCGACCGCGGCGTCCTCGGACGACTCGATGACGGTGAGGACCGTGCGGGGCCAGCCGGTCGTCGGGTCGGCGCTCGTCTGCTGCGGGAGCATCACGGACAGCGGACCCGGCGGGATGGCGAGCGCCTGGGTCTGATCCGGCAGCGTGCCGCGGATCGTGTAGTCCGCGGCCCGGGCCTCGAGCGCCGGGCCCGTGAAGCGGGTCTCGAGCGTGTCGCTCGCGCGGGCCTCGTCGTTGGCGACGGTGAACTCCGAGATGGTGCGCATGATGCGCTCCATCTGCGGCTCGGTGACGGCGGGCACGCTCTCCTCGGCGGGCTCGCCCTCGTCGGGCGCTTCGCTCGCGCTCGGGTCGGGCGTCGCCGTCGCGGTGCCGCTCGGCGACGCCTGCTCGAAGCTCGGCCAGTAGTCGGCGGAGCATGCGGTGAGCGCGAGCGCCGGAACGAGGACGAGCGGAGCGAGGATCGCGCGGCGTCCGCGGCCGAGCGCGCGCGACTGATCCGCCGGGCTGCGGCGGCGCAGGCCCCGGGTGCCCTTGGGGAGGTTCCGGCGCGGCCCGCGCGAACGGCGGTGGTGACGGATGCCGAAGAAGAGCAGCACGAGGCCGACGAGGAAGAGCACGCTCCCGCCGACCAGGAGCGGGCCGGCCCACGGCGTCGAGTTGTCGAGCGGCCACGCGACCACGAGCTGGTCGGGCACGGGGTCCTCGGAGCCGGAGGCGACGATGACCGAGATGCCCTCGAGGGCCGCGATGGTCGTGGTCACCCGGCGGTCGCCGGTGAACTGGTCGAGCCACAGGTCGGAGCCGGCCGGCGACACGGTCGCCGTGTCCGCTTCCGGGGTCTCGGGCGTGGCCGGCGTCGCAGGGGTCTCGACGACGGTGCCGTCGGCGGGCGGCTCCTCGGCCGGGGCATCCGTCACGCCCTCGACCCGCTCGCTCACGAGCGAGTCGGTCTCGGCGTCGTACCCGATGGTCACGTGGTCGCTCGAACGCACCCAGGCCTCGACGTCGGACGAGCGGCCGTAGGCGAGGAAGACGGTGCCGTCACCGGCGGCGCTCAGCGTCTGCTTGCCGGGATGCGCGGCGAGCGCCTCCGGCTGCACCACGATGTAGTCCGCCGCCTCGTCGACGGTGGCCGTGAGCGATACCCGGGCAGGCTCGAGGAAGACCGTGCGCTGGGCGATACCCAGCCCGATGAGCACGGCCGCAGCGACGAACGCCACGATGGCGAGGACGAATCGCACGTAGGACCTCCAGGGGCAAAGACATTCCACACTACCCAGCGCGCCTGAGCGTCTCCTAACCGCCAGCTGAAGACGAAATCCCCGGCTGCGCCTCCTACCCGTACAATCGGAGGCGATTCCCGCGCGCCCGATTCGCCGTCGTGGGACCGACACGGAGGAAGAATGGCCGCCGAAGAGACCGAGTTCACCCAGGTGTTCCGCGGATACGACAAGGACGAAGTCGACAAGGCGATCAACGGCCTGCGTCGCGACATCATCGCCGCGAACACCCAGTCGGCCGAGGCCTCGAAGGAAAACAAGCGGCTCCTCGCCCGGATCGAGGAGCTCACGGCCGAACTCGAAGAGGTCGGCAGCCCGACCTTCTCCGGCCTCGGCACGAAGCTCGAGAACACCCTTCGCGTCGCCGAGGAGCAGTCCACCCGGCTGATCGCCCAGGCCGACATCGACGCGGAGAAGCTGCGCCGAGCCGCCGAAGACGAGGCGCACGTCCTCAAGTCGGACGCGCGCGAGCTCGCCGAGCGCAGCGTCGCCGAGGCGCGCGCCCAGGCGAGCCGGCTGCTCGAGAACGCCCGCGCGGAGGCCGACGACATGGTCGCCAGGGCGCACGAGACGAGCGAACAGCTCCGCCAGGAGGCGGCGCGCGACGCCGCCGCGATCCGCAGCTCCGCCGCGACCGAGACCGCCGAGCTCCGCGCGAGCGCGAAGCGCGAGGCCGCCGCCACCATCTCGGAGGCCGAGCGCCGTGCCACGCAGCGGCTCGCCGAAGCGAACGCCGAGGCGAACGAGGCGAAGGCGACCGCCGCCGGTCTTGCGAAGGAGACCGAGCAGACCCGCGCCGAGGTCGCGGTCGAGCTCGACCGCGCCCGGGCCGAGCTCGCGAAGGAGAGCGAGCAGGTCCGGCTCGACCTCGCCGCGGAGACCGAGCAGGCGCGCCTCGACCTCGCCCGCGAGACCGATGAGGCCCGCGCCGCCGTGGCCGCCGAGACCGCCGAGAAGCGCACCGCGCTGGAACACGAGCTCGAGCAGGCCCGTGCCGACCTCGCCCGTGAGCTCGCCGCCGGCCGCGAGGAGCTCGAGCTCGCCCGCGAGCAGGCCGCGATCGACCGCGCCCGCGAAGCCGAGACCGCGAAGCAGAAGCTCGCCCACGAGCTCGATCGCATCCGGGCGAAGCACGCCGCGGAGCTCGAGCAGATGCGCGCCGACCTCGCGCTCGAGCAGGAGCAGGCCCGTGCCGACTTCGAGGCCGAGGCCGAGCAGGCCCGCATCGACCTCGACAACCAGCTCACCTCGATGCGCAAGAAGACCACGCACGAGGTGAACCGGATGACCCGGGAGATCGAGCAGGCCCGCATCGACCTCGAGACGGAGCTCGCCACCAAGCGCGACGAGGCCGAGCAGGAGCTGCTCGCCGCCCACCAGCAGGGCGTCGCCGAGACCAAGAAGTTCCTCGACGAGGCGAACGCCGAGCTCGCCGAGGCCGTCGCGCGCACCGCGGCGAGCCGCGCCGAGGTCGAGCGGCTCGAGACCGAGGTCCGCGCCGAGATCGCCGAGCTCCGCACCCGCGCCGAAGCGGACGCGCACTCCCGCGTGCAGAGCGCGCACGACCAGGCCCGCAAGCTCATCTCCGACGCCGAGGAGCGCACCCGCGCCCTCGTCGCCGACGCCGAGGACCGCCTCTCCCAGATCCGCATCGAGCGCGACGCCGTCGCCGGCTACTTCGAGAGCCTCCGCGGCGTCCTGACCCAGGCGGAGCAGGTCGCGGCGGACACCGAGTAGCGAGGCGGGGCGGCTCCCGGCAATGAAGATCCAGAACGCGTTCCGGGTCGGGCTCGTCGGCACGCTCGGCGTCGGCGTCGGGCTGCTGATCCTGATGTCGCTGGCGAGCCTGTCGACGATCCTCACCTACGTCGGGGCCGCCCTCTTCCTCGCGCTCGGCCTCGAGCCGGCGATCGCCTGGCTCGAGCGACGCGGGCTCCCCCGCTGGAGCTCCATCGTCATCGTGATGGCCGGGGTCGCCGCGCTGGTGGCCGCCCTGCTGCTCGCGGTGATCCCGATCATCGTCGAACAGGTGGGTCAGCTCGTGCAGCGGGTCCCGCTGCTCGTCACCAACCTGAACTCGACCGAATGGGTCGCGAGCACCCTCGACTCGCTGCAGCAGCAGTTCCCGCTGTTGAACGTGCAGGAGATCTGGGACAGCGTCTCCAAGGGCGTCGTCGACTTCGTCAGCGACCCCGACAAGATCAGCGAGCTCGCGGGCGGCGTCTGGCAGGTCGCGGTGGCGCTCGGCTCCGGCCTCTTCGCCGTCATCATCGTCGTCATTCTGACGCTGTACTTCACGGCCTCGCTGAACACCATGAAGCGCGGCATCTACCAGCTCGTGCCCGCCTCGCGCCGGCCGCGCTTCGCCGACCTCACGGAGCAGATCACCCAGTCGGTCGGACGGTACGTCATCGGCCAGGTGTCGCTCGCCGCGATCAACGGCGTCGCGAGCTTCATCTTCCTCTCGGTGATCCAGGCCCCGTTCTCCGCGGTGCTCGCCTTCGTCGCCTTCGCGTTCTCCCTCGTCCCGCTCGTGGGCACCCTGACCGGATCCGTCCTCATCGTGCTCGTCTGCCTCATCCCCGGACTGGGCTCGCCGCTCACCGCGCTCGTCGCCGCGGTGTACTACATCGTCTACATGCAGGTCGAGGCATACGTGCTCAGCCCGCGCATCATGAACCGCGCCGTCAAGGTCCCCGCAGCGCTCGTCGTGGTCGCCGCCCTCGCGGGCGGCGCGCTCCTCGGCGTGCTCGGCGCGCTCGTGGCCATCCCGATCGCCGCCTCACTGCTCCTGATCATCAAGCAGGTCGTCATCCCCAGACAAAACGAGCGCTGAGACGCCGTCCGGGCCCGCAGGGTCGGGTACAGCGAGTCAGCCGCCCGCGACGGGCCAGCTCGTGGGCAGGGGCGCGGCCGCCGGATTCACGATCGCGACGATCTCGTCGAGCACCCGACGCGTCTGCGTCTCGCCGACCCACAGATGACGGCCGCCTTCGACGTCGATGCGCTCGAGCCGGGGCACGCTCGCGAAGCGCACCGCCGCCTCCGCCGGCCGCAGGTAGTCGTCGAACTCTGGGATGAGGGCGACGAGTCGCGGCGCGGCGTCTCGCCAGCGCAGCAGTTCGGCCTCGCTCGTGCGGTGGAGGGGCGGAGAGAGCAGGATGGCGCCGTCGATGCGGTGCTCCAGCCCGTACTTGAGCGCGAGCTCGGTGCCGAAGGACCAGCCGAGCAGCCACGGGTGCGGGAGCCCGCGCGCCTCGACGAACGCCATCGCCGCCGCGACATCCGCCCGCTCCGCGTCGCCCTCGCCGAACGCCCCCTCGCTCGTGCCGCGCGGCGAGGCGGTGCCGCGCGTGTTGAACCGCAGCACCGCGAGATCCGCGAGCGCGGGCAGCCGTGCCGCCGCCTTGCGCAGGATGTGGGAGTCCATGAAGCCGCCGGCGGTCGGCAGCGGATGCAGCGTCACGAGGGTCGCGACGGGCGCTCGGCCCTCGGGCGTGGCGAGTTCGCCGACGAGTCGCAGCCCGTCACCCGTCGTGAGCTCGATCTCCTCACGGACGGCCGGGAGTTCCACGCCCGCGCGGATCTCGACGGGCGTCGGGCCGAGGGAATCGTGCTGCGTCATCTTCCCGCCTTCCAGCAGTGGGTGTGCCAGTGTCGCCGTGCGGCCAGATCCGCCGCGTCGCCGAGCACCCCGTCCGCCCGCCACACCACGAGATGGGCGGTGCCCGGCAGGATCTCCTGCGCGCAGCCGGGGCAGGCGTACGCTTTCTGGGCCTGCGACTCGGAGACCGGCTGGACGTTCCACTCCCGACCGCGATGGGTCTCGGTGCGACGCCAACCGGAGGTCAGGCGTTCGACGTCGAGCTCGGGGTGCGGCTCGCGAGCACGCGCGGACCGTCCACGGGAGCGGTGCGAGGGTGCCATGCGGACCAGTCTACGGCGGCGGCCGAGGGGCGCCGCGCGCGACGAGGCACGCTCAGTACCAGCCGGCCGACTCGGAGTGCGCCCACGCGCCGCACGGCGAACCGTAGCGGCCCTGGATGTACCCGAGCCCCCACTCGATCTGGGTGGCGGCGTTCGTCTCCCAATCGTCGCCGGCGCTCGCCATCTTCGATCCGGGGAGAGCCTGCGGAATGCCGTAGGCGCCGCTCGACTCGTTGTGGGCGTTCACCCGCCACCCGGACTCGCGGTCCCAGAGCGCGACCAGGCAGTCGAACTCCCCCGCTCCCCAGCCGCGGGCCGCGACCGCGCCCGCCGCATAGCCCTGCGCCGAACCGGGATCGGGCTCGACGGCCGGCGGCGCCCAGGCCACCGCCTCGGGCGCCTCGACGATCGGTTCGGGCTTCTTCTCGACGGCGTAGTCCTCACGGCCGACCGAGAGCGTGTACTCGCCCTCGACTTCGAGGTCCTGCACCGCTCGGCCGTCGAAGCGGTCGCCCGCGGCCGCGAACTCCACGCCCGACGCCGCGGTCGCCCGCGCGTCGACGGTCGGATCGACCAGGTTGACGAGGACGATGCCGATGCTCGCGGCCGAGGCGAAGCCCACGGTGAGCGCCTGCTTGAGGCGGGAGCGCACGGTGGAGCCGCTCACGGCCCGGCGCTGGGCTGCGGCCGCCGGCTCGACGGCGCGGGCGGCCGGAGCGAGCTGGGGACGCGAAACCGACGCGCTTGGCGCGCCTGCGTCAGAGTGCCTACCCACGATCCTCCGAGTCTAGCGAGACCGTGCAGCTCATCGCACGGCCAGCATCACGTCGACGACGGCGTCGAGCACGAGGTCGACCTGCGCCTCGCGATAGCCGCCGCGCTGCGGCCGGAACGTCACCGTGCGCACATCGTCCACCGAGATCGGCCAGCCGTCGCGGAAGTACCGCGTGAGCTTGTCCGCGAAACGGTCGACGTCCTCGACCCGGTAGCCCGTCACGAGCGGATTCACCCGCTCGAAGCGGTGGCGCTCGGGGCGACCGAGCCGGTTGGCGATGACCTGCGCCGTGGTTCGCGCCTCGCGCAGCCACGCCTCCTGCCCGTAGAGCAGCGCCGAGGTGCGCCGCTCCTGCGCGGCGAAGGCGTCCTCCAGCCGTTCGAGCGCGGCATCCACGTGTTCGGTCGAGTAGCCGTGCTTCTGCATGCCGAACGCCGTGAGCCGGATCGACTCCGCGGTGATCTTCTGGTCACCCGGTGCCGGAGTGCCGTCGTAGGCGCGACGCGCCACCCTCAGGAACTCGTCGACCTCGCCGGTGTGGTACCCCAGCTTGGGCTTTCGTGCGCGCGGAAAGGGAGAAGACACCGCTCCAGTATTGCGCACGCTCATCCGAAGAGCTGGAAGGCCACGAACGCAACCGCGGCGGACGGCAGGATCGAGTCGAGCCGGTCGAGGAATCCGCCGTGACCCGGCAGCCAGGAGCTCATGTCCTTGATGCCGAGATCCCGCTTGATGAGCGACTCCGCGAGATCGCCGAGCGTCGCGGTGAGCAGGACGGCCGCACCGAAGATGAGCCCGAACCACCACGTGTTGTCGAGCATGAACACCGACAGCAGCACGCCGGCGACGAGGCTCGCCAGAGCTCCCCCGGCGAAGCCCTCCCAGGTCTTCTTCGGGCTGATCACCGGCGCCATCGGGTGCTTGCCGAACAGGAGACCCGCGGCGTAGGCGCCAGTGTCGGCGCCGACCGCGATGATGATGAACGCGAGCGTCCACCACTGCCCGCCGTCCGCCGCCGTCAGCACGACAGCGAAGGAGGCGAGGAACGTCACGTAGCCCTGCACGAACGCGCCGGCGGCGAGATCGCGCAGCAGGCCGCGAGAACCTGCGACCGCCTTCGGGAACGCCTGCTCGACGAGACGCCACACCGTGACCAGCAGGATGCCGCCGAGCACCGCGAGGAGCTGTCCGCCCGGTCCGCCGTAGTACGCGACGGGCACCGCCACCACCGCCGCGACGACGGTGGGGATGCGCGGCACGAGGTACGAGCCCTTGCGCAGCGCCTGGGCGAGCTCGTAGCTCGCGAACCCGACCACGAGCACCGCGAGGAGCATGAAGAGCTCTTTGAGGAAGAGCAGGCTCAGCAGCAGGGCGCCGCCGAAGACGACGCCGATCAGCACCGCCAGGATCAGATTCCGCCCGGTGCGCGCCTGAATGCGCTCCTGCGCCTGATCGAACTGCGCCTTGCCGGCCTCGAACTGCCGCTCGAAGTCGGCCTTCCTCGCCCCGAACTGCCGCTCGAGATCAGCCTTCCGCGCCTGCACTTGGGCACGGAACTCACCGCGCGACGCGGGCCCCTGCCCCGATCCCCCGTCGCGCTCCTCCTCGGGAACGCCCGACATCCGCTGTCCTCAGACCTCGAGGAGTTCGGCTTCCTTGCGCTTCAGCGCCTCGTCGATCTGGTCGACGTGCGCCTTGGTCACCTGCTCGAGCTCCTTCTCACCGCGCGCGACCTCGTCGTCACCGACCTCGCCCTTCAGGGCGTCGAGGTCGTCCTTGGCCTTGCGGCGCACGTTGCGCACCGAGACGCGGGCGTCCTCCGCCTTCGAGCGGACGATCTTCACGAACTCCTTGCGGCGCTCCTCCGTGAGCTCGGGGAGCGTCACTCGGATGACGTTGCCGTCGTTGTTCGGGTTGGCCCCGAGATTCGGCGTGTCGCGGATGGCCTGCTCGATGTCCTTCATCGCGCTCTTGTCGTAGGGCGTCACGACGAGCGTGCGCGCCTCCGGATTGGCGAGCGAGGCGAGCTGGGCGAGCGGGGTGGGCGTGCCGTAGTAGCTCACCATGATCTTCTGGAAGAGCTGCGGGTTCGCACGGCCCGTTCGCACGGTGGCGAAATCCTCCTTCGCCGCCTCGACGGCCTTCTGCATACGCACACCGGCGTCGGAAAGTACATCCGCGATCACGTCGAACTCCTTACGGTTCTAAGCCTCTGGTCAGTCTATCGACTGACGGGTTCCACGCCGTTCGCCACGACGGTGCCGAAGTCGGCGCCGAGGATGGCCGCGGTGACATTGCCGGCCGGCTCCATGCCAAACACCTGCATCGGCATGCCGTTGTCCATGCACAGGCTGAACGCGGTCGAGTCGACGACCTTGAGGCCTCGCTGGAGGGCCTCCTGGTAGCTGATGCGGTCGATCTTGTGGGCGTCGGGGTTCGTGCGCGGGTCGTCGGAGTAGACGCCGTCCACCCCGTTCTTCGCGACGAGCACGAGGTCGGCGCCGATCTCGAGCGCACGCTGCGCGGCGACCGTGTCGGTTGAGAAGTAGGGCAGGCCCGCGCCCGCGCCGAAGATGACCACGCGCCCCTTCTCGAGGTGGCGCTCGGCGCGGCGCGGGATGTACGGCTCGGCGACCTGCGTCATCTCGATGGCCGACTGCACCCGGGTCTCCGCCCCCGCCTGCTCGAGGAAGTCCTGCAGCGCGAGCGAGTTCATGACCGTGCCGAGCATGCCCATGTAGTCGGCGCGTCCCCGGTCCATGCCGCGCTGGCTGAGCTCGGCGCCGCGGAAGAAGTTGCCCCCGCCCACGACGATCGCGATCTCGACGGTGCGCGCGGCATCCGCGATCTCGCGGGCGATCTGGCTGACGACGTCGGGGTTGACGCCGAGGGCGCCCCCGCCGAACGACTCGCCGGAGAGCTTGAGGAGGACCCTGCGTCGCTTGGGCGTCTCGGTCATGGGTGTCGGTTCCTTCCCGCTCGTCTGAGTTCAAACTAGTGCGTCGGCCTCGTGGTGGAGCCGTACGGAGCCTGGGAATCCCGCCCGACGAGGAGGGCGGGGCCAGACCTCAGCGCCCGAACGGGCGCGTGCGCACCGATCGGGCGCACAGAAAAGGAGTCCGGATCGACGAGCGATCCGGACTCCTCCTCAACGGCGTTACGCCGTGGCCTTGAACCGGGCGAAGCCGGTCACGGTGAGGCCGGCGTCGTCGAGCACCTTCTTCACCTGCTGCTTGTTGTCGCGGGCGTAGTCCTGCTCGAGCAGGGCGACCTGCTTGAAGAACGCGGTGAGACGACCCTCCACGATCTTCGGCAGGGCGGCCTCGGGCTTGCCCTCGTTGCGGCTGATCTCGGTGACGAGCTCGCGCTCCTTCTCGACGATGTCGGCCGGCACCTCGTCGCGCGTGAGGTACGTCGGGTCGAACATCGCGATGTGCTGCGCGATCGCCCGTGCGGTCTCGGCGTCGTCACCCGTGTAGGCGACGACGACGCCGATCTGCGGCGGGAGGTCCTTCGAGGTCTTGTGCAGGTAGACGGCGAACTGCTCGCCGCTCAGCGTGGCGACCTTCGAGAGCTCGACCTTCTCGCCGAGGGTGGCGGCCTGCTCGTCGATGAGCTCGCCGACGGTCTTGCCGTCGGCGGGCGCGGCGAGGGCGGACGCCACGTCGGTGGAGCCGGCCGCGGCGACCGCGTCGAGCACCTTGTCGGCGAGGGCGATGAACTTCTCGTTCTTCGCGACGAAGTCCGTCTCGCAGGCGAGCTGGATCATCGTGTAGCCCGCGGCCGACTCCTTGGCGGCCACGAGGCCCTCGCTCGTGGAGCGGTCGGCGCGCTTGGCGTTGCCCTTGGCGCCCTTCAGGCGCAGGATCTCGGTGGCCTTCTCGAGGTCGCCACCGGCTTCCTCGAGCGCCTTCTTGGTGTCGACCATGCCCGTGCCGAGCTGCTCGCGCAGGGCCTTGATGTCAGCGATGCTGATTGCCATGTCTGGCTGTCTCCTTCGGGGACTTATTCGGCGGGGGTGGCGGCGGCGGCCGCGCCCTCGGCGTCTGCCTCGGACTCGGTCGCGGCGATCTCGGTCGCGGCCTCGTCGACGACCTCGGCGGCCTCGGCCTTGGCCTCAGCCTCGGTCTCGACGGCCTTCTCGGTCGCGGCGCCCTGCTGCAGGAGCTCCTGCTCCCACTCGGCGAGCGGCTCGACGGCGGAGACGTTGCCGCTCTCCTCCGGCTTCTGGTGGCGCTCGATGAGGCCCTCGGCCGCGGCGTCGGCGATGATGCGGGTGAGCAGGCTCACCGAGCGGATCGCGTCGTCGTTGCCCGGGATCGGGTACTGCACCTCGTCGGGGTCGCAGTTCGTGTCGAGGATGCCGATGACGGGGATGCCGAGCTTCTTGGCCTCGTCGATCGCGAGGTGCTCCTTCTTGGTGTCCACGACCCAGAGCGCCGAGGGCGTCTTCGAGAGGTTGCGGATGCCGCCGAGGGACTTGTGGAGCTTGTCGAGCTCGCGCTTCTTGAGCAGCAGCTCCTTCTTGGTGAAGCCCGAGGTGGTGCCCTCGAAGTCGAGCTCCTCGAGCTCCTTCATGCGGGCGAGGCGCTTCGACACCGTGCTGAAGTTGGTGAGGAGGCCACCGAGCCAGCGCTGGTTCACGTAGGGCTGGCCGACGCGGGTCGCCTGCTCGGCGATGGACTCCTGCGCCTGCTTCTTCGTGCCGACGAAGAGGACGGTGCCGCCGTGGGCGACCGTCTCGCGGACGAAGTCGTACGCCTTGTCGATGTAGGCGAGCGACTGCTGCAGGTCGATGATGTAGATGCCCGAGCGCTCGGTGAAGATGAAGCGCTTCATCTTCGGGTTCCAGCGGCGGGTCTGGTGCCCGAAGTGCACGCCGCTGTCGAGCAGCTGGCGAATGGTGACGACGGCCATGAGCCGTTCTCCTTCTGTTCTCAGTTGTCGCTGCCGGCCGGCGGCCGGAAGCCCTGGTGCCCGGCGCGATCCCGCCGCTCCGGCGATTCGCTGCTGGGCAGCGACTCGCGTCGAGTCGGACTGAGTGGGATCGGCGGCCGAATGGGCACGCGGAGTCACCTCG
The DNA here is from genome assembly GCF_042726785.1 of Agromyces sp. NPDC060279. NCBI lineage: Bacteria > Bacillati > Actinomycetota > Actinomycetes > Micrococcales > Microbacteriaceae > Agromyces > Agromyces sp. NPDC060279. Next base: position 272,268 of record NZ_JBHXBK010000001.1, read on the forward strand.
ACATGCGAGGTGCGGGTCCACTCTACCAGTTCACCGGGCGGGCCGCGGTCAGGTGCGGTCCCGCGGTGCGGCCGCTCGGCGTGAGCGGACGCCTCGTCCTCCACAGTGCGCGCCAGTCCGCTCCGTTGCACTGGCCTGCGGCGGCCGAGTCCGCGCGCCTCCCAGCCCGGGAAGAGTCGATGCATGCTCCAACCGTTCCGTCCCCGGCCCCTGTTCCTTCTGCTCTGCGGCGTGCTGGCCATGACGGGTGCGCTCACCTCGGCCCAGTCGTCCGCCGTGTCGCTCGCAGCGGGCCGTTCCGCGGACACCGGCTGGCTGTGGCCCGTGGGTCCGCCGGCCACCATCACCGCCCCGTTCCGCGCGCCGCCCACGCCGTACGCGCCCGGGCACCGCGGCATCGACCTCGCCGCGGCGGCGGGTGGCCCGGTGCGCGCGCCCGCCGGCGGCGTCGTCAGCTTCGCGGGCACGGTCGCCGGGCGTCCGCTGGTCGCCGTCGACCACGGCGACGGCTACGTGAGCGCCGTCGAACCGGTATCGCCGCTCGTCACGGAAGGCACGCCGGTGGCGCCGGGTGAACCGCTCGGCACGGTGGCGGGCGGAGGACATTGCGACGGCGCCTGCGTCCACTTCGGCGTGCGACTGCACGGGGAGTACGTCTCACCGATGCTCCTGCTCGGCTCGGTCCCCCGCGCGGTGCTCCTCCCGCTCGACTGACACCGCCGGCTCCGCCCGCGACACAACCGTGCCGGCGTGCCGCGCTCAGGCTCGCGGGTGGGCGGTGCGATAGCTCTGCTTCAGCCGCTCGGCCGACACGTGCGTGTAGATCTGCGTGGTGCCGAGGCTCGCGTGGCCCAGGAACTCCTGCACCGCCCGCAGCTCGGCTCCTCCGTCGAGCAGATGGGTCGCCGCCGTGTGCCGGAAGGCGTGCGGCCCGGCCGGCCCACCGCCCGGAACCTCGGCGAGCAGGCCGGCGACGAGGCGGTGCACGCTCCTCGCGTTCAGCCGACCGCCCCGTGCGCCGAGGAACACGGCGTGGGCCCCGCCGCTCGAGGGACGACGGTCGGAGGCGGTGCGCCGGGCGACGGTGGACGACCCGCCCGACGCCGCCTCGGTTCTGGCCGCGGCCCGTGCGAGCAGCGCCGGTCGCCCGAGCTCGAGATAGCGGTCGAGCGCGCGCGCGGCCGGGGCGCCGTAGGGGACGACGCGTTCCTTCGCCCCCTTGCCCAGCACCCGCACGGTGCGGTTGGAGCGGTCGAGGTCGTCGACATCGAGGCCGACGAGCTCGGAGACGCGGAGCGCGGCCGCGTAGAGCAGCTCCACGACGGCGTGGTCGCGCAGCGCGTTCGGCTCGCCGTCGGCCGCGGCCTGCTCGAGCTCGGCGAGCAGGCCGTCGGCGGCGTCGCGGCTGAGCACGCGAGGGAGGGTGCGTTGCGGCTTCGGGGCGCGGAGCCTGGCACCGGCATCGCTCCTCGCCCGCCCGCTCGTGGCGAGCCAGGCGGCGAAGCCCCGGGCGCTCGCCGCTCGCCGGGCCAGCGTCGCGCGGGCGAGGCCGCGCTGGTCGCCGTCCCAGAGCCAGTCCCGCAGCAGGGCGAGGTCGAGCTCGGCGCCGGGCCCGGGGTGGTCGTCCGCACGCTGCGCTGCCGCCACTGCCGGCGGCGCGGCAGCGTCGCGGGTGTCCGCGAAGCGGGCGAGGTGGTGCAGGTCGGCCGAGTACGCCGCGACCGTGTGCGCGGAGAAGCGGCGTTCGTCGCGGAGATGGGCGAGGTAGTCCTCGATCGCGTGGCCGAGCGGGCTCATCGCGTCACCCGGCTCGCTTGCGCGAGAATCGCTCGAGTCTCGCCGGCGGGTCGAGGCTCGATAGTTCGTCGACGAACTCCGCGTCGAAGCGGGAGATCACGGCGTTTGGCCCGACGGGTGCCACGGAGACGAGGTGACCGTCGTCGAAGAGCTGCACGAGGGAGAACGATCGCCCTCCGTCCACCCCCTGCAGCTCGCGCGGCGGCGCACTGACGTCGAGGGTGTACGCGGTCGCCCCGGCGATCGACACGGGAATGCCCGCGAAGCTCCCGGCACTCGGGTAGTGCAGGTGCCCGCCGAGGATGAGCCGCACGTCGCTCCCCCGCAGCACCTCGGCGAGCCGTTCCTGGCCCTGCAGCTCCAGCACGTCCATCACCGCGATCGGCGTCGGGATCGGAGCGTGGTGCACCGCGAGCACGGTGCCGCGGGGCGACGGCGTGGACAGCACCTCGGAGAGCCATGCCGCGCGCTCCTCGTCGATGGCGCCGTGGTGCCAGCCCGGCACCGAGACGTCGAAGGAGACGATGCGGACCCCGTCGAGCTCGACCACCCGGTGCAGCGGCTCGCGCGTCGGGGCGAGATCGAGCAGGCCGACGGCGAACGGCTCGCGCTCGTCGTGGTTGCCCATCACCCAGACGAGCTCGGCGCGGGCACGCTCCGCAAGCGGTTCGAGCGCGGCGCGGGCGAGCCGGTAGGCGTCCGGCTCGCCGAGGTCGGCGATGTCGCCGGTCACGACGATCGCGTCGAGGGCGGTGCCGAGCCGATCGAGCTGCTCGACGGCCTGCCCGAGGGCGGCGACCGTGTCGGCCGCGCCGCCGAGCGGTGCGCCGCCCGCGAGCAGGTGCGTGTCGCTCAGGTGCGCGATCGTCGTGTGCGCTGCCGGGTATCTGCCGAGTTGCATCCGTCTGGCCTCCAGGCCTCAGCCTACGGCGGACCTCGGCCACCGCCCGGCGCGGCCTCGGCGTGGTCGGCAGGAGCCGCCCTCATCGGCTGATGAGCCAGCCGTCGGTGGTGCGCCGCACCCGCCCGAGCGCGTCGAGCGTGCCGAGCGCGCCGAGGGTGCGCGAGGGCTCGAGCCCGGCGCGCGCCGCGAGCTCGGCGACGCTGCGCGGCGTCCGCACGCTCATCGCGTCGAGCAGTCGGATCTCGACCTCGCGGAGTCCGGCGGCGGGCTGCGGGCCCGACGGCCCGCTCCGGCTCACCGTGCCGCTCCCGGCGCCGCTCGACGTGGCGGCGTCGCTCTGCAACGGGGCACCGGCGAGCCGCGCCTCACCCAGCGGCCCGAGCATCGTCTCGCCGCCCGGGCCGAGCAATTCCGCCGCCTCGGCGGCGTCGGTGACGCAGACGGCCTCCTGCTCGCGCAGCAGGCGATGGCAGCCTGCCGACGCCGGGCTCGTCACCGGTCCGGGCATGACGCCGACCGGCCGCCCGAGCGACGCTGCGTGATGCGCCGTGTTGAGGGCTCCCGAGCGCCACCCGGCCTCGACGACGAGCACCGCATCGCTCAGCGCGGCGATGACCCGGTTGCGGGCGAGGAACCGCCACTTCGTCGGCGCGGCGCCGCAGGGCAGCTCGGAGACCACCGCCCCGCGCTCGACGATCTCGCCGAGCAGCGCCGCGTGGCCCTGGGGGTAGAGCCGATCGGGCCCGCCGGCGAGCACGGCGACCGTCGCTCCCCCGCGCCGCAGTGCCGCACGGTGCGCCGCCCCGTCGATGCCGTACGCGCCGCCGGAGACGATCGTGCACCCCCGATCGACGAGTCCGGTCGCGGTCTCGAGCGCGAGCTGCTCGCCGTAGCCGGTCGCCGCGCGAGCCCCGACCACCGCGACGCCCGGCCGGGCGTCGACGAGTTGCGGATCGCCGCGCACCCAGAGCGCCAACGGCGCGTGCACGCCGAGGTCGTCGAGCCGGTCGGGCCAGCCGTCGTCGCCGGGGAGGAGCAGGCGGGCGCCGAGTCGTTCGGCCTGCTCGAGCGAACGCAGGAACGGGTCCGGCGCGAGACGCTGACGCCACCGCTCGAGCCCGTCCTCGACCGCCCGGCCACCCGGGTCGAGCGCGAGCTCCGGATGTGCACGGAGCAGCTCGCCCGCGGGGCGCTCGCCGCCGACGAACGCGGCGGCGGCGGGTGCGCCGAGCGACGCGACGAGGGCGCCGAGGGTGCCGTCGCCGGGCTCCGCGAGGACGCCCAGCAGCGCGCGCGACGCGGCCTCCGCCGGCGTCGGCACGCTCGATGCGTTCCCGCCCTCCACGCGCTCGGCCGCGGTGGGCGGCGCAGGCCGCATCGCCGCCACGAGCGGCTCGGCGCGGTGCAGCGCCGCGGCGACGTCGGCGCTCAGGCCGCCCACAGCGGGGCCCTTCGCAGCACGTTCGCTTGCCCGACGTGCTCGGCGTCGGGTACCTCGGCGCCGTCGAGGTCGGCGAGCGTCCAGGCGAGCCGCAGCACCTTGTCGTAGCCGCGCATGGTGAGCCCGCCGCGCTCGAGCGCCCGATCGATGGCGACGGTCGCCCGGCGTCCGCGGTGCATCGCGCCGGCTCCGCGGAGCCACGGCCCCGGCACCTCGGCGTTCGTGCGCCACGGCGTGCCGCGGTATCGCTCCGCGGCCACCTCCCGGGCACGCTCGACCCGACCGCGGGCCTCGGCGCTCGAGACGAGCCCGGCCGCACCCTCGCTCGTCGCCGTCGTCGTCAAGCGGGGCACCCACAGCTCGAGGTCGAGGCGGTCCCGCAGCGGGCCGGAGATGCGCGAGAGGTACCGTCGCTTCACGCTCGGCGCGCAGGTGCACGCCTCGCCCTTCGGCGACCACTGTCCGCAGGGGCAGGGATTGGCCGCCAGCACCAGCTGGAAACTCGCCGGGAACGAGGCGATCGCGCTCGCCCGGTGGATGGAGATCGACCGGGACTCGAGCGGTTGCCGGAGCACGTCGAGCACGGACGCCGGGAACTCCGGTGCCTCGTCGAGGAAGAGGACCCCGTGCGAGGCCCGGGCTGCGGCACCGGGCCGGATGAGCCGACCGCCGCCGCCGCCGATGATCGACGCCGCGCTCGCGGTGTGGTGCGGCGCCTCGAAGGGCGGCCGCGTCGAGAGCCCGCCGACCCCGAGCCCGGACAACGAGCGCAGGGACGCGACCTCGAGCGACTGGTCGAGGCCGAGGTCCGGGAGGATCCCGGGCAGGCGCGACGCCAGCATCGTCTTGCCGGCGCCGGGCGGCCCGTACAGGCCCAGATGGTGTCCGCCCGCCGCGGCGGCGATGAGCGCCGCGACCGCCTCGGGGTTGCCCACGACGTCGGCGAGGTCGCCGGGATGGGCGAGCGGCGGCTCCAGCTCGTGCGTGGCGGGAACCGGGTCGACGTCGGTCACCTCGACGTCGCCGCCGTGCCAGGCGACCGCCTCGGCGAGCGAGGCGACGCCGACCACCTCGATGCCGTCCACGAGCGCCGCCTCCGAGGCGTTCGCCGCGGGCACCATGACCCGCTGGACGCCGGCTCGCCGCGCGGCGAGCACCGCGGGCAGCACCCCGTCGGTCGGGCGCAGGCGGCCGTCCAAGCCGAGCTCGCCGAGGTGCACGAGCGAGCCCGCGGAGCCCGCGTCGAGGTGCTCGGCTGCGGCGAGACAGGCGATCGCGATCGCGAGGTCGAAGGCGGAGCCGTGCTTCGGAAAGGTGGCCGGCGAGAGGTTGACCGTGAGCCGGCGCGCCGGCAGTGGGCATCCGGAGTTGGCGGCGGCAGCCCGGACTCGCTCCCGCGACTCGCCGATCGCAGCGTCGGGCAGTCCGATCACGAGGAACGCCGGGAGCTGGCTGCCGAGGTCGGCCTCGACCTCGACGATGGATCCGCTGAGCCCGAGGAGCGCCACGGACCGGGTGCGTGCGACCGGCATCAGCCGATGCCCTCGAGGTGCTCGATGACCGCTGCTTCGCCCGGCCTCACCAGCACCGCGACCGCATCGATGCGCAGCGGCCCCGCCACCGCGCCCTTCGCCTCGCACCACATCGCGGCGAGGCGACGGAGCCGGGCGAGCTTCGTCGCCGTGATCGCCTCGAACGGATGGCCGAAGCGGTCGCCCGCCCGCGTCTTCACCTCGATGAACACGGTGCAGGCCCGGTGCGCGGCGACGACGTCGATCTCGCCGTGCCTGCACCGCCAGTTGCGTTCGATCAGCCGGAAGCCTCGCGCCTCCAGGTGCGCCGCGGCGAGATCTTCGCCGCGGCGTCCGAGTTCTGCGTTGTGGGACATCCGCACCACCTCCGCGACTCAGCGTCGCGGACGATCGGCGCGCGCACGGCGCGTCCGGGCGGTTCGGTGGAGAGGGCGCCGCTCACCGCGGCAGCCGCGGACGAGCGCGGACTACTCGTCGAGCGCGAGTTCCTTCGGCAGCTCGAACTCGCGCGCGGCGAGTTCCTCGATGTTGACGTCCTTGAAGGTCAGCACGCGCACGCTCTTCACGAAGCGATCGGCGCGGTAGACGTCCCAGACCCAGACGTCCTTCATCGTGAGCTCGAAGTAGAAGTCGTGCTCGGTGTCGCGGCGGACCAGCTCCACCTCGTTGGCGAGGTAGAAGCGGCGCTCGGTCTCGACCACGTACTGGAACTGCGACACGATGTCGCGGTACTCGCGGTACAGGGCCAGCTCGACCTCGCGGTCGTAGTCGTCGAACTCGTCTTCATCCATCGCTGATCATCCTACGCCGAGCTCGAAGAGCGCGGCGGCGGGTTCCGCCTCACGCGAACGATCGTGGAGCCAGGTGCGCCGATGCAGTTCGCTCGGCCCGTGCTCCGCGATGGCCTCGAAGTGCGCCCGCGAGGAGTAGCCCTTGTTCTCGTCCCAGCCGTAGACGGGCCAGTCGAGGTGCGCCGCCCGCATCGCGCGGTCGCGATGCACCTTCGCGATGACCGAGGCCGCCGACACCGAGGCGCAGTCGCGGTCGGCCTTGATGCGGGTGATGACCCGGGCGCGGTGCTCGATCGCCTGGCTCAGCCAGTCGTAGTTGCCGTCGAGCACGAGCGGCGAGCCGAACGGCACCTCGACGAGTTCCCGCACCGCGGCGAACGCGCGCGCCCCGGCCAGCCCGAGGCACGCCATGATGCCGAGCTCGTCGATCTCGGCCGCGCTCGCCTCCCCGACGGCGGAGGCGCGCACCCAGGCCGCGGCCCGCGGGGCGAGGAGCTCGCGCTTGGGCTCGGGGAGCAGCTTCGAGTCACGCAGTCCCGCCGGCATCCGCCGCATTCCCGCGTCGACGACGACGATCCCGACCGCGACCTGCCCGGCCAGCGCACCGCGCCCGACCTCGTCGCAGGCGACGACGATCTCGGCGCCGCGGGCGAACAGCTCCCGCTCGAATCGCATCGTGGGCGCGGCGGCGGCCATCAGCCCGTTCCCTCGTCGACACCGGCGAAGACCTCCGGGTAGTTGCCGAGCCATGCCCAGCGCGACAGCGGCCAGCTCACCACGAAGGCGCGCCCGACGACGTTGTCGACCGGGACGAAGCCCTTGAGCGGCGTGTCGCCGTTGTACCGGCTGTCCTTCGAGTTGTAGCGGTTGTCGCCCATCACCCAGAGCGAGCCCTCCGGGACCGTGACGTCGAAGTCGTCGCGGGAGACCCGGGTGTCGCCCGGCGGAAGCGCCACGTACGGCTCGTCGAGCGGAACGCCGTTGACGCTCATCTGCCCGAGCGCGTTGCAGCAGACCACGTGGTCGCCAGGGAGTCCGATGAGCCGCTTCACGAGGTGGTCGTTGGAATCGGGCGCGGAGAGACCGACGAAGGCGAGGAACCAGTCGACCGCGGCGACGAGCGGCGGCTGCTGCGGCTCCTCGCGGACGGGCAGCCAGCCGCCCGGGTCGCGGAAGACCACGACGTCGCCGCGCTCGAGCGGCACGACATCGGGCACGAGCTCGTTGACGATGATGCGGTCGTCGATCTCGAGCGTCTCCTGCATCGACTGCGACGGGATGAAGAACGAGCGGATCAGGAACGTCTTGATGAGGAAGGACACCAGCACCGCGACGATGAAGATGATCAGCAGATCGCGGAGGAACAGCAGCACCCCGCGCTTCCTGCCCGGCTTCTGCTGCCCGCGGTCATCGGTGGTCGCGGTGGACTGCGTCTCGTCTGTCATGGAACCCCGTGTCATTCGCTCGGAAAAACGCCGAGCTCCCCGTCCCAGTGTAGGGGCGGGGAGCTCGGACAGCTGCTTCGACGCGAGCGGTTCAGCTCTCGCGCTTCTCCTTGATCTTGGCCTTCTTGCCGCGGAGCTCGCGCAGGTAGTAGAGCTTCGCGCGACGGACGTCACCGCGGGTGACGACCTCGATCTTGTCGATGATCGGGGAGTGCACCGGGAACTTGCGCTCGACGCCGACCTGGAAGCTGATCTTGCGGACCGTGAAGGTCTCGCGGACGCCCTCGCCCGAGCGGCCGATGACGACGCCCTGGAAGACCTGGACGCGCGAGCGCGTGCCTTCGACGATGTTGACGTGCACCTTGACGGTGTCGCCCGGGCGGAAGTCGGGGATGTCCGACTTCAGGCTCGCGGCGTCGACGTGGTCGAGGATGTGCATGATGGTTCGCTCTCTGCGCCCGCCACCGGTCGAACGCGGATCAGAATTGGTAAGAGTGCGGTGCCGCCTCGCGCATGACGCGCATTGCAGGCTCCCCGGAGGCAGGGCCGAGCAGCGGCACAAGCGTCTATTCTGCCAGATCGCGGCGCCGCCCGCCAACACGGCCCGACGGCGGATGCGGCGAGGAGACGCTCAGCCTCAGTCGCGGACTTCGTGGACGACGATGACGTCGCCGTCGCCATCGTCGAACGGCGGCTTCTGCGGACCCGGCACCGGTCCCCCGCCCTGCGCGGCGGCCTGCCGCTCGAACTCCGCCATCGTGGCGCGCATCCGCCGGGAGCCGTCGGCGACGAGCTGCGACAGGGCGACCCAGAACGCCGCGACGGCGCCGATGATCGCGAGGACGCTGAACAGGGTGGCCGTGGCGCCGTAGAACCCGGTGCCGATGATCGCGAGATGCCAGGCGCCGAGGACGCCGACGTCGAGCCAGGAGGCGGCCCGCTGGGAGCGTGCGGTCGGCCGGGCGTTCACGAGGAGCGCCACGACCAGCAGCGTCAGGAAGGCGGCGGGCACCGTGATCACGAGGCCGAGGGTGCCCCAGCCGCCGGCGCCGAAGAAGGCCCAGCCGATGACGAGCCAGAGCGGCAGCGCGATCACCGCGACGAACTGCCAGCGGTAGAAGAGGCGCCTGAGGACCATGCCGACAGGCTAACCTCGGCGCGCTGTGAGCGCACCGGGTGTTCACTCAGGGCGGAGCCGGGAGACTGGACGGACGAGCCGCGCCCGCGGCATCCGCCAGAATGGTCTCGGAGAGGATGATCGTGATCGAACTGAGGACCCCCGCCGAGATCGAGGAGATGCGCCCGGCCGGGCGCTTCGTGGCCAGCGTGCTGCAGGCCACCTCCGCCGCGGCGAAGCCGGGCGTGAACCTGCTGGAGCTCGACGCCCTCGCGCACGAGATGATCCGCAAGGCCGGCGCCGAGAGCTGCTACATCGACTACCACCCCTCCTTCGGCGCGAGCCCGTTCGGCAAGGTCATCTGCACCTCGGTCAACGACGCGGTGCTGCACGGCCTCCCCCACGACTACGTGCTGCGCGACGGCGACCTGCTGAGCCTCGACTTCGCCGCCTCCGTGAACGGCTGGGTCTCGGACTCCGCGATCTCCGTCGTCGTCGGCACGCCCCGCGAGGCGGACCTCCGCCTCATCTCGACCACCGAGGAGGCCCTCGCCGCCGGCATCGACGCGGCGCGCGTCGGCAACCGGATCGGCGACATCTCCCGGGCGATCGGCGACGTCGCGAAGGCCTCCGGCTACCTCGTGAACACCGACTTCGGCGGCCACGGCGTCGGCCGCACCATGCACGGCGACCCGCATGTGCCGAACTCCGGCCGCCCCGGCCGCGGCATGCCGCTGAAGGCCGGCCTCGTGCTGGCGATCGAGCCGTGGTGGCTCGAGACGACCGACCGCATCTTCACCGACCCCGACGGCTGGACGCTGCGCAGCGCCGACGGCTCGCGCGGCGCGCACTCCGAGCACACGATCGCCATCACCGACGGCGACCCCATCGTGCTCACCGCCCGCGGCTGACGCGGGCCGCGCCCTACTCGGGCGGCAGCAGGTCCGGACGGACCGCGCGGGTGCGCTCGAGCTGCTGCTCGTGGCGCCACTCGGCGACGCGGCCGTGATTTCCGGAGAGCAGCACGGGCGGCACCTCCAGGCCCCGCCACTGCTGCGGCTTCGTGTAGCTCGGGTACTCGAGCAGGCCGTCCTCGTGGGACTCCTCGACGAGCGACTCCGGGTTGCCGACCACCCCCGGCACGAGCCGGCCGGCGGCCTCGATCATCGCCATGACGGCGACCTCGCCACCGTTCAGCACGTAGTCGCCGAGCGACACGAGCCGCACCCGCATGCGGGTGGCGTAGTGGTCGACGACGCGCTGGTCGATGCCCTCGTAGCGACCGCAGGCGAAGACGAGGTGCGACTCCGCGGCGAGCTCGCGGGCGAGCTGCTGCGTGAACGGCTCGCCGGCCGGCGACGGCACGACGAGGAGGGCGTCGGACGGGCCCTCGCCGACGATCGCGTCGAGGGCTTCGCCCCACGGCTCCGGCTTCATGACCATGCCGGCGCCACCGCCGTACGGTGTGTCGTCGACGGTGCGATGCCGATCGTGCGTGAAGTCGCGCAGATCGTGCGCGGCGACCTCGATGAGGCCGGACTGCCTGGCCTTGCCGAGCAGCGACAGGTCGAGCACATCGAAGAAGCTCGGGAAGATCGTGACGATGTCGATCCGGATGGCCCCGTCTCCTTCGTTAGTTCGCGTCGTCGCCGGCAGCGGATGCCTCGGCGTCGCCCTGCGCCGCCTCCGCCTCGTCCGGCAGCTCCTCGAAGAGCCCGGCGGGCGGCGTCACGGTGAGGGTGCCCGCCTCGAGGTCGACCTCGGGGACGATCGCGGCGACGAACGGCACCATGACCTCGCCCGACGCGGTCTTGACGATGAGCAGATCCTGCGCCGGCAGATGGTCGACGTGCGCGACCTCGCCGACGCGGACGCCGTCGCGCAGGACGGCGAGCCCGACGAGCTGGTGGTCGTACCAGGCGTCCGGTTCGGCGTCGGCGGACTCGGCGGCCTCATCGATGTCGACCCAGAGGATCGCCTTCACGAGCGTCTCGGCCGCGGTGCGGTCGTCGACGCCGTCGAAGAACCCGACCGGCTGCTGGTTGTACCAGCGGAGCTCCCGGAAGACCAGGTGCTTGCCGTGCCACGGGGACTCGGCAGGCACCTGGAGGGAGAACTCGGCTCCGGGGACGAACCGCCGCTCGGGGTCGTCGGTGTAGAGCTCGAGCTTGATGGCGCCCTTCAGCCCGTGGGCCTTGGTGAGGCGCCCGACCCGCAACTGCTGGGGGCGCTTGCCGCGCGCCACGTCAGGCGTCGGTGTCGACGACGTCGACGCGGACTCGACGACCGTCCGCGAGGGCGGTCACCACGGTGCGGAGCGCTTTGGCGGTGCGGCCGGCGCGTCCGATGACGCGGCCGAGGTCCTCGGGGTTCACATGAACCTCGAGGACCTCGCCGCGTGCGCTCGACGCGGAGACGACCTTCACCTCGTCGGGGTGTTCGACGATGCCCTTGACGAGGTGCTCGAGCGCGGACCTGAGCAAGACGTTACGCCTCGTCGGTCGCGGTCTCGTCGGCGGGGGCCTCGGTCTCGGCGGCCTCGGGGGCCTCCTCGACCTTGGCCGGCTTCTCCGCCTTGGGCTTCAGCACCGGCTTCTTCTTGTCGTCGGCCACGAAGGCCTCCTTCGCCGCGGCGACCTTGACGGTCGAGACGGCGTCCTTGTCGCCCTTGAAGCGACCCCAGTCGCCGGTGAGCTTGAGGATGGCCCGGACCTGCTCGGTCGGCTGCGCGCCGACGGAGAGCCAGTACTGGGCGCGCTCCGAGTCGACCTCGATGAACGAGGGCTCCTCGGTGGGGTGGTACTTGCCGATCTCCTCGATCACACGACCGTCGCGCTTGGTGCGCGAGTCGGCGACGACGATGCGGTAGTACGGGGCACGGATCTTGCCGAGCCGCTTGAGACGGATCTTGACAGCCACGATTCTCCTGGAAGATGTAACGAGAGTTGAACCGATCGCCTGGAGCGTGGGGTGCACACCCGGCGGAAGCTCGAAATGGGCGGACCACGGCCTGATAGAGGGTCGGGCGGCGGTCCAACCGCCTATTCTGCCAGATCCGGACGGCCGCCGCGAACCAGGGCGGCTCCGTGTCGCCCGCCCGAGCGCCCGGGCCGACGCGCCGCCCGTCATCGGGCGTCGTACGGGTGGGGTCGGGCACCGCCCGTGTCATGATGGGCCGCACGGCATCCGTCCCGAGAAAGGCCGCCCATGCCCATCGAGTTCGCCGACTCCCCCCGTTCGACCGTCGGCCTCGAGTGGGAGATCGCCATCGTCGATCGAGAGACGGGCGAGCTCGCCTCGGTGGCCGACCGGGCGCTGCAGCTGCTCGACTCGATCAGCCCCGGCGGTCAGCACCCCTTCATCACCTCGGAGCTCCTGACGAACACGGTCGAGCTCGTGAGCAGCGTGCACGCGACCGTGGCCGCGGCGGTCGCCGATCTCGAGGGCCAGCTCGCCGAGGTGCGCGCGGTCGTCGAGGAGCTCGGCGACTACGAGCTGATCTGCAGCGGCTCCCACCCCTTCAGCCAGTGGTACGACCAGCAGCTGACCGACAAGCCGAGGTACCACAAGCTCATCGAGCGCACCCGCTGGTGGGGCCGCAACATGATGATCTGGGGCGTGCACGTGCACGTCGGCATCGAGGATCGGGACAAGGCCCTGCCGATCCTCGACGGCCTGCTCACCTTCCTCCCGCATCTGCAGGCGCTCAGCGCGTCGAGTCCGTTCTGGGCCGGCGTCGACACGGGCTACGCCTCGAACCGGGCCCTCATGTTCCAGCAGCTGCCGACGGCCGGCCTCCCCTATCCGTTGGCCGACTGGGCCGCCTACGAGCGCTACGTCGAGGACCTCCGGCGCACCGGGGTCATCGAGGATCACAGCGAGGTGCGCTGGGACATCCGCCCCTCCCCGCGCTGGGGCACGGTCGAGGTGCGGGTCTGCGACGGCGTCTCGACCGCCAGGGAGCTCGGCGCCATCGGGGCGCTCGTGCAGTGCCTCGTCGAGTGGATGAGCACTCGCCTCGACCACGGCGAGCCGCTGACGGTGCTGCAGCCCTGGTACACGCGCGAGAACAAGTGGCGCGCCGCCCGCTACGGCCTGCAGGCCGTGGTGATCACGGACGCCTCAGGCACGGAGCGCCCCGTCGCGGACGACCTGCTCGAGCTCGTCGAGCGTCTCTCCCCCGTCGCCGAGCGGCTCGGGTGCAGCGCCGAGCTCGCCGAGGTGGCGCGCATGGTCGCCGAGGGCGCGAGCGCCCAGCGTCAGCTGCACGTCGCCGAGGCCAGCGACGGCGACCTCAAGGCCGTCGTCGCGCACCTCGCCCACGAGCTGCGCTCGGGGATGGACGCGTCCGGGCGCTGAACCGGTGCTCAGCGGCCGCCGAGCAGCTTCTGGAAGTTCGCCAGGTCGTCGGCAGAGGGCGTCGGCGCCTTCGCGCCGCCGAGCCCGAAGCCCGCGCCCTTCGACGCCTCGGCGTTCCCGGCGACCGGGCGCCCCTCGGCGATGGCCTGGTTCTCGGCGGCCCGCTTGGCGGGGTTGCCCGAGCGCGAGCCGCCCGACTTCTTTTTGTTCTTGGCCGCCTGGCGCTTGCCGCCGCCGTAGCCGCCCGCGCCGGGGATCGGCCCCATGCCGGGGATCTGCGGCACGCCGCCGCGCGCGACCGTCTTCATCATCTTCGCGGCCTGCTCGAAGCGCTGCACGAGCTGGTTCACGTCGGTCACCGTCATGCCGGCGCCCTTCGCGATGCGGAGGCGGCGCGAGCCGTTCAGGAGCTTCGTGTTCTTGCGCTCCGCCGGCGTCATCGACTGGATGATCGCCTCGGTGCGCACGATCTCGCGCTCGTCGAAGTTCTCGAGCTGCTGCTTCATGCCGCCGGCGCCCGGGAGCATGCCGAGCATCTTCTTGATGGAGCCGGCCCCGCGGAGCTGCTGCATCTGCTTCAGGAAGTCCTCGAGCGTGAACTGCTCGCTCGCGAGCTTCTCGGCGACCTTCATCGCCTCTTCTTCGTCGAAGGCCTGCTGCGCCTGCTCGATGAGGGTGAGGATGTCGCCGAGGTCGAGGATGCGGCTCGCCATGCGGTCGGGGTGGAACGGCTCGAAGTCGTCGAGCCCCTCACCGGTGGAGGCGAAGATGATCGGCCGACCGGTCACCGAGGCGACCGAGAGCGCGGCGCCGCCGCGCGCGTCGCCGTCGAGCTTGGAGAGCACGACGCCGGTGAAGTCGACGCCGTCCTGGAACGCCTTCGCGGTGGCGACCGCGTCCTGACCGATCATCGCGTCGATGACGAACAGCACCTCGTCGGGGTTCGTCGCCTTGCGGATGTTCGAGGCCTGCTTCATGAGCTCGGCGTCGACGCCGAGGCGGCCGGCGGTGTCGATGATGACCACGTCGTGCTGCGCGCGGGTGGCGTGCGCGACGCCGTCCTTCGCGACCTTGACCGGGTCGCCGACCCCGTTGCCGGGCTCGGGCGCGTAGACGGGCACGCCCGCCTGGCCGCCGACGACCTGGAGCTGGTTCACGGCGTTCGGGCGTTGGAGGTCGCTCGCGACGAGGATCGGGGTGTGCCCCTCCTTCACGAGGTGCTTCGCGAGCTTGCCCGCGAGCGTGGTCTTGCCCGCCCCCTGGAGGCCGGCGAGCATGATGACCGTCGGCGGGTTCTTCGCGAACTGGAGGCGCCGCTGCTGACCGCCGAGGATGCCGACAAGCTCCTCGTTCACGATCTGGACGACCTGCTGCGCGGGGTTCAGCGCCTTGTTGACCTCGTCGCCGAGCGCCCGCTCGCGCACGCGAGCGGTGAACTGCTTGACGACGTCGAGCGAGACGTCGGCGTCGAGCAGCGCCCGACGGATCTCCCGAACGGTGCCGTCGACGTCGGAGGCCGACAGCTTGCCCTTCGTGCGGAGGTGCTTGAAGGTGTCGGCGAGGCGGTCAGACAGGGTTCCGAAGGTAGCCATAACAGGCCGATTCTATCGGGATGCCCTGAGGCTCGCGGGCCGGTGGCGCGGTGCGGCCGTCTCAGCCCTCGAAACGGACGTCGACGATCTCGCGAGCGACGTCGATGACGGCGACGAGCCGCTCATCGGTTTCGTCGGGAGCGAGACCGTACTCGAACTCGGCGAACGGCTCGCCGTCGCCATCGGCCTCCGGGCGGAGATCGACCCGCACGAGGCTCAGCGAGCGCAGCGCGTCGACCTGGCGGTCGCCGGACTCGCGGCCGATCGCGGCCTCGATGTCCTCCGCCTGCTCGAGGTCGGCGTCGAGCAGGGTGTCGAGGAACCGCACCACGGGCGAGGAGGACGAGTCGAGCTGGCCGACGAACGCACCGCGCAGCTCGTCGTCGACGAGCTCGAGCTCGCCGACGAGCGTGGCCGCCGCATCGAGGGCCGCCGTCGAGGCGGACTCGCCCTCGGCATCCAGGACGACCTCGACCCGCTGGTCGGCGTACTCGACGTCTTCCGACCAGTAATCTCCGACGACGCCGAAGTAGTCGTGCTCGGTGGCCATGTCGCGCCCCTCTTCTCTGCCTGCTCTGCTGCGCTTATCCGACGAGCTTCTGCGCGAAGACGTGCGGGGTGAATCCGGTCAGGTCGGCGATGCCCTCGCCCTGCCCGATGAGCTTGATCGGCAGGCCGGTCTTCTCCTGCACCGCGAGCACGAAGCCCCCCTTGGCGCTGCCGTCGAGCTTCGTCAGGACGAGCCCCGTGACCCCGCCGTGCTCGATGAACGCCTCGGCCTGCGCGAGCCCGTTCTGCCCGGTCGTGGCGTCGAGCACCAGCAGCACCTCGCTGATCGGCGCCTGCTTCTCGACGACGCGCCGGATCTTACCGAGCTCGTCCATGAGCCCGCCCTTCGTGTGCAGCCGGCCCGCGGTGTCGATGACGACGATCTCGGTGCCATCGCGCTTGGCCTGCTCGACGGTCTGGAACGCGACGGATGCCGGGTCCTGCCCCTCGCGCTCCGGGCGGACGATGCCGACGCCGGCGCGCTCGGCCCAGGTCGCGAGCTGGTCGACGGCCGCCGCGCGGAAGGTGTCGGCGGCGCCCACCACGACGCTGCGGTCGTAGCTGCGGAGGAAGCGGGCGAACTTGCCGATGGTGGTCGTCTTGCCGACGCCGTTGACGCCGACGACGAGGACGACCGCCGGTCGCTCGGTGAGCCGGAGGGTCGGGTCGTACTTCGCGAGGCGCTCCTCGACGACCTCGCGGAGCATCCGCTGGACATCGCGCGGATCGGTCGTGCGGTAGCGCTCGACCTGCGACTTGATCTGCTCGACGATCTCCTCGGTCACGCCCGGGCCGAAGTCCGCGGTGATGAGCGCCGCCTCGAGGTCGTCCCAGGTGTCGTCGTCGATCGTCTTCGCACCGAAGATGCCTCGGAGCGCCGAACCGAGCGACCAGGATGCGCGTTCTGCCATGCTTCGAGCTTATTCGTTCAGCGACGCCCGGCGGCGCACGCGCGGCGTCCGCTCAGGGCACCACCGCGATAGCGGAGAGCTCGTTGAGCCCGTCGAGCACGGCCTCGGGGTCCTGCCCCGTGCAGTCGATCGTGAGGGTGAAGCCGAGGCCGGGCTGCACGAGCGCACGGCCCGCGACGACCCACTGGACCGTGCCGTCGTCGCCGACGACGTAGCGGGTGGCGACGTCGTCGTTGCCCGGCACGCCGAGCGCGAAGCCGCCGTCGACGGCGACCTCGCCGACCTCGTCCGCCGTGGCGCCGAACACCACGGCGAGCATCTCGTCCGTGGCGATCCGGTCGTCGCCCGAGCTCGTGTCCACGTCGCCGATGAAGCCCTGCCGGTAGGCGGCCGTGCACGCCCCGTCGGCCGAGGTGTAGCCCCAGTTGCCGTTGCCGTCGTCCGGGCTCGTGAGCGTCCAGCCGTCGTCGAACATGAGCCCGTCGGCCCACTCGGCGGTCGAAGCGGAGGTGAGCAGCGCGCCGTCCTCGAAGGAGAGCCCGTCGAGCTCGGCGCCGTCGGTCTCGACGATCGGGTCGTCGCCCTCGCTCGTGCCGCCGCCGTCGATGCGCTGGGCGTTCGTCACGTCGATCGGGAAGCAGCCGCCGAGTGCGAGCGGCGCCGCGACGGCGGCGACGATCGCGAGGGCGCGGAGCGCGGAACGAGGTGCGGTGCTGACGGTGCTCATGCGGCCAGCCTAGCCATCCGCCGGGATGCGGCAATGGGGAGCGCTCCCCGTCGCAGCCTGCCGTTCAGCTCGCCGCGCGCTCCTCGCGGACGCGCTGCCCGACGACGGCGGAGACGCCGTCCTGACGCATCGAGACGCCGTAGAGGGCGTCGGCGATCTCCATCGTGCGCTTCTGGTGCGTGATGACGATGAGCTGGGATGCTTCGCGGAGCGATTCGAAGGTGGTCAGCAGCCGGCCGAGGTTCGCATCGTCGAGGGCCGCCTCGACCTCGTCCATGATGTAGAACGGGCTGGGACGCGCCTTGAAGATCGCCATCAGCAGCGCGACCGCGGCGAGCGAGCGCTCACCGCCGGACAGCAGCGAGAGGCGCTCGATCTTCTTGCCGGCCGGCTTCACGCTGACCTCGATGCCGGTGCTCAGCAGGTCGTCGGGGTTCGTCAGGAAGATGCTGCCGGTGCCGCCGGGGAAGAGCACCGGGAAGACCTCGGCGAACGCGTCCCTGGTGTCCTCGAAGGCGGCCCGGAAGATCGCCTCCATCTTGCCGTCGATCTCCTCGATGATCGTCAGCAGGTCCTTCCGGGTGTTCGCGAGGTCGGTGAGCTGCTCGGTGAGGAACTGGTGGCGCTGCTCGAGCGCCGCGAACTCCTCGAGCGCGAGCGGGTTCACCCGGCCGAGCTGGGCGAGCTTCCGCTCCGCCTGCGCGAGCCGCCGCTGCTGGACGTCGCGGGAGTACGGCGTCGCCTCGCCGTCCTCAGTGTCCGGGGGCACCTCCTGCTCGGGGCCGTACTCGGCGACGAGGACCTCCTCGGTGAGGCCGAGCTCGGACTCGGCGCGCTCGGCGAGCGAGGCCGCGTGCAGCTTCTTCTCGTAGATCCGCAGCTCGAGGCCGTGCACGTCCTCGGTGACCGACTGCAGGCGCTCGCGCACCTGAGCCTCCTCGCGGCGCACGGCCTGCAGCTGCTCGTTGCGGCTGGCCCGCTCGGCCTCGGCCCGGCCGAGCGCGACGCGCGCCTCGGCCACGGAGGCGTCGACGGACGCGAGCACCGCGGGCAGCGCCTCGGCGACCCGGCTCGCCGCCTCGAGCTGTGCCCGGCGGATGACGGCGCGGCGAGCGGCCTCGACGGCCTGCTGCTGCTCGGTGTCGAACTGCCGCTCGAGCTGGGCGATGCGCGCCTCCTCGGAGCGCACCCGCTCTCGGATCGTCTCCAGTGCGAGCTTGGCCTCGACCTCCCGCTCCCGCGCGGCGTCGAGCGCCGCCACCGCGCCGTCCCGCATCGAGGCGTCGAGCACGGGCCGCGGCACCGCCCGCGCGGCCTCGTACGCCGCCTTGCCGGCCTCGGCGGCGGCCTCGGCCTCGCCGACGCGACCCTCGGCGCTCGCGGCCGCCTGCCGCAGCCGCTCGAGCTCGGCATCGGCCGCTTCGAGCTGAACCCGGGCCCGGTTCAACCGTTCGGTGCGCTGGGCGAGCTGAGCGTCGAACTCGCGGAGCGCGGTGAGCGCCTGCTTGGAGACCTGCTTCGCCTGCTCGTGCGTCGTCCGCTCCTCGGCGAGGGCGGTGCGGCTGCGCTCGAGTGCGCCGCGCAGCTCGTCGAGGGCGTTCTGAGCTTCGTCGCGCTCGGCGACGAGCTCGATGCGACTCTGTTTGCGACCTGAGCCCCCGCGCAGCACGAAGCGGCCGACGACGGTTCCGTCGCGGGTGATGACCGTCACCGGACGATCGAGCGTCGCGAGGGCGGGCTCCGCGGCGCGGACCGCGTCGAGGTCGTCGGCCACGAGCACCTCCGCGAGCAGCGCGCGCACGCCCGACGGCGCCGTGACGACCTCGGCGGCCGGCGTGAGCCCCGGCACCTCGGGCGCCGCAGCGGCGGCCGGAACGCCGCCCGCGTCGGCGAGGGTGATCGACACGCGGCCGAGATCGCCGTCCGCCGCGGCGGCGACGGCGCGGAACGCGGCATCCCGGTCGTCCACCAGCACCGAGTCGGCGAGCGAGCCCAGCGCCGCGGCGATCGCGGCCTCGAAGCCGGGCCGCACCTGCATGCCCTCGGCGAGCAGCCCTCGCACACCGGGAACGCCGGCGGCCACGAGGGCGGCCGAGCCGTCGCGCTGATCGAGGGCGAGGGAGAGCGCCTGCGTGCGCGCCTGCAGGGCGCCCTGCTCGCGCTCGAGCCCGTGCAGCTCCTCGCGGAGGCGCTCGATCTCGGCTTCGGACTCGAACACGGCCGCCTGGGCGAGCTCGTACGCCTCATCGAGGTCGGTCTCGCCGGCGTCGTCGCTCGCGGCCTGCTGCTCGGCCTCGGCGAGCGCGGCGGCGGCCGCAGTGCGTCGGGCGTCGGCCGCCTCGAGGGCGTTGCCGTGCCTGAGGACCTCGCCGCGGGCGGAGGCGAGCTTCGACGCGGCCGCGTCGGCCTGGCCGGCGAGCTTGGAGAGCTCGAGATCGTAGGCGGAGACGAGGGCGCTCTGTTTCGCGATCTCGGCGTCGACCTCGTCGAGCGCGGCGCGGGCGACGCCCGTGGCCTCGTGGGCGAGATCGAGTTCGGCGGCGGCGGCGCCGATGCCGTCGCGGAGCGCCTCGAGGGCGTCGGTCGCCTGCACGATGTCCTGGCGGCTGACCGTCGGCACCGCGTCCTGGGTCTCGCCCTGACCGCCGAGCAGGGCGATGCGCTGCCTGGCGAGCGTGTCGACGGCGCGCAGCGCGCTCTGCGCCTGTTCGAGCTCGAAGCCGAGCGAGCGCGCCCGGTCGACCTCGTCGCCCTCGAAGGTCTGCTCGAGCGCGGCGACCCGGGCCTGGTGCTGCTCGAGCTTCTCCTGCAGGACGAGCCGCTCGGCGTGGCGCTCGTGCTCGCTGCGGCCGTGCTCCTCGAGCGCCCGGCGGAGGCCGGTGAGCTCGTCGGCGAGCAGGCGCGCCTTGGCGTCGCGGACGACGGCGGCGATGCCGGCGGCCTCGCGCGCGACCTCGGCCTGGCGCCCGAGCGGTTTCAGCTGCCGGCGGATCTCGCCCGCGAGGTCGGAGAGCCTGGTGAGGTTGGTCTGCATCGCCTCGAGCTTGCGGAGGGTCTTCTCCTTCCGGCGGCGGTGCTTCAGGATGCCGGCCGCCTCCTCGATGAAGCCGCGGCGGTCCTCCGGGCTGGCGTGCAGCACGGAGTCGAGTCGCCCCTGGCCGACGATGACGTGCATCTCGCGGCCGAGTCCCGAGTCGCTCAGCAGTTCCTGCACGTCGAGGAGTCGGCACTGCTCGCCGTTGATGGCGTACTCCGACTGCCCGCTGCGGAACAGGGTGCGCGAGATCGTGACCTCGCTGTATTCGATCGGCAGGGCGCCGTCGGCGTTGTCGATCGTGAGGCTCACCTCGGCGCGGCCGAGCGGGCCGCGGGTCGAGGTGCCGGCGAAGATGACGTCTTCCATCTTGCCGCCGCGGAGGGTCTTGGCCCCCTGCTCCCCCATCACCCAGGCCAGGGCGTCGACGACGTTGGACTTGCCCGAACCGTTCGGCCCGACGATGCAGGTCACCCCCGGCTCGAACGCGAAGCTCGTGGGCTGGGCGAAGGACTTGAAGCCTTTGAGCGTGAGGCTCTTGAGGTACACGTCCCACCTTCCTGCTCCGGGCGCTGCGGACTACCGTAGCCGAGTTCTCCCCCGCTGGCGCGGCGGAGCGCCGCAGGACGCGGGACGGGCGGGCCCCGCCCGAGGCCGCCCCGTACGCTGAAGTCATGGAGATCCGTCAGATCCCGGTGCCCGAGCGCCTCGGCGTCCCCGCCGCCCGCGACTTCGAGCAGGCGGCGCTGCTGCTCGCCGCGATCGAGCGCGAGACCTGGGGCGACGACGACTTCGCGCTCAGCGCGGCCGAGCTGCTCGCCGCCGCGCGCGGAACGCACCTGCGCCGCGTCGCGTTCGGCGCGTGGGACGGCGACGAGCTGCTCGGCCGCTCGTCGGCCGTGTGGGACGAGGATCCGGAGGCCGAGTCCGCCGAGGTGCACGTCGTCGTCGCCGCCGGGCACCGCCGTCGCGGCATCGCCCGCGCCCTCCTCGCGGTCGCGGAGCGCGCCGCCCTCGACGCCGGCAAGCTCGCGCTCGACTCCTTCTCCGACCACCCCGAGGCGAGCCTCGGCGAACGGGGCACCGGGCTCACGGCGCCCGCCGCGACGGCCGGCGACGCTGAGATCCCCGCGGACTCGGCCGCGGCCGGCTTCGCCGCCGCGACCGGCTACGCACTCGCCCAGATCGAGCGGGTGAGCCTGCTGGACACGCGCGGCCGCACCGGCGCGTTCCGGGCGCAGCTCGTCGAGGCCGAAGCCTCCGCGACCGCGGCCGGCTACCGGGTCGTCGGCTGGCGGGATGCCGCTCCGGATGCCCTCGTCGACGCCTACGCCGCGGCGCGGGAGCACATGAGCCGCGACATCCCGGCCGGGGCGCTGCAGATCGACGCCGAGCGCTGGGACCGCGCCCGCGTGCGCGCCTGGGAGTCGGAGCTGCTCGCGGGAGGGACGACGCTGCTGAGCTGCGCGGTGGTCGACGCCGCCGGGGATGTCGCCGGCTACACCGTGCTCGAACTGCCGCCCGGGCGCCCCGTCGCCTACCAGGACGACACCATCGTGCTCCGCGCGCACCGGGGCCACCGGCTCGGTCTGCTGCTGAAGCTCGCGAACCTCGTGGCGCTGCACGAGGCGGCGCCCGAACGCACCCGGGTGCACACCTGGAACGCCGACGAGAACGCGCACATGCTGCGCATCAACCTCGGACTCGGTTTCCGCCCCTCCGGGCTGTCGGCCGCGTGGGAGCGACGGGTGGCAGCAGACCACCGTCCCCCGTCGCTCAGCTGACGCGCGGCGGCGGTGGACGCGGCCGGTTCCCTGGGTAGAGTTGCGGACGTGACCGGAGCCCCCGACGACGAGGTGAACCCCGGCTTCGCGCAGACGCAGAACGCCGCTCCGTCCGCCTTCGGTGTTCCGCCCCATGCTGGCGCACCGCACTTGGGCGGGCCGGCCGCGCCACCCGCCCCACCGGGCCGCAGCGGACTCGGCTGGATCTTCGCCGGCTGCGGGTGCGTGACCCTCGTCGCGGTCATCGTGATCGCCGCCGTCGCGATCACCGGGTTCGCCACCTCGGTCGCAGCGGGTGGAGGGTCAGGCGGGAGCCGCCCCACCGCCTCGACGTTCGAGGACCAGCTCGCCGTCATCCGCACCGAGAGCGCGGAGTACGAGAAGCTCGCCGCCCAGCTCGACGGCAACCCCGTCGCTCCCCTCGTCACTCAGCCCACGAGGTTCCAGCGACTCCAGGCCGATCTGGAAGCGCTCACGGCGAGCACCGCCCTCGAATCGGTGAGAGCGGGGCAAGCACGGGTGCTCGCCGAGCGCGCAGCGCAGTACCGCTCCGATCTGCAGGCCCGCATCACGGCCGCGGAGGGTCGTCGCGCGAACGCATCCGGGACCGACGAGGAGCAGCTCGTCGACAGCGCGGGGAACGGCTTCATCGACATCCAGTGGAATGCGGACTCGAAGTGCAGCGCGTCGAAGAACCCGGAGCGCACCACGGCGGGCTGCGTGACCAACACCCCGGAGCAGCTGATCGTGCACATCCTCCCGCCGGAGCACCGACTCGGCGGCGGCGAGGCCGCCCGACTCACCACGCTGCACGAGCTGGCGCACCTGTACCAGAGCATCGACACGGCGACCACCTCCGGCGGCGAGGACGGGCCGGCGATGACGCTGAAGAACGCCGGGCTGTTCCGGGGCAGCAGCGAGGTCATGTCGGACTGCTACGCGCTGACCTACCTCGACCTGCACTCCCTCACCGTCGGAGACGCCACACTCGGGTACGGCTATGTCTGCAACGACACCGAGCGGCAGGCGATCCGGGACTGGGCGAAGGAGGTCCAGGCCCCGATGCCGGGCTGAGCAACGCGGTCAGCGCAGCCGTTGGCAGCGCGGGCAGCGGTGCGAGGAGCGGTTCATGAAGGGCTCGCGCACCATGAGCGTGCCGCAGCGCGGACAGGCCTTGCCCTCGCGCCCGTACGCGTTCAGCGAGTGCGCGAAGTAGCCGGAGGCGCCGTTGACGTTCACGTACTGGGCGTCGAAGCTCGTGCCGCCCTCGGCGAGGGCCTTCTGCAGCACTCCGCGCACGGCCGCGAGGAGCTCGCGCGCGCGCCGTGAGCTCACGCTCGACGCCGGCTGCTCGCCGTGCAGGCGCACCGCCCAGAGCGACTCGTCGGCGTAGATGTTGCCGATGCCGCTCACGAGGGTCTGGTCGAGCAGGACGCGCTTGACCGCGGAGTGCCGCTTCGCGAAGGCCGCAAGGAACGCCCGCTCGTCGAACGCCGGATCGAGCGGATCGCGCGCGATGTGGGCGACCTGGCCGGGCACGAAGCCGGCCCACTCCCCCGTGACGTCGGCCGAGAACCCGGCGGGGCGGCCGTCGGGCGTCGGGGTCATGCGGTCGATCGCCATCGAGCCGAAGATGCGCTGATCGACGAAGTCGACGCGGAGCTCGTCGTGCGCCTCGTGCTCGAGGTGGATGCGGATCCGGGCGTGCGCGTCACCGCCCGGATGGTCCGGGGTGCGCAGCAGCACCTGGCCGCTCATGCCGAGGTGCGCGACGAGCGCGCGCGGGGTGCTCGTCGCGGACGGCGCAGCCGGCTGGGCCGACTGGGCCGACTTCGCGGGCAGGATCGGCAGCCAGAGGAACTTGCCACGCCGCACTGCGGCGGCGAGACGGGCCCCGACGAGGCCGCGCTCGAAGTCGCCGCTCGCCGGGTCGTGGCGCTTCAGCGAGCGCTGGTCGAGCACCTCGACGCCGGTGACGAGGGCGCCGGTGACGGCGGGAGCGAGGCCGGCGCGGACGACCTCGACCTCGGGGAGCTCGGGCATCTCAGCCCGCGTTCAGCGAGGTCCAGGCCTCGAGCGCCGCGGCCATCTCGGCCTGCTTCTTGCTCGACCCTTCGCCGGATGCGCGGACGAGCTCGCCGACGGACACGGTGGCGAGGAAGTGCTTGCTGTGATCGGGGCCGCTCTCGGCGACCTCGTACACCGGCGGCGGGGCGCCGAGCCGGGCCGCGGCCTCCTGCAGACTCGTCTTCGGGTCCATCGCGGCGCCGAAGCGCGCGGGGTCGCTCATGAGGGGGCTGACGAGGCGCAGCACGAGGTCCGTCGCCGCGTCGTCGCCGGCGTCGAGATAGGTCGCGCCGATGATCGCCTCGACCGTGTCGGCGAGGATCGACGGCTTGTCGGCACCGCCGGTCATGGTCTCACCGCGGCCGAGCCGGATGAACGGGCCAAGGCCGATCGCCCGGCCGACCTCGGCGAGTGCCGCGCTCGAGACGAGGCTCGCCCGGCGCTTGGCCAGCTCGCCCTCGTCGAGCTCGGGGTGATCGCGGAACAACCGCACCGTGACCGCCTGCCCGAGGATGGAGTCGCCGAGGAACTCGAGCCGCTCGTTGGTCGGGATGCCGCCGTTCTCGTACGCGAACGACCGGTGCGTGAGCGCGAGCAGCAGCAGTTCGGGGTCGATCTCGATCTGGAGCGTCTCCTGGAGCGCTCCGAGGTCTCGATCCGCAGGTCCCGTCTGCCGCGTGCGCGCCACGACCGGTCGTTCGGAGTCCGAGGGCCGACTAGACGTCGGCGACCTTCCGGCCCTTGTACTCGAGGAAGAGCGGGGTGCCCGCCGAGTCCTCGACCACGCGAGCGCGGTGCGGGAGGCTGTAGGTCACCTTGCCGTTCTCGACGGTCTTGACGAGCGTGGGGACCTCGGCCTTCCACTGCGAACGGCGCGCGTGGGTGTTGGCGCGTGACTTCTTCCGCTTGGGAACAGCCATGTCTCTCTCTCAATCTCTCTCAGAATCAGCACTGCCCGCGGCAGCGCCCTGGTCTTCGGAAGCCTCGAACCCGGCGAGCGCGGCCCATCGCGGGTCGTGCTGCTCGGGGGTGACGAGTTCCGGATGATCAGCCAGACGCTGCCCGGTCACAGGGTCGAGACCCGGGCAATCAGGCCGGCACACCGGCTGGAAGGGCAGTGCCAGCACTACCGCATCTCGGATGAGCGGTTCAAGATCCACGTGGTCGTCTTGAACCTCATACTCGAAAGCTTCCCCAGAATGATACGCGAAAAGCTCTTGGAACTCGACTTCGACGGGCACGGCGATGTCGATGAGGCAGCGACTGCACTCGCCGTCGGCCACCGCGTCGAGCTCGACGCTCGTGAGAATCCCCTCGTGCACGGACTCGAGCCGGATATCGAGCTCGATCACGGAGCCTTCGCGGACGGCGACCAGGCCCTCGCCGAGCTGGGCGGGGGCGGCGACGTCGAGCTCGACCTCGCGCATCTCGCCCGGGCGGTGCATGAGGTCGCGCACGGTGATGCGGAACGGGGAATCGTGATGGGCCACGATCGGCCATTCTACGCGCGTGCAGCGGCCCGGCGGCCCGCCCGCGCCGTGTCGAGCAATGAGCGCGGCACGAGCCGGGCGCGCCATCTCGCGGCGGGCGTGGCCCCGGCGCGGAGCGCGGCGACGAGCTCGGCGAGCGCGGCCTCGGAGGCCGGAGCCGCGGCCCCCGGCGGGCCGTACCTCGCCCGCTCCACCGAGTCCCGCAGCGCGTGCAGGGCGCCGCGCGCCGCGTCGTCGAGACCTCCGACCTCTTCGAGGAGCGCGTCGGCGGCCTCCCTGGGGGTGAGCGCGTCCGCAGACCCGGCCGGGTAGCCGAGGTCGCTCGCGGTGGCCATGGCCTCCCGC
Organism: Agromyces sp. NPDC060279; assembly: GCF_042726785.1. Taxonomy (NCBI): domain Bacteria; kingdom Bacillati; phylum Actinomycetota; class Actinomycetes; order Micrococcales; family Microbacteriaceae; genus Agromyces; species Agromyces sp. NPDC060279. The sequence continues at coordinate 298,153 of NZ_JBHXBK010000001.1, forward strand.
CACGCGGCATCCGCCCCGCGATCGCCGCGGCGGATCCTGCGGATGCGCACCCGGCGCACCCAGATCCGAGCGGCCGCCGGCAGGAGCAGGATCAGCAGGAGCACGAGGGTGACGAGCGGCCAGACCGCCGGGTCCTCCGTCGCCGTGGCCGTCCGGCCGCTCGAGAGCTGGCGCTCCGGGTCGAGGTCGGGCCGGGCGCCGGGGGTCGGTGCGGGCGTCCCCGGCGCGCGCTCGGGAGTCGGGGCGGTCTCGCTCGCCCCCGGTCGCGAGTAGTCCGGCACCGTCCCGCGACCCGGCGTCGGCTCGAAGGGCACCCAGCCGATGCCCTGGAAGTAGAGCTCGGGCCAGGCGTGGAGGTCCTGGCTGTCGACCTGGACGACGGAGACGTTCTCGACCCGCTTCGTCGTCGGCGTGCCCGCGGTGTAGCCGACGGAGATGCGCGAGGGGATGCCGAGCTCTCGGGCGAGGACCGCCATCGTCGAGGCGAAGTGCACGCAGTAGCCTTCGCGCTGCTCCAGGAACTCCGCGATGACGTCGAGGCCGCCGCCGTCGTACCCCTCTTCCACCGGGGCCTCGACGGAGTACGTGAAATCCGAGCCGCGCAAGTACTCCTGGATGGCGACGGCCCGGTCGTAGGCCGTGCCGCCGCGCGCGCCGAGCTCGGCGGCGAGCTCGCGGACCGACTCGGGGACGCCCTCGGGCAGCTCGGTGAACTCCTGGATCGACTCGGGGATGCGGCCGCCCGCGGCCCGCAGCTGCTCGGCGGTGGGATCGATCTGGAGCATCGTCGCCCGGTACCGCTGTCCGCTCGTGTCGCTGTCGGCACTGCGCACCGTGAGGGCGCCGCGGTCCCAGAACCAGGACCCTTCGAGCCCCTCGACCGAGGACACCGGGTACGGCAGCGGCAGCCAGGTGGTGCGGAGCTGCTGCACGGTGACGTCGATCGGATGCTGCGAGCGCGCCACCTCGTCGCCGAGGCCCGTCGGCGTGGGGAACTCAGCGACCGCGTTGTCGCCGTCGATCCGCCGCTCGCCCGGCCCCCACACCTCGCCGTCGAACCGATCGATCGTGAGCAGTCGGAAGTACGGCCGGTCGCCGTCGCGCGCGACGTAGCTGAACGCGGGGACCGCGTCGGGTCGGCGCAGGTCCCGGCCGAGGTCGAGGAACGGACTCACGCCGCGCGCGAACAGGGCCCCCTGCCCGCCCGTCCCGAGCAGCAGGCTCGACGAGACGCTCGGCGTGGCGGCGGTGAGCACCGAGGCGGCGAGGAGGCCGGCCACGGCGAGCCCGACCGTCGGCAGCACGGTCGAGCCGACCGGCATCCGCCGCGGTGCGGTGATGCGCACCTCGTCGTCGTCCCGATGCGCGAGCGCGGCCCGTCGGCGCACCCGCACATCGATGCGGAGCAGCAGCAGGAAGGCGGCCGCCGTGAGCACGAGTGTGCCGACCTCGGCGCCGTCCTCGATGAGGAAGCCGGGAACAAGAATCGGCACCATGGCCGGCGCCGCAGCGAGCGCCGGCAGGCGGAGGCTCAGCACCAGCACGTCGGTGAGCACCGCGAGCAGGCCGGTGCCGAGCGCGAGCGCGAAGGCGAGCGCGGGCACGACGACCGCCGGCACGGACTGCTGCGCGATCGTGCGCTGGGCGCCGCCGAGCAGCTCGCCGAAGACCCCGAACGTCTCGGCGGTCGGGACGAACAGCAGGAGCGAGCTGGTGCCGCCGAAGAAAAGCGTCAGCACCGCGACGAGGATGGCCAGCTCCCCCACCGGCATCAAGGAGGCGGGCAGGCGGATGGCTCGGAGCCCGGCTCCGCCGAACAGGACGGCCGCCGCGGTGGCGGCGCAGAGCCACCACCACCCGCTGCCGGCGAGCAGCGGGCCGAGCGCCATCACGGCGACGACGAGGAGCAGGAACGCGGCCCCGCTCAGGGCGAGCGCCTGCAGCCGGCTGAGCGGGGCACGGTCACGGCGCATCGCGTTCACCCGCCAGGAATTCAGCCCAGCCCGGCTCCCGAGCCGCGGCGGCACCGGTGGTCATCGGGCGGGCCCCGAACGCCGTCGTCAGCTCGGTTGCGCGTCGGATGCGGACGATGCGCCAGTCCGCGTGCTCGAGCGTCTCGATCCAGCGTTCGGCGACGGTGGGCAGCACCACCGCGACGGCCGGGGCGAACGTCGCCCGGAGGGCCGCGAGCTCGGCGAGCCGTTCGTCGGACGGGCGCACCAGCACCGCGAAGCCCGGCATCGGCGCCCGCCGTTCCCGCGCCGCCGTCAGCCGGCCCGGGCTGCCCCCAGCCTCGCCGCGGCCCTGCTCGTCGCCGCGGTCGCGACGACGCCACGTGCCCGGCGTCGGCAGCCGGGCGAGGTCGTCGAGCAGGAGCGCTGCGCCGCCGCCCGGCTCGCGGTACTCGCCGCGTCCCGGCGCCCCCGCTTCGAGCGGTTGCAGCCGCACCCGGTAGCCGCGCTCGAGGAGATGCACGCCGAGCGAGGCGGCCGCCTCGACGGCGAGCTCGAACTCGAAGTCCGGGGCGTCGCCTCGATGGGCCTCGTCGCCTCGGCGGCCGGGCACGCTGTCGAGGAAGAGCCGCGCCTCGGGATCGCCGCGCTGCTCCTCTTCGCGGACCATCAGCTCGCCGCGGCGGGCGGTCGCCGCCCAGTTGACCCGCCGCAGCGGGTCGCCGTAGCGGTACTCGCGCGCGATCAGCTCGTCGGAGTTCGGCTGCATGCGACGCTGCAGACTGTGCCGGGTGCCGTCGACCGCCGCGGTGCGCGCGAGCGCGCCGTCGATGGCCGTCACCCGCGGCGTCACGAGCAGTTCGCGCTCGCCGCCGACCGCGCGGCGCATGACGGCGAGCCCGAACGGGTCGCCGAGCGAGAGCTGCAGCGGCCCGATCGGGTACGCGCCGCGGCGCGGAGTGCGCAGCAGATAGTCGAGTCGCACGGTGTCGTCGCCGCTCGGCAGCGCCCGCTCCCAGGGGCCGATGCCGGGGAGCACCTGCTCGGCGGGGACGAACAGCGGCGAGGGCACCTCGTCGCGCCACCTGGCCCCGTCGAACGGTCGCCGGGAACGGTTCTGCACGGTGAGCCGCACCCGGGTCGAGCCGCCGGCCGCGACCGTCACGGGAGCGAAGGCCCGGGTCACGGCGAGCTTCGGCATCCGCAGGGCCGCGTAGCCGAGCCCCACGACGGGCATCGCGATCGCGACGAAGGCGAGCAGCAGCACGTCGCGGAGGTCGAACCAGAGGCTCACCGCGGCGAGCACCACGCCGATGACGACGAGCGCGGCCCCACGTCGCGTCAGCCGCGGAACGGTGCGCGGCTGGCGGCGGGTGGATGCCGGCACGACTAGTCCCTTCGCGCGCTGCCGATCGGCACCGGCGTGTCTGCGACGATGCGGCGCACGATGGTGTCGATGAGCGGCCCGCTGTCGTGGTCGTGCGAACCGAGCGCGCGGCTCGTGGGCACGAGCCGGTGGGCGAGCACGGGCACGGCCAGGGCGTCGATGTCGTCGGGCAGCACGAAATCGCGGCCGTGCATCGCCGCGTGCGCCTTCGCGGCGCGCACGAGCTGCAGCGTCGCCCGGGGGCTCGCCCCGAGCCGCAGCTGCCGGTCCTCGCGCGTCGCCCGGGCGAGCTCGACGGCGTACTCCTTGACGGGGGCCGAGGTGAACACGCGCGACACGGTGCGGATCATGCCCTGCAGCTCGTCGAGCCCGACGACGGGATCGACGAGCTCGATGGGGCTCGCCGTCTCGCGCGTGGAGAGCATGGCGAGCTCGTCGGCCTGCGCCGGATAGCCCATCGAGATGCGCGCCATGAAGCGGTCGCGCTGCGCCTCGGGCAACGGGTAGGTGCCCTCCATCTCGACCGGGTTCTGCGTGGCGACGACGACGAAGGGGCGGCCGAGTCGGTGCGTGACGCCGTCGGCGGTGACCTGCCGCTCCTCCATGCACTCGAGGAGCGCGGACTGGGTCTTCGGGCTGGCGCGGTTGATCTCGTCGCCGATGACGAGGTTCGCGAACACCGGCCCGGGCTTGAAGGTGAAGCTCCGCGTGGACTGGTCGAACACCGAGACGCCGGTGACGTCGCTCGGCAGCAGGTCGGGGGTGAACTGGATGCGGCTCACCGTGAGGTCGACGGAGCGCGCGAGCGAGCGCGCCAGCATCGTCTTGCCGACGCCGGGCACGTCCTCGATCAGCAGGTGCCCCTCGGCGAGCAGCACGGTGAGCGCCGAGACGACCGCTTCACGCTTGCCGCTGATGACCGTCTCGACGTTGGCGACGATGGCCGCGGCGCGGGCGCCGACCTCGTCGATGCCCGGTTCCGGCATCCCCGTCATGGTCGCTGCGCCCGCCTCGCTCACGGGGTCATCGCCCCCGCGAGATACTCCGCGACGGAGGCCGGCACGTAGGGGCCGACGTCACCGCCGAGGGAGGCCACCTGACGCACGAGCGAGCTCGAGACGTGGGCGTTCGCCGGGTCGGGCAGGAGGAACACCGTCTCGACGCCGGCCAGGTGGCGGTTCACGATCGCCATCGGGGTCTCGTAGGCCACGTCGAGCTGGGAGCGGATGCCCTTCACGAGCACGCTCGCCCCGACGTCGGTGCAGTAGTCGACGAGCAGGCCCATGCTCCAGCTCGCCACCACGATGTCGCCCTGGATCCCCGCGTCGGAGATCGACTGCTCGATCAGCGAGACCCGCTGGGCGATCGGCAGGAGCGCGCTCTTGTCGGGGTTGTGGACCACGACCACGTGGAGCTGGTCGTAGAGGCCGGCGGCACGCCCGATGACATCGAGGTGTCCGAGGGTGACGGGGTCGAACGAGCCGGGAACGACGGCGATCCGCTGCATGACTCCAGCGTAGTGCCCGGCGGAGCCGCGGGCTCGGCCGCCTCAGCTCTTGCTCAGGAACTCGCTGGCCTCGTCGTCGAGGCGCCGGCGCACGGCCTCCGCGAGCGCGGCGTGCTGGGTGAGCCCGGGGTCGGCCTCGAGCACGGCCGCGGCGTGCCCGCGCGCCTCGCCGATGAGCTCGGCGTCGCGCACCACCCGCAGCAGCTTCAGGGAGGAGCGCCCGCCCGACTGGCGCGCGCCGAGCACGTCGCCCTCCTGACGGAGCTCCAGGTCGACCTGCGCGAGCTCGAAGCCGTCGAGCGTCGCGGCGACCGCCTCGACCCGCTGCAGCGCCACCGAGCCGGGCATCGCCCGGGTCACGAGCAGGCACAGCCCGGGCACCCCGCCACGACCGACCCGGCCGCGCAACTGGTGGAGCTGCGAGACGCCGAAGCGATCGGCGTCGACGACCACCATGGCGCTCGCGTTCGGCACGTCGACGCCGACCTCGATGACCGTGGTGGCGACGAGTACGTCGATCTCGCCCGCGGCGAACGCGCGCATGACCCGGTCCTTCTCGTCGGCGGCCATGCGGCCGTGCAGCGGCTCGATGCGCGCGGAGCCGAGCTGCGGGTGCTCGCGGAGCTCGGCGAGCGTCGCGATGACGGTGGCCGCCGGCGCGGCATCCGCCTCGATGGGCTCGACCGGCTCGCCGTCGTCCTCCGCCTGCTTCTGATCGATCGCCGGGCAGACGACGAAGGCCTGCCGGCCCTGGGCGAGCTCCTCGGCGAGCCGCTCCCAGATGCGCGAGCGCCAGGCCGGACGGATGGCGAGCGGCACCACCTGGGAGGTGATGCCCGCGCGGCCGGCGGGGAGCTGCCGGATCGTGGAGACGTCGAGGTCGCCGAAGACCGTCATGGCGACGGTGCGCGGGATCGGGGTCGCCGTCAGCACGAGCACGTGCGGCGCCGTGCGCCCCTTCAACCGCAGGGCCTCGCGCTGCTCGACGCCGAAGCGGTGCTGCTCGTCGACGACGACGAGCCCGAGGTCGGCGAACGTCACCCGGTCGCCCATCAGGGCGTGCGTGCCGACGACGATGCGGGCCTGCCCCGCGGCGACCCGCAGGAGCGCCTTGCGCCGCTCGGCCGCGGGCAGCTGCCCGGTGACGAGGGTCGGCATGAGCTCGGCGGAGAGTTCGGGGCCGAGGACCTTCGCGATGGAGCGCACGTGCTGGGCGGCGAGCACCTCGGTGGGCGCGAGCAGCGCCGCCTGCCCGCCCGAGTCGGCCACCGCGAGCATCGCCCGCAGCGCGACGAGGGTCTTACCCGAGCCGACCTCGCCCTGGACGAGCCGGTTCATGGGGGCGGCGCTCGCGAGGTCGTCGGCGATCTCGCGGCCGACCTCGTGCTGATCGTCGGTGAGCTCGAAGCCGAGCGCCGCGTCGAAGCGCTCGAGCAGGCCGCCGGGCTTCGGCCGGCGCTCGATCGCCGCGTGCGAACGGAGCGCCGCACGCCGCTGCAGGAGCGCGGTCTGCAGCACGAAGGCCTCGGTGAAGCGCAGCGTGCGCCGCGCCCCCTTCCAGTCGCCCTCGGTCGAGGGCCGATGGATGAGCTCGAGCGCCCGTCGGTGGCCCTCGAGGCCGCGGGCCTCGCGCACCTCGGCGGGCAGCGGGTCGTCGACCCGGCCGAGCCCGTCGAGCACGAGCGCCATCGACTTGGCGAGCTGCCAGCTGGCGATCGTCGAGGTCGCCGGGTAGATCGGGATCGGCGCCTGCGCCCAGCGCACCGCCTCGGCCTCGTCGACCGTGCGGGGGGTCTCCTCGTCGAAGAGCTCGTAGTCGGGATGCGCGAGCTGCCTGGCGCCCTTGTAGGAGCCGACCTTGCCCGCGAAGATGCCCCGCCGCCCGGGCCGCAGCTCGTTCTGCCGCCACGACTGGTTGAAGAAGGTGAGGACGAGCACGCCGTTGCCGTCGGAGATCTTCGCCTCGACGATGGAGCCGCGCCGCTGCCGCATGGGCCGCTCGCGCACCTCGAGCACCTCGGCCACGATGGTCACGTTCTCGTCGAGCGGCAGCGAGTCGAGCGCCGTCAGCTCGCCGCGCATCGCGTAGCGGCGCGGGTAGTGGGCGAGGAACTCGCCCACGGTGCGGTACCCGAACGCGCGCTCGATCGCCTGCGCCGTGCGCGAGCCGAGGGCCGTCGCGAGCTTCGACTCCAAGGAGAAGGAGCCGGGCTCGACGCTCGGCTCGGCTGCTGCGACGGTCATGCCTCGATCGTAGGCCGTCCCCCCGTCAACGCCTCGATCTCGGCCGTCACGAACGGGTCGTCGGCGCGCTCGGCGTCGAGCGCGCGCTGGATGGCCAGGGCCTCTTCGGTGCGGCCGAGCGTGCGCAGCGCCCGCGCCATCGACCAGCGCGCGACGCGGAGCTGCTCGGCGCTGCCGTACTGCTCGGCCGCCTCAGCGGCGAGCGTGAAGTGATGCAGCGCCGCGACGGCGTCGTCGGCGTCGTGCTTCGTCCAGCCGAGGTTGTTGTGCAGTGCGATGCCCCAGCGCAGCACGCGCGGGTCGCGGGAGCCGGCGAGCACATCGAAGCCCTCCGCGGCCCACTCCTCCTCGTGACCGCCGTCGGTGAGCGCGAGCATGTGCAGGCCGTCGAGCACCAGGAACGCGGCGCCGGCGGCGGCGGCCTCGCGGACAGCGAGGGTGAGCTCCGGCAGCGCGTCCTCCGGCCGTCCGGCGGCCGCGTGCAGGCGTCCGCGCTCGAGCGCGACCCGGGCGCGCAGCTCGGCGGCCTCCGGTCCGGACTCCGATCCGGGCGCCGCGGCGGCCACGCCGTCGAGCACCGCGAGCGCCTCCTCGGTGCGGCCCTGCAGGCCCACGGCGCGCGCGAGCTGCGCCGCCATCACCGCACGCTTGTGCGGGGTGCGCTCCGGGTCGGCGGATGCCGCGCGGAAGCGCTGCTCGCTCGCCACCGGATCGGCGAAGTCCCACAGCCGGTCGATCTCGCGCTGTTCCGTGCCCCGATGGGACGAACTGGCTGAAAGTTCGGTCGAATCGTCCACGACCCCATCATGGCAGCGCCACCCCCGAACGGGCGACCCCTTGACGGCGGACGACGGCCCGGGCAGACGGTCCGCCGCTAAGCTGCGTGGAGCATGACGCGCATCATCGCCGGGTTCGCCGGCTCCCAGACCCTCGCCGTCCCCCGCACGGGCACCCGGCCGACGAGCGACCGCGTGCGCGAGGCGATCTTCTCCGCGCTCGAGGCGCGCGACGCCATCGCCGGCGCGCGAGTGCTCGACCTCTACGCCGGCTCCGGCGCCCTCGGGCTCGAGGCCGCGAGCCGCGGCGCGGCCGAGGTCGTGCTCGTGGAGCGCGCCAAGCCCGCCGCGGACATCTGCCGCAGGAACGCCGACGCCGTGCGCCGCGCGGCGCCCCGCGGCGCTGCCCCCGCCATCCGGGTCGCTCAGCGCAGTGTCGCGGCGTTCCTCGAGCCCGGTGCAGCGCCCGGCCCGTGGGACCTCGTCTTCATCGATCCGCCGTACGAGCTGGGCGAGGCCGAGCTGGCCCGTGAGCTCGCCGCGCTCGCCCCGGCGCTCGCCGACGGCGCGCTCGTCGTCGTCGAGCGCAGCGCCCGCTCCGCCGAGCCGAGCTGGCCCGCCGGCATCGAGCTCGAGCGTCGCCGCGATTACGGCGAGACCACCCTGTGGTGGGCCGGAGCCGCGGATCAGCCCGAGCGCCCGTCCCAGCCCGAGTAGGGATCCCAGCCGAGCGCCTCGACGGGCTCGCCGTCGAGCGAGAGCCGGCCCGGGGCGTCGACGACCCATCCGATCGCCTCGAAGGGCGCGGGCAGCACCGCGCCTGCGGGGAACGTCGCGAGCAGTCCGTGGTCCTCCGCGCCCGCGAGGGCGAGCCGCGGATCCGGACCGAGCGCGCCGCCGTCGAAGTCGAGGCCGACCCCGCTCGCGACCGCGATGCGCCGGGCGTCGCGCGCGAGCCCGTCGGACACGTCGAGCATGGCGGTCGCCCCGGCGACGGCCGCATCGACGCCCGCGGCGACGGGCGGCCGGGGGGCGAGCTGCGCCGCGAGCAGCTCCGGCTCGCGCCGGCGCAGCAGGGCGGCGAGCGAGGCATCCGGTTCCCCCGTGGCGTCGCGCGCCTCGTCGAACAGCAGCGCCAGACCGCGTGCCGCATCCCCCCTGGCCCCCGCGTGCGCCAGCACGTCGCCGACGCGGGCGCCGGAGCGCAGCACGGGCGCCCGCCCCTCGAGGTCGCCGAAGGCGGTCACCGCGAGCGTCAGCGCCGTCGAGACGGAGAGGTCGCCGCCGACGACCCCGGCACCCGGGGCGAGGGCGGCGAGCGCCTCGCGGAGCCCGTCGGCGATGCCCTCGAGCACGGCGACGTCGAGCTCGGGCGGGGCCGCGATCGCGACTGTGAGCGCCGTCGGCCGGGCTCCCATCGCGGCGACGTCGGTCAGGTTCGTCGCCGCCGCCTTCCAGCCGAGCTCGAACGGCGTCGACCAGGCGAGCCGGAAGTCCGGCCCGTGCACCATGAGGTCGGTCGTAACGACGAAGCGCCCGTCGGCCGCGGCGACGACCGCGGCGTCGTCGCCGGCGCCGAGGAGCGCCGACTCCCCGGGGGCGAGCCGGGGCAGCACCCTGGCCAGCACCGCGTCCTCACCGAGCCGTCCGATCGAGGTCGCGGCGCTCAGAGCCTCTTCCATGGCTCCCACGCTAGCCTGGCCTGGATGTCTCTCCGCCCCGCCCGGCTCCGCCGCGCTCTGCGCGCCGCCGCCGTGATCGCCCCCGCCGCCCTGCTGCTCGCCGCCTGCGCCCCGATCGTGCCCTTCGAGGCCGCCCCCGACGCCGCGGACGCCGACTGCGCCTCGCTCGTCGTGCGGCTGCCCGACACCGTGGCCGAGCTGCCGAAGCGGGAGACGAACGCGCAGGGCACCGGGGCGTGGGGCGAGCCGGCCTCGGTCCTGCTGCGCTGCGGGGTCCCCGTCCCCGGGCCGACGACCGAGCGCTGCGTGAGCGTCGACGGGATCGACTGGATCATCGACGAGTCCGATGCCCCGCGTTACTTGTTCACGACGTACGGCCGAACCCCGGCCGTCGAGGTGCTCGTCGACAACGACGTCGTCGGCGGCACCACGGCGATCGCCGATCTCTCGAACGCGGTCGGCGTCATCCCGGCCGACGGCGGGTGCACCTCGGTCGACGACCTCGGCGAGGTGCCGAGCGAGGGCTGAGCCCGGTTCCGGGCGTGTACGGCGCCCGCTCGATCCCGGTGAACCGCCCACCGCGGTGACCTCGTCGACGAGGCCGCCCGGTGCTCGGCTCCCCCGTCCCCGCGCCGATTCCGCGACGGGCGCGCTCTGAGACGAGCGCGCGCCGGCGCGGCACGGGTGCGCCGGAATTGCCGCCGACCTCTTGCGAAGTTCCTCGTTCCTTGCTTTGATGTCAACGGTAGATAACCGGGCGTCAATACATAGTTGACGTGATGGCGAAAGGCGCAGTGCAGCGTGACACACATCGATACCCTCTTCGACCCCGACGTCGTCATGGATCCGCGGAATCTCAGCGCGATGCAGCCGAACCGGCTCTCGGCGTCGCGCAGCTTCCTGGCGAAGATGATCCGCGAGCAGTGGCACATCGAACGCGAGGTCTTCGAACTCGACCGCCGGGGCGTGGGCCAGGCCCGCTACGTCGTCACCACGCCCGCCGGTGCGATCACCTTCCTCGCCTTCTTGCGCGAGCCCTCCGACAAGAACCGGACGGGTCGCATCATCGGCACCAGCTGGGACATGATCGGCGCGCTGCTCGACGGCGTCGCGACCCCGGAGCAGGTGCGGAGCACGGAAGAGGAGATCCCCCGCCTCTACGAGGGGCGGGCCACGAGCAACACGCTCGTCTGGTTCCGCTCCAACCAGAGCCTGCGGCTCTTCCGCTCGGTCCGCGACGCCCTCGCTCGCGGCGAGCAGCCCGACACCAAGGAGCTTCGCCGAGTCGGCTACGTGATGCGCAACACCGGTCTCGACGGCAACGGCACCTTCGGCACCATCCCCTTCGCCGCCATCCCCGCGGGCCACCCGCTCAAGACCTCGTACCACGCGCAGATGCTCTCCGCCTACCTGATGCGCGAGCTCTCGGTCGACGTCGTCGAAGAGCTCGCCCGCCTCGACGCCCCGGAGACCGCCGTGCGACTCGACCCGTCCGTCCGACGGCTCATCGGCGTCGGCAACGGCTCCGCGCTCGGCCTCGTGATGTTCTTCTTCAACCGGCCCGTGCTCGTGAACGCCTACATCACCGCGTACCTCAAGGTGATCGAGCACGTCGTCACGAACCCCGACCTCGGCTCGGACGACGACCTCGAACTGCTCGAGGGGCTGCTGAGCCGCACCATCCGCTACCGTGCGTTCCTCCCCACGTCGTACCGCTTCTTCACGAGCAACATGGAGATCGCCGCGGACCTCCGCCGCATCCGGGCGAAGGTGCGCGCGGCGCGGCGCGGCGAGGTGATCCCCCTTGAGGGCGAGACCGTCCTCGGCGCGATCCACCGGGAGGCCACCGCGCAGCTCAGCAAGGACGCCCTGCACTCCTTCAACGCGCTGCTGATGGAGCTCGCGCCCGACTACTGCCAGGCCATGTCGGACCAGTACCTCGAGTTCGACGAGGAGCTCGCCCTCGACCCCACCACGCCGCTCGGCGACGTCGCCGAGGTGATCACCTCGCGGTACGGGTGGGCGCTCCACCTGCCGCTCAACGCCGACGAGTACCGCGATCGCGTGTGGTACCAGGCGCGCGCGGCCGAGGAGCCGCGCTCCGGCCCCCGCGAGGAGGTTCCCGACGCCCACGAGCTGGTGCAGAACTACCCCGTGCAGATCCGCGCGCTGCTCGCGGCGATCGAGGACGGCGAGCCGGGTGCTCCCATCGGCGAACTCGTGGCGCGTCGGCCCGAACTCGAGTACATCGCCCGGCTGGTGCTCGCGCTCCAGGACAAGCCGTACGCCCTGGCCCACGCCGATCCGCACGACACGGACTTCGTGCCGGTCTGGGTGATCCGCTTCATGAACGCCTTCGTGCACGGGCTCGATCGCACCGAGGACCATCTCGGTCGCGACGTTCGCGGAATCATCTTCGAAGCAGCCCCCTATCGGGACGAACTCGCCACCGCGGACCCCTCCAACTGGTGGTGGGCCTACGAAGAGCCGGTTGCGGCGGCACCGGCCGCGCCCGCGAGCGGCACGGCGCCCGTGCGCATCCTGCCGCAGCCTCCGGCGGCCATCCGCCCGAAGGCGCTGCTGACCCCCAGCGACTCCCCGATCACGCCCCCGTCCGAACACGCGACCGAGACGATCGACGTCAAGTACCGCGAGCTCAGGCTGATGTCCGGGCGCGCCTACCAGGCGCTCAACATGCCCGAGGGCGCCTGGCACGGCGCGCGCGAGTTCCTCGTCACCGCGGTGGCCGCAGACCTCGACGCCGCGACGGCGTTCGGAGCGCTCCTGATCGCGGCGATCGACCCGGACACCGCCCGGGCCGCGGCCTGGGTGGCGCCCACGAGCCGCGAGGAGGACGGCACGCTGCTGGTCGACAACCACGGCCAGAGCCTGCTCGTCACCGGGCATGTGCTCGTGAACCTCCTCGGCGCGCACGCCGCGGGCGCGGACCGCCCTCGGCGCTTCGCGATCGGCGGAGCCATCGAGGACCACGCCCTGGCCGGCGTGCGCTTGGAGCTCCGCCGCTACGGCATCGAGCTCGAGCCCGAGTCGGCCGGGGGCGCCGGGCGCACGCCGGCGACGATCACCGGCACGGTCCGGCTCAGCACGGACCCCGCCGCCTCGAAGGCGGCCCACCGGGAGACAATGCGCGACTTCCTCGAGCACGGCCGCACCGTCTCGTCCGACACGTTCTGGAAGATCTACTACCGCGGCAACGCGGGCCTCGACGCCGACACCCCCATCTCGCGCCAGCACACCGGCGGCACCGTCCTCGACGTGATCAAGAGCGGCGAGCGGATCACCAAGCAGTTCACGAAGGAGGAGCTCTTCCTGCTCACCGACCCGGACGAGCTCGACAACCACCACTTCTCCGCGCTCATCGACTCGCACTGAACCGACCCCCGCCCGCGGGATGCGGGCATGCTCCCCCGACCCCCACCAGAAGGAACACGCACAATGCTGTACGTCGACAGTCTGCTCTGCACGCCGCTCGAGCGTGAGACACCGAACCACCGACCCGCGCTCGAGGCGATCGCCGCAGGCAACGTCGGCTGCGTCACCGTGACCGTGGGCTTCTGGGAGGATGCCACCGAGTCCATGGACCAGCTGGTGAAGTGGCGCTACATGGCCGAGGACAACGCCGATCTCGTGGAGATCGCCTACACGGCCGACGACATCGTCCGCATCGCCGACTCCGGGCGCTGCGCCATCGTGCTGGGGTTCCAGAACGTCTCCTTCCTGCAGGGGCGACTCGGCTACGTCGAGCACTTCGCCCGCATGGGGACGCGCGTCGGCCAGCTCACCTACAACATCCAGTCCGACATCGGCGGGTCCTGCTACGACCCGAGCGATTCCGGGCTCTCCCGCTACGGCCGCTACGTCGTCCGCGAGATGAACCGCTGCGGCATGGTCATCGACCTCTCGCACGTCGGCAACCGGACGAGCCTCGACGCCATCGAGCACTCGAGCGAACCGGTCGCGATCACGCACGCCAACCCCGCCGAGCTCGCTCCGCACCCGCGCAACAAGCCGAGCGAGGTGCTCGACGCGCTGAAGGACCGCGGCGGCATGATCGGTCTCTCCGTGTACCGGAACCTCGTCGGCGACTACGTGAGCGCCGAGCGGTGGTCCGAGCTCGTGGCCTGGACGGTCGATCGGATGGGGATCGAGCACGTCGGCATCGGCACGGACTTCGACCAGACCGGCGGGATGCCGTACCTCGAATGGATGCGCCAGGGACGCTGGGCGCGCGAGATCCAGTACGGGGCCGGGTCCAAGGAGAACTCCGGGCCGCAGCACGGCACCGGCTGGTTCGACGACCCCTCGCAGTTCCCGAACGCCGAGACCTGCCTCCGTCGTCGCGGCTTCGACGACCGCGAGGTGGCTCTGATCATGGGCGAGAACTGGCTGAACTTCTACCGACGGACCTTCAAGGCGCTCTGAGAGGGATGGTCATGTCCGAACTGTCAGAAACCGTCCTCGAAGCCGGCGAGACCTCGGCCCCGCACTTCGTCTCCGCCCGCTCCATCACGAAGGCGTTCGGTGAGCACCTCGCCGTCGACGACGTCTCGCTGGACGTCGCGAAGGGCGAGGTCATCTCGATCATCGGGCCGTCCGGGGCGGGCAAATCGAGCTTCATCCGCTGCCTGAACCTCCTCGAGGTGCCCGACCGCGGCGCGCTCGAGATCGGCGGCTCGCGCATCGAGTTCACCGGCTCGGCCCCGCAGAAGGCGCAGGTCCGTGCGCTGCGCGCGCACACCGGCATGGTCTTCCAGTCCTTCAACCTGTTCCCGCACTTCACGGCGCTGAAGAACGTGGCGCTCCCGCAGATGCGCGTCCACGGGCGCTCCAAGGCCGAGGCCGAGGAGCGGGCGATGGCGGAGCTGAAGCGGGTCGGCCTCGCGCAGAAGGCGAACGCCTACCCCGCCGAGTGCTCCGGCGGCCAGCAGCAGCGCATCGCCATCGCGCGTGCGCTCGCGATGGACCCGGAGCTCATGCTCTTCGACGAGCCGACCTCCGGTCTCGATCCCGAGATCGGCGCAGAGATCCTGCAGGTCATGCGGGCGCTCGCCGCCGACGACATGACGATGCTCATCGTGACGCACGAGATGGAGTTCGCCCGGCACGTGTCGAACCGCATCGCCGTCATGGTCGACGGGGCGATGATCGAGCAGGGCCCGCCCGAGCAGATCATGTCGCAGCCCTCGCACCTGCGCACCCAGAAGTTCCTCTCCGCGGTGCTCGGACGCTGACATGTGGGAGATCCTGGGTTACATCGCCCTCGGCACCACCTGGACGCTGGGCATCACCCTCGCCGCCGCCGCGATCGGCATCGCGTTCGGCGTGCCGCTGCTCGCCCTGGCGCGCAGTCGGGTGGCCGTGGTCCGAGGGGCCTACGAGCTGTTCGTCCACGTCGTCCGGGGCGTGCCGACGCTCGTCTGGCTGTTCATCACCTACTTCGGGGTGGCGCAGCTGGGCCTCACCCTCTCGCCCGTGACGGCGTCGATGCTC
Organism: Agromyces sp. NPDC060279; assembly: GCF_042726785.1. NCBI lineage: Bacteria > Bacillati > Actinomycetota > Actinomycetes > Micrococcales > Microbacteriaceae > Agromyces > Agromyces sp. NPDC060279. The sequence continues at coordinate 313,212 of NZ_JBHXBK010000001.1, forward strand.
TGCCTGTCCGTACTGGCGGCGGCGCACATGTCCGAGATCTACCGCGGCGGGCTGCAGGCGATCCGGGTCGGGCAGTGGGAGGCGGCGGGCGCACTCAACCTCAGCCGCCTCGACACGCTGAAGGACGTGATCGCCCCGCAACTGTTCCGCGCCGTGAGCCCCTCGGTCGCCACGCAGGTCATCGGCCTGCTCAAGGACTCCTCGCTCGTCTCGACCATCGGCGTGACCGACCTCGTGTTCCGCGCCGGCGTCATGACCTCGTCGTACGGGAACGGGCTGTACATGTTCGGCTTCGCCGGGCTCATCTACCTGGCGCTGAGCCTGCTGATCGCGGCGTTCTCCCGCCGGATCCACGCCCGACTCTCGAGGAAGTACGCGATCGCATGAACGAGCTGAACTGGATCGTCGACTGGCCGCAGTACATCCCCGAGCTGCTACCCGGCCTGTGGATCGCGCTCGGGCTCACCGCGGTCTCGTGCACCCTCGGCTACCTGCTCGGCTTCGTCCTCGCCCTGCTCGCCGAGGCGCGTTCGAAAACGCTGCGACTCATCTCGCTCGTCATCGTCGAACTCGGGCGGGGCATCCCCGTGCTGGTGCTGCTCTTCATCATCTACCAGGGCCTCCCCCAGTTCGGGATCCTGCTCTCCTCCACGCCCTCCGCGATCCTCGCGATCACGTTCTCGGCCGCGGGGTACTCGTCGGAGATGATCCGCGCCGGCCTGAACGCCGTGCCGAAGGGGCAGTTCGAGGCGGCGAGCTCGCTGTCGATGTCGATGCGCGACACGTACCGCTTCATCATCGTGCCGCAGGCGGCGCGCATCTCCATCCCGCCGCTCGTGAACCTCACGATCATCATGTTCCAGATCACCTCGCTCACCACGTTGATCGCGGTGCCGGAGATCATGCAGCGCGCGAACATCATCGGCTCGGCGACGTTCGAGTACATGTCCGTCTACACCGCGGCGGCGGTGCTCTACCTCGCGCTCACCCTGCCGGGCGCCTACCTCAGCAGCCGCCTCGAGCGCCGCATCGGCGGCGCGAGGCGGCGGGCGAAGAAGCCGGCGCCGCCGGCGCTGTCCACCGCATCCTCCGGTTCCTTCGGGTGAGCTCCCGAGCGAGCCGGCGTCAGTTCCTCCCCCCACCAGCCGACAACATGATGAAGGAGTCATGGATGAACCTCACGAAGAAGGGGCTGCTCGCCATCGCAGTCACCGCGACCGCCCTGCTGGCCCTCACCGGCTGCGACAGCACGCCGCCCGGCGCCGCGGAGTCCGCGGCGAGCGGCGACTGCACGCCCCGCGATCCCGGGCTGCAGGTGCTCACCGACGGCACCCTGACCGTCGCGCAGTACGAGTACCCGCCGTTCTCGATGTCGGACGGCCCGAGCAATCTGACCGGGCTCGAGGGCGATGTGCTGACGAAGTTCGCCGAGGCGCAGTGCCTCACCCTGACCGTCGACAAGGGCGACTCCTCGGCGATGATCACCGCGGTCGCCACCGGGCGGGCGGACACGACCCTCGGATCGTGGTACCGCACGAAGGAGCGCGCCGAGAAGGTGCGCCTCTCGGCGCCCGTGGTCGTCTCGCCGTTCTCCACCGTCACGGAGACCGGCGCCAGCACCCTCGACGAACTCGCGGGGATGAAGATCGGCGCCGGCCAGGGCCTCGTCGGCATCGACAAGCTCAAGGAGGTGCTCGGCGACAACCTGAGCACCTACCCGAACGACGACGCCGTCTACGACGACATCGAGGCCGGCCGGATCGACGGCACGGTGCAGGGGTTCATCGCCGGTCACCAGTACCTCGAGAAGCACGGCATCACCGGCTACCAGGTGACGATGCTCGAACCGGACGACCGCCTGCCCGCGACGCTCGACCCGGGGCAGACCAACTTCCCGGTGAATCAGGGCAACGAGGCCCTCGGCGAGGCGCTCGACCGCTTCATCGCTGAGCTGCGCGAGTCGGGCGAACTCGACGAGATCGCCGAGAAGTACGGGCTCGATCCGAAGGTGATGCACCCGGGCGAGCCGAATCTGCTGTGACGCCGCGAGGCTCGTCGCAGTGACGTACAGGCGGGATGCCCGACGGCGCCGTGTCGTCGGGCATCCCGGCCTGGGATCGGGAATCGGGAATGATGGGGCAACATGGGCCTGCAATCGGTGAGTAAGACGATCAACGTGCTCGAGACGTTCCTCGAGTTCGAGGGCGGCAGGTCGAGCGTCTCGAACCTCGCTCGACGGCTGGGCTGGTCGCGCGCCGCGACGCATCAGTACGTCGCCACACTGGCGGAGTGCGGATGGCTCGTGCAGAACGAGAAGCGCGAGTACCTGCTGTCGTCGCGGGCCGCCGTGTTCGGCCGCTTCGCCATCGAGTACTCCGGCGTTCCCCCCGAGGTCACGCGCGCCATGATCGCGCTCGTCGACGAGCTGAACGAGCCCATCTCCTACGCGGTGCTGAACGGCAGCGAAGCGATCATCATCGAGCGCCACGAGCCCAAGCGCCCCTTCGCCATCAGCAAGGCCATGGAGCCCCACCTGGTCCTGGAGACCTCGGCCTCGGGGCTCGCCCTGCTGGCCTTCGACGCGCACGTCGACCGGAGCCGCTGGCAGAGCATCGAGTCGGAGCTCGAGGAGGTGCGCCGCCGCGGCTACGCCGAGTCGCACTCCGCCTGGCTGGGCGACCTGATCGACGCGATCGCGGTGCCGATCATGTCGAACGGCGAGTGCCTGGGCGCGGTCAGCGTGATCGCGCCGATGGGACGCATGGACCTGCAGCTGGCGCGCGACGCCCTCCTCGCGGCGCGAGCGGACGTCGAGCGAGAGCTCGCCGGCGCCGCCTCGCTGGAGTCCCCCTCGGCACCGTGAATTCGACCCCGCGAACACGACCCCATGAACTCGACCCTATGAAGGAGTCCACGACGATGAGTGCGGTCCACCGCATCCCCGAGCCCGTGGCCGGGGCCCTCTCGGCCGAGCTGACCGTGCTGAACGGCACGGCGTACGTCACGGTGATCCCCACCGATGCCGACGGCGTGCTCGTCGACGGCATCGAGGCGCAGTCGGAGCGGGTGATCGACGCGCTGGCGGAAACGCTCGCGACCGTCGGCGCCACCCTCGCCGACGTCGCGCACCTCACGATCTACCTGCGTGAGCTCTCGACCAACCGCCCGGCGTTCAACGCGGTCTACGCGCGGAAGTTCGGCGACACCGTCCCAGTGCGCTGCGCCGTCGGCGTCGCCGAACTCGCCCGGCCGACCATGCTCGTCGAACTCACCGCGATCGCGGCGGTGCCCGCGGTGTGAGCCGTGGCGCCGCGAGCGTTCCGCTCGGAGCGGCGTCCGCGGCTCAGCGGGCGCCGCGGGCCGCGCCGACCTCGATGAGACGGGTGATGAGCTCGGGGTAGCTGAGGCCGGAGTTCAGCCAGCACGTCGGGAACATCGAGATCGGCGTGAAGCCGGGCATCGTGTTCACCTCGTTCACGACGTAGCCCTCGTCGGTCAGGAAGACGTCGACCCGGGCGAGCCCTTCGGCGCCGAGCGCCTCGAAGGCGCGCCGCGCGATGCGCTGCAGCTCGAACAGCTCGCCGTCGCCCAGCTTCGCCGGGCAGACGAGTTCGATACCGGGCGCGTCCAGGTACTTCGCCTCGAAGTCGTAGAAGTCGCGACCGGTCACGACGACCTCGCCGGCGACACTGACGCCGATCTCGCCCGGCTCCGGCCCCTCGAGCACCGCGATCTCGATCTCCCGACCCTCCACGGCGGATTCGACGAGCACGCTGCGGTCCTCGGCGAACGCGACGTCGAGCGCCGCGTCGAGCCCCGCCCACTCGCTCACCTTCGTGACGCCCACCGAGCTACCGGCCCGGGCCGGCTTCACGAACACCGGCAGACCGAGCGCCTGCACGCGACGCTGCCACAGCACCGGGTCGGCCGCGAGCGCCTGGCGCGTGAGCGTCACCCAGGGGGCGACCTGGATGCCGGCGCCCTCGAGCAGCGTCTTCGTCGCGTGCTTGTCCATGCCGGCCGCCGAGGCGAGCACGCCGTTGCCCACGTAGGGCAGACCGAGCAGCTCCAAGAGGCCTTGGATCGTGCCGTCCTCGCCGAAGCGGCCGTGCAGGATCGGGAACACCACGTCGACCTCGCCGAGGGAGCGAGTGTCCGATCCGCCGTCCGCGGACGCCGTCGTCACCCGCAGCTCGCGCGAGACGGCGCTGTCGGGCCAGCTCACCCGGGTGCCGTTGTCGACGACCTCGGGCAGCTGCGCCGGGTCGAGGGCGAAGCGCGCCGGGTCGTCCGACTCGAGCACGAACGCGCCGTCGCGGGTGATCCCGACCGGGATCACCTCGAAGCGGTCACGGTCGATCGCGCCCAGCACTCCCCCCGCCGTAGCGCAGCTGATCGAATGCTCGCTTGAACGCCCGCCGAAGAGCAGAACCACCCTGAGCTTGTCCATCGTTCGTCCTTTCGCCCTGGGGCTCGTCGTCGGTCGTGAGATGCGGGGCGATGTCGCGCGGGGCCAGCGTGCCGGCGAGCACCTGCCGGACCTGCTCGACGATGGGCATCGCGACGCCCTTCGCCTTCGCCAGCTCGAGGATCGGGCCGACCGAGGCCAGCCCCTCCGTCGTCTGCTGCATGCGCTCGACGACGTCCTTCAGGTGGTACCCCTGCCCGAGCAGCCGGCCCGCGGTGTTGTTGCGCGACAGCGGCGACTGGCAGGTCGCGATGAGGTCGCCGAGGCCCGCGAGGCCGGACAGCGTCTCGGCCTGCGCCCCGTAGGCGACCGAGAAGTCGGTCATCTCGACGAGGCCGCGAGTGAGGATGGAGGCCTTCGTGTTCTCGCCGTAGCCGGCGCCGTCGACGATGCCGATCGCCACGGCGATCAGATTCTTCAGCACGCCGCCGAACTCGGTGCCCGGCACATCGGTGTTCACGAAGGAGTGGAAGTAGCGGTTGCGCGACACCGAGGCGACGGCCTGCGCGGTCTCGAGGCTCGACGAGGAGACGACGGCCGCCGTGGGCTGCTCCTTCGCGATCTCGAGCGCGAGGTTCGGGCCGGAGATGACCGCGATGCGCGACTCGTCGATCGGTAGTACCTCGGCGATGACCTGGCTCATGCGCAGGCCGCTCGCCTTCTCGACGCCCTTCATCAGCGAGACGACGATCGCGTCGGCGTGGAGGTGCGGGGTGATGGCCTCGAGGTTGTCGCGGAGCGACTGGCTCGGCACCGAGATGTACACCTGCTCGGCCCCCGCCAGGGCGAGATCGAGCCGGCTCGTCGCGCGGAGCCCCCGCGGCAGGTTGATGCCGGGGAGGTAGTCGCTGTTGCGCTGCGCCTCCTGGATCTCGCGGGCGAGCTCCGGCCGCCTCGCCCACAGCATGACGTCGGCGCCGCCGTCGGCGAGGATCTTCGCGAAGGTCGTGCCCCAGCTGCCCGCCCCCAGCACCGCCACGCGGGTGCCGTGGGGCTTGCGGGGGCCGCTCCTAGTCTTCAAGGCGGCCCGTCTCCTTCTGCCCGTGCACGACGGGGTCCCAGCGCTCGGCTGGTGCCGGCTCGCCGCGCAGCTCGGCGAGCAGCTCGGCGATCGCGTCCATGAGGTCGGCGGTCGCCGCGACCATCGTCGCCTGGTCGAGCGGCCGGCCGCGGTAGGGCGTGAGATCGACGGGCTCGCCGATGGCGACGTCGATGGTCTTGCGCGGGAACAGGCTGAGCTTCTTGCCGTAGCGCGGCATGAGGGCCTGCGTGCCCCAGTGGGCGGCGGGGACGAGCGGGATGCCGCGCTCGAGCGCGATGCGGACCGCGCCCGTCTTGCCGCGCATGGGCCAGAGATCCGGGTCGCGCGTCAACGAGCCCTCGGGGTAGACGATGACCATCCGCCCCTTCTCGACGAGCTCCTCGGCGGCGCGGAGGGCGTCGTGCCCCCGGCTGCCGCTGCGCTCGACGGGGATCTGGCCCGAGGCGCGAAGCGCCCAGCCGACGACCGGCACCTTGAACAGCGAGGCCTTGGCGAGGAAGCGCGGCGCGCGACCCAGCTTCCAGCTCGCCGCGCCCATCACGACCGGGTCGATCTCGCTGTAGTGGTTCGGCGCGAGCACGAAGGCGCCCGACTGCGGCATGCGCTCGCGGTGGTGGAAGCGGTACTTCACCCCGAGGTTGATGATCGGCAGGATGATCGCCGCGAGGAACCAGAAGAAGGAGGGCCGCCGGGTCTCCGACCGCGGTTTCGCCCCCGCCGCCGGAGGCGGGTCGCTCACCGGCTTCGACTCATCCGCACCGTCGTCGTTCGCCACCTGGCCGTTCACCCTTCGAGTTCGAAGTCCGCCCCGAGCAGCTCGAGCTTCCCGATGAAGTTCTCGTAGCCGCGGGCGATGATCCCGACGTTCGACACGGTCGATCGGCCCTCGGCCGTCAGCGCCGCGATGAGGTGGCTGAACCCGCCGCGCAGGTCGGGCACCTCGATGTCGGCACCGGTCAGCTTCGCGGGCCCGGAGATGACCGCCGAGTGCTTGAAGTTGCGCTGGCCGAAGCGGCACGGCTTACCGGTCAGGCACTCCTTGTGCACGTCGATCTTCGCGCCCATCTCGACGAGCGCGTCGACGAAGCCGAAGCGCTGCTCGTACACGGTCTCGTGCACGATCGAGACGCCCTTGGCCTTGGTCAGCGCGATCACGAGCGGCTGCTGCCAGTCGGTCATGAAGCCGGGGTGCACGTCCGTCTCGATGATCGTCGAACGGAGTTCGCCGCCGGGGTGGAAGAAGCGGATGCCGTCCTCTTCGATCTCGAAGGCGCCGCCGACCTTGCGGAAGACGTTCAGGAAGGTGAGCATCTCGGCCTGGCGGGCGCCGCCGACGAAGATGTCGCCGTCGGTGGCGAGCGCCGCGGCCGCCCAGCTCGCGGCCTCGTTGCGGTCGAACAGGGCGCGGTGGCTGTAGCCGGAGAGCCGGTCGACGCCCTCGATGCGGATGACGCGGTCGGTGTCGACCGTGATGATCGCACCCATCTTCTGCAGGATGTTGATGAGATCCATGATCTCGGGCTCGATCGCGGCACCGGTGAGCTCGGTGATGCCGTCGGCGAGCGTCGCCGTGAGCAGCACCTGCTCGGTCGCGCCGACGCTCGGGTACGGCAGTTCGACCTTCGCGCCCTTCAGCCCGTTCGGGGCCGACATGCGGATGCCGCTCGGCAGCTTCTCGACGATGGCGCCGAAGTTGCGCAGCACCTCGAGGTGGTAGTCGATCGGGCGATCGCCGATGCGGCAGCCGCCGAGGTCGGGGATGAACGCCTCGCCGAGGCGGTGCAGCAGCGGCCCGCAGAACAGGATCGGGATGCGGCTCGACCCGGCGTGGGCGTCGATGTCGGCCATGTGCGCCTGGGCGACGCCCGAGGGGTCGAGCACGAGCGCGCCCGGCTCCTCGCCCTCGGTGACGGTCACGCCGTGCACCTCGAGCAGACCGCGGACGATGCGGACGTCGCTGATGTTCGGCACGTCCTTCAGCACGCTGGGCGTGTCGCCGAGGATCGCCGCGACCATCGCCTTGGTGACGAGGTTCTTCGCGCCCTTCAGCTCGATTCGGCCGCGCAGCGGCTTGCCGCCGTTGATCGTGATCTTGTCGACCTCGAGTCCCACTGCGCTCCCGTGCTGCTTCGCGTCATCGACGAGTGTGTTCACTCAGTTCCCTGCTTCCGCCGGCTCCCGGATCGGGAGCGTTGTTGGCCGCCACGCCGCTCGATGCTGTTCGAACTCGGCGATGGCCTCTTCTTCGCGCAGAGTGAGCCCGATGTCGTCGAGTCCCTCCAACAGCCTCCACCGAGTGTAGTCGTCGATCTCGAACGAAACCGTGAGCTCACCTGCGCTCACCGTACGGTCAACGAGATCGACGGTGACCGGCATTCCCGGCTCGGCCTCGACGACCTCCCAGATGCGCTCGATGTCCTCGTAGGCGACGAGTGCGGCGAGCAGGCCCTGCTTGCCCGCGTTGCCGCGGAAGATGTCGCCGAAGCGGCTCGAGATGACCACCCGGAAGCCGTAGTCGCGGAGCGCCCAGACGGCGTGCTCGCGGCTCGAACCGGTGCCGAAGTCGGGGCCGGCGACGAGCACGCTCGCGCCCTGATAGGCGGGCTGGTTGAGGATGAACTCCGGGTCCTGGCGCCAGCCGTGGAACAGGGCGTCGTCGAAGCCGGTCTTCGTGACCCGCTTCAGGAACACCGCGGGGATGATCTGGTCGGTGTCGACGTTCGAGCGGCGCAGCGGGACGGCGACGCCGGTGACGGTGCTGATCTTCTCCATGATTACTTCGCCTCCGCCTCGGTCACGGCCTGTTCGAGATCCCACGGGCTGGAGAGCGTGCCGCGGATCGCGGTCGCCGCCGCCACGAGCGGGGACACCAGGTGGGTGCGGCCGCCCTTGCCCTGCCGGCCCTCGAAGTTGCGGTTCGAGGTGGACGCGCAGCGCTCCCCCGGTGCCAGCTGGTCCGGGTTCATGCCGAGGCACATCGAGCAGCCGGCGAAGCGCCACTCGGCGCCGAACGCCTCGAAGACCTTGTCGAGCCCCTCGGCCTCGGCCTCGAGGCGCACCCGCGCCGAGCCCGGGACGACCATGACGCGGACGCCCTCGGCCTTCTGCTTGCCGGCGACGATGGAGGCGAAGGCGCGCAGGTCCTCGATGCGGCTGTTCGTGCACGAGCCCATGAAGACGGCGTCGACCTTGATCTCCTTCAGCGGCACGCCCGGCTGGAGGTCCATGTACTCGAGCGCGCGCTCGGCGGCGGCGCGCTCGTGCTGGTCCTCGATGGCGGCGGGGTCCGGGACGCGCTCGGAGAGCGAGACGCCCTGGCCGGGGTTCGTGCCCCAGGTGACGAAGGGCTCGAGGGCGTCGGCGTCGATGAAGACCTCGGCGTCGAACTCGGCGCCCTCGTCGCTCGGCAGTGTCTTCCAGTACTCGACCGCGGCATCCCAGTCCGCGCCCTCAGGCGCGTGCGCGCGGCCCTTGAGGTAGGCGAAGGTGGTCTCGTCGGGCGCGACCATGCCGGCGCGGGCGCCCGCCTCGATCGACATGTTGCAGATCGTCATCCGGCCGTCCATCGACAGCGAGCGGATGGCGCTGCCGCGGTACTCGAGCACGTACCCTTGGCCCCCGCCGGTGCCGATCTTCGCGATCACCGCGAGGATGATGTCCTTCGCCGTGACGCCCGGTCGCAGGGTCCCCTCGACGTTGATCGCCATCGTCTTGAACGGCTTCAGCGGCAGCGTCTGCGTCGCGAGCACGTGCTCGACCTCGCTCGTGCCGATGCCGAACGCCATCGCGCCGAACGCGCCGTGCGTCGAGGTGTGCGAGTCGCCGCAGACGACCGTGATGCCGGGCATCGTGAGGCCGAGCTGCGGGCCGACGACGTGGACGATGCCCTGCTCCTTGTCGCCGAGCGAGTGCAGGCGGATGCCGAACTCGGCGGCGTTGCGACGCAGCGTCTCGATCTGCGTGCGGCTCGTGAGGTCGGCGATGGGCTTGTCGATGTCGAGCGTCGGGGTGTTGTGGTCCTCGGTCGCGATCGTGAGGTCGGGGCGGCGCACCGGCCGGCCGGCCATGCGCAGGCCGTCGAAGGCCTGCGGGCTCGTCACCTCGTGCACCAGGTGCAGGTCGATGTAGATGAGATCGGGGGTGCCGTCCTCGCCCTGCTTGACGAGGTGGTCGTCCCACACCTTCTCGGCGAGGGTGCGGGGGCGTTCGCTTGACGCGGTCATGCGGTGGTCTTCCTTCGGTTCTGCTCTGAATCAGCCGTCGACGGACTCCGCGGCGGGGAAGGGCCTAGAACGAGGCCCCGCCGCGGCACCGAAGCAGAAGTCGCCGTGCACGCACCCTGACAGATTACACGTTCGGCGAGGGCAGTCTCGCCACGAGCAGCCGCAGGCGCCCGAGCACGAGCACCTCGCCATCGCCCACGAGTCCGGTCCCGCCCGGCGCGAGTTCTTCCGCCTCCGCTCCCGGCCGCTCGATGCGGACGCCGTTCGTGGAGTACAGGTCCGTGACCGCGAGCGCCGCACCCGCCGGGACGGCCAGCGCGTGGGTCTTCGACACCGTGCGGCTCGGATCGTCGATCGGGACGGCGGCGCTCGCGCCCTCCGCGTCCTCGATGCGCGGCGCCCGGCCGAGCACCGACGGGCCCGTGACGACCGCGTCGGCGCCGCCCGCGGCGGCCAGCCGCCACCGGACGCGCTCCCCCGTCACCTCGTACGCCGGGTCGATCGGCGGCGGCGCCTGCACGACGGGGCCGCCGGGCGTCGGCAGGAGCGGCGGCGGGCCGCTCCGGCCCGGGGCGAACGACGGCAGCGTGCGCTCGACGGGCTTCGAGGCGCGCTCGGGCGCGGCCGGCGGTTCGCCGGGCACGAGCCCCGGCGGCGGCACGATGAAGTCGGACCCGTCCACGTCGCCAGCCTAGCGGCGGCGCCCCCGCTTCCGTCGACGCGAATAGCGGTAGCGGCTCACGATGCGCCGCACGCGGCCGGCGGCAGCCGTCGCGGCGGCGGCCACGGCATCCGCCTCCGTCCAGCGCTGGGTCGCGACGTCCTCGTCGAGCTCGCGGCCCTCGAAGACGTCCCGGTCGACGGCGGCGGCGAGCGTCGCCAGCGACTCGGCCCCCGCGAGGCCCTGCTCACCGGACTGGCCGGCGAGCGCGAGCGCCGTCTGCCGGCGCGTCGCCCGCTCCGGCGGTTCGAGCCCGAGCTCCGCATAGCGGTCGACGAGCTCGTCCCAGGCGCCGGCCGAGCTGCGATCGGGGCGTTCGCGGAGCCGGCGCGCCCGCCGCCGACGCTTCGCGAGCGTGACGAAGAGCAGCGGCAGGAAGACGATCGCGAGCGGAATGCCGACCGAGCCGGCGAGCACCCAGACCCAGACGGGCACCTCGAAGGGACGATCCCGCTTCTCGTCCTCGGTGTCGTCGATCTCGACCGTCGTGAGCAGTTCGTCGTCGGTGGACTCGTTGCGCGGCGGCTGGCGCACCTGCGGCTGCGGCTCGCTCTTCGGCCGCGGGGTCTGCTCCTGAGGCACGTCGACCTGGTCGGGAGTCGGGCGGAAGCTCACCCAGCCGATGCCCTCGAACGGGACCTCGACCCAGGCGGTCACGTCCTCGCCGCGGACCTCGACCTCTTCGGCGCCCTCCTGCACCTCGGGGGCGAAGCCCATCACGACCCGGGCCGGATAGCCGAGCTGACGGACCATGAGCGCCATCGCGGCGGCGTACTGCTCCTCGTCGCCCACCATCTGGGACCGCGTGAACAGCTCGATGAGCCGGTCCGCGCCGTGTCCCGCGCGGGAGGCCACGGAATCGGAGGCGAGGCCATGGCTGAGGAAGCCGTTGGTCTTCAGGCCCGTCTCGATCGCCCGGATACGCCCGATCGCGCTCTCCTCGTCTCCCGCATACTCCTCGGCCTTCGCCGCGACGACGTCGGGCAGCTGCTCGACGGGCGGCAGCTCGAGCCGCGCGACCGGGACGTCGGCGAGGGCGTCGGGGTCGGGCTGCACCTGGATGCGGGCGTCGAGCGCGTAGCTGCCGCCCACTTGGAGCCCGCTCGTGAGCACGGCGGTGCCCGCGTCCGCGTTGTACCGGAGGTCGCCCGCCCGCTCGGCGGTGCCGTCGTCGATCAGCCGCAGCTGGGAGCCGTAGCCGATCGTCGGCAGCCAGACGTCGCGGTACGCGAGCGACTCGACCTCGAGGTGCCGTTCGCTGCCGAGCTCGGCGAGCGTCGGCTCCGGGAGCGTCTCGCCGACGATGGCGTAGCCCCCGTCGACCGCGGACTCCGGCCCGGCCACCGTGAAGAGGCGGCCGGTGTAGGCGTCCATCGAGGCGAGCCGGAGCACATCGCCCGGCTGCATCCCACGCACGCGGAGCACCGGCTCCTCGGCGAGGTCCTTCGTGTAGCTCCGGAACCCGGCGAGCGGGCTCGAGAACTCGCGCGCGTCGAACGGCGGCACGATCTCGTCGCGGAGCACGAAGCGCTCGGCGGCGGCCGGGGCGAAGGCGAGCCCGGCCACCGTGCCGACGACGACCGCGCCGCCGACGACCGCGGCCGCGCCGCCCGCGCGCCGGAGCAGCGTCCGCCCGTCGGTCCCGCCCTGCTCGATGCCCGTGCTGCGCCGCCATGCGAGCCAGACGAGCGCGAGCGCGCCGAACGTCACGCCCCGCACCGCGGCGAGGAACGCCTCGTCGGTGCCGAGCAGGATGCCGGAGACGTAGAGCAGCACGGGGCCGATCAGCAGCACCGCGGCGCGCAGCACCGTGCGGCGGGCGGGCAGCCAGCGCAGCACGAGGAGGCCGCCGACGAGCGAGACGAGCCAGGTCGCGACGTACGGCACGGCGGCGACGTAGTAGGGCGCCTCGACCGGCGCGGCGATGGTCACGAGATCGGCCCAGCCGTAGACCGCGCCGATCGCGAGGCCGGCGAGCGAGTCGAGGCTCGGCAGCACCACGGCGATCCCCTGGCCCGGCATCGCGAACGGCGTGCCGAGCAGGAAGTAGGCCGCGAGCGCGAGCAGCACGGTGTTCAGCACCCCGAGGCGCAGCAGCGAGCCGAGCAGCGCGGCGCCGGTGCCGACGACGAGTCCGCCGACCGCGGCGAGCAGGAAGTCCATGCCGCCGAAGCTCGTCTCGTAGCCGGCGACGGCGAGCAGGCAGAGGGCCGCGAGCACGCCGAGGTCGACGAGCTGCGTGGCGGTCACCGTCCCGGCGAGGCGGGACGGTGCGGCGGGCGCCTGGGCGGCGGGGCGTGCTGCGGTCACGGCCGGACCCTCCGCATCACCGCGGCGAGCTCGCCGAGCTCACCGATCGTCGCGACCGTGCTGCGGCCGACCTTCGCGATGCGCGACTCGGCGCCGCGCTGCACCCGGACGGCGACGAGCGGGGTCTCGGGCGGGAGGACGGTCTGCACCGCGCGGACCTCGCTGAGCGGCTGCGCGCCGCCCGTGACGAGGACGACGACGCTCGCCGCCGGCGCCAGCCGGATCCGGTCGCGCACGAGCTCGCGCAGTCCGCCGAGGGCCGGGCCGCCGCGCCGTGCGTACGGCGCGATCCGGCAGGTGTCGTCGAGCAGGCTCGTCGTGCTCGTCGTGCGCAGCCGCATCCGCTCGGTGGCGCAGACCGTCTTGGTGGCGTCGTGGATCAGCTGCACCCCGATCGAGGCGAACACCGAGACGCCCAGCTCGAACTCGGCCTCGTCGTCGTAGTGCGCCTCCTCGGTGGACTGCAGGAGCACGAGCTCGGAGCGCCGGGTCTCCTCGTACTGCCGCACCATGAGCCGGCCGGTGCGGGCCGAGCTGCGCCAGTGCACGTTGCGCAGCGGGTCGCCCGGCTCGTAGGCGCGGAGCGCGTGGAAGGAGAGGTCGTGATCGGTGATGACCTTCGTCACCTCGCCCTCGAGGTCGCGCACGAGGCCGGCGGCGGACGGGCGGAGGCGGGCGGTGACGGGGTGCACGAAGAGCTCGACCGGGTCGTTCCAGCGCACCGTGCGGCGGAGCAGGCCGAGCTCGTCGCCACGCACCGAGATGGCGGGGCCGGCGACGATCACCGCCCGCCGGTTCGTCGGCACGGCGAACAGTTCCTCGTGCTCGGCCCGAGGCTCCAGCGCCGGGATCCGGAACACCGCCGAGCCCTCGCCGACGGGCAGCTCGATGCGCGAGGAGACCGAGTTGGCGGTGCCGTCGTTCACGACGGTCAGGCGGCCGAGCGCCCGCTCCCCCGCGACCACGCGGCGCGGCTCGAGCTCGACGCCGACGCGATAGCGCAGCCGGCCGAAGACGAAGGGCACGGCGACGAGGATCGCGCCGGCGAGCGTCGCGGCGAGGAAGCCGAACTCCACCCAGTCGAAGACGAGCGCGATGAGCGCCGCGACGAGCGCGGCGACCAGGACGAGCCATCCCGTCGTGGAGACGAGGCTCGTGACCGGGCGGACGAAGGCCGCGACGGCCGTCCAGGCCCGGCCGACCCCGTCGCCGAGCGAGCCGGCCGTGCGCACGACGGAGCGCCCGACGGCCTGGAAGGCCAGTCGGGACTGCGAAGGCTGCGGCGCGGGGCCGGCGTCCTGCGTCATGCCGCCCGGTAGGCGGGCGGCGCCACGTCGGCGAGGGCGCGGGCCACGATGTCGGTCGCCGTGACGCCGGTGAACTCCGCCTCCGGGTCGACGATGATGCGGTGCGCGAGCACGGGCACGGCGAGCTCGCGGATGTCGTCGGGCGTGACGTAGCCGCGCCCCTGGGCGATCGCCCACGTCTTGGCGGCGCGGGCGAGCGCGAGGGCGCCGCGCATGCTGACGCCGAGGGCGGAGTCCGGGTGCTCCCGGGTCGCCGTGACGACCTCGTTCAGGTACGACACGACCGACTCGTCGACGTAGACCTCGGCGGCGAGGGCCGACATCGCGGAGATCGAGCTCGCGGCGATGATCGGCGTGATCCCGTCGGCGCGTGCCCGGTTCGCCGAGTCGAGGAGCACGGCGACGGCCGCGGCGTGGTCGGGGTAGCCGAGGGAGGTCTTGATGAGGAAGCGGTCGAGCTGGGCCTCGGGCAGCGCGTAGGTGCCCGCCTGTTCGACGGGGTTCTGGGTCGCGATCACCATGAAGGGGCGCTCGACCTCGTAGCCGACGCCGTCGACGGTGACCCGGCCCTCCTCCATCACCTCGAGCAGCGCCGACTGTGTCTTCGGGCTCGCGCGGTTGATCTCGTCGGCGAGCACGACCGAGGCGAAGATCGGGCCGCGGTGGAACTCGAACCGCCCCTTCGTCTGGTCGAAGATCGTGACGCCGGTGACGTCGGAGGGCAGCAGGTCGGGCGTGAACTGGATCCGCGAGTTCGTGCCGTCGAGGGTGTTCGCGAGCGCCTTGGCGAGCACGGTCTTGCCGGTGCCCGGCACGTCCTCGAGCAGCACGTGCCCCTCGGAGAGCATGGCCGTCAGCACGAGCGCGATGATGTCGCGCTTGCCGAGGATGGCCCGGTCGATGTTCTCGACGAGTCGCCCGAAGGCGTCGCGGAACCACTCCGCCTGCTCCTGCGTCACTGCCATGTCGTTCGTACCTCCACGGTGGGAATCATCAGAGCGCGCCCCAGTTCGCGACGCCGCTGTAGAACGTGCCGCCCGGCCCCTCGAAGCGGATTCGGACCGCCGGGAACTCGGCCGGGTTCACCTCGCCCAGGTAGCTGAGGGTCTGGAAGCTGCCGCCGCTGTTCAGGCCGATGCGCTGGGGCGACATCGAGGTCCAGCCGGCGCTCGTGCTCCAGTGCTTGTACTCGACGGTCACCGTGTACGAGCCGGGCGTGAAGTCGGAGTACCTGGCCGCGACGTAGCGGCAGCAGCCGCTGTCGCCGCCCTTGTACACGGACGCGCTCGGCGAGGGCGGGGGCGGGTTGTTCACGGTGACGCGACCGGAGGCGCCGGGGCCCTCGTTGTTACCGCCGTTGATCGCGCGGACCTCGACCGTGTGGGTGCCGGCGCCCTGACCGGGGAAGCTCGCCGAGCGTCCGCCGACGTTCTGCCAGCCGCCGCCGTCGTAGCGCACCTGGTAGCGGAGCTGTCCGCCGCCGTCCTGCGCGGGCGGGTCCCAGCTCGCCCGCACCGTCGTCGTGGCGTTGCCGTCGGCGCTGACGCTGACGTTCCGGGGGGCGCTCGGCGTGCCCCACGGGGTGACCGCGCGCGACGCCTCGGAGTCGGCGCTCGTGCCGACCACGTTGATCGCGCGCACCTTGAAGCTGTACGCCTGGCCGTTCGTCAGGCCGTCGATCGTCACGACCGTGCCGGCCGCATCGGCGCCGAACGGGCGATAGCCCGAGCCCGTCCAGGTGACCTCGTAGCCCGTGATCGCCGCGTTGTTGTTGGCGGGCGCGTTCCACTTGAGGGAGACCTGCCCGCTGCCGCTGCCCGTGATCTCCGGCGCACCCGGCGCGTCCGGGGCATCCCGCACGATCACCGTCACCTGGCCCTGCGCCTGACGGGCCGGATCCTTCGTGCCGTCCTCGATGCGGTAGTTCACCGTCACCGTGCCGACGAACGCCGAGCCGGTGTTGATCGTCACGTCCTCGGCGGTGAAGCTCGTCGTGGCGTTCGCCCCGACGCTCGCGACCTCGGCGCCGACGACGCGCAGCGGCACGCCGTCCTGGGCGAAGGGGTTGAAGTCGTTCTCGAGCACCGGGACCGTGATCGACTCGCCCCGTTCCACGTAGAGCTCGCCCGTGTCGGGGTCGGCGACCGCCCGCGGCTTGGCGCGGGTGGACGACACGACCTGCACGTCGACGTAGCCGGGCACGGTGAACTCGTTGAAGCCGAGCTGGAAGGAGAGCCGCGCCGAGGTGCCCGGCTGCACGCCGAGCGGCGCCTGCATGCGCAGGATCGAGCCGTCGACGATCTCCGCCTGGATCTCCTCCGTCTGGCCGCTGAGGCCGGTGTAGCTGACCTTCGCGATGTTGTCGGGGTTCGGCTGATCCGTCATCTCCCGGAGGTCGACCTCGAGCGGTCCCTCGCCCGCCTCGATGGTCTCGCTGCGCGGCGTGAACGTCGGGGCGACGTCGTTGAAGCCGGGATCGCCGACCGTGATCGGGAAGCTCAGGATGGCCCGCCGGCCGACCGGGTCGTCGGCGCCCTTGCCGTCGGTCACCTCGAAGGTCATCGTCGCGGGGCCGCGGTAGTCCTGCTCGGGCTCGAAGCGCAGCTCCGTGCCGCTCACCATGGGCGAGGAGGCCGAGTTCGTCGCCGAGGCGGAGAGGATCGTCGCGGGCTGGCCCGAGGGCACCTCGACGAGCTCGCCGACGTTCCACTCGATGCTGCCGTTCATCGGCACGATGATTTCGCCGAGGTTCTTCAGGTACGGCGCGGGGAACTTCGCCCGCTCCTCGGCCGCGATCTCCTCGGGCGTCTTCGGGCGCTGGGTCTCCTCGGGCACCGCGTCGCCGTCGGGCACCGGGGGCACGACGACGAAGGCCATCGCGGACAGCTCGTCGAGTTCGTTCGTGAGCCGGAACGCCACCGCGTAGCGCTCCTGCGCGGGACGCACGGAGATCGTGCCGTCCGCGGCGACCTCGGCGCGGCCCGCATTCGGGCCCTCGACGGTGACGACGAGATCCTCCACGAGGCCGCCCGGGTTCGTCGCGTCCTTCAGCGGATCGACGACGGCGTCCTCGCCGGCCACGAGCCGTTCGGGCTCGAGCACCTGATCCTCGGCCGTCGGCGGGTCGATCACGGCGTCCTCGCTCACGGCGAGCTGCAGGAAGGCGGTGTCCGTGCCGCCGTGCCCGTTCGAGATCGAGTAGCGGATCGTGTAGGCGCCCTCGCCCTCCGGGGCGGTCACCACGACCCGGCGCCGGTCGCGGATCTCGGCCTCGATGCCCTCGTCGACCTCCGGGAGGTCCGCGACGTGCAGGCTGTAGCCGTTCGGGTCGGAGTCGTTCAGCAGCACGTCGACGCCGACCGTGCGGCCCGGCTTCATCTCGATCGCGTCGTCGACCGCGGTCGGCGGCGCCTGCACCTCGGCGCGCGGGATGACGCCGATCCGGATGGTGCCGACGGCCTCCTCGCCCTGCGTGTCCCGCAGCACGTAGCGGAATTCGTCGGTGCCGCTGCCGCCGGCGAAGGCCTCGTAGGTGAACGAGGTGCTCGTGCGCTCGAGGATGCGGCCGAGGGCCGGCGCCTGGTCGATGCCGGTCAGCACGACGGAGTCGCCGTCGGGGTCGATGCCGTCGAGCGGCACGTCGATGGTCACCGAGGAGCCGGCGAAGGTGCGCGAGGTGAGGGGCGTCGGCAGGGGCGCGCGGTTCTCAGCGTCCCTCCCGATGACGGTGATGGTGACCGTGGCGCGCGCGAGCTGCTCGAAGTCGTCGAGCACCGTGTAGACGATGGTGTGCACGCCCGCCTCGTCCGGCGCCTGGAAGCGCACCGACTCGCCGTCCGTGAAGGCGAGGGCGCCCGGGGCGCCGCTGAGGTCGAGCTCGGGGTCGAGCCGCATCGTCGCCGCGTCGGGGTGGTAGTCGTTCTCGAGCACGGGCACGGTGACGATGTCGCCCGCGCGCACGATCGCCGAGTCGTCGAGCGCGACCGGCGGCTGATGCTTCACGAGCGGCGGCACCGGCACGACCGTCACCGTTGAGGTGGCGGTGTTCACGCCGTCGGAGACGGTGTACGAGAACTGCAGCTGCCGGTCGAGCGCCTCCGACGCGCTCACCCGGGCGACGGTGTTGGTGAGGAGCTCGACCGAGACGAGGCCGTCGGTGCCGGTGTCGTCGATCGACTGCACGGCGAGCACGCGCCCGGACGGCGACACGTCGTTCGCGAGCACCGAGACCGAGGTCGGCTCGCCGGGACGCAGGTACGCCGTGTCCTTGACGGCGATCGGGGCGGGCGCGTCGGCGGGCGGCTCGACGACCTGCACCCGCACGAGCCCGACGCTCACATTGGCGCCGGCGCCGAGGTCGTACAGGAAGACGTACTCCCCCGGCGTGTTGCTGGAGAAGGCGATGGTGCCGCGCTCGGGGTTGGGCGTGATGCTCGCCCCCTCCGGCGGCTCGGGCACGCCCAGGAGCTCGATCGGCGCACCCGACGGCGAGAGGTCGTTCACGAGCGGCTGGATCAGCACGTTCTCGCCGACGAAGGCCTGGGCGAAGTCCGGCGTGCCGATCGGGTTCAGCGCACCGCTCGGCTTCACGTCGACCGTGAGCTTGCCCGTCGCGGAGGTCTGGCCGTCGGAGACCGTGTACGAGACCTCCTTCAGCCCGAGCTCCGCCGACTTGTGCTCGAAGGTCACGAAGCCGTCGGGGCTCGCGCGCACGAGGTCGCCGCTCGTCGGCGAGGCGTCCACGAGGAACAGATCGTCGCCGTCGGGATCGATCCAGTCCGCGAGCAGGTTGTACGAGATCTGCTGCCCCTGCTCGACGCTCGTCGCACCGTTGCGGATGGGCTTCGGCGCGCTGTTCTCGCTCTCGGGGACGATGCGCAGGTTGACGCTCGCCTCGGCGACGCCGCCGCGGCCGTCGTCGGCCGTGTACCGGAAGCTGACGGTGCCGGCCGCCCCGTCCGCCGGGGTGAACTGCAGGGCGCGGCCGCCGTCGATGACGTCGAGCCGGCCGGCCTCCTCGGCGATCTCGCTCGTGCGCGCGATCGTCAGCACGTCGCCGTCGGGGTCGGTGTCGTTCGCCAGCACGTCCACGATGGTCGTGCGTCCCGGGCGCACTCCCACGTCGTCGTTCCGCGCGACCGGCGGGCGGTTCTGCTCGGTGCGCTCGGCGAGCGTGTCCTCGAAAGTCTGCTGGGCGCTCTTCTCGTCGCCCTCGAGCTCGTCGGTCTCCTCGGGCGGCGTCACCTCTTCCCAGTTGTCGACGAGGCGGAGCTCGGAGTCGAGGAGCCAGGCGTCTCCGTTGGCGAGGTTGTTGAGCACCACGACATCGCGGTTGACCCGGAACTCGAGCCGGCCGCCCGCCGTGGACTGCTCGAGGTCGACACCCCGGGGCTTCGACCCGTCGCACACGGCGAGGTAGCGCCCGGCCTCGGCCCACGCGCCGTGCACGCAGTCGCCGACCCGGACGGGAGCGGCGACGCCGGGCCGCTTCTCGTTCGTCGACGCGCCCTCGCGCGGCACCTCACGCACCTCACCGCCGCCGAGCGGGGCGAAGACGAGGGCGTCACCGGTCGCGACGACCGCCTCGGATGCCTCGGGGCCGGACTGCTGCAGCCGCAGGGCCCCCTCGGGCAGCTCGATGCGCCGGTCGTCGACGCGCAGTTCGTCGGCATCGAAATCGAGCACGACGGCCCGTTCGCCCACCGCGGCGAGCTCGTGCTCGCCGAGCTTGCCGATCGAGCGGAGCGAGGGGGTCTCCGAGCCCCGCTCGAGGCTCAGCAGCTCGCCCGACTTCGGGTCGCTCGCGAACACGGTGCCCCGCTCGCTGACCGCGAGCTTCGCGCCGGAGCCCAGCGTCGCGACCGGCTCGGTGCCGCGCCAGTCGAAGGAGAGCGAGCCCGCGGCCGGCACGGTCCACAGCTCGCCCTTCGGCGAGAGCACGGCGAGCACCTCGCCGCCGTACGCGACGGACGAGGCCGGCGGGACGTCGATCCGTTCGACGAGCGTGGTGAACGCGGGGTCCACCCGCTCGATCGACCCGGCCGAGGCGTCGTAGGCGAAGACGTCCTGCCCGTGCTGGAACACGTCGGTCTCGCTCGCGGCGGTCGCGACCGCCGCGTCGAGCTCGTCGATCTGGCGGTTGAGCCTGCCGAGCTGCAGCTCCTCGGCGTTCGTGACCCAGACCTCGCGCACCCGGAGGTCGGGGTCGGTCACCGGGAAGCCCTGGTGCAGGACCGCGAAGCCGATCGGCACTCCCGCGAGCACCGCGAGGGCGGTGACCGAGGCGATCGTGCGGCGGCGGGCGCCGAAGAACCCCATGGCGCTCCCCCCTCGGTGCCGTCGTCGGGTCGTCGTCGAACGGCCCGGGCACCTCGGGTGGAGTGTGCCGGGCCGGGCATCAACCTAACATGCGCGGCATGACCCCCCAAACGGGGAGGACTCCCCATGCCCGAGGCATCCCGCCCCCGGTCAGCCCTCGGCGGCGCGCGCCTCCTCGGACTCCTCGCGCGCCCGGTCGAGCAGCGGGAGCTCGTCCGCGCTCACGAGCCGCGTCGCCACGGCGTACTCCACGAGCCGGGCCCGTCGATTCGTGGCGAGCTTGCCTCGCCCGCCCCGCAGGCCGTCGACCCCGATCTTGTCGAGCTTCTCGCACACGTTGTCGAGCTTGCGGTTGAACGTCGTCATGCTCCAGCCGAGGCGCTCGGCGGCTTCGGCCGAGCTCGGCACGGTCGCCCGTCCCGCCGGCTGCACGAGCACCTGCTCCGCGAGCGCGAGCACGAGCAGCCGCTGGCTCGGGGTGAGCGTCACCGGCATGATCGTCGTGCCGGCCGTGGAGGTCTCCGCCGTCAGCGAGGTGTTGTAGAAGTCGTCTTCCGCGTGCACGGTGAAGTCGTAGGCGGTGGACCCGGCGCTGAACATCACGTGCATCGTCTGGAACACGATCGGCAGCCGGGCGCCCGGGGCGAGCCAGGCCTGCACGCTTCCCGTGGCGTCGGACACGGTCGCCGAGAGCAGCTGGCCGACGTTGTCGAGCCACCAGAGCCCGTACTCGGCACGCAGGGTCAGGAACACCCGGTGCAGGTAGGGGTTCTCGTCGATCACCAGATCGGCCTCCCGGCCGATGCCGAACGGCGCGCCCTCCTCGACGGTGTACCACTCACCGCAGAACTCGATCCGCAACGGTCTCATGCTGTGCACCCCCGCACGCTCTCGCTCGTCTTGCTCCCCCGTTGCACCTGCACGTCGATGCAGATGCGCTGCCCCGGCGTCACCGGGGAGACCACGATCTCCGGGCCGTCGGCCACGGCGGGCGAACCGGAGCCGTCGGCGAGGCGCCAGCGGTAGCGGTCGCCGTCGGCCGCGTCGTCGTGCGAGACCTCGAAGGTGACCGCGGTGCCGTCGGCCGAGACGACGCCGTCGCCGACGACGGGCGACGGCACCTGGGCGCCGGCGATCGCGTCCTCGGTGTCGACGGCCGGCGGTGCGCTCGCCTCCGGCGGTCCGGCGAGCTGGCCGGAGAGCGCCACCGCGACGCCCACGGCGGCCACCACCACGAGCGTGGCCGCGATGCCGATCACGAGGCCGAGCCGTGAACGTCGGGGTTGCTCGGAGGGCGCGGCCGGCGCCGCGGTGGACGCGGGCGGGCCGGGGAAAGGCGCGGCGGACGGCGCAGGGCGGTGCGAGGCATCGGCCTGCTGCACGCCCCTGGGGCGGATGAGCGTCTGCTCCTCGGCGGGCGCAGCGGGCCCCGGCATGGACGGCGTCCGCGGCTGCGGCTGCGGCTGCGGCTGCGGCTGCACGGTGACCGGGCCGCGTGCACGGGTCGCATCGGGATCGGGGGCGGTGGGCTGCGCCTGGATGGAGGCGACCCGGGCGCGGGTCGCGTCCGCGCCGTCGTCGACCGGTTCCGGCTCCGCCGCGGCCGCAGCGAGCAACTGCGTCGGCACCTCGATCGCGGTGGCGGCGTAGCCGAGCTCGAGCTCGACCCGCTGCAGGGCCCTGGCGAACTCGACCGCGCTCGCGTACCGCTCCTCGCGACGGACCGCCATGCCCCTGCGGAGCACGGACTGCAGCGTCTGCGGCACGTCGTCGCGATCGATCGGGGTGATCGCGCCGCGCTCGATGCGACCGATCAGGTCGAGCGACCCGTTGGGTCGCCCGGGGAGCTCGAACGGCGAGCGGCCGGCGAGGAGGGTGTGCACCGTCGCGGCCAGTGCGTAGACGTCGCTCCGCGTGTCCGGGCGAGGATCGTCGTCGAACAGCTCGGGCGGCGACCAGGGCACGCTGAGCCCGATCGCGGACTGCGCACCGCCGGTCGAGCCGCTGTCGGCGCCCCCGCCGAGGAACGTCATGGTGTGCACCGGCAATTCGCCCTCGAGCGTCGAGGAGATGCCGAAGTCCGTGAGCGCCGGCCAGCCGTAGTCGTTGGTGAGCACGTTGGCGGGCTTGATGTCGCGGTGCAGGATGCCGGCCGCGTGCGCCGTCGCGACCGCGCTGGCGAGCCGGATGCCGGTGCGCAGCGCAGCGTCGACCTGGAACGGCTCCCGCTTCAGCTGCGCGGCGAGGCTCGGCCCCGAGCAGTACTCCATCACGAAGTACGGCCGGCCGTCGGCCGCGACGTCCGCGTGGAAGATCGTCACGATGTAGGGGTGCGCCGAGAGCTGGGCCATCAGGTTCGCCTCGGCGACGAACTGCGCCCGCGTGTCCCGCGAAAGCTCATCGGCGACGAGCACCTTGACGGCGACCCGGCGACGCGGCAGCCGCTGCTCGTACAGGAAGACGTCGGCGAAGCCGCCCGAGCCGAGAAGGTCGACGTACTGGTACCCGGGAAGCTCCGGCGGCGTGCTGGGCTGCCGCCGCATCAGTCGGCCACCACCCGCATGGTGCAGCCGCCGCCGAGGTCGATCAGGGTACCGGCGAGCACCGGGGTCGGCTCGCCCGCCCGCAGTTTCACCGGTGCGCGGTCGGGCTGCACCACCGTCGTGCCGTTGCGGGACTGCAGGTCCGTGACGACGACGGTGCCGCCCTCGACCGCGAGCCGCAGGTGCGAGCGGGAGATGTCGGGATCGCCCACGCCGATCTGCACGAGCTTCGGCAGCGACGCGCCGCTCGAGCGGCCGGCGCTCGGTGAGCGGCCGAGCACGATCTCGCCGGTCAGCGCCTCCTCCCGGCCGTCGGCGAGCACGAGACGGAGCCGGGCCGGCTCGGGCTCCGGGCCCGACGGCGCGGCGTGGGCCTCGGCGAGCGGGCCGGTGCCGCGCTCGCGGCGGAGCCGTTGCAGCTTCGTGACCGCGACGGTGAGCCCGTCGTGGTCGCCCGTGACCGGTGTCTCCTCGGGCGCCCGCGCCGCATCGGCCGCCGCAGCGAGGCCGTGGCCTGCTCCGGTGCCGATCACGATCGTCTCGTCGTCCGCCGGCACGAGGGTGTGCTCTGGGGCGGACGGAGCGGGCTCCGGTTCCGGCTCGGGCGCGGGCTCCGGCGGCGCGCTCGGCCGTTCCGGGGCGGCGGGTGCCGGAGCGGGCTCCGGCACCGCGACCTCGTCCGCCGGCTCGGCGGGCGCGGCCTTGGCGGCCTCGGCGGGCTCGGCATCGGCGGGCTCGCCTCGGCTGAGCGTGTGCGCGGGCACGACGCCCTCGAGCAGCGGCAGCGGCCCGACGCCGCCGCCCGCCCTCGCGAACGGGGCGAGCACCTCGAACACGGGCTCGGTCTCCAGCGCCCGCTCGTGCCAGGTCGACACACCGGCCGCGGTCACCGTCTCGCCCGCCGTGCGCACGCGGAACCCGCCGCGGACGACGACGCGTACCCGGCCTGGTACGGCCACGACGAGCGCGAAGTCGGGCAGCGCCGTGATGCCGTCGCGAGCGAGCTCGCCGAGCACCGCCTCGACGGGGTCGGCGGCGGCGAGCGCGTCCCAGAGCCCGGGGTGGGCCGGCCAGGCCGCCACGGGGACGAGCAGCGCGGCATCCCCGCGCACGAGGGCGAGCGTCTTCGCCGCCGAATCGGGCACGTAGCGGATCATGCGGCGTCGCCCTTTCTGGGCAGGGTGTCCTCCGGCGCCGGGGCCCGGTCCCTGGTCGTCTCCTCGTCGAGCTCGTGCTCGCCGCTCTCGGCTTCGACGACGACCACGGTGACGTTGTCCCGGCCGCCGCGGGCGAGCGCCTCGTCGACGAGCTCGCCGGCGAGTCCCTGCGCGTGCCCGCCTCCCGTAGCGAGCACCTGCGAAATGGCGTGGTCGTCGAGCTCCTTCGTCAGCCCGTCCGAGCAGATGAGGAAGACCTGGCGCCCCTCGGCGGGCAGCAGCCACACATCGGGCTCGACGATCTCCTCCGCCCCGAGCGCGCGGGTGATGACGTTCCGTTCGGGATGCCGCTCCGCCTCCTCGGGCCGGATGACCCCCGCATCGACGAGCTCCTGCACGGCCGAGTGGTCGACGCTCACCTGGCGCAGGCGCCGGCCGTCCCAGTTGTAGACCCGCGAGTCGCCGACGTTGAACACCATCCAGCGCAGGCCTTCGGCCGGCCCCGCGTCGACGAGCGCGACGCCGGCGAGCGTCGTGCCGGCGACCGCGGTGCCGAGCTCGCCGTCGTCGCTCAGCGCGCGGACGGCCTCGTTCGAGGAGTGGATCGCGTCGAGGATCTGCTCCGGCGTCGACGATCGGCCGAACTCCAGGTGCCGGCGGAAGGTGTCGAGCACGGCACGGCTCGCGGCATCGCCCCTGGCGTGGCCGCCCATGCCGTCCGCGACGAGGTAGACGGGGGCCTCGGCGAGGTACGCGTCCTCGTTCATCTGCCGCACCCGGCCGACGTCGCTCGACGCACTGTGGGCGATCACCGCCCCGCCGTGCGGCAGTGCCGTGCGCCCCTCGTCGTCGATCGCCACGCTCGCCTCCCCTTGGCCGGCTCGATCACGCCGGTCGCGGGCGAGCCGGAGACCACGCTACCAAGAGGAACGGGCCGGGCCGCGCGGCCCGGCCCGTTCGGCTCGGTCGAGATGACGCCTGCGCGTCAGTCCTCGGTGAAGTGCGGCACCTCTTCCATCAGCGTGTGACCACGACGGCGCGCATCGATCCGCGCCTTGACGAGGCTCGCGATGGTCGCGACGAGCATGGCCGCCAGGATGACACCGAGCGACATCCAGGTGGAGATCTCCGGCGCCCACTCGATGTGCTCGCCGCCGTTGATGAACGGCAGCTCGTTCACGTGCATGGCGTGCAGCACGAGCTTGACCCCGATGAACGCGAGGATGAAGGCGATGCCGTACTTGAGGTACTCGAGGCGCTCCAGCAGTCCGCCGAGCAGGAAGTAGAGCTGGCGCAGGCCCATCAGCGCGAACACGTTCGCCGTGAAGACGATGAACGGGCTCTGCGTGATGCCGAAGATCGCCGGGATGGAGTCGAGCGCGAACAGCAGGTCGGTCGTGCCGATCGCGACGAACACGATGAGCATCGGGGTGAAGAAGCGCCGGCCGTCGATCGTGGTGCGCAGCTTCACGCCGTCGAAGTCGTCGGTGAGGCGCACCCGGCGGCGGAGGGTGCGGATGAGGAACGAGTCCTTCTGCTCCTCGTCGTCGTGGCCGCCGCGGATCTGCCCGATCGCGGTCCAGACGAGCCAGGCGCCGAAGAGGTAGAAGATCCAGCTGAAGTTCTCGATGAGCGAGGCGCCCAGCAGGATGAAGATGCCGCGCAGCACGAGGGCGAGGATGATGCCCACCATGAGCACCTCCTGCTGAAGCTTCCGCGGCACCTGGAACCTCGCCATGATGATGACGAAGACGAACAGGTTGTCGATCGAGAGGCTGTACTCCGTCAACCAGCCGGCGAGGAACTGCCCGCCGTGCTCGGCGTCGCCGAGGAGGAACATCAGGCCGGCGAAGATCAGCGCGAGCACGACGTAGAAGACGACCCAGAGGGTGGACTCCTTGAACGAGGGCACGTGCGGACGCTTCACGACCAGCAGCAGGTCGGCGACGAGGATCAGGGTCAGGACCACAAGGGATCCGACTTCGAACCAGATGGGGAGCTCGAGCACAGGCGGCCTTTCGGGGAGTTGTGGGGTTGACGGAACCCGAAAGTCTCTCCTCCGCACTCTCGCGCTGCCACGCCCGGAACGTCTTCATCGGCGTTCGTACTGACGATCGTGGCTCACGGCGCTCACGCACCGCGGGATACTCCCCTTCGCTCCGGGAAGTCTAGCGGAATCGCGGACATAGACTCGTACCCCCGGAAATCGAGGAGACCGATGAGCGCCCAGACGACGCCGCCCACCTACCGAACCGCCCCGTGGTCGAAAGCCATCGGGCTCTTGATCTTCACTAGCCGCTGGCTGCAGGCCCCGCTGTACCTCGGCCTGATCGTCGCCCAGGGCATCTACGTCTGGGTGTTCCTGAAGGAGCTCTGGCACCTGCTCGAGGGCGTCTTCAACGTCGAGCACGCCCTCACCGAGGCGCAGATCATGCTCGTCGTCCTCGGCCTCATCGACGTGGTGATGATCGCGAACCTGCTGATCATGGTCATCATCGGCGGCTACGAGACCTTCGTGTCCCGCATCAAGGTCGACGGGCACCCCGACCAGCCCGAGTGGCTCTCGCACGTGAATGCGAACGTGCTCAAGGTGAAGCTCGCGATGGCCATCATCGGCATCTCATCCATCCACCTGCTGAAGACCTTCATCGGGGTCGGGGCGATCACCGAGCAGGGCGCGGTCGAGAACGGCGAGAAGTACACCTCGACCGGCGTGATGTGGCAGGTCATCATCCACTGCGTGTTCATCCTCTCGGCGCTCGCGCTCGCGTGGATCGACCGCATGTCGTACCACCGCGGCCACCCCGGCGAGACCCACGACGGCGTGCCCGTCCCCGTCATCGCCGCGGAGCAGGGCGCGGTCGCCGCAGGCCAGTCGGCCGTGCCTGCGCCGCACGACACCGCACCGTCGCGGGGCTGAGCCCCACCGAGGCAGCGGGCGGATGCCCCGGAGCAACTTCTGCGCCGGGGCATCCGTCGTTTCGAGCGCGGCGCGAACACCGCCGTGAACCGCGGCCGAAACGACGAAAGCCCCCGCTTTCGCGGGGGCTTTGCGCCGTGTTGCCGATCGTGACCCCAGCGGGATTTGAACCCGCGCTACCGCCGTGAGAGGGCGGCGTCCTAGGCCGCTAAACGATGGGGCCGTGTCTTCGGAATCTCGTTCCGTTTCCGGCAACTCGAAGAGTATGACACACCTTCGGAGCACATTCCAAATCGAGCGGGGCCTGCCGTCGGGGCGCTCGCTCCGACCGCGATCCGAGGCCGGAACCGCGCCCGTCCGGCCCCTGCTTGCGCCCCGCGCCGCCCGGGTGTTGGCTCGAAGCATGCGCCTCACGAAGCTCGAACACGCCGCCCTCATCGTCGAGGACTCCGGGGACCGGCTCTTCATCGATCCGGGAAAGTTCACGACGCCGATCACCGAGGCGCACGGCGCCCTCGCGATCGTCATCACCCACGAGCACGATGACCATTGGACGCCCGCGCAGCTCGACCGCATCCTGGAGCAGAGCCCCGAGGTGCGCATCTTCGGACCGGCCGGCGTCGCGGCCGCGGTGTCCGGCTACCCCGTCGAGACGGTGACGGCCGGCGAGACGCGGGAGCTCGGCCCGTTCCGGCTCCGCTTCTTCGGCGGGCGGCACGCGGTGATCCACCCGTCCATCCCGGTCATCGACAATCTCGGCGTGCTGGTCAACGACGCCCTGTACTACGGGGGCGACGCCTTCAGCGCCCCGGAGGGCGTCGCCGTCGAGGTGCTCGCCGCACCGGCGGCTGCGCCCTGGATGAAGCTCAGCGAAGCCATGGACTACGTGGAGCGGGTCGCGCCGAAGCGCGCGTTCCCCACCCACGAGATGCTGCTCTCTCGCGCCGGCAAGGATCTGTCGAACGCGCGGCTCGCCTGGGCCGTCCAGCAGGGCGGCGGCGAGTACCTCGCCCTCGAGCCGGGCGACACCCTGGACTTCTGAGGCGTATTCGCCCGGTCAGCGCCCGTCGTCGGGCGGCTCGGTCTCACCGGCCCGCGGGCGAACCGCCTCCGGCCCCGCCATCGTGAACTCTCCCCCGCCGTACTTCGACGCCGCGACCGACATGACCTTCGGCCACATCCGGTGTCTCGCCTCGGCGGCGCGACCGCTGTCGAAGTAGATGCCGCGTTGGTTCGCGTCGCCGTTCACGCTGACGACCGCCGCAGCGGTGGCCACCTTCGTGCTCGCGCCGACCATCCAGGTGTCCTTGTTCCCGTCGGTGGTGCCCGTCTTGCCGATGAGGGGCACGTACGGCTGCACCGCTCTGTTCGACGCCTCTGCCGTGCCGCTAGTCATGACCCGGCTCATCGCGTAGTGCATCGCCGCCGCGACCTCGGGGGCGACCGAGGCCTGGCAGGTCGACTTCGGCACCGGCACCTCCTCGCCGTTGCGGTCCACGATCCGGTCGATGGCGATGGGCGAGCAGGTGACGCCGTTGTTCGCGATGCCCGCGTAGGCGACCGCCATCGTGAGGGGCGCGACCTCGTTCGTGCCGAGGATGGTCGAGGGGAACTG
Source organism: Agromyces sp. NPDC060279 (assembly GCF_042726785.1). Lineage (NCBI taxonomy): Bacteria > Bacillati > Actinomycetota > Actinomycetes > Micrococcales > Microbacteriaceae > Agromyces > Agromyces sp. NPDC060279. Next base: position 341,836 of record NZ_JBHXBK010000001.1, read on the forward strand.
CTGCAGCGGTCCGCCGTCGGCGCGGTGGACGCCGAAGGCCTCCGCCGTCTTGCGGATGCCGCAGAGGTCGAGCTGCTTCGCCATGCCGACGAAGCCCGTGTTGATCGAGCCGATCGTCGATTCGAGCGCCGTGTACGCCGAGCCCGACTCGTTGGCGTCGTTCTTCGGGTTCCAGCCCTCGTCGCCGTAGCCGCCGACGCAGCTGTCCTGGAAGGAGCCCCAGTTCGCCTTCGGCCGGGAGTCCACTCGCTCGGTCAGCGCGTGCCCCTCGTTCAACCACTGCGCGAGCGTGAAGACCTTGTACGACGATCCCGGCTGGAAGCCGCTCGATCCGCCGTGGTCGTAGTCGGTGTTGTAGTTGATGCTCGTGTACTGGGGCCCCTGTGCGAGCACGGCCGGGTCCTGGCTGTAGATCTTGTTCTGCGCCATCGCCAGCACGCGGCCCGTGCCGACTTCGACGCTCGAGATCACGCCGCCGAGATCCCAGCCGGGATACGTCTGCGGCACGTTCTCGTTGATCGCGGCGATGGCCGCTGCCTGCAGATCAAGGTCGAGGGTGGTGTACACCTGGTAGCCGCCGCGCCGGAAGTTCGCGAGGCGCTCCTCGCTGTCCTCGCCGAAGGTGGGGTCGGTCTGCAGGATCGTCTTCACGTAGTCGCAGAAGTAGGCGTGCGGGCCGGCGGTCTGGCAACCGGTGCTCGGCTCGACGATGTTGGGGGTCACGGGCGTCGCGATCGCCTCGTCGTACTGGGCCTGGGTGATCTTCTTCAACTCGAGCATCTGGCGCAGGATGTAGTTCCGGCGATCGGTGTTGGTGCGGTACTCGTTGGCGGCGCCGTTGCGCTCGTCGTCGGGCTGATCGATGCGGAACTTCTCGGGATTGTTCACGATCGCCACGAGCGAGGCGGCCTGCGCGAGCGTGACCTTCGCCGCGGTCGTGCCGTAGTAGTAGTTCGCGGCGGCTTCGATGCCGTACACCGTGCCGCCGAAACCGGCGATGTTCAGGTACGCGAGCAGGATCTGGTCCTTCGAGTACCGCTTCTCCACACCGATCGCGTAGCGGGCCTCCTTGAGCTTTCGATCGAGGCTGGTCTCGGTGACCTTCTCGTAACAGCTCTCCTTCGCCTCGGCGACGAGTTCACTGCGCTCTTCGGGAGTCAGCTCGCGGCCCTCGGCCGCCGCCTGTTCTTCGGCCTTCGCGGTCGCCGCATCGCCGGATTCGGTCTCGCACTCCTGCACCCGCACGTTCTTCACGTACTGCTGGGCGATCGACGAACCGCCCTGCGTGTTCCCGCCGCTCACGGTCTTCACCGCGGCTCGGAGTGTGCCTTGGACGTCGACCCCGCCGTGATCGTAGAAGCGCGGGTCCTCACCCGCGACCGTCGCGTCCTTCACGAACTGGCTGACCTGGCCCCATTCCACCTCGACACGGTTCTGCTCGTAGAAGGAGGCCATGAGACTCGGGACCCCGGCTGCCGTGACGGCGTAGATGTTGCTCTTCTCGGAGGGTTCGTCGATCTCCAGGTAGCCGGGCAGGTTCTCGAACATGCCGATCGATTGGGTGGCGCTCGCCCCGACCAAGCCGATCGCGGGGGTGATGCCGGCGACGACGAGCGCGCCGGCGGCGGCAGAGGCGCAGATCAGCCCGAGGAAGCCGCCCAGCACGCCGAGCGGTGTGCGCCGATCGACGAAGTCGCGATTGCGGAGATTCCGATCCATCCGTGCTGTCTCCCCGATGCTGCGTCGCGGCCGTGCCGCCGTCCCCTCGAACGAGGGCCCCTCGTCCCATGGAACCCCAGGGCCTGCCGCATGTCCAGCCTCTGGCGCCCGCGGCGTGTCCGTGAGCTTCGCTCGCCTCGGCCCGTACTCAGCCGCGATCCCGTCACCCGGCCTGAGGGAAGCTCCCCGGGAACAGCGGACCGTCGCCGGGGCGCACGTCCCGTTCGGCGTAGGCGGCGCGCAGCTGCTCGAAGATCCGCTGTCCCTCGCGGCCGAGCTCCTCCAGGTCGACGCCGGGCAGGGTGCCGTCGACGACGACCGCTCGTCCGGCGACCATGCTGAACCTCGTGTCCCGGGCTGTGCCGGAGAGGATGAGCGCTCGGAGCGGGTCGTCCACGGGGCCCGTCCGGAACTCGTCCAACGCGAAGGCGACGAGGTCGGCGCTCGCGCCCGGGGCGATCCGGCCGAGGTCGGGGCGGCCGAAGGCGCGGGCGCCTCCCAGGGTGGCGGCCTCGACGTACTCGGCGAGCAGTCCCCGCGAGAGATCGCCGTGCTGCACCTTCGCGAGATGGACGCCGGCGTCGATGCCGCGGATCAGGTCCGGCGGGAACGAGTCGGTGCCGAGGGCGATCGTGATCCCCGCGTCGAGGTAGTCGGACAGCCGTTCGAGGAGGAAGGCGTATCTGGCGTTCGTGAGCGGGCAGTGGATGATGCTGGCCCCCGCTCCGGCGAGCGCGGCGAGGTCGCCGAGGTCTTCGCCCGCGACGTCGGGATGCACGTCGAGGTAGACCCCGTGGGCGAGGATGAGGCGCTCGTTGAGCAGGCCGGCCCGCTCGATGAGGCCGAGCGGCGTCGTGCCGCTGGCCGCGGCGATGAGTTCGCGCTCGGCGTGGTCCTGGAAGGCGTGCACCCGGACCCGGACACCTCGTTCGGCCGAGACCCGGCCGGTCTCGTGCAGCAGCTCCTCCCGCACCGTCTCGATCCGGCACGGCGCGAGGATCCCGGTGACGAGCGGGTCGCCGAGACGCTCGACGGTGTCGAGGAAGCGCACCGCGTCGGCGAAGCCGGCTCGGCCGAGCTCGTCGTCCCAGTGGATCGCCGCCACGCCCCGCTCGTCGGTCACGTGCACCCCTGAGCGGTAGCTCGGGCCGAGGAAGGCGCGCAGCCCGAACTCCGAGGCGGTCCGCGCGACGTCGAGGAGATCGTCGTGGTGCTCGGCCCAGGCCGAATGCACCTCCGAGGCGATCGGCGCGAAGCTCGTGATGCCGTGCAGCGCGAGCTGGGCGAGCGCATACCGCCGCATCGTCGAACGGTCCGCTGCCGAGAGCACCTCGCGCCGGCGGTGCCTGGCGTAGTCGGCCGACCAGCCGAGGCGCTGCTCGTGGGCGGGGTCGCCCCAGGCGTCGAGCTGGAGGTGGTCGAGGTCGGCGAGCGCGTCGAGGTCGATGAGGCCCGGCATGAGGACGCTGCGGCCGAGTTCGATGCGCTCGTCGGCGGGGCCGGTCAGTTCGGCGTCGTCGGCCCGGCCGACGGCCGCGATCCGCTCGCCGACGACCAGCACGGCGCCGTCGCGCAGGATGGCGGTCCGCTCCCCCTCCCTGGTGACGACCCAGTCGGCGGTGAGGAGCGTCCGGCGCGCGCTCACGAGGCCAGCCGTTCGCGCCGCACCGGACGCCAGCCGGGGCGCGGGACCGCGGCCCGGAGCGAGCGCGTGTACGGGTGGACCGGCTCGGCGAGGAGCTGCGCGGTCTCGCCGTGGTCGACCACCCTGCCCTGCTCCATCACGATCATCCGGTCGGAGATCTGGTTCACGACGGCGAGGTCGTGGGAGATGAAGAGATAGCTGACCTCGCGGGCGGCCCTGATGTCGGCGAGCAGATTGAGGATCTGGGCCTGGATGGAGACGTCGAGGGCGGCGACGGCCTCGTCGAGCACGATGACCGCGGGGTCGGCGGCGAGCGCCCTGGCGATCGCGACGCGCTGGCGCTGGCCGCCGGACAGCTGGTGCGGATGCTTCGCGGCGAAGCCCTCGTCGAGGCCGACGCTCTCGAGGATCTCCAGCGCGCGCCGCGGCGCGGATCGGCGTGCCGCCGCATCGCCCGCGTGCAGCGCGACGCTCGTCGCGACGATGTCGCCGATGCGTTGACGGCCGTTCAGCGAGGAGTAGGGGTCTTGGAAGACGTACTGCACCTCGCGGGCCCAGCGTCGGCGGTCGGCGAGCCGCTTCACGCCGCCGGCGCGCGACTCCCCGCGCACCGTGAGCTCGCCCGCGGTGACCGTCTCGAGGCCGACGAGCATGCGGGCGACCGTGGTCTTGCCCGAGCCCGATTCTCCGACGATCGCGAGGCACTCGTTCGGGAAGAGCTCGAAGGAGACGTCGTCGACGGCGACGACGGGCTCGTCTCCCGCCCGGCCCGGGAAGATCTTGCGCAGCCCACGGGCGACGACGATGGGCTCGCCCAGACCGCCCGTCGCACGGTCGGTTCCCAGGGGCTCGTTGGGGGTCATGAGGCCTCCGCTTTCAGCAGTTCGTGAGTGGCTCGGTCGTAACGCAGCACCGGCAGCCGCTCCACGCGGCGCTCGATGCTCGGCCGCGCGCCGAGCAGTTCGATCGTGTACGGGTGCGTGGGCGCCTCGTAGACGTGCGCGCCCTGCTCGACGATCTCGCCGGCGTACATGACGGCGAGGCGGTCGCAGCAGGCCGCGGCGAGCTCGAGGTCGTGGGTGATGAACAGCAAGGAGAGGCCTCTGGCCCGCCGCTGCTCGTCGAGGATCGCCATGACGTCGGACTGCGCGGTGACGTCGAGCGCGGTGGTGGGCTCGTCGGCGAGGATGAGCTTCGGTTCGGCGAGCAGCACGCTCGCGATCATCACGCGCTGGAGCAGCCCGCCCGACAGCTCGTGCGGATACTGGCGGAGCCGCTGCTCGGGGTTTCGCACCCCGACCTCGTCGAGGAGTTCGACGGCGCGCCGCTCGGCCGCTCGCCGGTCGACGCCGCGGTCGCGCACGAGCGCCTCGGTCAGGAAGTCGCCCACCCGGTGCACCGGGTTCACGTGCGCCCTCGGGTCCTGGAAGATCATGCCGACATCCCGCTGCCGGTAGCGGCGGAGCGCCTGCGCGTTCATCCGCGGCACCGAGGCACCCTCGAAGGCGATCTCGCCCGTGACGCGGAACGCCGGGTCGAGCATCCGGGTGATGGCCCGGGTCGTGAGCGACTTGCCCGATCCGGACTCGCCGACGAGGCCGAGCGCCTCCCCCGCGCCGATCGTGAAGCTCACGCCGCGCAGCAGCTCCTGCTCGCCGCCGCGCAGGCGCAGGGTGGCCCGAACATCGTCGAGCCGCAGCAGTGGTTCGGTCATCGCATGCTCCTTGCACTCGAGGTCAGGCGGTCGCCGATGACGGTGACGCACCAGACGATCAGGACGATGAGGCTGCCGGCGGCGATCGCCTCGGTCGGCTGGCCGCGCAGCACCGAGTCGAAGCCGCTCTTGACCATGAGCCCGAGGTCCGCCGTCGGCGGTTGCACGCCGAGCCCGAGGAACGACACGGCGGCGAGGTCGATGACCGCGAAGCCGAGCGACGACACCGCCTGCGCGACCACGATCGGCTGCACGTTCGGCAGGATCTGCGTGAAGGTGATGCCGGCGCCCGACTGGCCCTGCAGCCAGGTGGCCGACACGTAGGGCATGTTCCGCTCGCGCAGCGCCGCGCCCCGGACCACCCGGGCGACGTAGGGGACGTAGGCGATCGCGAGTCCGCAGACCACGGTGATGAGGCTCGGGCCCCAGATCGCGACCGCGATGAGGCCGAACACGATCCCGGGCACGGCGAACAGCACGTCGAGCAGCCAGCTGATGGCCGTGTCGATGCGCCCGCCACGCCAGGCCGCGAGGAGCGCCAGCAGGGTGCCGACGACGGTCGCGATCAGGATTACGAGCCCCGGTCCGGCGAGCGTGATGCGGGCACCCCAGATGAGCCGGGACAGGATGTCCCGGCCGAGCGCGTCCGTGCCGAGCAGGTGCGCGGGGCTCGGCCCGGCCAGCGAGGCGAGCAGGTCGGGGTAGTCCGGGTCGTACGGGGCCACCACGGGGGCGAACGCCGCGGCGAGCGCGATGACGAGCAGCAGGGCGGCGGCGATGCAGCCGACGACGCCGAGCCGGTCCCGTGTGGACCGGGCGAGCCCGGCGCCGCGCCGCTCCCGCGCGACCCTGGCGACGGCCAGGCTGGTGGTCGATGGCGTGGTCATTTCCGGCTCCCCAGGGCGATCCGCGGGTCGATGAAGGTGTAGAGCACGTCGACGACGGCGTTCACGAGGACGAACGCGACGACGAGCACGAGGATGACGGCCTGCACGACGGCGAAGTCGCGCTGCAGGATGGCCCGGACGAGCAGCGAGCCCAGGCCGTCGAGGGCGAAGACGTTCTCGACGACCACGGCCCCCGCGATCAGCGTCGCGATCGTGAGCCCGAGCACCGTGACGATGGGCACGAGCGAGTTGCGCAGCACGTGGTGGCGCACGATGTAGCCCGGCGCGAGCCCGCGCACCGTCGCGGTCTGCACGTGCTCCCGGTCGCGCTCCTCGAGCACCGAGGCCCTGGTGATCCTCGCGAGGTACGCGGCGCTCGCCACGGAGAGCGCGATGGCCGGCAGGGTGAGGTGCACGAGCGTGTCCGCTCCCCCGGAGCCCGAGCCGAAGGTCGGGAACCAGCCGAGCGCGACGGCGAAGACGCTGATGAGCGCGACGCCGATCACGAACGACGGGGTGGAGAGCCCGATCGCCGCGAGCGTGGAGGTGAGCTGGTCGGTCCAGCCGCCGCGGAGCGCTGCGAGCGTCCCGGCCGCGATGCCGACGACCGCGATGATGAGCGCGGCCATCGACACCAGGGCGAGCGTGGTGCCGACCCGGCTCGCGATGAGCTCCGAGACATCCTGCCGGTACACGATCGAGTAGCCGAGGTCGCCGCGGAGCAGGTCGCCGAGCCAGGCGACGTACCGCACGAAGAACGGATCGTTCAGGTGGTACTGCGCCGTGACCGCCGCGATCTGCTCCGGGGTCCCGCCGCGGGGGCCGAGGATGAAGGCGAGCGGACTCCCGGGCGCGAGGTAGAGCAGCCCGAAGACGATGAAGGAGGTCACGAGGAGCACGAGCAGCAGGCCGCCCGTGCGTCGTGCCAGATAGCCGCCGAGGGACATCCGGCTACTCCACCCCGCCGATGGTGGCCGCCCACGGCGCGTAGAGGTAGGCGAACGAGGCGGTGGCGCCCGAGATCCGGTCGTTCTGCACGAGCGTCACGGGCTCGTAGGCGAGCGGGATCCACGGCAGCTGCTCGGTGATGATGCGCTGCGCCTCGATGACGAGCTCGGCACGGGCCGCGTCGTCGGTCTCGGCGCGGGCCGCGAAGAGCGGCTCGTCGGCCTGGTCCCAGCCCGTGTAGTTGTGGCTGTCGGTGCTCGCGAAGAACTGGTACACGTCGAGCGCGTCGGCGAAGCTGCCGTAGTTCGTCGTGAAGAAGCCGTCGATGCCCTCGCGTGCCGCGGGGTCGAAGTAGAGGTTGCCGAACTGCTCGACGGGGATCACCTTGGTCTGGATGTCGAGGCCGATCGCCTGCCCCGCGGCCTGGATGACGTTCGCCGTCTGCTCGTGCACGGCGGAGCTGCCCTGCACGGCGAGGACGATGGGGGCGACGGTGCCGGCCTCGGCGACGAGCGCCTTGGCCGCGGCGAGGTCGGGCTCCGCGGAGAACTCGCCGGCGGCTTCTTCGAAGGCCTCGCGCTCGTACCCCCAGTAGTCGGGGCCGGCGAGACTCGTGGCCGGGATTCCGGCGCCCTGGAACACGACCTTGGTGAGCGCCTCGCGGTCGATGGCGAGCGACAGCGCCCGACGGATCCGCTCGTCGCCGAGCGCGCCGTCGAAGTCGGTCGTCGTCATGGTCCAGAAGACGAGCGACTTGCCGTAGGTGGTGGTGACGTCGTCGCTCTGCTCGAGCTGGGTGAGGCCGGCCGGCGGCAGGTAGAAGAACTGGCCGTCCACGTCGCCGGACCGGAGGGCGTTCACCGCGGTCGACTCGTCGGCGATGAAGCTGAACTCGAGCTCGGCCGCCTTCGGCGCGAGTGCGGCGTCCCAGTACCCGGGGTTCGCCGCGAGCCGGAGGTTCTTGCCCGAGCTCCAGGACTCCAGCGAGAACGGGCCGGTGCACTGGAGGCCGCCGCTCGGCGTGCCGAACGCCTCGCCCGCCGATTCCGCAGCCTGCTTCGACACGATCGCGCCGGCGGCGGTCGCCATCGCCTGGGTGAACAGCACGTCCGGCTGGGTGAGCGTCACCGTGACCTCGTTCGGCGCGGTCGCGGTGATCGAGGCGACGTTCTGGAAGTAGCTCGCGAAGTAGCTCGTCGTGGTCTCGCCGGTCTGGCGCTGCAGCGAGTAGACGACGTCCTCCGCGGTGAGCGGCGTGCCGTCCCAGAAGGTGACGCCGTCACGCAGGGTGTAGACGACGGTGGTGTCGTCGGGCTGCGTGACCGCTGACGCGAGGCCGGGCTCGGTGCTGAGATCCGGCTTCATGCGCACGAGGCTGTCGCAGAGGTTGGCCACGACGGTGTTCTCGGCGTAGTTGAACGTGTACATGGGGTCGAGCGACATCGGCTCGTACGGGAGGTTCCACTTCACGAGCTCGACGGGCGCGGTGCCCGGCTCGGTCGTCGTGGCGAGGTTCGAGAGGTCGACCTCGAGGCCGCCCTCCCCGGTCGCGGGTTGCGCGGTGCAGCCGGTGAGGGCGAGCCCGGCGGCGGCCAGGGCTGCGGTCGCGAGGGTGATGCGGCGTCGGGACACGGGAACTCCTTTGTCGGTGTGTCGGTTTCGATGGGGGATGGAGCGAAACGGATCGCGCCGGCTCAGCTCGCGGGGACGGTCCGTCCGTCGCGGACGACGCGTTCTGGGGCCGGGCGGTCGACGACGAGCTGGGCGAGCGATTCGCCCGCGAACTCGAGGCGGGTCGGCGAGTCGGCGGTGGCCGGGACGGACAGTTCGGGGATGCCGAGGAGGCGGCCGCCGTGCTCGGAGGCGATGCGGTAGGCGCGCTCGAGTTGGGCGTCGGTCATGGCGCCGGTGCGGTAGGCGAACAGGTGGGCGCGATCGACCATGCTGCCGGTGCCGAACGGCGTCCAGGAGTCTCGGACGCCGTCCGAACCGAGCGCGAGCTCGACGCCGTGCGCGTCGAGCAGCTCGGGGTCGAGCACGGGGTCGTCGCCGAGGGCGCAGGTGGTGACCCAGAGTCCGGCCTCCGCGACCCGGTCGAGCGTCTCGCGGAGCGACGGGGCGTTCCGGTCGGCGAGCGCGAAGGCGTGGCTCACGGTGACGCGGCCCTGCATGCCCCGCGCGACGGTGCGCGCGGCGATCTCGCGGATCTGGGCGAGGCCGGGCTCGCCGCCGTCGTGGAGGTGGATGTCGAGGTCGCGACCGCTGCGCTCGGCGAGGCCGAACACCGCGTCGAGGTGGCCGGCGACGTCGCCCTCGAGCCCGAGCGGGTCGATGCCGCCGACGAGGTCGGCGCCAGCGTCGAGCGCGGCGGCCATGACGTCGAGCGTCCCGGGATTCGTCAGCAGGCCGAACTGCGGGAAGGCGACGATCTGCACGCGCAGCCACGGCGCGAGCCGGGACGCCGCAGCGCGCACGCCCTCCACGTTGCGCAGGCCGAGCTCGCTCGACACGTCGACGTGGGCGCGCATGGCGAGGGTGCCGTTCGCGAGCGCCGTGCTGAGCAGGGCGTGCGCACGCTCCTCGACGCTGCGGGCGTACCCGCGCTGCGTCGCGAGGTCGTTCGCGATGATCTCCGGCAGCCCCGCTGCCGCGGTCCGCGACATCCAAGGGCCGCCCCAGCTGGACTTGTCGGGGTGGATGTGCGCGTCGACGAGGCCGCCCGCGACGACGAGGCCGGGCGAGCTCGGGCGCGGCTCGTGCGCGTGGGGGCCGGTGGTGGCGTCGGTCATCCCTGCTGAACTCCTTCGTTCCCGCGATTCCCCGCGTGGCGGTCGCGAGCGTGAATTGTCAGATGTATGATAACCATACATTCACGAGAGAAGAGAATGGAATCGTGAAACCCATCCAGCGCCGCTCACTCGTCGACACCGTGGTCGACCGCCTGCACTCCGAGATCACCTCCGGGTCCTGGCCGGTCGGCACACGCATCCCGACCGAAGCGGAACTCACCGAGCAGCTCGGCGTGAGCCGCCCCTCCGTCCGCGAGGCGGTGCGCTCGATCGTGCAGCTCGGCCTACTCGAGACCCGCCAAGGCGACGGCACCTACGTCGTCGCGGACGATCCCACCGAGGTCGCGCTCCGCCGCACCATCGACGTCGCCGACGCGCGCGAAGTGCTCGCCGTCCGCCGCGCCCTCGACATCCTGGCTGCCCGCGAAGCGGCCAGCCATCGCGACGACGACGACCTCGCCGCGCTCGCCGACGCCCTGGCCGGGCGCCGCGCCGCCATCCAGGCGGAGGACGTCGACGCCTTCGCCGACCACGACGTCGCCTTCCATCTCGGCATCGCCGGCGCCTCCCACAACCGACTCCTCGTCGGGCTCTACGCGAGCTTCGACGCCTCGCTGCGCCACTCGGTCGCGCAGAACTCCTGCCTCTCGAACAATGCGGACCCGAACACCGCCGACCTGCACGAGGCGCTCTTCCTCGCCATCGAACGGCGCGATGTCGACGCCGCGTCGGCGGCGGCCGTCGGCGTCCTCGACCAGAGCGAGCAGTCGCTCGATGGCTGAGCGGCGCGCCGGACTCGGCGCGCCGATCGCGGCCGGCGCCCTCGTCGTCGGCATCGGCCTCTCCGTGCGCTCGCCCATCACGAGCGTCGCCGCCCTGCTGCCCGAGCTCGAGCACGACTTCGAGCTGGGCGCGAGCGGCACGGCCTGGCTCAGCACCATCCCCGTCCTGCTCTTCGGACTCGCGGCGCCGCTCGCTCCCCCGCTCGCCCGCCGCTTCGGCGCCGACCGTGCCGCCGCCGGGCTGCTGACGACGCTCGCGATCGCGATGCTGCTGCGCCCGCTCGGCACGGCCCCGCTCCTCATCGGCACCGTCGTCGTCGGCGCGAGCATCTCCCTGCTCGGCATCCTCACGCCGCAGCTCGTGCGCACCCACCTCGTCCGACGCCAGGGACTCTGGTCGGGCGTCTACACGGCGGCCTTCGGCGCGAGCGCCGCGCTCGGCGCCTCCCTCGCCGTGCCACTGCTCGGTCCGAGCGGCGGCAGCGCTGCCGTCGCGGTGGGCCTCTGGGGACTGCCCGTCGCCGCCGCGGCCCTCCTCGCCTGGGCGGTCTCGGGGCGACTGGCCCGCGCAGCCGGACGCCTGCCCGAGCTCGCGGCCCCACAGCTGCCCGGCTCGATCCTGCGCGCCCCACGGATGTGGTCCGTGACCGGCTTCTTCGCCGCACAGGCGCTCATCTACTTCGCCTTCACCGCTTGGCTGCCCACCATCGCCGTCGACCGCGGGCTCGCTCCGGCCCAGGCCGGCCTCCTGCTCGCCTGGTTGAGCGTGGCCGGCATCCCGGCGGCGCTCGTCGCGCCCGCCGTCGCGGCCCGGTTCCGCAGCCAGTCCGGGGTCATCGCGGTCGTCTCCGGCTGCTCGGTGTTGGGCGTCCTCGGCCTCGCCGTCGCCCCCATCGCACTGGCCCCCGCCTTCGTCGCCGTGCTCGGCGTCACCCAGAGCGCCGCGTTCGGTCTCGCCGTCGGCCTCATCGTCGCGCGGGCGCCCGACATCGCCCGCACCTCCGCGTTCTCCGCCGTCGCCCAGGGGGTCGGCTACGCGGTCGCAGCGCTCGGCCCGCTCGTCCTCGGCCTGCTCTCCTCCGCCGGGGTGCCCTGGACGCCGCTCATCGCGGGGCTCGCCCTCGTCGCCCTGGCGCAGCTCGCCTTCGGGGTCGTCGCCGGCCGTCCGGCTGTCCACCGCCCGACCCTGCCGGCCGAACCGCCGGATCCGTCCATCGAACGGGCCACGACCCGGAGGTCCCTGACATGACGCGCACCCGTGCCGCAGTGGGCGCCGCCGTCGCGACCGCGGCCGTGCTGGCGCTCGCCGGCTGCACAGCCCCCGCGGCGAGCCCGACGACTCCCCCGCCCACCATCACCGCACCGACCGAGGAGGCCACGCCCATGCCCACGACCCCGACCCTGCCGCCCGCCGAGGCGACCGCCCTGCTCGTCTCCGCGACCGCCGCCGGCGACCTCGCAGAGGTGCAGCGCGCACTCGAGCAGGGCGCCGACCCGAACTCGCGCGACGCCGAGTCGCGCCCCGTGCTCGTCACCGCGACCCGGGCGGAGCGCGCCGACCTCGCCGAGGCGCTGCTCGAGGCGGGCGCCGACCCGAACGCGAAGGACGCCATCGAGGACTCCGCCTTCCTCTACGCCGGCGCGGAGGGCCTGAACGAGATCCTCCGGCTCACCCTCGAGCACGGGGCGGATGTGGCGAGCACGAACCGCTACAACGGCACGGCGCTCATCCCGGCGAGCGAGCACGCGCACGTCGAGACGGTGCGCATCCTGCTCGCAGCCGGAGTCCCGGTGAACCACGTGAACCGCCTCGGCTGGACGGCGCTGCACGAGGCCATCGTGCTCGGCACCGGCGGCGCGAAGCACGTCGAGACCGTGCGCCTGCTGCTCGCCGCGGGTGCCGACCCCTCGATCCCCGACGGCGACGGGGTGCTGCCCCGCCGGCTCGCCGAGCAACGCGGGTTCACCGCGATCGTCGCAGAACTCGACGCGGCCGGCTGAGCGGCCGGCCAGGGCGCGCGAAGCCGTGCTCGCCGCACGTCAGTCGCGCGGCGGCGCCGGCTTCGCGGGCGGGGGCGGCGGCATCCGGCGCAGTTGACCGAAGCGGCCGGCGACGCCCGCCAGCAGGAGCGGGCGCGCGAGCACCCAGGCGCCGACGAGAGCAAGCACCGAGACCGCGAAGATCGCGAAGCCGAGCCAGTCGCTCGCGTCCCGCGAGGCGTACATGTGGTTGAGGTTGCGCAGGGCGCCGGTCGCGAGCACGAGCACGACGTGCACGAAGGTGAAGAGCAGGAAGAACAGCATCACCGGGAAGTGCAGCGCGCGCGCGAGCTTCTCGGGAAACGCCCGGGCGAGCCGGCCCTGCATCGGCCAGACCGGCGAGAGCCGCAGCCCCGTGAGCACCGCGAGGGGCGCGGCGAGGAAGACGACGGCGAAGTAGGAGAGCACCTGGGCGTCGTTGTAGGCGACCCAGGAGTTCTCGACGGGCCAGTCGAGCGAGAGATACTGCAGCACGACGGAGATCGTGTTCGGCACGACGTCCCAGCTCGTCGGCACGATGCGCAGCCACTGCCCGGTCGCGAAGAGCAGCACGACGTAGACGAGCCCGTTGAGCACCCAGAGCGCATCGACGACGAGGTGCAGCCACACCGAGATGCCGAGCCGGCGCGGCGCGCCCTTCGTGCGCGGCCAGCGCGTGTTGTCCCGCGTCCAGAACGCCGGCGGTCGCGCCTTGGACCGGATGATGAGCCCGGTGCGCACGAGCAGCACGAGGAAGAACGCATTGAAGAAGTGCTGCCAGCCGAGCCAGGCGGGGATGCCGACCGGCGCGCCCTCCGGCAGCGGGCTGTGACCCGGGTAGCTCGCCACGAAGGCCTCGACCTCGGGCAGCGTGCGCAGCCAGCGTGCGAGGAGCACGGCGAGCCCGAGCAGCACGACCGCGCCGACGGCCACGATCACGAGGCGCTTCGGCGAACGGAGATCGAGCGCGGAGCGCGGGGAGGACGGCACGGTACTCAGCGTGCCGAAACTGCCCGGCGGGTGCAACTCGGTCGCGTCACACGCCGCCCCGATGTCGCGGGCCGGCCAGGACGCCCCCAGGGCCGGCTCACTGCGGGTACGGTGTCTCGCCGCGCGCGAGCATGCCGACGAGCTTCTCGAGGCGGTTGCGCCGGCTCGTCTCGCTCGGGGCGGTCGCGATGCGGTGCAGCACGGCGAAGCGGTTCGTGGCGTTCAGCCGGGCGAACAGCTCGGCGGCCGCCGGCTCCGCGTCGAGCGCCGCCCGGAGATCGGGCGGCACCTCGGCGGTCCGGGAACCGGCGTAGGCGCGGTCCCAGCGGCCGTCGGCCTTCGCCCGCGCGATCTCGGCTTCGCCGCGCGGCCGCATGCGGCCCGCCTCGATGAGCGCGGCGACGAGCCCGATGTTGCGCTGCGACCAGAGCGAGGCGCGCCGCCGTGGGGTGAAGCGCTGCAGGAAGGTGGCCTCGTCGTAGCTGCGCTTCTGTCCGTCGATCCACCCGCTGCAGAGGGCTTCGTCGAGCGCGTCAGCGTAGCTCAGCGAAGTGGGATGGGTCGTGCCCTTCTTGGCGAGCAGGAGCCACACCCCGTCGGACTCGTGCTCGTTCGCATCGAGCCAGGCGCGCCAGGCTGCGGCATCGGCGACGACGAAGGGCTCGGGGGTCTCTGCTGGCACGCCCCCACGATAGCGACGACCGCCGACGTGATTCCGATATCGAGGGGGTCACTTTCCGGCATCCGCGCCCGCGACCCCCCGATCGGATGTCGGAATCCGACCCCCTCGGAGGGGGCGCAGCACCCGGGCGATCGTCGCGACCGCCTGTTCGAAGCGGGCGGGATGCTCCGCCGCGTAGTGCACGATGAGGCCCGGTGGGCCGGGGCGGTGCCGCTGGGCGCTGAGCGGCTGCACGAGCACGCCCAGTTCGCGCGCCGAGGCGGCGACCCGGGCATCGTCGACCCCGTCGGGCAGCTCCAGCAGCAGGTGGAGGCCCGCGGCGACGCCGCGCACGCGAACCCCCGGCAGCTGCGCGCGGACCGCCGCGACGGCCGCGTCCCGCCGGAGCCGGTGCCGTGCCCGCATCGCCCGCAGATGCCGTTCGAGCGCGCCGGTGTCCAACAGCCGCGCCAGCGCGAGCTGCGGCAGCGCCTGTGAGCCGAGTCCGCTCGCCCACTGCCGTTCGACGAGCTCCTCGACGAGCCGCGCGGGCGGCACGAGCCAACCGAGCCGGAGGGCGGGCGCGAGCGTCTTCGACAGGCTCGAGGTGTAGGCAACGCGCTCGGGCGCGAGCGGCTGCAGCGCGCGCACGGGGCGCCGGTCGTAGCGGTACTCGGCGTCGTAGTCGTCCTCGATGATGAGCCGGCGGGCCTGTTCGTCCGCCCACGCCACCAGCTCCCGCCGCCGCCCGGGGGCGAGCACGACGCCGCTCGGGTACTGGTGCGCGGGCGTCACGAGGACGACGTCCGCGTCGCGCCGCCGGAGCTCGTCGACCACCAGGCCGTCCGCGTCGACGGACACGGGCTCGACCCGCGGCATCCAGTACTCCAGGATCAGGCGGTTGCCCGTCGCGCCCGGATCCTCGAGCGCCACCGAGACGTGCCCCTCGCCCAGGAGCGCCCCGGCGAGCAGCGCAAGCGCCCCGGTGACGCCGGCGGTGACGATGACGCCGCCCGGTTCAGCGACCACCCCGCGCGAGCGGGCGAGCCACGCCGAGAGCGCGGCGCGGAGCGCCGGGGCGCCGGCCGGGTCCTGATAGCCGAGGGTGCGCCGGGACGCCTCGGCGAGCACCTCGCGCTCCGCGCGCAGCCAGGCCGCGCGGGGGAACGCCGTGAGCTCGGGCAGGCCGGCGGCGAGGTCGATCGGCTCGTGCACCGTGCCCTGCGGCGAGTGCGGCGATGCGACGCGCCCGGCGCCGCGCGGTGAGGTCGTGCGCGGCGACGCCGTGCGCATGCTGCGCGCGCTCGCGGCGGCGACCACCGTGCCGACGCCGACGCGGGGCTCCACGAGGGCCTCCTCCGCGAGCCGGCGGTACGCCTCGGCGACGGTGTTCCTGGCGAAGCCGAGTTCGCCCGCGAGCACCCGGCTCGCCGGCAGCCTGGACTCCGCGGGCAGGGCGCCGCCGGCGATGGCCGCACGCAGTTCGCCGGCGAGCCAGTCCGCCCGACGTCCGCGCGGCACCGCGGTCGAATCCAGCAGGAGGAATCCGTCGCCCGGCATTGGCCCAATCTATCCATCATCGATCGCACCTGTCGATGGTCCATTCGAGCGGGCAGGCTCGCGGTATGACCGCCGCCTCTCCCACTGCGACCGTACCGTCCCGCACCGCCGGGCTCGGCTGGTGGGCGCTCTGGCCCGGGCTCGCCGCGATGGCGCTGCTCGGCAGCAGCGTCGCGGTCATCGACGCGACGCGCACCCTGCCGGTGTTCGCCCTGCAGTCCGCCCGCTACGCCGTCGCGGTCGCGGCCATCGTGGTGTTCGCGCGGATCCTCCGGGTGCGCCTCGTGCTGCCGCGACTGCGCGATCTGGGCTGGGTACTCGGCGGGGCGGCGACCGGCCTCGTCGGCTTCAATCTCGCGACGATCGTCGGCACCGCCCACGCCGAGCCCGCGTTCCTCGGCGCCGCGGTCGGCTGCATCCCGCTCGTGCTCGCGCTCGCGGCTCCGCTCGCAGCGGGCCGGCGGCCGTCGTCCCGGCTCGTCGTCGGCGCCGTCGTCGTCAGCGTCGGAGCGATCGCCGTGACCGGCTGGGGCCGCGCGGACCCGCTCGGGGCGCTGATGGGCCTCGCCCTCGTGGCGGGCGAAGCGGGCCTCACGCTGTTCGGCGCCCGGGCGCTGCCGCGGATGGGCGCCTGGAGCTACTCGGCCGCGACGTGCGCCGTCGCCGCGATCGCGTTCGGCGTGCTCTCGTCGTTCACCGAGCATCCGGAGCCCGCAGTGCTCGCCTCACCGACCGCGCTTGGCGCGATCGCCTACCTCGGCGCGATCGCCACCGCGCTCGCCTTCGTGCTCTGGTTCACGGGGGTCGACCGGATGGGCGCCGCCGCGGCCGGCCTGTGCGCGGGCACCGCCGCCCCGGCCGCGGCCCTCATCGCTGCGGCGCTCGGCGCCCCGCTCCCCTCGCCCGGCGCCTGGCTCGGGATGACGGCCATCGCCGCCGGTCTCATGATCGGCTTCGCCCCGCGCCTCAGCACGCCTCGAAGACGTACGCGGCATCGCCCGGCACGGTGAGCTGCCGGTCGCGCAGCACCATCGAGCGCGGTGCGCTGGGCGCGCGGCAGAGCTCGGCGAAGGGCAGCGGCAGCTCGTCGCGGTACTCGATGTCGATGACCTGGTCGCCGTAGACCGCGGTGTAGGCGCCGCACTCCTCGTACGCCGCGCACTCCTCGGTCACCGCGAAGTCGAAGCCGGCGCGCTCGCGGAGCGCCGCGGCATCCTCGGCGGCGTTCTTCTGCCCGGCGGCGAGCCCGGCGTCGTGCGCGGCGGCGACCAGCAGCCGGGCGAGCTCGACCGCCCCGTCGAGCGCGAGCGCACCGTGCGAGCGGGTGTAGCTGTCGAGGTTGTCGAACTCGACGGCGTCGTAGCCCGCCGCCGCGCAGCCCGCGATCCAGGGCGCGACGATGGCCGCGATGGCCTCGCGACGCTCGGGCGTCGAGTGGTCGAGCAGCGCCTCGTCGGGCCAGTCGGGGTCGAAGACGGGGGCGCCGTCCCGCTGCAGGAGGAGCTCGGCCGGCCAGTCCTGGAGCTCGCCGGGCTGCGTCTGGAAGCCGTTGACGTAGCAGATCGAGTACCGGCCCTCCGCCGGAGGAGCGCTCCGGTCCCGCGCGACGATGCCGACCTCCTCCATCGGCTCGTACGCCCCGCCGAGCTGGTAGTCGGGCAAGGCGCCCGCGGGCGGCAGGGCGATGCTCCGCGCGCTCGATCCGACCGCAGGAGCGGATGGCTCGGCATCCCCTGCCCCGTCGGCTCCCCCGCTCGGCGCGCAGGCGGCGAGCAGCAGCAGCATGCCGGCCGCGGCGAGCGCGCTGCCCCGACGACGCCACCGCCCGCGCCCCGGCGCCCCTCCTCGCATGCGCTCACCTTAGCCGCGATCCCCGGGAGAACACGGCCGCTCACAGGCCCCACCACTGCTCCACCGCCGCACCTTGACTCCGCCCACAAATCCAATATTATTTGAAGTAGCAGGGAGAGAACGGCCGGTCGACCGGCCTTTCGCCCCCGAGGCCGCGCCCGCGGCCGCCTTCGGCGCGCCTGCGCCGAAGGGAAGACCCCCGTCGACGCAGCGTCGCCCGGCCGATGGCGGCTGCGCGCCCGCGTCCCATCCCCTAGGAGCCCTCCCATGAGCTACCCCTACCTCGACCGCTTCAACGGCATCTTCGGCGGCAAGGCGCCCGTTATCGGCA
This sequence comes from Agromyces sp. NPDC060279, assembly GCF_042726785.1. Lineage (NCBI taxonomy): Bacteria > Bacillati > Actinomycetota > Actinomycetes > Micrococcales > Microbacteriaceae > Agromyces > Agromyces sp. NPDC060279. Next base: position 359,732 of record NZ_JBHXBK010000001.1, read on the forward strand.
TGGTGCACATGTACGCCCTGCCCGGCGCCCCCGCCTTCTCCGGCGACCTCAACGACGTCATCGACCGCGCGGTGCAGGACGCGAACACCCTCGCCGAGGGCGGCGTGGACGCCCTCCTCGTCGAGAACTTCCACGACTACCCGTTCTACCCCGTCACCATCGAGCCGGAGACCGTTGCCGCGGCCGCCGTCGTCGCCCGCGAGGTGCGTCGCCAGACCGAGCTGCCCATCGGCATCAACATCCTGCGCAACTCGTGGAAGGCCTCGCTCGGCATCGCCGCCGCGGTCGACGCGCAGTTCATCCGCCTGAACATCCTGACCGACGCCTCGGTCACCGACCAGGGCATCATCAACAGCGAGGCGCACCTCGTCGCCCGGTACAAGAAGCACATCGGCGGCGAGCACATCCTCACGCTGGCGGATCTGCTGACCAAGCACGCGCGCCCGCTCGTCGAGCGCCCCGTCCCCGTCATCGCGGCCGACATGCTGCACCGCGGCGGCGCCGACGCGATCATCCTCGCCGGCGACGACACGAGCATGCCGCCGAGCCTCGAGCGCCTGCACCAGATCAAGGACGCGATCGCGGACGCGCCGATCATCCTCGGCTCGGGCATGACGGCGAAGCACGCCGCCACCTACGCCGAGGTCGCCGACGGCGCCGTGTTCGGGTACGGCTCGAAGCCGAACGCCGACATGGACCTGCCGGCGAGCGGCGAGATGACCCGCGAGTTCGTGCAGCTCTGGCGTTCGAGCCAGGCCGCGAAGGCGGCCTGAGCCGTCCGGCTCCCGCCCGCACCATCTCGGGGCCCGCGCCGCTACGGCGCGGGCCCCGAGCCGTGCGCCGTCGACGCGATAGGTTCGAGCAGGCACGACCGACCACCCCGAGGAGCCCGAGTGAGCGAAGAGCGCGTTCCGCCGTCGCGACGGCGGTCCACCCGCGTGCCGTACGCCGACCGCGCCTACGACGAGCTGCTGCTGCAGATGATCGGCGGGCGACGCGAGCCGGGCGACCGGCTCAACATCGGCGCACTCTCCCGCGAGATGGGTCTGTCGGCGACCCCGATCCGTGAGGCGCTCGCCCGGCTCGAGCCGACCGGCTTCGTGCTGCGGCATCCACTCCGGGGCTACGAGGTCGCGCCGCTGCTCTCCCCCACCGAGATCGTCCAGCTCATGGACGCCAGGCTGCTGTTCGAACCGGGCTTCGCGGGCGAGGCGACGACGAAAGCGGATCCGGAGTTCCTGGGCCGGCTGCTCGAGACCATCGAGACGATGGAGCGGGCGGGCGAGCTCGCCGACCCCGAGACGCTGAAGGCGAGCTGGATCGCCGACGAGTCGTTCCACACGCTCATCAGCGCCCAGACCGGCAACCCGTTCACCCACCGCGCGTTCGCGGCGCTCGGCAGCCAGCTGCAGCGCTTCCGGCTGAGCGGCCGGGCCGGCCGCACGCACGCCCTCGAGGCGGCGGCCGAGCATCGCGGGATCTACGACGCGATCGCGAGCGGTGACGAGGAGGCCGCCGTGCGGCTGATGCGCGCGCACATCGAAGAGGCCAGGCGCCGCACGCTCACCGACGAACGCGCCGCCGACCCCCGCGGTTCGCGGCGGGCCGACGGCGCGGTCGGGACGGATGCCTAGTCGGCCTGCTTGCCCCTGAAGACGCCGTTCTTGCGCTTCGCGACGAGGTAGAGCACGACGCTGATCGCGCAGAGCGTGGCCACGTAGAACGGGAAGACGTTCCCGAGGCCGATGCTCTGCAGGTAGACGAAGAGGTACGACGCGGTGCCGCCGAACAGTGCGACGCCGATGCCGTAGCCGAGGCCCACGGCGGTGCCGCGGAACTGCTGCGGGATCATCAGGTTCGCGACCGTGCTGAAGATGGTGAGGTTCAGCAGCAGCACGAGCGAGCCGCCGAGGAGCACGGCAGCGAGCGGACCCACGCCGTTGCCCGTGTAGAGCAGCACCAGGAAGATCGTCGGGATCGCGAGCAGGCGGCCGAGCACGAACCAGCGCGAGAGGTCCCACTTGTCGAGCACGCGGCTGAGCACGAAGGCGCCGACGGTGAGAATGACGCCGAGCGAGGTCGACACCGCGAAGACCCCCGTGGGGTCCTCGCCGTAGGTGCCGGTCGCGATCGACGGCAGCCCCGAGAGCCAGGTGTAGTTGTATGCCTGGATGGCGCCGACGATGAAGACGACCGCGAGGATGCTGAGCCAGTACTTCCGGACGCCCTTCCAGACGGCGCCGGTCTGCTGCCGGGTGGTGATGCGGCTGCCCTCGGTGACGCTCGAGGCGGCGGGCAGCGTCTCCGGCAGGGTGCGGCGGAGCCACAGCACGATGAAGCCGAGCAGGCCGCCCAGGATGAACGGCACGCGCCAGCCGTACTCCGCCATGCCCTCGGGGCCGATGAGCGAGCTCGTGACGAACGCGGTGAGCGGGGCGAGCATGTTGCCGAGGTTGTTGAACGTCGCCATGAAGCCGGCGACGTAGCCCGGTCGGTCCGGCACGAGTTCGACGCCGTAGGCCGCGCCGAGCGAGCCCTCGATGCCCGTCGAGAAGCCCTGCATGATGCGGCAGAACAGCACGATGACGCCGGCCCAGATGCCGAGCGTCTCGTGCGTCGGCAGAATGCCGATCACGAGGCTCGCCGCCGCGGTGACCGCCACGGCCCCCACCATGACGGGCTTGCGGCCGAGCCGGTCGGCGACGAGGCCGAAGACGACGCCGCCGATCGGGCGGACCACGAAGCCGACCGCGAAGACCGCGAGCGAGTTCAGGGTCGCGGCGACCGCGTTCTCCCCCGGGAAGAAGGCCTGTCCGATGTACACGGACAGGAGCCCGAACATCGCCCAGTCGTACCACTCGAGCGCGTGGCCCGCGCTGAGGGCGAACAGCTGCTTGGCGTGCCCGGGCTTCCGGACGGGCGAGGCCTCGGCGCGCGACGCGGGCGCGGGGTCTTGGAGTTTCGACATCGGGGGGAGCTCCTTCGCTCGATGCCACCTTCGCAGAAGCGGGGTGAGGTTGTCGGTAATAAAATAGTATAGCGGGCGCTATAGGATTAACGCCAGGGCAGCGGGCGGCGGAGCGTCTCCCCGATGAGCTCCAGCACGCCGTCGAAGTCCATGTCGAAGATCACCCGATGGATCGGGCGGGTCTCGCCCTTCACCGGGTGCACGCCGGCGAGGAACCGCTCCCCCGTCGCCTCGTCCTCGAAGGTCTGCAGCGGGCGCTGCACGGCCCCCGCGACGAGCTCCGGCCGCAGCAGCGTCGCCACTGCGAGGCTGTCGTTGATGCCCATCACGCGCGCGGTGTCGGGCCGGCCGTACGAACGGGAGTAGAAGCCCGCGTAGTCGTGGCTGATCGCGGTGATGAGCTCCGCGGGCGGCGACTTCGTCTCGGAGGCGAGCTCGAGGAAGAAGTCCTCGGGCACGAGCGCCTGTCGGGTCACGTACGGACCGCACCAGGTCACATTGCCCTCGTGGCTCGCGACGATCTCGGCCGCGTCGATGTCGAAGGACACGTTCGGGTCGCGCGAGACGCGGAAGCGGCGGTCGGCCCACGGCTCCGTGTCGTGGTAGAGCGCCGGGCCGAGCGTGCCGACGATCGTCGTGCTGCGCAGCCGCTCGAGCAGCCGCGGCTCCTGCTGGAGCGCCTTGGCGAGGTTCGTCTGCGGACCCAGGGCGAGGTAGTCGATCTCGCCCTCGTGCTCGGCGACGAGGTCGAGCAGGATCGGGATGCCGTTCGGCTCCGCAGGCACGCTCGTCTCGGGGCGCAGCCCGGTGTTGCCGAAGCCGTCGTCACCGTGCACGCCGGAGGAGAGCTTCAGCTCCTGCTTCAGCGGCAGGTCGGAGCCCCGGTACACGGGTACGTCTTGACGCCCGCAGGTGTCGAGCACGTAGCGCGCGTTGTCGGCGGCGCGGTCGCCGTGACAGTTGCCGAAGACGCTCAGCACCGCGAGGATCTCCACCTCGGGGTCGGCGGCGAGCAGCATCAGCGCGAGGGCGTCGTCCACACCGGTGTCGGTGTCCACCACTACTTTCCTCATGGTCTGTTCCGTTCCTTCTGTTCTCTCGTTCTCGTTCGGCCCGGGGCCGTGGTCGGATGCCGGCGCGGGCCGGCTCGGTTCAGGGGGCGCTGAGCCCGACCGCTTCGAAGGCGGCGAGCGCGCGCTCCCCCGCGAGCGAGGCGGCGAACTCGCGCGCGGCGGCCGGCGCAGCGATGCGCGCGCCGATGGCGAAGCGCGCGTAGGACTGCAGCTCGTGCGGGATCGGCTCCACGAGGTGGGGCCCGTCCACCGAGCGCAGTTCGCTCAGCTGCTGGATGGCGAGCTCGGCGCGGCCGTCCACGACCGCCTCCGCGGTGAGCCCGGCCGGGAAGCGCACCGCGCGCTCGTCGAGGCGTTCGAGCAGCCCCCGTTCCCGCAGGAGCCCGGCGAAGTGCAGCCCGCTCGCGCCGGAGAGCGAGTAGGCGACGGCCCGGGCGTCGAGCAGCCGGTCGAGGAACGCCTCGGCCGAGGCATCCGCCAGCGACGGCGTCTCCGGCAGGCGCGCGACGCCGATCGCCGAGACGGCGAGCTCCGTGACGGTCTCGGGGTCGAGCACGCCCTGCGCGGCGAGCTCGCCGACCGAGCCGGCAACGCCGAGGAGGAGGTCGGGGCGCTCGCCCGCGGCGATCCGATCGAGCAGCACCGTGGTCGGCTCGAAGGTCGCCTCGATGCGCTCCCCCGTCTGCGCTTCGAAGGCGGGGATGAGCGAGTCGACGAGCGGCTGGCGTACGACGAGGCCGCTGTAGAGGGTGATCATGCGGCGGGGGTCCTTCCGTCGACGGGTGCCTGGGCGGGCGGTTGGGCGAGCGCCGCGACCCGCTCCGCGGTGAGCGGAGCGGTGCGGTGCCCGGCGGTGAGGAAGAAGAGCTGGGCGGTGTGCTCCAGCTCCTCGAGCACGTCGAGCGCGCCGTCGAGGTCGCTGCCGGCGACGACGGGCCCGTGGTTGCGCAGCAGCAGGGCGTGGCTCGCGGCGGCGGCCTCCTCGACGAGGGCGGTGCCAGAGGCATCCCCCGGCGCGAGGTACGGCAGCAGGCGCAGCGCGCCGACCCGCATGGCGAAGTAGGCGGTGAGCGGCGGCAGCGGCGCCTCGGGGTCGAGCCCTTCGAGGCACGAGAGCGCGGCGGTGTACGGCGAGTGGGTGTGCACGACGGCGTTCAGCTCGGGCCGGGTGCGGAGCACCGCGAGATGCAGGAACGCCTCCTTCGTCGGGCGGGGCCCGTCGAGCCGGCGGCCCTCGGCGTCGAGCACCGAGAGCGCCCCCGCCTCGACCTCGCCGAGGCTGACGCCGGTCGGGGTGAGCAGGATGTGCTCGCCGTCGCGCACGGCGAGGTTGCCGGTGCGCCCGTGACTGAGGCCGCGCCGGTGGATGGCGTGCGCGACGCGCTCGACCGCGAGGGCCGCGGGGCCGGCGCCGCTCACGAGGCGCCGCCCGCTCCGGCGACGTCGACGAAGAGCTCGGGATCGCCGAAGTTCCCGGACTTCAGCACGAGGTGCAGGTCTCGCTGCGGGTCGTGGATCCAGGGCGCGCCGAGCGCGGCCTCCTCGCCGACCACCGCGGTGCCCATGCCGAGCGCGCGCACGACCTCGCCCGACGTCTCGCCGCCGGCGACGAGGAGCCGCTGCACGCCGCGCTCCGCGAGCCCGTCGGCGACGAGCCCGGCGGTGCGCTCGTAGAGCTCCCCCGCCTCGGGGAACTCGGCGTCGCGCTCGGCCGTCGGGCTCGAGGAGTAGATCAGGGCGGAACCGTCGCCCGAGTGCGCGTCCCACCAGGCGAGCGCCTCGGCGGCCAGCGCCTCGGCGGTGTCGCCGCGCCCCGCGCGCAGTCGGTAGCTCGGCGCCCCGGACTGCTGGAAGCGGTCGATCTGCTCGAGCGTGCGGCGCGAGCAGCTGCCCGCGATGATCGCGGTGCGACCGGCGGGCGGGGCGCTCGCCGCGCGCCCGCTCGCGGGCCGACGTCGGGCGAGTGCGCCGACGAGGCCCGCCGAGCCCGCGACGAGCGGCGCGCCCTCGATCGCCTCCGCGATCACGTCGAGGTCGGTGTCTTCGGTCGCGTCGGCGACGAGCTGGACGACGCCGGATGCCTCGGCGGCCGCGACCTCGTCGCGCACCGCCGCGGCGCCCGCGCGGACGACGTCGAGCGGCAGCAGGCCGACCTCGCCGGTGATCTGCGGCGCGAGCAGCCGCGGCACCGAGGAGTCCCGCATCGGCGTGACCGGGTGCTCGCGCATGTGCGTCTCGTCGAGCGGAACTCCGCCGACGAAGAGCCGCCCGCCCGTGACCGTGCGCCCGTGCAGCGGCGCCGCCGGGGTCGTGACGACCAGGCTCGCGCCGAGCTCGGCGGCGAGCGCCTCGGTGACCGGCCCGATGTTGCCCTCGGGCGTGGAGTCGAAGGTGGAGCAGTACTTGAAGTAGGCGCGCTCGGCGCCGGCCGCGCGCAGCGCCGCGAGCGCCGCGAGGCTCTGCCCGACCGCGTCGGCGACCGGGATCGAGCGGGTCTTCAGCCCGATCACGATTGCGTCGGCTTCCGTCTCGCCCGGCTCGAGCTCCGTCGTGAGCGAGAGGAGGGTGCGCAGGCCGGCCCGGCTGAGCGCCGCTGCGACGTCGGTCGCGCCCGTCACGTCGTCGGCGATGACGCCCATCATCGGCCGCGCCCCGCGATCTCCGCCGCGAGCCGCGTCGCCGCCGCCGTGGGCGCGTCGAGCACCGGCACGCCGAAGCGCTCGGCGAGGGCGGCGGCGGCCGGGGCGAGCGAGAACTGGGCGAGCACGACGGCGTCGTACCCAGGCGCGGCCCCCTCGATCGCGGTGGCGAGCGCCGCCGTGAGCTCGGCTTCGGACTGCGGCTTCGCGGCGGCCGGTACGACGAGCGTGTCGAGCTCGGTCGCGACGCCGGCCGCGTCGAGGGCGGCGGCGAGCCTGGCCGAGCTGTCGGCGGCGGCCGAGTCGAGCGAGGCGACGAGGAGCACCCGGGCGGCGCCGAGCGCCACGGTGGCGTCGAAGAGCGGGCCGTCCGCGGCGAGCACGGCGACGCCGTCGGCGGCCGGGTCGCGCAGCTCGGCGCGCGCACCGTACTGCGAGCAGGTGAGCAGCACGCCGTCGGCGCCGCCCTCGATCGCGAGCTCGATGAGCCGGTCCATCCGGGCGGCGAGCGGTGCGGTGATGCCGCCCTGGCCCTGCGCGTCGGCGAGCAGGCGGTCGTCGAGCAGGTTCCAGACCGTGCCCTCGGGGAACTGCGCGGCGATGGCCGCGGCGGCGGGCGCGATGGCGAGCGGCGTCGCGCTGATGAGCGCGATCCTCGGGTCGGTCATCCCTTGATCCTCTCTGTCCAGCCGAGCCCCTCGACGGTGCCGGCGACCGGCCCGTACTCGAGCCCGATCCAGCCGTCGTAGTCGCTCCCGGCGATGCGCGCGAGCACGCGCTCGTAGGCGATCTCCCCCGTGCCGGGCTCCCCGCGGCCGGGGTTGTCGGCGATCTGCACGTGCCCGATGCGCGGCACGAGGCGTTCGAAGCGCTCGATCACGTTCCCGCCGTCGATCTGCGCGTGATAGACGTCGAACAGCACGCCCACCGTCTCCGGGTCGACGGCCTCGGCGACCGCGGCGGCCGTCTCCATCGTGGCGAGGCCATAGCGGGGCTGGTCGCGCTTGTTGATCGCCTCGAGGACGAGACGGACGCCGGTGCCGCGGGCCTGCTCGGCCGCCCAGCCGATGCGCGCGACGTACCCGGCGAAGGCGAGCTGCGGGTCGACGCCTTCGGGGCGGAGTCCGGCCATGACGTGCACGACGGGCGCACCGATGGCGGTCGCGTACTCCAGCGCCTGCCGCACGCCGGCACGGAACTCCTCCCCCGCGCCGGGCACGAAGCCGGCGCCCATGACGGTCGCCGAGCCCACGGGCCCGGCCGGGGTGTTGATGAGCGCCTGGGCGAGCCCGGCGCCGTCGAGGAGCTCGCGGATCCGCTCGGCGGGCAGCTCGTACGGCGAGGCGTACTCGACCGCGGTGAAGCCCGCCGCGGCGGCCGCGTCGAAGCGCTGCTCGAACGGCAGCTCGGTGAACATCCACTTGAGGTTCGCGGCGAGGCGCACGGGCCCCGAGGCCGTGTCGACGATCATGCGGGCACCCCCTCGTAGCCGGGGTTCACGACGAAGCGGGGCGCCGCGGAGCCGCTGAGCACGTCGATGACGTTGGCCGCGGCCATCCGCCCGGACTCGCCGCGGGCCTCCCGCGTCGCGCCCGCAACATGCGTGGTCGCGAGGATGCCGGGGGTGCGCAGCAGCGGGCTGTCGGCGGGCAGCGGCTCGGTGGCGAAGACGTCCAGCGCCGCTCCCCCGATCAGGCCGTCGCGGACGGCGGCGACGAGCGCGTCCTCGTCGACGATCCCGCCGCGCGCCGTGTTCACGAGCACCGCGTCGCGCTTCATGGTGCGGAGCCGTGCGGCATCGATGAGGTTGCGGGTGGAGTCGTCGAGGAAGAGGTGCAGGGTGACGAAGTCGGACTCCGCGAGCACCTCGTCGAGCTCGGCGCGGCGGATGCCGTTGGCGGCCGCGAACGCCTCGTCGAAGTACGGGTCGTAGGCGACGACCGACATGCCGAAGCCCGCGGCGATGGTCGCGACGGCCTTGCCGATCGATCCGAGGCCGAGGATGCCGAGCGTGGCACCGGCGAGTTCGCGACCGGTGAGCTGCTGCCAGCTGCCCGCCGCGAGGTTCTGGATGTTCTCGGGCACCCGGCGGGCGACGGCGAGCATGAGGGCGAAGACGTGCTCGGCGACGGCCTGCCGGTTCGCTCCGGCCGTGATGCAGACCGGGATGCCGCGGGCGGTCGCCGCGTCGAGGTCGACGCTGTCGTAGCCGACGCCCGTGCGCACGATGAGCCGGAGACGCTCGGCCGCGGCGAGGTGCTCGGCGGTGAGCGGCAGGGTGCCCGCGATGATCGCGCGGACGTCGGCGAGCAGCTCGAGCCGCTCGGCGTCGCCGAGAGCGGCGAGGTCCGGCACGTGCCGGGTGGAGAGCCCGGCGGCGCCGAGCATCAGGTCGACCTCGTCCCCCGGGCGCAGGAATGCGGTGGTGATGAGGACGTCGGCGGTTCCGGTCACCAGATCCCTCCCTCGTAGTCGGCGGCGGTGAAGGCGCCGCCGTGGAAGGCGGGCACGGCCTTCGCCCGGTCGACGGCGTCGGCGTGGTCGGCGGCGTCGTCCTTCGGCCGGTAGCCGATGGCCGCCCAGCCGGCGTCGGCGTTCCACCAGCGCTCCGAGTTCGCCGAGGTGCCGTAGACGACCTGGCAGCCGACCGGGCCGCCCTCGATGGCGCAGCGGACGAGCTCGACGCCGTCCGGCCAGCTGAGCCAGAGCGCGAGTTGGCGGGTGTCCTCGGGCGCAGGGCGGAAGGTGCCGATGCGCAGCAGCACCGATTCGACGCCCCACTTGTCGTGGTACAGGCTCGCGAGCGCTTCGCCGAAGGCCTTCGAGACGCCGTAGTAGGTGTCGGGGCGGAGCGCGGCCGACTCTTCGAGCAGCTCCGAGGAGGGGTGGAAGCCGACGATGTGATTCGAGCTCGCGTAGACGACGCGACGGACGCCGGCCCGGCGTGCGGCCTCGTAGACGTGGTACGTGCCGTCGATGTTCGCGGTGCGGATGGCCTCGTACGGGGCTTCGTCGGCGACGCCGCCGAGGTGCACGATCACGTCGACGCCCGCGGCGGCCTCGGTGAGCCGGTCGAGCTCCGCGAGGTCGCCGAGCACGAGCTCCTCGCCGGGGAACAGCTCGCCCTCCGGGGCGCGGCGGGCGAAGAGCACCACCCGGTCGTAGCGGCCGGCGAGGCCCTCGCGGATCACCTGGCCCATGCGGCCGGTGCCGCCGGTGTAGAGCACGGTCGTCATCGTCGTCCTTTCATTCGCAGCGGCGTCAGCCGATGCTCCGGTCCTGTTCGCCCTCGGCATCCGCGAAGTAGCCGATCTCGGCGTGCTGCGGGCGCACGCGGTGCACGGCCCCGTCGGCGAGCGCGAGCCCGACGTCGTGGCCGGGCACGAGCAGGCCCGCGGTGTCGCCGAGGAGCGAGCGCAGCCGGTCGATCGTGGCGGTGCTCGCCTCGTCGTCCAGGCTCGAGTCGGCGCGGAGCGTGGTGAGCTCGTGGAGGTTCTTCACCGCGTCGCCCGCGAAGAGCAGGCGCTCGTCGGTGCGCTCGGCGAAGAAGGCGAGGTGGTGCGGGGTGTGCCCGGGGCTCGCGAGGGCATGGATGCCGGGGACCACCTCCTGCCCGGCGCGCATCCGCTCGACGCCCTGCCTGCGGCGCAGCAGCTCCTGCACGTGCAGGTCGGGGATGAACTTCGTGCCCGCCGGCTGCTCGGCGGCCCAGGCGAGCTCGTCCTCCCCCACCCAGGTGGTCGCGTTGGCGAACATCGTGAAGTTCGCCACGTGGTCCCAGTGCAGGTGGGTGATGAGCACGTCGGTCACGTCGGCGGCGGTGAGGCCGATCCGAGCGAGCCCCTCGTGGATGAGCGGGATGTACGCGGGCTGGCCCGCGTCGATCAGCACCCGGCGCTCCCCGTCGTCGAGCAGCCAGAGGCTGCTCCAACCGAAGGCGCCGTGCGAGGCGGACTTGCCCGGGAAGCCCTCGACGAACGGCGTGGCCGTGTAGCCGCCGACGGCCACCGCCCCGGTTCCTTCGCGCTCCATCGCCCGCCTCCTCGAAATAGTATGGACTATAGTATTGCACAATGTCGGCTGTTGAGCCGACGGCTGCCCCACAGGCACCGCCCGACCCGCTCGGTCGCCGAGCGCTCGCTCAGTCGCCGAGCAGTCTCTCCGTCGCCCCGATCACGTGGGCCCGCATCGCCTCCGCGGCCGCCGCGCCGTCACCGGCCGCGATCGCCTCGAAGATCGCCGTGTGCTCGGGCGCCGCTCGCCGCGCCCCCGTGCGACCGAACTTCGAGAACAGCCGGAAGCGCTGGATCTGTCCCCCGAGGGCGCCGTACGCCATCTCCAGGAAGCGGTTGCCGGCCTGCGCCGCGATGCACATGTGGAAGCGGTCGTCCGAGCGCCAGTACAGGTCGAAACCCTCGGTCTCGACGTCGGCGAGCTCGGCGGACTGGTGGAATTCGTCGACCGCCTCGCGCAGCTCGGCGATGAACGCGTCCGTCTTGCGGAGGGCGGCCTGCTCGGCGAGCTTCGGCTCGAGCAGCAGTCGCGCCTCCATGAGCTGCTGCACCTCGGTGCGGGTCATCATCGGCGCGACCCGGTAGCCGCGCAGCGCCTCGCGCTCGACGAGGCCCGTGTGTTCCAGCCGGGCCAGGGCCTCGCGCAACGGCGTCTGGCTGACGTCGAGCTCGCGCGAGAGCGCGCCGATGTTCAGGCTCTGGCCGGCGCCGCGCTCCCCCGACATGAACTGCTGCAGCAGGACATCGTACATCTGATCGGCAATCGGCCTCTTCGTGGGTGTCCGCTCGATCATCCCCTCAGTGTAGGGCCACGCCCCCGGTCCGGAGCGCGATCTCCGCGGGGACGCGCCACCCGCCGAGCGGCCGCTCGCCGCCCCGCGCACCGCGCCGCTCAGGCCCGCATCCCCCGCCAGACCAGCTCGATCGCCGCGCGCATCCGCGCCACGACCGCCGGCTCGTCGATCCGCTCCCCGCGCACGACGAGCTGGTAGTAGGCGACGCCCGCGATGGCGTCGAAGGCGGCCTCGACGTCGAGATCCGCGCGCAGCTCTCCGCGTGCGACCCCTGCGGCGAGCGCGCGTTCGAGCGGCACACGACGGCGGGCGACGTGGGAGCTCCAGTACGCCCGTTGCAGCGCGCGGTCGGCCATGACGAGGCGGATGCGCTGACGGAACCGTGCTTCCGGGTAGCCGGGGGCCGAGGGGGCGACGCCGTCGGCGCCGAGGCCGAGCCCGGTGAGCAGCAGCTCGTGGAGGTCGACCGCGTCGCCCACGTCCGGCGGCACCTCGCGGCCGACGTCAAGGGCCGCGGCGATGAGGGTCGTGAGCGAGGGCCAGCGGCGGTACAGCGCGGCTCGGCTCACCCCGCTGCGGGCCACGACCCGGCCCACCGTCACCTCCTCACCGGCGTCGATGAGCGCGAGCGTGGCCGCGACGAGCTGCCCGTCGAGCTCCTCGTCGCGCGGCCGGCCGGGGCCGCGGCGATGCGCGGCCCCGGCCGGAGCGTCGGCCGGCGCATCGGCCGGACGCTCGGCCACCGGCGCGAGGCTCGTCACGCGGCGAGCGCCCGCGCGCGGAGCCGGCCGACGGTGTCGGCCGAGAGCCCGGCGTCGCGGAGCGGCGTCAGCGGGTCGCCGTAGCGGCCGCGGAGCGTGCCGAGCAGGATGCGCATCGAGACGTCCATCGGCCCGTCGGGCAGTGAGGCGCGCAGCCGCTCCTCGTCGACGCCGAGCCGAGCGAGCAGCGGACCCATCACGCCCTGCGTGCGGCGCATGATCGCGGGCATGTTCTCGCCGGTGCGGGCGTAGTCGGCGACGATGTCCTCGTCGTCGGCGCCGAGGGCGAGCAGCAGCATCGCGGCGAGCACGCCCGTGCGGTCACGGCCCGCCGCGCAGTGGAACGCGGTCGCCCCGGGAGCGTGCGCGACGACGTTCAACGCGGTGACGAGCTGCGGCGCGGCGGTCTCGACCATCGCGACGTAGGACTCCCCCATCGATTCGTGCGTGAACGGCAGCTGCGTCTGCATCGAGTCGCCCACATTCGCCATGAGGGCGAGGTGGTGGTACGCGACCGGGCGGGAGCCGAACGGGCCGCGCCCGCTGATGGCGACCTCGTCGGCCGAGCGCAGATCGATGATCGCAGCGAGTCCGGCGGCCACCAGTTCGTCGGCGGCCTCCTCTGTCACGAGGGCGAGATCGTCGGTGCGGATCGCGAGCCCGGTGCGCAGCACTCCCCCGTCGATCGGGATGCCGCCGAGGTCGCGGAGGTTGACCGGGGCGCTCAGGGCGAGCGCGGGTGCGTCGGTGATCGTCATGTGATTCTCCTTCTGATGAGGGCGCTGCCCTGGTCGATGGCCGTCACCAGCACGATGATGCAGATGATGATGGCGCTGAGGTGGCCGTAGTCGTACATGCGCATCGCCGTCGTGAGCTCGAGTCCGATGCCGCCCGCGCCGACGAGGCCGAGGATGGTCGCGCCGCGCACGTTCCCCTCGAACAGCAGCAGGCTGTACGAGGTGAGCAGCGGCGCCGCCTGCGGCAGCACGCCGTACTGCACGACCTGACGCTTGGAGGCGCCGACGGCCTGCATGGCGACGACCGGGCCGCGGTCGACCTGCTCCATCGCCTCGGCGAAGATCTTGCCGATCGAACCGATGGAGCCGAGCGTCATCGCGAGGATGCCGGCGAAGGGCCCGAGCCCGACGGCCGAGACGAACATGAGCGCGAAGACGAGGTCCGGCACCGAGCGGATGATGTTCATCACCCAGCGCGTCGGGTAGTACAGCCACTTCGGGGCGATGTTCGAGGCGGCGCAGACCGCGACGAAGAGCGAGAGCACGGCGCCGAGCACGGTGCCGACCACGGCCATCTGGAACGTCTCGAGCAGCAGCGCGAGGATCGTGCCGAGCTTCGAGAAGTCCGGCGGGAACAGCCGGGAGAGGAACTCCCCCATGTTCACCGCGCCCTCGCCGAGCTTCACGAAGTTGAACTGGGCGCCGTTGAACGACCAGATCAGGAGGAGCGCGGCGACGGGCAGTCCGATCAGGAAGCGGGTGCGCGGCAGCCGGAAGGCACGCTCCAGGCGCTGCCGCTCGGCGGCGGCGAGCACCGGGTCCACGGCTGACGAACCACCGGCCGAGGTGCCGGCCGCGACCCGGCTGCGCGGCTCAGTGCTCGTCATCGCCGGGCTCCTCGTCCTCGTAGAGCGGCGCGAGCGCCGAGGCATCCAGCTGCGACGTCCGCCCCGAGACGAGGATCTCGCCCCGGCGCAGGCCCACGATGCGGTCGCTGTGCGCGAGCGCGAGGGGCAGCACGTGCAGGCTCACGAGCACGGGGATGCCGTCCTCGCTCGCGATCTCGCGCAGCAGCTCCAGCACCGAGTCGGCGAGCTTCGGGTCGAGCGAGGCGACCGGCTCGTCGGCGAGGATCACCTTCGGCCGCTGCATGAGCGCCCGGGCGATCGCGACGCGCTGCTGCTGCCCGCCCGAGAGCGATCGGGCGGGCTCGAGCGCCTTGTGCGCGATGCCGACCCGGTCGAGCAGTTCGAGCGCCCGGCGGCGGTGCGCGCTCGAGAAACCGCCGACGAGGTTGATGGGCCCGGCGTCGTGCAGCGCGCCCGCGAGCACGTTCGTCAGCACGCTGAGCCGCGGGATGAGGTTGAACTGCTGGAACACCTGCCCGACCTCGCTGCGCAGCGTCCGCAGCTGCCCGCGGCGGAGGTTCGTGACGTCGTGCCCGGCGACCCGCACCGCTCCGCCCGTGATCGGGGCGAAGCCGGTGAGGCTCCGCATGAGGGTCGACTTGCCGGAGCCGGAGGCGCCGAGGAGCGCGACCATCTCGCCCGGGAACAGCTCCAGGTCGACGCCCGCGAGCACCCGCTGCGCGTCGTAGGCGACCTCGAGCCCGCGCACGGTGACGAGCGGCAGCGCCTGGCGCAGTTCGGCCGTCGTCACCCGCGGCTCGACGTCGTGCGCGTCCGTCATGAGCGTCACTTCAGGTCCTTGAGCTCGACGCCGGCGACGGCCGCGATCTCGGCGAAGCCGGCGAACTCCTCGGCCTTCGGGTCGACGGTCTGCGGGGCGGCGGCGAAGGAGCCGTACGCGCCGAGCCGCTCGGCGTTCTCCGGCGAGAAGACCTCGGCGATGCCGTCCTGGATGACCTTGCGGGTCTCGGCGTCGAGCGACTGGCGGCCGAGCACGGCGCCCGCGATCGGCATGGCCGGGCTCTCGCCGACCGCACGCCACTCGCCGTCCTCGAACGGGAACATCGGCTTGCCGAGCTGAGTCAGCATGACCGCGGTGCAGGCGGCGTCGACCTGACCCTGCGCGAGCGCGGCGAAGCTGCCCTCGTGGCCGCCGGCGAAGATCGCGTCGTAGTCGACGTCGCGCTCGAGCCCCGCCTCGTGCAGCATGTAGACCGGCATGAAGTAGCCCGAGCTCGACGCCTGGTCGGCGAAGGCGACGGTCTTGCCCGCGAGGTCCTCGACCTCCTGGATGGGCGAGTCGTCGAGCACGACGCAGGTCGACACCGGCGCATCGTCGCCCTGGAACGCGACGAGCGCGTCGACCTCGCCCGTGTTCACGGCGAGCGCCGAGGGGAAGCCGCTCATGATGCCGATATCGACGTGGTCGGCGCGGATCGCCTCGACGACGCTCAGGTAGTCGGGCACGTCGGTGATCTCGACGTCGCGGCCCGTCGCCTCCTCGAGGAGCTCGGCGAACACCTCGACGGGGTTCTCGGCGGTGGGGTCCTCGCCGACGGGGATCGTCGCGATCGTGATGGGCGCGTTCGGGTCGGCGGCGGCCGGCTCGCCCGCGGTGCTCTGGCAGCCGGTGAGGGCGAGGGCGGCGACGCCGAGGACGCCGACGGCGGGCAGGGTGAAGCGGCGCATGATGACCTTTCGGAAGGGGGATGCCTCGGCATTCCGAGACCATCGGTATTCCAACTCGCGAAGGTGTCCGGCAATTACGAGACCGGCGGACTCCGAATCGAACGGATCGTGAACGGCCGGTGACGTCGCTCGGGGAGCTTGCCGGCATGGGAGCCCGCGACACGCTGCTGCCCGATGGGCGGCGACGTCCGCCCGCACCGGAGACTGGCGAGTGACGTCAGTATTCGTGGGTCGGCGAGGCTCCGCACCCGCAAATCCTGCCGTCACGCGAACGCAGGAGCAGGCCTAGCCGACTGGCCACTCGGCGCGGGGTCCGCTACGGTCGAACGAGGCTGCGCCGGGCTTCCACGGGAGTCCGGCCTCGTCATGGCGGAGCCCAGGAACCCCGTTTCCGGCATCCCGATTCCCGCCGTCTCGCCAGCCGGTGCGTCAGCGATCCCCCGGATCGCCCGCGCGTTGCCCGCGCCCGCACCTTCCCGACCACCGACGAAAGGGACCGCGTGCTCGTAGCTGCACGAACGTTCTTCCCGCCCTGCGGGAGCCGCCTCGAGACCACCGGGCGGCACCCCGAACACTCTGCAGCCACCCGCATCCCTCCCGACTGACCGCGCTCGTCCCTGCCTCCCGCGTCCCGCATCGACGCGGGACGCCCTGACGAAAGCGAGTCGAAATGGATCAGCTCCAACAGCTGTCCGGACCCATCGTGGTCACCCTCATGCTGCTGTTCTTCGGCGGCAGCCTCTACATGTCCATCCGGATCAGCCGGAAGCGCGAGAACGCCGACGGCTACATGACCGGCGGCGGCAAGATCGGCTACGGCATCTCGGCCGCGTCGATGACCGCGACCTGGATCTGGGCGTCGTCGATGTACGCCTCGGCGACCTCCGGCTTCACCTACGGCATCTCGGGACCCATCCACTACGGGCTCTGGGGTGCGCTGATGATCCTCCTGATCTACCCCTTCGGGCGACGGATCCGGCAGGTCGCGCCGCGCGCGCACACCATCGCCGAGGTCATGTTCGCTCGGCACGGCAGGTCGAGCCAGCTGACGCTCGCCGGCTCGAACGTGCTCGGCAGCGTGATCAGCCTCACCTCGAACCTCATCGCGGGCGGCGCGCTCATCGACATGCTGTCGCCGTTCACGTTCACGCAGGGCATCATCGCGATCGCCGCGGGCGTGCTGCTGTACACGCTGTGGTCAGGATTCCGCGCCTCGGTGCTGACCGACTTCGCGCAGGTCGTGGCGATGCTCGGTGCGGTGGTCATCATCATCCCGGTGGTGTTCTTCGCCGCGGGCGGGCCGTCGCTGTTCGAGACGGGCGCGCACAACCTGACGCCGCAGCAGCAGGACTTCTTCTCCTCCGACGCGTTCTTTAACCAGGGCGCGCCGTACATCGCGGCCGTGCTGGCGTACGCGATCGGCAACCAGACGATCGCGCAACGCCTCTTCGCCGTGCGCGAGGACCTGATCAAGAAGACCTTCGTGACCGCGACGGTCGGCTACGGGGCGACGATCATCGGCGTCGGCATGCTCGGCGTGCTGGCGCTGTACGCCGGCATCCAGCCGCTGAACGACGACGTGAACAACCTCATCCCCCAGCTCGCGGCGAACTACCTGCCGCCGGTGCTGCTGTGCGTGTTCTTCGTCATGATCATCGGCTCGCTGTCATCGACGGCGGATGCCGACCTCACCGCCCTGGCCTCGATCATGATGGCCGACATCTATGGGCAGAACATCGCCGGCAAGAAGCGGGCGAACCCGCAGACGATGATCTGGGTCGGCCGCATCACGATGATCATCGCGACCGCCGCCGGGCTGTTCTTCGCGAGCTCGCAGTTCAACATCCTCGACCTGCTGGTGTTCGTGGGCGCGCTCTGGGGTGCGCTCGTGTTCCCGGTGATCTCGAGCTTCTACTGGAACCGGGTGACGAACCTCGCCTTCACCGCCGCGGTGATCGCCGGGCTCGCGTGCTTCCTGCCGGTGCGCTTCGAGTGGATCGACCTCTCCGGCGGGATCGGCATCGCGAGCGACGTGCTCGCGACGATCGGCATCGGCGTGGTGCTCGGGCTCATGGCGTTCGGCTTCTTCGGGCGCCGGGTGGCGCTCGTCGTTGGCACCGTCTCGACGCTCGCCGCGGCGCCGTTCGCGATCGGCTTCCTGCACACCTACCCGGTGCTCTCGGGGTCGCTCGTCGCCTACGCCGCGTCGACCATCGTCTGCGTGGCGCTCACGATGGCGAACACCACCAGGCGCTTCGACTTCGCGCTCATCAAGGAGCGCACGGGTGACTTCGACACCCGCGACGGCGGAGCGGATGCCTCGGCCGATGCCGGCGTTGCCGGCGCGGCCGATTCGGCTGTCACGGCCGAGCTGGATGACCGGCTCGAACTCGCGAACGACGGAAAGGACCGCGCATGACCACCCTGCTCACCCTGTACGTGCTGATCTGGCCCGTGATCGTGCTCGGCGTGCTCGCCGTCATCGTGCGCGCCTTCGTGAAGGAGTGGCGGCAGGCGAAGCGCGAGGGCCGCAGCATCATTTAGGCCCGGCTCCGGGTGGGCGCGGCATCCGGGTCGCGTCCACCCCTCGCCTGCCGTGCATTCCACCCCTCGCCGCCGACGCAGGCGGGGCGTATCGTGGCGCGCATGTGCCGGAACATTCGCGTGCTCCACAATTTCGAACCGCCCACGACCGACGACGAGGTGCGCGAGGCCGCCCTGCAATTCGTGCGCAAGGTGAGCGGTTCGACGCATCCCTCCCGGGCGAACGCCGAGGCGTTCGAGCAGGCGATCGAGGAGATCGCCGTCGCGACCCGGCGGCTGCTCGACGGGCTCACGACGAACGCACCCCCGAAGAATCGTGAGACCGAGGCGCTCAAGGGCCGCGAGCGTCACGAGAAGCGCATGGAGCGCGAGGTGCGCATCCGCACGGCGGTCGGATGACCCGCGCCGCCGTCGGCCGTGCTGAGTAGCATGCGCAGTATGGCCATCAAACTGGAGAACGTCGCCATCGCCGTGCGCGACCTGGAACAGACGATCGCGTTCTTCACCGACCTCGGGCTGAGCGTGATCGGCCGCGACACCGTCAGCGGCGAATGGACCGACACCGCGGTCGGCCTCGACGGCAACCACGCGAAGATCGCGATGCTGCAGACGCCCGACGGGCACGGGCGGCTCGAGCTCTTCGAGTACCTCCACCCCGACGCGATCGAGACTGAGCCCACGCTGCCGAACGAGATCGGCATGCACCGCGTCGCGTTCTCCGTCGACGACCTCGACGCGGCGCTCGAGATCGCGGCGACGCACGGCTGCTTCCCGCTGCGCGGCGTCGGCACCTACCAGGACATCTATCGGCTCACCTATCTGCGCGGCCCGAGCGGCATCATCGTGATGCTCGCCGAGGAGCTGCAGAAGTGACGGGCGCGGAGCCCACTGGCGCCGACGTTCCCGGCGACGGCGCTGCGACCCCGGCCTCGGCCTCCGGTGGCAAGGATGCCGCACTGCCGCCGCCCTCGCGGGCGCAGCGGCTCGTGCTGCTGATCGCGATCCTGGCGTCGTTCGTCTCGTTCCTCGACGGCACGGTCGTGAACGTCGCGCTGCCCGCGATCCAACGGGAGCTCGGCGGCGGGCTCATCACCCAGCAGTGGGTCGTCGACGCGTACCTGATCACGCTCGGCGCGCTCATCCTCGTCGCCGGGTCGCTCAGCGACGTCTTCGGGCGCATCGTGATCCTGCGGGTGGGGTTGATCGGCTTCGGCCTGACCTCCATCGCGATCGCCGCCGCCCCTGACCCGCTGTTCCTCGTGATCGCGCGCGGCCTGCAGGGCATCGCCGGGGCGCTGCTCGTGCCGAGCTCGCTCGCGCTCATCACCTCGAACTTCCGGGGCCCGGCGCAGGCGCGCGCGATCGGCATCTGGACGGCCTCGACGACCGCGGCCATGCTCGTCGGGCCGGTCATGGGCGGACTGTTCGTCGACTACCTGTCGTGGCGCTTCGTGTTCCTCATCAACGTGGTGCCGATCGCCGTGACGCTGTGGCTCCTCGTCGTGCTGCGCCAGCGCGACGTGCGTCAGCCTGGCGCGACGATCGACTGGGCCGGTGCCGTGCTCTGCACCGTCGGCCTCGGCGGCACCGTGTTCGCGCTCATCGAGCAGCAGAACCTCGGTTGGTCGAATCCGGCGATCTGGGGCACGCTCACGCTCGGCATCCTCGCGCTCATCGGCTTCGTCGTGCGCCAGGCGACCGCGAAGCAGCCGATGCTGCCGCTGTCGCTCTTCAAGGTGCGCAACTTCTGGTCGGGCAACATCGCGACGATCTTCATCTACGGGGCGCTGTCGCTGAACGGTCTCGTCGTCGCGCTGTACCTGCAGCAGGGCGCCGGGCTATCGGCGACCCTCGCCGGGCTCGCGAGCCTGCCAACAACGCTCATCATGATGGCGCTGAGCTCGCCGATCGGCACGCTCAGCGGCAAGTGGGGCCCGCGCCTGTTCATGACCGTCGGCCCCGCGATCATGGCCGTCGGCTACCTGCTGCTGCTCACGGTGACGCCCGAGTTCAACTACTGGACGCAGGTGCTGCCCTCGGTCGTGCTCACCGGTTTCGGCCTCGTCATCACGGTCGCGCCGCTGACCTCGGCGATCCTCGGCTCGATCGAGCCCGCCCGCTCCGGCATCGCCTCGGCCGTGAACAACGCCGTCGCGAGGATCGCCGGCCTCATCGGCGTCGCCCTGCTCGGCGTCGTCGTGGGCGGCGTGCTCGACCTGGAAGGTTTCCACCGCATCGCGATCTTCACCGCAGCACTCATGGCGGCCGGGGCGCTGGTCTCGTTGCTCGGGATCCGGAACTCGGCGGTGCTCGACTCGGAGGAGTAGCCGACGTTGCCAGAAGGTTGCCTGCGCATCAGGTGCAGCAGCGAGCCAGTGTTCAGGCCGAGGGTTGCTCGGCGAGCATCCAGACCTGGCGCAGACCGAGTTCAGCCCGAATGTCCTCCGGGAGCTGTTCGTAGACGCGGAGAACCGCGTCCACGACGTCGTCCGCTTCCCAGCATCGCAGTCGGAAATGCTCGTTCTGAATCGTCATGCGCGCTGGCTTGGTGACGCCGCCCCACGCCACCAGCAGCCCCTGCTCGGCATCTTGAATCGACAGGACTCCGAGCAGATCGCGCACGACCGGGTCCCCGACCTGTGCGCCCGACTTCACCTGGACGATGAGCCGAGGAGAGTCCATCCCGAGAAGTCCTCGTCCGGCGACGATGTCGATCCCGCCGTCGGCCCCGCCGAGGGAAGATCGACAAACGAAGCCCTCAGCCTCGAGCACCGCTTGCACCAGCACCGTCAACTGGTGGCCGCTGAACTTCGCGGCGATGTGGGCGAGGATCTGCGTGCGCGCGAGATCGGCGATGTCGGCATGCAGTTCGGGCTCATCGACGTCGTCCTCGTCGGCGATCACCGGGCGGGTCGCGAGCGGAGTCGTGAACGGAACCGGTCCAGGATCGGTGCCCGTCGCCAGCAGCGATTCGAGCCGGGCCACCGCGTGGCCCTTCGTCGGGGCGAAGATTGAGAGCGCGGAACCGAGCGTGTAGAGCAGATCCTGCTGCACCGCCGAGCGCGGCAGGTCGGTGCGCTCCCATTCCACTCGAACGACATGACGACAGTTGGGGTCAGCTTCGTCGGCGAGATACTCGTACCCGCCAGTCACCCGACCGATCGCGATCTGACGTGTCGTCTTCAGCGGCATCGCGAGCAGGTCGCCGACCTTGATGCGTCCGCGAAGCGCCCACACCTGGCCGGTGTAGTTCGCTTGCGCGTTTGGGGTGAAGTCCGGATAGGTCGCTTCGATCACCGCCGCGATGTCTTCACGCGAAGTGCAGGCGCTCAGATCTGGAACTTCGCCCCATCCCCCACCTGAAACCCCGTTCGCCAGAGCCCACTGATCGCGTTCGCCATAGCGCCCCGACCGAACCACCCACGCTGCTGCGCTCATCGCACCTCCTCACCTGAGGATGCCAGATCGCCGCCGCGAGTGGCGCCGCGTGCAGGGCCGGGCCGCGAACAGATCGCCGCAGCCTGGGGAGCTAAGTCTGACTGGCTCGCCTTCGCCGCGACAGCTGGCACCGTGAGCGCAACCGCACTCGCCTTCCGGCGCGTGGATACGCTCGCGTGGAGCGCCAGTTGACGGCACCAATGAGAAAAGCCCCGGAAAACCGGGGCTTCATTCACTTCAAAACTTGCTGGGGTACCTGGACTCGAACCAAGAACAACTGAGAGCCGCCTGGCCCGTCCGAGCGAAGCCCCGAATCGGTGGAGTTCCCCGTAATTTCAGGGATCTCATGCGGCTCAGTCTACCGCGGGCTACCGACAGCTACGCGGTGATTCGGGCTGATTCGCGCCTCTCGGGCAGGTTTCTGGTCACCAATCTGGTCACCAGATCGGATAGGGCCAGATCCGACGAAAGCCGTCACAGGTCAGTCTCACCTGTAGCGGATTCTGTCGGCTCGGACGGCGTGACGGGCGCAGTACTCCAGCTCCGTTCGGCGGGGCTCCACACAGCCTCGGCGTCGAGCCCGTCGAGCACTGGGTCGACGAAGTCAGCAGCCGCAGCGACGGTGTCGGAGAACGTCTCCGGCAGACTCGCGCCCGCCTCGCCGAGCCTCGTCCGGTAGGCGACATAGGTCGAGTTGCGCAGCACTGCGAGCCCCTCGGTGGCCTGCGCCAACGGAATCAACGTGGTTCCGCGGAAACCTGCAGTCGCCGTGAGCGCCTCGCGCAGTTCCCCGCACTGGAGAGCCTGTGTGCCAGTCAAGAGGTGGATGTCCGCGAAGTCACGCACGCGCGTGTTCGCTCGTCCCAGTTCGATCGCGGTGACGAGTTTCTCTGCGAGCACCGTCTCGATTGGGTAGCCCAGGATGCGGATCGGCGGAGCGTCCGGCCGCAGCGACGGCAGCTCAACTGTTCGCGGGGCCGGCGTGACGGGGTCGCCGAAGTTGATGTCGAGCCGCAGCTTGACCTGCGCTGTCGCGAGCCGTGCCGTCATCGTGACCCGCACGCCGGAATACAGCGCGTCATCACGAATCACCGCAGTGGTGACTGTGTCTGGCAGGAACTCCACGCCGTCGTCTGCATCTTCGATCGCGGCAATCTCAGCGACGCGGCGAGCGACGGTCTCCTCGTCGGAGGCCATGTTGCGCGCGAGGGCGTCAGCGTCGACCGTGGGACGGCGGGTGCCGAAGGAAGCGAGCAGCATCCCGCCCTTCAGGATGAAGTCCTCGGCGTACGGTGAGCGCGACATCCGCGACAGCCACCGCTCAACAATGTACATCGTGAGCAGCTCCTGCGTGCCACGCTTCTGGCGGCGAGCCTGGTTCTGCAGGTCGAGGTATGCGCGCCCTGCGGCGCTCTCTCGCGTGGGACGACTCATCGGGCACTCGCGACATCGAGCGCAGCGCGCATCGGCCCAAACGTCCCCAGCGCCTCCGCATACTCCAGCAGCAGTGCCGGTTTCGAGTTCGGTGATGCCAGATATCGGTGAAGCGCGGCATGCGCAATCGGCTCACCAAGGCGTCTCCGGAATCTCATGAGATCCACCACCGTCCTCGCCGCATCGTAGATGCACACGGGCTCCCCCGGCCCCGCCTCGAACGCGGTCACACCGAGTTCGAACGTGGCCTCATCGAAGCGGAATACCGTTACGGGCGGGTAAGCGATCACCGGCGTATGCGACCGCTTAGGAACCGCGATCTGCACCGACGCCGGCATCTCATCCGTCAAGTCGTGGATCGCTGCCGCCGAGACGCAGCACACGATCGCGCGAGGAGCGCGGTGTGCCACGGCGATCACGTCGGGGTACGACGCCGGGGGCGCGTCTGCCCGGCGGAAGACCCCGCGCGAGAGTTCGATGATCCGCCCGCCATCTCGCCAGGCATACAGATCTCGCGGATGCACACCGTGCGCCCGCGAGGTCTCCGTCGTGAACGTCGACGGGAGCGACTCGTCCAACTCCTTCATGGATATAATCCTTGCACAGGACGCTCAATGATGTGCGGTTTTTATCCATCTCGGGTCACGCGCTCTTCTTGCTCTGGTCAACAGTTTTGCTCTGGCTTCTGCGAAAGCTCCGAAGAGGAGTGCGTCGCGGATCGACCCGCTGAGTCTGTCGAAGATCTCGGCCTCAGCCATCTCCTGCCGCGAGGTCTCCGCCGCGGGGATGTCGGTCATTCGGTTGCCTCGCTCCCGGATGCCACCTCGACGACCTGTTCCTCCGCAGAGACTTCTTCGGCGCGATCTCCCATCATCATGCGATAGTGACCGATCTGGCCGTGCTCCTCGAAGATGCGACGAAACACGCGGAGGTTAGATTCCACGGTGCTCGGCGTCGGCGAGTAGTCAAGGTCGTCGAAGATCGAGTGGGAGCCAGCATTGACCCAAGTGAAGAGCGAGCGACAGATGACTTGCTCGTCTCCCTCGAACTTGGCGATGATGGCGGGGTCGTCGACGCCGCCAAGCACCTTGAAGTACGTCTCTAGGATGCGACGCAAGGTATTCTGGAGGCCGACCGCGCTCTCCGCGGGAC
Organism: Agromyces sp. NPDC060279; assembly: GCF_042726785.1. NCBI lineage: Bacteria > Bacillati > Actinomycetota > Actinomycetes > Micrococcales > Microbacteriaceae > Agromyces > Agromyces sp. NPDC060279. Next base: position 383,882 of record NZ_JBHXBK010000001.1, read on the forward strand.
GCGCGGCCGACCTCTTGACCTCGTCCCACAGTGCTCCGTAGGCGGTCTGGATCGGGTTGTCGTCGCGCAGTTCGACTTCGCTCGACTGTCCGTTTCGCTTGCGCACGACGCCGTACTTCCAAGACCCGAGCTTTGGGCCACCGTGCGGGCGATACGTGACGTCCTTGTAGAAGTGCGCGTTGTGCGTCATGAGCAGGAGCTGCCGAACTCGACCAGTGCCTGCTGCGACATCCTCGACGATCCTGCGGACAAGGGTGGAGACGGCGTACAGCACGTCGCTGTCGAGGCTTGAGATCGGGTCGTCGATCACTGCCAGGAGGTCATTCGGCTCGGATTCATCCTGCGGCGAGCCCTGTAGAGACTGGGCGAAGTAGAGAAAGGTGATGAACGTCCGCTCGCCTTCACTGAGCGTTTCCGTGGCGACATCGCCGTTTGAGCGGACGAGGGTGTAACCGTCCTGAACTGCTGTCGACTCCGCGAGTGAGAAGGAATGGAAGCCGACGGAGTCCAAGAGGCGGTTGATGCGGTCGATGATCGGCTTGCTTGACGTGACCTTCGCCTGCAGCTCGCGGAGGCGCGACTCTTTGGCACGAACGTCAGTCTTCGCCGACTCAATCCGGCCTTCGAGGTTCTGCTTTCCCGCCAGATGTCCGGGCATCGCCCCCTCGTAGCGGCTCAGCTCCGCCAAGAGGGTCGCCCGTGCGAACACGACCCAACAGCGGTCGAGAAGCGACTTCTTCGCCGCTGATCGGTTTCTGAGGAGAAGGTTGAAGCCTTGGATGGCCTCGTTGGCCTCCCGAACGACGGCGTTGACACCTTCTACCTGCGGCGAGGGATCAGGCACCGACAGGATGCTCGAAGGCCCCGACAACTTTGCGTTGATCTGCGCTCGGGCGTCAGCGATCACCCTCTCCAGCGCCATCCTCGCAGCTGCTAGCCGTTCGGCGTTTATGTGCTCTGTGACTCCCGCTCGCGCCGTCAGATCGTCGAGATAGGTTGCCCACTGCTGTGCCCAGGTGTCGAAGTGCCGGTTGAGCGCCGACAGTTGCTCCATCTGCTCGACGTAGGTGCGGTCGAAATACGCCTCCAACTGCTCACCGAGGTCGGACGGAATGGCCTGCTGGCAGAACGGACAGACGCCGTTCGCGTGTTCAAGATGTGTGCGACCGTGCTGCACCCAGTCGGCATTGCCGAGCTGCTGGATAAGGGGCGCGAGGTGCACATCGCCGCTACCCACGACCGCCACCCCCAGGAGCCAGTGGCCGGGCGCGTCTTCGATCCTGATGTCACGTCCAAGCGGAAGTTCCTGGAGGGGTTGCGCATCGTCGGCGAGAACCGCTGCCGCTTCGGAGGTGAGTGCCGCGAAGTCCTCGGATGCGGAGAGGTTCGCCGCAGCAACTTCGAGCAGTCGGTCGACAAGCCGGTCCTTGCTGTTGTTGTACCCCGTGAACATCTCGCGCAGTTCTGCGGGGACTTCGCTGCGTTTGGCCCATGCCGCATCCTTCAGCGCGGTACGGACGCCCTCGATCTCATCGTTCTTCGCTTCCAAGGCGGACTGAAGTCGCGCAAGACCTTCCTTGGCTGTAGCGATCGAGCCTCGCGGACCTGTCAACGATTCGATCTCGGTCTGGATCTCAGCGTTCGTCTCTCCCAGGAGGAACACGCCCGCGAGGTGGCCTGCGGGCGTGAGCGTCGCATTGACGTAGTCGCGGTTGTAGACCTTGATGCCTAGTTCGCTGGCGGCTGGGAGCCACTCCAGAGACGTTCCAGCGAATCGCGTCGAGTCAGCCAGAGCGCGGCTGATCGTTGTCTTACCGGAGCCGTTCGGCCCGAAGAAGAAGTTCACCGGCTTGAGTGGGCCGATGTCAGCGCCAGAGGCCGGGTCGAAGGCGGGGGAACCGCGCAACCGAATGTACTGGAGCATCGCTGGGCCGGCCTATGCCTTCGAGCCGGAGGGCTTGTTGTCGGCACGTGCGTCGATGACGACGATGGACTTCTCGCCGCGAAGATCCAGCTCCTTCAGAACGGCATCGACTTTCGCCACGTCCGCGTCCGTGTAGCAGACGATCATCTTGACCGATGTGCGCGTGCCGTTCGCCTTCTCGTAGACCTCGACCTGGTTCTGGAGGTTGCGCTTCAGTTGGCTGTTGCTGGCGAGCTTGATCTCGATCAGCGACTTGTCGACGGCCCCCTTGCTCACCTTGAAGTCCACAGGACCGCGCCCGTTGTTGACCTCACGATTCACGTCGAACTCGCTACCGAAGAAGATGAGGCCGAAGAAGAGTTGGACCTCCTTCTCCGTAGCGAGAGGGCGTTCCCGGCCCGGCTTGTTGATGAGCCGGTAGCCGTCCTGGTTCTCGACGTACTGCTTGAAACCGTTCGCGCGGATCAGTGCCTCGTCATAGCTATTGACTGGCGTCAAGTACAGCGAGGTGTTGGTGCGGATATCTTCGACGACCTTCTGCACCATCTGCACGAGAATCTCGAAGACCTCCTGCCGCCGTTGTGCGCTGAGGCCGGCTGCCTGCTCCCCGGTGTCCTCCTTCTGACGGATGTAGTAGTCGATGAGCTCTGGGAACTGGCGGATCGCCGCAGCCGCCAGGTCCGAGTACTCCTTCTTCGTGGGGCTGTCGCTCAGCTTCTTGAAGAGGTAATTGTTAACCTGTGCGCGAAGCTGATCATCTTCGATGGCGTCGGGGATGCTGCTGAACTCGCGAACGAAGTCCGAGCGGCTGATCCAGGTGTCATCCTTGGTGAGCATGTCGGCCGGGGTGAGCAGGACGTAGTCCCCACGAAGCACGGGAAGCTCGTACTGGCGCGACTCCCACGTCTCGGTCTCGTAGTTGAAAGCAGCGCGGGTGACCAAGAACGTCCCGCGTTGATCGGCCGACAGATGCTTCTGCGCGAACGCCTGCGTGTACTCCAGCAAGTAACCCTTGATCAGGTTCGTGGTGAAGTCGCTGATGTTGTCACGTCCGACACCCTCCTTGATAAGCGCGAGCTTCTCCAAGTGAGCACCCTTAGTGATCGCCTCTGACCCGAACCCTCTCAGAATCGAGCCGAGAGAGCTGTGGAGCGCACGGGCGAAATCCTTGCCGAGCCCGCTCCCCGAGTTGCCGAGGACGGTGAACCCGAGCCAATTCTGCTTCACCTCCTGGAACATGTACCAGGACTTGATGAGCCCAGGATCGAGATCGGGTATGGCCCGGTCGCGGAGGAACACGAGGTAGCGGATCATGCTGTCGTGGAGATCGCGGTACTCCTGCTTCTTACTGTTGAAGAGCAGGAATGGGTCGACGAAGAGCGGCAGATCGGAGGCAAGACTGATGTCGAACGCGCCGTAGTCCTCCAACGCCTTCGGCGAAACCCCGAAGTGCTGCGAGAAGTACAGCTCGATGGCCACCCTCGCTACGCCCCCACGAGCTGCAGGAGATGGTCGTAACTGGTCACGCCGTGGTACCTGATGCCCGGAGTGCCGGCCACCTGATCGAGCTTCTCGAAGAGCTTGTTGGCACAGTCGATCTTCGCCTTCTCCGCGCCGCGCAGTTCCAGCGATGAAAGGGAGAACTTCGTTTCGGCGACGAAGTAGACGTGCTTGACCGATCCCTCCTGAAACGCGATCGCCCAGTCGGGGTTGTAGTCATCGAGCGGGGTCGGGATCTTGAACCCACGCGGGAGTTTGGTGAAGACCGACACCTCCTGACTGATGTCGAGTGCTGCACCGAAGTCGCGCTCGACCTGTGAGTCGTCGAGGACGTACTCGTAGACGTTCTTGTTGGGCGTGTGCACGGCCTTCGAGAGATCCTGAGCGGTCTGGTTCTCGGTGAAGATCGAGGCGTCGTAGCGGTCATCGAGGACGTCGTACTCGATATGCTCGACCATCGTCGCTGCGGCTTGCTCACGGATGAGTCGAGCGGCTTCGGTGATGAACTGCTCAGGGTTTTGCTTGAACTTCGCGAACGTGTTGGGCGTGACGCCGCGGAGGATTGTCGCCACAGTGCGGCGGGTGAGCTTGGTCTTCTCAGCGATCTCGCCGATCAGGTCATAGGGCACCGTGGAGCTAGCGCTAAGGGTCGACTCCGACGACTTCGTGCGCGTCATCTTGAAGCTCTCGCCCGACTCCAGGTGCTCCGCCTCGATGACATCACGCTGCACGCCTTCGGTCACGACATACTGGAGTCGAGCCACTTCGAGCGACGTGTCGAGGACGCGGATGCAGTTGTCGATGAGTTCCTGAGAGTCGAACGCGACTTGGTACACGACGCGGTGGTTGATTCGCTCCCAGAGCTCCTGGAACTCCTTCTTGTTGAAGTTCACCTTGTTCATCGGCACGACCTTCGCCTTGCGCCCGTCGTCGACCTTCGGGGCCTGAACGTGCAGTGAGTCAATCAGGTCAGCGACCTGGTAAAAGTACGGCTGGAGTGCGGGCGGCATCGCCGGGATCTCGGGCAAGTCGGCGCGGCCGAGCCATTGGTCGGTGAGGTGCTGGTCGTAGTCGATGAAGTCGTGCTTGATGAGCCAGTGCTGGAGCTGCTTCGCTTCATCGAGCGTAATCTTGTGCTCGGTGCCGGCGATGGCGTCGCGCAGGATCGCCCCGACGAAGAACTCGGGCGTCGCCTTCCGCGGCCGTGCGCTGAGGAGGCCCAGCGTCTCCTTCTGGAACCCTGCGACGAAGTCGACGTAGGACTCCTCGGTCACGACGGTCAGGACGTTGATGTCGTGGACGGTCACCGGGTTGTCGGTTCGGTCACCATTGTGGCCGACGGCGAGACGGAGACCGCGCCCGACTTCTTGGCGGCGTGAGTCCCCCGCGGTGGCCTTCTTGAGGAATCCGAGCGTGAACACGTTCGGGTTGTCCCAGCCCTCGCGTAGAGCGGAGTGGCTGAAGATGAAGCGGAGCGGGTAGTCGCGGTCGAGGAGCTTCTCCTTGTCCCGAAGGATCGCGTCGTATGCCTCCGCGTCCTTCGAGAGCCCTTTGCCCTTCTCGTCGGATGCGTCAGAGGCGTCGCTGTCGACCCAGCGCCCGGTCTTCTTGTCCACGGAGAAGTAGCCGTTGTGGATATCGCGTACCGCGTCACGCTCCAGGAAGGTCCGGTATGCCGCCCCGGATTCGTCAAGGTCGAGCTCGCCGAGCCGCTCGGTCTTGAGGGCTTCGTACTCCTGCTCGAAGACACGGGCGTACTCCCCCAGCCGGTCGGGCTGGTCATAGTCGCGGTACTTCAGCACCTCGTCAATGAAGAAGAGGGAGAGCACCTTGATGCCAAGGCCGAAGAGCTGTCGCTCCTTGTCGAGGTGGGCTCGGATGACCTCGCGGATCTGGAGCCGCCGCTTCTGCTCGTCGGTGACGTCGTTGGTGACCTGACCGCCCTGAAGCACCTGCCCGTCGAGGAGGGTGACGGTGTTGGCGATCGCGTCGATGTCGTCGATGACGAGCCCCTTGTACGCTTCGATCCCACCGGAGATGTCGTGAAGCCGGTCACCCTGCTTGACCTTGACAGTCTTGAGCCCGATACTCCCGTTCTTCGGCTGGTGTTGGATCTCGATTCGAGCCTTCGGGAAGTCTGCGCCTTTGCCGAGTTCGAGACCATCGACGTACAAGTAAGCGCTACTCCCCGCGAGTCCCTTCACGCTGATACCGCGTGCGGCGATCTTCTTGACGAGCTTCTTGTTGTAGGCGTCAAGGGCATCGAGTCTGTGGACCTTGTTGTGCTCGATGGCGTGGGTCGCGGAGTACCGGAGCGCGAAGAGCGCGTTGAACCGTCCGAGCGCCTTCAGCGTCTCACTGGGCTTCGACGGGTTGCTACCGAGACGCTGCGGCTCATCGATGATGAGGATCGGGCGGTTGGCGGCGATCACGTCGATGGGGCGACGGGACTTGAACCCGTCGAGTGTCTTGAACATCTTCAGGCCCGACGACTTACCGCGTTTGGCAGAATCCTGGTCGGCCTTCTTCGCGTCGCGGTTGAAGTTCTGCGCGTTGATGATCATCACCTGGATGCCCGTGTCGGACGAGAAGGTCTCAACGTCTTCGAGATGCTCGGAGTCGTAGACGAAGGCCCTGGCCTGCGCCTTGTACTCGGCGAGGAAATGGTCGGCGGTGATCTCGAAGGACTTCTTCACGCCCTCACGGATCGCGACGCTCGGGACGACGACGACGAACTTCGACCAGCCGAACTGCCGGTGAAGCTCCATGATCGTCTTGATGTAGACATAGGTCTTCCCGGTGCCGGTCTCCATCTCGATATCGAGGTTCAGCCCAGCCGCCGGGCTCGCAATCAGCTCGCCCGAGAGCGGGAGCCCGCTCGTGCGACGCTGCACCGCCTGGATGTTGTCGAGAAGCTGTGCGGGGTTCAGGAGCATGGCACTGTTGCCGTAACCCGTCGCGGCGGCGGCCTCATCGACGCCATGATCCAGTTCGGGAAGGCCGCGTCGGCCGGTCGTGCGACCAGGGTCGATCTTGTAGGTGATGTTGTCGGCGAACGGCTGCCGGTGCACGGCCCGGAAGCAGTCCACGACGGCGTGCACGGCGGCGGTCTGATACTCCTGAACCTTGAATTGCAGCTTCATCTGTTCAGATCACCTTGACCGTCGTGTCAGGCGAGAGCTGCTCGAACACCTGGTGCGCGTTGATCGCCGCGTCGTCCGAGGCGAATCCGGTGTCCTTGAAGACAACCTTTTGCGTGGTGTCCGCTGCCGCGCGCAGCGCGAGCGCGCGGATCAGCGCCTCATCGAGCTGGTCATCGAAGCAGGCAAGCAGAGCACCGTCCTCGACGGAGTAGACCTCGTGGCCCCAGATGGACTCAACGCTGATCGGCGCGGAGAGGTTAAGCCCCCAGGCGATCAGCACCTCGAACAGCACGTCCAAACCACTGCGGTCGGGCTTGACGCTTTCCACGAGGCCCAGCAGCGTCTCCTGATCGGCCGCGTCCGGGGTCGTGGTGATGTCCGTGAAGTTGCTCGTGTCGATCGAGAACGCGCGGAAGCCGGTGTCGCCGTTCCATTCCGAGGGCTTGCGATCCGCCAGAATCTGCGCACCGGCCTTCTGGATGCGGATCTTGGTCAGCTCGGCGATGTTCAGCGGCTTGTCGAGCTTCTGAAGTAGCTTGATCGCGTTCTGGATCGTTGTCTTCGCCGAACCGGTCGCCGACTTGAGATTGTCCTCCAGCAGCTCCGGGAGTTGCACGAGGATCACCGGGCAGTTGAGCCCGGTTCGGGCGCAGAGGTCGAAGACGGCTTCGGCAGTGGTGCCAGAACCAGCGAAGAAGTCCATCACGATGCCTCCCTTGCCGCCAAGGACATACTCGAACAGGCGGGACAAGACCTCGTGGTCCTTGGGGTTGTTAAACACTTGGGCACCCATCAACGCCCTCAAGTGCTTTACAGAGGTCTGCGACTGACGATAGAAGTAGGTGCCTCGGACCTGGACGGCAAGTTCGACGTCATCTCCGGCATCCTGCTCGACACCCTCAGAATCCTCTTCGCCCACGATAGGGCGGAGATGCGATTTCCGGAGGGGTGGCTCTGTGTGATCGTCCCGGAACACGACGATCCCGAGCCGGATCTTCTCCTTCATCGTCTCCGGATCAGGCCAGATCCATCCGCGCTCTGGCACCTTGCACGGCTGGCCTGTGACGGGATGGATCACGTCGTATCGAGGGCCTCCGCCACCGGGCCAGGAGATGTTGTCGTCGCGCCACGGCCCGTTCGCATCGACCCGCTTGTAGCGCGCCCACTTCTTTGAGGGATCTGTGCGGGGCAGCGCGGAGAACCATGCCGAAAGGTCATGCTCGATGGCGGAGTCGTCTGCACCATGGATCTCACGAAGCCGGAGGTACTCGTCCCAGATCTCGCGCGCACCCGGCTTCTCCTCGCGCCAGGTTGTCTTGCGTTCACGGAGCGTCGACTTGGACTTTGCATAGACCATCACGTACTCGTGACCATTGGAAAAGAGCTTCGCGTCGTTCTTACGTCCCTTCTCCCACACGAGTTGCGCGATGAAGTTCTGTTCCCCGAAGACCTCATCCATCAGGCGGCGCAACGATGCCTGCTCTGCATCGTCGATGCTGACCAGGATGACGCCGTCTTGGGCAAGGAATCGCTTGGCCAGTCGGAGCCGCGGGTAGATCATGCTCAGCCAGTCCGAATGGAAGCGCCCGTTCGCCTCGGTGTTGGACACGAGCTTCTCGCCGGCCTCGTTCACCTGGCGCGACTTCCAGAGGAACTCCTGCGTAGAGGACGAGAAGTCGTCCCGGTAGACGAGGTCGCCACCCGTGTTGTATGGCGGGTCGATGTAGATCAAGCGAACCTTGCCGAGATAAGGCTCCTGAAGGAGCTTCAGCGCTTCCAGGTTGTCACCTTCGATGAAGAGGTTCTTCGTCGTGTCGAAGTCAACGGAGTCAGCGAGATTGGGCCGCAGGGTCTTGGCGATGGGCGCATTGGACGCAAACTCGGCGGCGAGCTTGCCCGGCCAGTCGATCTGATAGACCTCCTTGCCCTCGACGACGAAATCGCTCAACTCCTGCCGCAGTGCCTCGAAGTCGATCGCGTGGATGAGGTTGCCGTCGTCATCGAGGCCCTCGGTGACGATGTGGGGGAACAGCGCCGCCATCGCCTCGACGTTCTTGCGGGTCACGTCGGCTGACCGCAGCTCCAGCTTGTCCGGCTTCGTCATCTCTCCCTCTCACACCAGCGCCGCGAGCGCAGCCTGGTGTTCCTTCAGTGCTTTGCGTAGCTCGACCTTGCGGTTGAGCTGGGGCTCATTGCGGAGCTTCCGCTCCAGCGCGGCGATCTCACGTTCGAGCTTCCGGGCCCTGTCCATTCTCCCGGTGGCATCCGACACAGACTCCCCTCGGCGTGTCGCCACGGGCAGGAGCGAGGTGAGTAGCGACTCGTAGAGTGCAGGCAGGTCGATGGCTGCCGGGAGCGGCTGGCGGTCAGTAGCGATCGGGAGCCACGCAGTCGAGAAGTACGAGCCGACCTTCGGCGTGCTGCCGCCGAGCGTCTTCAGCGCGGCGACTGTGCGCACCATCTCGCCTGTGCTGATCTCGAAGACGATTGGAAAATGCACGGACTTGTCGATCGCCGCGAGCACATCGTCGGGGACATCGCTGCCCTTCGTTTCGACGGCGAAGACCTGGATCTCCGGGACAGCCTCCGTGCCCTTCAGCCGAATGGTCGACTCCGCGAGCTTGTAGTCCCAGGTGATGCGCTGGACGTCCTCGATGAACTTCTCGCGCAGCGCCGTGCGGACGTTGCCGTGCTCGTAGAACTTGGTCTTGGGCACGGTGCGGCCGAATGCCGCACTCTGCGGCCAGCGGTAGAGGACATCTCTCACTCGACGGGCTCCTCGACGATGGCGAGGAAAGCGATCAGCTCGAAGTCGTCGAGGCCGGTGATCGTCTGCTGCAAGGCGGTGGTGTGGCCCGGGCTGAAGAGGCTGTCGAGGTCGCGCTCTTCGGTCAGGTCAATCATGGAGCGGATCGCCTCGGTGAGCAGGCTGCTGTACTTGCCCATCTCGGCACCGTCGCGGGTGGCAGCGTTGAAGACGCGGCACACCTCCCAGGCGGGCTCGTCACGATTGCGGCATCCGGCGCGGATCAGGTCGAGCAGGTACTTCACCTCCGTGTGGTCGGCGATGACGTTGCCTTCGGTGTCGAGGTACACGAGATAGTGCGGGTGAAGGCGATTGCCCCGGTGCAGCATCTCGTCGGCGTTGATGTTTCTCAACGCGAAGAGCGCGCCGGGCTTCAGCCCCTTGTCCGGCTGAGCGGGAACGACCGCGTGAATCCCCTTCGGGGAGGTCGCAATGGTCGGGTCGTCCTTGATGTAGCCGAGGAGGTCCATGCGGAAGTCGTTCAGCCCAAGGTCGGTGATCGAGATGCCCGTGCGCACGTCCTCCATCTCGATTACTTCGTCCTGAAGACGGCGGAGCTGCTCCTTGCGGAAGGCCGCGTCGCTGGCCTCCTGCGTGAGGATGTTGTCGTCCGCCGTCGCCGTGATATCGGCGATGACCATCCGGTTCTCCACCCGCTCCTTGAGGTTGATGTACTCGTCGAGCGAGATATCGGGCCAGAAGTTGACGAGCTGGATGCGCTCGTTCGTCGAGCCGATCCGGTCGATACGGCCGAACCGCTGGATGATGCGCACCGGGTTCCAGTGAATGTCGTAGTTGACGAGGTAATCGCAGTCCTGGAGGTTCTGGCCTTCGCTGATGCAGTCGGTGCCGATGAGCACCTCGATCTCCGCGGTCTCGTTTCGCATCGTCAGGTGCCGCTGCTTCGAACGCGGCGAGAACAGGGTCAGGGTCTGCTGGAAGCCGTAGCCCTTGCCGAGGGTCGTCTTCGGATTGCCCTGGCCGGTGACCAACGCACTGTCAAAGCCACCCTGCTTCAGCAACGGTGAAAGCTCCCGGTACAGATACTCAGCCGTGTCAGCGAAGGCCGAGAAGATCAGCACCTTCCGGTTGCCGGGATTAATCGGGTCGGCGAACTTCGCCTCGATTCGCTCCTTCAGCGTGCGGAGCTTGAGGTCGTGCTCGGCGGTGATGCCGGAGATCGACGTCAGCAGGTTCGCGATGATCTGGCCGTCGTGCATCAAATCGCGGCTCCACGACTCGACGTCCACGTCGGCCAAGTCGACCTGCACCTTCTTGCCAACCGTGCCACTCGTGGGCACGTCGAAGTCGTCGTCATCGGCCTCCACGTCGTCGAATCCTGCGGCGACATCGGTGATCGCGCTCGCGCGGCTGTCGATCGCGTCGAGCGCCTCCTCGACAGTGGACTCCAGGCGGCTGAGGGTCAGCCGGAACGCCTCGATGCTCGACTCCAGGCGCTTGAGCAAGTTCACCGTCATGAGCTTCTGGATGCCCTTTTCGCGGTTCGCCGCGCCGAGGTTCTCCGTGGAGCCTCCTGCCCGGTTCTTCGCACCGCCGACGTTGCCGTACAGCACCTCGTACTTCTCGATGCGGCTCGGGAAGACGTAGGACAGCGGCGCGTAGACCGCGAGGGTGAGCGACTGGAGCTGGTCGAAGATCTCGTTGAAGGTCGGCGTGCCCGGCAGGTCGGTGAGCGGCGACCTGATCGAGACGGGCTGGAGTCGCTCGGGGAACGCTCCGATGTCGGCGGTGTCGTAGAACGCCTGGATGTGCTTGCGGGATCGGGCGATCGTGACCGAGTCGAGCAGCTCGAAGAAGTCGAAATCGAGCCGGGCGAGGATCGCCTCGGGGGTGCGCTCCTCCGGGGGCAGGTCCGACCATTCGTTGAAGACGCGCTGCGCCTGCCGGAATACCTCCTCGACGCTGGTGGAGAGGTTGAGCTTGGAGGCGAGCTGGGCGGACTCACCCTCGTAGGCGAGGGCGAGCTGGTTGCGCAGGTCGTTGAAACGGTTGTTCACCGGTGTCGCTGACAGCATCAGCACCTTCGTCTTCACGCCCTCGCGGACCACCTTGCGCATCAGGCGCTGGTAGCGGGTCTCGCGTTCCTCCATGAAGTCGGCGTTGCGGAAGTTGTGCGACTCGTCGATGACAACGAGGTCGTAGTTGCCCCAGTTCACCCGGTCGAGCGGGATGCCGAGCGACTCCCCCGACTCGCGAGAGAGATCGGTGTGCGCGAGCACGTCGTAGTTGAAGCGGTCCTTGGCGAAGATGTTCGTGGTCAGGTTCGCGTTGTAGTTCGTCCAGTTCTCCGCCAGCTTCTTCGGAGCAAGGACGAGCACAGACTTGTTCCGCAGCTCGTAGTACTTGATGACGGCGAGCGCGGTGAACGTCTTCCCGAGGCCCACGCTGTCGGCGAGGATGCAGCCGTTGTAGGTCTCCAGCTTGTTGATGACCCCGGTCGCCGCGTCCTTCTGGAAGTTGTAGAGCGCGTTCCAGATCGCGGTGTCCTGGTAGCCGGTCAGGTCGTTCGGCAGCACGTCCTCGTTGAGGTCGTCGAGGAACTCGCTGAAGAGGTTGTAGAGGATCAGGAAGTAGACGCGCTGCGGCGAGTTCTCGGCGTAGACCGACGCGATGTGGTCGTAGACCGTCTGCGTGACATCGTCGAGCTGCTCGGGGTTGTGCCAGATCTGGTCGAAGAGCTGGACGAACTGGCGCGTCTCGTTCGCTCCCTCGAATTTCGTGACGTAGTTTGAGGTGGCCGGGCCGCGCTCATAGCCGAGGTCGGCGGTGGTGAAGCCCTGGATCGGGAAGTACGCCGTGGTGTCATCGACTGCCGCCAGCGGCTGCATCGGTGCTCCAGTGCGGTTCGAGCGGAACGTCACCTTCTGACGCACCCACTCCGCGCACTCCCGCGCGATGGCGCGCTGCGTGAGCTTGTTCCGCAGTCGGATCTCGAACTCCGAGCCATACAGGCTCGACACGTCACCGTGACGCACCTCGAACTGTCGGCGCTCCGGGGCCGGCTTGTCCGTTGCCTTCGCGGTGTTGAAGGACGGAGCCGTGAAGATGAACTCCAGCTCCTTGATCTGCGACAGCTCTCGTTTGAGTGCCTCAAACGCGAAGATCGAGAACGTCGACGCCGCGATGCGCAGGCGCGACCCTGCCTTCACCTCTGCCTTCAGATCGTCGCCGAGCAGCTCGTTGACGTTGTCGATGATGCGCACTCAGCCCCGCCCCCGCGTTGAGTCAGAACTGTCGGTATCCGACGCGCCCGCACGCCGCACCCACTCATCGACCTCGGAAGCCTGGAACTTCCACAGACGCCCCACCTTGTGCGCGGGCATCCCCTTGTCGGCGATCCAGACGTAGACCGTCTCTTTGGTAACGCCCAGGTGAGCGGCGATGTCGTCGGCAGACAGCCAGGGCTCGCTCATGAGAGCACCGCTGAGACGAGTTCGGACGAGGTCATAGCTCAGAGCCTAGCGGCGCAACCATCTTTTGGCCGGTTTCTCCCGGTTTAGTCTTGCTCAGCTCGGCTGCCGCGCCACGACTAAAGTGACGGGCCGTCGCTATGTGGGGAGCGACCGCGGTCCCGTTCAAACGCCGGGGCGTCGAGCCGCGTCGCCCGTGCTTCCGCCGCTCTGCGGGTTTCCTCGGCGACGAGGCGCTGCGCCTCGGCTTGCGCTGCACGCTCGTGGACAAGCCGCACTGCGTCATCTTGTGGAAGCACATCAAGTTGGGCGAGGTAGCGGCGATCCTGCGCTGCCTGCTCGCGCAGGGCATTCACCCGCGCGGCAATCGCGCTCGGACGCCGGTTCCCGAGGGCGCGCTCGTACATCGCCGTGTGCTCCCGCGACTGCCGTGCGGTGATCTCTCTGACGATCTGGCGCGCCTGCGTGGCTTCCGCGCGTGCTTCGACGACCGCGGGCACGTGGCTGGCTTCGTGCTGGGCGACTGACTCGGACCACGCGGGCAGATTGCTCTCGCTACCGGGGGCGCTCTGCCACCGGCCGCGCATAACCCGCTCTGTCTCCGCACGCCGGGCGTCGGCGTTGTTCGCGGTGCGGGTGGCAGAGCGCTTGCGGAACCGAGACGCGCTTTCCTTGGCCCGGCGTGCCGCGATCGCGTTCTGCTGCGCAGCCAGGAACGTGGCGCCATCCGCGACTGCCTCCCGTGTCAGCGACTCCACAACGTTCGCGAGCACGGCAGCAGCCTTCGCATCGGCGGCTTCCGCCAGCTCCCGCTGCGGCTCGTACTCGGCCTTGTGCCGCTGGGACTGGTCGTGCAATCTGGCGGCTGCCGAGAGCCAGCGCTCGCGCTCCGCGTCAGCCTTCGCGATCCGTTCGAGAATCCGGTCGCGCTCCGCGCTCACGATGGACATCGGCCCGTCTGCAACGAGGTCCGCGACGGCCTCGCGGGCGCGTTCGGTGGCGTCTTCCAGGCCGCGGTCGGCGCGGTCTCGGGCGAGCGCATCGACGAACTGCTGCTTCGCGTCTGCGAGATCACTGGCGACGATGTGCAGCTTGTTCGTCCCGCGCCCGCGGGTCATGCCGACATAAACGCCTGCCGCATCAAGCGCGTCGGAGAGCAACGTGTGTGCCGCGTTCACCGTCGAGCCCTGGACGCCGTACGCGGTGACCGCATAGGCCAGGTGCGCGTCTTCGGTCACGTACTCTGCGGGCAAAGTCACGGTGCGCTGCTGCTTACGGCCGTTTCCGGTCTCGATAACGCTCAGCGCGCCGTCTTCGCCAACGTACTGCACCGTCCAGGTCTGCCGGTTGGCAACGCCGAGTGCGGACTCGTTGCGGCGAGTCTGGATCACGTCCCCAGCACCGATGGGCAGGCCATCGCTGCCGAACACCGTCCGCGCGTCATCGACCTTGCCGCGGTCGACCCTCCCGGCGCGGATGCGTTCGTTCAGCGACCGGGCCTCGTCGTTCGTCGCCGCGGTGATCGCATCCGCTGTACTCGTCGTCGTGGCGATGGCCGCCTGCACGTCCTCATCGGTGTCGTGCAGGATGATCAGACCGTGCTCGTTCAGCCGATCGAAGATCGCGACGGGGTTGCGGGCATGCCGCAGCTCGAGCGTGAGCGCCGCATACGCGGGGTCGGTGAAGCGGTGCAGGCTCGTCATATCCACGACTGCTGGGGTGAGTTTAATGGCGATGTCGAGCACACCTCCGCGCCCGACCGCAGCGAGTTGCGCCGGGTCTCCGACGAGCGCGACAGTCGCCCCGGCCTCGTCCGCGACTTGCAACAGGGCGAGGGCGGAGTCCTGGTCGAGCATCCCTGCCTCGTCGACGACGATCCGCTCACCTCGCGCGAGACGCGCCTCATACACCGGCCCCCGGTAGGTACTTCCGGTTTCGGGATCGGCATCACCGGGCCGCAGGCGTGTCCACACGCCGTCGCTGTTCCACCGGAACCCGTGTGCATAGACGAGCGCGGCCACGGAGTCGGTCGGGATGCCGAGTTCCTTCGCAGCGACGTCGGCGGCCTTCTTCGTCGGCGTGACGACCCGCGTCCCACGGCCCGCCGCGGCTTCGATGGCCGTCTTGAGCATCGTCGTCTTACCCGACCCCGCGGCGCCTTCGACCACGACGAGCGGGTTGGCGGATGCGACGGCTGCGGCCGCCCGCTTCTGGTCCTCGTCCAGACCCGCCTGTGCCGCAAGCTCGTGTACGTCCGGGATGCGCTGGTTGGACTTCTCCGCGCGTGCGGTGAGCAGGTCGCGCAGTTCCGTCTCGGCAGCGACGACGCGCAGCGATGTCAGATGCGCGACGTGCTCCGGCTTCGGCACACCGGGTGGGAGGACGGAGAGGCAATCCGATGCTGCGAGCTGCGTCGCCAGTTGCAGGAACTCTCGCAGCTCCTCGGGTGTGGCTTGGACGCCGTGCTCGGTGGTGATGCGGGTGACGTGCTCGCGCACCGTGTGCACCGTCCACGCCGATGCGCCCGCCGCCGCACGGTCAAGTGCACGAGATGCGACTTCCTCGATCCGCAGCTCGTCGAGCGCGACCGGTACAGGCCTGTGCGCCCGTGGCGCACCCGGGCTGTAGCCGGCGTCTTCGAGCTCCACGCGCCAGCCGGCCTCGCTGCCGAGCACCGTGGGCTTCTTCCCCGGGCGTTCGTGCTCCCACGCCTTCGCTTTCAGCCGCGCCCGCACCACCGGCCCCGGCTCCTCGCCGGGATGCGCAGCTTCCCACTCGGCCTCGAAGGTGGCGAGATTGCGTTCGACCTGCGCACCGCGCTTCGACAGGGCCGCGTTGAACGGCTCCAGCTCCGCGACCCCTCCCGTCACCGGATCGAGCGTGAGCCCGTGCTTCCCGAGCACGGCCGCAAGCTGCGGGTGCGCGGCGATGATCGCGGTGCCGAGAGCGCGAATCGCACCCTGCTGCTTGAACAGCGCGGCGGTGTCCAGACCGCGCCACTTCCCCGCGGCGTAGACGCGGGTGCCGATCTGGAAGTGGATGTGCCGATGCGGATCACCCGCACGGCTGGTCTTGTGCGCGACCGCGACGGTCTGCAACTGCTGCACCGACACAATCTCTCGGGCGTGCCGAGGCCCGATCCGGGTAACCGAGTGCTGGGCGAGCCAGCGTCGGATCTCCGCCGCCGCATCCTGCTGCGCGACGTCGAGCACGTCAGAGACCTCCTGGTGCAGGGCGGCGGCGATGGAGAGGGACTTCGGCGCGTTGATCACCATCTCCGCGAACCGCGGCGAACCCCGCATCCCCTCGCCCGCGCCGCGCGGGGTTCCCATCGATGTGCCGCTGATCGGGTCCGTCCAGTCCACCCACGCGGCGTACTGCACCGGGTCGAGCATCCGTGCCTCGATGACCTCGCCCGCGGAGTCGGTGACAGCGAACTCCGCGAGCGCGGTGCCGCCCTCCAGGTAATACTCGTCCGCGGTCGACCTGTCCGCCTCCAGGTATCGGCGCGCGGCCGCGCCGATACCGCGGAACAGAATCACACCGCCCTTCACCCCGGGCCTCCTCACGAGTCGTCTCATGAGGGAGGTGCGCACGCCCCACCCGCGGTGGCATACGTCCATGAATGAATCTGAGGAGATGCGCGTGGCGCGAGCGTCTGCGCCGGGGCGCAGATGAGCGGTCGAGACGGTTGGGGCAGAGTGGCGACGATGGTTCCTGGAGCGCCGTACATGGTCGCGGCGCGCTGGTGACGCGCGGGCATCGTTGAGCCGAACGATGCAGCCGAGCGGCTCTATGACGACCTCGGGGGCTCATCTGTTTGCGGACGCGAACCGGCAGCACGGCCGGACAGCGCGAAGCGGTCGTTCATAGCTCCACGAGGTGCGGAGGCGACCGCTTCAGGGTCCGATGCGACGGTCCCGGCAATTTTCCGGGACCATCAGCGAAGGGCGTGCGCGCCGTCCATCACGTTTATCCGCGTCGTCCACGGTGCCGCCAAATTGACGGAACCGTCCGGCCTCCAAAATTCTTGGCTGGCCGACTCCTCGTACGGCGGTGGCAAATTGACACCGCCTGCAATTCCGGAGCTCGGGCTTCGCGGTGGTGCAAGATCTGCACCACGACGGTGGTGTCGATTCGGCACAACCGGAGGCCGTTCACGGGGGTGCCGAATCGACACCCCCATCGCCGAGCGTCGACCCGGCACCGCGGCGCAGCCATCCCCGGCCGACCTACGGCGGTTGGGATTCCGCACCGCCGCCGCACGCTCATGGACTTGGGGTGCAGGTACGTTACCTCTCCTCTCGCACAGGCGCAAGGCTTCGTTGAGAAGGTACGCGGCTCGTCCCGCGAGACCGGCGAGCCGCATGACTCACGTCCCAAGGATCGTGTCGAGGATGTCGGCGGTGACAACATCGACTTGCTCGGCGGTGATGACGTAGCTGGTGCGGGTGACCATCTCGTTCGCGTGCCCGAGCAGCCGTGACGCGATCGTGAGTCCGGCCGCGCGCTCCACGAGTGTCGCGGTGGTGCGCCGGTAGATGTGCGTCGAGTACTCATCGACCTCGACACCGAGGCGCACGAGTTGGTCGCGGTTGTCATCGATGAACGATCGCAGCAGGCGTTCGTAGTTCGAGACACTCATCGGCTTGCCGGTCTTCGTCGGAAACAGCAGTGCCTCAGGTCCTCCCTCTGCGAGCGCGAGTCGGCGTCGCACCGCGTCAGCTGCGAGAGCTGGCAGCGCGACGCGGCGACGCTGTCGGGTGCGTTTGGGTGCGTTCTTGCGCTGGACGCCCTGCACCTTGTTCTGGATCACGGTGCCGTCGATCAGGATCGTCGGTGGTGCAGTGGTCATGTCCACGTCGCAACGGCGTAGCCCGATACACTCCCCCACGCGGGCGGAGGTGCCGAGCATGATGTCCATGCCGTCCACGAGCGCCCGCCAGTTCGGGCGCGGCCCCATGCCCTCCGTCTCCCGCCACCGGGTCATGAGGTAGCGGATCGCCTCGATCTGCTGCGGAGTGAGCATCGAGGTCTTCTTCTCCGGCGTCGGCAGTCGGGTGACGTCGCGCACCGGGTTCGTCGGGATCGCGTCGTCGCGCACGGCGAACCCGCAGATGAGCGAGAGCACCGAACGGGCCTTCCGCGCTGCGGACACTCCCCGGTCGGCAAGGAGGTTCTGGATGATCCGATCGCAGCGGCCGACCGTGAGCGCCTCCAGCGTGACGCCGCCACAGACGGGGACGAGCGTGAGACGGACGGTAGTCTCGTAGTTCTCATACGTCGACCACGACAGCGTGCCGTTCTCGGCGCGCACCTTCACCGTCGGCAGCCACGCCTCCGCCGCCTCCGCGATGGTCGATCCGGCAGTGACGATGGCCTTCGTGTGCGTGGTCAACGTCTTCGCGCGCGAAAGCAGTTCCTCGCGGGCGTCAGCCTCGGTAGTGCCTTCGGCACGGAGCTGCACCAGTTCGCCGGAGTCGTCGCGCATCCGGGCGCGTGCCCGCCATTTGCCGCTCGCGAGCTGCGTCACCTGCACCTGGCCGACCTCGCCCGCGGCGATCTTCGGCCTAGCCATGACGCTGCTCCCGCGCCCAGGCGAGCACGTCGTCGCGGTCGTACTTGACGTGCCGGCCGAGCTTCAGCCACGGCGGCCCGGATTTCGTGAGCCGCCAGCCTTCGAGCGTGCGTTCGGGCACACCGAGCAGCACGGCGACCTCGGCCTGGGTCAAAAAGGCGGGCTCGATCTCGGTGCGTGTGTGAGCTTCCATGCCAGATAGGTGCGGAGCGCGTACCCGCGCGAACGAGCGGGGTCGAGTGCGCACCTCATCAGCAGAGACGGCTACAAACCGCGCTTCGCGAGGGTTTTTGGTCACCAATCTGGTCACCAGACGCCAGATCGGGCCACTCGACGAAGGGAGGAGGAAGCTGGACTTCCTAGGGAACTCTAGCGATTCGTTGCTGGGGTACCTGGACTCGAACCAAGAACAACTGAACCAGAATCAGCCGTGTTGCCAATTACACCATACCCCAATGGCCCGAAACCGGAGTACCGGGCCGAGAGTCAACTGTAGCCTACGCCGCGGCCCCGGCCAAACTGAGCGGGGCTCAGCGGGCCGGGGCCGCGCGACAGGAAACAGGACCGATTACGCCCCGGCGATCTCCCCCGCGAGGCGGTCGATCCGCGCGAGCGAATCGATCTTGCCGAGGATCTGCATCGACTCGAAGAGGGGCGGCGACACCCGGCGTCCGGAGACGGCGACGCGCACCGGACCGAAGGCCACGCGGGGCTTCAGGCCGAGCCCGTCGATGAGGGCGCCGCGCAGGGCCTCCTCGATCTCGGTGTGCGTCCACGACTCCGCGGGCAGCGCGTCGAGCGCGGCACGCGCCGCGGTGAGCACCTCGGCGGCGTTCGCGGGCAAGCCCGACACGGCGTCGGCGTCGTACGCGAGCGCCGAGGCATCCGTGAACAGGAACGACACGAGCCCGGGCACCTCGCCGAGCACGGTGATGCGCTCCTGCACGAGCGGGGCGACCTCGACGAGCACGACCTCCTGCGCGGGCGTGATCGGCGTCTCGACAACGCCGGCGGCCTGCAGGTAGGGCACGGTGCGCGCGGTGAAGTCGGCGAGCTCCAGCAGGCGGATGTGGTCGCCGTTGATCGCGTCGGCCT
The DNA here is from genome assembly GCF_042726785.1 of Agromyces sp. NPDC060279. Lineage (NCBI taxonomy): Bacteria > Bacillati > Actinomycetota > Actinomycetes > Micrococcales > Microbacteriaceae > Agromyces > Agromyces sp. NPDC060279. The sequence goes on from NZ_JBHXBK010000001.1 coordinate 403,359, forward strand.
TCTTCTGGTCGAAGCGCGCGGGGTTCGGGTTCACGTCGGCGACGTCGAACCTCTCGACGAGCTCGTCGCGGCTGAACACGTCGCGGTCGGCCGAGAAGCCCCAGCCGAGGAGCGCGAGGTAGTTCACGAGCCCCTCAGGGATGAAGCCGCGGTCGCGGTGGTGGAACAGGTTCGACTCGGGGTCGCGCTTGGAGAGCTTCTTGTTGCCCTCCCCCATCACGTACGGCAGGTGCCCGAAGCGCGGGATGAAGCTCGCCACGCCCACGTCGATGAGGGCGCGGTACAGCGCGATCTGGCGCGGCGTCGAGCTCAGCAGGTCCTCGCCGCGCAGCACGTGCGTGATGCCCATGAGCGCGTCGTCGACGGGGTTCACGAGCGTGTACAGCGGCGCGCCGTTCGGGCGCACGACGACGAAGTCGGTGGTCGACCCCACCGGGAAGTCGATGCGGCCGCGGACGAGGTCGTCGAAGCCGAGGTCGACCTCGGGCACGCGCAGGCGCAGCGCGGGCTCGCGGCCCTCGGCGCGGAACGCGGCCTTCTGCTCCTCCGTCAGCTCACGGTCGTAGTTGTCGTAGCCGAGCTGCTTGGGGCGGCCGGCGGCCTCGTTGCGGGCGTCGATCTCCTCCGCCGTCGAGAACGACTCGTAGAGGTGCCCGGAGGCCTTCAGCTTCTCGATGACCTCGGCGTAGATGTCGCCGCGCTGGGACTGCCGGTACGGCTCGTGCGGACCGCCGACGCCGATGCCCTCGTCCCAGTTCAGGCCGAGCCATCCGAGCGCTTCGAGGATCTGCTGGTAGCTCTCCTCGCTGTCGCGCGCGGCGTCGGTGTCCTCGATGCGGAAGACGAAGGTGCCGCCGGTGTGCCGTGCGTACGCCCAGTTGAACAGGGCGGTGCGCACGAGCCCGACGTGCGGGGTGCCGGTGGGTGAGGGGCAGAAGCGGACGCGGATGTCGCTTCCGCTCGCCGTGGTCGTGGGGTGGGCCGTGTCAGACATCACCGTCAATCGTAGTGGCGGCGCCCTCCCGCAGCACGGCGAGCGCCGCGAGGGCCGCGGCGATCGCGGGCACCCGCTCCGCACCGCGCGCGGTGACGAGGTGCAGCGAGCGCTCGTCGCCGTGATCGGTGGGCCGGGTGACGACGGCCGGATGCCCCGGCGCGGCCGCGAGCGCGAGCGCCGGCAGCAGCGCCACCCCGAGCCCCTGCGCGACCATGCCCTCGACGGCGACGAAGTTGTCGGTCTCGAACGCGATGCGCGGCGAGAAGCCCGCCTCGGCGCAGAGTTCGAGCAGGTGCCCGCGGCAGCGCGGGCAGCCGGCGATCCACGGCTCGTCGCCGAGTTCGGCGAGCGAGACGACGTCGGATCCGGCCGCGGGGTGGTCGCCGGGCAGCACGAGGCGCATCGGCTCATGCGTGTACGAGCGCACCTCGAGTCCGCGGGCGCTCTCGCGGTGCGGATCGTTGCGGTCGCCCGGGTAGCTGAAGGTGATCGCGAGGTCGGCGCGGTCCTCGCGCACGGCGGCGACCGCCTCGGGCGGCTCCGCCTCGACGTAAGTGACCTCGACACCGGGATGGCTCGCCGTGAGCGCCGCGATGAGCCGAGGCACGAGGCTCGGCGAGGCCGAGGGGAACGCGACGAGCCGCACCCGTCCCGCCCGCAGCCCCCGCAGGGCGGCGAGCTCCCCCGCCGCGGCCTCCAGGCTCGTGGCGACGGCGTGCGCGTGCCGGGCGAGCGCACGCCCGGCTTCGGTGAGGCGGATGCCTCGGCCCACCCGCTCCACGAGCGCGACCCCGGTGCGCTGCTCGAAGCGGCGCAGCTGCTGGCTCACGGCGGGCTGGCTGTAGCCGAGGGCCGCGGCGGCGGCCGTGAGCGTGCGGTGCTCGGCGATGGCGCGCACGACCCGCACGGTCTGCAGCTCGATCGCGTCGGCGAGGGCTTCGGTGGAGGCATCCGACATGCTCGAATCATAAGCGGGCGGCATGTGATTGATCGAATACCTGCTCTTGTCGAATGAATCGACCGCGGCGGAGACTCGAAGCATGCATCCGGTCCGTTCAGCATTCCAGGCGGGGCGCGGCTACCTCGCTGCCTGCACCCTCGGCCTGCCGGCCGCCGCGACCCGCGACGCCGTGCGCGCCGACCTCGAGCGCTGGAGCGCCGGCCGGGCCACCGCACCCGACTACTCCGCCGCCCTCGAACGCGCCCGCGGGCATGCCGCGACGCTCCTCGGCACCGCCGCTGAGCGCATCGCCACCGGATCCCAGGTCTCCGTCTTCACCGGCATCGCCGCGGCCTCCGCCCCGGCGGGCGCCGAAGTGCTCTGCGTCGACGGCGACTTCTCCTCCGTCGTCGCGCCGTTCCTCGCACGCGGCGATCTCCGCGTGCGGCATGTGCCGCTCGACGCCCTTGCCGACGCGATCAGCGAGCGCACCTGGCTCGTCTCCTGCTCGCTCGTGCAGTCCGCGACGGGCGAAGTGGCGCGGATGGCGGAGATCTCCGCCGCCGCCCGCGCGAACGGCGCGCTGCTGCTCGTCGACACGACGCAGGCGACCGGCTGGATGCCGACGACCGGCATCGACGCCGACCTCGTCGTGTGCCACGCGTACAAGTGGCTCGGCGCCCCACGCGGGGCCGCGTTCGCCGCGTTCTCCGACCGGGCGATCGCCGAGTTCGCCTCGCACACGACTGCGGGCTGGTACTCGGGCGGCGACCCGTGGGCCTCCTGCTACGGCCCGGAGCTCTACCTCGCCGAGGGCGCGCGCCGTTTCGAGGTCTCCCCCGCCTGGAACGCCTGGGCCGGCGCCGAGGCCGCCCTCGGTTTCGCCGCCTCGCTCGACCTCGCCGGCGTGCGCGACTACGACCTCTCGCTCGCGAACGCGTTCCGCGCGGCGATCGGCCTCGAGGCATCCGACAGCGCGATCGTGAGCTGGCCCGACGAGACCGGCTGCGACCTCGCCGCGCTCACCGCCGCCGGGATCGTCGCCTCCGGGCGCGCCGGACGCGCCCGCGTCGCGTTCCACCTCTGGAACGACGAGGAGGATGTCGAGCTCGCCGCCCGCGCCCTCCGCGGCGCCGCCGTCGCCTCGCGGTAGCAGCCGCGCGGCGCGTACGCCTACTGCGCGGCCGCGCGCACCGGGTTCTGCAGCGTTCCGATGCCCGACACGGTCACCTCGACCGAGTCACCGTCGACGAGCGGGCCGACGCCCGCGGGCGTGCCCGTGAGGATCACGTCGCCCGGCAGCAGCGTGAACACGCTCGAGGCGTACGCGACGATCGCGGGCACCGAGTGCACGAGGTCGGCGAGCCGGCCCTGCTGGCGCACCTCCTCGCCCACGCGGGTCTCGATCGTGCCGTTCGCGAAGTCGACGTCGGTCTCGATGACCGGGCCGAGCGGGCAGAAGGTGTCGAAGCCCTTCGCCCGGGTCCACTGCCCGTCGCGCCGCTGGAGATCACGTGCGGTGACGTCGTTCGCGACCGTGTAGCCGAAGATCACGTCCTCGGCGTCCTCCTCGCGCACGTTGCGGGCGATGCGGCCGATGACGACGGCGAGCTCGCCCTCGTGCTCGACCTGCTCGCTCTGCGGCGGCAGCACGATCGCGTCGCCCGGGCCGATGACCGAGGTGTTCGGCTTCAGGAACAGCAGCGGCTCGGCCGGCGCCTCCCCGCCCATCTCGGCGGCGTGCTCGTGGTAGTTCTTGCCGACGGCGACGACCTTCGAGCGCGGGATCACCGGTGCGAGCAGCTTCACGGCGGAGAGCGGCACGCGCTCCCCCGTCGGGTCGAAGCCCGCGAACAGCGGGTCGGCCTTCAGCACGACGAGCTCGTGCTCGTCCTCGTCGACGATGCCGTAGGAGATGGTGTCGTCATGGCTGAACCGCGCGATCTTCATGCGCCAAGCCTAGCCGCGGCTCGTCGAGGCGTCCGGCCCGTCCGGGATGAGCCGTTTGCCGAGGCTCACCGCGTCGTCGAGCCGGTAGCCGAGCCGCTCGTAGAACGCGATCACCTCGGTGTTCGAGGTGCGCACCTGCAGGTTCAGCTTCGGGCAGCCGCGCTCGAGCAGCAGCCGCTCGACCTCCGCCATGAGCGCGCGCCCGAGACCGGTGCCCCGCTCGGGATCGGCGACCGCGAGGTAGTTCACCCAGCCGCGGTGCCCGTCGTAGCCGGCCATCGCGGAGCCGACGACGGCAGCTGAAGAGGTCGCCTCCGCGACGAGGAGCAGCTCGGGCTGCACCGTCAGCTTGCGCTCGATGTCGAGGTACGGGTCGTTCCAGGGCTTCACGAGCCCCGCCGCGCGCCAGAGCGCCACGACCGCATCCGTGTCCGAGACGGCGAACGGCCGGATCTGAAAGGACCCGGCCGTCGCGCGCTCCCTGGGAGCCGTCGTCATGCGTCGAGCCGGACCATCCAGCCGTGGCGGTCCTCGACTCGGCCGTACTGGATGCCGGTGAGCTCGTCGCGCAGCGACAGGGCGAGCTCGGCGGCGGCGTCGCCCTCGTGCACGATCTCGAAGTCCTCGGCGAGCAGGCGCCCGATCGGCACGACCACCGCGGCGGTGCCGCAGGCGAACGCGCCGACGATCTCGCCGGATGCCGCACCCTCGCGCCACTCGTCGATCGACACCTTGCGGTGCTCGACCGTGAGGCCGCGGTCGCGGGCGAGCTCGAGGATCGAGTCGCGGGTGATGCCCTCGAGGATCGAGTCCGACTCGGGCGTGATGAGGCGGCCGTCCTTTGTGACGAGCACGACGTTCATGCCGCCGAGCTCCTCGAGGTTGCGGTCGTCGTCGAGGAACAGCACCTGCTGGCAGCCGCGCTCGGCGGCCTCGGCCTGCGGCAGCAGGCTCGACGCGTAGTTGCCGCCCGTCTTCGCCGCGCCCGTGCCGCCCTTGCCGGCGCGCGCGTACTCGGTCGAGAGCCAGATGTTCACGGGCTTCACCCCGCCCGGGAAGTACGCGGCGGCCGGACTCGCGATGAGGTAGTACGCGACCTTCTTCGCCGGGCGCACCCCGAGGAACGCCTCCTTCGCGAACATGAAGGGGCGCAGGTACAGGCTCGTCTCGGCGGCGCTCGGCACCCAGGCGCCGTCGACGGCGATGAGCTGGCGGAGCGAGTCGAGGAAGATCGACTCGGGCAGCTCCGGCAGCGCCATCCGCTTGGCCGAGCGCTGCAGGCGCGCGGCGTTCGCCTGCGGGCGGAACGTCCAGATCGAGCCGTCGGCGTGGCGGTAGGCCTTGAGTCCCTCGAAGATCTCCTGCGCGTAGTGCAGCACGGCGGCGGCCGGGTCGAGCTGGATCGGGCCGTACGGCGAGACGCGCGGGCGGTGCCAGCCACCCTTCTCGCTCCAGCAGACGTCGACCATGTGGTCGGTGAAGTGCTGGCCGAAGCCCGGTTCGGCGAGGATCGCCTCGCGCTCGGCGTCGGACTTCGCGTCGGGGTTGCGCACCGTCTGCCAGATGAGACCGGCGGCGGTGGGGGCCTGAAGGGGAAGGTCGATGGTCATGGTCGTCTTCTTTCGGATGCTTCGGATGCTACGAGTGCGCGGGCTGCAGCGCCTGGATGCGTGCCGCGATCTGGTCGCCGATCTCGGAGGTCGATCGGGGCCGGTCGCCGCGCTCGGCGACGTCGGCGGCGATCGCCCGCTCCACCCGCTCGGCCGCTTCGGCCTCGCCGAGATGGCGGAGGAGGAGCGCGACGGAGCCGATGGCGGCGGTCGGGTCGGCGATGCCCTTCCCGGCGATGTCCGGCGCGGAACCGTGCACCGGCTCGAACATGCTCGGGAACGTGCCGTCGGGGTTGATGTTGCCCGAGGCCGCGAGTCCGATGCCGCCGCTGATTGCGCCGGCCAGATCGGTGAGGATGTCGCCGAAGAGGTTGTCCGTGACGATGACGTCGAATCTACCAGGATCCGTGACGAGGAAGATCGTCGCGGCGTCGACGTGCAGATAGTCGACCGTCACCTCGGGGAACTCCTCGGCGACGCGGTCGACGGTGCGCTTCCACAGCGAGCCGGCGAACACGAGCACGTTCGTCTTGTGCACGAGGGTGAGCTTCTGCCGCGGCCGGCTCGCCGCGAGCCCGAAGGCGTAGCGCACGACCCGCTCGACGCCGTAGGCCGTGTTCACCGAGACCTCGTTGGCCACCTCGGCCGGCGTACCGGTGCGGATGGCGCCGCCGTTGCCGACGTACGGGCCCTCGGTACCCTCGCGAACGACGACGAAGTCGACGTCGCCAGGCTCGGCGAGGGGGCTCCGGACGCCCTCGTACAGCACCGAGGGGCGCAGGTTCACGTAGTGGTCGAGGTCGAAGCGGAGCTTCAGCAGCAGGCCGCGCTCGATGTTCGCGCCGACGAGGCGCGGGTCGCCCGGCACGCCGCCGACCGCGCCGAGCAGGATGGCGTCGTGGGACTTGATGGCCGCGAGGTCGTCGTCGGTGAGCACGTCGCCGGTCTCGAGATAGCGGGCGGCACCGAGCTGGAACTCGGTGCGGTCGAACTCGATCCCACGGTCGGCCGTCGCCGCGTCGAGCGCCTTCAGCGCCTCCGCCACGACCTCGGGACCGATGCCGTCACCGGGGATGACCGCGAGTTTGACCGTCGTTACCATGAATTCTCCTTCGAGCGCCAGCCCCTCCAGCGTAGTGTCCCGCGTGCCGCCCTGCGCGCTACGCTCGGCCCCGAACGAGGCATCCGCCTCATCGAACCGGGGCACGATCTGCCCCGGGAAGTGAAAGGGGTCCGTCATGAGTATCGGATTCGGCATCCTGCTGTTCGTCATCGGGGCCATCCTCGCGTTCGCGCTGAACCTCACGGTCGACTGGATCGACCTGCAGCTCGTCGGCTACATCCTGATGGGCGCCGGCGTCGTCATCGTGATCATCGGCATCGTGCTGCTCGCACGCAGGCGCCGCTCGGTCGCGACCTCGCAGACGAGCATCGACCCGGCAACCGGCGACCGCGTCACGCGCACCGAGCGCAGCGCGCCCGACGACGAGGTCTACTGAGCCGCGGTCCGCGCACCGAACGCCGCGGAACGAGGAACGGTCGCCGCCCACTCGGGCGGCGGCCGTTCGCCTGTCCGGATGCCGGGATCAGTGTTCGGCGGGCTCGCGCGACGGGTCCGGATTGCGGAGCGTGAGCGCCGCGATCGTCGCCGCCACGAGCATCAGGCCGAAGCCGATCAGCGAGGTGACGAGCACGCCGCCGTCGAAGGCCACCGCTGCCGCGTCCATGAGCTGCTGCGCCTGGCTCGCCGGCAGCTCCGCCGCGACGGCCGCCGCGCCGGCGAGCGTCTCGCGGGCGGCATCCGCCTGCTCGGCCGTCAGCGAGGACGGCACGAGCATCGAGCTCGCGTAGTGCGCGGCGATGATGCTGCCGAGCACCGCGGTGCCGAGCACCGCGCCGAGCTCGTACGCCGTCTCGGACACCGCCGAGGCGGCACCGGCCTTCGCCGGCGGCGCGCTCGTCAGGATGAGCTCGTTCGACACCGTCTCGGCCATGCCGATACCGATGCCGAGCATCACGAAGGCGATGATGACCGCCGACATCGAGCCCTCGGAGGCGCCGAAGGCGACCACGAGGTACCCGCCGGCCGACAGGGTGAGTGCGGCGGGCACGAGCACCCGGGCGCGGACGCGGCGTGAGATCGGCACGACCACGAGGCCGGCGATGATCATCACGACGAGTCCGGGCAGGAGCGCGAGGCCGGCGTTCACGGGCGACAGGCCCGCGATGATCTGCAGGTGCTGCGACACGAAGTAGAGGAAGCCGACGAGCGAGACGACGCTCAGCAGGTTCACGAGCACCGCGCCGCCGAACGGGCCGGTGGTGAACAGCCGCACGTCGAGCATCGGCGTCTCGCTCGCGAGCTGCCGGCGCACGAACACGTACCCGGCCACGAGACCGACGACGATCGCCACGATCGAGACGAGATCGACCCCCTCGGTCGCGATGTGCTTGATGCCGTAGACGATGGGGGCCATCGTCGCGAGCGAGAGCAGGATGCTCCACACGTCGATGCGGCCCGGCGCCGGGTCGCGGCTCTCGGTGATCAGGATGGGCACGAGCACGACGAGCGGCACGAGCACCGGCACCGCGAGCAGGAACACCGAACCCCAGGGGAAGTGCTCGAGCAGCACGCCGCCGACGAGCGGGCCGAGGGCGCTGCCGGCCGCGAAGCCGGAGGCCCAGACCGCGATCGCGAGCCGGCGCTGCTCACGGTCGGTGAACAGCGAGCGCAGCAGCGAGAGCGTCGAGGGCATCAGCATCGCGCCGAAGAAGCCGAGGGCGGCGCGGGCCGCGATGAGCGCGGCGGCCGTCGGGGCGAAGGCGGCGAGCACCGACACGAGGGCGAAGCCGATCGAGCCGATGAGCAGCATGCGGCGGCGGCCCCAGCGGTCGCCGGCGCTGCCCATGGCGACGAGGAGCGCCGCGAGCACGAGCGGGTAGGCGTCGATGATCCAGAGCTGTTCGGCCGCGGTCGGCGCGAGGTCGCGGGAGATCTCGGGCAGCGCGAAGCTCAGCACCGTGTTGTCCACGGAGACGAGCAGGGTGGGCAGCATCAGCACCGCCAGCGCGAACCAGGCGCGGCGGGGCGCGCGGCCCGTGCTCGCGGGATCGCCGACGCCGCTCGGCCGGGCGGCCGGTCGGGGCGTCGGATCCGTCGAGTGGCCGAGGCGTTCGGTCGACGACGTGCTGGTGTTCTCGTTCATTTCCATCTCAGTTTCTGTACCGTCCGGCTGGTATAGTAACAGAGGTGAGCGTCATTTCGCACCTAGGATTGGGCCGATGAGCCGACCCCCAGCCGCCCGAGAGGCGGTGCTCGACGCCTTCGAGCACCTCATCGCGAGCGAGGGCGAACGCGCCGCCACGATCGAGGCGACCGCGCGCGAGGCCGGCGTCTCCAAGGGCGGCCTGCTCTACCACTTCGGCACCCGGCAGGCCCTCATCGAAGGGCTCATCGAGCGACTCCATCGCCTCATCGAGGAGGACATCGCGCGCATCGACACGGCGCCCGACGGGCCGATCTCGTACTTCGTGCGCTCCTCCGTGCAGATCGAGACCCCGCTCGACCGCAGCTTCATCGCCGTCGTCCGGCTCGCCCAGGGCGGCGACCGCGAGGCGGGGCGCGCGATCGACGAGGTGCGCCAGCGCTGGCTCGACGCGCTCGGCCGGTACGTCGACGACCCCTCGCTCGCCATCGCGATCACGCTCATCGGCGACGGGCTGTACTACCACGCGGCCACGCGCGCCGAGGCGGTCGACCGCCCGGTGTCGACGGGCGACTTCACGCCCAAGCAGATGGACGAACTCGTCGCCCTGCTCGAGCGGCTCGCCGCGCGCGACTGACCCGCTGCTCCCCCGGGCCGCGCACGCCGCTGCCGCCGCACACCGGCCCGCGCCATCCGCCCCTCACCGACTTGCCCGACTTTCATGAAAGTCGGGCAAGTCAGGTGAAGGTGCTTGCCCGACTTTCATGAAAGTCGGGCAAGTCGAGAGAGCGAGGCGGGGTCGCCTACTCGGTGATGTCGATCTCGACGAAGACCTGCGCGTCGATGGCCTCGCGGACGCGGTCGAGCACCTCGCTCGGCACCGGCGAGTCCACCGTCAGCACGCTGAGCGCGGTGCCGCCGGCCTCACGACGGGCGATCTGCATGCCCGCGATGTTGATGCCCGCCTCGCCGAACTCCTGGCCGTAGATCGCCACGATGCCGGGGCGGTCGGCGTAGGTCATGACGATGTGGTGCTTCGCGATCGGCACCTCGAGGTCGTAGCCGTCGATGCCGACGAGCTTCTCGGACTGCTTCGGACCCGTGAGCGTGCCCGCGACCGACACCTGGGTGCCGTCGGCGAGCGCGCCGCGCAGCGTGATGACGTTGCGGTACTCGGGGCTGTCCGACTCGGTGATGAGGCGCACCTGCACCCCGCGCTGCTCCGCGAGGAGCGGCGCGTTCACGTAGGAGACGCTCTCCGAGACGACGTTCGTGAACACGCCCTTCAGCGCCGCGAGCTTCAGCACGCTGACGTCGTAGTCGACGAGCTCGCCGCGCACCTCGACGTCGAGGCTCGTGAGCGCGCCGTGCGCGAGGCCCGCGAACAGCTGGCCGAGCTTCTCGACGAGCGGGATGCCGGGACGCACGTACGGGTCGATGACGCCGCCGGCGACGTTGACCGCGTCGGGCACGAGCTCGCCGGCGAGGGCGAGCCGCACCGACTTGGCGACCGAGATGCCCGCCTTCTCCTGGGCGTCGTCGGTCGAGGCGCCCAGGTGCGGGGTGACGATGAGGTTCGGCAGGCCGAGCAGCGGCGACTCCTTCGGCGGCTCCTGCACGAAGACGTCGAGCGCGGCACCGGCGATCTCGCCCGAGACGAGTGCGTCGTGCAGCGCCGCCTCGTCGATGAGGCCGCCGCGCGCGACGTTCACGACGTACGCGGTCTTCTTCATCTTCTGCAGCTGCTCGGCGCCGATCATGCCGAGCGTCTCGGGGGTGCGCGGCATGTGGATCGTCACGAAGTCGCTGCGCTCGAGCAGTTCGTCGAGCGACACGGTCTGCACGCCGAGCTGCTGCGCCCGGGCGGCCGTGATGTACGGGTCGTAGGCGATGACCTCCATGCCGAAGGCCTGCAGTCGGGCGGTGATGAGGGCGCCGATGCGGCCGAGGCCGATGATGCCGACCGTCTTCTCGTAGAGCTCGGTGCCCGTGTAGGCCGAGCGCTTCCACTCCCCCGCCGAGAGCGAGACGTGGCCGGCGGGGATGTGCCGGGCGAGGCTCAGGATGTGCCCGATGGTGAGCTCGGCCGCCGAGATGATGTTCGAGGTCGGCGCGTTGACGACCATGACGCCCGCGGCGGTCGCCGCCTTGACGTCGACGTTGTCGAGGCCGACGCCGGCGCGGGCGACGACCTTCAGCTTCTTCGCCGCGGCGATGGCCTCGGCGTCGACCTGGGTGGCCGAGCGGATGAGGATCGCCTCGGCGTCGGCGAGCGCGGACAGCAGCGCCGCCCGGTCGGTGCCGTCGACGTTGCGGACGTCGAAGTCGGGCCCGAGGGCGTCGACGGTGGCGGGCGAGAGTTCTTCGGCGATCAGCACGACCGGCTTTGACACGAACGGTTCCTTCGGGGCATGCGCGCAGCGAAGCGCGGGTTGCGGTGGGGGTGCATGCGCCACACGCCGTGGGGGCGCCTTGCGCCAATGCTACTGGAGTGTGACGAAGCGTCTCGTTCTGTGACGCCGAGCCGGGGTCGGCGGCCGGCCTCAGCCCAGGTCGAGGCCGTTGAGCCCGAACAGCACGGCGACGTCGGCGCTCAGCACCTGCACGAGCGCGTAGCCGACGACGAACAGGGCGAGTTGGCCGAGGGGGCCGCGTCGCCGGCCGAGCCAGAAGGCGACCGCATAGACCAGGAACGGCAGCACCACGCCGACGATCAGCACGACGACGCCGTAGGCGGTGAGCCCGACGCCAAGGCTGTCGGCGTAGAGGTTCAGGCCGACGAGGTTGCCGACCGCCTCCCACACGTCGTACGCGTAGAAGACGCCGGTGACGGCGGCGATGACGACGGCGAGCCAGAGCGGGGTGGCCGGCCGGGCGGATGCCTCGGCGGCATCGACCGCCGCGGCGTCGGTGCGAGGCTCGGTGGAGGTCTCCGGCTGCTCGGCGGGAGCGGATGCGTCGGTCATGTCAGCCTCGCAGCAGGAACGGGATCGGGACGAACAGGATGGCCCCGGCGACGAGCCAGAGCAGCCGGGCACGATGCCGCTCGGCGCAGAGCCACAGCGTGACGCCGAACCAGAGCGCCGGCGCGAGCACCGCGAACCAGCGGCCGAGGCCGTACATGAAGGTCGCCACCGGGTCGGCGAGCTCGGGGGCCGGAGTCGTGGCGACGATCAACCAGCCCACGGCGTAGAGCAGGTACACGCCGCCGAGGATGCCGAGCACGACGAGCTCGACCGAGCCGGTCTGCCCGGTGCGGTCCGCCTGGTCGGGCGTCTCGTCGGATGCCTGGTCGACGGCGGTCGCGGCATCGCCCGCGGCTGCGTCCGGCGCGACGGTCGAGGGGGCGTCCGATACGCGCTCGCCACTCGCCGGCGTCGGCGTGCCGACGCGCTTCCAGCCAGGGGCGAGCGTCGCGTCGTCGTCACCCGCCCAGCTGAGGGCCTCGTCGTCGGAATCGGGGTGGGCCATGCCTCCCAGCCTAGTCGCGGGGCACGCCGCGCCCGCGTGCCCGGCCGGCCGCCTCCACCGCGGCGCCGACGAGCGCCGCATCGGTCTCGTCGAAGCCGTCGACCCCACCCCCGGGACCGCTCGCCCCGCCGCGGAGGGCGCGGCCTCGGGCCGAGAGGTGCACGGCGTCCACCCCGGCCGCGGCGAGCGCCGGAATGTCGTCGATCCGCACGCCGCCCCCCGCCATGATCTCGAGCCGCCCCTCGGCGGCCTGGACCATCCGCTCGAGCATCGGGAGCCCGGCGCGGCAGTCGGCGCCACCCCCGGAGCTGAGCACGCGGCGCACGCCGAGCTCCGCGAGCGCGGCGACGGCGGCGAGCTGGTCGGCGGCGGCGTCCACGGCGCGGTGGACGGTGACGTCGGCGTCGCCCGCGGCATCCCGGAACTCGGCGATCGCGTCGAGATCGAGCCCACCCGCCTCGTCGAGGGCGCCGACGACCACGCCGTCGGCGCCGAGCCGCACGGCGAGGCGGATGTCGCGCACGATCTCGCGGCGCTCCTCGGCGTCGTAGACGAAGCCGCCGCCGCGCGGGCGGATGAGCGCGTGCGTGAAGCCGGAGACGCCGCGATCGGCGGCGAGCTCGGCGCTCGCCTCGATGAGTCCGGCCGACGGGGTCAGGCCGCCGAGGCCGAGGGCGAGGCACAGCTCGACGCGGGCGGCGCCGCCGTCGAGGGCGATCCTGGCGCCGGCGGCGTCCTGCACGGCGATCTCGACGGGAAGCGGGCGACGGGGCTCCTGGCTCATCGGGCCAGGGTACCGGGCGGCCGGGACGCCCATTCGATGAGCATTGCGGCGCGTGCCGCGGGGCTACGCACACGGCCCGTTCGTCCAATAGGCTCATCGCGACATCCGAGCGCCTGGAGGGAATCGCGTGGCTGAGCAGCGGAAGAAGAAGGTCGTCCGCGTCGAGACGGCGGCGTCGAAGGGCGCCTCCGGACGCACGAGCGCCGCGGGCGGTTCCGGCGACGCCGCCGAGCCCGCGCCCGGCTGGACGCCGACGCCCGAGGCGAAGCAGCAGGCCACCCGCTTCCGCATCATCGCGGGCGTGCTGTGGCTGCTCGCGATCGCGGGCGAGGCCGTCGCGATCTTCTGGGTGCTCCGGCAGAGCCCGGTCAACCTCTGGCTGCTCATCGGGCTGACCGTCGTCATCGGTGCGCTCGCCATCACCGGTTCGGTGCTGTGGAAGAAGGCGAACCGCCTGGACCCGGCTTCGAAGCAGGACACCGTGCGCTTCTTCGTGCAGAACCAGCTCGGCGCGATCATCGCGGTCATCGCCTTCCTGCCGCTCATCGTGCTGATCTTCACGAACAAGGACCTGGACGGCAAGCAGAAGGCGATCGCGGGCATCATCGCGATCGTCATCGGCGGCGGTGCCGTCGCGCTCGGCGTCGACTACAACCCCCCGTCGGTCGAGCAGTACACCGAGGAGTCGAACCTCGTCGCCCAGCTGACGGGCGAGGACCTCGTCTACTGGACCAAGTCGGGCTCGGTGTTCCACGTCTGCGCCGACGTGCCCGACGTGAACAAGGAGTCGAAAGACAACCAGATCTACGAGGGCACGGTCGCCGAGGCCCACGCCGCGGGCAAGGACCGGCTCACCAAGCGCTGGGAGAGCGAGGCCGTGAACTACTGCGGGTACACCGAGGCCGAGGTCGAGGCCGTCAAGGCCGGCACGGATGCCCCGGCGAGCGACGCCCCGGCCGAGACGCCCGCCGAGGAGGAGCCGGCCGAGACCCCGGCGAACTAGCGAGCTCGCCTACTCGGCGGGCGCGATCGGCCCCGCGGCGCGCACCACACCCTTGCGCAGGATGAGGTTGCCGTACGCGCGCAGCTCGCCGCTGCGCACGACGAGGCGTGCCCGCGCGGCGCGCTCGTAGAACGCGAAGCGCTCGAGCGAGTCGACCCGGCCCGGCGCCGCCGCGGCGGCCGTCACGAGCTCGCGCTGCACCGCCGGGGGCTCCGGGTCCTCGGAGGTCATCAGCAGCACGGCCGGCCCTTCGTAGGCATCGACCGGCAGCACCGTGCGGATCGCCGCGACGAGCGCGGGCGACGCGATGCCGGCCGCCTCGACGACCGGTGCACCGGCGGAGTAGGCGGGGAAGTTCGCGTCGGCGACGACGAGCTCGTCACCGTGGCCGAGCCGGTCGAGGGCGGCGAGCAGTTCGCCGGTGAGCAGCGGGTGGATGCCGTGCAGCATGGGGATCCTCTCGTGGGTCGCGATCAGCTCGCGGTGCGCAGGGACGGGACGTCGCGCAGGCCGTACACCCGGGCGGCCGTGCCGCCGAGGACGGCGGCCGCCTCGTCGGGGCTCAGCCGGTCGACGGCTGCGCGCATCGCGGCGAAGGTGGGAGCATAGCCGCCGTGCGGCACCGACATCGGCCAGTCGCCGCCGTACATGACGCGGTCGGCGCCGAAGAGCTCGAGCGCGAGCTCCAGCAGCCCCGAGGCGAGCGCCACGTCGAGCACCGTGCCAGGCAGGTGCAGGCCGGAGAACTTCGCGACGGTGTTCGGCAGCGCGGCGGCCTCCGCGAGGGCGGTGCGCCAGGCGTCGAGGCCGTCCCGCCCGAGCGGCGGCTTGGCGAGGTGGTCGACGACGACGGTGAGCTCGGGGGTCGCGCGAGCGGCGGCGGTCGCCGGGCCGAGGTGTCGCGGCCACGCGTCGGGCACATCGAGCACGAGCCCACGACGGGCGAGCTCCGTCAGGGAGGCGCGCACTCCGGGCAGCGCGAAGAACTCGTCGCGCGGGTCGTCGTGCACGAGGTGGCGGATGCCGCGCAGCCGGGTCTCCCCCGCGAGCTCCCCGTCGAGTGCGGTCCGCGCGGCGAGCTCGTCGTCGAGCGGCACCCAGCCGACGACCCCGGCGATCCACGGGTGGGCGTCGGCGGTGCGGAGCATCCACCGCGTCTCGGCGAGCGAGTCCGCCGCCTGCACGAGCACTGCCGCGTCGACGCCCGCCCCGCGCAGCTCCGCCGCAGCCTCCTCGGCGCCGAAGCTGCGGTGCAGCGGGCCGAGGGACGGCGTGAGCCACGGGATCTCGACGGCGTCGAGGTCCCAGAGGTGCAGGTGGGCGTCGATGACGGTCACGGGATGAGTCCGGCCTCCCGCAGCTCGGCCCAGAACGCTGCCGGCACGGGCGTGTCGAATCGAGCGAGGTTCTTCTGCACCTCGGCGGCGCGCGCGGAGCCGACGACGACGGCTTGCACCGCCGGATGCTGCAGCGGGTAGTGCAGCGCCGCGACCGGAAGCCGCACGCCCGCGGCCCGGCACGCCGCGGCGAGCCGCTGGGCGCGCTCCAGGATCTCCGCGGACGGCGGCGCGTAGTTGTAGTGCGCGGCGGCCGAGGGTTCGTCGGTGGCGAGGAGCCCTGAGTTGTAGGCCGCGGCGGCGACCACCGCGACCCCCCGCTCCGCGCAGGCCGGCAGCAGCTCGGCGAGCGCGGGCTGCTCGAGCAGCGTGTAGCGGCCGGCGATCATGACGACGTCGAGCTCGCCCTCGCGCACGGCGCGGGTCGCGGCCGCCGCGTCGTTCGTGCCGATGCCGATCGCTTCCACCAGCCCCTCGTCGCGGAGTCGCTGCAGCGCGGGCAGCCCCTCCGCGAGGCCGCGGTCGAGGTCGTAGGCGTCGGGGTCGTGCAGGTACGCGAGGTCGATGCGGTCGACGCCGAGCCGCTCGAGCGAGTCCTCGATGCTGCGCCGCACCCCCGCCTCGCTGGGGTCGAAGCGGCGCACCGTGCGGTCGGGCACGGCGAACTCGTTGGCCCGGTCGTCGCCGCCGGCGAAGTCGGGATTCGGCTCGAGCACGCGACCGACCTTCGTGGAGAGCACGTAGTCGGCGCGAGGCATCCGCCCGAGGAAGGCGCCGAGGCGCCGTTCCGAGAGGCCCAAGCCGTAGTGCGGGGCGGTGTCGAAGTATCGGATGCCCCCGGCCCACGCCGCTTCGAGCGCGGCCTCGGCCGCCTCATCGCTGACCTCGCGGTAGAGGTTGCCGATCGAGGCTGAGCCGTAGCCGAGCCGGCCCATGCGGGCGGCGAGGGCGGGGGCGAGGCTCATGCGGTGGCCTCGGCGTGCGCGCCGCGCCAGGTGTGCGTCTCGATCGAGGCGGCGAGCATCTCGGTGCCCGCACCGGCTGCCGTGGGCGCGCGGTAGCGCCCCCGTTCGATGACGACGGGGGTGACGAAGTGCTCGTGGAGGTGGTCGACGTACTCGATCATGCGCCCCTCCATCGTGCCCGACACCGCGACGAAGTCGAACATCGACAGATGCTGCACGGCCTCGCAGAGCCCGACGCCGCCGGCGTGCGGGCAGACCGGCACGCCGAACTTCGCGGCGAGCAGCAGATTGGCGAGGTTCTCGTTCACTCCGCCGACGCGGGCGGCGTCGATCTGCATGACGTCCATGCCGTGGGCCTGCAGCAGCTGCTTGAACACGATGCGGTTCTGCACGTGCTCGCCGGTCGCGACGCGCACGGGCGCGATGCCCTCGGCGATCGCGGCGTGGCCGAGCACGTCGTCGGGGCTCGTCGGCTCCTCGACCCAGGCGAGGTCGTACTCGGCGAGGGCGCGCACCCAGGCGATGGCGTCGGCGACGTCCCAGCGCTGGTTCGCGTCGATCGCGATCGGGTAGCCCGGGCCGACCGTGCGGCGGGCGATCGCGAGGCGGCGGCGGTCGTCGTCGAGATCCGCGCCGACCTTGAGCTTGATCTGCGGGAAGCCGTCGGCGACGGCCTCGCGGCAGAGTCGTTCGAGCTTCTCGTCGGAGTAGCCGAGCCAGCCGGGGCTCGTCGTGTACGCCGGGTAGCCGAGCTCGAGCAGCGTCGCGATGCGCTCCTCCCGGCCGGGCTCCGCCGCGCGGAGGATCGCGAGCGCCTCGGCGGGGGTGAGCGCGTCGCTGAGGTAGCGGAAGTCCACGAGGGAGACGAGCTCCTCCGGCGAGAGCCTCGCGAGGTGCAGCCAGAGCGGCTCGCCGGCGCGCTTGGCCCGCAGGTCCCAGAGGGCGTTGACGACGGCGCCGATGGCCATGTGCATCACGCCCTTCTCGGGCCCGAGCCAGCGCAGCTGCGAGTCGGTCATGAGCAGGCGCGAGGCGGCGCCCATGTCGCCGAGCAGCTCCTCGACGTCGCGGCCGACGAGGTGCTCGCGGAGCGTGTCGATCGCCGCCACCTGCACGTCGTTGCCGCGGCCGATGGTGAACACGAAGGCGTGCCCCTCGAGCCCGTCGGCGGCGTCGGTGCGGATCGCGAGGTACGCGGCCGAGTAGTCGGGATCGGGGTTCATGGCGTCGGACCCGTCGAGCGTGCGAGAGGTCGGGAAGCGGATGTCGCGGGTGACGACGTCGGCGATCGTGGTCATGGCGTCCTTTCTGGCGATCTGAGCATAGACATCCGATGTTTAGCGCGTCAAGCGAGCCAGATTGTGCGAGAATGCCGGAATCGCCCCGATTCTCACGGGCGAGAGAGCTGACCTTCCGTCGAAAGGATCCCGATGAGATTCGCCCGCCTCGGAGCCCCAGGAGCCGAGATCCCCGTCGTCGTCGACGGAGCGCGCCACCTCGACCTGCGCCCGCTGACCGCCGAGCTCGACGGGGCCTTCCTCGCCGCGGACGGCGTGGAGCGCGCGCGGGCGGCCGTGGCCGCGGGCGAGCTCCCCGAGCTCGCCGACGCCGCCGCCCTCCGCGTCGGCGCGCCGATCGCCCGCCCGTCGGCGGTCTACTGCGTCGGCATGAACTACGCGGCGCACGCGGCCGAATCCGGTTCGCTGCCGCCCGAGCACCTCGTGCTCTTCATGAAGGCGCCGAACACCGTCGTCGGCCCGGACGACGAGGTCGAGATCCCGCGCGGCAGCACGAAGACCGACTGGGAGGTCGAACTCGGCATCGTGATCGGCCGACGCGCCTCGTACCTCGGCTCCCCCGCCGACGCCCGGGCGCACATCGCGGGCTTCGTGCTCGCCAACGACCTGTCCGAGCGCGACTGGCAGCTCGCCGTCTCCGGCGGCCAGTGGTCGAAGGGTAAGAGCGGCCCCGGCTTCTGCCCCACCGGCCCATGGCTCGTGACGGACGACGAGATCGACGCGGACGACGTGCGCCTGCGCAGCTGGGTGAACGGCGAACCGCGACAGGACTCGCGCACCGCCGACCTCATCTTCGGCATCGACCGGATCGTGCACGAGCTCAGCCAGTTCCTCGTGCTCGAGCCCGGCGACCTCATCCTCACCGGCACGCCGGAGGGTGTCGCGCTCTCCGGCCGCTTCCCCTACCTCGGCGCCGGCGACGTCGTCGAGCTCGAGATCGACGGCCTCGGCCGTCAGCGCCAGCACTACGTGGAGGCCGCACGATGACTCCTGCACCCGTTGTCTCATCGGCCGCTCCGCTCGAGGGGCTCGTCGCCGTCGTCACCGGCGGCGCCAGCGGCATCGGCGCCGCCATCGCCGAACGCCTGCGCGCCGACGGCGCCAAGGTCGCCGTCTTCGACCTGCGCCCCGAAGGCGCCGAGCACGCCGACCTCGCGGTCGCCGTCGACGTCGCCGACGACGCGAGCGTGCGCGCGGGCGTCGCGCAGGTCGCCGAGCACTTCGGCCGGCTCGACCTGCTCGTGAACAACGCCGGTATCGGCGCCCAGGGCGACGTGGCGGCCAACGAGGATGCCGAGTGGCACCGCGTGCTCGACATCAACGTCGTCGGCATCGCCCGGACGAGCCGTGCCGCGCTCCCGCACCTGCGCCGCTCCCCCGCTGCGGCGATCGTGAACACCTCGTCCATCGCCGCGACCGCCGGGCTTCCGCAGCGCGCCCTCTACAGCGCGAGCAAGGGTGCCGTGCTCTCGCTCACCCTGGCGATGGCCGCCGACCACCTGCGCGAGGGTATCCGCGTGAACGCCGTCAATCCCGGCACCGCCGACACCCCGTGGGTCGGCCGCCTGCTCGACTCGGCCGACGACCCCGCCGCGGAGCGCGCCGCACTCGAGGCCCGCCAGCCGCACGGCCGGCTCGTCTCCGCGGCCGAGGTCGCCGACGCAGTGGCGTACCTGCTGAGCCCGCGAGCGGGCTCCACGACCGGCGTCTCGCTCGCCGTCGACGGCGGCATGCAGGCCCTGCGGCTCCGACCGGCCGGCGCGCGCTAACATCGCCCCATGGCCGTCACCGATGAAGCGATCCTCCGTATCAAGGAGATGATCACCGGGGGCCAGCTGGCCCCCGGTGACCGCCTCCCGCCCGAGAAGGAGCTCAGCGAACAACTCGGCCTCTCCCGCTCCTCGCTGCGCGAGGCGGTCAAGGCGCTCGAGGTCATCCGGGTGCTCGACGTGCGGCGCGGCGACGGCACCTACGTCACGAGCCTCGAGCCCTCGCTGCTGCTCGAGGCGATGTCCTTCGTCGTCGACCTGCACGACGACCAGTCGGTGCTCGAGATCCTCGCGGTGCGCCGCATCCTCGAACCGGCCGCCTCGGCGCTCGCCGCCCGCAACGCCGATGCCGACGCCATCCAGCTGCTGCGCGAGGCCGTCGACGCCGTCGACCGGCAGGCGAACGTCGAGCAGCTCGTCGAGCACGATCTCCACTTCCACTCCGGCATCGCCCAGGCGGGCGGCAACGGCTACCTCGCCAGCCTCATCGACTCGCTCTCGAGTCACACCATCCGCGCGCGGATCTGGCGCGGCATCACGCAGGAGAACGCAGTCGACCGCACGCTGCACGAGCATCACGCGATCCTCGAGGCGATCGAGGCCGGCGACGCGGAGCTGGCCCAAGCGCTGACGACGGTGCACGTCTCCGGCGTCGAGCAGTGGCTGCGCTCCGCGGCGCTCTGATTCAGGCCGGCACCGCGAGCACCGCGATCGGCGCAGCGCGCAGCGCCTCGGGCACGGCGACCCACGTGCGGCCGTCGCGCACGGCCGAGTCCACGGCGCCGCCGTCGCCCAGCCAGTGCGCCGCGGCGGCCGCGGTCTCCAGCTCGGCGGGCAGGGCGAACTCGCCCGCCGCCGGGTCGAGCGCGTGCACGAAGGCGCCGCTCGGGCCGCTCGTGTAGCGCAGCGGCGCCCCGTGCTCCGAGGCCGTGCGCAGCCACGGCCGGGTGCCGTAGACGCCCTCGCCGTTCCGCCGCAGCCACGCGCCCATCTCGGCCATCGCCGCGGCCTGCAGCTCCGGGATGGAGCCGTCGGCGCGCGGGCCCACGTTGATCAGCAGATTGCCGTTCTTCGCGACGACGTCGACGAGCAGCCGCACGAGCGCCTCGCCGGAGAGCGAGTGCTCCGGACCCTCGGCCTGGTTGTAGCCGAAGGAGAAGCCGAGCCCGCGGGTGGACTCCCACGGCGTCGGCAGGGCGTGCTCGACGTGCGTGTACTCGCGGGTGAGGAAGCCGTGGTACGGCACGCCCCAGCGGTCGTTGACGACGCCGTCGGGCACCCGGGCGAAGTAGCGCGCGAGCAGCGCGGCGACGCCGTACTCCTCGCGACCTTTGCCACCGTCCGGCCACTCGATGTCGTTCCAGAGCACGTCGGGGCCGAAGCGCTCGACGAGCTCCTCGAGCTGGGCCGCGGCGTAGCGCGCGAAGCGCTCGTCGTTCCGGCGGTACCGGAAGAGGTCGGTGTCGGACTCGATCGGCGGGAAGTCGCTCACGTGCCAGTCGAGCGCGCCCGAGAAGTACACGCCGAAGCGGGCGCCGGCGGCGCGCGTGGCGTCGTGGAACTCGGCGATGAGGTCGCGCTTGGGCCCGCGACGGGCGGAGTTGAACGGCGTCGTCGCCGTGTCCCAGAGGCAGAAGCCCTCGTGGTGCTTCGTGGTCGGCACGACGTAGCGGGCGCCGGCGTCGACGAGGGAGCCGACGAAGGCGTTCGGGTCGAAGGCGCTCGCGTCCCAGAGGTCGGCGAGGTCCTCGTAGCTCGTGCCGGTGCCGTAGACGTCCTGGTGGCGCTGCCAGGTGGGGCTGCCGGCGATGCGCACCGTGTTGCCGTACCACTCCGCGTACTGGTGGTGCGCGTACGCGTCCTCGGTCGGCACGCCGCCCGGGCCGTGGGTGGTGCCCCAGGCGGGCACCGAGTAGAGGCCCCAGTGCACGAAGAAGCCGAGCTTGGCGTCGCGGTACCACTCGGGCACCGTGTTGGCGGGGTAGCTGGGCGCGAGGGCCCCGAAGTCGGGGCCGGTGCGGGTCTCGAAGTTCAGCATGGTCGGTCCTCTCAGTGGGCGACGAGGGCGGTCGGGGCGGAGGCACCGGCGGGGATCGCGTGCGGCGCGTCGGAGTAGGCGAGCGCGGCGGCGCCGAGCACGACGCCGTCGGCGCCGAGTTCGGCCGGGCGCACTTCGAGCGGGAAGCCCGAGACCGGCGGATTGCCGTCGATCCCGGCGCGGACGGCGGGCTCGAGCACGTCCCAGGCGGCACGCACCCCGCCGCCGACGACGACGAAGGACAGGTCGAACATGCTGGCGGCCGAGGAGGCGGCGAGGCCGACCGCGCGCCCGGCGGCCTCGAAGACGGCGAGGGCCTCGGGCTCGCCCGCACGCGCGCGATCCGCGATCTCGCTGCCGCGGACGGTCGGCGCCCCGGCACCGGTGCGCTCCGCGTAGCGCGCCTCGATCGAGCGGCCGGAGGCGAGGGTCTCGAGGTGCCCGACCCGGCCGCAGGTGCAGACGAGCTCGCCGTAGCCCGGCGTGTGCCCGATCTCACCGGCTGCGCCGCGATGCCCGGCGAACAGCCGGCCGTCGAGCGCGATCGCACCGCCGACCCCGGTGCCGAGCATGATGCCGAGCACGTCGGCCTGGCCGTGGGCCGCGCCCCAGCGCAGCTCCCCCACGAGGAAGGCGTTCACGTCGTTGTCGACTGCGACGGGGACGCCGAGCCGCTCGGCGAGGGCGGCGCCGAGCGGGAAGCCGGCCCAGTCGGCGAACGTCGCGGAGGCGGCGACGACGGTCCCGGTGCGCTGGTCGATGACGCCCGCGGCGCCGACCCCGGCGAGCCCGACGGAGACGCCGGCCTCGGCCTCGAGGCGGCGCACGAGGGCGGCCGCGGCATCCGCCATCGCCGGCCCGCCCGCCCTGGCGGGCGCCGGGACGTGGTCGAACGCGAGGCGACGGCCACCATCGTCGGTGAGGACCGCGGAGATCTTGGTGCCGCCGATGTCGATGCCGGCGGCGAGTGGAGTGCGAGGCATGGGGTGTCCCGTCTTCGTCTGGGGATCGGTCGGCGGACTCGTCGCGGAGGCCGGCTCGGCGGCTCAGCGGCCGCCGAGCCCCGCCATCGCGATGCCCTTGACCAGATGCTTCTGGAGGGCGATCACGAGCACGGTCGTCGGCACCATGGAGATGATCGCCGCGGCCATCTGCAGGTCCCAGCGGGTGCCCTGCAGCCCCGAGAACGAGGCGAGACCGATCGGCAGCGTGCCGTGAGAGGCGTAGTCGACCGTGACGATGAGCGGCCACAGGTAGCTGTTCCAGAAGGACAGGAAGGTGAAGACGGCGAGCACGGCGACCGCGGACTTCGCGAGCGGCAGGATGATCTGCAGGAACGAGCGGATGGGCCCTGCGCCGTCGACGCGGGCCGCCTCCTCGAGCTCGAAGGGGATGCCGCGGAAGAACTGCCGCATGAGGAAGGTGCCGAACGCGGTGAACGCGAACGGGAAGATCAGCGCCGGGTAGCTGTCGACCCAGCCGAGCCACTGCATGACCTGGAACATCGGGATGACGAGCACCTCCTGCGGCACCATCAGGGTGCCGAGGAAGAGCACGAAGACGAGGTCGCGGCCCTTCCAGCGCAGCCGCCCGAAGGCGTAGCCCGCCATCGTCGAGACGGTGAGCACGACGAGGGTGCCCGCGATCGCGACGAAGAAGGAGTTGCCGATGTAGGTGAGGAACGGGCCGTACGCGAACACGTCGGCGAAGTTCGACCAGCGCAGTTCCGAGCCGACGAGCGTCGGCGGCATGGAGAACATCTCCGAGTTCGGCTTCAGCGCCGAGAAGAAGGCGTAGACGAGCGGGGAGACGAAGATCAGGGCGGCGAGGTACACGCCGAGGTGCGCGAAGACGAGGCGGATGCGCCCGCCGGTGGTGAGCGGGGCGCGCCCGCGGCGCTCGGCGGGCTCGATGGGCGCGGCGTCGTGCTCGGCGTCGGCGATCGCGGTCACCGGGGAGATCAGCTCAGTGCTCATAGTGCACCCACTTCTTCTGCGCGCGGAACTGCAGCGCGGTCAGGACGATGATGATGGCGAAGAGGATCCACGCGGCCGCCGCGGCCAGCCCGAGCTCCTGGAACTTGAAGCCCTGGTTGTAGATGAACTGCACGAGCGGCTGCGTCGCGTTGCCGGGCCCGCCGCCGGTGAGCAGCTGCGGCTGGGCGAAGACCTGCAGCGAGGTGATCATCGTCATGATGCTCGCGAAGAAGATCGACGGCGAGATCATCGGCAGCATGACGCTCCAGATCATCCGGAAGCCCTTCGCCCCGTCGATCCTGGCCGCCTCGACGACCGACTCGGGCAGCTGCTCGAGCGCCGCCGAGAAGATCAGCATGTTGTAGCCGAGGCCCTGCCAGACGCTCATCACGACGACCATGATCATCGCCCACTGCGGGTCGGCGAGGAAGTTCGGCAGCTGCACCCCGAACCAGCTCTGCGCGAGCCCGTTGAACAGACCCTGCGGCTGCAGGAGCATCTTCCAGACGAGCACGTTCGCGACCATCGGGGTCACGACGGGGATGAAGAACAGCACCCGCAGCGCGCCGCGCCCGCGGATGCGGGAGCTGAGCGACAGCGCGAGCAGGAGCGAGAGGATGACGCTGATCGGCACGTAGAGCAGCGCGAACACGAAGGTGTTGCGCAGCGCCGGCCAGAAGTCCGGGCTCTGCGTGAACAGACGCACGTAGTTGTCGAACCCCACGAACTCCTTGTCACCGAAGGTGGGCCAGTTGAAGAAGCCCATCACGATGGACAGGACGACGGGGACGATCGTGAACAGGGCGAGGCCCGCCAGGGCCGGGCTGACGAAGCCCAGCGCCTGACGGGACTCGGTCCTGGCGAGCGTCCCCCTGCGAGGCGTGTACGTGGAGGTCGACATCTCGTGGGGGTTCCTGTTACTCGCCGAACTGCTGCTGCGCGCTCTCGAGCACGCTCTCCATGGTCTCCTGACCGTTGTAGACGCTCACGAGCTGCGGCTGGATGTAGGTGCCGACCTTCGACCAGTTGTCGCTGACGTACTGGCCCTGCACCTGCTCGAAGGCCTTGGTGAAGACCTCCTCGACCTCCGGGCGGAACTGCTCGTCGATCGACTCGAAGTAGAGCGGCTGCGACGCGGTGCGCGCCGGGTAGCTGCGGCCGGAGGAGGCGATGTAGTCCTGCGCCTCGGGGCTCAGCATCGAGCCGAGCACCTTGAGCGCGGCGTCCGGGTTCTTGCAGCTCTTCGCGATGCCGAAGCCCGAGCCGAGGATGAGGCCGAGCGAGCCGTTCTCACCGCTGGGGAGCGTCGTCATGCCCGCGGTGAAGCCGGCGTCGTTGTTCAGGTAGCTGACCGCGTTCCAGGTGCCGTCGACCGCCATCGCGGCGTTCTGGCCGGTGTACTGGTTCTCGCCCCAGCCGGTGTCCGAGGCGCTCGCGACGGGCGCCGCGACCTTCTGCTCGGTGACGAGGCCCGAGTACCAGCTCGCCGCGTCGACGAAGGCCGGGTCGGTGAGGGCGAGGGTGCCGTCCTGCTCGACGGGCTGCTGGCCGGCCTTCGCGATCGGCAGCGCCTGCCACTGGAAGTCGCCCATGCCCACGGCGAAGCCGTACTTGCCGTTCTTCGTGGCCGCCTTGGCGGTGGCCTCGAAGTCGTCGAAGCTCCAGCCGGCCTCGGGGTGCGCGACGCCCGCGGCGTCGAGCAGGTCGGCGTTGTAGTAGACGAGCATCGTGGCGATGTCGAAGGGGACGCCGTACATGGTGCCCTTGTTGCTCAGGATCTCGTCGGCGCCGGCCGAGAAGTCGGCCAGGTCGATCCCTGCGGCCTGCAGGTCGGCGTCGCTCAGCTCCCGGAAGCCGTCGGTGTAGCTCGAGAGCATGCCCGAGTTCATGCCGGTGACGCACGCCATGTTGCCGGACGCCATGTTGGTGGTGAGCTTCG
Organism: Agromyces sp. NPDC060279; assembly: GCF_042726785.1. Classification (NCBI taxonomy): domain Bacteria; kingdom Bacillati; phylum Actinomycetota; class Actinomycetes; order Micrococcales; family Microbacteriaceae; genus Agromyces; species Agromyces sp. NPDC060279. The sequence continues at coordinate 428,642 of NZ_JBHXBK010000001.1, forward strand.
TGAAGAAGTCGCCCCACGGTGCCGTGCGCAGTTCGATCTTGAGGTCGGGGTTCTGCTTGCGCGCGATCTCGAGCTGGGCGTTCAGCGCGTCCGTGTCGGACTGGCTGCCGGCCCACATGTCGATGACGACGGTGTCGGACGACGCGTCGCCCCCGCCGGTGCTGCAGCCCGTCATGACGAGGGCCGCGGCGGCGGCGGCCGCGACCGCGCCGACGTGGATCTTCTTCATTGAATGTCGCCTCCTAGGCAGTGAACAGTATTCATCCGGTGTTTCCGTGCTCACAGCTCCGGTTCACCGGTGGTGCGAGCACAATCATGGCATTCGATCCGGCGATTTGCCAACTTTCATCCGATGTTTGAATGCGGAAACATCGGATGCCTCGCCCAGGTCGGTCTGCCTCGCTCAGTCGCTCTCGTCGAGCACGAGTTCGATCACCGGGATCACGACGTCGGGCCGGCGCACGGGCAGCGAGATCGTCAGCGTGCCGTCGGCCTGCCCCGCGGGCTGGGTGAGCAGCGCCTCCTGGCCGGGGTCGGTGACGCTCCGCCTGAGCCAGGAGCCGTCGTGCAGCAGCCGTGCGTGCCGCACGCGGCCGGCGAGCCCGGGCAGGTGCACGAAGCCGAGCGGCCAGGTGAACAGGTGCAGGTAGAGGCGGTCGCCGCGCCGCGTGTACACCCCCTCCCGAGGCGGGGTGAACCCCGCATGCCCCGCGCCGACGACGGCGCGCTCGTGCAGCGCCATCCACTCGCCGATGCCGTCGAGGATCTCGCGGTCGCGCGGCGCGATGGCCCCCCGCCCGTCCGGGCCGATGTTCAGCAGCATGTTGCCGTCCATCGAGACCGAGTCGACGAGCATGCGCAGCAGCAGCGGCGTGCTCTTGTAGTCGTCGTTGTCACGGTGGTAGCCCCACGAGCCGTTCGTCGTCTGGCAGGCCTCCCAGCGCACCGGCCGACCGTCGCGCACGATCGGGCTCGTCGGCTGGTACTGCTCCGGGGTGACGAAGTCGCCGTCGATGCCGAGCCGGTCGTTCACGAGCATCTGCGGCTGCAGTTCGCGGCAGCGGGCGAGCAGGCGCTCGGCATCCCAGTCCTCGGCGCGCTTGCCCGCCCAGCCCTGCTTCGTCTCCGGGTAGGTGAAGTCGAAGAACAGATAGTCGATCGGACCATAGCCGGTGAGGAGTTCCTCCACCTGGCCGTGCAGGAACGCGCGGTAGCGGGCCATCTCACGGCCCTCGTTGAGGTCGGCGCCGTGGGCGTCGTCGCGGCGCGGATGGTTCCAGTCGACGGTGAAGTCGGGGTGATGCCAGTCGATGAGCGAGTAGTAGAGACCGACCCGGAGGCCGACCTCGCGCAGCGCGTCGACCGTCTCGCGCACGAGGTCGCGGCCGCAACTGCGCATGGCCGTGAACTCGCTGAGCTGCGAGTCCCAGAGCGCGAAGCCGTCGTGGTGCTTCGTCGTGAGCACGACGTAGCCGGCGCCCGCGGCCTTTGCCGTGCGCGCGAGCTCGCGTGCGTCGAAGCGGTCGGGGTCGAAGAACTCGACGTACTCCCGGTACTCCTCGTCGCTCAGCCGCTCGTAGTTCTGCACCCACTCGTGCCGCGCCGCGACGCTGTAGGCGCCGAAGTGCACGAAGAGGCCGAAGCGGGCCTCGGTGAACCAATCCGGGGTCATCTCGTCCTTCCGATCCGCGATCGCCGTCCATCCTGTCACGGAACATCGGATGTTTCGAGATGGAGCCGTTCCGCCGGTTCCACCGCTCCCTCGCGCCCTGCCGACCGGCGCTCCCGACGACGCGGAACGGCCCGCCCCGGAGAACCGGGACGGGCCGTTCGCGGTCGTGGGAGCGCCGCTCCCCCGAGGCTCAGCGCCTGATCAGCGCGCGACCTCGCCGTCGACGTAGTCGTCGTCGTCCGAGGAGTTCCAGGCGAAGAGCTTGCGCAGCTCGCGACCGGTGGTCTCGATCGGGTGCTGCTCGCCCTTGGCGCGGAGCTCCAGGAACTCCTTCTGGCCGTTGTCCTGGTCGGCGATGAAGCGCGTCGCGAAGGCACCGCTCTGGATGTCGCCGAGGACCTCCTTCATGCGCTCCTTCACCGAGGGGTCGATGACGCGCGGGCCGGAGACGTAGTCGCCGTACTCGGCCGTGTCGGAGACCGACCAGCGCTGCTTGGCGATGCCGCCCTCCCACATGAGGTCGACGATGAGCTTCAGCTCGTGGAGCACCTCGAAGTAGGCGATCTCCGGCTGGTAGCCGGCCTCGACGAGGGTCTCGAAGCCGTACTGCACGAGCTGCGAGGTGCCGCCGCAGAGCACGGCCTGCTCGCCGAACAGGTCGGTCTCGGTCTCTTCGGTGAAGGTCGTCTTGATGACGCCGGCACGGGTGCCGCCGATCGCCTTGGCGTACGACTTCGCGAGGTCCCAGGCGGTGCCGGTCGCGTCCTGCTCGACCGCGATGATGTCCGGGATGCCGCGGCCGGCGACGAACTCGCGACGCACGGTGTGGCCCGGGGCCTTCGGGGCGACGAGGATGACGTCGACGCCCTCGGGCGCCTCGATGTAGCCGAAGCGGATGTTGAAGCCGTGGCCGAAGACGAGCGCGTCGCCCTCCTTCAGGTTGTCCTTCACCGACTCGGCGTAGATGTGGCGCTGGTACTGGTCCGGCGCGAGGATGACGATGACGTCGGCCCACGCGGCGGCGTCGGCGACGTTCTTCACCTCGAAGCCCGCCTCCTGCGCCTTGGCGATCGACTTCGAGCCGTCCTTCAGGCCGATGACGACCTCGACGCCCGAGTCGCGGAGGTTCTGCGCGTGCGCGTGCCCCTGCGAGCCGTAGCCGATGACGGCGACCTTCTTGCCCTGGACGATCGAGAGATCGGCGTCCTGGTCGTAGTACATCTCAGCCATTGCTGTTCCTTTTCCTTTGATCCGGTCCCCTGAGCCTGTCGAGGGGACCACGGGGTCGACGCTCCCCTCGACGAGCTCGGGGAGCCGAGTACTTAGTTCTTGAAGACGCGTTCGGTGATGGACTTGCCGCCGCGGCCGATCGCGAGGAGACCCGACTGGGCGATCTCCTTGATGCCGTAGGGCTCGAGCACCTTGAGCAGCGCCTGGGTCTTGCCCGAGTCGCCGGTGACCTCGATCACGAGGGCGTCGGTCGACACGTCGACCACGCGGGCGCGGAAGAGGTTCACCGCTTCGAGCACCTGCGAGCGGGTCGTGTTGTCGACGCGCACCTTGATCAGCAGGTGCTCGCGCTGCACCGACTGGGCGGGGTCGAGCTCAACGATCTTGATCACGTTGATCAGCTTGTTCAGCTGCTTCGTGACCTGCTCCAGCGGCAGCTCCTCGACGTCGACCACGACCGTGATCCGGGACAGCCCGTCGATCTCGGAGTGGCCCACCGCGAGGGACTCGATGTTGAAGCCGCGACGGGCGAACAGCCCGGCGACCCGGGTCAGCAGACCGGGCTTGTCCTCGACGAGGAGGGAGAGCACGTGGGTCGACATGGTCAGTCCTCCTCGCTGAAGGCCGGCGAGTGATCGCGGGCGTACTGGATGTAGCTGTTCGAGACGCCCTGCGGCACCATCGGCCACACCATGGCGTCGGCGGAGACGACGAAGTCGATGACGACCGGGCGGTCGTTCGTCTCGAGCGCGAGCTTGATCGCCTCGTCGACCTCCTCTTCCTTCGTGACGCGGATGCCGAGGGCGCCGTACGCCTCGGCGAGCTTCACGAAGTCGGGCACCCGCACGGAGTCGTGTCCGGTGTTCAGGTCGGTGTTCGAGTAGCGGCCGTCGTAGAAGAGCGTCTGCCACTGGCGCACCATGCCCAGCGAGGAGTTGTTGATGATGGCGACCTTGATCGGGATGTCGTTCAGGGTGCACGTGGCGAGCTCCTGATTCGTCATCTGGAAGCAGCCGTCGCCGTCGATCGCCCACACGTGCCGGTCGGGCTGGGCGACCTTCGCCCCCATCGCCGCCGGCACCGCGTAGCCCATCGTGCCCGCGCCGCCCGAGTTCAGCCAGGCGTTCGGACGCTCGTACTTGATGAACTGCGCCGCCCACATCTGGTGCTGGCCGACGCCCGCGGCGTAGACCGCCTCGGGACCGGTCAGCTCACCGATGCGCTGGATCACGTGCTGGGGCGAGAGCAGCCCGTCGGAGGTCGGCGCGAAGCCGAGCGGGTACTCGTTGCGGAGCCCCTCGAGCGTCGCCCACCACTCGGCGGTGTCGGCGGTGCCGCGCGCGGACACGTCGCGGTAGGCCGCGAGCAGGTCGACGAGCACCTCCTTCAGATCGCCCACGATGGGCACGTCGGCCGTGCGGATCTTCGAGATCTCGGCCGGGTCGATGTCGACGTGCACGACCTTCGCGTTCGGGGCGAAGAGCGCCGCCTTGCCGGTGACCCGGTCGTCGAAGCGCGCGCCGAGCGAGACGATGAGGTCGGACTCCTGCAGCGCGAGCACCGCGGGCACCGTGCCGTGCATGCCCGGCATGCCGAGGTGCTGCGGGTGCGAGTCGGGGAACGCGCCGCGGGCCATCAGGGTGGTCACCACGGGCGTCTTCGTCGCCTCGGCGAGCTCGAGGAGTTCGGCGGAGGCGCCGGAGCGGATGACTCCGCCGCCGACGTACAGCACGGGGCGCTCGGCCTCGGCGATGAGCTGGGCGGCCGCGAGCACCTGCTTGCCGTGCGCCTTGGTGATCGGCCGGTAGCCCGGCAGGTCGACCTTCGGCGGCCAGCGGAACGCGAAGGTGTTCTGCTGCGCGTCCTTCGTGATGTCGACGAGCACGGGGCCCGGGCGGCCGGTCGTGGCGATGTGGTACGCCGCCGCGATCGTGGCCGGGATCTCCTCGGCGCGCTTCACGAGGAAGGAGTGCTTCGTGATCGGCATGGTGATGCCGACGATGTCGGCCTCCTGGAACGCGTCGGTGCCCATCAGGTTGGAGAAGACCTGACCGGTGATCGCGAGCAGCGGCACCGAGTCCATGTGGGCGTCGGCGATGGCCGTCACGAGGTTCGTCGCGCCGGGGCCCGAGGTCGCGATCGCGACGCCGAGCTTGCCGGACGAGGACGCGTAGCCCTGGGCGGCGTGACCGGCGCCCTGCTCGTGCCGGACGAGGATGTGCCGGAGCTTGCGGCTCTCGAACAGCGGGTCGTAGACGGGGAGGATGGCGCCGCCGGGCAGACCGAACACGTCGGTGATGCCGAGATTCTCCAGCGAGCGGACGACCGCCTCGGCGCCCGTGATGATCTCGGACGCACCTGGCGATGCTGGGGCAGGCGACGGCACGGGGTGGGATTCCGTGGGCATGCGATTCCTATCTGGGTGAACGGGTGTGCGAAGGAGCGCAGCACTCAGCCAGTGGTCGCGCCTTCGGCAGCGGAGCGCACGAGCTTGGAGTACTTCGCGAGAACGCCTCGGGTGTAGCGCGGAGGAAGCGGCGCCCAGCCTTCACGGCGGGCAGCCAGCTCGGCCTCGTCGACCAGTAGGTCGATGGACCGGGCCGCGATATCGACCCGAATCAGATCACCATCGCGCACCAAGGCAATCGGACCTGCGTCGACTGCTTCGGGTGCCAGATGGCCGATGCACAGGCCGGTTGTGCCGCCTGAGAATCGACCGTCCGTCAAGAGTAGTACATCTTTGCCGAGCCCCGCGCCCTTGATGGCCGCGGTGATGGCGAGCATCTCGCGCATGCCGGGGCCGCCCTTGGGGCCCTCGTAGCGGATGACGACCACGTCGCCGTGCTTGATCTCGCCGTTGGTGAGGGCGTCCATCGCGCCGCGCTCGCGCTCGAACACACGCGCAGGGCCCTCGAAGACGGCCGCGTCGAAGCCCGCCGTCTTCACGACCGCGCCCTCGGGGGCCAGGCTGCCGTGCAGGATGGTGAGCCCGCCGGTCTCGTGGATCGGGTCGTCGAGGGTGTGCAGCACCTCGCCGTCGAGCGGCGGCAGGTCCATCTCGGCGAGGTTCTCGGCCATGGTCTTGCCGGTGACGGTGAGCACGTCGCCGTGCAGCAGGCCCGCGTCGAGCAGGGCCTTCATCAGCACGGGCACGCCGCCGCGGCGGTCGACGTCGTTCATGACGTACTTGCCGAAGGGCTTGAGGTCGCCGATGTGCGGCACCTTCGAGCCGATGCGGTTGAAGTCCTCGAGGGTGAGGTCGACCTCGGCCTCGCGGGCGATCGCGAGCAGGTGCAGCACGATGTTGGTCGAGCCGCCGAGCGCCATGCCCACGGCGATCGCGTTCTCGAACGCCTTCTTGGTGAGGATCTGGCGCGCGGTGATGCCGTGCTTCAGCAGGTTGACGACGGCCTCGCCGGAGCGGTGCGCGTAGTAGTCGCGGCGACGGTCGGCGGAGGCCGGCGACGCCGAGCCCGGCAGCGAGAGGCCGAGCGCCTCGGCGACCGAGGCCATGGTGTTCGCGGTGTACATGCCGCCGCAGGCGCCCTCGCCCGGGGCGAAGGCGCACTCGATGCGCTTCGCGTCGGCGGCGCTCATCGTGCCGGCCTTCACCGCGCCGACCGCCTCGAAGGAGTCGATGATCGTGATGTCCTTCTCGGTGCCGTCGGACAGGCGCACCCAGCCGGGCGCGATCGAGCCGGCGTAGAGGAAGACCGAGGAGAGGTCGAGCCGGGCGGCCGCCATCAGCATGCCCGGGATCGACTTGTCGCAGCCGGCGAGCAGCACGGAGCCGTCGAGGCGCTCGGCCTCCATGACGACCTCGACCGAGTCGGCGATGACCTCGCGCGAGACGAGCGAGAAGTGCATGCCCTCGTGGCCCATGGAGATGCCGTCGGAGACCGAGACGGTGCCGAACTGCAGCGGGTAGCCGCCGCCGGAGTGCACGCCCTCCTTCGCGGCCTGCGCGAGGCGGCTCAGCGAGAGGTTGCAGGGGGTGATCTCGTTCCAGGAGCTCGCGATGCCGATCTGGGGCTTGTCCCAATCGGCATCCCCCATGCCCACGGCCCGGAGCATGCCCCGGCTGGTCATGGCTTCGATGCCGTCGGTGACGGTGCGGCTACGCGGTTTGGGATCGAACTCCGACATGCATCGAGTCTATGGCTACCGCGAGGTGTGTTCGCGCGCCGCCTCCCGGGCATCCGCGAGGGCCTCGAGCAGCAGCGCGACGTCCTCCGTGCCGCGCACGCGATGGCCGGCGAGCGACTTGCCCTGCCCGACCTTCACACCGACGTCGTCGACGTCGAGCACCGCGAAGGCGTCCTCGTCGGTGACGTCGTCGCCGACGTAGAGCACCGCCGTCGAGCCGAGGTACTGCCGCACCCGGGTGAGCGATTCGCCCTTGTCGCTCGAGCGCACGGCGAACTCGATGACGGCCTTGCCGCTGCGCACGGTGATGCCGGGCAGCTCGTCCTCGATGCGCTCGCGCGCCGAGTGCTGCAGCGCCGCCCCGACCGTCACCGGCAGGCGCCGCGTGTGCAGCGCGAGCCCCGCCGGCTTGTGCTCCACCCAGGCGCCGTCGGCCTCGGACGCGGCATCCTCCAGCAGTTCGGTGAGCCGGGCGAGGCGCGCGTGCTCGACGTCCCGAAGCTCGATCGTGACGCCGCCGTCGTCGAGCTGCAGCTCGACGCCGTGCGAGCCGCTCAGCAGCACGCCCTCCGGCGGGTCGGCGACCTCGCGCAGGCTCTCGAGCGAGCGGCCGGACACGAACGCGACGCGGGTGTCATCGCTCGCGATCAGCCGTTCGACGGCCGCGCGGGCCCGGGTCGTCGCCCGCGCGTCCTCCGGGCGGTCGACGAGCGGGGCGAGCGTGCCGTCGAAGTCGAGGGCCACGAGCAGCCGCTCGGTTCCGGCGAGCCGGGAGACCGCGGCGGAGAGGGAGTCGGAGACCCCCGCGGGAATCTTGCCCGCGCCGGTGAGCGCCTCAAGGAACGTTGCCGACCAGTTCGCCACGTCGTTCGACTGCACCCGGCGCCGGAGCGCCCGCATCCGCCTGGCGCGCTCCGCCTTCGGCATCTCGACGGCGGCGATCATCGCGTCCTTCAGGCCCTCGATGTCGTGCGGGTTCACGAGCACCGCCTGGCGCAGCTCGTCGGATGCCCCGGTGAACTCGCTGAGCAGCAGGACGCCGTCGTCGTCGAAGCGACAGGCCACGTACTCCTTGGCGACGAGGTTCATGCCGTCGCGGAGCGCGGTGACGAGCATCACGTCGGCCGCGAGGTAGAGGGCCACCATCTCTTCGCGCGGATAGCCGTGGTGCAGGTAGGAGATGGCGGGATGCCCGAGCTCGCCGTGATCGCCGTTCAGCCGGCCCACCGTGAGCTCGATCTCGTCGCGCAGCTGGCGGTAGGTCTCGACGCGTTCGCGGGAGGGGCTCGCCACCTGCACGAGCGTGGCGTCCTCGACCGAGAGGCGGCCGTCGCGCAGCAGTTCGCCGAAGGCCTTCATCCGATGCCGGATGCCCTTCGTGTAGTCGAGGCGGTCGACGCCGAGCATGATCGTCTCGGGGTCGCCGAGGTTGCGGCGGATCTCGGCGGCGCGATCCTGCACCTCGGGCCGCCGGGCGATCTCCTCGAAGCCCGCGGCGTCGATCGAGATCGGGAAGTGCCGTGCCACGACGCGACGCAGCTCGCCGTCCTCCTCGGGCACCTCGATGATCGACCCGCGCGTGGCGTAGCCGAAGAGCCGGCGCACCGCACGCGAGAAGTTGCCCGCATCCGCCGCCCGCTGGAAGCCGACGACGTCGGCGCCGAGCAGCCCCTCGATGACCTGGCGCCGCCACGGCAGCTGCGAGTAGATGCCGTATGCGGGGAACGGAATGTGGTTGAAGAAGCCGATGACGAGGTCGGGGCGCGCCTCGCGGAGCATCTTCGGGACGAGTTGCAGCTGGTAGTCGTGCACCCAGACGACCGCCCCCTCGGCGGCCGCGTCGATGGCGGCGTCGGCGAAGCGGCGGTTGACGCGCACGTACGCCTCCCACCACTCGCGGTGGAAGGAGGGCGGGGCGATGACGTCGTGGTAGAGCGGCCAGAGGGTGTCGTTCGAGAAGCCCTCGTAGTAGTCCTCGAGCTCGTCGGCGGTGAGGGGCACGGGGATGATCTCGATGCCGTCGTGGGCGAAGGGCTCGAACTCGCGGTCGGCGACGCCGGCCCACCCGATCCACGCCCCGTCCTCCGCGCGCATGACCGGCTCGAGGGCGGTGACGAGTCCGCCGGGCGAGCTGCGCCAGCCGGGGGTGCCGTCGGCGGATTCGACGTAGTCGACCGGCAAGCGGTTCGACACGACGATCATCTCGTAGGCGGCGCGAACACCGCGGGTGGTGGTGGGCGTCTGGGCGTCCGGCATGGTGATGGAGATCCCTCCTCGGGCTCCCGCCCAGGCTAACAGCCGCCCGTCGTCGCCCACGGGGGCTTGCGCTCGGCCGCCGGTTCCCTGAGCGTGTCGAAGGGATGGCTCCCTGAGCTGGTCGAAGGGATGGTTCCCTGAGCGTGTCGAAGGGATGGCCCCCTGAGCTGGTCGAAGGGAGCCCGCCGAAGAAATGGTTCCCTGAGCCTGTCGAAGGGATGCCGATTCCCTTCGACAGGCTCAGGGAACCAACAGGCTCAGCCGAGGGCGGCGGAGGCGAAGCCGATCGAGCGGATGCCTCGGCGGCGCCCGACCACGATCGCCGTGCCGAGCACCCCGATCAGGGCGAACAGCGCGAGCACGCCCGCGGCCCCGGCGACCCCGGCTCCCCCGGCGCCCGAGACGATGAGCTGCATGCCCTGCACCGCCCAGGTGAGCGGCAGGAAGGGACTGATCGCCTGGTAGGGGCCGCTCAACGCCTCGATCGGCACGAGGCCGGTGGTCGTGAGCTGCAGGGCGACGAGGATCAGCGAGATGATCATGCCGCCCCGGCCGAGCCAGGTCATCAACCAGGCGTGCACCGCCGTGAAGGCGAGCGCCGTGAGCGCCGAGAACGCCAGCGTCTGCGGCAGCAGCGACCACGAGACGCCGAGGGCCAGGTGCAGCAGCCCCACGACGGCGACCGCCTGGCCGAGTGCGACGAGTCCGGCCCGGGCGAGCGCCCGCCAGACCAGCCCGCCGGTCGAGGCGGTGCTCCGCAGCGCCTCACGACCGAAGGGCCGGAACACGAGGAACATCGCGAGCGCGCCGACCCAGAGGCCGATCGGGGCGAACCACATGCCGACGGCCTCACCGGTCGAGGCGATCTCGTGGTCGCGCGCCGTGTCGACCGTGACGGGCTGCGAGACGACGTCGGCCATCTCCTCGCCGTTGACGTCGGTGAGGGCGCCCGCCTGCTCGGCGCCGTCCGCGAGGCCGCTCGCGAACTGCTTGGCGCCGCTCGCCAGCTCGCCCGCGCCCGTCGCCGCGCTCGAGGCGCCGCTCGACAGCTGGTCGAGGCCGCCAGCGAGCTCTCCGACGCCCGAGGCGAGGCTCGACGCGCCGTCGGCGAGCTGCACGCCACCGTCGCGGATGCCGGCGGAATTCGCCGCGAGCTGCTGGGCTCCGCCCGCCGCCTGCGCGATTCCACTCTCGAGCGCGCCGAGCCCGGCCGTCCCGGCCGCGAGCGGCTGGCCCTGCTCGGCGACGGCGCTCATGGTGCCGCTGACCGTGGCCAGTTCGGTGTAGAGCTCGGGGATCGCGGACGGGTCGGTGTTCGCCAGAATCCGCGCGGTCACGTCGGCGAGCTGCGCCGAGTACGTGTCGACCGCACCGACATACCCGCCCACGCCGCTGCCGAGCTGTCCGAGTCCGGTCGTCTGCGACGCGAGCTCACCGAGTCCACCCGCGATGCCATCGACGCCACCGGTGTACTGGCTCACCCCATCGGTGTACTGCCGCACGCCGTCGGCGTACTCCGAGGCTCCACTCGCGGCATCCGAGGCGCCCGACGCGGCCGACGCGACGCCCGTGGAGAGCTGGCCGACGCCCGTCGAGAGCGAGCCCGCGCCGGAGGCGAGGGAGGAGGCGCCGTCGGCGGCCTGGTCGAGCGAGCCGCCGAAGTCGGCGAGCCCGGCGTACAGCCCCTCGAGGTACTGCTGCGTGAGCGTGCGCCCGAAGGCGGCGGTCATCGCGTCGCCGACGGACTGCACGACCGACCCGGCGAGGTAGGAGTGCGCGTCGTCGGTGCGGATCTCGAGGTTCGCCTTCGTCGGGTTCGAACCCGAGAGCGAGGTGACCGAGGCGGAGAAGTCGGACGGGATGGTGAGCACCGCGTAGGCCTCGCCGTCGGCGAGCTTCTTCGCGGCCTCCTCGTCGTTCGAGATGGTCCAGTCGAAGCCGCTCGCCTCCCCGCCGGTGAGCTCGGTGACGAGCAGGCGGCCGGCGAGCACCTGCTGCTCGGCGCCGTCGGCGTCGGTGGTCGTGACCATCTCGTCGTCGTTCACGACGATCGCCGGGATCTGCTCGAGCTGCTCGTTGCCGCCCGCCACCGCGCCGGACACGAGGCCCGCGACGGCGAGCGGGACGGCCACGACGGCCGCGAGCAGCACCCCGTAGCGGAGCCGGCGCTGGGCCGGAGTGGTGCCGAAGAGTCGGGAGAGTCGGCCGCTCATCGCAGGGCCTCCTGGTGGTCGGGGGAAACACGGGATTCGGGCGCGGCCGGCAGGGCCGCGAGGTCGACGGTCTCGACGCCGCGGGCGGCGAAGAGACTGCCGGCGGCCGGCCCCTGGGCGGAGCGGCCGATGCCGACGATGAGCGCCACGTCGGCGGGGACCAGGACGGCGAGCGCGTCCCAGAGCTCGGTCGTGGCCGCGCCGGGCGCCTCGTCGAGATCGATCGCGACCGCGCTCGGCCGTTCGGCGAGCGCCGCGGCGGTCGCGACCACCGCACGGGCGACGGCGCCGAGCGATTCGAGCGGGGTGTCGGCGTCGAAGCGCTCGCCGATCGCGAGCGCCGCCTTGCGCGCCCACTCCGAGGCGGCCTGCGAGGCCGGCGCGAGCCGGTACCAGGGCCGGGTGGCGTCGAGTCGGCGGGCGATCAGCTCGCCCACGGTGCCGCCGTCGAGGGCCTGGTCGGCGGAGAGCTCCGCGATCGCGACGCTGCGAAGCACTTCGCCGCCGGAGCCGGGCAGCGGCCGGCCGAGGACGGCCAGTCGGCCGTCAACGGGGGCGAGCCGGGCGGCGAGGGTCGCGACGACGACGCGACGATCGACCGCGGGCCCGCGGACGAGCAGCGCCCCGTGTTCGGGCACCTCCACGTCGACCGGCCCGATCGTGCGCTCGGGCAGGCCGAACAGGGCCCCCTCCGCGAGCACGGCCGCGGGCCGCGCCTTCGCCCACGCCTCCTGGTCGAGGTGGGCGCGCAGACCCTCGCCCTCGATGTCGACGTCGGGCAGCAGACGCCCGAGCCACTTCGGCAGCCACCAGGCTCCGCGCCCGGCGAGCGCCATCGCGGCGGGGACGAGCGTCATCCGCACGAGGAAGGCGTCGAACGCGACGCCGATCGCGAGCGCGAAGGCGATGCCCTTGATCGGGCCCGACCCCTCGGGAACGAACGCGAAGAAGACGAAGAACATGATGAGCGCGGCGGCGGTGACGACGCGGGCCGCGTGCTGGAAGCCGTGCACGATCGCCTCGCGCGGACGGCCGCCCGGCGTCTGCTGCTTCGAGCGCACGAACTCCTCGCGCATGCCGGAGACGAGGAACACCTCGTAGTCCATCGCGAGCCCGAACAGCACCGCCATCAAGAGGATCGGCAGGAAGCTCAGGATCGGCCCCGGCTCGATGTGCAGGAGATCCGCGAACCAGCCCCACTGGAACACCGCGACCGTGACGCCGATCGCGCCGAACGCGGAGAGCAGGAAGCCGAGCGCGGCCTTCACCGGCACGAACACCGAGCGGAACACGATCAGCAGCAGCACGATCGACAGGCCGACGACGATGAGCGCGAAGGGCACGAGGGCGTCGCTGAGCCGCTGCGAGATGTCGATCGAGACCGCCGTGTAGCCGGTGACGGCGATCGGCGTGCCGAAGTCGGCCTGGATGCCGGGTTCGAGCTCGCGGATCGACTCCACGAGCGCCTTCGTCGCGGGGTCGTCGGGCGCGCTCTCCGGGATCACCTGGATGATCGCGGTGTCGACGGTCGGGTTGGGCAGGCCGTCGCCGACGTAGGCGACGTCGTCGAGGGCGCCGATGCGGGCGCCGATGGCGTCGAGGTCGTCGAAGATGTCGGTCGTCTGGGTGATGTCGACCGTGACGATGAGCGGCCCGTTGTAGCCGGGGCCGAAGCCGTCGGAGATGAGGTCGTACGCTTCGCGCGAGCTGGAGCCGACGGGATCGGTGGCCGCGCTCGGCAGGTTCAGGTCGAGGCTCAGCGCCGGCACGGAGGCCGCGCCGAGGAGTCCGACGATCACGACGACGAAGGCGATCGGCGCCTTGAGCACGGTGTCGACCCAGCGCCGGCCGAGGGGCTTCTTGCCGCCGTCGTCGTCGGCGTTGGCGCGCCGGTGCGCACGGCTGCCGGGCTTCGGCACGAGCTTGGTGCCGAGCACGCCGAGGAGGGCCGGCAGCAGGGTCACCGCGCCGATGACCGCGATGAGCACCGCGAACGCCGCCCCGACGCCCATGACGCTGAGGAAGGGGATGCCGACGACGAGCAGCCCGAGCAGGGCGATGATCACCGTGAGGCCGGCGAAGACGACGGCGCCGCCTGCGGTCGCGACCGCCTCGGCGGCGCTCTCCTCCGGATCCTGACCGCGGGCGAGCTGGGTTCGATGCCTCGACAGGATGAACAGCGCGTAGTCGATGCCGACGGCGAGGCCGATCATGACCGCGAGCATGGGCGCCGTGCTGGAGACCGGCGTGATCGCGGCGACGATCGAGATGCCGCCGAAGGCGAGGCCGACGCCGACGAGGGCGGTGAGCAGCGGCATGCCCGCCGAGAGCAGCGAGCCGAAGGTGATGAAGAGCACGACGCCCGCGAAGAGCACGCCGAGCGCCTCGGTGACGGTGAGGCCGAAGCTGGTGTCCTGGAACACCTCGCCGCCGAAGGCCACCTCCATGCCGGCGTCGCTCGCGAGCGCCTTGGTGGCGGTGACCGCGTCGAGCTGCTCCTGTGTGACGTCGGTGCTCGGCCCGTCGAACTGCACCTGGATGATGGCGGTGCGTTCGTCGTCGGAGACCTGGTCGCCGGCGTACTCGTCGAACGGGCCGAGCACGCTCGCGACGCCGTCGATGTCGGCCAGCTCGCTCGACATCTCGTCGATGGCGTCGCGGTAGGGCGCGTCCTCGACGGAGGCGCCCTCGGGCGCCTCGACGACGGCGCGGGCGGAGGCGCCCGCGGTCTGCGGGAAGACGGCGGCGAGCTGGTCGATCGCCGACTGGGACTCGGTGCCGGGGATCGCGAACGATTCCTGGAGCTGGCCGCCGAGCCCGATGCCGGCGCCGAGGAACGCGCCGAGCGCGAGCACCCAGGTGACGATGACGAGCCAGCCGCGACGGTAGGCGAAGCGGCCGATGCGGTGCAGGAGGAGAGCCATGGTGTCTTCCGAGTCAGCGGCCGGCGGCCGGGATCAGCAGTTCGGTGAGGACGTCGATGAGCGCCACACGCACGTCGTCGTCGGAGTAGGAGGTGACGAGTTGGGTCATCTCGTCGTCGTCGAAGAAGGTGGCGCCCGCCACGAGCGCATAGGTCGCCCCCGCGAGCGCGACGCCGAAGCGCATCTGCTCGGCGAGCGAGGCGCCCGTGCAGATCGCGTCGGCGAGCACGCGGATCGCGGCGTTGCCGCGTTCGATCGCGGGGATGCCGCGCAAGGAGTGCCCCTGGCTCACGAAGAGGTGCACGGCGAGGCGCTCGCCGAGCAGCAGGTCGACGAAGCGCCCGATGAAGGCGCCGCGCGCCGCGTCGGAGCGGCGCCCCTCGGCGAACTCCGCGACGAGCACTTCGAGCTGGTCGATGGCGGGCGTGACGGCCGCCTCGAGCAGCGCCTCCTTCGAGGTGTAGTGGTAGAGCACGCTCGACTTCGAATACCCGGCGTGGTCGGCGATCTGCTGCAGCGAGGTCGCGGCGAAGCCGACGGTGGCGAACTGTTCGAGCGCGGCCTGGCGCAGCTCGTCGCCGGCGCGGGCGCGCGCAGGGAGGGTGGCGTCGGTGGGCATGATTCGACGGTAGCTGACCGATCGGTCAGACTCTGTCCGATCGGTCAGATTCTCGGTCGACTCCCAGCGCCCGTTCACCGTCCCGTCACGAACCGCGGATGCCTCCTCGCACGGATCCCGTCAAGGGGGGCGACGCGGGCGGGCTCAGCCGGGTAGCGTTGCGGCATGCGCAAGTACCTCTTCAGCGGAGCCGTGCTGAGTGCCGCCATCAGCGGCGTCGGCGTCGTCAAGGCGACCATGTCCGGGCCGCGAGACTGGCGGCTGCTGATGATGTGGATCGCCTGGGCCGCGAGCCTCGCCGTCGCGATCGGCACCGTCGCCGACGAGACGAAGCGCGAAGAACTGGAGTAAGCTCCGCTGCCGTTCTGCGGCGTGTCCCCCGCTCGATGTCGTGCGAGTGCCCGAGACTTGAGGCACCGCACGAGATGGAGACGCTCCCATGATGTTCCGCCGCTGGCGCCGCACGAGGCTCACCGCCGAAGCCTCGGAGCACGTCGCCGCGCCGGCACCTCGCCCCTCGGCGGCCGACCTCCGCGGCGAGCACATCTTCGACCTCCTGCACGGCAAGCTCTCCGAGTTCATCGGTTCGTCCGGCGAGTGGACGCTCGTGCGCCGCACGGATGCCGACTCCGACCGCATCTTCCACGCGATCGTGACCCACCAGATCGCCGCCGAGCTCACCCGCAGCATCCTCGACGAGCGCGACAACGTCGCCGTCGTGGTCCCCGAGGGTGAGCAGCAGCTCGCGCTCGACTGGGAGCCGACTCCCCTCGTCGTCTGGGCCGAACCGCTCGGCGCGCACGTCGCCATGCCCGCGGTGCCCGACACCGACGCCACGGCCGACCCTGCGAACGAGTCCGAGGCCGATGCACCGGCGGACGACACGGAAGCCGACGAGGCATCCGCTGCCGAAACCCCGCTGCACGCCCGCGCCGCCTGACATCCTGCCGGGCCACCGACCCGCCGGGGCCCTCGGCGTCCAAAATCCGGGGCCGATTCTTGTACGGCGATCCGCGCGCGCGGCCGGGCCGCACTTCTAGCGTGAGAACCGGGCGAACCCGCCCGACGACTCCGCGAGAGGGACGCAGCAGATGAGCACCGCACCGAGCACCGGATCCGAGCAGGCCGCCCACGTCGAGCCCGCCGCCCCCGCCCGCCGTCGCCGCACGACTGCCAGGGATCTCGCCCAGATCGCCGTGTTCGCCGCGCTCATCGCCGCCCTCGGCGTTCCCGGCGCGATCCCGCTCGGACCCGAGGGCGTGCCGATCACCCTGCAGACGCTCGGCGTCATGCTGGCCGGGGCGATCCTCGGCGCGCGCAAGGGATCCCTCGCCGTGCTGCTGTTCATCGCGCTGGTCGCGGCCGGCCTGCCGCTGCTCTCCGGCGGGCGCGGCGGCCTGGGCGTCTTCGTCGGTCCCTCGGTCGGCTACCTCCTGGGCTGGCTGCTCGGCGCCGCCGTGATCGGCTGGGCGACCGCACGCCTGCTCCCCCGCTACCGGCTCGTGCCCGCGCTGCTGTGGACCGCGCTCGGCGGCATCGTCGCCGTGTACGCCGTCGGCATCCCCGTCTTCGCCCTGGTGACCGCCACGCCGATCGGGCTCGCGGCCGCCGGCGCGGCCGTGTTCCTCGTCGGCGACGCGATCAAGGTCGTCGCGACCGTGCTCGTCGCGAAGGGCGTGCACCGCGCGTGGCCCGGGCTCATCGAGCCGAAGCCGTGGCCGTGGCGACGCGGGGCGGCCTCCGCGGTCGACGAGCGCGCGTGAGCGGCGGCTGGCTCGGCGGAGCGGGCGGGCGCCCGGCGCTCGCGCTCGGCGGGCGGACGCTCGACTACCGTGCGCTCGCTCGAGCCGTCGCCGCCTTCGAACTGCCGGATGACGACGAGGTGATCGTCGTCCGGCCGGAGGCGCATCCCGTCGATGCGATCGTGGCCGTGCTGGCGGGTCTCGAGCGTGGTCGGCCGGTGCTCGTCGGCGCCGAGACCGCGCCGGCCGAAGCGCTGCCCGCGGGCACCGAGCTCGCCCTGACCACGTCCGGGTCGAGCGCTCCGAACGGCCGGCCGAGGATCGTCGCCCGTACCAGCGCGTCGTGGCTCGCCTCCTCGGCCCCGCTCGCCGAGGCGACCGGCGCCGGACCCGACGCCGTCGTGCGCATCACCGGCCCGCTGCACGTCTCGATGCAGCTCTACGCCGCGCTGCACGCCCTGCAGCTCGGCGCGACCGCGAGCGACGAGCCGGACCGGGCCACGATCGTGCACGCGACGCCGACCCGGCTCGCCCGCCTCCTCGACGGGCCCGCCGTCCCGCCCACCGCGGTCGTCGCCGGGGCCACCTCGAACGCCGTGCTGCGCGCCCGAGCGGCCGCACGCGGGGTGCGGCTCGTCGAGTACTACGGCGCGGCCGAGCTCTCCTTCGTCGCCATCGGCGAGGGCGAGGGCCTGCGCGCCTTCCCCGGCGTCGAGATAGAGCTGCGCCCGAGCGCGGCCGGACAGGAGCTCTGGGCGCGCTCGCCCTACCTGGCGCTCGCCGTCGTCGGCGGCGGGATGCTCCGCCGCGACGCCCGAGGTTTCGCGACCGTCGGCGATCTCGCCGAGACGCTCCCGCCTGACGCGCACGGGTCCGAGCCGCGGTTCCGCATCCTCGGCCGCGGCGATGCCGCCATCACCGTCGCCGGCGAGACGGTGCTCGCCGAGGACGTCGAGCACCGCCTCGGCGAGCTGCCCGGCGTCGCCGCCGCGGTCGTCGTCGGCGAGCCCGACGAGCTGCTGGGCCAGCGCCTCGTCGCGGTCGTCGAGCTCGCCCCGTCCGCCGACCCCGAGGCGGTGCTCGCCGCAGCCCGGGCCCTGCCGCCCGCCTGGCGACCTCGCCGCTGGTATCGCAGCGAGGCCATCCCGACGACGCCGGCGGGCAAGGCTGCACGAGGCGCCGTCGCGAACGGACTCGCCGCGGGCCGCTACCCGCGCATCGTGCCTCCCGTCACGGTGGCCGAGGCGGAGGTCGGCGCATGAGCGCCGTCATCGTGGCCGCACGGCGCACCCCGATCGGCACGGCGGGGCGCAGCCTCGCCGCGCACACGGTCGATGCGCTCGCCGCCCCCGTGCTCGCGGAGGTGGCCCGCCTCGTCGCACCAGCCGGCCGCCCGATCGACGATGTCGTGCTCGGCAACTGCATGGGCCCGGGCGGCGACGTCGCCCGGATCGCGGCGCTCCGCGCCGGCCTCGGCTCCGAGGTGCCCGGGGTGACCGTCGATCGGCAGTGCGGCTCCGGCCTCGACGCGGTGCTGCAGGCCGCTTCGCGCGTGCGGGCGGGCGACGCCCGGCTCGTGCTCGCCGGCGGTGCCGAATCGGCCTCGACCGCGCCGCAGCGCAGCTGGCCCGACGGCACCCGGTACACCCGGGCGCCGTTCGCGCCCGCCGGGTTCCCCGACCCGGACATGGGTCCGGCGGCCGAGGCGGTGGCCCGGCTGCGCGGCATCGACCGCGAACGTCAGGATGCCTGGGCCGCGCGCTCGCACGCCCGGGCGGTGGCTGCGCGCGCGGCGGGCCGCTTCGACGCGGAACTCGTGCCCGTCGCCGACGTCACTGCCGACGAACGGCCGAGCGCCCGCATGACCGCGGCCGTGCTCGCCCGCTTCGCCCCCGCCTTCACCGCGGACGAACAGGGCAGCGTGACGGCCGGCAACTCCTGCGGCTTCTCCGACGGCGCGGCGGCGATGGCGGTGACCTCCCCCGAGATCGCCCGTGAGCTCGGCCTGCCCGCCTTGCGCGTGCGCGCGGCGGCGGTCGCGGCATCCGACCCCGCGCTGCCCGGTCTCGGCGCGGCCCGGGCCGCGCGGATCGCGCTCGACCGCGCCGGACTCGCCCCGCACGCGCTCGGCGCCGTCGAGATCACCGAGGCGTTCGCCGCGCAGCTGCTCGCCGTGAGCGACGAGCTCGGCCTCGACGAGGAGGCGATCAGCGCCGACGGCGGCGCGATCGCGCTCGGGCACCCGTGGGGCGCCTCCGGGGCCGTGCTCGTCGTGCGACTCGCCGCCCGCCTGCTCGCCGACGACGACGACGATCGCCCCGCGCTCGCGGCGTGCTCCATCGGCGGCGGCCAGGGCGTGGCGATGATCGTGGAGCGGTTCGCATGAGCGCGATCGTGTTCGAGCGGGTGAGCCGCAGCTTCGACGGCCGGCGGGTCGTCGACGACGTCTCCCTCGAGCTCGTCGAGCACCGCATCGGCATCGTCGGTGCCAACGGCTCCGGCAAGTCCACGCTGGCGCGGATGATCAACGGGCTCGTCGGACCCGACGCGGGGCGGGTGCTCGTCGACGGGCTCGACGTCGCGAAGCAGGGCCGCGAGGTGCGCCGCCGCGTCGGCTTCGTGTTCACCAACGCCGACACCCAGATCGTCATGCCGACCGTGCGGGAGGACGTCGCCTTCACCCTGCGCCGGCACCGGCTCGCCCCGGCCGAGGCCGCCGAGCGGGTGGATGCCGCGCTCGCCCGCTTCGGGCTGAGCGAGCTCGCCGAGCGCCCGGCTCACCGACTCTCCGGCGGGCAGAAGCAGCTGCTGGCCCTCGCGAGCGTGCTCGTGGGGCATCCCGCGATCCTCGTCGCCGACGAGCCCACGACGCTCCTCGACGCCAGGAACTCGCGCCGCGTCGCGCGCCATCTCGCCGGCCTCGACGAGCAGCTCGTCGTCGTGAGCCACCAGCTCGAGCTCCTCGACGACTTCGACCGGGTCATCGTGATGGAGCGAGGACGTGTCGTCTGCGACGACGTGCCGGCGGTGGCCCTCCCCCGCTACCGGGAACTCATCGACGCCGAGGACGAGGCCGATGACGGCATCCCCGACGCCGCGGAGCGGACCGGCCCGTGATCGGCGTCTTCCACCCCGGCGACTCGCTCGTGCACCGCGCGCCGGCGCTCCTGAAGCTCGGCCTGCTCGCGGCGCTCGTGACGGCCATCGCGCTGCAGCACTCGGTCCTCGTGCTCGCGGGCGCGTGCCTCGTGGTCGCCGGGATAGTCGCCCTCGCCCGCGTGCCGCTCCGGCTGCTCTGGCGCCAGCTCGTGCCGCTGCTCTGGCTGCTGGCGATCGCCGTGCCGATCCAGCTGCTCCTCGCCGGCTGGGAGCTCGCCGTCACCGTCGCCCTCCGGCTGCTGCTCGCCGTCGTCCTGGCGGGGGTGTACTCGCTCACGACGCCGGTGACCGAGACCCTCGACGCGGCGCAGACGCTGCTGCGGCCGTTCCGCCGCTGGATCGACGCCGACCGCGTCGGGCTCGCCCTCGCCCTCGCGATCCGCGCGATCCCCCTGCTCGGCGAGATCGTCGCGGAGGTGCTCGACGCCCGCCGCGCGCGCGGAGCGGAAGGCTCGATCCGGGCCGTCGCCGTGCCCGTGATCGTGCGCGCCCTCCGCACCGCCGACCACCTCGGCGAGGCGCTCGTCGCCCGCGGCCTCGACGACTGAGCCGAACCGGGCAGCGCGTCAAGCCCCGCATCACGGATGCGACAGGTCGACTCCGAGTGGCCCGCACCGGGATCGGAGCTGCACCATTCGGTCGGCGCCTGGCCGCTGCTGCTCGACGACCGCACGGTGAGCCTCGAGCGCACGCCGACGTCGCTCACCGTCCGGGCCAAGGGCTGGCCGCTCGGCGAGGCCCGCGTGCGCATCGAGGTGCGCACGAGCGGGGACGGATGCCTCGTCCGGCTGCAGGAAGAGCCGACGCGGGGCCCGGCACGCTGGATTCCCCGCCCGGTGCGGGAACCGGCGCTGCGGCTGCGGAATCAGGAGGCCCTGCGCCGCCTCGCGTTCCTCTCGGAGGGGCGGGCGGCCGCCGTCAACCCTCCCGGCCGGATGCCGGAGGCTGGCTAGCCTGGCGATATGAGCGCTGCCGAACGAGAGCCGACTCCCACCGCCGCGACGCCGTCGAAAGCCGGCTGGCTGAAGCACCTCGTCGCCTGGGTGCTCGAACGGAAGCCCGTGCGGGCGTTTCTCCTCTACCAGGAGCACCACGGCCCGATGCTCGCCGACAGTGTCACCTATCGGGCGCTGTTCTCGGTATTCGCGGGCGTGCTCCTCGGCTTCTCGGTGGCCGGCATCTGGCTCTCCCGCGACGACGAGGCGATGCAGGCCCTCGTCGACGCCGTCGGCCGGGCCATTCCGGGCCTCGTGGGCGAGGGCGGCGCCATCGATCCCGGCTCCCTCGTGCAGCCCGTCGCGTTCAGCGTCGCGGGCATCGTCGGGCTCGTCGGGCTCGTCGGCACCGCGATCGGCGCCGTCGGCTCGCTCGCCATCGCGTTCCGCGAGCTCGCGGACCAGGCCCCCGATCAGACCTTCGTCGTCTGGGCGGTGCTTCGGAACCTCGCGATCGCCGTCGGCTTCGGCGTCGCGCTCGGAGCCGGTGCCGTCGTCACGATGGCCGGCACCGCCGCGATCGGCTCCGTGCTCGACTGGCTCGGCGTCCCCGCGCGCTCCGGCCTCGCCGACTTCGGCGTGCAGGCGCTCTCGATCCTCGTGGTGCTCGCGATCGACACGGTCGCCGTCGCCGCACTGTTCCGCCTGCTGTCGGGCCTGCGGCCGTGTCGCCGCTCGCTCTGGACGGGAGCACTGCTCGGCGGCGTCGGGCTCACCGTCCTGCAGGTGCTCTCGGGCCTCTTCATCGGCGGCGCCTCCTCGAACCCGCTGCTGGCATCGTTCGCGTCGATCATCGCGCTGCTGCTCTGGCTGAACCTCTCGAGCCAGGTCGTGCTCATCGCCGGCGCCTATATCGTCACCGGCGTCGACGAGGAGCACGACCGGGTCGCCGCCCGGTACGGCAGCCCCACGATCGCCCTGCGGCGCCTGCAGCGCGCCGAGCGCCGGGCGATGGCCGCGGTCGCGGAGGTGCAGTCCGCACGTGAGGCCGTCGAGAAGGAGCGCGGCTGAGCCGGCGGGACGGCCGAGCGGGCGGGGCCCCGCCCCGGAATCGACGAAGGCCCAGGCACGCTGCCGAGGTCTTCGGTGTTATCCGAGAACACGCGCAGCTGCGAAGCTCACCGTGCGCACCATGCGCCAATAGGGCGCCTGACGCCACCGTCTAGGGACGATCACGCTCACCGGTCTGGCGGGTCGCTCATCACTTCCCGGAGCGCTCTGCCGCCTCTCGCTTGGCGTCGGGGATCAGAGCATAGAGTTCCTCGGCCTTGCGTGGCTGGGTAATCAGTTCCTCGACCAGTTGGTTGATCGCTCCGAAGAACGGCTCAACGACCTCAGCGGGCTCACCACTGAGGTAGAGAACCACGAGGTCATCCTGATCGCCGTGGAGGGCATCGTTGCCGACGACTCTCAAAGCCGTGAGCACCTTCCACAGGGCAGGGTTGATCTTGTCTTGGAGTTCACCGATACGAGTCTGCAGGTTCTTCCGCGACCCGCTCTCTTCAAGTTCACGGAGCAATGCCTCGAGTGAAGCCCGGGCGAGGGCTGCCGCCGCCCGACGCGAGTATGGCAAGACAAGACTGGCCTCGCCGTAGAGTTCGCGCACCGGCTCCGGCATATCCGGATGCGGCGCAGGCGCCGTCGAATCAGCGGGGTGGACAAGCGTTTCGCCGCGCCAGACTGACGGCGCATCGCATGCGGTGCAAACCGTCGCGGACCACTGTCCTGCCTGCTTCGTTGAGTAGATGTCTGTCCCGTCCACCCGGAAGTATCCCGGAAGATCAACGAAGGGCACGAAGACCTGCCCTCTACCTGAAACGATCGCTCGTAGATTGAGTGGTCCACGGGCGTGGAAACTGAAGGCCCGACAGCGCGGGCAGACAAACCGCGAGTCGGAACCCGCGTCTTCTTGGGCAGCCATGGGATGACAGTATCGGCTACGACTCCCGCTCGCCGGCGCCGCTCAACGACTACCGCTACCTCCAGGCCCCCTCCTCCTCCCCTCTCCTGCGCGCCCGGTGAGACATAGCAAGAAAGAACGCGCAAGTCTCAGGGTTCGCGTGCAAGTCCCGGGCTCCGTCGCCTCTCACGACATCCTGTGCGGATTGCTGTGCCCGTAGGAACGCCCCACCAAGGTATCTCCCGCCCTGGTGGGGCATTTCGTCCTTTCTACGGGCCGCACAGCGGCTAACGGTGGCGCGAGGGCTCGGGCGGCTACCTTCCGTCCGAGCCCGCCTCACGCCGTCTAGAGCGATTCGCCTACTGGCCGCCACCCGAACACGTAAGGGCAGCCAGTGAACACGGTTCGCTCACGCTCATCGGCCATGACCTCGACGTGCCATGTCGCCGCGTCGAGGTCGTCATCGTCGTGCATCGTTGCTCCGTTCGAGGCGGCCACCGCGGCGCCCCGGAGCGACGACACATGAGTTGAGCCAGTCTCATTTACGTGTGAGTCGACGTGTGCAAGTCGACTCACGAGGCGCGGAGGGGCCGCCGATCCGACGCTCACGTCGAGACCCGGGCGCGAGCCTGCCTCGGGGCAGTTTGGGGTATTCGGCTGGGGTAATAGCACCGAGCAACACAAAAGGCCCGATCAGACTTATCGCCTGACCGGGCCTTGCTGGTGCACCCCCAGGGACTTGAACCCTGAACCCACTGATTAAGAGTCAGTTGCTCTGCCGATTGAGCTAGAGGTGCGAAGTGCGGATCTTGCGAACCGAACCGAGAGACCACGCTATCAGCTCCGCCACCTTCGCGCCAATCGAGCGCGGGGCCCTTCGCACCCCGGGCGCGTCGCCCGGATGCCGGCCCGGAAACTCGGCGTTCACTCCCGGCCGATACGCTGAAGCCGTGACCGATTCCTTCGCCGACGACCTCGCGCTCGCCCTCGAACTCGCCGATCTCGCCGACGCGATCTCGCTCTCCCGATTCCGCGCCGTCGACCTCGACGTGCAGACGAAGCCCGACCGAACCCCGGTGACCGAGGCCGACCTCGCGGTCGAGCGGGCCATCCGCGAGCGTCTGGCCGCCGCGCGACCCGACGACGGCATCATCGGCGAGGAGTTCGGCACCGAAGGCAGCACGAGCCGCCAGTGGATCATCGACCCGATCGACGGCACCGCGAACTTCCTGCGCGGGGTCCCGGTGTGGGGCACGCTCATCTCGCTCGCCGTCGACGGCCTCCCCGTCGTCGGGGTCGTCTCGGCGCCCGCGATGAGCCGGCGCTGGTGGGCCTCCGCCGGCGAGGGCGCCTGGACGCGCGATTTGCCCGACGAGTCGGGCGTGCGCCCTGAGCCCCGTCGCCTCGCGGTCTCCGCGGTCTCGGAGCTGGCGGATGCCTCGCTGAGCTTCCAGAGCCTCGCCCAGTGGCGCGACGCCGGCTATCTGGACCGTCTCCTGTCTCTCTCGGAGCGGGTCTGGCGCGATCGCGCCTACGGCGACCTCTGGTCGTACATGCTGCTCGCCGAGGGCGTCATCGACATCGTCGGCGAGTTCGACGTGAAGATCTACGACCTCGCCGCGCTCATCCCGATCGTCGAGGAGGCCGGCGGGCGCTTCACCTCGATCACGGGCGAGATCGGCCCGCAGCACGGCAGTTCGCTCGCCACCAACGGGGCGCTGCACGAGCTCGTGCTCGACGCCCTGCGCTGAGCGCGCCGCCACCCCGAACGGGGGTCGTCTGCCGATAGAGTCGAGCGGCATCCCACAGACCCGACCCGACTGGAGCACGAGATGGCCTCGTCGTACGACTACTTCCTCCTCGGCGATCACGCCGCCGCCCGCGCGGCGATCCGCGGCGCACTCGAGGCGCAGGGCTTCACGATCACCGAGACGCCGACCGGCGGCTTCTTCGCGAAGCGCGGCAGCACCGCGCGCACCGTGTGGCTCGGCGCCATGGCCGGCTCACAGTTCGTGATCAATCTCGCCGTCGACTTCATGACGGACGCGCAGGGCCTGCTCGTCGCCCGCCTGCACCGGGACATGACGAGCGGTGCACTGCTCGGCGGGGCGATCGGAGCGGCGAAGACCGCCACGATCTTCGGCCAGACCGGCGACGCCGTGGCGAACGATCTCGTCGCGCGCCAGGTGCTCGCGCACCGCATCGACAACCCCTGATCGCCGGGGCGCGGCGTTCGTGCCCGGCCGGCGCTGCCGGCCGGGCACGCGCCGGTCACTCGGGCTTCAGCACGGGCACCGGCCCGCCGCCGCGAGCGTCGGCCCAGAGATCGATGCCGGAATCGACCGCGTGCTCGTCGATCGCGCGCAGCTCGGCCTCGTCGAAGTCGAGCCGGTCGAGCGCGTCGAGGTTCTCGTCGAGCTGCGCGACGCTCGACGCGCCCACCACGAGGCTCGTGACCCGCTCGTCGCGGAGCGCCCAGGCGAGCGCGAGCTGCGCGAGCGACTGCCCGCGAGCGGCGGCGATCTCGTTCAGCGCGCGCAGATGGGCGGTGAGCTCCTCGGTGAGCACGCTGCGGTCGAGCGAGCCGTCGGAGGCGGCGCGCGACCCCTCCGGCACCCCGCCGAGGTATTTGCCCGTAAGCAGGCCCTGCGCGAGCGCCGTGAAGCCGATGACGCCGAAGCCGAGCTCGCCGGCGGCGTCGAGCAGCCCCTCGGTCTCGATCCAGCGGTTCAGCATGGAGTACGACGGCTGGTGGATCGTGAGCGGCGTGCCGAGCTCGGCGAGCAGCCCCGCCATCGTGCGCGCGTCGGCCGCGGAGTACGACGAGATGCCGACGTAGAGCGCCTTGCCCGCGCGCACGACGGCGTCGAGTGCCGAGGCCGTCTCTTCGAGCGGGGTGCCGGGGTCGGGCCGGTGGTGGTAGAAGACGTCGACGAAGTCGAGCCCGAGCCGGCCGAGCGAGGCGTCGAGGCTCGAGAGCAGGTACTTGCGGCTGCCGCCGGAGCCGTGCGGCCCGGGCCACATGTCCCAACCGGCCTTCGTCGACACGACGATCTCGTCGCGGTACGCGCGGAGCTCGCCGCCGAGCACACGACCGACGTTCGCCTCGGAGGCGCCGTAGGGCGGGCCGTAGTTGTTCGCCAGGTCGAAGTGGATGACGCCGCGATCGAAGGCGCGCAGCAGGATGCCGCGCTGCCGTTCGGCCGGACGGTCGTCGCCGAAGTTCTGCCAGAGCCCGAGCGAGAGCAGGGGCAGCTGGAGGCCCGAACGGCCCGAGCGGCGGAACGTCATCTGGTCGTAGCGGTCGGACGCCGCGGAGTAGCTCATCGCTCGATCGTAGCGGCGACCGACGACGCCGGGCCGAGGCATCCGCCATTCGCCCCGAGCTGGCGACGCGCTCGCGTCAGCCGCCCAGCACGAAGCGCAGCACGACCCAGCCGGCGAACACGCCGACGCCGATCGCGATGCCGCTCCAGGGCACGCCGGCGCGGAGCCGGCGCCCCTCGAGCGCGATGGCCTCGCCCTCGTCGGCGCGCTCGTCGCGGTAGCGGCGCGTCTGCCGTCTCGCCTTCGGCAGCAGGAGCGCCATGATCCGCTCGTAGCGCCGCCAGGTCTCCGGGTCGAGCGGATCGACGTGGCGCCGGGTGAACAGGGTCATCCGGTCGTCGACGATCTCGACGTCGAAGCCGCCCGCCTCGTCGATGAGGAGCGCCATCAGGTCGGGCGTGAACACGTAGAGGGCGTCGCGCTCGTAGCCCGCGGGGCAGTACAGCGCGAAGTGCCGGTCGAAGTCGCCCTCGAGCGAGAGCCGCTGCGCGCGGTGCATCGTCTCGGGCAGCGAGCTCTGCCCGAGCACGTTGTCGCGGGTCGAGTCGAGCACGAGGTGCGGCAGCTCGCGCGTAAGCCGCAGCGCCAGATACGACCACTCGACGGTGCGGCGGTCCTTCCCGCTGCCGGTCACGGCCTGCAGCACGCCGACGTCGAAGAACTCGCCCGAGTCGGCGAACAGCCGGTCGCGCACGAGGCGGGTGGAACCGACCGAGAAGATCGCGCCCGGGTACTGGGGCGCGTTGCCCTCGGGCATCCAGAAGAGCCCGTTGTCCCGGGCGAAGCGCTCGAGCCGCAGGTGACGCGCCCGACGCCGCCGTGCCGCGCCGAGCGTCGAGATGCTGATCGCGACGACGAATGCGGCCATGCCGCAGAGCACGAGCAGGAAGAACGCCGCGGGCCACGGCCCGCGCTCCACCCACTCGTCGAGGACGCCGAGGAACATCGCGGTGAACACGAGCCCGAGGAAGCCGGCGCCGAGGGCCCGCCACACCAGGCCGAGGGGCGTGGGCCGCTCGGCCCGGGCGGCGAGCGCGAGCTGCCGCACCTCCTCCGGCCCGAACGGCGCGGTGAGCGCGGTGGTGTCGAGGGCCGGACGCACGACCGCCAGCCTAGGGGATGCCTCGCCTCGAGGACGTCCTTGCGCCGAACGCAGAACGGGCCGCCCCGAAGGACGGCCCGGCTGCTGGCAAACACGCGTGCGACAACGACCGTTGGTGGAGATGGGGGGAATTGAACCCCCGTCCATCGCTGAGTTTCCACGCCTTCTCCGGGCGCATCCTGTGGAGCGTTCTGCTCGGCCCCGACCGTTGTCACAGGCACCTCGGTCGACGAGCCCAGCCTGAAGAAAGTCCCGCACGTCGCTCAGGCGACGACGCGCAGCGAGTTCCCTAAATGACGCCAGGAACCGGGGCGGGAACCAACCCGGACTGACGGACTATCGGACTCGCTTAGGCAGCGAGTGCGAAGTCGGACTGCTTCTTATTGGCAGTTATTTGTTCGCAGGGAGCGTTCACGAGATAACCCTGCATCCTCGGCCCGCTTCTCGTGGGCGCACAGGCGATGTCGAAACCGATCATCCCCATGAGCCCCGTCGGAGTCGTCCGTGTGGAGTCGTCCGTTCGGAGGGTCGCTGTCGCACGCTGTGGAGTTGCCATGTTCCGCGCACTTCACCGGGAGGCGAGGGGTGCGCGGCCTTACAGTCTAGAACAGGCGGGATGCTTCCGCCATTCCCGGCCGCGTCGCCCCGTCGACGCCGAACCAGATGGAGGTCGCCCGTGGGCACGCTCATCACCGTCACCGCCACTGCCGAAGAGCGCGTCGAGCCGGAGCTCGGCGCCGTGCAGCTCTCGGTCGGCGCGTCCGGCGCCGACCGGCAGCAGATCATCGACCGCACCGCTGCCGCGCACGAACGGCTGCTCGCCGAGGTGCGCCGGCTCGACGCCGAGGGCGCGCTCGAGCAGTGGTCGGCCGGGCAGCTGCGGGTGTGGTCGCAGCGCCCGTTCAACGCCGAGGGGCGCCAGCTCCCCGTCGTGCACGAGGCGCGCGGCGAGCTCGAGCTCGTCTTCCGCGACCTCGCCGCGCTCTCGGCCTGGGTGAGCGAGCAGGCGACCGGCGAGGAGCTCTCGCTCGGCGGCGTCGACTGGCGGCTCACCGAGGCGACCGCCGCGCGCGTCCGCGAAACGGCCCAGCGGCGCGCCGTGGCCGAGGCGGTCGCGAAGGCGGGCGTGTACGCCTCGGCGCTCGGCCTCGGCGCCCCCTCCCCCGTGGAGCTCGCCGACTCGGGCCTCCTCGACGCCCGGCCGACGCCGATGCCGAAGGGGCACCTCGCGCGGTCGGTCGCCTTCGCCATGGATGCCGCGCAGCCGACGACCGAGTTCGTGCCGGCCGAGCTCGTGGTCGCCGCAACGGTGGAGGCGCGCTTCGACGCACCCCCGGCGGGGTGACGCCGAACGGCCGGCGCCCTCAGCCGCGCTCGACGAGCTGACGCTCGAGCCGCGCGAGTTCCTCGAGCGCGAGCCCGGAGGAGAGCAGGTACTCGCGGGCGCTGCCGTGATCGCGCTCGACGAGCTCGATCATGCCGTCGATCGCTTCGGGCGGGCTGCCACCCATGAGCACGCGCAGCGCCGGAGTGTCGGGAACGCCGTACTGGCCGGCGAGGCCGACCATGCGATCGAGCCACTCGCCGGCGAGGTTCTGCTCGGTGCGCTCGTAGTCGGCGATCACGAGGTCCCGGTCGACGCCGACCGCGAGCAGGGTGAGCGCGATCACGACGCCGGTGCGATCCTTACCGGCCGTGCAGTGCACGACGACCGAGCGATCGCGGGCCGAGGAGATCTCGCGCACTGCGTCGACGACGACCGAGGAGTGCTGCACGACGATGCGCTCGTACAGCGCTTCGAGGGAGATGCCGGCCATCCCTTGCGAGGCGCCCGAGCCCTCGAACACGGGCAGGCGGAGCACCTCGACATCGAGCCCGGCGAGATCGTCGGGCATGCGCGCCACCTCCTGCTCGTCGCGCAGGTCGATGACGACGCCGACGCCGAGCTCGCGAAGCTCGGCCTTGCCCGCCTCGCCGAGGGCGTGCAGGCCGTCGGAGCGGAAGAGCACCCCCGGCCGGACGCGGCCGTCGCGAGCGACGAGGCCGCCGACGTCACGGAAGTTGTAGGTGCCGGGAACGGGGATCCGAAGCGAAGTCTCCATCGAGCCGAGCCTACCCCGAGCCGCCCGGGCGTCGGCCGGACGCCGATCCCGCGGCGCGAGGCATCCGCTCGCCGTGCGGGAACGCGCGCTACTCGCCGAGGTGCCGGCGGCTCGACATGGCCCGGTCGGCCTCGCGCTTATCCTGCCGCTCGCGCAGGGCCTGCCGCTTGTCGTACTCGCGCTTGCCCTTCGCGATCGCGAGCTCGACCTTGGCCCGGCCGTCGCTGAAGTAGATCGACAGCGGGATCAGCGTGTACCCGCCGTCCTTCACCCGATGGCTGATCTTCACGATCTCCTGCTTGTGCAGCAGCAGCTTGCGCTTGCGGCGCGGCGTGTGGTTGTTCCACGTGCCCTCGGTGTACTCGGGGATGTGCACCGCGTCGAGCCACATCTCGCCGCCGTCGATGAAGGCGTAGCCGTCGACGAGGGAGGCCCGCCCCTCGCGGAGCGACTTCACCTCGGTGCCCTGGAGGACGATGCCGGCCTCGTAGGTGTCCTCGATGGTGTACTCGTGCCGCGCCTTGCGGTTGGTCGCGACGACCTTCTGTCCGCGTTCCCTGGGCACGGCCCTCTCCTCACGGTCTGATGCGAATGACGGATGCCGCGAGCTGCGCGCGGCGAGCCGTTCAGTCTACCGGCCCGCGCGGGGTGGCGACGACCACCCCGCCCGGCGCCGCGATCAGACCTTGAGGTAGCGGGTGATCGCGATGCCGGCCGAGACCGCCGCGAGCAGCACGCCCACCACGATGAGCAATGGCACCACGAGCAGCGCGTCGCCGAGATCGACGAAGGTGAACGCGAGGTTCTGCGCGAGATACCCCTGCACGAAGAACTGCACGATCGCGACCACCGCCCCGCCGGCCAGCAGCGAGCCGATCAGGCCTGCGAAGACGCCCTCGAGCACGAACGGGGTTTGGATGAAGCGGTTCGAGGCACCGACGAGGCGCATGATGCCGAGCTCCCTGCGTCTCGAGAAGGCGGAGAGCCGGATCGTCGTGGCGATGAGTAGCGCCGCGGCGACGAGCATGATCGCCGCGACCGCGATCGCGGAGTAGCTCGCCGCGTTCAGCACGTCGAAGATCTGGTCGAGCAGGCGCCGCTGATCGCTCACCGATTCGACGCCCGGCATGCCCGCGAGCGCCTCGACGAGCACGTCGGACTGGTCGGGGTTCTTCAGGTTCACCCAGAAGCTCTCGTTGAGCACCTCGGGGGTCACGTAGTCGGCTGCGGGGCTGCCCTTGAACTGCTCCTGGAAGTTGTCGTACGCCTGCTGGTGGTCCTCGAAGTAGTACTTGTCGATGTACGGAGCGAGGGTGCTGCTGTTCAGCTGCGCCTCGACCGCCGACTTCTGCTCCTCGGTGGCTTCGCCGTCGACGCAGCCCGCGGTGCTCGACAGCGAGGTGCAGAGGTACACCGCGACCTGGGCGCGGTCGTACCAGTAGTTCTTCATCTGCGCGATCTGCAGCTGCAGCAGCGCGGCCGTGCCGACGAAGGTGAGCGAGACGAAGGTGACGAGCACCACCGAGACCACCATCGAGGCGTTCCGGCGAAGTCCGTTCGCGGCCTCACCGAGTACGAGTCCGATCCTCACTTCGTCGGCCCCACTTCCTGCTGGTCGTCGTCGGCGCGCGGGCCGCCGGGCGCGCGGAGGCCCAGTCGTTCGGCGAGGGTGAGCGGCGGGCCCTCAGGATCGTCCGTCGGGGGTGGCGCCTGGGCGCGCAGCCGTTCGGGGTCGACGTCGATCTGCCCGGTGGCCGCGGCGGTGATCGCCGCCGCCTCCTCGGTGACGGCGTCGCGCGTCTCCTCCGGCTCGATGTAGAGCGGCTGCGCCTCGCGCATGATCTCCGCCGTGACCTTCGGGGCCGCAGGGCTGATCCCCGTGTCGGCGATCGGTTCGAGCGGCGCCGGCTGCGCGGCGTCGGCCGCGGCCTCGGCCGCACGGGCCTCGCCCTCCGGCTCCAGCACCGTGGCGACGACCGCGGCCGGCGCGGTGCGCGGCGGCAGGTTCACCTCGCGCACGGTCTGCCCGTCGTAGCCCGCGTCGAGCTCGTCGCGCACGATCTGCCCGGCGGAGAGCTCGATGACGCGGCGCTGCATCTGATCGACGATGCCGGCCTCGTGCGTCGCCATCACGACGGTCGTGCCGCCCGCGTTGATGCGTTCGAGGAGCGTCATGATGCCCGCGCTCGTGACCGGGTCGAGGTTTCCCGTCGGCTCGTCGGCGAGCAGGATCTGCGGCTTGTTCACGATCGCCCTCGCGATCGCGACGCGCTGCTGCTCACCGCCGGAGAGCTCGTGCGGCATCCGCTTCTCCTTGCCGTCGAGGCCCACGAGCTTGAGCGTCTCGGGCACGGCGGACTGGATGTAGCCGCGCGACTTGCCGATCACGCGGAGCGTGAACGCGACGTTGTCGTAGACGGACTTGTTCGGCAGCAGCCGGAAGTCCTGGAAGACGACGCCGAGGTTGCGACGGAAGTACGGCACCTTGCGACTCGAGATCGAGCCGAGGTGCTGCCCGAGGACGTGGATCTCGCCCTTGCTGGGCTTCTCCTCCTTGAGGATCAGCCGCAGGAAGCTCGACTTGCCGGAGCCGGAGGCGCCGACGAGGAAGACGAACTCGCCGCGCAGGATCTCGACCCCGACGTCGTTCAGGGCGGGCCTCGCCTGGCCCGAGTAGGTCTTGGTGACGGAATCGAAGCGGATCATCGTGTTCGAGCCTAAGCAGCGGAGCGCCGAATGCGGGCAGCGACACTGGATTTCACCAGCGCGCCACCCGCACTCGGGACGATCGGCCGCGTCGGGCCTCAGATTCCGGCGAAGCCGACCACGAGGTACAGCACGAGCGAGAGCGCCGCGGCGATCGCGGCGTAGGGCAGGATCGCCGTCATCAGGTTGAGCGGCTTGATGCCCGTGGAGCGCGAGGCGAGGATGATGCCGTCGCCGTAGAGGCAGGTCGTCGAGCCGAGCGCGGCGCCCGAGAACACGGCCGCGCCCGCGATGATCGGGTTCACGTCCATCGCGAACGCGAGCGGGATGACGATGGGCGTGATCACGGCGGCGAGGTCCCAGAACGAGCCGGTCGCGTAGGCGTAGACGCCGCAGACGAGGAAGACGACCGCCGGCAGCAGGGCGCCGGACATGTACGGCTCGGTGGAGTCGATCACGAAGTCGGCGAGCTTCAGGTCGATGTTCATGTGCTGCACCATGAAGGCGAGCGCCGTGAGCACGATGACGAAGAGCATGCTGCCGACGCCGTCGAACGCCGCGTCGAAGACCTTGCGGATGCCGAGACGGCGCTGCGCCGTGTACATGATGATCGCCACCAGGAGCGCGGCGACGGTGCCCTTCAGCACGTCCACCTCGGTGAGGATCGTGACGGCGATCATGACCGCGATCGGGACGACGAAGTTCCAGGGGCGCGGCTTCGCGATGCCGGGGGCGCGGGTCGCGACGGCGACGGGTGCCGCGACCGCGGCCCGCTCCCCCGCGTCCCCCTGCGCGGCGAACTCGCCGACCTCGACGCCGGCGGGCGCGGCGCCCTCGGCGGCGCGCTCCTCGTCGGAGGTGCCGAGCGGGAACACGTCGCCGGTGGCCTCCGCCCGCGCGACGTCCTTCTTCAGCACGCCGAGCTTCGGGAACCAGCCGAGCGCGACGAGCGCGGCGATGACGAGGGCGATCCAGCCGAAGAAGATGAACGGGATGGCCTGCAGGTAGGCACCGAACCCGGAGCCGTTCGCCGTCACGCCCTGCGCCTCGAGCAGGCCGGCGAAGAACAGCGCCCAGGTGGAGAAGGGCACGATCACGGCGACGGGCGCCGCCGTGAGCTTCATGATGGTGCCGAGCTGGGTGCGGGGCACCCGGTAGCGGTCGGTGATGCCCTTCATCGAGGTGCCGACGGTGAGCACGCTCAGGTAGTCGTCGACGAAAAGCACGACGGCCAGCAGGAAGCTCAGCACGAGCGACTTGCGGCGCGAGTTCACGAAGCGCTCCGCCCAGGCGGCGAACTCGCTGACGGCGCCGGAGCGCTCGAAGAGCGTGATCAGGATGCCGAAGAGCACGACGACGAGCATCAGCCACTGCAGCGTCTCATCCGCCATGGCGGTGCCGAAGTAGCCGATCCAGGAGTCGAAGAACTCCCAGCCGCCGAGCAGCACGGCGCCGACGAGGGTGCCGCAGAGCATCGCGAAGAGCGTGCGCCGGGTGGCGACGGCGATGACGAGGATGGTGACGACGGGGAGGAGCGCGAGCGCGCCGACGTCTTGCATGGGGGCCTCTGATTCGGTGGGGGTCAGGCGGCGGATGCCGCGTACACGGGCTGCCCGTCGACCATCGTGGTCCGGACGGGCAGGTCGAGGAGTTCGTCGGCGTCGACGTCGAGCGGGCTGTCCTCCCAGACGACGAGGTCGGCGCGGTAGCCCGGCGCGATGACGCCGAGGTCGCGGTCGCCCTGGGCGAGGGCCGCCCAGACCGTGTAGCCCTGTAGGGCCTGGTACGGGCTGAGCCGCTGGTCGGGCTCGAACACCGGGGCGTCGGGGGTGCCGGGCTCGCGCCGGAGGCGCGCCCAGGCGAGGCCGATGCGCGCATCGGTCTGCGCGACGGGCCAGTCGGAGCCGAGGGCGACCATCGCCCCGGCGTCGATCATGTCGCGCACCCGCCAGCCGAGCGCGGCGCGCTCTGGCCCGAGCCGCTCGGCCCAGAAGTCGGAGCCGTCGGCCTTGCGCCACTGCATGTGCAGCGGCTGCACCGAGGCGGTGATGCCGGTCTGGCCGAGCCGGGCCAGGTCGCGGTCGGCGAGCAGCTCGAGGTGCTCGATCCGGTGCGGGGCGCCGCGGCCGGACTGGACGCCGGCCTTGAGGTACGCGTCGATCGTGGTGCCGATGGCGCGGTCGCCGATCGCGTGCGTGGCGATCTGGAAGCCGGCCTCGCTGTACCGCTGCACGACGCGCTCGAACTCGGCGCCGTCGGCCCAGAAGGAGTTGAGCCCCTCGCCGTGGGTGTCCGGCTCGTAGAGCCAGCCGGTGCCGGTGTCGATGACGCCGTCGTTGAAGAGCTTCACGAGCCCGCCGCGCCAGCGCCGGCCGTGCCGGTCGCGCTGGGCGAGGTAGTGCTGGGTGCGCTCCTCGTCGTAGCCGGGATTGTGCGCCATGGCCGTGACGAGCCGCAGCGGCAGCCCGGCTCCGGTGCCGTCGAGGTCTTCGAGCAGGTCGAGGGTGCCCGGGTTGCCGTCCATGATGCAGGCCCCGGTGATCCCGCTCTCGGCGAGCCCGCCGAGCAGGCCCCGCACGAGCTCGCGCATCTCCGCGGCGCTGTGCTCCGGTGCGGTGCGGAGCACGATGTCGAAGGCGGAGTCCTCGCGCAGCGCCCCCGTCGGGCGGCCCTGCTCGTCCACGACGATCTCGGAGGTGTCGCCGAAGCTGCGCGCCCCGGTGATGCCGGCCCGCCGCAGCGCCTCGCTCGACGCGAGCGCGGTGTGCCCGTCGAAGAACATGAGGAACGCCGGCGAACCCTCGACGGCGTCGTCGATCGCGGCGGCCGTCATCGGCAGCCGGCTGAAGACGTCGTAGTCGATGTTCCAGCCGCGCACCCAGCCGCCGGCGGCGCGGCCGTCGGCGACGCGGCGCGCCTCGGCACGGAGCATGGCGAGGAACGTCCCGGCATCGCGGACGCCGCCGAAGTCGACGCCCACGGCGAGCTCGAAGCCCTGGATGGGGTGCATGTGGGCGTCGATGAGGCCGGGCGTGACGACCCCGCCCTGCAGTTCGACGACCTCCGTCGCGGCACCGCGGAAGTCCCGCACCACCGACTCGTCGCCGACGGCGATGATCCGGCCGTCGCGGATCGCGATCGCCTCGGCCATCGGGCGCATGGGGTCCATCGTGATGATGCGCCCGCCCACGAGCACGGTGTCCGCGAAGCTCCAGTGCATGTCGCCGCCTTCCGCACGGTCGAATGCGACCGAGTTATTTAAGGTGCTTAAATTTGTAGCGCACACGCTACTCTCACTGAAGGATCGCTGCAAAATCGGAGGACTCTTGCCTGAAACGAGCGCGCGACGGGCGGGCCGTCCGCGGACGCGGGTGCTGAGCGCCGAGCAGATCGTCGACGCCGCCTTCGAGCTCGCGCGCACGGCCGGCCCGGACGGCTTCACGATGACCGCGCTCGCCCGCTCGCTCGAGGTGCGCCCGCCCGCGCTCTACCACTACTTCGGCGGCAAGGCCGACGTCGTCCGGGCCATGCGCGGGGCCCTCGCCGAGCAGCTCGACGTGGCCGGGTTCGCCGACGAGACGGTCCCCCTCGACACGGCCGTCGTGAGGTGGGCCCGCTCCTACCGCGACGTCACCGCCGCGCATCCGGCCGGCATCGAACTGCTCGCGACGACGCCGATCGACGGGCAGGAGCGCTCGGTGCAGAACTACGACACCATCGTGCGACGCTTCATCTCGGAAGGCTGCCCGCAAGACCAGGCCGTCGACGCGCTCGTCACCTTCGAGGCGCTCATCATCGGCTCGGCGCTCGACGCCGTCGCACCCGACGACATCATGGCGCCGGGCGACGCCGGCACTGGCTCGCCGGTGTTCGCGGCGGCCGAGGCGGCGCGCGCTGCCGGGGCATCCGCGGGAGGCATCCGGCCGACCGACCGGAGCTTCGCGCTCGGCGTGCGGGCGCTGCTCAGTGGGCTGCGCGCCGAGTGGTCGCGCGGCTGAAAAGCCGCGCAGCTGATCAGTCGGTCGGCCTCTGCTTCCGCCAACGGATGCCGGCCGCGATCAGCCCGTCGAGGTCGCCGTCGAAGACGACCGCCGGGTTGCCGACCTCGTACCCGGTGCGCAGGTCCTTCACGAGCTGCTGGCCGTAGAGGAAGTAGGAGCGCATCTGGTCGCCCCAGCTCGCGGTGATCGTGCCGGCGAGCTCCTTCTTCTGCGCCGCCTCCTCC
This sequence comes from Agromyces sp. NPDC060279, assembly GCF_042726785.1. Lineage (NCBI taxonomy): Bacteria > Bacillati > Actinomycetota > Actinomycetes > Micrococcales > Microbacteriaceae > Agromyces > Agromyces sp. NPDC060279. Next base: position 464,960 of record NZ_JBHXBK010000001.1, read on the forward strand.
TCGCGCTTGGCGAGCAGCAGGCGGGTCTGGAGCACGCGCATGGCCGCGGCACGGTTCTGGATCTGCGACTTCTCGTTCTGCATCGACACGACGATGCCGGTCGGGATGTGCGTGATGCGCACGGCCGAGTCGGTCGTGTTGACCGACTGCCCGCCGGGGCCCGAGGAGCGGAAGACGTCGACGCGGATGTCGTTCTCGGGCACCTCGACCTCCTTCGCCTCCTCCATGATCGGGATGACCTCGACCGCGGCGAAGCTCGTCTGGCGCTTGTCGGCGCCGCCGAAGGGGCTGATGCGCGCGAGGCGGTGCGTGCCGGCCTCGACCGAGAGGGTGCCGTAGAGGTACGGCGCGTCGATCTCGAAGGTGGCGGACTTGATGCCGGCGCCCTCGGCGTAGGAGATGTCGAGCACCTTCACGGGGTAGTCGTGGCGCTCGGCCCAGCGCAGGTACATGCGCATGAGCATCTCGGCGAAGTCGGTGGCGTCGTCGCCGCCCGCGCCGGAGCGGATCGTCACGACCGCGCCGCGGTCGTCGTACTCGCCGTCGAGGAGCGTCTGCACCTCGAGGTCGCCGATGGTCTTCTGCAGCGCGACGACCTCGGCACGCGCCTCGGCGGCGCTGTCCTCGTCGCCCGCCTCGTTCGCCAGCTCGACGAGCACCTCGAGGTCGTCGATGCGCGACTCGATGCCCGTGATGCGCTTGAGCTCGGCCTGACGGTGGCTCAGCGCGCTCGTGACCTTCTGCGCGTTCGCGGGGTCGTCCCAGAGATCGGGCGCACCGGCCTCCTCCGAGAGGCGGGCGATGTCCGCCTCGAGCGCGTCGGTGTCGACGACGGCGCGGATTTCACGGAAGGTCGCGCGGAGCGCGGAGATCTCGGTCGACAGGTCAAGTTCGAACATGGCGTCCCCCAGCCTAGTCGTGGCCGGGCCGGCCGTCGCGCACGAACCACCGCCGCCCCCGTGCGGGGGTCGCTAGGCTGACGCGGTGAGCACGATCGATCCCGCCGCCGCCCGCCGCGAACGCCTCGAGCGGCAGCAGGGCAGCACCGGCGCCGCCCTGGCCGCGGCCGCCTTCGCCCTGCTGCTCGTCGCGACCTCCGCCGTCATCGGCTACAGCTTCGCCGGCATCCTCGACACCTTCCGGCTCATGGAGCTGAACAGCGTGTTCTCCACCTGGGAGTCGCAGATGCCGAACACGACGTTCGGGCTCCCGATCGGCATCGTCGCCACCATCGCTGCGTGGGCGCTCTACGCCAAGTGGAACCACCGCTTCACCGGCGACACGAGCCGCTTCGTCGGCGTCGGCCCGCTGACCCTCGTGCTGCTCGGGCTCGCGATCGGGCTCTGGTTCGGGTGCTCCGCCTGGACCGCGCCCGATCAGCCCGGCATGCAGATCGACCCCACCTTCGGTGAGGACGAGGCGTGGGGCCCCGGCGCCTGGATCTTCTACGCCGCGCAGTGGTGGCTGCCCGCCCTCGTCGGCGTGCTCGCGGTCGCCGCCTACTTCGCCGGAGTGGCCGGACGACGCCGCAGCGCCGGCCGCACCGCGCTCATCGAGCGGATGCTCGTCACCGGCCGGCGCACCCCCGGGGTCGTCACCGAGAGCACGCTGCCGTCCGGCGAGGCGAGCTCGGTCCTGTTCACGCTGACCGTGAAGTTCACCGATCTGAACGGAACCGACCGCTGGGTGAAGCGCACGGTGAAGTACCGCACCGCCGAGGTGCCGCCCGTCGGTGCGCCGGTGACGGTGCTCTACGATCCGGCGAGCCCCGGCGACACCTCGCGCATCTTCCTCGCGAGCGGCCCGGCCGAGACGGCGGCCGACTTCCGTCGCCACGAGCTCTGAGCGGGGTCGTCCCCCGCGTCGGCGCGAGCAGCGGACCCCTCCGCCGGGTGTAGCGTCGGAAGCGATGACCGCCTCCCAGCCCCAGTTCTCGTGGGGCTCGATCGTCCTCCCGGCCTACCTGCCGACGCTGCTCTTCTCGCTCGGCGAGGGCGCGATCATCCCCGTGATCCCGGTCGTCGCGACCGAACGCGGCGCCTCGATCGCGATCGCCGGCCTCGTCGCCGCGATGCTCATGATCGGCGAGCTGCTCGGCGACCTCCCCGCCGGCTGGCTCGTGGCCCGCATCGGCGAACGGAACGCGATGATCGGCGCCGCCATGCTCGCCGTGATCGGCGTCGTGGTGGCGCTCGCGCTGCCGAGCGTCACCGCGCTCGCGATCGGGGTGCTGCTGCTCGGCCTCGCCACCGCGGTGTTCGGTCTCGCCCGGCACGCCTTCCTCACGAGCTACGTGCCGGCGCGGGTTCGGGCACGAGCGCTCTCCACGCTGGCTGGCGTGTTCCGCGCGGGATGGGCGGTCGGCCCCTTCATCGCCGCCGCGATCATCGCCTGGACGGGGAGCTCCGAGCCGGTGTTCTGGGTGCTCGTCGCCGCGTGCCTCGCCGTCGTCGTCGTGCTCGTGCTGCTCCCGGACCCGGAACGGGTGTTCGGGGTCGGCCGGGGCGGCGCCGCCGGTGACGAGGCGCCGCAGGGCGTGCTCCGGGCGATCGTCGAGCACCGCGGGGTGCTCGCCCGCATCGGCTCGGGCATCGGCCTGCTGGCCGCGGTCCGTGCGAGCCGCACGGTCATCCTCCCGCTGTGGGCCGTCTCGATCGGCATGGCGCCGGAGGCCGCCGCGCTCGTCATCGGCATCTCAGCGACGATCGACTTCTGCCTGTTCTACGTGAGCGGGCAGGTGATGGACCGCTTCGGCCGGCTCTGGAGCGCGATCCCCGGCCTCGTCGGGCTCTCGACCGGGCACCTCATCCTCGCGTTCAGCCATGACGTGCCGGGCAACGACCTCTGGTTCATCACCGTGGCGATGCTCTTCGGCATCGCGAACGGACTGTCGAGCGGCGTCATCCTGACGCTCGGCGCGGACCTCGCGCCGAAGCGGCATCCGGCCGCCTTCCTCGGCGCCTACCGCACCATCGGCGACGCCGGACAGGCCGCAGCTCCGGTCGTCGTCTCGGCCGTCACCTCGCTCGTGTCGATCGCCGCCGCCAGTGCGACGATCGGCGTGCTCGGCTTCGTCGGCGCCGGGATGCTGCTGCGCTGGGTGCCGCGCTACGTGCCCGGCCGCCGGGGCCGCCGCGGCGAGGGCGGCCCGGCCGAGGGAGCGGACTGAGCCGCTCCCCCGGTGGTCGGATGCCTCGTCGCTGCGTGGCGGCGGTTACTGCCCGGCGACCTTCTCGACCGACATCACGAGGATGACCCGGTCGGCCTTGTCGGCCGGCGGCTGCGCATCGGCGTCGCCGTACCGGCGTCCGAGGTGGGCGTAGAACTCACCGCTCGGATCCGCGATCGTCTCGACGAGGCGGCCGCGGACCTCGACGTACTTGAACGGCGAGTCCGCGTCGAGCGCCTCGAGCGTCATGACCGGGTTGTCCTGCAGGTTGCGGAACTTCGCGCGCTTCGTCGTGTGCGTGAAGCGGATCACCTGCGCCTCGGCGTCGAACTCGAACCACATGGGGTTCAGCTGCACCTCGCCGTTCGGCCGCACCGTGGCGAGGTGGCCGTAGACCGGCGCGGTAAGGATTCGGAGGAGGTGCTCGGGGATCTCGATCGTCATGGGCACCAGTCAATCGCATGGCGAGCCCGCGGGTCACTCGGTGGTGCCGTAGAACCGCGGATCCGGCGGCGTGGGCGGCGGCATCGGCACCCCGGCCGGCGGCTCCGGCAGATAGCTGAACTCGCCCTTGCCGTCGGGGGTCGGCCCGGAGGCCCAGCTGCCGGCACCCGCCTCCGCACCGTCCGAGAAGTTCAGGTACTGGTACGACACCTCGCGCTCCTCGTTCTCCAACGGGAAGTCGCTGGGCACCGGCAACGCCTCGACGCCGTCGGCCTGCAGCACCGCCGCGGCGGCGAGCCACTGGTTCTGGTGCATCATGTCTCGCGCCAGCAGGAAGGAGAGCAGGTCACGCACCCCGTGGTCGTCGGTCATGTGGTAGAGCCGTGCCACCTGAAGCCGCCCCTGCATCTCGGCGTTGGCGTTCGCCTGGAAGTCCGCCAGCAGGTTGCCGCTGCTCGTGATGAAGCTCCCCATCCACGGGTTCCCATTGCTGTCGACCGGCCGAGCCCCGGCGCCGGCCACGATGGCGTGCTGCACGTCGGTGCCGCCGACGATCGCCGCGACGTGGGGTCGTCCTGCACGGCGTCCTCCGTCAGGCCGAGCGGGGCCCGTTCGAGCAGCTGCGCGATCATGATCGCGAGCATCTCGACGTGGCCCATCTCCTCGGCGCCGATGCCGTAGACCAGGTCCCGGTACTTGCCGGGCACATGCATGTTCCAGGCTTGGAACTGGTACTGCAGGGCCACGGTGATCTCGCCGTACTGCCCGCCCAGCACTTCCTGGAGCTTCCGCGCAGAGACGGCGTCCGGCCGTTCCGGTGTCGCCGCGTGCTGGAGCTCCTGCTTGTGGAAGAACATCTTCGATCCCGTCCCGTGTCACGCGCGAACCGGCCGGTCGACCGGAGCCGCGACACGTCCGGACACGCAAGTCGCTGCGCACCACCTTGGCCAGAGGCTTGCCGGGAGCTGCGGAGAAGCGTACAAGGGGGCGGGCCGAGCGGAGGTTCTGCGCCGTCGGATAGCCTGCAGAGGTGCTCACCGATGCCGAGATCGTCGCGTCCCTGACCGCATCCGCCCGCGCCGTGCCGTATCCCGGCAAGTGGCTGGAGCCCCCGTTCGACGGCGAGCGCCAGGCGCTCGTCGCGCGGGACGCCGGGATCTCCGAGCTGCGCGTCGACCGCGAGAGCGGCCGCGTCTTCAGCATCGAGCTCGCCGGCGGGGTGGCGCAGCCCATCGCGCCGTCGCCGGCCGCGCTCGCCGAGCTCGGTGCCGCCTACGCGGACGCGCTCGCCCGCAGCGCCGGGGCCGACGAGCACGAACTGCGGGTGCTCGAAGCCGGCCTGCTCGCGGCGGTGCGCGTCGTGGCCCCGGAGCTCGCGGATACCGAGACGTTCTGGTCGATCGCCGCCGAGGAGCTCGGGAACGGGATCACGGCGGATGGCCCGGCCGCACCGCCGACGCTCGTGACCGCGTCCGGCGGCCCGACGGTCGTGATCGCGCTGCCGATGCTCGCGCTGCATCAGGCGCTCGCCGCGGAGGGGCTGACCCTCTCCGGCTACGCCGACCTCCTCCCCTCCGTCTCGCTGAACGGCGGACTCTCGGCGACGCTCGCGGCCACGGCGGTGCCCGGGGCGTTCCGTGGCGGCCCGGCGCAGGTGCTCGCGCTGCCCGCCGGATTCGGTGCGACGGCGGAGGAGCTCGCGTTCCCGTCGCTGCGGCTCGTCGTCGCGCTCGGCGGGGCGGATGTCTCGGAGCTCGCCGTGCCCGACGGGGTCGAGTTCGTCGCCATCGACGGCCCGGCCCCCTTCGCCGCGCTCGCCGGTCTCGTCGCGGAGCGGCGAGCGGCGGGCCGCTTCGAGCAGCACCGGGGATGAGGCGATGACCGAAGCGAGGTCGATGATGCCCGAGGTCGTGACGTACGACGGGCTGCCCGCCGCCGCGGGCGGCGCGCACTCCCTGCGGTCGAAGCGCCCGGCCGACGCGCATGAGCGGGTGCAGCACTTCCTCGCGGCGTGCACAGTGCCGACCGAGCCTGCGCAGTGGACGTTCTCGATCTCGGCCGACGGCGACCCGGCGGCGACGGAACGAGTGGCGGCCTTCGCCGCCGAGGTGCTCGGCGGTCCGAGCCGCACGCAGCGGGTGCGCCGCGATTGGAACGTCCGGCCGGAGTCCGTGCCTCAAGTGCTCGAGGCCATCGCCGCCGAGGCGGGCGCCGCCACGAAGTACGGGGCGTCGCTCGCGACGCTCGCACAGAGCCTGCCGGTGCGGCTGCTCGATCCTGACCGGCGCGAACCCTTCGCGGAACTCGCCCCGGAGGCCTTCGGCGGCTTCGCCGTCGACGGCTACGGCCGGCTGCTCGGTGTCTCGGGGGTGCGCGCGAGCTACGGGACGGCGGGATCCGCCCTCTCGCTCTGGCTGAATCTGCCGGCCGACGAGCGGCTCTCCCCGGCGGCGCGGCACGTGCAGGACCACCTGCCGTTCCGGCTCTCGGCGAAGCACTGGCGGCGGTGGCAGCCGACCCGCGCGGGCGACGGGTACCGCTCCTCGAAGCTGCCGTCGCCGCTGACAGCCTGAGCTCGTCGCTCCCGCGCGACCCGGTCGTCAGCTCCCGCGCAACTCGGTCGCCAGCCCCTCTGGCGGCCCAGTCGTCAGCCCGGCTCCGCCGGCACCTGGAAGGTCAGCCCGGCTCCGCCGGCACCTGGAAGACGGAGCGCGCGGTCGATTCGACCTCGAGCTCGACCTCGATGGGGAGGAGTTCGCTGCTCATCGGCGCCCGCCAGACGCCCCGGAGCCGAACGCTCGCACTCGTGCCGTCGCGCGATTCCACCGCGAGGAGCTCGACGTCCGTCGGCGCGATCTGCGCGAGATACTCTTCGGCCGCCTCCCGCATCGCTCGGTGCTCGGCCTCGACGCGCACGCCGTCGGCGTCCGCGACGGCATCGCTGATCGCCCAGGCGTCGGCGGCGGTGAGCGCGGCGCCGTCCGCGAGGTCAAGGAGGCGTTTGCGTTCGAGGTAGAGCGAACTCGCCGAAGCGACGACGAGCACGACGGCGAGCGCGAGCAGCGCGAAACCGAACACGAGCGGGAGGGTGGAGCCGCGCTCCTCGACGAGGCGCGACCGCGCGCACAAGGCTCGTCCCTGCGCTCCGGCGCTTCGGATCCGCCGCCAGCGCCGAACCGGGCCCACCGCGCTCATCGCCCATCCCCCGTCGCCGACCACCGCGAGACCGTCTGCAGGGCGCTGGCCTCGATGGGCACGACGAGCACCCGGTCGAGCCCGAGCACCGGTGGCGCGAAGGGCAGCCGCACGTCGAGCTGCACCGTCACCCGCACCCGGGCGCCGGGCACATCGCAGCGGGCGCCGCCGCAGTCGACGACGACCCGCCGTTCGTCATCCGATCGGCCGAAGTCGTCGAGCACGAGGTCCACGGCTGCATTCGCCGAGCGGCGGACATCGGATGCCTCGGCCTCGCGGACCGCCACACGGGCGCCATGACGTGATGCTCCCTCGGCGGCGAACGCCGCCGCTTGGAGGTCGCCGAGCGCGAGCACCAAGTACACGATGGGCAGCATGAGCAGCAGCGCGGCACCGAGGAACTCGAGCGACGCCGAGCCGCGTTCGTTCCGCATCTCGTCCGAGCGAGCAGGGTCGCGGCCGGCTGCCGATTCGGCCACCACGCGGTGTTCACCCGATCGTTTCGACCGGGGCATGGCCCGACACCTCCAGACTTGACGGAGGCCCGAGCAGACCGAGCACCGGCAGCGCCGCCCGCACCGTGACCCGGACCAGCTCGACCCCGTCACGCTCGATCGGTTCCTGCTCGATCTCCGTGGCGTACGACGCCCCGACCGCAGTGGTGATGAGTTCGCGCGCGCGAATCGCGCCCGCATGCGGCGCCGCGCCTGCAAGTGCCGCGAATCTGGCGCCCTCGGACGCGGCGTCGAGCACGGTGTTCCGCACGTGCAGCGCGAGGGCGAGCTGGATGACGGCGAGGGCGAGCACCGTGAGCAGCATGGCGACCATCGCGAACTCGGCGACGGCCGAGCCCCGGTCTGCGGCGAGCGCGGACCTTCGACGGAGGATCGCCACGGTGCGCGCCTGCCCGGCTCCAACCTTCAGAGCCCGCTCACCCGCTCGATCGCCTGCTCGAACATGCCGCCGAGCGCCGGCCCGGCGAGCGCCCAGATCACGGCCACCAGGCCGGCAGTCATCAACGTGATGAGCACCCATCCCGGCACGTCGCCGCGCTCCTCTGCAGCAACTTTCCTGAGCCGTCGCGGCATCCAATTCATCCCCATCGTGATCCTCTCTCGTCGCGTGTCTTCCGTCGTGTCGAGTCGGCACGCCTCCCCCGCCGGTCCATCGCTCAGAATCCCGCCTGCAGCACCAGGTAGCCGGGGAACAACCCGAACACCACGGTCACCGGCAAGATGAGGAACACGAGCGGCACGAGCATCGCGATCTCCTTGCGTCCGGCGGACTCGATGAGCCGGCGCTTCGCCGCCTCGCGCGCATCGGCGGCCTGTGCCCGCAGCACGGCTGCCAACGGGGCCCCGCGCTCGACCGCACCGATCACCTGGTCGAGCGACTGCGTCAGCGGTGGGTGCGCGAGGCGATCCCGCATGCCGGCCAGGGCCTCGGTGAGCGGCGCACCGGCACCCGCGTCCGCGACCGCCCGCGCGAACTCGCCGCTCAGCTCCCCTCCTGAGGATCGAGCGATGCGACGCACGGCGTCGAGGAGGGATTCGCCCGCTGTCAGACTGAGCGTGAGGAACTCGAGCACAGTGGGGAGTTCCTCATCGATGCGGGCGAGTCGTCGTCGCGCGGCCGCCTGCAACACCAGTTCGAAGAGCGATGACACGGTGAGTCCGCCAACCACGGGCGCCACCGCGACGAGCACTGGCGGCCCACCACCGAACGAGGCGAGCACGAGTGCCGCAGCCATCACGAAGGCCGACACGACCGCAGCGCTCACCTGTTCGAGGCGGAACCGATCGACCCCGCGGCGCCACCCCGCCTGCCGCAACCGGAGCGCGACGGTCCGATTGCCCGCGAGCATGGTGGGAATCCGTCGCAGCAAGGAACCCGATGGCTCGAGCATCGCGACGAACGCCATCGCCGGGTCGTTCGTGCGCCGCTCGACGATGGCGCGCGCCTCGGCCGAAAGGTCGGCCACGAACGGCGCGACGCGTTCGATGAGCGGTCGCCGCCCGAATCGCGGGGTGCTCGCGATGAGGAGCCACACGCCGACTCCCAGCACCACCCCGATGGCGAAGGCGTACGGCGTCATCGGAACCACCGCCGCTCCGGCCTGAGGCGACCGATGGCGAGCATCAGGCGATACGCGAGCACGGTGACCACCACACCGCTACCGATCACCAGCGCACCGCCCGGGGAATCGAACGCACGGATCGCCTCGGGCCGGGTCGCGAGCACCGCGAGCAGCAGCCACGGCGCCGCAGCGCCCAGCCGTGCCGCGTTGCGGAGCCACGACTGGCGGGCGTGCACCTCCGCGCGGACCGCTCCCTCTTCGCGGAGGGCGCTCGACAGTGTGCGCAACACCTGCGGCAGCTCCGTGCCGCCGACCTCGCGCGCCATCCTGAGGGCCTCGAGCAGGCGATCGGCGGTCGGGTCGGCGAGCCGCTGCTTCAGCACCTCGACTTCTCCGGCGAAATCTCCCGTTCGCGCGTACCCCGCCGCGAACGCGTCGAACGCCCCGCGCAGACTGGTCGGTCCCCGGCGGGCGAGTTCGGCGAGCGACTCTGGTAGCGGTCGGCCTGCCCGAACGGACGCCAAGAGGTGGTCGACCACGTCCGGCCAGACCGTACGGTACTCGGCCCGCTTGACGTTGGCCCGGCGACGGACGGTCATGGGGAGGGCCAAGAGGCCGAGCCCCGCGGCGGCCACGGCGAGCGCCGGAACGCCGAACACCCCGAGCGCGACCGCCCCGCACACCAGGGCGGTGCACGCGCTGGCGGCGAGCGCGACGACGATGGGCACGCGTCCGAGACCGGCGAGCACGAGCTCGTCACGGATGCGCATGAGCAGGGTCGGCGCCGCACCTGTCCGCGCAGACGCCGCGGGTTTCGGCCAGAACCAGGGCGCGAGGACGAGGAGCGCCCCTGCGCTCAACGCAAGCCCGAGCACCGCGCTCATCGGTAGTACGTCGAGTGGCGGCAGGCTCATGCGCCGCCGCCCAGCACGATCGCCGGGTCGAAGCCGGCTGCGGTGAACTTGTGCAGCCGAGGCATCCCCTCGCCGCTCGCCCGAAGCTCGCCCTCGATGCGGTGGAAGATCGGCACCGCCGCGACCGTGGCCTCGTCGTAGGCCCCGGTGACCGCGAGGATCTCGAGCACCCGCCGTCGCCCGTGCCGATCGATGCCGAGCTGGACGACGAAGTCGACGCAGGCGGCGACGGTGGGCACCACGAACCCGGCGTCGATGTTGCGGCCGGCGAGCAGCGGGAGCGTGCAGAGCTTCACGAGCGCGTCCCGAGCGGAGTTCGCGTGGATCGTGCACATGCCGGCGATGCCGGAGTTCAGTGCGATGAGCAGGTCGAGGCTCTCCGCGTCGCGCACTTCTCCGACGACGAGCCGGTCGGGGCGCATGCGCAGCGACTCCTTGACCAGCCGTCGGAGGGTGATCTCACCGGCGCCCTCGAGGTTCGGCGGACGGCACTGCATCGCGACCAGGTCGCGCGCCTGGATGTCGAGCTCGAAGGTCTCCTCGACGGTGACCACGCGTTCGCCGGTCCTGAGACACGCCGCGAGCGCATTCAGCAGGGTGGTCTTGCCCGTGTGCGTCGCGCCCGACACGAGCACGTTCGTGCCGGCCAGCACCGCCATGCGCAGGAACTCGGCGGCCTCGCGAGTGAGCGTCTCGAGCCCGACCAACGCCGACAGGGAGTGCAAACCGCGACGGAACTTGCGCACGTTGACCGACCAGGCACGAGTCACCTCGGGGATGGCGACGTGCAGGCGCGAGCCGTCGGGCAGGGCGGCGTCCACGAACGGCTGGGAGAGGTCGAGGCGCCGGCCGGATGGTCGAAGCATACGTTCGACGAGGTCGCGCACCTGGCGTTGATCGAGCGTGACGGGCGTCAGCTCGGCGACACCGTTGCGCGCGACGAACACCCGATCGGGACCGTTGATCCAGATCTCCTCGACCTCGGGGTCGACGAAATACGACTGCAGTGCCCCGTAGCCCGTCAGTTCGGCCAGGACGCCGGCCGTCGCCGCGTGCTCGTCGCCGAGCGGCTCACCGCCGCCCGCGAGCGTGCGTTCGCCGTAGCGGCGCACCTCCTCGCGAGCGACCCGGTCGGCGGCGACGGGATCGGCCGATAGATCGACGCCCTCGCGGATCGCGCGCTCACGGACGAGGCGGGAGACGGATCGGACGGCATCTGGCATACCCCTCATCCTCCAGAGCGCCGCCGAGACGGGTCCGGAGTTATCCACATGCCGGCCACCGTCCCCGTGCGCCCGCGCACCTAGACTGGTCGGGCACTCGCGGGAGTGGTGAAATCGGTAGACACGCAGGATTTAGGTTCCTGTGCCTTCGGGCGTGAGGGTTCGAGTCCCTCCTTCCGCACCAGCGGCACACTGGCGAGTACCGTCGCGGGACATTCCCGCCGCCGACGGCTTCAGCTCCACGCCTCTGCTTCGACGCGATCCTCCTTGCGGCACCATCGCCAACTTGGTATCCAATACGGGTGGGATCGGGGCCGACATCCCTCCCGCAGGCCGGAAGGACACGCGTGTGGGAAGACTCGCCTGGTTTCTCTACCTCATCGGCGCGTTGGTGCTCGCCACGCTGCTCTTCGACGGAACGACAGACGTTCGGACGAAGACCGCCATCATCGCGCTCATCGCATTCATCGGTGCGATCTTGGCGATGCTCTCCCGCCGCAGCACGCGCGAGTGACGGCCGCCCGCGCCACGCTCACGGCACGCGGCGGCCGCACGCGCGCGGCGCTGCACGGCCGTCGCGTCGACGACTGCGCCCGACCGGTCGAGTCCGACCGGCCGGGCGCAGCCTGAGCGTTACTCCGCCTTGCGCGAGCGGCGTCCGAGCGCAAGCGCCGCGATCGCGGCGCCGAGCCCGAGCACGCCGACGGCGATGCCGGTGACGCCGAGCGCCCGTGCGGTGCCGTCGTCGCTCGCGGCGTCGCTCGACTCGTGCTCGTCGCCGTGCTCCGGCGCTGCGGCACCGTGGTGACCGCCCTCCTCAGCGGCGGTGACGGCGATCGAGGGCGCCGGGTGCTCCGGCTCCTCCTCGCCCTCGACGACGGGCTCGCTCCAGTCGGTCGAGCCCTCGACGCACTCCTGCAGCACCGGGAACGCGAGGGTCTCCCCCTCGGCGTCGGCCGGCAGCTGAAGCGACAGCTCGATCACGTCGCGGAGGTCGCTCGGCAGCGGCGTCGTCGCGGTGTAGACGACCTGCGCGACCCGGTCGACGACGCTCGCGCCGTGCGAGTCGATCTTCGGCTCGGGCAGCTTCTCGACGACGGTCTCGATCGTCCAGCCGGCGTTGACGGTCGGCGTGACGCGGTCGATGCCCTCGGGCATGGTGAAGGTGAGCTTGGTGGTCGGACTCGTACCGCAGCCGTGCGGGATGCCGAAGCTCAGCACGGTGTAGGCGCCGGCGGCGGTCGAGGTGGAATCGACGCCGACGTGGGCGCTCGCGGCGAGCGGGGCGCCGAGCGCGAGCAGGGCGCCGGCGCCGAGCGCGGCGGCGGTCACGAGGGCAGGGCGGACGTGGGTCTTCGTGGTCATGTGAGTGCTTTCGTGCGAAGTGGGAGATGGAAGCGTGCGCCGATCAGACGGCGCCGACTCCGCACGGCGGTCCCCGCCGCACCACGACGGCGGCGAGACGCTGCAGACCGGCCGGCCGGCGCGGCGGCTCCGGCTGGCGCAGCACGGCTCGGGCTGCGCCGACGACGGGAACGACGAGCAGGGCGACGGCGACGAGGATGCCCCGTGCCGCCCGGACGAGCGCCCGCACCGCGCGGTCGGCCAGCGCGATGCTGGCGACGGCGAGCACGGCGGCGGCGAGGTGCGCGACGGGCATGGCCGCACCGAGGTGGGCGTCGTGGCCGAGCTGGCCGGTGCCCGCGGCGGCGAGCCAGGCGTCACGGCTGACGGCCCCGGCCGTGCCGTGCAGCGCGTGCGGGTCGGCCGCGACGAGGCCGCTCGGCGAACTGCCCGCCGAGAGCGAGAACGTGACGTGCAGCGCGAGCTGCGCCGCGACCGCGGCGACGGCGGCCCCGGGCCAACGCGCGCCGCGACCGACCATCAGGATGCCGAACGGCACCGAGAACGCGAGGGCCACCGCGAGAGCGACGAAGCCGGGCGGACTGCCCCCGCCGACGGTGTGCGCGAGCGAGGCGAGCAGGGTCGACGAAGACGCGACCAGGAGTCCCCGCGTGGTGCGGGCGGCGCGCGCGTTGTGCACGAACACCGAGCCTAGTCGCCCGCGCGCCGTTCGTTCAGCCCACGGGCGGGCCCGCGGCGATGCGCGCCCTCGCGTACTGCTCGATCCGCTCGGCGGGAACCGACCAGTCGGTGTCGAGCCACCAGCTCGCCCCGGCCTCGGCCCATGGCTGCACGACCGCGGCGTCGGCAGCCGGATCGAGCCCGCCCGTCGTGCCTTCCTGCACCCAGTCGAACGGCTGCTCGGCGAGCCCGAGCCGCTCGCGCTCGGCGAGCAGCCACTCATAGGCTTCGCGACCGATCTCGGGGGTGAACACCCGCTGCTGCGTGTCGGGGCCCGCGACGCCCTCGCCGGGCGGCGCGTAGTTCGGCAGCCAGCCGTCGAGCCGCGCCACCCGGCGCATCGACTTCATGCGCGGCCAGAGCCCCACTGCCCAGATCGGCACGCCGGGCTGCTGCACCGTGGGCGGTGGCAGCATCTCGTCGGTGCGGCGCACGGTGTAGTGCCGCCCCTCGTAGGCGAACGGCTCGCCCCGCCACAGCTGGGGCAGCAACTCGAGCGTCTCGTCGAGCTGTTCGGCACGCACACGCCTCCCCGGGTCGTGCTCGAAGATCCAGAACCGCGCCTCGACCTCTTCGGGCACGCCGAGTCCGGCGGAGAGCACGACGCGCCCCTTCGAGAGCCGATCGACGGTCATGGTCTGGCCCGCGAGCTCCCACGGCCGCCGGCGCGGCACCGGCGTCAGCATCGTGCCGAGACGGATCGACGAGGTGCGCACCGCCGCGGCGGCGAGGATGGCCCAGGGATCCGGAGCCCAGATGCCCTCCCAGACGAAGAAGCCGTGCCAGCCGTGCTGCTCGGCGAGTTCGGCGAGCTCCACCGCGAGCTCGGGATCGGTGCCGGGGAAGATGAATCCATAGCGCATGCGCTGAAGCTACCCTTCGCCGCCGACATCCGGATGCGATCCGCAATTTCGCAGGGTAAGGTAAACCTTGCCTATCCTTTCGAGAAACCCGAGGGTCACCATGTCGACTGCTACGCCCGTCATCGACCGCGAGACCGCCGCCGAGCCCCTCGACGTCGCCGCCCTCGTCCGCGCCGCCTCGGCCGACGACCACCGCGCGACCGAGACCCGCGGGTTCATCGTGGAACTGATGCGCGGCGAGCGCTCGCTCGACGACTACACGCGCTACCTCGCCCAGCTCGCCTGGATCTACGAGGCGCTCGAGGCCCGCGGCATCCGCTCCGACGACCCCGCAGTCTTCGACCCCGCCCTCGCCCGGATGGCGGCGATCGACGCCGACCTGGCGGCGCTCGGCGCCCCCGACTGGCGCGAAACGCACCCCGCGCTCCCCGCCACCGCCGACTACGCGGCGCACCTCCGCAGCCTCGCCGACGACGACGTCCGCTACCTCGCGCACCACTACACGCGCTACCTGGGCGACCTCTCGGGCGGCCAGGCGATCGCGGCCCTCGTGGCCCGTCACTACGGCGCCACCCCCGAGCAGCTCGGCTTCTACGCCTTCGACCTCGAGGGCGGTCCGGTGCAGTACAAGCGCCGCTACCGCACCGCGATGAACGAGCTCGGCCTCGCGGCCGAAGAGGTCGACGCGCTGATCGCCGAAGTGCGTGCGTCGTTCCGCTTCAACGGCGCGATCTTCGAGGCGCTCGACGCCTGATCGGCCGCCGTCATACGACGGGATGACCCCGCACCCCTACGACGGGATGATTTCCCACCGCGCACCCGGCTGGCGGCCGCGCGGCGTGGGTAGACTGCATCGACACTGCACGCCGTGGCACGTCGACCCGTGCCCGACGACTGGAGCTTTCCCGTGATGCACACCGCCCTCATCCCCTGGCTCGACCCGGAGAACATCATCGCCGCGGCCGGCCCCTGGGCGCTCGTCGTCGTGTGCCTGATCGTCTTCGCCGAGACCGGCCTGCTCGTCGGCTTCCTGCTGCCGGGCGACACGCTGCTCATCATCTCGGGCCTGCTGACGCACACGAGCCTGGTCTTCGGCGTCGACATCTGGTGGGTGTGCCTCGCGATCGGCCTCGCCGCCTTCGTCGGCGGCGAAGTCGGCTATCTGATCGGGCACAAGTTCGGCCCCCGCATCTTCGAACGGAAAGAGTCGGGGCTGTTCAGCGTGAAGAACGTCGAACGCACGAACGCCTTCTTCGACCGCTTCGGCGCGCTCGCGGTCATCCTCGCGCGTTTCGTGCCGATCGTGCGCACGTTCACGCCCGTCGCCGCGGGCGTCGGTCACATGAACTACCGCAAGTACACGCTCTACAACCTCATCGGAGCGCTCATCTGGGGCGTCGGCCTGACCTACTTCGGCTTCCTGATCGGCTACATCCCGCCGGTCGCGGACTTCGTGCAAAGCTACATCGACGTCATTCTCATCGGCGCCGTCGTGCTCACCCTCATCCCGACGCTCTGGCACTACTTCCAGTCGTCCCGCAAGGCGAAGCGCGCCGCCGCCGCCGGCGAGGACGTCGTGACCGACGAGGCCGAGGCCGAGCAGCTCGTGCTCGACCAGGACGTGTTCGAGCGCGGCCCGCGCCACGAGGAGCAGTAGCGCTCGAGCCCGGGTCGCCCTCCCGGCGATGAGCCGGCGCGACTCCCGCGGCGATCACACCCGCGCGACGCGGTCGAGCAGGGCGAGCAGCGTGGTGCGCTCCTCGCCCGTCAGCGCGCCGAACGCCGCCTCCTGGGCTTCGGTGATGGCCTCGGCCGCACGCTCGCCCTCGAGCCTCCCCTCCGCCGTCAGCGAGACCAGCTGGCGACGCCCGTGCCCGGGATCCTTGACCCGCGAGACCAGGCCGCGCGACTCGAGACCCCGGACGGTGTGCGTCACATCGCGCGGGTCGAGCGCTGCGGCATCACCCAGCTCGGTCTGACTCAGCCGTTCGGCGGAGGCGAGCGCCGAGAGGCATCGGAACTCGTACCCGGTCACGCCGGCTCGCCCGAGCGAAGCGTGCAGCACCTGGTGCGACCGGGTGGCGGCGGAACTCAGCACCCAGGTGGGCAGGGAGGTGAAGTCGGACGCCATGACCTTGCTTTCTATTGGTGACGCCAATACAGTTTTGGTTTCACCAACACTATAGGAGCGCCGATGTCATCCGCACCCCCTCTGCCGACCGTGATCGGCCGCACCGAGAATGCCCTGCGCGCACTGCTGGCCCACACCCTGTCGCCCACCCGTATCCCGGGCTACCCGGCCTGGATCGTCCTCAACGCCATGACTGCGGACCGCTCACCGGGCGCCTGGCGCGCGCGGGCCGCGGCGGCGCTCGCGCGCGAGGGCGAGATCGATGGTGTGCTCGCCGAGCTACGCAGCGCCGGCCTCGTCGACGACGCGGAACTCCTGACGACCGCCGGCACCGCGCAACTCGCCGCGGCGCGCACGGCCGTGGCCCAGGCGAGCCGGCTTCTCGTCGAGGGAATCACTGAGCCCGAGCAGGACGCCGTGCACCGCGTGCTCGACACCATCCGGCGAAGGGCGGACGAACTGCTCCCCTCGAACGGTTAGCGGTGCGAACCCTGCTCCTGCTCCGCGCGGCCGGCGGGCTCCAGCTGGAACGTGGAGTGCTCGACGTCGAAGTGCGCGGTGAGGCATCCGCCGAGCTCGTCGAGCAACTCGCCCGTGCGGCCCGACTCGAACACCTCGGGCTCCACTTCCACGTGCGCCGTGAACACCGGCTGCCCCGAGGTGATCTGCCAGACGTGCACATCGTGGACGGCGACGACGCCGCGCGTGCGGAGGATATGCTCGCGGATCTCGGCCACATCGGTGTCGGCGGGCGCGGACTCGCTCAGCACGTGCGCGACGTCCCGCAGCAGGATGAGCGCCCGCGGGATGATCAGCGCCGCGATCGCGAGCGAGGCGATGGGGTCGGCGGCGCTCCAGCCGGTCAGCAGGATGACGATCGCCGCGACGATGACGAGGGCCGAGCCGATCGTGTCGCCGAGCACCTCGAGGTAGGCGCCGCGCAGGTTGATCGAGTCCTTCGCCCCACTGCGGAGCACGAGCATCGCCGCGACGTTCGCGGCGAGACCGAGGATCGCGACGACGAGCATGAGCCCGCCCTGCACCTCGTGCGCCTCACCCTCGGCCCCGGAGACCAGCCGCCCGATCGCACTGATCGCGACGGTCACCGAGACGCCGAGGAGGATGACCCCGTTCACGAGCGCCCCGAAGACCTCGAAGCGTCGGAAGCCGTAGGTCTGCCGGTCGGTCGCCGGCCGGGCCGCCACGATGGCCGCCACGAGGGCCACGATCAGGCCGAGCAGATCGCTCGCCATGTGCCCGGCGTCGGCGAGCAGCGCGAGCGAGCCGCTCAGCAGGCCGCCGATCAGTTGCGCGACGAGGAACGCGCCGATGATCGCGATCGCGACGATGAGTCGCGTGCGGTTCGCCCCCTGGGCGTGGTCGTGGGAGTGATCGTGTGCCATCACTTCGAGCCTAGGCGAGAATTCCCTGGTCAGCCCAAGATAGAAGTGGGAATGAATAGCGTTCTCAGCGGAGCGTCGCGGCGACCCGTTCAAGCTCAGGGATGAGCGCCTCGAAGGCCAGCGCCCGGTGGCTGATCGCGTTCTTCTGCTCGGGCAGGAGTTCCGCCGCGGTGATCTCGTGGCCCTCGGGCTCGAACACCGGGTCGTAGCCGAAGCCGTGCGAGCCGCGCGGCTCGTAGGCCACCTGGCCCGGCCAGGTGCCGTCAACGACGATCTCCACCGGCTCCTCGGTGCCCGCGAGCGCGGCGGGCACCACGAGGGCGATGGTGCAGTGGAACGAGGCGGCGCGGTTCGGCCGGCGCACGTCGGCGAGCTGCGCGAGCAGCAGCGTGCGGTTCGCCTCGTCGCCCGCCCCGTGCCCCGCCCAGCGGGCGGAGAAGATGCCGGGCGAGCCGCCCATGACGTCGACCGCGATGCCCGAGTCGTCGGCGAGCGCGATGCGCCCCGTGTGCTCCGCCGCGGCGCGCGCCTTGATGAGGGCGTTGGCGGCGAAGCTCGTGCCGTCCTCCACGGGTTCGGGCCCGTCGTAGCCGAGCACCTGCAGTTGCGGCATCCGCTCCCCCAGGATGCGCTGGAACTCCGCGACCTTGTGCGCGTTGTGCGTCGCGAGCACGACCTCGAGCGCGTCGGTGCCGCTCACGCGCCGGCCGCCTCGCGGCCCGCGGCCAGCGCGGTCGCCTGGAGCGCGGCGAGCTCGGCGTTGCCGCCGAGGGCGAGGTCGAGGAGCGCGTCGAGCTCGCGGCGGTCGAACGGCGCCCCTTCGGCGGTGCCCTGCACCTCGACGAAGAGCCCGCGGCCGGTGGCGACGACGTTCATGTCGGTCTCGGCGCGGACGTCCTCGACGTAGGCGAGGTCGAGCATGGGCGTGCCGTCGATGATGCCGACCGAGACGGCCGAGACGGTGTCAATGAGCGGCGTCGCCTTCTGGCCGATGAACTTCTTGGTGCGGGCCCACTCGACGGCGTCGGCGAGGGCGACGTAGGCGCCCGTGATGGCAGCGGTGCGGGTGCCGCCGTCGGCCTGCAGCACGTCGCAGTCGATGACGACGGTGTTCTCGCCGAGCGCCTTCGTGTCGATGACGGCGCGGAGGCTCCGGCCGATGAGCCGGCTGATCTCGTGCGTGCGGCCGCCGATGCGGCCCTTCACCGACTCGCGGTCGTTGCGGGTGTTCGTCGAGCGCGGCAGCATCGAGTACTCCGCGGTGACCCAGCCGGTGCCCTTGCCCGTGAGCCAGCGGGGGACGCCGTTCGTGAAGCTCGCGGTGCAGAGCACCTTCGTGCCGCCGAAGGAGATCAGCGCGCTGCCCTCGGCGTGCGCGCTCCAGCCGCGTTCGATGGTCACCTCGCGGAGCTGGTCCGGCGTGCGCCCGTCGGCGCGGACGATGGCTGAGGTGTCGGTCACGAGGATCTCCATTCGGAACGGTGCGGCAGGGCGATCGAGCCGGTCTGCACGAGCTCGACGCTCGGGATCTCCGGACCGATGAGGCGGTTGGCGAGGTCGAGGAAGGCACTCGTGGACTCCCCCGTGGCCTCGTAGCGGTGCGTCGGCGGGGTGCCGGCGCGCCGCTCGGTGCCCGTCGAGACGAGCACCCGGTAGACGTCGTTCGCGGTCTCG
This sequence comes from Agromyces sp. NPDC060279, assembly GCF_042726785.1. NCBI lineage: Bacteria > Bacillati > Actinomycetota > Actinomycetes > Micrococcales > Microbacteriaceae > Agromyces > Agromyces sp. NPDC060279. Next base: position 484,138 of record NZ_JBHXBK010000001.1, read on the forward strand.
ACGTCGCTGGAGACGAGGGTCACGCCCTCGCCCATGACGTAGGAGATCGCGCCCTTCAGGAAGGGGTAGTGGGTGCAGCCGAGCACGAGGGTGTCGATGTCGGCGCGCTTCAGCGGCGCCAGGTACTCCTCTGCGACCGAGAGCACCTCCTCGCCGGTCGTCACGCCGGCCTCGACGAATTCGACGAAGCGCGGGCAGGCCTGGCTGAACAGCTGCAGGTGGGGCGCGGCGGCGAAGGCGTCGTCGTAGGCGCGGGACTGCACGGTGCCGGCCGTGCCGATGACCCCGACCCGCCCGGACTTGGTCGCGGCGACCGCGCGGCGCACGGCCGGCTGGATGACCTCGACGACGGGCACCTCGTACCGCTCGCGGGCGTCGCGGAGCATGGCGGCGGAGGCCGTGTTGCAAGCGATGACGAGCATCTTCACGCCCTGGGCGACGAGGTCGTCGAGCACCGCGAGCGCGTAGCGGCGCACCTCGGCGATCGGCTTCGGCCCGTAGGGCGAGTGCTCGAGGTCGCCGACGTAGAGGATGGACTCGTTCGGCAGCTGGTCCTTGACCGCCCGGGCGACGGTGAGCCCGCCGACCCCAGAGTCGAAGATCCCGATCGGCGCGTCCGTCACGAGGACCAAGCTTAGGCGAGCGGCGCGCGCGGCGCTGCGCCGTCGGAACGCGGATGCCTCGGCATCCCCGCCCGAACAACTAGGCTCTCCTTCGTGACCGGCTCAGCTGCGCTCTTCACCGACCGCTACGAACTCACCATGGTGGACGCCGCCCTCCTCGACGGCACCGCCCACCGGGAATCACTCTTCGAGGCCTTCGCGAGGCGCCTGCCCGACGGCCGCCGCTACGGCGTCGTCGCGGGCACCGGGCGACTGCTCGAACTCATCGAGCGCTTCCGCTTCGAGGACGCCGAGCTCGAGTGGCTCCGCGAGCACGAGGTCGTGCGGTCGGCGACCCTCGACTGGCTCGCCGACTACCGCTTCACGGGCGACGTGTGGGGCTACCGCGAGGGCGAGGCGTACTTCCCGGGTTCTCCCCTGCTGACGATCCAGGCGAGCTTCGCCGAGGCGGTCATGCTCGAGACGCTCGTGCTGTCCACCTTGAACTACGACTCCTCCGTCGCGAGTGCGGCGGCGCGGATGGTGTCCGTGGCGCTCGGCCGCCCGCTCGCCGAGATGGGCTCGCGGCGCACGAACGAGCGCTCGGCCGTGGCCGCCGCCCGCGCCGCGTACATCGCCGGCTTCGACGCCACCTCGAACCTGGAGGCGGGCCGCACCTGGGGCATCCCGACCATGGGCACCGCGGCGCATGCGTTCACCCTGCTGCACGACACGGAGGAGCAGGCGTTCCGGGCGCAGGTCGACGCCTTCGGCCCCTCCACGACGCTCCTCGTGGACACCTATGACATCGCCCGGGGCGTCGAGCTCGCCGTCGCGGTCGCCGGTCCCGAACTCGGTGCGGTGCGCATCGACTCCGGCGACCTGCCGACCGTCGTCGCCGCGGTCCGCGAGCAGCTCGACTCGCTCGGCGCCGTGAACACGAAGATCACCGTCACGAGCGACCTCGACGAGTTCACGATCGCGGGGCTCTCCGGCGCGCCGGTCGACTCCTACGGGGTCGGCACCTCGGTCGTCACGGGTTCCGGGTTCCCGGCCGCCGGCATGGTCTACAAGCTCGTCGCGCGGCGCGACGACGCCGGGGAGTGGATCCCCGTCGCGAAGGCGTCGTCGCAGAAGGCGAGCGTCGGCGGCCGCAAGAACGCGGCCCGGCGGCTCGACTCGACGCGGACAGCGCGCGAGGAGCTCGTCTTCGTCGGCGACGGTCCGGCCGGCGAGGCCGAGTTCGAGGCCGGCGACGAGCTGCGGCCGCTGATGGTGCAGCTGATGAGCGGCGGCGCCGCGGATGCCTCGTACCTCGGTCGCGCGGGCACCGAGGCCGCCCGGGCGCACCGCGCGGCAGTCATGCAGGAGCTGCCGATCGAGGCGTTCCGTCTGGGGCGCGGCGAGGCCGTCATCCCGACGAACTACCGCTGAGCCGGCCAGCGCCTCGCCGTCGGCAGAGCGCTACTCGCCGCGCATCTTCTCGTAGATCGCCTTGCAGGCCGGGCACACCGGGAACTTCTCGGGGTCGCGGCCGGGCGTCCACTTCTTGCCGCAGAGCGCCTTGACCGGCTTGCCGGTGATCGCGGACTCGAGGATCTTGTCCTTCGGGACGTAGTGCGAGAAGCGCTCGTGATCGCCGGGCTCGATGAGCTCCTCTTCGAGGAGCTTCTCGAGCTCACGGTCGAGGACGTCGGTGCCGCCTCCCGGCTGGCCGGGGTCGGCGATGCTCGCGCGCACGGACTGGATCATGCGCTCGATTCTACGCGCGCTGAACGCGGCTAGGGCCGCTCGCCGGATCCCGTCGCCGGCGCCGGCGCCGCCCGGAACACGATGCGGTGGTAGAGCACGAAGCGCACGAGGACGATGATCGCGATGCTCACGAGGTTCACCACGTTGACGGCGACCGCACCGGGGTCCCGGCCGAGCACGAGCTGGGCGAAGCCGACACCCGCCCAGACGATCGCCGCCCCGAGGGCGGTGCAGACGAGGTTCGCGAGGACGAAGAGCACCAGCTCGCTCACCCTGCCGCGGCGGTCGCGGTGGCGGAAGGTCCATTCGCGATTGCCGATGTACGCGTTCACGAGGGCGACGAGCGAGGCGATGATCTTCGCCCAGACCACGTCCCAGCCGCAGACGAAGACCAGGAGGTTGAAGACGCCGACCTCGATGAGGGTGCTCACGGCGCCGACGACGAGGAATCGGCTGCCGAGTGCGGCGAGTCGACGTAGGCGCGAGCGGAGTTCCATGGCCACACTAGGGTACTGGCCACGGGCGTTCGTTCGACCGCGGCACCCGGAGAGAGGACCCGAGCATGCCGGTAGCCCACCTCGTCATCGCGATGCCCGCCTACAACGAGGCGGAAGGCATCCGCGGGTTCATCGACGAGGTGCGCGAGCAGCTCGCGCCCGTCGCGAGCAGGCTGACGTTCGTCATCGCCGACGACCGCTCGACCGACGGCACGGCCGAGACGCTCGCCGGGCTTGGCGATGTGTCGGTGCAGCGTCAGCCGGCGAACCGCGGCCACGGCCCCACCGCGCTCGCGGCCTACCGCGCGGGGCTCGCCCTCGAACCCGACGTGCTCGTGCACGTCGACGGCGACGGCCAGTTCCTGGGGCCGGACTTCGTGCGACTCGTCGCGGCATTGCTCGACGAGGACGCGGACGTCGTGCACGGCGTCCGCGGCGGGCGGACCGACCCGTGGTACCGGCGGATCCTGACGTCCGCGGTCAGCGTGCTCGTGGCGATGGCCGCGAGCCGGCGCATCCCCGACGTCAACACGCCGTTGCGGGCGTACCGGCCCGCCGCGCTCCAGGTGCTGGTCGATGCGGTGCCTCCGGAGGCGACCGTCCCGCACGTGCACTTCTCCCTCGCGGAGGCACGGGGCGGCTTCGTCGTGCGCTACCTGCGGGTGCGGAGCATCCCCCGTCGCGGCGAATCCGCCACCGGCACCATGTGGGGCGGCGCCGGGCGGCTCACGCTCCCGCCGAAACGGCTGCGCCGTTTCGCGGGCTCGGCGCTCCGCGAGCTCTGGTCGCTGTCGCTCCGACCGGGAGCCCCGCTCCGCGCGGTGCGGGCGCCGTCCGAGGCAGCCCGATGACCCGGGCGCGCACCGTCGGGTTCTGGGCGCTCGCGGCGCTGCTCGCGGCGACCCACGTGGTCGTCGCCTGGCAGAGTCTGGTGGTCGCCCGTTTCTGGGAGGACGAGGCGTTCAACCTCACCGTCCCGCTCAACCTGCTCTCCGGGCTCGGCTACTCGAGCGACGGCGCGCTGTCCGGATCGGAGATCACGCCGTTCGATCCGCGGATCTCCACCGGCCCGACCGTGCTGCTCCCGGTCGCCGCCGTGCTCGCGACCGGGATCGATCCGGTGCTCGGCGCCCGCCTCGTCCCCCTCGCGTTCTGGGCGCTGCTGCTCGCCGGCCTCTGGGTGCTCGGCCGTCGGATCGCCGGCCGATGGGCCGGACTGCTCGCCGTCGCGCTGCCGCTGGGCTTCGACGCCACCGGCGGCTTCTCGCCGATCCAGGGCCCCGCGGACGTGCTCGGCGAGATCCCCGCCGCCGCGCTCCTCGTGTGGGCGCTCGTCGTGCTCCCCCGGCGCGCCTGGCTCGCCGGGCTCCTCGTCGGCCTCGCGGTGCAGGCGAAGTTCATCGCCATCCTCGCGCTCCCGGCCTTCGCGGTGGCGATCTGGGCGCTCGCACCCGGCCGCGGCTGGCCCCGGTTCGGCACGACGGTGAAGCGCGCGTGGCTGCCGCTCGTCATCGCGGGGCTGCCCAGCCTCGCGGTCGAACTCGCCGCACTCGTCTCGCTCGGCCCGGCGGGCTACGTCACCCACCTGCGGAACCTCTGGTACTTCGTGGCGAGCGGCGGACAGCGGGGCGCGCACAGCACGATCCTGGAGAAGCTCACCGCCCTCGCCGACGCGTGGTTCGTACCCGCCTGGGCGGTCGTGGTCCTCGCGCTGGCGGCCCTCGCCCTCGTCATCGGCGGTTTCCTCGCGGAACGCCGCCGCGGCCGTCGAGTGCCCGCCCTCGTCCGCGCGAACCTCCTCGCCGGCCTCGTCGGCCTCGGCGCGTTCGTCGGCTGGTGGGCGACGGCGAGTCACACCCCGCTCTGGGTGCGCCACCCCGCGGTCGGCGTCTTCGCCTTCGTCCCCGTGCTCGCCGTGATCGCGATCTGGAGCGGACGGAGGCTACTGCGGGTCGTCTCGGAAGCACCGACGCCGAGGCGATCGGCGCCACGCACCGCCGTCCGGATCACCGCCGTCGCGCTCCTCGCCGCGCTCGGCCTCGGCGCCGCAGCGGGCGCCGCCGGCCACGTCCGGCAGTCCATCGAGCCCCGCCGCGAGACCCTGGCCGCGCAGCGAGCGGCGGTCGAACCGATCCGTCAGTGGGTCGCGCACACCGAGACGCCCTGGCTGGCCGCGCAGCCCTGGGGCGCGGCGGTCTCGGCGATCGTGCTCTCCGGGGCGCACGTCGGCCTCTTCGACGCCCCGGCGATGGCGGAGGTGCCGCGTCTGACGGGCGAGGCCTGCGCGACCGAGCTCCTCGCCGAGGGGCAGGGCTACCGGGTCTGCGCGGCCCCCTGATTCAGGACCGCCGGGGTGCGCTCAGGCGCGGATGGCGGCGGCGACGATCTCCGGACCTCGGCGGTCGAACACCCGACCGCCGAGCCACACCCCGGCGACGAGCACGACGAGCCCGAGCACGGTGCCCGAGAGGAACGAGGCGAGGTGCCAGCCCGGGTCGGAGAAGACGCCGAGCAGGGCGAAGGCGACCGCGGGCGCCGCGACGATCAGCGAGCCGAACATCGTGATCGACTGCACGAGCGAGGACAGGCTGCCCGTGGACTGCGGCTGCTGGAACGGGCTGTCGCCGGGTTTCACCGCCGGATAGGGGAAGCGCGCCGAGGTCACCGAGCCGATGCCGAGCCCAGAGAGCAGGAGCACGGTGGACACCCCGATGAGCGAGGGCAGCGGGCGCCAGTCGTCGAGCAGGAACACGGTCAGCGCGCTGCCGAGCCCGATCACGACGACCCCGAGCACGAGCACCGGGACGAGGCGGCCGAACCGGTCCGCGGTGCCGCGGACCCCGGACACGACGTGCAGCCAGATCGCGGTCGAGTCGTAGGCCGTGTCGTTGTGCAGCGACCAGCCGAGGAGGAGGCACATGAGCGGCACCGGCGCGAGCCCGAGGTACTCCATCGGCACCCCGACGATGCTGAAGGCGATGATCAGGATGATCGGCGCGAGCGGCACCATGATGATCGAGACCCAGTACCGGGCGTCGCGGAACCAGTAGGTGAAGCTCCGGGCGGCGACGGCGCCGGTGGGGTTCTGCGGCAGCCGGTCGAACCAGCCGAGCCCGCGGTAGTTCTTCGCGGTCCCCTCGCGCCCCGGTGTCACGAGCATCGTCTCGACGAGGCGGATCCAGCCGAGCCCGAGCAGCGCGAGCGTCGCCGCCGCGATGAGGAGCTTCAGGATGGCCGGGCCCCAGTCGCCGTTCGCGGCATCGCCGGGCACCGCGAACGCGGCACCGAGCGGCGTCCAGCTGAGCCAGCCGCCGAGCCCCTCCAGCACCTGACGACCGTCGCGCGCCCAGTCGACGGTGGTCAGGGCGACGAAGACGGGCGAGGCCGCCACGATGAGCAGGAGTCCGAGCACGCCGGTCAGCTCTCGCGCGCGCCGGGTGGCGAGCAGGAAGGAAGCCACCGCCGCGGCGACACGGGCGAGCAGCAGGCAGGTCGCGAAGGCGAGGGCCGCCGAGAGGATCGCGAGGAAGGTCTCGCCCACCCCGCGCGACCAGGTCACGACGCTGCCGAGCAGCACGATGCCGAGCACGAGCGCCGGGATGCCGATGAGCGCCGAGACGGCGAGCGAGATCGCGAGACGTCGTCCGGGGATGCCGAACAGCGCGAACCTGCGCGGGTCCATCGTGTCGTCGACGCCGAAGATGAGCGGGAAGACGATGAATCCGACCACCGTCGCCGAACCGGCCACGACCAGCGCGTCACGGATGACCCCGACGTCGTCCACGAAGCGAAGGCCCACGAGCGCGAAGAAGAGCAGCCCCGCGATGCCAAGCCCGTAGACGAGCCCCACGATGATCCCGACGACCTGCCAGGGGCTGCGTCGGAAGATGTTGGCGAGGAGGCGCAGCTTCAGTCGGAGAAACTGTGCAACCATTCCATGCCTTCCGCAGCCTTGCGCCCACCGGCGAGCGCGACGAATCGGTCTTCGAGGGTCTCGCCCTGGCGCACCTCGTCGAGGGTGCCGGCGGCGAGCACCTTGCCCCCGACGACGACCGCGACCGAGTCGCAGACGCGCTCGATGAGGTCCATGCCGTGGCTCGAGAGCACGACCGTGCCGCCACCCGCGACGTAGCGCTCGAGGATCTCGGTCAGGTTCGCCGCCGAGACGGGGTCGACGGACTCGAACGGCTCGTCGAGCACGAGCAGTCGCGGCGAGTGGATCATCGCGCAGGCGAGGGCGATCTTCTTGGTCATGCCGGCGGAGTAATCGGCGACCAGCCGATCGACCGCGTCCTCGAGTCCGAACGCGGCGATGAGGTCGGCGCTGCGTTCGCGCACCGTCCGCGCGTCGAGACCGCGGAGCGTGCCCGAGTAGTGCAGCAGCTGGCCTCCGGTCAGGCGGTCGAACAGCCGCAGCCGGTCCGGCAGCACGCCGGTCGCGCGCTTGGCCGCCTCGGGGTCGGCCCATGCGTCGATGTCGTGGATGCGAACCGTGCCCCCGTCGGGACGCAGCAGGCCCGTCACCATCGAGAGCGTCGTCGTCTTGCCTGCGCCGTTCGGACCGACGACGCCGAAGAACGAGCCGGCCCTGACCTCCAGGGAGATGTGGTCGACGGCGGTCTTGTCGCCGAAGCGCTTCACGAGCGCGTCGACCACGAGCACACGGTCGGCGCTCTCGGGCGGGGCCTGCCGGGCGACGCGGAGCGTGCGCTTCTTGCGGCTCGCCTTCTTGGCCGGCGCCGGGATGACGGCGACCGCGACGTCGGGGGCCCGCTCCGCCGCCGGCTCCTCGGCCGGGGGCTGCGGCACGAGCCGCTCGCGGGTCTCCTCGTCGACGCCGTCGTCGACGGAGGCCTGCTCGGCTGCGGGCAGCCGCTCCTGCGTCTCCTCGTCGACCGCGCTCGCGTCGGCGACCGGGTCGCGCTCGACGATCGCCTCGGCGGTCGCGACGACTTCGGGCGCTGCAGCAGGCGTCTGCGCCGCGGCTGCGCCCGCGTCGACGTCCGTGGTGGCCTCGGCGGCCTTCTTCGGGCGCTCGGCGGCCGTGGTGTCGGTGGCGACCGCCGCGGCGGCCCGGAGCGCCTGACGCTTCGCGCTCACGCTGCTCGTCGACCGCGAACGCGCGGCCGAGCTCGCCTTCGCGGCGTCCTTCTCGGCACTCTTCGCGGCGCGCGCGGAGCTCGCCGAACTCGCACGCTCGGCCGTGCTGCGGCTCGACGCGCTGCGAGACGCGCTCGAGCGCTTGGAAGCACTGGTCGGCTCGGCATCCGTCGTGCTCTCGTCGCCGCGCTGCTCCTGCTCGGCCTTCGCCGCCTTCGCCGCCTCCGCCTTGCGTGCGGCGCGTGTGGCCGCGGCGCGCTTCGCAGCGGCAGAGCGCGCCGCGCTCTTCGCCGCAGCATCGGCGGGGGCAGCAGCGGAGGCGGCCGCCTTCGTGCGGGCCGGGGCGCGCTTCGCGGACCCCTTCGCCCGCCCGGGCGCGCCGGACGTCGACTCCCCATCACCGAGTTGCTCGGGCACCCCCGTGCCGGTGCCTTCGGGAGCCTCGTCGTTCGAATCGGAGCGAGAAACGGAAGTCACCAGGCCAACCTACCAACTGCATGCCCCGGTTCCGTGCCTGGGGCCCGCCCCGAGCCGCCTCCGGAAACTGTGCATTCCCTGTGCGGCGTATCACGATCGCACTACGACTCCCCCGCGGATCCCGCCCCGGACGGGTGACAGCGGATACGCTTGGTTCCGGCATAACGGCGTGTCCCAATGTGAACTTCCGGGTGAACCGAAGGCGAACACGAGATTTCGATCCGGGAGGATCGAGACCGGTCGCCGCGGGCATCCGCACCACCGAAGGAGATGCAGTGACCACGCAGATCGTGATCCTCGCAGCCGGCATGGGGAGCCGGCTCGGGCGTTCCCTCCCCAAGCCGCTGACTGAACTCGGCGACGGCCGCACCATCATGCGGCAGCAGTTCGACAACATCAGCCACACCTTCGGCGGCGACGCCGACGTGACGATCGTCGTCGGCTACAAGCTCGAGCACATCATCGAGGCGTTCCCGCAGGCGTCGTTCGTCTACAACGAGGAGTACGACCAGACGAACACCTCGAAGTCGCTCATGCGCGCCCTGCAGGCCTCGCAGAGCGGCGGCGTGCTGTGGATGAACGGCGATGTCGTCTTCGACCCGCGCATCCTCGACCGCGCCGTCGCGCTGATCGCCCGCGACCAGTCGTTCGTCACGGTGAACACGGCGAAGGTGTCCGACGAAGAGGTGAAGTACACCACCACCGCCGAGGGCTACATCAAGGAGCTCTCGAAGACCGTCAAGGGCGGCCTCGGCGAGGCGGTCGGCATCAACTACATCTCGAGCCGCGACAAGGCCACCTTCCTCGCCCAGCTGCAGCGCGTGGGCGCGCAGGACTACTTCGAGCGCGGCCTCGAGCTCGCGATCGAGCAGAATGGCCTGCTCATCGAGCCGATGGACGTCTCCGACCTGTACGCGGTCGAGATCGACTTCGCGGAAGACCTGGAGCGCGCGAACCACTTCGTGTGATCCGGAACGCTGCGTCCTGCAGCACCACAGCGACACGGGGCGGATGCCGAACGGCATCCGCCCCGTGTGGTGTGTGGCGGGGATCTAACGCAGCCCGCGGGCGACGCCCGCGCGCTCGAGCCGGAGGGCGATGATCCGCCCGATCCAGGTGAAGAGCACCGGGCTGCCGGCGTAGAGGGGCAGCGCGATCGCCCACATCCAGGCGGGGAAGTGCTCGCCGCCGAGCGCGACGTACACGACGACCGCGATGACGATCCCCGAGGTCAGCCCCGAGGCGTAGTAGAGCCACGGCTCCCATCGCCGGTAGCGGGTGAGCAGGAACGGCAGCTCGACGAGCACCCCGACGAGCAGTGCGGTGCCGATCAGCCGCGGCAGCCACTGCGGCGCGAACGCCGCGCCGACGAGCCCCGCGATGAGCCCGGCGAGGAGCGCGGTGCCCGGCCGGCGCAGCAGCGCGAAAGCGACGACGCTCGGCAGGAAGTGCACGCCGATGGTCACACCGTAGAACATCGGGCCGATCGCGGCGAGCACGAGCGCGAGGTAGCCGGAACCGCCGGCGACAACGCCGCCGGCCACGCCGATCGCGGCGCAGCTCAGGAGGATCCGGGTACTGGTGCTGGTGCGAGGGGCCACCCTCTCAATCTACCGTCGGGCCGCACCGCACGGTTCTCCCGGCGAACGCCTCTACGATGAGAGGCGTGACTGCTGCGACCACCGACGTCGGGGGCGACGTGCATCCGCCGCGGCGGAAGCCGTTCGCCAGCTACCGGCATTCCCTGTGGCTCCTCACGACCCGCGACCTCAAGGTGCGGTACTCCACCTCCGTGCTCGGCTACGTGTGGTCGGTGCTCGACCCGCTCGTCATGGCGGGCATCTACTGGTTCGTGTTCACCCAGGTCTTCGAGCGCTCCGCCGGCTACCTGCCCTACATCGTCTTCCTGTTGAGCGCGCTCCTGCCCTGGATGTGGTTCAACGGCTCGGTCTCCGACTCCACCCGCGCGTTCCTGAAGGACGCGAAGCTCGTGCGGTCGACCATGATCCCGCGCACGATCTGGGTGAACCGCATCGTGCTGTCGAAGGGCATCGAGTTCCTGTTCGCCCTGCCGGTGCTCGCGCTCTTCGCGGTCATCTTCGGCGCCGCGCCGAGCTGGGAGATCGTCTTCTTTCCCCTCGCGATCGTGCTGCAGGCCATCCTCACCGCGGGCATCTGCCTCATCGTGGCGCCGCTCGTGGTGTTCTTCCGCGACCTCGAGCGGGCGGTGAAGCTCATCCTTCGCTTCCTGTTCTACGCGACGCCGATCATCTACGCGACGACCGACCTACCGGGCGGCGTGCAGTTCTGGGCCGCCTTCAATCCGCTCTCGGGGATCTTCTCGCTGTACCGCGCCGCGTTCTTCCCGCAGCAGCTGATCTGGTTCGAGGTGCTGATCTCGGCCCTGATGTCGATCGCGTTCCTCGTCGTCGGCCTCCTCGTGTTCCGTGCCTCCGAGCGCCAGATGCTGAAGGAGATCTGATGACGCACTCCGTCACCGCCGGCGGCACCGCGAGTGATGTGCCGGGCTCGGGCGGCTTCGCCATCCGCGTCGCCTCGCTCGGGGTGAGGTTCCGGCGCAACCGCCGCGGCCGCCGTTCCTTCAAGGACCTGCTCTCCGGCCGCAAGCGCCGCACCCGCCCGGGCGAGTTCTGGGCCCTGCGCGAGGTGTCCTTCGATGTGCGCCCCGGTGAAGCGATCGGCGTCGTCGGCCGCAACGGCCAGGGCAAGTCGACCCTGCTGAAGCTGGTTGCCGGCGTGCTCCTGCCGGACGAGGGCTCCGTCACCGTGACGGGCGGCGTCGCACCGCTCATCGAGATCACCGGCGGCTTCGTCGACGACCTCACCGTGCGCGACAACGTCTACCTCACCGCGGGCCTGCACGGCATGTCGAAGGCGCAGATCGACGCCAAGTTCGACGAGGTCATCGGCTTCGCGGAGATCGGCGACTTCCTCGACACCCCGTACAAGCACCTGTCGAGCGGCATGAAGGTGCGGATCGCGTTCGCCGTGATCTCGCAGCTCGAGGAGCCGATCATGCTCGTCGACGAGGTGCTCGCCGTCGGCGACAAGGCCTTCCGCGAGAAGTGCTACCGACGGATCGACGAGCTGCTCGCCGGTGGGCGCACGCTCTTCTTCGTCTCGCACAACGAACGCGACCTGCGTCGCTTCTGCACGCGCGGCCTCTACCTCGACGGCGGCAAACTCGTGCTCGACTCCACGATCGACGCCGTGCTCGACCGCTACAACGCGGAGCACGCGAGCCGCTGACGCACGGTCGGAGCCGCGCGACGCGGCTCAGCGGGCCGCGTCGCGCGTGATCAGGTTCCGGATGGCGACCGCGTCGTTCGCCACCTCGACGACGTGCTGCGGGGCCTCCAGCAGCGCGGTGAGCTCCTCGGGGAGCTCCGCCGGAGCCCCGATCGCCTCGGCGACGATCTCGGGGAACTTCTGCGGCTTCGCGGTCTCGAGCACGAGCATCGGGATGCCGGGTTCGAGATGCCGGGCGGCGACGGCGAGGCCGTCGGCCGTGTGGGGGTCGACCACCACCCCGGTCGCGCGATGCGTCTCGCGGATGGTCGCCACCCGATCGGCGTGCGTGCTCGAGCCGCTCACGATGCCGAACTCCTCGGCGAAGCGCGGCTGCTCGGACGCGAGGTCGAGCACGCCGTCGCGCTCGAGTCCGCTCCAGCGCTCACGGAGCGCCTCCGGGTCGCGGCCGACCACCTCGAAGACGAAGCGCTCGAGGTTCGACGCCCGCGAGATGTCCATCGACGGGCTCGACGTCGCGAAGGTCGACTCCCCCGTGCGCGGCCGGTACACGCCGGTGCGGAAGAACTCGTCGAGCACGTTGTTCTCGTTCGTGGCGAGCACGAGCCGATGGATCGGCAGCCCCATGCGGCGGGCGAGCCAGCCCGAGAAGATGTTGCCGAAGTTGCCGGACGGCACGGTGATCGACACGCGGTGCTCGGCACGGCGAGTCGGCTCGACCGGGTCGCTGTGCCGCAGCCACGCCCAGAAGTAGTACACGAGCTGGGCCGCGATCCGCGCGAAGTTGATCGAGTTGACCGCGCCGAGCCGGTGCTCGCGCTTGAAGGCGGTGTCGCCCGCGATCACCTTGACGAGGTGCTGGCAGTCGTCGAAGTCGCCCGCGACGGCGATGTTGTGGATGTTCTCGTCGGTGAGCGAGTACATCTGCGCGCGCTGGAACGCGCTCATCCGCCCCTGCGGAGAGAGCATGAAGACCGACACCCCGTGCTTGCCGCGCAGCGCGTGCTCGGCCGCGGAGCCGGTGTCGCCGGACGTCGCGCCGAGGATGTTCAGGGTGGCGCCGCGCGCGGTGAGCTCGTGCTCGAGCAGGTGGCCGAGGAACTGCATGGCCATGTCTTTGAAGGCGAGCGTCGGGCCCTCGGAGAGCCCCACGAGCGTCACCTCGCCGAGCGGGGTGAGCGGAACGATCGGGTCGCCGCCGAACACCGCCGGATCGTACGCGGCCCGGCAGACCCGCGCGAGGTCCTCCGCGGGGATGCCGCTCGCGTACCGGCCGATGACCTCGGTCGCGAGACCCGCGTAGTCGAGGCGCCGCCAGCCCTCGAGCTCGTCGGCGGTGACGGCGGGCACGAGCTCGGGAACGACGAGGCCGCCGTCCGGCGCGAGGCCCTCAATGAGGATCTCGGTGAACAGAGCGGGCGACAGCCCGCCGCGGGTCGAGCGGTACTTCACGAGACTCCTGCGGGTCGACGAGACGCTGAGCTTCGATGGTATCGGGCCCACCGGAGCGGCGACGAATGCGTGACACTCTCGGGCGACCGCCCAGGCACGTGCACGTACAATCGCTGCATGCCCGAGCGCGTGCACCGGATCACCTCGATGGGGCGGGACGCCCCGAGCGAGTCGCCCGCGGGCGACGCCGCGGGGGCGACGCAGGACGAGGGCCGGGCGCACGGCGTCGAGCGCACCATCGACCGCGTCCTCGCCATCCACCGCCCCGTCGTGCTGGCGCATCTGCGCGGCATCCGCCGTCGCTCCCCGCAGGCGACGCCCGAGCAGCTCGTCCGCATCCTCGAGCGGCGCTATCTCGCCGCGGTCACCACCGGCGGGGCTGCGGTCGGCGCGACGGCCGTGATCCCCGGCATCTCCACGGGGATCACGCTCGCACTCTCCGGCGTCGAGACCGCCGGCTTCCTCGAGGCGACCGCGCTGTTCGCCCAGTCGGTCGCGGAGGTGCACGGCATCCCCGTGGACAACCCGGAGCGGGCACGCGCGCTCGTGATGACCCTCATGCTCGGCAGCGAGGGCAGCGACCTCATCCGCCAGTTCGCCGCGCAGGCGAGCGGCACCGGGGTCGCCCGCAGCGCGTACTGGGGCGAGCTCATCACGAACACCCTGCCGAAGGCGGTGATGGGCACCGTCGTCGACCGCCTGCGAGCCACGTTCGTGAAGCAGTTCGCCGTGCGCGGCGGCGCCGGCTTCATCGGCAAGGCGCTCCCCTTCGGCATCGGCGCCGCGGTGGGCGGCGTCGGCAACCACGTCCTCGGCCGCCGGGTGCTCGCCCAGTCGCGGCTCGCCTTCGGGGCCGCGCCGCCGAGCGTCCCGTCCGATCTCGAGCCGCGCGGCGACGAGCCGATGCTCACCTCGGCCGGCAAGCGCATCGCGGGCGCGGCCGGCGCGGTCGGGCGAGCGGCGGGACGGCCGTTCACCCGGCTCACGGGCGCGCGCTCGCGCCGTGACGCGGACGAGGCGCCGGACCGGCTGGACGAGGCGACCCCCTCGTCCGGCAGCGAGGGCGAGCCTCGCGCCTGACCGACACGTCGCGCGGGCTGCTCCGCGTCGGTGGTTCCGGGTACCGTGACGGTGTCGTGCCGCATCCCCGACCCGAGGAGGAGCCATGCCGCACGGGGCCCGGCCCGTGGCCGTCGACGCCCACCCCGTCCCATCACCCATCGCCTACCGCGTGCCCTGGCAGATCGATCGCAGCCGCGCGCCCTGGTACACGCTGCACAACGCCGGCGACGAGGCGGCGCACGGCGTGCACCTCTCGCTCTTCGGCGACGGCCGCCTGCTCTGGCAGCCGTTGCTGCGGGTCGAGCCGGGCGAGCACGTGGCGTTCATCGTCCGCGCCGACGATCCGGCGCGCGACTGCGTCGCGGTGCTGCGCTGGTTCCGCGCGAACGGCGAGGAGTACCTCTGGCGGATCGCGTTCTGACGGCACCGGGCGGCGTCGCCGCTCAGCGCACGGTCACTTGCCCCGCCGCTTGAGCTCCTCGATGAGGTCGCGCACGTTGACCCGGTCGACGCCGGGCAGCTCCGCGAGCCCGATGCCCGCGAGCAGCTCACCGGGGTCGACGTCGAGCACGCCGGCGATGCGCACGATCGTCGACATGCGCGGGTTGGCCTGACCGCGTTCGATCTTGCCGAGGTTGGTGACGTGCATGTCGGCGAGGTGCGCGACCGTCTCCTGACTCACTCCGCGCTCGAGCCGGACTGCCTTCAGACGCTCGCCGAGGATCTGCGCAGCACGGGATTGGGGCTCAGGCATGCCTCCATGCCTATCCGCCCCGAGATCGCCGATCCAGTGTGCATTCACCTCCAGTGTTTCTACCTCTATTCTGAGATGACCGCCAATCCAGCCGCGAGGGGACC
The DNA here is from genome assembly GCF_042726785.1 of Agromyces sp. NPDC060279. NCBI lineage: Bacteria > Bacillati > Actinomycetota > Actinomycetes > Micrococcales > Microbacteriaceae > Agromyces > Agromyces sp. NPDC060279. The sequence continues at coordinate 499,208 of NZ_JBHXBK010000001.1, forward strand.
CATGAGATCGTTGCTCGACCAGCTGCCGAAGATCGTCGCCGAGGGCAAACGCGAGGCCGCACGAGTGCTCGAGCAGCTCACGGGCGAGCAGCGCGTGCGCCTGCACACCCGCGAGTTCGTGCAGCCCAGCCGCGAGGCCGGCGGCCTGCCGCTGCACCGCGGGACGACACCGGAGCTGCCCGAGCCGTCGGGCCGACTCATCTATGGCGACAACCTGCTCGCGATGTCCGCCCTCCTCGCCGGCAACGAGACGACGCCGGGGCTCGCGGGCGGCGTCGACCTGATCTACCTCGACCCGCCCTTCGACTCGAAGGCCGACTATCGCACGAAACTCACCCTCCCCGGCCATGAGGTCGAGACCCGACCCACCGCGGTCGAGCAGTTCGCGTACTCGGACACCTGGGCCGACGGCACCGCCTCGTACCTCGCGATGCTGACGCCTCGGCTCGTGCTGGCACGAGAGCTCCTCGCCGACACCGGCAGTTTCTACCTCCACATCGACTGGCACGTCGGGCACTACGTGAAGCTCATCTGCGACGAGGTGTTCGGCCGCGACAACTTCCTCAACGAGGTCGTCTGGTACTACCGGCGCTGGAACATCGCGAGCACGAGCTTCGCCCGCAACCACGACACGCTCTTCGTCTACGCCAAGCGCAAGGGGCAGCACTACTTCAAGCAGCTCTACATCCCGAAGTCCGAGAAGTCGAGCGGGCAGGGCCGGGCCTGGGTGAGCACGATCGGCGACGACGGCGTCCGCCGCTCGGTGCTGAGTGACGAAGCGACGAAGGGGGTCGCGATGCCCGACGTCTGGGACCTCTCGATGATCAACCCCGTCGCCAAGGAACGCGTCGCGTACGCCACGCAGAAGCCGCTCGCCCTGCTCGACCGCGTCATCGAGGCCTCCTGCCCGCCCGGCGGACTCGTCGCCGACTTCTTCGGCGGCTCCGGCACGACCGCCGCGGCGGCCGAGGCCTCCGGGCGCCGCTGGATCACGAGCGACCTCGGCCGCCCCGCCGCCATGATCATCCGCAAGCGCCTCATCGACCAGGACGCGCGGCCGTTCCTCTACCAGGAGATCGGCGACTACCAGGTCGAGCAGATGCGCTCGAGCCTCGGCCGCCGCTATCGCGTCGGCGACCTCGCCCGCACCGTGCTCGGGCTCTACGGCGCCGAGCCCTTGCCCGAGGCGCAGAACCCGAGCGGCGCCCTCGGCAGCCTGCCCGGCGGTCGCACCCTCGTCGTCGCCGAGAGCCCCGCGCGGCTCACGACCGTCGAGTCGCTGCGCCGGGCCCAGTCGCAGCGCGACGCGGTGCTCGGCGGCTTCGAGCGGGTCGTCGTGCTCGGCTGGAACTTCCCGGCCGGCATCGGCCACGACATCGAAGCGCTCGCCGACGCCCGGCTCGAGGTCCGGGTCATCCCGCCCGACCTCATCGATCGGCTGAAGAAGAAGGGCGGCCGGCTCGCCGAGTCCGTGCGCTTCTCCACCCTGCAGTACCTCGAGGCGGGGCTGCGCACGGCGCGACGGGAGGGCGACGAGGTCGAGCTCGTGGTCGGGCTCGACAACTACGTGCTGCTCTCCCCCGAGGCGATCAGCCTCCGGGCCGAGGACCGCGAGAAGGTGCTCCAGCTGATGAACCACGACCCGCTCTCGCTCATCGAGTACTGGGCCGTCGACCCCGACTACGACGAGGAGCTCTTCCGTTCCAGCTGGCAGGACTACCGCGGCAACACCCTGAACGACGACGACCCGCTGCGCGTCGTGGCCTCGGCGACGCTGCGGGCACCGTGGCGCCCCGGGGTCCGCCGCATCTGCATCCGGGCCGTCGACGTCTTCGGCTTCGAGTCGGAGGTCGTGCTCGAGCTCGACGCGGTCGAGGCGGATGCCGCGTGAGGATCCCGATCGACGAGGAGCTGCCGCTCGCCCGAGAGATCTCGATCAGACTGGCCGACGACGCGCGGGCGATCGAGTCCGGCGAGCCCTGCGCGCTGCTCGATGCGGTCACCCCGACGACGGCTGAGCTGCTCCGCTGGTGGTTCGACGCCTCGCTCTCCGCCGGGCGCCGCGACGCCTTCCACGAGGGCCAGCGCGATGCCATCCTCGCCATCGTCTACGCGCACGAGGTGCTGGGCGCTTCTACCCTCCGCGAACTCTACGAGCGGCTGGCCCCGAGCTCGCTCACCGCAGCTCGGCGCGACGAGCTCGCCCACGAGCGCCACGGGCATCCCAAGTACGCCGCGAAGCTCGCCACCGGCACCGGCAAGACCTGGGTGATGAACGCGCTGCTGGTCTGGCAGCACCTCAACCATCTCGCCGCGCCCGCCGACCCCCGGTTCAGCAGCAACTTCCTCGTCGTCGCCCCCGGGCTGATCGTCTACGAACGGCTCCTCGACTCGTTCCGGGGCCGCCGGATCGACGGCGTGCGCGACCCGAGCACGAGCGAATTGCACGCGCGGCGGGCGCTGTTCACTCCGCCCAGGCACGAACGCGCCATCGCCGCGCTGCTCGCCTCCGGCGTCGTCGAGAAGCACGAGATCGGGCTCCGCGTCCCCCGCGGCGGCATGATCGCCGTGACGAACTGGCACCTCCTCGCGGGAGCCGAGGACCCCGATTTCGCGGGCGAGGCGGCCGATGACGGGCGCAGGCGCCGACGCGGCGACGACGATCCGGCGCGGGCCGCCGTCGAGAGCATGTTTCCCCTGTCCCCCGGCGCGGCCGGGCACGCCCTCGAATCGCTCGACCGCCGTGCCGCGCGCGGCCGCCCGCTGGAGTCGCTCGTCGAGCTGCCCGACCTCGTGGTGCTGAACGACGAGGCGCACCACGTGCACGCGCTCCGGGCCGGCCAGGAGACGAGCGACGTCGAGTGGCAGCAGAGCCTGACGGCGATCGCCGCGACGAAAGGGCGACGGTTCATCCAGCTCGACTTCTCGGCGACCCCCTACGACGAGACACGCAGCGGCGGGAAGCGGCCGCACCGACGCTATTTCCCGCACATCGTGGTCGACTTCGACCTCCACGCGGCCATGCAGCGGGGACTCGTGAAGGCGATCGCGCTCGACAAGCGCGTCGAACTGGCGGCGCTCCCCCTCGACTTCGCCGCCGAGCGCGACGAGCACGGAGCGGTGGTGGGACTCTCCTCCGGCCAGCGCACGATGATCCGCGCCGGGCTCAGCAAGCTCGCCCTGCTCGAGGCCCAGTTCGCCGCGATCGACCCCGAACGACGTCCGAAACTGCTGATCGTGACCGAGGACACGCTCGTCTCCCGCCACGTCGAGCAGTTCCTGCTCGACTCCGAAGGGCTCGGCGCCGAGGACGTGCTCCGGGTCGACAGCGGCCGGCGGAGCGAGCTCGGTCCGAAGGAGTGGGAGCCGATCCGCGCCCGGCTCTTCGATCTCGACCGGCAGGCGCGACCGCGCGTCGTCTTCAGCGTGCTGATGCTGCGCGAGGGATTCGACGTCGACAGCATCTGCGTGGTGGTGCCACTGCGCTCGGCGGGCTCTGGCATCCTGCTCGAGCAGACGATCGGCCGCGGCCTCAGGCTGATGTGGCGGGGCGCCCCCGTCGTCGAAGAGCTGAAGCGGGAGACGCGCGAGCGGATGCGCCGCCGACTCGAACCGGCCAACCATTTCGACGTGCTGTTCATCATCGAGCACCCCGCGTTCCAGGCGTTCTACGACGAGCTGCTCGGAGACGGCCTGCTCGCGATCGTCGGCGACGACGAGACCGCCGCCATCGGCGACCTCGAGCGGGTCGAGCTCCGATCCGGCTGGCAGGAGTACGACCTCGTCGTCCCCGAGATCGTGCGCGAGCACGAGGAGGAGCTCGTCGAACCCCGCCTCGACCCGCTCGCGCTCGAACCGTGCCGCTTCGAGCTCGCGGTACTGCGTCGAGCGGTCGGCAGCGGCGAGCGGTGGAGCTCGCACGACCTCGAGACGAAGACGCAGTACGGCGACTATCGCGTCGACGGCGGGGTCATGACCGCGACCGGGTACAACGACTTCCTGGCCCGGATCACGCGGCGCATCACCACGGTCGTCGGGCGCGCCTTCACCCCCGCGGCCGCCCGCTTCAGCGCGGCGAGCCGGTACCCGCTGCTCGCCACCCACCGCGCCCGCATCGCCGCCTGGGTGGACCGCTACGTGCGCGCCCGGCTCTTCGCCGAGCCCTTCGACCCGGGGTTCGACGAGGGATGGCGCGTGCTCCTGCTCCCCGGGGTCGCCGAGCACGTCGCCGGCGTGTTCTCGACGGCCCTCGTCGAGGACCAGCGCACGCATCCCGTGACGAGCGCGCTCGTCGAGCAGCGCAGCATCGCCGAGATCGGCAGCATCACCATGCGGGCGCGCGATGCGGTGCCCAGCCGCAAGTGCGTCTTCCCCGCGCTGCGGGTCGCCAGCCGCGGCGGCGGGCTGGAGCGGCGCTTCATCGAGTGGGCGGACCAGGACAGCCGGATCGAGGCCTTCGTCAAGATCGACGAGCACGCCCACACCTTCGTGCAGCGGCCGTACCTCCGGGCGGACGGCCTGCCGGCCTGGTACTCGCCCGACTTCCTCGTCCGCACCGCGGAGGCCGTGTACGTCGTCGAGACGAAGGCGCAGTCGGCGCTCGACCATCCGAACGTCGAGCGGAAACACCGCGCGGCGTCGGCCTGGATCGAGGCACTGAACCGGCTCCCGGCCGCCTCGCGCAGCGGGCGCCGCTGGCACTACGTGCTGCTCGGCGAGGACGCGGTGGACGCCTGGCGAGGCGGCAACGGGCGCCTCAGCGAGCTGCTCGAGCTGGAGCGGTGGTCGGCGCCGCCGAGCGGCGGCGCACCGACCCTCTACTGAGCTCTGGGCACCTGCGACGCGTCAGCCGTGGGGGTCCTCGTCGGCCTGGCTCTCGGCGCGCTCGCCCTCGACGTCGTGCTCGTCGATGAGCTCGTCGTCGAGGTGCTCGGCCGCGAAGCGCTCCCATTCGGCCATGAGGTGGTCGACCGCCGCGTGGAATCGTGCAGTCGCCGCGCCCGGCGAGGTGTCGCCGAAGTAGCGTTCGACCCAGTACCCGAGCCGATCCAGCGCCTCCTGGTCGTGCGCGACCTCCTCGACACGGGCGAGCATCGCCGCGCCCGCCACGTCGAGCGGCGCGCCGGGCTCGGCCACGAGCCACTCGCATGCCGAGAGGTACCCGCCCGTGTCGATCTCGGCCTCCGCGGCGAGCGGGCGGGTGATCAGCAGCGGCTTGCCCGTCGCGAGCCGGTCGTAGACCATCGCCGAGATGTCGACGACGGCGAGGTCGGCGGCCGCGAGCTGCCAGCCGAGTTCACGACCGTCGTCGTAGACGTGCATGGCGGTCGGGTCCGCCTGATTCGCCGCGCCGATGGCGTCGATGATCGCCCGGTTGGCGGCCGCGTACTCGTGGTCGAGCACTCCGGAACGCGGGTGCGGGCGATAGATCACGCGGTGCCGGCCGGTCGCGAGCAGCGCGGTGACGAGCGCGACCCCGTGCGAGGCGATGGAGCCGTAGGCGGCCGCCGCGCGGTCGCCCTCCCAGGTCGGCGCGTAGAGCACGACCTCGCGCCCATCGTCGGGATAGGGCAGTTCGCGTCCGTCGTGGTAGTGGTCGGCCTGCGGTCGACCGATCGGGATCGCCCGCTTGTCGAAGTCGTAGTCCCAGAGCACCTTGCCCAGCCGTGACCGGGCCGCGTCGCCGGCGATCAGCGCGTAGTCGTACGCCTTGAACTGGTTCGTGGTCATGTACATCTTGTCGGACTCGCCGTGGTTGATGAACACGTGCCAGCGCCGCCCGTAGCGCATCATCTGGAAGTTCTTGGCGTTCTGGTTCACGTAGAAGATGAGCTGGAGCTGCTGATCGTGGATGAGCTGCTCGAGGTCGGCCACCCGGCGCACGTAGGCGACCGGCACCGGGGACTCGTCCAACAGGGCGAGCGCGGCGCCGGACGCCCGGCTCAGGATCACCACGGGGTACGTCTCCGCAAGCTCGGCGAGCGGCCGGTACCACTGACGCAGCTGGTAGAGGTTGACCTTGCCGTCGGCGAAGTACACCCCGATGCGGTAGCGCCCGGGCTCGAGCGGCGCCGCCTGCGCGAGGGCCGTGGCGAGCGCCCGCTGCGAGCGCCGCGAGGCGATGATGTTCTTCGCGAGCTTCACGGCACGGCGAGCGTCAGTCTTCAATCCCACTCGGCAAGGGTAGCGACGGCGCCTGGGCGGATGCCCCGGTCGAGCGCGCCGCGGACGCACCGAGAGCCGATCGTTACGGAGCGGCTCGCGCGGCGCTCAGACGATCGGCGGCCGACCGGCCCGCGTCATCCGCCAGACGGTCCGCCAGCGAAGCGGCCGGCGCTGGCCAGGGTCCTCCCGCCAGCCGGCCAGCCACCCGCCGAACCAGGCGCGCAGCTGCGCCGGTCTGCGGGCCCAGCGCAGCACCTGGATCGCCGTCCACGAGCCCACGTAGAAGGGGATGAGCACCGCGGGGAGGTTGCGCCGGGCGAGCCAGACGCGATTCCGGGCGTTCAGGCGGAAGTAGTACGAGTGGCGCGCGGGGTCGATGACCGGGTGGGCGGCCTCCAGCTCGCCCGCGTACCAGGCGCGATGCCCGGTGTCCCAGACCCGCCACGCGAGCTCGATGCCCTCGTGCGCGTAGAAGAACGGGTCCGCCCAGCCGCCGGTCTGTTCGAAGACGGCGCGCGGCAGGAGCACGGCCCCCTCCCAGCAGGAGAAGACGTTGCTCGAGTGGGCCGGGTCGCCCTTGCGGATCCGAGGGATCCAGCGTCGCGGCGAGACCAGTCCGGTGGGATCCACGACCCGGGGCTGCACGAGCCCGAGCTCGGGTCGTGCGGCGAGGAGCGCCGCGCCCTTCGCGAGGAACTCCGGGTCCGGGAGGAACGCGTCGTCGTCGAGGAAGAAGAGCAGCTCGCCCTCGACCTCCGGAACCCCGCGATTGCGGCCGGCCGGGATGCCGAGATTCTCCGCGAGCGCGAGCGTGCGCACCCCGGTGGGCAGGGACGGCTCGGCGGTCGCCGGATCCCAGCCGTTGCCGACCACGACCACGTCCACCGCGACCCCGCGCTGCTCGAGCACGCTGCGCACGCCGCGCAGCAGCTCCTCAGGCCGGCGGCCCATCGTCAGCACGACGACGCCGAACTGCGGCGTCACCGTGCCGGACGTCGGCTCAGGAACGGACACGCCGGCTCGCCATGATCGCCACGAAGTGCCCGACGACCGCGAGCACGGCCAGCGGCAGCAGGGCGGCCACCACGACCCGGTCCACGATCGGCTGGCCGACGAACAGGCCGACCACGGCGGCGGCGAACGCGATGAGCGTCAGCTCGACCGAGTGGTAGAGCCGGTGGAACGGCACGAAGCGCGCGACGCGGCGGAGCTTCGCGACGAGGCCGCCGCGCGGCGCCGTCTCGCCGTGCGTGTCGGCCAGCTTCGGCAGGCCGGCATTGGCCCGGGCGACGTGCACCATGTCGTTCAGCGCCTTGTTGAGCACGATGACGAGGGCGAGCAGGGCGCCGACGGTCGTCCAGAGGAAGTCGGCGGGGAACTCGAGCGGGTACGCGGCGGCGCGGATGCCGAGCGCGATCGGGATGAGCGCCTCGGTGGAGTAGTGCCCCACCTTGTCGAGGAACACGCCGGCCGGCGAGGACGTGCGCCGCCACCTGGCGACCTCGCCGTCGCAGCAGTCCACGAGCATCTGCAGCTGGCCGAGCACGACGGCGAGCAGCGCGCCCCAGACGCCCGGGATGAGCAGAGCCGCGGCCGTCGACCAGCCGACGAGGATCATCAACCCGGTCACGCCGTTCGCCGAGATCGGCGTCTTGAGCAGCACCCACGTCAGGTACGGCGACAGCCGCCGCAGGTAGAGCGACGCCGTCCAGTGCTCCGCATTGCGCCGCCCGCGGACCTCCGGCGGCTGGGTGACCGCTTTCAGCTCGGCGAGGCTCGATGGGTGCGTTCTCGACGGCTCCGACGACGTCGAGTGCGGGTGCGACATCCGTTACCTTCCCGTATGGCTGGCGATGTTCCGCGTCAGCGAGAGATAGCCGAGCACGAAGCCCGCCCCCCACGCGACATGGATGCACGGCAAGACTACGAGAAACCAGAGCCACGACGCGGCACCCTGGCCGCGACCGTAGACGAGCGCCGCGACGAGGACGAACAGCAGGTAGACGGCGGGCACCACGAGGCCGGCCGCCAGCCACGGGGTCTGACCGGCCAGCGCCTGCACGAGCCCGCCAAGGCCGGCGAGGAGCCCCAGCAGCACCCCGAGCACCATGACGGGCGGCACGAAGTAGCGCAGGCCGTTCGCCGCGGGGAACCGGCGGGCCAGCTCGCCGCGCCAGAGCCCCGTCGAGAACATCTGCCGGCCGAGCCGTTCGAGGGTCGAGCGCGGCCGATACGTGACGCTCAGTTCGGGCGTGAACCAGACGATGCCGCCGGTGGCACGCAGCCGGCGGTTGAGCTCCCAGTCCTGGCCGCGCTTGATCGTCTCGTCGAAGAGCCCGACGCGTTCGAGCGCCTCACGGCGGAATACGCCGAGGTACACGGTCTCGACCGGCCCGGCCGTACCGCCGACGTGGAAGGCGGAGCCGCCGAGCCCGACGGGGGTCGTGTAGGCCCGCGCGACGGCCCGCTCGAAGGCGGTCTCGCCGTGCGCGGCCATGATGCCGCCGACGTTGTCGGCGCCGGTGCGTTCGAGGGTGTCGACGGCGATCCGCGTGTAGTCGGCCGGCAGCATGGAGTGCGAGTCGACGCGCACGACGACGGGGTACACGGCGGCGCGGATGCCGAGGTTGAGCCCGGCGGGCGTCGACCCAACTGCGTTGTCGAGCACGCGCACCCGGGGGTCGCGGGCGGCCAGATCGGCGACGAGCTCCGCCGTGCCGTCGATCGACGGCCCGAGCGCGATGAGGACCTCGACGGGGCCCTCGTAGTGCTGATCGAGGATGGACTCCACGGCGGCGCGAACGTGCGAGGCATCGTTCAGCACCGGCATCACATAGGAGACGCCGAGCGTCGATCGGCGAGTGCCGTCGGGCTGATCGGGCAAGGTTCCTCACTCTGCTGCTGGGTCGATCGAGCCTAGCAAACGCCGAGTGGCCGGAGCCTCGATGGCTCCGGCCACTCGCCGGGTGTCGCGCCGACGTCGGGGATCAGCCCTCGAAGGTGCCGAGCGTGACCGTCACGGTGTTCGCCTCACCGTCGCGGAGGTAGGTGACCTCCGCCTCGGTGCCGCCCGCGAGTGCGCGGACCTGCGCGGTGAGGTCGGTCTGGTCGGTGATCGGCAGCCCGTTGAACTGGGTGACGATGTCGCCCTTCTGCAGACCCGCCTTCGCGGCGGCGCCCCCGGCGGGGACGTCGGTGATGAGCGCACCGACGGTGCTGCTCTGCTCGTCGCTCTGCGCGGCCGTGACGGTCGCCCCGAGCAGGCCGTGCGTCGCCGAGCCGTTCGCGATGATCTCGTCGGAGACCCGCTTCGCCAGGTTCGACGGAACGGCGAAGCCGACGCCGATGTTGCCGGACTGGCCGGACGAGGAGTCGCCGGTGCCGAGGATCGCGACGTTGACGCCGATGAGTTCGCCCTTGCTGTTCAGCAGCGCGCCGCCGGAGTTGCCGGGGTTGATCGCGGCGTCGGTCTGGATCACGGGGATCGAGATGTTGCCGCCGCCCTGCTGCGGCTGCTGGCTGCCCTGGTCGCCCTGACCGCCCTGACCGCCCTGACCGGGGATGTCGAAGTTCCAGAAGTCGAAGGGCTGCTGTCCGCCCTGCTGCTGGTCGCCCTGGCCGCTGTCGTCCGGGGTGGTGGGCGCCGCCGAGGACGCGACCTCGATGGAGCGGTTCAGGGCGCTCACGATGCCGTCCGTCACGGTGCCGGACAGTCCGAGGGGCGCGCCGATCGCGATGGCGGTGTCGCCGACGTTCAGCTTGCTCGAGTCGGCGAATGCGAGCGGGGTCAGCCCCGACGCGTCCTTCAGCTTGATCACGGCGAGGTCGCTCAGCGGGTCGGTGCCCACGAGCTCGGCCGAGTAGAGGTGGCCGTCGTCGGTCTTCACCTGGATGGTGGGCTCGCCGGTCGCGCCGTCGAGCGTGACGACGTGGGTGTTCGTCAGCACGTAGCCGTCGTCGGAGAGGATGATGCCGGAGCCGGTGCCTGCGCCGTCGGCCGAGGAGACCGAGATGGTGACGACGCTCGGGCTCGCCTTCGCGGCGACCGCCGTGACCTGGTTCACGGACTCCGTGTCGTTGACGACGACGTTCTGCGGGCTGGCGCTCGCGGAGGTCGTGGTGGTGCGGTTGGCCAGCGAGAGCGCGGTGACGCCGGCACCGGCGCCGCCCCCGATGAGGGCGGCCGCGACGATGGCCGCGGCGATGCCGAGCCCGACCGGACGCTTCTTCGGCGCGGGCGCCGCGGCGGGCTGTCCGCCGAACGCCGGCGGGACCTGCCCCGGCGGCACCTGGCCGGGCCCAGCAGAGGGCTGCGGCTGGTGCGCTCCGGGCAGCGGCTGCGTGGGCTGCGTGGCGGGGTGGGTCGGCTGCGGGGCGACCGGGTGCGGGTACTGCGCGGCGTGGTACGGCTGCGGGGCCCGGCCGGGCTCGTAGAGCGTTCCGGTGGCCGGGGCCGCGGGCTGGCCGGGCGCGGCCTGCGAGGCCGCTGCCTGCGGCGCTGCGGTCCGCGCGGCCGGCTGGGGCGCCGTCTGGGGCGCAGCGGGGGCGTTCGGGGCGACCCATCCGGCGGATGCCGGGGCGGGGGCCTCGGTCGGCTCGGGCGCGGGGGCCTCGGTCGCGGTCGACTCGGGCGCGGCGGTCTCCGCTGCGCTCGTCTCGGGGACGTCGTTCGGTGCAGCGACGCCAGCGGCTTCCGTGACGTCACGCTCCTCGGGGTCCCGCGGCTCCTCCGAGACGGGGCCAGTGGTGTGATCGGTCATGTCTGCTCCTTCCAAGCTGCCCCCACTCTCGCGGCGCAAGCTGTGCGTGGCATCGGCGAAGTCTATGGATCGGCTATCGGCCGGCAGTGAAGCCTCCGAACGGAACGCGCGGGCGGCAGCGGGCCTTCGCCAGCGTAGCGCCGGGCGCTGCGGGTACGGTGTGAGCGTGACCGACTCCCTCGCGCACCCTCCCCTCGCGCCATGGCAGCGCACTGCCGCCGGCGCCGGGCTGCTCGGCCCGGACGGACGCATCGCGGCGACCGTGTTCGCCGAGATGAGCGCGCTCGCGCAGCGCACCGGAGCCATCAACCTCGGCCAGGGCTTCCCCGACGAAGACGGCCCCGCCGCGGTGCTCGACGCTGCGGTGGACGCGATCCGGAGCGGGACGAACCAGTACCCGCCGGGCACCGGGATGCCGGTGCTGCGGGAGGCGATCGCCCGGCATCAGCAGCACTGGTACGGGATCGGGCTGGACCCCGACCGCGAAGTGCTCGTGACCGCCGGTGCGACCGAGGCGCTGGCCGCGACCGTGCTCGCCTTCGTCGAGCCGGGCGACGAAGTGGTGACGTTCGAGCCGTACTACGACGCGTACGCCGCGCTCATCGCCCGGGCGGGCGGCGTGCACCGCACCGTGCCGCTGCGGTTCCCCGAGTGGCGTCCGGACCACGACGAGTTGCGTGCCGCCGTCACCGACCGCACCCGGCTCATCCTCGTCAACGATCCCCACAACCCCACCGGCGCTGTGCTCGACGAGGCCACGGCCGAGCTCCTCGTCGAGCTCGCCGAGCGTCATGACGCACTCCTCGTCACCGACGAGGTCTACGAGCACCTCCGCTTCGACGGGCCGCATCGCCCGATCGCGGCGCGTCCGGGTGCTCGCGCGCGTACGATCAGCATCTCCTCAGGCGGCAAGACCTTCTCGACCACGGGTTGGAAGATCGGCTGGCTGACGGCCCGCCCGGAGCTCGTCACTGCGGTACTCGCGGTGAAGCAGTACCTCACCTACGTGAACGGGGCACCCTTCCAACCGGCGGTCGCCACGGGCCTCGACCTGCCGGACGCCGTCTTCACGTCCGCCGCCACCTCGCTCGCTCACCGCGCCGAACTGCTCTCCGCCGGACTCGAGGCCGCCGGATTCACCGTCGCCCGTCCCCGCGCGGGCTACTTCGTGGTCGCCGACGCGGGTCCGCTCGGCTTCGACGACGCCGAAGAGCTGTGCCGCCGGCTGCCCGACCTCGCGGGCGTCGTCGGCATTCCCGTCTCGGCCTTCGTGCGGCGTGAGCACCGCCACGAGGTCGCCCGACTCGTCCGCTTCGCGTTCTGCAAGCGCGAGGACGTGCTGCGGGAGGCATCCGCCCGGCTCGCCGCGCTCGGCACCGCCTGACCGGGGACGCGCCCGCGACGACTCAGCGCGGGACGACCCGGTAGCGACGGAGCTCGAGCGCGGGGTTGACCCGGCGCACGCGTTCGAGCCGGTCCCGTTCGATCCAGGCGATCGCGACGCCCGGCTCCTCGCCGAGACCCGCGATCTCGACGCCCATCGGGTCGACCACGAGGCTTGCGCCGACGGCGACCGGCGGCGTCTGGTCCGCCGCGGCGAGGTACACGGTGTTCTCGATCGCACGCGCGGTGGCGAGCGTGCGCCAGTGGTGCTCCTTCAACGGCCCGCGCACCCACTCGGCCGGCACGAGCACGAGCTCGGCCCCTGCGTCGACGAGCGTTCTGGTCACCTCCGGGAATCGCAGGTCGTAGCAGGTCTGCATGCCGACCGTGAAGCCGTCGAGCTCGAAGAGCTCCGGGGCTGCGAGTTCGCCAGGCGCGACGTGCTCGGACTCCCGCTGCCCGAAAGCGTCGTAGAGGTGCTGCTTGCGGTAGCGGGCGACCACGGTCCCGTCGGCATCCGCCGCGACGAGCGTGTTCGAGAACCGGCCGTCATCCCGGCGCTCCAGCATGCCCGCGACGAGGTGCACGCCGAGCTGGCCGGCGAGCGCGCTGAACGCGCCGACGAAGGGGCCGTCGATCGGCTCGGCCGCCTCGGCCATTTCGCGGCCGAGCTCCGGAGTGAAGTACATGGCGTACTCGGGGAGCACCACGAGCTTCGCCCCGCGAGCGGCGGCCAGCCGCGCGAGCCGTTCGATCTCCTCGAGGTTCGCGACGACGTCGGGAACCGGCGCGAACTGGGCGACGGCGATGCCGACGGCTGCGACGTCGTCCGCCGAGGCGTCGGTGGGGCGGGTGGACGGCGGCGCCGGAGTAGGCATGCCCCCATCGTAGAGCTCGCGCGCGCCGGCGCGGACGTCAGCGCAGGAACCAGTCGTGCACGGCCGTCAGGTCGCTGGCGATGGAGCTCTCGTCTGCGCGGTAGCGGACGATCCGGCCTTGGCGGGGCCCATCGACGTGGAGGTACCCGAGTGCTTCCAGGTCCCGGAGCGCGGTCGTCGCCGAGCCCCGGCTCACGCCGGTGCTCGCGACGATCTCGGTGTGCGAGGCGCGAGGGTTCTTCAAGACGTATCGCAAGACCGTCGCGCGCGCAGCACCCGAGATCGCCCGCAGGGCGGTGATGATGTGCTCGGGAGCGTCCGCGAGCTCACGTCGTGCTGGCATGGTGTTCCTTTCCCAGTGCCCGAATGGAGGTCCCACCCGGTTCCGTTCTGCGGGGCGTGAGCCCCGTGGTCATCGCTGCTTCCGTCGTCGACTCGCCGCGGACGCCTGCCGGCATGTGGTACGAGGTCGGCGCGCCCGTGAGCCGGTTGTAGATGTAGACCGCTTCGACACCGCCGCCGGTCTGGCGCACGTAGAACGCGGTCGTCCCGTCGGCGGAGATGCCGAGCGCGTTCAGCTGGCGGTTCGCCGGCCCGGCGACCGCGCCGTCCTGCACGGACGTCTCGGCATCCGGATCGACGTGGAGGAAGTACCGGGTGCTGTTCGAGACGACGCCCTGGAGTGCGTAGCGCTCGCCTCCGGCGAACGGATCCGCTGCCTGTGCCGGCGTCGCGGGGGTCGCCGCGGAGGCACCCGCGGCGGGAAGCCCCAGGACGAGCAGTCCGGCCCACCACCGGACGCGACGCCGTGCGCCCCGTCCGCTGGCCAGCGCCGATCCCATCCAAGTCCCCCTTGCCATCACCCCACGGGATGCCATAGCCGATGCGCCGGCGAGGCATCCCACCTCTCCATCACCGACCGCCGCACAACCGAAGCCACCGACCGCCTCTCGAAGCGTGACGATCGGCTTCTGTTGGCATACCATAGGCTACGACACGGAGACGGACTTTCGCACACGGGTCGCCAAACATCGTGCTTCCGGGCTCAGAACATGGATCGCCTGGTACACCAAGCAGCTCCGGCTGGTTCGAGGCCTGACCGCGACCCGCTCGTCTCGGACACGTGAAAGGGGACACGATGTCGTTTCACCCGACCGCAGCACGCGTACCGCGCGGCCCCGCGCCGAGCGGCTGGCACCGTCTCCGACGCGTCGTGGCCCTCGCGATGTCGACCACGCTCGCCGTCGGATTCCTGGCGCTCGTCGGCGTCGCGACGCCGGCATCGGCCGCCGAGGAGAACGGCTATGTCTTCAACGACGCGTGGACGCTCGTGGACCCGGGATCCGCCAGGACTTCGAACACGGCCCCCGCCCACGATCAGGCCACGAACGAGGCGACGAGCTCGCTGCCGACCCGGACTGGTGCGATCGGAATCACCGCTCGCGTCACGCCGGGCCCGACGCAGCTCGCCGGCACCAACTTCCTCACCAACCCGCGCGACCATTCCGTCCACGGCGCCTCGTCCGCGATGTTCCTCGGCGCACCGACTCCCGCGAACCTGCCAGGACTGGGCGTGCTGACGAACGCCTCCAACTGCGACGGCGGCCCCGGCAGCGCGGAGCACCAGAACTTCAGCGGCAACTGCGCCGACACGATGACCCTCACCCTCAGCTTCGACCGGGCGGTCACCGATCCCGTCCTCGACGTCAGCGGAATCGGCGGTTGGGGCAACTACACCTGGAACTCGGACGACGGCACCACCCGCTACGGCAAGGGGTCCTTCAACTCGCAGGTGTGGGAGCTGATCTCGCCAGACGTGACGATGACGCTCGCCGGAGACGCCCCGACCAACCTGGTGCTCGACGGCAGCCGACTGCACACCCCATCGGCGAACACCGCGGGCAATTGCAACACCCGAGACAAGGGCAACGCGAACACCGAGCAGGAGACGCCGAACATGGCGTTCGCCGGATGCGGCTCGCTGCAACTTCACGGCACGTTCACCGAAGTGGCGTTCCAGCTCGACTCGACCATCTCGCCGTTCAGCGAGTGGCCGCGTGATCAGTACAACACCGGCACGGCGTACACGAGCACGGCGAATGCCACGTACGCCGACGGGGTCAACGGCCTGAACACCGTCTGGGGCGAGACCGTGCGCCTGCCGAGCCAGGCCACGGACTCGACCCAGTCGGACTACACGCTCCTCTCGGTGCGGCTTCCCCAGAACGGCTCGATCGGCGACCGGGTCTGGCTCGACGCGAACCGAGACGGCATCCGCGGCGATGACGAGGCCGGTATCGAGGGGGTCACCGTCGAGCTACTCGATGAGAGTGGCGATCCGGTGCTCGACGCCGACGGCGCGCCGATCACCACTGTCACCAACGCCGACGGGAACTACTCGTTCACCGATCTCCCCTACGGCCGCTACAAGGTGCGCTTCGGCGATTATCCGGACGGGATGTCACCCACGACGCCGAACGCCGGCGACGACGGGAGTCGCGACTCGGATGCCGATCCCGCCACCGGTGAGAGCGGCGTCATCGAGCTCGACAGCGAGCAGCCGACGGCAGCCGGCATCGATGCCGGTCTCGTGCCGGCCGTGCCCGGCGCAACGGATGACGAGTCGCGGAACAATCCGCAAGGCACGGCGGTGACGGTGCCGGTGCTGGACAACGACACCGGGGATGTCGATCCGACCTCGGTTCGGATCATCGATCCGAACAGCGGCGACCCCGTGCAAGAACTCGTCGTACCCGGCGAAGGCACCTGGACCGTCGACCCCGACACCGGCGACCTCACCTTCACCCCGGAAGCCGGATTCACCGGCAACCCCACCCCGATCGAGTACCAGGTCACCGACCCTCAGGGGCAGAACCCCTCCACCGCGAAGGTCACGGTCACCTACGTGCCGGAAGCCACCGACGACGAATCGCTCGACAATCCGCAGGGCACCGCTGTGACCGTGCCCGTGCTCGACAACGACAGGGGCGACCTCGACCCCTCGACGGTCCGCATCACGGATCCCTCGAGCGGGGACCCGGTCGACGAACTCGTCATCCCTGGAGAGGGCACGTGGACCGTCGACCCCGACACCGGCGACATCACCTTCACCCCGGAGGACGGGTTCACCGGCAACCCGACCCCCATCGAGTACCAGGTGGCGGACCGCGCTGGGAACCTCACCCGTGCGACGGTGACGATCACCTACCGAGCGCCGACACCGCCTGCCGGACCGGGCGAGCACCCGGGGCCGAGCGAACCGCCGCACGTCACTCCCCCCGGCGGAGTGCTCGCGGCCACCGGTGTCGCGCCGGGCGTCGCACTCGGGGTCGCCGCGCTGCTCGCGGTTCTGGGTGCCGCCGCCGTCGTCGTAGCCCGGCGACGGAGCACGCCCTAGCACCCGCCCCGCGGAAGCCGTCTCCCGATCGAGGAGGCGGCTTCCGCCGTGTGCAGACCGGTGCACGGTGGTACGAGAAGGACCGAACACGACGAAACGCCACCGTGCGGCGCTTCGGCGAGCGCCTCATGGTGACGTTTCGGAGGAGGGCTCCCGGACCGGGAGATCCGGGGGGATCCAAGACGCCCGGGAGCCCAGTGCAACGACGTTGCACGCTCCGCGGTGAGACGGAGCGTCGCGCCGGGCTACTGGCTTGTTCGACCTCAACCCGATTCACTCGGCGCGACACACCCATGGTATCCCGTTATTTCACCGAAGAGCAAGACGGTCCAGCCAAATCACCCATACACACCGGCATTCCCTTGCAATCCGGATCTCACGCTTGGCATCCCCAGCGCTCGAATCGTGAACAACGCAAAGCGTCCGAGACGCGACGAGGCTCGGGCCACACAGGCGGCAGCTGAGACGGCTCCGCAGAACCAGACCGGGCGGACTCAGTCGGCCTGTGAGCGCGCGAACTTCTGCGGCGCGATGTACTCGATCATGATCGTCTCGGCGAGATCGGGATCCCCGATCGCGATCGCCCGATACAGCGCCTCGAGATACGGGCCCGCTTCTGCCGGCTGAAGCGCGTGCGAGATCACCTGCGTGACCCGAGCGCCCACCAACTGATTGAGTTCGTTCAGGATCTCGCTGTCGGCCATGACAAAGAGCAGCGCGCGGAAGTCGAGCACCGAACGCCGGACGGCTGCCGCGTCGACCGTCGCGCCATCGGCCACTGTGGCCGGCACGAGCTCGCGGAGCAGTTCCACCTGCTCGGCGCTCCGCCGGAGGGCAGCCCACCGGACGACGAGCCGCTCGAGCGTCGCGTGAACCACGCTCAGCGCCTCGAGCTCTTCCGCGTCGAAGCCTCGAACGACCGCGGCCGAGCGCGCTCCGCCCGGCACGACGAGCTGTTCGGCGACCAGACCCTGGATCGCCTGCCGGACCGGGAGTCGGCTGACGCCGAATTCCTCCCCGATCGCCCGCTCGACCAGCGCACTTCCGGGCTGCCGGACACCCTCGATGATCTGCTGGCGCAGAAGGCTCTGCACGCGCGTCGCCTCGGGGACCCGCGGCTGCTGTTCCCCGGTCACTCGACCACCTCCGCCGCTCGCACCTCGGCGAGTCGCGATTCCAGCTCGGAGATGACCTCGTGTCGGAACGCCTCTCGCGTCGCACGGTACTGCGTGCGGACTGCCGCTTCGGCCGCGTCCGCGTCGTGCCGCTTCAGCGCGGCGACGACGCCTCGGCCGTGCTCGGCGAGGAGCGCCGGAGCGAGCACTTCGCCGGCCTCCCGGCCGCGCAGGAGGGTGCTGATCTCCACCACGAACTCGTTGTGCGAGGCTTCCGCGACGGCCCGTCGGTATCGGAGTGCGTCTTCCGCCCCACCGCTGCCGGAGAGCGCTTCCAGCGAGTCCTCGATGCCGCGGATCTCCTCGTCCGTCCGAGATTCGGCAGCGAGTCGCACTGCAACCGCGTCGAACGCCTCACACACCTCGGTGAGTTCGCCCCGGTCTCGCAGGCCGAGCTCTCGCACCGCGAGGCTTCGACCCATGCGGGCGACCAGCCCTTCGCGCTCGAGCACCCGAAGTGCGTCACGGACGGGAAGACGACTGACCCCGAGTTCGGCGGCGATCGACCGCTCGATCAGTCGGGTGCCCGGGAGCCGCTTGCGGGCGACGATCTCGGAACGCAGCGCTTCGGCGACCCGCTCGGCTTCGGTCTGGCACGCCTCGGTCATGCCGCTGCGCTCAGCCTGCTGGCGCGCATGGCGTCATCGCCACGCAAGAGCTGCATCCTGAACGACATACGGAGAACCATACCAGCAGCGTTCCGCCAGTCCCGGCAAAACGCAAGATTCCTTACCGAAGTCGAGAGCCTCGCGTCGACATGCCGCGATCGGACGACGTCATGGGATTCCTCTGAGATTGGTATCCCGTGCTACCATCGCTCTGTCCAGCATCGGGGGCACCCGCCCGCTGGCAGTCCGCACGACTGGGAATCGGTGCGGAGAGAGGGCCCGGCTACTGGGGGAAACAGGCCGGGTCCTCTCGATTTCCGGCGCGCGGAGATCGGCTACCGCTGGCAGCCAAGCTCGACGGTTCGTGTGGAATGATCCGACTCGGCAAGACCGGTGCACGCGCTTGGGCAACCAAGCGCTACACGGGCCTGTCACCCCGCGCCGGCAAGCCAGGATCGAGACGCAGACGCGGCTCGCGAACGCGCGCTCACGGCTCTGGTCGGCCAGCGCCGAGCCGGCGTGCCTCCCACCTGGTCACCCCCGGCGTCGACGCCGCACGTCGGCGACCGTTCACGTGGTGTGGCATCCCGCATCTGCTTCTTCTCTCGGTCTGCTGCAGCCGCTCGCTCCACGACGCCGTGATGATCTAAGCTTGGCTGGCCCACGAAGCACGGAATTGGCATCCCGTATGCCCGACGACGATCCCGAAGAAAGCAGGCAGGTGCGGAGAGCCGAGTACGAGCTGAGCGGCGTCTCGCCCGAGCCCCAGCTCCCCCGCCGAGACGAAGGCGCGGCCCAACTGGAATTCGAGCTGGCGGCGGCGCGCCTGGCTGCTGAGCGCCGCAGCGCCGCCGACGCAGAGCGGCTCGTTCACGAAGCCGGCGTCGTCGCGCTGGCGCATGAACACGGTGGAGAGATCCAGTCCGCCGCGCACGCCTTCCGCCAGGCGCTCGGGCGGGCGGCGCACAATCCGCTGCTCGCCCGGGCGCTCGACCACCTCAGCGCGAAGGCGATCGTACGCGACTCGGCGCTGCTCGCCACGCACTATCCGATCGTCGCGAACGCGATCGTGGAGCGCGACGCAGACAGGGCGGAAGATGCGGTGCGAGCGCTCTTCGACGGTGCTCGTCGACTCGAGCTTCGCGAGCTGATCGACCGCACCCGCGGTGCCGGCCGCGGCGGCTCCGCCGACTGACTGAACTCCCCCGCACTTCCAGGATACCGCCGGGCCAGGGGCTTGCCGCAAGGCCCCCTCGGTGGCGCATACTGACGGACCCACCCGCTTGTCGCCTTGGAGGACCCCTGTCCGAGAGCCCCTTCCAGCTGCCCGCACACCTCGCCGAGAAATCGAGCCCGGCGCTGCTCGTCGAGGACGAACGTCACTTCGCCGCCATCGCCGCAGCGATCGCCGCCGAGATCGCGGACGCCCGCGATCGTCTCAGCGCCGAACTGCAGGCGCAAGCCCGCCACGGTCAGGCCGCCCTCGACCGCGACCTCGAGGTGCATCGACTCGAGAACCGGCTTCGCACGCTCCGACGCTATGGGATCGACGCGTGCCTCGGCCGCATCGTGGTCGAGGGGAGTGACGAGCCGCGGTACATCGGCCGCATCGGGCTCGCCGGCCCCGACGGCGAGCGGCTCCTCGTCGACTGGCGCACCCCGGCGGCCGAGCCGTTCTTCGCCGCGACGCCGGCGCAGCCGATGGGGGTGCGCAGCCGCCGTCGCTACCGCTGGACGCGCGGCCGCATCGTCGACTACTGGGACGAGCTGCTCGAGCCGGGCGGCGATGCGCGCGCGCTCGCGCTCGACGACCAGTCGGCGTTCATCGCGAGCCTCGGCACCGACCGCTCCGAGCGGATGCGCGACGTGCTCGGCACGATCCAGGCGGATCAGGACGCCATCATCCGCGCCGGCTCGGAGGGCGCGCTCGTCGTCGATGGCGGGCCGGGCACCGGCAAGACCGTCGTCGCCCTGCACCGCGCCGCCTACCTGCTCTATGCGGACGCGAGAGTCGCCGCGCACCGCGGCGGCGTGCTGGTCGTCGGCCCCTCGCACCCGTACCTCGACTACGTCGCCGACGTGCTGCCGAGCCTCGGCGAGCAGGAGGTCGCGATGGCGGTGCCGAGCGACTTCGTCCCCGAAGGCGCGACCCTCGCCCCGGAGCGCTCGCCCGAGGCCGCGGTGCTGAAGGGCGAAGCCCGCCTCCTCGACGCCGTCGCCGCCGCGGTCGAGGCGTACGAGGTCCCGCCGACCGTGGAGCTCCTCGTCGACACCCAGTGGGGCGAGTCGTTCCTCGGAGCTGCGGACTGGGCCGAGGCGTTCACCGCTCCGGAGCCGGGCACCCCGCACAACGAGGCCCGCGGCGTCGTCTGGGAGGCGCTGCTCGAGATCCTCGCCGATCAGCAGCCGGCGGGCGTCCCCGCGCGACTCCTGCGCCGCGAGCTCGCAGCCGACGAGGCGTTGCGCCGTCGCTTCGACCGCGCGTGGCCGCTGCTCGATCCGGTCGGGGTGGTCGCCGATCTGTGGACCTCGCCCGACTTCCTCCGACGCTGCGCGCCGTGGCTGAGCACGGAGGACGCGGCGGCGCTCCGGCGCGAGAACCCCCGGGAGTGGACCCGCGCCGACGTGCCCTACCTCGACGCAGCCAGGCGCCGCATCGGCGACCCGGAGGCCCCGGGCCGCATCCGCCGCGCGCGCGCCGAGGCCGAGGCCGATCGCGAACAGATGGACCTCGTGGTCGATCAGCTCATCGCGGCCGACGACGACGGCGAGGGGCTCGTCACCATGCTGCGCGGTGCGGACGTGCAGCACACGCTGCTCGGCGAGCTGCCGGGACCGGAGCGCAGCGCCCAGCTCGACGGCCCGTTCGCGCACGTCGTGATCGACGAGGCGCAGGAGCTGACGGATG
The DNA here is from genome assembly GCF_042726785.1 of Agromyces sp. NPDC060279. NCBI lineage: Bacteria > Bacillati > Actinomycetota > Actinomycetes > Micrococcales > Microbacteriaceae > Agromyces > Agromyces sp. NPDC060279. The sequence continues at coordinate 520,482 of NZ_JBHXBK010000001.1, forward strand.
CCGAATGGCGCATGCTGCTCGCCCGCTGCCCGTCGCGCAGCTTCACGGTCGTCGGCGATCGGGCGCAGGCGAGGCACGGCTTCCTGGAGTCCTGGACCGAACGGATGCGCCGCGTGGGCTTCGGCCGGATCGAGCTCGCCGGGCTCACGGTGAACTACCGCACCCCCGCCGAGATCATGGCCGAGGCGGCACCGGGGATCCGGGCGGCCATCCCGGATGCGAACGTGCCGACGAGCATCCGCTCGGGCGGCCACCCCGTCGAGCATCTGCCTCTCGCCGAGCTCCAGCGCGTGCTCGAGGACTGGACGTCGGCGCATCCCGAGGCGAGCGCCTGCGTCATCCACCCGGCTGCGCCATCCGAAGCTGCATCGGCGACCGTCGACGCCGCGCTCGTCGGGCGTCCCCGGGTGCGCCGGCTCACGCCGGAGCTCGCGAAGGGGCTCGAGTTCGACCTCGTGGCGCTCGTGGAACCGGGCCGATTCGGCGACGGCATCGAGGGCGCGGTCGACCGCTACGTCGCGATGACCCGGGCGACGAGGCGCCTCGTCGTCCTCAGCGACGCCCCGCCGCTGAACTGAGCGCACGGGCGAGCAGCTCGACGGTGGCGACGATGCTGGCGCGCCGCTCGGCGCGCCGGCCGTCGACCCGTCCGCTCAGGAACTCGTCGACCTGCGGCAGCACCGGCCAGGAGTCGCAGAGGGTGACGATGGTGAGGAGGAGATCGGCGGCGCCGTCCTTGTCGACGCCGGGAAGCATCCGCATCATCGCCGCGACCTTCGCGGTGTGGTGCTCGAGCCGCTCGGCCCGGGCGACCGTGTCGCGTCCCCGCTCGAGCCCCTCCCACGTCACGAGCCGCGGGACGGTCGGGTCGTCGACGTGGTGGTCGAACAGTCGCCCCGCATAGTCGGCGACCGCCTGCGGACCTTCGCCGTGGAGCGGCACCTCGTCCATGACCCGGCGGAGCTCGCTCACCAGCACGGCGTCGAAGAGCTCCCCCTTCTTGCCGAAGTACTGGTAGATGCGCTCCTTGTTGACGCCCGCGGCGGCGGCGATGCGATCGATGCGGCCTCCGGCGAAGCCGTGCTGCGCGAACTCGACCGTCGCCGCCTCGAGCAGTCGCCGCTTGGTGCCCTCGGTGTCCCAGGCCATGCCAGCAGGGTAGCAAGCTCCAACCGGGCGGTTGCGGAATAGCGAACGCGACTCTATGGTTGCAACCGTTCAGTTGGAAGCAACCAAACAGTTGGAGAATGCCATGTCCACCGAACCCGTCGCCAGCCCGAACCCGACCCCCGCGGCGCCAGCTGCGCCGCCCTCGCCGCCCTCGCCGCCCTCGATCCACCTGCGCGCAGCGATCACCTGGCTCGCGATCTTCCCGCTCGTCGCGATCGGCATGCTCGCCTTCGCCCCGCTCTGGGCCGACTGGCACCCCGTGCTGCGCGCGCTGCTGCTCACGGCGATCGTCGTCCCGCTCGCGGTCTACCTCGTGGTGCCGCGGCTGCTCGCGGGCTACCTCCGGCTCCGCCGCCGCTGAGCGGAACGGCTGAGCGGGACGGCTGAGCGGATCGGAAACGCGGACGGGCCCGGGGTCGGCGACCCCGGGCCCAGCCGAGGCCAGCGGTGGGAACACAACTGAGGCGGATGCCCGTTGAGGAAATCGTTGGAACAGACAACCGAACACAAATCACCA
>NZ_JBHXBK010000001.1:522178-602994 GCF_042726785.1 Agromyces sp. NPDC060279
GTTACTTTGTCGGTTTGGGGGCTCCCTCCGTCTCCACAACCGGGAGGGGGAACGGCGGAGGGGAAAGGGGGAGAGGAGAAAAACCCTGAGCGGCCCGGGGTCGGCGACCCCGGGCCCGTCCGCGTCGAGCGGTGCGACCGCCGCTGCGGCGGCTACTCGTCGATGACCTTGTTGAAGCCGGTCACCGGCTGCGCCTCGTCGAACGCCGCGACCTTGCGGCGGAAGCCGCGCGTCAGCACGAGCAGGTAGACGAAGCCGATCACGGCCCAGGCCATGCCGCCGATGAGCGCGTCGGCGTGCAGGTTCGCCCAGAGCACCCCGGTCAGCACCATGCCGATGCCCGGCAGCACGATGAACGTGAAGATGTCCTTCGGCGTGCGGCGCCGGCCCTTGCGGATCGCGAACCAGGCGATCACCGAGACGTTCACGAAGGTGAAGGCGATGAGCGCGCCGAAGTTGATGAACGCGGCGATCAGCTCGAGGGTGAAGGCCGCGGCGAGCAGGCTGATCACGCCGACGAGCACGATGTTGAAGGTCGGCGTGTGGGTCTTCGGGTTGATGTACCCGAAGAAGCGCTTCGGCAGCACGTTGTTGCGGCCCATCACGAGCAGCATGCGCGAGACGGAGGCGTGCGAGGCGAGCCCGGAGGCGAGCGTCGCGGCGAAGCCCGCGGCGGTGAGGATGGCCTGGAACACCGGCCCGCCGACCTGGAGCCCGATCTCGGGGAGGGTGCTGTCCTCGATCGCCTCGACCGGGAACGCGTCCGAGGAGGGGAAGCGGAGCTGGGTGAAGTACGCGGCGACGAGGAAGATCGCCCCGCCGATGATGACCGTCAGCAGGATCGCCTTCGGCATGATCTTCGGCGTCTTCGCCTCTTCGGCGTACATCGTGACCGCGTCGAAGCCGATGAACGAGAAGCAGACGATCGTCGCCCCCATCAGCACCGCGCCGAGGGTCACCCCGTCGTGGAGGAACGGCTGCATCGAGGCGACGGTGCCCTGACCCTCGCCGCGCATCAGCTGCGCGAACACCATCACGACGAAGACGGCCATCACGACGATCGAGAAGACCAGCAGCAGCATGTTCATGTTCGAGGTGCCGCGCATCGTGAGGTAGATCACCGTGGTGACGAGCGCGCAGTAGATCACGACCCAGATCCAGCCCGGGACCTCGGGGAACAGCGCCTCGAGGTAGCTGCGGATGATCAGGCAGTTCACCATCGGCAGCAGCACGTAGTCGATGAGCGAGGTCCAGCCGACCATGAACCCAACGTTGGGGTGAATCGACTCCCGCGCGTAGGTGTACGCGGATCCGGCGCTCGGGATGGCGCCGGCCATCTTGCCGTAGCTGATCGCAGTGAACATCATCACCACGAGCGCCACGAGGTACGCGGCCGGGACGACGTTGTCCGTGTCCCGAGCGACCATGCCGAAGGTGTCGAACACCACGGTCGGGGTCATGTACCCGAGACCGAGGCCGACGATGGCCCACAGTCCGAGGTTCCGCTTGAGGCTGGCGCCCTTGCTCGGGGCGGTCACCGACGTTGAAGCCATGCTCTCTCCTTCATGAGCCGTGCGCGGCACCAGGAGGCGAGAACCAACGGTGTTCGGCGCCGGACAAGCATGCCATAGATGCACGGCCCGGATGCGCACCGTCGAGGACGGACGTGTCGGGTCGTCGCCCCCTGAACTGGGGAGGATTCCTCAGAGCCGGTAGGCCATACTGCTACGAGTGCCTGCAACCGACCCGAGGAGCGGACGATGGAGTTCCATCTGCCTGCCAACCGGTTGCTGCTCCCCTTGATCGGGGCCTCGATGATCGCGACCGCGGCGATCGCCGCGACCATCACACTCTGGGCCACGAGCGAAGCGCGGACCGCCCAGCTCGAGGTGCAGCTGCAGTTGGACCGCGATCGAGCCGACCGGCTCGTCGAGCAGCTCGCCGAGTACGAGGACCAGGATGCCGGGCTGCGGGCCCGCGAGCAGGCGCTCGCCGCCCGGGAGGCCGAAGTGCAGGCACGGGAGCAGGCCGTGGCCGCGGCGGAGGCCGCCCTGCCGGTCACGACGCTCGAGGACGATCGCTGGTACACGGCCGGCACGTCCATGATGCCGGGCATGTACGAGGCGGCGTCGAGCGAGGCGTCGTGCACCTGGTCGATCTCGGTCGCCGACCCCGACGAGCCGGGTGCCGGAGCGCTGATCGAGACCGGGCGCGGCGCGGGCTGGCCGGTGTCGGTCGTCGTCGAAGCCGGGCAGGACTTCGCTTCGACGGGCTGCGTCGGCTGGAGCCGGGTCGGCTGACGCGCTGCTCAGGGGCCGCCTCGACTGCTGATCCACGCTTCGAGTTCGGGTCAGGAAGCGGTGAGCTGCGGTGTTCCGGGCGGCCCCTGCGAGCACACGTTCAGCCTGACGCAGCCACCTCAGGATCAGCTCAAGTCCAGCTCAAGAAGCCGTTCGGATCGACGCAGCACACTCCGCTCGGCGAGCCGACGGCCGGTTCAGGACCCGACCAGGCGCATCGTGTCGCCCGCTCGGGCGGCGAACGCCGTGGCCGTCGCGGCGATCGTGCGCTGCATCACGCCGACGGCGATCGTGGGGGCGACGTCGGCCGGTCGGGCAAGGCTGATCGTCCGCGTGAGCGTCTCGCCGCGCAGTCGGACCGAACGAAGCCCCGGACGGTCGATGAGCACCATCGCCGGCACGATCGCGACGCCGAGCCCGCGCTCGGCGAAGCGCAGCACGGCATCCATCTCGGCCCCCTCGAGCACGACGTCCGGCGCGAGCCCGGCGGCCCGGAAGGCACCGTCGGTCGCGCTGCGCAGATCGTAGCTCGAGCTGAACACGATCTGCGGCAGTGCGGCGAGCTCCGCGAGCGAGATGCGCTCCCCCGCGATCACGGGCGGCGCGGCGGCGGAGGAGACCACGACGAGTTCCTCTTCCACCAGGGGAACGACCGAGAAGCGGTCGGCCGCCGTGGCGTCGGAGGTCGTGATGAGCGCGAGGTCGAGTTCTCCGCCGGCCAGCTCGTCGAGCAGGCGCCGGGAGCCCTGCTCCGACAGGTGCAGCTCGATCGCGGGGTGAGCCGTGTGGAAGACGCTGAGCACCTCGGCGACGAGGCTGATGCACAGCGTGGGCGTCGCGCCGAGCCGCACCCGCCCGCGCTCGAGCCCGGCGAGCTCGGCGAGCTCCCGCCGCACCGACTCGGCGTCGGCGAGCATGCGCCGGGCCAGCGGCAGCAGGGACTCGCCGGCGACGGTGAGCGTCGCCCCCGTACGTGCACGGTGGAAGAGCTCGGCGCCGAGATCCTGCTCCAGTGCCGCGATCTGCCGGCTGAGCGAGGGCTGCGCGAGATGGAGCTCCGCCGCGGCCCGCGTGAAGTTGCCGAGGCGCGCGACCGCCACGAAGCCGCGCAACTGCTCGAGATTCACATCGATAGCCTATCCGCATCGCCGTGACTCCTTAAATGCATTGGAGTAATCAAAGAACTCGACCTAGCCTCGGGCCCATGCACACCTCAGAACGGCAGATCTCCACCAGCGTGCTCGTCATCGGCACCGGCGGCTCCGGCCTCCGCGCGGCCATCGAGCTCGCCGAAGCCGGCGTCGACGTGCTCGCGCTCGGCAAGCGACCCAAGTCGGACGCGCACACCTCGCTTGCGGCCGGCGGCATCAACGCCGCGCTCGCGACCATGGACGCCGAGGACAGCTGGCAGCAGCACGCCGCCGACACCCTCAAGGAGAGCTACCTGCTCGCCGACCCGCACACCGTCGAGACCGTCACCAAGCACGCCGCCCAGGGCATCGACGATCTCGAACGCTACGGCATGCCCTTCGCCCGCGAAGCGGACGGCCGGATCTCCCAGCGCTTCTTCGGTGCCCACACCTACCGTCGCACGGCCTTCGCCGGCGACTACACGGGACTCGAGATCCAGCGCACGCTCATCAACCGCGCCGTCCAGCTCGACATTCCGGTCCTCGACACCGTCTACGTGACCCGGATCCTCGTGAACGACGACGGCGCGGTCTTCGGCGCCTACGGCTTCGACCTCGAGACCGGCACCCGCTTCCTCATCCACGCCGACGCCGTCATCCTCGCCGCCGGTGGGCACAACCGGATCTGGCGGCGCACCTCCTCGCGTCGTGACGAGAACACGGGCGACTCGTTCCGTCTCGCCGTCGAGGCCGGCGGACGGATCCGCGACCCCGAGCTCGTGCAGTTCCACCCCTCCGGCATCCTCGAGCCGGAGAGCGCGGCCGGCACCCTCGTCTCGGAGGCGGCCCGCGGGGAGGGCGGCATCCTGCGCAACGGACTCGGCGAGCGCTTCATGCCGAAGTACGACCCCGAGCGCGCCGAGCTCTCCACCCGCGACCGGGTCGCGCTCGCCTGCTACACGGAGATCGCGGAGGGCCGCGGCACCTCGAACGGCGGCGTCTGGCTCGACGTCTCGCACCTCCCCCGCGAGACGATCATGACCCGACTCCCCCGCGTCTACCAGACGATGCTCGAGCTGCAGATGCTCGACATCACGAAAGAGCCGATCGAGATCGCCCCGACCGCGCACTACTCGATGGGCGGCGTCTGGGTGCGTTCGGAGGACCACTCCACGGACGTGCCGGGCCTCTACGCGATCGGCGAGGCGGCGAGCGGCCTGCACGGTGCGAACCGGCTCGGCGGGAACTCGCTCATCGAGCTGCTCGTGTACGGCCGGATCGTCGGCCAGGCCGCCGCGGCGTACTCCGCCGGACTGCCCGTGCAGTCCCGCTCCGCGGAGGCGGTCGCGATCGCGCGCGCGGAGATCGCCGCGCTGCTCGACGCCGACGGGCCCGAGAACGTGCGGGCGCTGCAGCGCGCCATCCGCGACACCATGACCGAGCACGCGGGCGTCGTCCGCTCCGAGGAGGGCCTGCGTGCCGGGCTCGCGGAGCTCGACGCGATCGAGTCCCGGATCGCGCAGGTCGGCGTGCACCCCGACATCGCCGGCTTCCAGGACCTCGCGCACGCCTTCGACCTGAAGTCCGCGGCCCTCGCCGCCCGCGCCACGTTGGAGGCGGCGCTCGAGCGGCGGGAGACCCGCGGCTGCCACAACCGCAGCGACTATCCGGAGCTCGACCCGGCCCTGCAGGTGAACCTGGTCTGGTCGCCCTCGACCGGCGTCGTGCGCGAGGCGATCCCGGAGATCCCCGCGGAGATCGCCGAGCTCATGGGCGGGGAGATCTCGCTGGCCGGCAAGCTCGTCGAATAGCGGCGGCGCGACTCAGCCGCGGCGCCGCCGGAGGCGGAGCGTCCAGCGGTTGCCGCCGCCCTCGCGCTCCTCGTGGGAGAAGCCGTTCAGCACGGCGAGCGCGAGGGCGAGGCCCCGGCCGGATTCCGCGTCCTCGGCGGGCATCGAGACGGCCGCGAGATCGACGGCCGCGACCGTCGCGCGGTCCTCGACGGTCACGAGGACGGCGTCCGGGCTCGCCGAGAGCGTGAGATCGACCGCGACCCCCTCCGCGTCCCCGACGGGGCGAGCGTGGGCGACGACGTTCGCGAGCACCTCGCCGAGTGCGAGGTCGAGGCGGGCGAGCTCGTCGTCGGCGAGCCGTTCCTCGGCCGCGAAGGCGGCGAGCTCGCGCGCCGCCCGCTCGAGCATCGCCGGATCGGCCCGGGCGGCGATCCGGCGAGACCTCGGCGGCTCACTCGGCATCGAACGCGGTCTCCGCCGAAGGATGGTTGCGCAGCACGCGGTCGAGGTTCGTCAACCGGAGCACGGTGCGCACCTGCTCCGGCGCCGCCGCGATGCGCAGATCGCCTCCGGCGAGCCTGGTCGCCTTCAGCGCGCCGATCAACGACCCGAGGCCGGACGAGTCGATGAACTCCGTCGCCGCGAGATCCACGACGACTCGCGGCGTGCCCTGGCCCACGAGGTCGTCGACCGCGTGTCGGAGCTGCGGCGCCGACACCATCGTGAGGCGTCCGGTGGGGCGGATGACGGCGAAGCCGTCGTGGGCGGTCACGGTCACGTTCATTCGGTCTCCAGTTCTCGGGACGTCTGCAGGCCCGGGCCGCGATACCGCGCCACCCGGATGATGATCGAGAGCACGACGAGGTCGTAGACGACCCAGGCCGTGTTGACGAGGGTGCCGGTCCCGTCCGCGGTGCCGACGGCCAGCCGGGCGAGACCGATGACGAGCGCGATCGCGAGGACCACGATCGCGGTGAGCTGCGGCCAGACGGCGGTCCACGGCGAGCGGGCGTCGCGCGAGCCGTCCTTCGCCGTGACGACGAAGGCGAGCGGGCGCCGGAACACGACGTTCGCGACCGCGCTCGTGCACGCCTGGATCCAGACCGGGAAGAGCGCCAGGGCGTACTGCTGCCCGCGCCAGGTCCGCACGCCTCTGGAGACGACGAAGAACAGCGCCTGGTTCAGCACGAAGTAGGGCAGGAAGCGCGCGAAGAAGTCCACGCTCCACGCGGTGACGGGCATCACGCCGAAGACGAGGTACACGACCGGGGCGGCGAGGTACACGAGCGCGGCGAAGCCCGAGAGATAGCTCCACATCGTCGCGAAGTACATCAGCCGCTGGCCGACCCGGAGCCCGCGCTTGACGAGCGGGTTGTCCCGCAGCATGACCTGCAGGGTGCCCTGCGCCCAGCGCAGGCGCTGCTGGAGCATGGTGCGGAGGTCCTCCGGGGCGAGCCCCCTGGCGAGAATCTCGTGGTGGTAGACGCTCCGCCAGCCGAGCGCGTGGAGCTGCATCGCCGTCGCCATGTCCTCGGTGACCGAGATCGTCGCCATCGGCATGAGCGGCTGCGCCTCCTGGGGCCGGTCGATGCGCACCGCGGCGAGCACGGCGCGCACCGAGTCGATCGCGCCGAGCGGGGTCCAGTCCCGAGCCGCGAGGCGGTCGAGGGCGACGTCGTCGATGACGATGCCCTGCAGCTCGGCGTCGGCCTCGATCGGCAGGGTGGCGAGCACAGCGAGGTCCCGCTGGAGCGCCTCGGCATCCCGGTCGACCAGGCGCCGGGACGCCCGGTCGAGCGCCGTCTCGACCCGGTACGTCGCCTCGGCGACGGGCTCGCCCTCGGCGAGCGCGCGTCGCGCGGCCGACACGGCCGTGTGCAGCTCGCGCAGCGTCTCCCTCGTCGCGTCGTCGTGCTCCCGGCCGCGCAGGCTCTTGGCGAGCAGGGCCTCGGCGGCCCGCAGCGCACGCTGCGTCGAACGCTCGACATCGCGCACGTAGCCGACGACGCCGAGCTGCATGAGCGCCTCTCTGCGCAGCACCGCGTTGGAACCGCAGAAGAACGCGGCGTTCCAGCCGTCCTTGCCCTGCTGGATCGGCCCGTAGAACAGCGGCGCCTGGCTGCCGAGGGGATCGGCCTCGTCCACGTTCACGAACCACTGAGGCGTCTGCACGAGGGCGACCTGCGGATCGTCGGCGAAGTAGCCGAGCGTGCGGTGCAGGATGAGCGGATCCGGGATCTGATCGGCGTCCAGGATGAGCAGGAACTCGCCCTCGGTGGCGAAGAGCGCGTTGTTGAGGTTGCCGGCCTTCGCGTGCCTGGGCTTGCCGTCCCACTCGCTCGACCGGGCGAGGTAGCCGATCCCCTCTGCGGCCGCGGCGGCCTCGAACTCGGGCCGGGCGCCGTCGTCGAGGATCCACGTCGTGTGCGGGTACGCGATCGATTTCGCCGCGCGCGCCGTCGCGAGCACGAGCTCGAGCGGCTCGTCGTAACTCGTGATGAACACGTCGACCGTCCCCGTGGGGGCGGCGACCGGCCCCGGCCGCTCCTTCAACCGCCACACGGTGAGCGCGAAGAAGGCGGTGTCGATGAGGCTGTACGTCTCGGCCACGACGAGCGGCACCGCGATCCACCAGGCGGACCAGTTCACCGAGTCGAGCCACCGCCAGACGACGTAGTTCGTGCCGAGCACGATCGACAGCACGGCCAGCCCCCGGGTCAGCACGAGGCGCATCAGTCGCCTCCGTGCCGGCGGATGATCACGGCCGTGATGTCGTCGGGGACCGGCCGCGAGCCGGCGATGCCGCGCAGCACGTCGAGCGCGCCCTCGGCGTCCGTCGTCCGGGCGACGGCGAGGATCTGCTGCATCGGTGTCGGGCCGAGCAGATCGAGCAGCCCGTCGCTACAGCAGAGCACGGCATCTCCGCGGCCGAGCTCGACGCGGGACTCCGCGACGGCGCCTCCGAAGGACATGCCGAGCGGCAGTCCGTCGGAGGCGAGGTGCTCCCAACTGCCGTCCGCTCTGAGCACTCCGACGAGGTTGTGCCCGGCATCGATGTAGCTGAGCCGGCCCGTCTCGGCCTCGAGCTCCGCGTGGAAGGCGGTCACGAACGAGGCGGACGGCCCGGCCAGGTCCTCGTCGAGGAGGCGCGTGGTCATCTCGGCCGACTCGGCGAGGGAGCGATCGGCGGCCACCCGCAGGGCGGCGCGCACCTCAGCGGCGATGATCGCCGCACCGAGCCCCTTGCCCATGACGTCGGCCACGGTGAAGCGGATGCCGCCGGGCACCGGGTACCAGTCGTAGAAGTCGCCCCCGAGATACCCGGCAGGGATGCAGAGCGCCGCCATCTCGTAGCCGTCGAGCGCCGGCGTGCGCCGTGGCAGGAGGCCCCGTTGCACGATCGAGGCGCGATCGAGCTCGTCGTCGTGCGAGATCTCGGACTGCACCCAGCCGGCCAGGTCGCGCAGCAGCGCCGCCTCCCGTTCGGAGAGCCGGCGCGGCTCGGTGTCGATGATGCAGAGCGTGCCGACCTGTTCGCCGCCGGGCGCCTGCAGCGGATGCCCCGCGTAGAAGCGCAGGTGCGGGTCGCCGATGACGAACGGGTTCGCGGCGAACCGGTCGTCGAGCGCGGCGTCCTCGACGATGAGCGTGCCGGGCTGACGGATGGTGGCATCGCAGAACGCCTGTTCGCGCGGCGCCTCGTGACCGGGGAGCCCGATAAAGGACTTGCGCCACTGGCGGTCGCGGTCGATGAAGCTGACGCTCACCATCGGCACCCCGAAGAGCTCCTGCGCGAGCCGCGTGACCCGGTCGAAGCGCTCCTCGCGGGGCGTGTCCAGAATCCCCAGCCGGTCGAGCGCCCGTTGGCGCGCGTCGTCGTCGAACACCCCGATCTGATCCCCCATGGCCCCACCATATCGATCAGTGCGCCTCAGGGCGGCCGTCCTCGCGCGCGAACCGGTTCCCAGGTGCCGGTAACGAAACACGTCCGGCCGGAAACAGGGATGATGTGATGGTGTCCCGTTCCCGAGCTCAGCGCCCCGCCGACGGCGAGCGCGAGTTCGAGGAGCTCTTCCGCACCTATCACGCGGTGATCGTCGCTGCGGCGTTCAACCGATTGAGCGACCGGACCGATGCCGAGGATGCCGCGGCTGAGGTCTTCGCACTGGCGTGGCGGCGCCGCGATGACGCATCGCAGGTGTTCACCCTCGCCTGGCTCTACGCGACGCTGCGCAATGTCGTCGGCAACACCTATCGCGGCCGCACCCGCCGCCAGCGACGCGCCGAGCGCGTGGAGCTGGAGCTCGAGGGCGCGCCCGAGCTCGCCTCCGAGGAGGTGCTCGAGGTGCGCCTCGCGGTCAATCGGCTCGACGAGGCCGACCGCGAGGTGATCTGGATGGCGTACTGGGAGGACCTCAGCCGCGAGGAGATGGCCGAGATCCTCGGCTGCTCCGCGGCCACGCTCCGAGTCCGCCTGCACCGCGCACGACGACGTCTCGAGCAGCTGCTCGCCCTCGATCCGGCATCGACGGTGAAGGAGGACGCATGGACGAGCTGACCCGCAGACTGGATGCCGCGCGCCCGGCGCTGCCGCGTCGCGACGCCCCTCTCTCGGCCACGGCCGAGACCCTGATGCTGGAGATCACGCACCCCGCCCGGCCGGGCTTCCGGCGACCGCTGTACTTCTCAGTGGCCGCCGCCGTGGTCGTCTTCCTCGCGGCGACCATCGGGATCGTGGCCCTCGGCAAGCCGAGCACGAGCTACGCCGCGGTCACCCCGCCGCTGCTCGACCCCACCCCCGTCGACGGCGCACCGAAGGATCTGCTGATGCAGCTGAGCGAGAACATCGCGCCGCCAGGCGCGAACGGAACCCTGCAGTTCCAGTCCTGGTCGCTGGCGCTCGTGATCGGCGACGGCGGGGGGATCGAGCAGTCGAGCATGGAACCGGAGGTGCGAACGGTCGAGCATCGGGACGACGGCTCCCGCATCGAGGTCCGGCGCGGCCAGCCCTACGACTCCGACGGCGCACCGGTCGAGGTCGACGGCTACGACGTCGGCTCGCTGATCTGGGAAGAGGAGTTCGCAGCCGGCGAGTACCCCTTCGTGTTCGGCATCCCGCCCGTCGATCCCGCCGCGTTCGGGGCGTTCCTCGAGCAGCCGCTAGGTCGCACCGGGCTCACGACGGGCGAGTACGTGCTGCAGCTCGGCAACGCACTGAGCGAGCGGCGCTTCGAGCCGGAGCAGCTTCGCGCAGCGATGCAGTTCCTCGCGACCCGGGGCGACCTTCGGGTGGAGGGCGCGGTCGAAGACCGGCTCGGACGCCCCGGCATCTCCTTCACGACGGACAGTCGTGCTCCCGGCGAGTACGCTGAGCGAATCGTCATCTCCGACGAGGGTCTCGGCATCCTCTCCATCGAGACCACCTACATCGGGCACGACCGCACGGATATCCCGAGTCCCGCGGTCATCAACTACACCGCCTGGGAGTAGTCGAGCCCGCTTCGACCTCGGGAACGAAAGGACCCGAGCAGTGAAGCTCCCCCGCATCGCCATCGCCGCCCTCCTCGCCGCCGCCGCCGTCCTGGCGCCCGTCTCCGCCGCGACCGCCGCCACCGCGGACTCCGGCTCCGACGGCCTCCAGCAGCGGATCGACGCGGTGCTCGCCGAGTTCCCCGGCGGCGTGCAGACCGGCCCCGACGAGGTCAGCTGGCAGGACGGCGCCGTCGTGCTGAACCTCGAGCCCGAGGGCCAGCTCGCCGCCCGCTCGGTCGGCTCCTGCGCGACCGGAGCGCACTGCGTCTACAGCGGTGTCGGCCTCTCGGGCTCGAAGCTCACCTTCTCGACCTGCTCGACCCAGTCGGTCGCGCCGCTCGGCGCCCCGGTGGCCTCGATGGCGAACGCCCGCTCGGTCGTGGTGCGCGCGTACAACAACGTCGGCGTGGTGGGCTCCGTCTCCGCCAACAGCTGGGCGAGCACGAGCTCCTGGGGCGTGACGAAGGTCGGCTGCTGAGCTCGGCCGCGGCGCCGCTCACCGCAGCGCTGCCCTGCGCAGCTCTGCTGTGAGCGGCATCGCGGGCGGTGGCGGCCCGCGGGCGCGCACGCTGGAGGCATGAGCGAAGCCACTCCCACCATCCAGCCGATCGACGCCGAGCTGACCGCTCGGCTGTTCCACGAACGCATCATCGTGCTCGGCGACGAACTCGACCAGCAGGGCGGCAACCGGCTCTGCGCGCAGCTCATCGCCCTCGCCGGCGACGATCCGCGCCGAGACATCCGCTTCTGGATCAACTCGCCCGGCGGCTCGGTCTCGGCGATGCTCGCCATCGCCGACCTCATGCGCTCGATCCCGAACGACGTCGCCACGATCGCGTACGGCATCGCGGCGAGCGCCGGACAGTTCCTGCTGACCGCCGGCACCCCGGGCAAGCGCTTCGCACTGCCGCACACCCGGATCCTCATGCACCAGGGGTCGGCCGGCATCGGCGGCACGGCGGTGGACATCGAGCTGCAGGCCGACGATCTGCGGCACATGCGCGACACGGTGCTCGGCATCACGGCGGCCAACACCGGGCAGCCGATCGAGCGGATCGCCGAGGACTCGCTCCGCGACCGCTGGTACACGGCCGAGCAGGCCGTCGACTACGGATTCATCGACCGCGTCGTCGACGGCTTCGACGAGATGTTCCCGCGGGCCGAACGGCCCCTGACCGGACTGCAGGTGACGGCATGACGAGCTACACGATCCCCTACGTCGTCGAGCGGCGCGGCAGCACCGAGCGCTCCCTCGACGTCTACAGCCGGCTGCTCTCGGAGCGCATCGTCTATCTCGGCACCGAGATCGACGACGGCGTCGCGAACGTGCTCATCGCGCAGTTCCTGCACCTCGCCTCGGAGTCCAGCGAGACCCCGATCAGCCTGTATCTGAACTCTCCCGGCGGCTCGCCGGGCGCGGCGCTGGCCGTCTACGACACGATGCAGCACATCCGGCCCGACGTCGCGACGACCTGCGTCGGCCAGGCCGCCGGTCCCGCCGCGGTGCTGCTCGCGGGTGGCGCGAAGGGGCAGCGCGCGATCCTGCCGCACGGCCGCGTCGTGCTGCACCAGCCCTCCTCGCAGGGCCGCGGCACGATCCCCGACCTTATTTTGCACGCCGACGAAGTGGTGCGCGTGCGCGCCGAGCTCGAGGCGGCCCTCGCCGCCGACACCGGGCGCGACGTGGCGGCGCTGCGCCGCGACACCGACCGCGACCTCATCCTGCCGGCGGACGCCGCGGTCGAGTACGGCCTCGCCGATCGGGTGCTGAGCGCGCGCCTCGCGGCCGAGACCGGGGCGCCCGACTACGCCGCGAGCAGGTAGACGCCGCCCTGCGGCGGGGCGAGCTCCGTGCCGCCGCGGGGCGTCGACGAGGTCGAACGCGCGAGCTCGACGCGCTCGCGACGTTCCGCCTCGCGCCGTTCGGCCGTGCGCCGGGCCTCGAGGCCGGCCCCCACTCGCCGCACGACGTCGTGGAGCTCGAGCCCGAGGGCCTCGGTGACGGCGCCCAGGATCTCGCTCGAGGGCTCCTTGCGGCCGCGCTCGATCTCGGAGAGGTACTGCGGCGAGACGCCGGCCTCGGCGGCGACCTCGGTGAGGATGCGGTCCTGGTCGAGCCGTTCGGTTCGGAGGACCTCGCCGAGCGCCTCGCGCCAGAGCGGCTTCGGCCGGCGACGGATCGGCTGGAATTCGACGAGCTCACCCATGCCCCGAGGCTACGCACTGCGGCAGCCGAGCGATACGCCGATCCGCTGAGAGCAGAACGGTCGGTCCGTCGCTCACGACCCCCCGCGGTTCACGTCGGCGAGCCGGTCCCCTCGCGCGCGGCGGTCACCGCCGCCGGCAGCGTGAACGCACGGCCCTGGATGTCCCGCGGTGTGACCCGCACCCACCGGTCCTTCCGGCCCGGGGCCCAGGTGACGAGGCCGAGCCGCTCCGCCTCCTCGATCTCCCGTTCCCGCTCGACGCGGGTGGCGCGCCCCTTCATCACGATGCTGAAGACCTCGTCGCCGTCGATGCCGTCGACCTGGAACAGCACGTCCTGGTTCACGGTCAGGGCGAGCAGCTTCGTGCCCGGTGCCGTCCGGAAGACGACGCTGAAGCGATCCACTCCGTGGTTCACCGGGAAGAGGTCCATCTCGCCGCCGGCGTAGGTTCCCAGGCGGCCGTACGGGGCTTCCGCGACGCGCTGCCAGCACTCGGCGGAGGGCATCTCCCGCATGGGTGGGCGTTCGTCTGCATCCGTCACGGTCGGCTCCTCCCCCGAAGCGGTCCGGTGCGGCCTGTCTACTCCGGCCGGGATGCGACGTCAAGGCGGGCACGGGCGGCGCACTCGAGGATGCCGGGGCTCGTGCGGGCAAAAAAATCGAGGCCCGGAATCTGACGATTCCGGGCCTCGTTTGGTTGCGGGGGCAGGATTTGAACCTACGACCTCTGGGTTATGAGCCCAGCGAGCTACCGAACTGCTCCACCCCGCGGCACAAGAGATAACACTAGCACGGGTTTCGGAGGCCGTCCAATCGAGCGCGTCGCGGGGGCGGCGGACGTTCCGCGCGGAGCCCGAGCGACGGGCGCCCCACGGCTCTCGGAGACGAGCGGACCGCCTCGGGGCTCAGCCGCGAACGGTGCAGCATGTGCACACTTCGGGGGACAATACTGTGGACGCGCGACAGCCGATCACAGAGTTCACGCGAGGCATCCACCATCGTTTGTCAGGACTCTTTCCAAACCCGAGCGGCCTTGCTAGCTTCCTGCGGAACGTCGCCCCGCACCGCCGCAACCACGGCAAGAGGGTGACGGACCACGCCAGCGCCCGTTCCGATCGATGAGGATCCCATGACACGACGCAGACTGCTCCGCCCGCTCGCCGCCCTCGGCGCCGCCCTCGGCGCCGCCACCGCGATGGTCGCGGTCGCCGCGGCCTCACCGGCCGCCGCCAAGCCGCACCACCAGCCGACCGGGCCGGAGGAGATCAACGGCTACCGCGCGGTCGGCTACCTGATGGCCGACTCCCCCGTGACCCGGGACGTGCAGATCAAGGACCTGTTCACCACCGGCGCGATCGAGGACGTCACCCACCTGAACTACGCCTTCGGCAACGTCACCGCGAACCTGAAGTGCGAGATCACGAACGTGCCCGGCGAGGGCGACGCCTACAACGACTACCTGCGCCTCGTCGGGCCGCAGGACTCCGTCGACGGCAAGAACGACAAGACCAACAAGCACCAGCGCCTCGCCGGCAACTTCAACCAGCTCCGCAAGCTCAAGGAGCGCAGCCCCGACACGAAGGTGCTCATCTCGCTCGGCGGCTGGACCTGGTCCGACCACTTCTCGGAGGCCGCCGCGACCCCCGAGCGGCGCACCGCGCTCGTCTCCTCCTGCATCGACGTGTACCTGAAGGGCAACCTGCCCAAGGTGGGCACCTTCGGGGGCCCGGGCGCGGCGGCGGGCATCTTCGACGGCATCGACCTCGACTGGGAGTGGCCGGTGAACGGCGGCGAGACGAGCAACGCCTCCCCCGCCGACCGCGAGAACTTCCTCGCGCTGATTGAGGAGTTCCGCGCCCAGCTCGACGCCTACGGCGAGCAGACCGGTGAGGACTACCTGCTCACCGCCTTCGCCCCGGCGGGCGGCTACAACACGAACGCTGGCGGCTGGACCGACCCGCGGCTCTTCGAGGTCGTCGACTGGCTCAACATCCAGGGCTACGACTACGCGGGCGGATGGACCGGCAACACCGGGCACCAGGGCAACCTGCACCCCGACGGAACGAACAACTGGGGGCTCGCCCTCGACAACGCCGTCGGCCTCTACACCGCGGCCGGTGCCGACCCCGCACAGCTGAACATCGGCCTCGCCGCGTACGGGCAGGGCTGGAGCGGCGTCACGGTCGGCGACCGCGCCTGCTGGACCCCCGACCCGGCGGTGACGGCGATCGGCACGAAGCCGTACTACGAGATCCGCTCGCTCGGCCGCGGCTACTTCGACCCCGCGATCGGCGCCTCCTGGCGCTACGACGCGAAGCGTGGCGAATGGTGGAGCCTCGACGACGCGAACTCCGTCCGCGCGAAGGCGGCCTGGCTCGCCGAGCAGGGCCTCGGCGGCGCGATGTGGTGGGATCTCTCGGGCGACTACCGGAACGAGCTCGGCGGGGCGCTGGGCGACGCGCTGCGGGATGCCGAAGAGGGCCCGCTCGACTGACGCCGTACGCACGGAGGGGTCGTGACGAGGTCGCGGCCCCTCCAGCCGTGCCGCCCCGGCGGCCGGGTCACGGCGCCAGCGCGACGAGCTCCATGCTGAGCGGCGCCCACCGGGTGCCCGGCCAGCCGTAGAGGCCGTGCCCCTGCGGCACTGTCGCCGGGAAGATGCGCCACGGCACCTGGTAGAGCTCGGCGAACTCCTCGACCGTGAGCCCGGCATCGCGGAGACCGCCGAGCACCTCGCTCAGCGGATGCATCCACTCCCAGGTGCGCGTGTGCTGCAGGCGCGCCTCGGGATCGGCGTAGTCCTCGCCGCTGTCGACGACGTCGGGCTCGCCGCCCGCGTAGGCGTAGCGCAGGCTCGGCAGACCGTCCGGGCCGTCGTCGCCGTCGAGCATGTAGGCGGCAGGATGCCCGTCGGCGAAGTAGAGCCGGCCGCCGGGCTTCAAATACCAGGCGACGATGCGCGCCCACTCCGCCACGTCGGGCAGCCACCCGATCGTGCCCCACGTCGTGAAGACGAGGTCGAACGACTCGGGCTCGGGCAGCATGTGCCGGGCGTCGTAGACGTTCGCCTCGATGAAGCGGGCGCGTTCGGCGAGACCGAGCTCGACGGCCATCCGCCTGGCCTCCTCGACCGCCGGCTGCGAGAAGTCGATGCCGACCACCGTCGCCCCGAGCTGCGCGAGCGACAGCGAATCTGAGCCGAAGTGGCACTGCAGGTGCAGCACGCGCACGCCCTCGAGCCCGTCGGGGAACAGCCGGTCGATGCCGGCGGCCGCGATGGGGTCGAGCAGGCTGCCGCCCGCGCGCAGGGCGCTCCGATCGTAGAACTCGGACGCGACGTGCACGGGCACGCGCTCGTCCCAGTTCGCCCGATTCTGTTCGAGCCACTCCCCCGCGCGCGGGTCGACGGTCACTGCGCGGCCGACTTCTCGGACTCCGCCAGCGCGACCATCTTCGAGACCAGGTCGGCCAGCTTCGCATCCGCCGCGCCGTAGGCCGTCCAGTCGCCGGCGGCGAGGGCCGCCTGCTTGTCGGAGATGGCCTGCTTCGCCTGGTTCAGGAGCGACTGCATCTCGCTGCTCGGCGCGGTCGGCGTCGTGCCGTCGCCGGGATCGGTGCTCGGCTCGTCGGGGTTGCCGCCCTCCTGGCCGGTGCCGGGCTCGACCTGCTCGTCACCGGCCGAGGCACCCGAGTCGCCGCCGAACAGCACGTTCAGCGCCTGATCGAGGGTGTCCTGGAAGGCGATCTGATCGCCGAAGGCGACGAGCACCTTCTGCAGGAGCGGGTAGCTCGTGCCACCCGTCGACTTGACGTACACCGGCTGGACGTAGAGCAGGCCGCCGCCCACCGGCACCGTGAGCAGGTTGCCGTTGATCACGTCGGACTGGCCCTGCTTCAGCAGGTTCAGCGACTGGGAGACGGTCGGGTCGGAGTTGAACTTCGCCTGCACCTGACCCGGGCCCGGCACGTTGTCGTCCTCGGGCAGCGTCAGCAGCCGCAGCTTGCCGTAGCCCTCCGCGCGTTCGCCGTCGCTCGAGCCCGCATCGGAATCGACCGCGAGATAGCCGCGCAGCACGTTGCGACTGTTCTCGCCGCGCGCGTCCGGGATGAACGTCGAGTACAGCGAGTACGCGGGCGAGTCCTGGCCCGGCATCTGCATCGTCAGGTAGTACGGCGGCTGCAGTGCGTTGCTCTGCGCCGAGGCCGTCGGCTCCTTCGGCGTCGTCCAGGCGTCCTCACGCGAGTAGAACGGGTCGGCGTCGGTGACGTGGTAGCGACCGAGCACAGCGCGCTGCACCTTGAACAGGTCGGACGGGTAGCGCACGTGGCTCATGAGCTCGCCCGACATCTTGCTGATCGGCTCGAGCGTCAACGGGAAGATCTTCTGCCAGGTCTGCAGGATCGGGTCGGACTCGTCCCACGCGTACAGCGTGACCTTGCCGTCGTACGCGTCGACGGTCGCCTTCACCGAATTGCGGATGTAGTTGATCTCGTCGAACGCGAGCGACGGCGCCGCGCCCTCGCTGTCGGCGATCGCCTCGCTGAGGCTGACCTTGTTCGAGTACGGGTACTGATCGGTCATCGTGTAGCCGTCGACGATCCAGACCAGCCGGCCGTCCACCACCGAGGGGTAGGTGTCGGAGTCGAGCTCCAGGTAGGGGGCGACCTTCTTCACCCGGTCGATCGGGTCGCGGTCGTACAGGATCTGCGACTCCTCGTTCACCGCGTCGGAGAGGAAGATCTGCTCCGACTGGAACTTCAGCGCGTAGATGAGCTTGGTGAACGCGTTGTCGAGCTTCGGCCCGCCGTCGCCGGTGAACGTGGTCTCGGTGCGCTCCGAGCCCTCGGTGCCCGAGGGGTAGTCGAGCTCGACGGCCTTCGCCCCCTTCGGCGCGCCGACGATCGAGTAGTTCGGCGAGTGCTCGCCGAAGTACACGCGCGGCTCGAACTCGCCCAGCGAGCCGGTCTGCGGGATGCCGGACTGGATGAACACCGGCTGCCCGTCGGAGGAGCGCTGGTTGCCCGCGGCCGCCACGAGGCCGTAGCCGTGGGTGTAGACGATGTGCGTGTTGTACCAGGTGGCCGCGTCGCTCAGGCCCTCGAGGTTGAGGTCGCGCACCGCGACGATCGCGTCCTGCGACTTGCCGTCGATCTCGTAGCGGTCGACGTCGAGGCTCTGCGGGAACTGGTAGTACTGGCGGAACTGCTCGAGCTGGCCGAAGGCCTGGCTGATCTGCTGCGGGTCCATCAGGCGGATCGAGGCCGTGGTCTCGGCGTCCGCGCGGAGCGCACCGGGCTCGGCGTCGGTCTTGGCCGCATACGGGATCTCCTCGACCGTGTCGACGCCGTAGGCGTCGCGGGTGAGGTCGATGTTGCGCTGCAGGTAGGGCGCCTCGGCGGTGCGCGCGTTCGGCTCGACCTGGAAGCGCTG
The DNA here is from genome assembly GCF_042726785.1 of Agromyces sp. NPDC060279. Taxonomy (NCBI): domain Bacteria; kingdom Bacillati; phylum Actinomycetota; class Actinomycetes; order Micrococcales; family Microbacteriaceae; genus Agromyces; species Agromyces sp. NPDC060279. The sequence continues at coordinate 540,572 of NZ_JBHXBK010000001.1, forward strand.
CACCACCCACGGGTAGATCGAGCCGATGATAAGGCTCGAGACGAGCAGCAGCACGGTGCCGACGAGCGGCAGTCGCCAGCGGCCCATGATCGCCGTGACGAAGAACAGGATGGCGACGCCGATGGCGATCGCGGCGAGGATCCACTGCCCGGGGATGACGGCGTTGACGTCGGTATAGCTCGCACCGGTGAACAGCGAGCCCTGCTCGGTCACGGTGCCGTACTGGTCGAGCCAGATGCTGATGCCCTGCAGCAGCAGGTAGAGGCCCGCGGTGATCGCGATCTGCACGCGCGCCGACTTCGAGATGACGACCTCGCGACCGGAGATGCGGATGGCGCCGTAGAGGTAGTTCGTCGCGATGACGAGCAGCCCCGACAGGAGCACGACGGCCGAGGCGAACCCGACGATCGAGCGGTAGAAGGGCAGCTCGAAGACGTAGAAGCCGACGTCGAGGCCGAACTGCGGGTCGGTCGTGCCGAACGGGGTGCGGTTCAGCCACGCGAGCGCGGCGTCCCAGCGCGAGGCGGTCGAGACGCCCGCGAACACGCCGAGGACGACGGGGATGCCGTACATCGCGAGGCGGCGGAGCGGCTCGAAGACCTCCTGGTAGCGGTCGAGCTGCGCGTTGAGCTTCGCGTACACCGGGCGGGTGCGGTACGCGATGAAGATCGAGGCCCAGACCGGCAGCGCCATCGCGGCGAAGCCGATGAGGAAGAGCGCGATGCGGGCGATCCACTCGGTGGCGAGCACGTCGAAGAAGCCGAGCTGGCGGAACCAGAGGATGTCGGCGTAGACCCCGGCGAAGAGGAAGAAGCCGACCAACAGCACGGCGACCACCCCGATCGTGATCGCGATGGGCGCCCTGCGGCGCGACGGACGGGGGTCTTGCGTCTCTGCTGACACTCTGGCCTCTATGGTTCGGTCGGAACGGAGTCGGTCGGAATGGATCGAACACCTATCCTAGGCGGCCCAGTCTTGGAGCTTGCCCGGAACGGGGCGGCCGCCCGCCCCCACGATCAGGGGGTCCGGCTCGCGTCAGCCCGCGGTGCAGCTCGCGTACTCGCCGTCGACCTCGCCGTCGGCGACGTCCTCGACGATCGTCCGCGCCTGGTCGAGCGTCTCGACGGAGAACACGGTGAGCCCGTCGGGCACGTTGCCGACGACCTCGTTGCAGTTCGAGGCGGGGGCCAGGAACCAGCTCGAACCCGCGTCGAGCGCGCCCCACATCTTCTGGCGGATGCCGCCGATCGGCCCGACCACGCCGGCGGAGTCGATCGTGCCGGTGCCGGCGATGCTCTCGCCGCCGGTGAGATCGCCCGGCGTCAGGGTGTCGACGATGCCGAGCGCGAACATCATGCCCGCGCTCGGGCCGCCGACGTCGTCGAGCTGGATCTCGACGTCGAAGGGGAACTCGTAGACCATGCGCACCCCGATGCCGAGGATCGCGGTGCCGTCGCTGTCGACGGGCGTGAGCTCGACGGCCCGCTCGGCGCCGCCGCGGCTGACGACCAGGGCGGCGGGCGACTCGGTGCCGTGCGCCTGCACGGCGTCGCGCAGCTCGGCGATCGAGTGAACCGGCCGGCCGTCGACCGATTCGATGACGTCGCCCTCCTCCAGCACGCCGGCCGCGGGAGTGCCCTCGGCGGAGCCGGTGACGGTGACCTCGCGCGGGAAGTCGTAGCCGAGCTCGACGAGCGCCGCGGCGATCGCGTCCTGCTGGGAGTCGACCATCGCCGCCTGGTTCCGCTGGTCGCGATCGGTCTCGCTGACGCCGGGCGGGAAGATCGCCTCCACCGGCACGACCGACTTGGTGCGGTCGAACCAGGAGCCCAGCACCTCCAGCCAGTTCGGCGTGCGCCCGGGCTTGCCGACGACGGAGACGGTGAGCAGGTTGAGCTCGCCGTCCGTCGGGTAGCTCTGCTCGTCGGGCACGGCGATGAGCGGACGCTCCTCCCCGTCGTGCTCCTGCGAGCCGAGCGTGTTGTAGACCGGTCCCGGCTGCTCGATGACGTAGGGCGAGGGCAGCAGGGCGAAGACGACGCCGATGACGAGGGCGGTGCTCACCGCGGCCCAGCCGATGCGCTCCCGCAGCGTGCGACGGCCGACGGAAGGGTCGTGACGCCAGCGGGGGTCGGCCTGGGGCTCGTCCTCGAAGAGGCTCACGCGGTCATCCTTCCAGGGGTCTGCGTTGGCGCAGCTCGGGCGCTGTTCGCGAAGGGCGGACACCCGGAACGCCCAGCCTAGGCCATTTCCCAGTCACGTCACCGTGCGCCCGCGTTAGCGTGGAATCCGACGCGACTGGAGGTGGCGCACGTGGCCGATCGAGGCGAAGACCCGAGCGAGCAGAACCCCGAAGAGGAGTTCCGCGAGATGCTCCGCGAGCTGCTCTCCGGCTCGGGCGGCATCGACCCGTCCAAGCTGGCCGGCGCCGCCGGCCTGCCCAACGACCCCGCGAGCATCGCCGCGCTCTTCTCGCAGCTGCAGCAGGCGATGAACCACGCCGACGACGGCATCGACTGGTCGGTCGCGCTCAAGCAGGGCGAGCAGCACGCGGCGAACGGCCAGCGTCAACTCGACGACGCCGAGCGCGCCCGCTTCGACCAGGCCTTCCAGGTCGCCGCGCTCTGGCTCGACGAGACCGTCGACGTGACCGCGCTGCCCTCGCCGCCCGAGCTGCTGACCCGGCGCGCCTGGGTCGCGGCGACGATGCCGGTGTGGACGCAGCTCGCCGAGCCCGTCGCGCTCTCCATCTCCGACGCGCTGACGCGGGTCATGAGCGAGCAGGCGCCCGAAGAGATGCGGCAGATGGTGCAGGGCGCCAGCCGCATGATGCGCAGCATCGGCGGCGCGCTCTTCGCCATGCAGCTGGGCCAGGTCGTGGGGCAGCTCTCGGCCGAGGTGGTCTCGGGCGGCGACATCGGCATCCCGATCATCGAGGACGGCCGCGCCGCGGTGCTGCCGCAGAACGTGGCCGCGTTCGGCGACGGCCTCGACGTCGACTCGAGCGAGGTCGAGCTCTACCTGGCGGTGCGCGAGCTCGCGCATGCGCGGCTGTTCCGGCACGCGAAGTGGCTGCGCCTGCACTTCATCACGGCGATCACCTCCTTCGCCCGCGGCATCGACATCGACACCGGACGGCTCGAGGAGCTCGCCGAGAGCTTCGACCCCTCGAACACCGAGGCGCTGCGCGACGCGGTCGTGAGCGGCGCCCTCATCCGCCCGAAGAGCGAGGCGCAGCAGGCCGCGCTCGCCCTCATCGAGACGATGCTCGCCCTCGTCGAGGGCTGGGTCGACGTCGTCACGGCGGAGGCGACCACCCGCTTGCCGAAGTCGGTGGCGATCGCCGAGACGATCCGCAGGCGGCGGGCGTCCGGCGGCCCGGCGGAGTCGGCGCTCGCGACGCTCGTCGGCCTCGAGCTGCGCCCGCGACGGTTGCGCGAGGCGGCGGCGATGTGGCGGGCGGTGACCGATGCCGTCGGCGTCGAGCAGCGCGACGCGATGTGGTCGCACCCCGATCTGCTGCCGACGGCCGCCGATCTCGACGACCCGGCGGCGCTCGTCGCCCGGTTGACGGGAGCCACGCCGGTCGACGCCGAGGACGCGGAGTTCGACGAGGCGCTCGAGCAGCTCCTCCGCGGCGAGACCCCCGCCGGCCCCGGCGAGGACGGCGAGGAGCCTCCCAAGGCCTGAGCCGATCCGGTCGGCGTCGCGCGAGCGCGGGACGCCGACCCGACCGCGGCCTGTGGATGGCCCGGGCCGTGCTGGACGCGCGTGCGCCAGGCTCTCGGCATGACCCTCCGACTCGACCCGGCGCTGCCGCTCGTCTGGCGCTCGCCGAACGAGCTGCAACTCGGCGCGAGCCGCCCCGTCCTGGTGCTGCGCGATCCCGGCGAGCTCGAGAGCTCGGTGCTCGCCCTGCTCCGGCGCGGGGCGGGTCGCGACGCCCTGCACGCGATCGTCTCGACGCTCGGCCTCCCGTCCGCACGGCTCGACGCGCTGCTCGAGCTGCTCTCCCCCGCGCTGCTCGACACCGCGCTGCTCGACACCGCGCCGGGCGCCCGGACGGGCGGGGTCGCGGGCACCGCCGATCCCCCGATCGTCGCGATCGACGACGCCGAGCCGCGGCTCGCCCGCGCCGTCGCCGCCGCTCTGGGCGCGATCGGCCTGCGCCCCGTGCTGGCGGCCCACGGGCCGGAGCGGCCGGCCGCGGTCGTGCTCGCCGCCGCGTGGGTCGTCCCGCCGGCCGCGCATCTGCGGTGGCTCCGCCGCGACGTGCCGCACCTGCCCGTGGTGCACGAGGGCGAGGCCGTCACGGTCGGCCCGCTCGTCGTGCCCGGAACCGGTGCCTGCGTGCGCTGCATCGAGCTGCACCGCCGCGACCTCGATCCGGCTTGGCCTGCGATCGCCGCGCAGCTGGCGATGCATCCGGCCGCGCCGCTGCCCGCCGGCGCCCTGGGGGTCGCCGCCGCGCACGCCGCCGCGACCCTCGACGGCTACCTCGACCGCAACACCGTCGCGGCCGCGTCGCTCAGCGTGCCCGTCTCGGGGGCTCCGCCGCGGAGCTCGCTCCACCCGGTGCACCCGGAGTGCGGGTGTCGAGCTCCCGGAGGAACCGCGACGGCTCCCGCTCTCCCCGCCCCGCCTGGCCGCGACGGGCCCAGCTCAGCGCGAGCCGCCGACGGGCTCGGGTGAGGCCGACGTAGAGCAGCCGACGTTCCTCGTCGATCGCCTCGAGCCCCTTCGCGTAGGCGATCGGCAGCAGCCCCTCGCTCAAGCCGACGAGATGCACCTCGTCCCACTCGAGGCCCTTGGCCGAGTGCAGGGTCGCGAGCGTCACGGCCTGCACCGCCGGCTCGTGGTGCGACTCCGCCCGTGCGCGGAGCTCGTCGGCGAACTGCCGCAGCGTCGTGCCGGGCGGCTGCTCGTCGACGAGGCCGGCGATGGCGTTCAGCGCCTCCCAGCGTGCGCGCACGGCACCGGGGCCCTCCGGCGCGTGCGCCGACCAGCCGAGCGAGCGCAGCACGTCGCTCACCGACTTGAAGAGCGGCTCGTCGCTCGGCACGAGCGCCTGCGCGCGCAGGGCGTGCACCGCCTTCAGCACGTCGGGCTGGTCGAAGAAGCGCTGGGCGCCGCGCACCCGATACGGCACGCCGACCTCGTCGAGCGCGTGCTCGTACATCGCGGACTGGGAGTTCACCCGCAGCAGCACGGCGATCTCCGCGGCGGGAACCCCTGCGTCGATGGAGTCCCGCACCCGGCTCGCGACGTCGCGCGCCTCGGCGAGATCGTCGGCGAACTCCAGGATCTGCGGTTCGGCCGCGGGGCCGTTCGCCCGAGCGCCGGTGGCCGCGGCCTCGAGGCGCAGCGCGCCCGAGCGCCCGCGCATCAGGCGGTTCGCGGCGCCCACGATCGGCTCCGTCGAGCGGTAGTTCCGTTCGAGCCGCACGACCGTGGCGTCGTCGTAGCGCCGCTCGAAGCCCAGCAGGAACTCCGAGCTCGCGCCGGCGAAGGAGTAGATGGTCTGGCTCGCGTCGCCGACGACGCAGAGCTCCTTGCGGTCGCCGAGCCAGAGCTCGAGCAGCCGCTGCTGGGCCGGCGACACGTCCTGGTACTCGTCGACCACGAAGTGCCGGTAACTCTCGCGCACGTGCATCGCGACGGAGGGCTCCGACTCGATCATGCCGGCGGTGGCGAGCAGCACGTCCTCGAAGTCCATCGAGCGACGCTCGTCCTTCACCCGCTCGTACTCCAGCATGAGCGCGAGCTGCTGCTCGGCGCTCAGCGCCCCGGCCGGGCCCCGGCTCGCGAGGCGGGTCTCATAGGCGGCCATGCCGAGGCCGGAGACCTTGCGCCACTCGATCTCGGCCGCGACGTCGCGGAGGGTCGCGGTGTCGACCCGGACCTTCAGCCGTTCGGCGGCGTGCCCGAGCAGCCGGCCCTTGTACTCGAGCACCCGGGGCGCCGGGCCGCCGCCCGTGACGAGCGGCCAGAAGTGGTTCAGCTGCGCGAGCGCCGCGGCGTGGAACGTGCGCACCTGCACTCGCCCGGCGCCGAGCGCGTGCAAGCGGCCGCGGATCTCGGCGGCCGCGCGCGCGGTGAAGGTCAGCGCCATCACGCGGGCCGGGTCGTACGCCCCCGAGGCCACGCCGTAGGCGATGCGGTGCGTGATCGCCCTGGTCTTGCCGGTGCCCGCCCCGGCGAGCACGCAGACCGGCCCGATGAGCGCTTCAGCGACGACCCGCTGCTCCTCGTCGAGCGCATCGAGCAGCTCGTCCTCGGCGCTCACGAGCTCGGCCACGGCACATCCGTGGGCAGCGGCCCGCCGTACCAGTCCTGCAGCAGCCACCCGGCGATGGAGGTGCCGGTCGGCAGGTAGAGCTCCTCGCCCGCCGAGGCGATGTCCTCGCGGGAGAACCAGCGGAGCTCGAGGATCTCCTCGCCGTCCGGCCGCGCGATGGCCGGGTCGGCATCGACGGCGAGCCTGGCCCGGAAGCCGAGCATGAGGCTCGCGGGCAACGGCCACGGCTGGGACGCGACGTACTCGACGCGATCGACCGGGATGCCGGCCTCCTCGGCGATCTCGCGGACGACCGCGTGCTCGAGCGGCTCGCCCGGCTCGACGAAGCCGGCGAGCAGCGAGAACCGGCGCTGCTCCCACAGCGCGTTGGAGCCGAGCAACACGCGGTCGTCGTCGTCGGTGACGAGCACGATCACGGCGGGGTCGGTGCGCGGGAAGAGCTGCCGCTCCTCGGCGACGCAGCGGCGCACCCAGCCGGAGTCGGTCACCTCGGTGGGGCTGCCGCAGCGCGGGCAGAAGGGGTGCGCCTCGTGCCAGGACGCGAGCGCGATCGCCTCGACCGCGAGCGCCTGCCCTCGATCGTCGAGGAGGCCGGCGGCACGGCGCAGTTGCGCCCATCGAGCCTCCTCGGCCTCGATCGCGGCGGCCGCCGCCTCGTCGTAGACCCGGAGTTCGACGGGCGCCGTGCGGCCGCCGAGCTCGACGCGGCCGAGGAAGCAGCGGAGCGTCTCTGCGGGCAGGCCAACCGGAGCGACGAGACCGAGCTCCGGAGCCGAGCCGTCGCGCTGCTCCGCGAGCAGCAGGCGCCGGTCGTGGACGGGCAGCACGAGCGCCGAGGCATCCGCGTCGAACCGCGCCTCGCGCTGCGGATCGGCTCTCGCCGCGGCGTCGCGATCGATCGCCGCGCGGGCCAGGGGCGGGAGGCTCGGTTGGGGCATGACCACCTTTCGCATGGCGCTCGCGGACTCGTCGGCAAGGTGTGGCGGTCGCCCGGTCACAGGCGTCGGCTGCTTAAGCTGTGTGCCATGGCCAGACCCCCACTCACTCTAGCCGCGTTGGCGACGGCGGCGGTCCCCGGCCTCGAGGTCCGCGCGGTCCGAGTGCACACCCGCAACTCCGGCGGTTCGTACGATGCCGTCCGGCTCCGCACGAGCGACGACCGCGAGCTGCTCATCCGCGTGCCGCGCGACCAGAGCGCCGAGACCGAGCAGTCCGCCGACCTCCTCGCCCTGCACGCGCTCACCGAGGGGGTGCGTGCGATGCTGCCGTTCGAGCTCGCCGAGTACGTCGGCCAGGCCCCCATCGACGGCACCCGCGGGGTCGTGACCACCTTCGTGCCCGGGCTCGGCCGCTCGGCCGACGAGCTCACCGGCTCCGACGCGATCGCCGAGTCCGTGGGCCTCGCCATCGCGGCCGTGCACAACCTGCCGACCGGCTTCGTCGGTGAGGCCGGCCTGCCCCGCCGCACCCCCGCCGAGGTGCGCGACGAGGTGGTCTCGCTCGTCGGGCGCGCGACCGACACCGGCCACCTGCCGGCGGCGCTGCTCCGCCGCTGGGAGGAGGCGACCGACGACGAGTCGCTCTGGCGCTTCCAGCCCACGGTCGTGAACGGGCAGCTCAGCGCGGACTCCTTCCTCTCGCTCGAGGACACCGTGACCGGCATCGTCGGCTGGTCGGAGCTCGGCCAGGGCGACCCGGCCGTCGACCTGCACTGGCTGCTCACGGCTCGCGGCGGCTCCGCCGAGCGGGCGCTCGAGACGTACCTGCTCGCCCGGGAGGGCGGTGCGGACCCGCACATCCCGCAGCGCGCCCTGCTGTACGGCGAGCTGGAGCTCGCCCGCTGGCTCCTGCACGGCGTCGAGCAGCGCGACGAGGCGACCATCGCCGATGCCGTCGGCATGCTCGACGCGCTCGTCGAGAGCGTGCACGACCGCTCGAGCGAGCCGCTCTCCCCGGAGACGGGTCCGATCCTGACCGTCGGCGACGTCGAGCGCATGCTCGACCGCACCCCGCAGCTCGACGCGCAGCGCGAGCCCGCGGGCGCCATGCTGACGGACAGCTACGACTTCTCGGCGCTCCGCCGTCCTGCGGCGGATGCGGAGACGGATGCCTCGATGACGGCGCCCATCCCGCTCGACCTCAGCGACTGGGGCGACGCGGCGCCGGCCTCGGAGCCGGATGCGGCGGACGCGGACCCGGATGCGGACGCGGACCCGGACCCTGATGCTCGGGCTGGAATCGAGCCGGCTCAGCGGGGCAGCACGGCCGCCGACGCCGCGGACGGCGAGGCCTCGTCGTTCACCGACTCCGCCGAGCGCAGCGCCGACGACCAGGCGCGCCGCAACTCCGCTTCGTCGTAGAGCCGTTCGGGCCGGATCTGGCGGTCGTCCTCGACGTAGTAGAAGACGGCGTCGATCTGCTCGGGCGGTACCCCGGCCCACTTCGCGTACGCGAGTCGGTAGAGCGCGAGCTGCGTCTGCCGGAGTTCGAGCTCGCGGTCCCCCTGAGGAGCACGACCCGTCTTCCAGTCGACGACCTGATGACGGAGCCCCTGGCGGCCGAGCTCGCTCTCGGGATCGATCTCGTAGACCGCGTCGAGCTTGCAGACGAACACGTGCTCGTCGAGCGGCAGGTGCAGCTCGAGCTCGACCGCGCTCGGCCGCCGCTGGCCCCACTCGGAGGCCTCGAACGTGGCCTGCAGTGCGGCGAACCGCGCGGCCGAGCCATCGATGAGCGCGGCACCCGGGGATGCGGGCGCCGAGTCGCCGCTGGACGCCGTCTCGGGCCCGGACTCCGACCAGGCGAAGAGCTCGTCGCCGGCGGCGCCCTCGGTCCAGTCGAGGGCGTTCGCCTCGAGCTCACCGGTCGAACGATGCTCGACCCAGCGGTGGAAGAGGGTACCGAGCCGGGTGGCGCGGTACGGCCGCTGCGGCATCGGCCGGCGCAGCTGCTCGGCGACGGCGGCCGCGTCGTCGACGTAGTCCTTGAAGCGCGACGCCGGCACGCGGGCCGGGATCTCGGGGGGCGCGTGCCCGGCCATCCGCCGCCGCCGCTCCTCGAGCAGGAGCCGGAGCTGCTCGCCGAGGCGCTGACCGATGCCCGCCCCGCTCGGCCCTTCGGCCGCGGCCCGCACGGCGTCGGCGGCACGCACGACGCCGAGCCGGCGGCGGCCGAGCGGGTCGAGGGGCCAACTCACCCGCTCCTCGCCGACGGCGCGGGGGTTCTCGTCGGACTCCGGGCGGTCGGGCAGCGCGGACGCGGGCAGGAGCCCGTGCGCGACGAGCTCGCGGAGGAACACGCTCGGCTGCCGGGGCTGCTTCTGCGAGGCCCACCACGAGCCGGTGAGCAGCAACTCGTCGCGCGTGCGGGTGAGACCGACGTACGCGAGCCGGCGCTCCTCCTCGGCATGGCGTTGCCGGTTCTCCTCGGCGAAGCCGGCGACGGCCTCGTCGAACTCGAGCTGGCTCTGCACGCCCCGCCACATCAGTTCGGGCAGCTCGTCGCGGTCGCCGCGGAACTCGTTCGGCAGCTCCCCGAACGCGAGCCAGCCCTTCGCCGAGCGCGGCTTGCCCGGCAGTTCGTCGGTCACGAGCCGCGGGATCGCGACGACGTCCCACTCGAGCCCCTTCGAGCCGTGGATGGAGAGCACCTGCACGGCGCCCGGCTCCGGCTCGTCCTGGCGCGGGGCGAGCCGGTCGCGCTGCTCGGCCTCGGTGAGCCAGCCGAGGAAGGCCCCGAGATTCGGGTGCTCCGCGACGTCGACGAAGCCGGCGAGCAGTTCGTCGAAGGCTTCGAGGCTCGGCGCACCGAGCGGCTGCTCGGCGTTCGCGGCCACTTCGATATCGAGGAGCAGCTCGTGCTGCACGAGGCTGACGAAGTCGACGAGGCCGAGCCCCGCGCGCCGGCGCAGGGACTGGAGCTGCGCGCCGGCGCGACGCATGCGGGCGAGCCCCTCGGCCGTGAACGCGACGAGCGCACGGTGGTCGTCGGGCGCGGAGAGCAGGAAGTCGAGCGCGTCGACGATCGACGGGGACTCCTCGGCCGCGATCGAGGCCCGCAGACCCGCGCGCACGCCGTCGTCGAGCCGCCGCATCGCCTGGTCGCGGTCGACGAGCCAGCGCGCGAGACCCGCGAGGGCGGAGAGGTCGGCGGGGCCGATCGCCCAGCGGGCGCCGCCGAGCACGCGCACGAGTTCCGCCCCGGCGGTCGGGTCGTGCAGCACGCGCAGGGTGCTCACGAGATCGGCGATGACGGGCTGGTCGAGGAGCCCGGCCACGCCGAGGACGTGGACGGGAACGCCGTGCCGTCGCAGCGCGGCGGTGAACACGTCGACGTTCGCGAAGGTGCGGCAGAGCAGGGCCCCCGTGCGCGTGGCCGCCGGTGCGCTGCGGCGCTCCGGCGTCGCACCGGACTGCGAAGACGAGCCGGGCTCGGCGTGCCCGAGGCGCTCGGCGAACCACCGGGCGATGTGCTCGGCCTCCTCGTCGATGGTCTCGGCCCAGGCGCAGTCGAGCACTCCGTCGCCGGCGAACGGCGAGGCCGCGAGCGGGGCCTTGTCGATGCCGCCGTCGAGCGGCTCGATGATCGCGTTCGCGGCGTCGAGCACGATGCGCGGATTGCGCCAGCTCGTCGAGAGGTCGTAGACGACGGCGTCGCTCGCGCCCGGGCGCCCGGGCTCGACGCTCGCGTCGTGCCGTGACTCGCCGCGGTCGTCGGCCGGCGGCTCGGTTCGTTCGGCCGCGAAGTCGCCGCCGAAGCGGGCGAGGTTGGCGGCGCTCGCACCGCGCCAGCCGTAGATCGACTGGTCCGGGTCGCCGACCGCCATCACCGAGTGCCCGCGGAACAGCGCGGCGAGCAGCCGGGTCTGCACGACGCTCGTGTCCTGATATTCGTCGAGCAGCACGGTGCGGAACCGTTCGCGGTGGGCGACCGCCACCTCGGGGTGCGCCGTGCAGATCTCGAGGGCGAGCGAGACCTGGTCGGAGAACTCGACGTAGCCGCGGGCCCGCTTCGCCTCGGCGTACGCTTCGGCGAGCTCGAGCAGCGGCGGCAGCGCGTCCACCGCTCCGAGCGCGGCCACGAACGAGTCGTACGGGGTGCGCTTGCGCGGCGCCCCGATCGGCAGGTCGGCCATGCCGAGGAACTCGCGCGCCATCGCCCGCACGTCGCGGGCGTCGGCGACGTTCTCGCCGAGGGCCCGGCTCAGCCCGAGCACGGCGCCGGTCACCTTGTCGAGGGAGGCGTCGAGCTCGACGAGCCGAGGGTCGGCGGCGGCCGCGACGATCGAGCGGGCCAGCTGCCAGGCGGATGCCTCGCCCAGTACCGCGGCGTCGGGCTCACGACCGATCAGCAGCGCGTGCTCGCGGTAGATGGCGCTCGCGAAGGCGTTGTACGTCGACACCGTCGCCGCCTCGAGCGGGTCGAGCTCGAGCTCGGCGATGCCCTCGGCCACGAGCTGTCCGATGCGGGCGCGGATGCGCTCGGCGAGCTCGCCCGCAGCCTTGCGGGTGAAGGTGAGCCCGAGGACCTCCGGCACCTGCACGTGGCCGTTCGCGAGGAGCCACACGACCCGGTTCGCCATGGTCTCGGTCTTGCCGCTGCCCGCGCCCGCGACGACGAGCGAGCGGCCCCGCGGATCGGCCTCGATGACCGCCCGCTGCTCCTCGGTCGGCGGGTGCAGACCGAGCCGGGTCGCGATCTCTGCGGCGCCGATCATGCGGACACCGCCGGGACGAGGTGCACCCGGTAGTGCCAGGCGCCGAAGCGCGACCGGGGCCCGATCTCGACGGGCGACTCGAAACTCGCACCGCTCATGATCGCGGCGACCGCGTCGAGGCGCTCGCGGAACGCCTGCTCGTCGGCGTCGTCGAAGGGCTGCTGCGCCCGCTCGGTGTAGGCGGCGCCGCGCAGCGGGCGGGCGAGGTAGACGAGCTTCGCTCCGCCCAGCCTGCCGAGGTTCGGCACCTGCCCGTGCCGGGCCGCGAGCTGGTAGGCGGCGAGCTGCGGGTGAGCCGCAGTCTCGGCGGCGGTCGGCGGCGTGCGCCCCGTCTTCAGGTCGACGATCACGGTCGTGCCGTCGGGCGAGGCCTCGACGCGGTCGATCGTGCCGCTGAGGCGCACGCGGCCGAGCTCGAGCGTGAAGCGGCCCTCGGCGCCGAGCAGCACCTTCGCGTCGTCGGCGAACTGACCGAGGTAGTCGGCGGCGCCCTCGACCATGCGCCTCGCGCCGCGCCGTTCGCGTTCGGCCACCCAGCCGGCCTCGAAGCGCAGCGCCTCGAGCCGTGCCTCGACCCCGGACCAGAGCGTCTCCAGCTCGGTCTCGCCGCTCGCCCCCGCCTCCTCGACGACGGCGTGCACGATCGTGCCGATCGAGGCCGCAAGCCCCGAGGGCGGCGAGGCGACCCGGTCGATGAACCAGCCGAGCGGGGACTCCTCCGCACGATCGATCTGCGACGGCGAGACCGGTACCCGAGCCTCGGGATCGGCGTCGAGGTCGACGATCGGGGCCGTGCTGGACGGCGCGCGCAGCCCGTACCACTCTTCTGGATGTGCCCCGGGCACACCGGCCTCGGCAAGCAGCGCGAGCGCCGCAGGGGCCTCACCGCCCGGGTCGGCGACCGCTTCGCGGCGGAGCGCGCCGACGAGTCCGCGGAGGTGCAACGGCCGTCGTCGCGGCGACAGCCGCTCCTCCGCGTAGCCGAGGAGCATCGAGGGCTGCTCGTCGTCGTTGGCCGTGCAGCTCAGCACGAGCTGCCGCGTCGCCCGGCTCGCGGCGAGGGCGAACAGGCGCAGCTCGTCGCTGCGCACCGCCGCCCGGGCATCGGCCGTCGAATCCGGGGCGGGCAGCGGCGCCCCCGCGCGGGCCGCCGCCGCGACGGCGGGCAGCAGCGCCGCGTGCAGCAGCGTGCCGCGCGGTCGGAGGTTCGGCCACACGCCCTCCTGGAGCCCGGCGATCACGACGACCTCGAAGTCACGGCCGATGAGCGCCGGCGCGGTGCCGACGAACACCGACTCGGCGGCGCGCTGCGGGGCGAGCGAGTCCTCGGGCAGCTCGCTCGAGAACTGCTCGTCGACGAAGCGCACCGCAGGGGCGCCCGGCGTGCGTTCGACGAAACGCTGCGCGGCGGAGAAGAGTGCGACGACGGCGTCGAGCGCGCGGTTCGCCTCTTCGGCCAGCACCCCGGTGCCGGCGGCCTGCGCCCCCCATTCCTCGGCCAGGCCGCTGCGGTCCCAGAGCGACCAGAGGATCTCCTCGATCGTCGATCCGGTGCCGACCCGGGTGCGCGCCGCCGCGAGCAGACGCGCTAGTCGGGCGGCACGACGGCCCGCCGCGGCGTCGACCGTCTCGAAGCCGCCGGGCGCGGAGAGCGCGTCGACGAGCAGCTCGTCGCCCGTGCGGTCGCCCCCTGCGGCCAGTTCCTCGTGCCGGAGCGCGAGGCGCAGCCGACGGAGCCCGACCGGGTCGAGCCGGCCGAGCGGGCCAGTGAGCAGCTCGACGGCGAGCTCGGGCGTCAACGGCTCGCGCTCGAGCACGAGCGAGGCGGCGCGCAGCAGGGCGGCGGCCGCGGGCGCGTCGCGCAGGGCGGTGCGCACGAGCGCTCCGGCGGTCGGCACGTCGGCCAGGGCGAGCCCGCGTTCGAACGACGGCGCGTCGGCGCCGGAGCGCAGCACCACCGCCATCTGCGACCACGGCACCCCGTCGAGCAGGTGGCGTTCGCGCAGCAGAGCCGCGATCTGCTGGCACTCCCCCGCGTGCGACGCCGCCTCGATGCCGAGCACCGGCGCGAGCGGCTCGTGCGCGGGCGCCGCGTCGGCCGGGACGCTCGCGGCCCGGTGCCCCCCGCCGAGCGCCGCGCCGATGTGGCCGGTGACCGAGGCGACGAGCCGACGCAGCTCGGGACGGCCCCGGTGCACCGTCGGCAGCTCGATGCGGTCGGCGGGGGCGCCGAGCAGCGTGGAGAGCGTGCCGAGCAGCTCGGGCCGGCCACCGCGGAATCCGTTGCTCGCCACATCGGGGTCGCCGAGGGCGACGACGTGCGTGCCGCGCGCCGCGAAGGCGGCGAGCAGTTCGGCCGTGGCCGCCGTGGCCTCTTGTGCGTCGTCGACCACGATGAGCCGCAGCCGCGCCAGCGTGCCGAGCGCCGCGGCCGCCCGCTCGTCATGGATGCTGCGCTGCACGATCGCGGCGGCGAAGGCCGCGAGCTCCGCGGAGTCGAACTGGCCGCCGCGCAACTGCTCCTTCACCTCGGTGTACTCGTCGAGGAATTGGCCGGCGGCGACCCACTCGGGCCGGCCGCTCGCATGCCCCAGACGAGTGAGCGCGGCGCCGTCGACGTGCTCCTCGACCGCACGCATCAGGAGGTCGCGCAGCTCGGTGCGGAAGCCGCGGAGCGCGCGCACCCGCGTCTCGAACGGCCACTCCGGGCCGCCGCCGTCGGCCTCGGCGGCTTCGAGCAGTTCGGCGATGATCTGGTCCTGCTCGGCGCCGGTGAGCAGCGTCACCGGCTCGCCGGTGTAGGCGCGCACGAGCTGGAACGCGAGAGAGTTCGCGGTGCGCGCCAGCGGGCCCCGGGTGGTCGCACCGAGCCGGACCGCGATGCGGTCGCGCATGCGGCTCGCCGTGGTGCGCGTCGCGGCGAGCGCGAGCACCTCGTCGGCCCCGTACCCGCCCTCGATCCGGCGGGCCACGAGCTCGATCGCGAGGCTCGTCTTTCCCGAGCCGGGGGCGCCGAACACCGCGGCCGACCGATCGGTGCCGAGGTGCTCGAGCTCGAGCCCCGCGAAAGTGTCGTCGGTGAAGAGCGCTGGCTGCTCGACGAGGGCTTCGGGGCGGGGCATGCGGCCACGCTAACCCGTTCCGCCGACAGTGAACGCGAAGCACCGCCGAGGCCGGGTGACATAGGGTGAGAGCACGACGAGAAAGGCGCACAGTGGACGTTCGCATCGGCATCCAGAACTCCCCCCGTGAACTCGGTTTCGAGGCCGCGCAGACCGCGGCAGAGGTCGAGCAGGCCGTCACCGCGGCCCTCTCCGGGCAGTCGCCTTCGCTGCGCCTCAGCGACGAGAAGGGCACGGTCTACGTGATCCCGGCCGCTGCGCTGGCCTACGTCGAGATCGGCTCCGAGGAGTCGCGTCGCGTCGGCTTCGTCGCCTGACATGGAGCTCCTGTTCGTCGCCCTGGGCGGCGCGATCCTCGGCCTCGCGGCCCGGTATTCGCTGCCCGGGCGGGCGACGCACGGTGTCGCGCTGATCCCCGCGATCGGCACCGCCGTCGCGGCCGTCGTGTGGGTCGGCCTCACCTGGCTCGGCTGGCCGTGGGACGGCGGCTGGATCTGGGTGGTCTCGCTCGCCGGGGCCGGCGCGGTCTCGGCGCTCACCGCCCTCCTGATCGGGCCGAGCCGCGAGCGTCACGACGCCGAGCTGTTCGAGCGGCTGGCCCGCCCGGGCGCCGGCGCCAAGGCCTGACACCGAGGCATCCGCCCGCTGCGCCTCGCGCGGCCGCTCGGACGGAACGGCCGTCAGGCGGTCAGGCCGAGCGCGTCCATGCGACGGGTGTGCTCGGCGATGAGCTCGGTGAAGACCGGCTCGACGTCCTCGCCGTGGCGCGCCTCCGGCTCCGCCGCCTCGAGCGCCTTCCTGGCGACGAGGAGCGTATCGCCGACGAGGCTGCGCCCCCAGAGCGCGAGACGGTCGGCGAGGCCCGGTTCGTCGGCGATCGCCTGCGTGAGCAGGCGCTCGAGCACCGCGGCGCCCTGGCGCTCGGCGAGGATGCCGCGGACTCGACGGCCGAGCTCCGCCGGGAGCCCGTCGGACAGGCGCAGGAAGAAGTCGTCGAGCATGCCCGAGGTGAGGTGGATGCCGAGCAGCAGCTCGTGCCAGTCCGCCCCGCTCGTGAGCTGCCGGAAGTGATCGGTCGCCGTCTGGAACATCGCGAGGTACTCGGCGGGTTCGGCGTCGGCGCGGCGCAGCTCCTCGACGAGCGCGTGGTGCTTCGCGAGCGCTTCGCCGGAGGCCACCGACAGCCCCTCCTTCGCCACGAGGTCGGGCGAGGTCGCGACCGCCTTGGCGAGCGACTCGAAGAAGGCGAGCTGCAGCGACGCCGCCTGGCCGAGGTACGGCAGCGGATCGGGCACCAACTCCGTGAAGTCGACCCGGGCGAACTCGGTCGCGGCGACCCGCGGACGCAGTCGGGGCGCCTCAGCGCGCGGCCTGCGCCGCTTCAACCAGAAGACCACGTGCGACAGCTTATCTGCAGCGTGCGCGGCCTTTCAGCGAGCCTCCGTTAGTCTTAATGGGCTCGCGGGCATCGGACCCGCGGCCGTGCGCCTGTGGACGAATGCAGGGCGCACCCCATCATTCGCACCGCGAACGCACACGACAAGGCAGAACCTCTTGACTACTTTCACCGAGCTCGGCATCGCGTCGGACATCGTCGACGCCCTCGCCGGGAAGGGCATCGTCGATGCCTTCCCCATCCAGGAGCAGACCATCCCCCTCGCTCTCTCGGGCCAGGACATCATCGGTCAGGCGAAGACCGGCACCGGCAAGACCTTCGGCTTCGGCCTCCCGCTCATCCAGCGCCTCGGCGACGACCCCGAGCCCGGCGTCAAGGCGCTCGTCGTCGTGCCGACGCGCGAGCTCGCGGTGCAGGTCACGGAAGACCTCGAGCTCGCCACCTCCAAGCGCCCGACGAAGATCGTCTCGATCTACGGCGGCAAGGCCTACGAGGGGCAGATCGAGCAGATCAAGGCGGGCGCGCAGATCGTCGTCGGCACACCCGGCCGCCTCCTCGACCTCGCGAGCCAGCGCCTCCTGAACCTGAGCGAGGTGCAGGAGATCGTCCTCGACGAGGCCGACAAGATGCTCGACCTCGGCTTCCTGGCCGACATCGAGAAGATCTTCTCGAAGGTCCCGGCGGTGCGGCACACCATGCTGTTCTCCGCGACGATGCCCGGCCCGATCGTCGCCCTCGCGCGCCGCTTCATGTCGAAGCCGATCCACATCCGCGCGAACGATCCCGACGAGGGCCTCACCCAGGCCAACATCAAGCACCTCGTCTACCGGGCGCACTCGCTCGACAAGGACGAGGTGATCTCGCGCATCCTGCAGGCCGAGGGCCGCGGCAAGACCGTGATCTTCACGCGCACCAAGCGCGCGGCGGCCAAGCTCGTCGAGGAGCTGAACGACCGCGGCTTCAACGCCGCGGCTGTGCACGGCGACCTGAACCAGGACCAGCGCGAGCGCGCGATGGCCGCGTTCAAGGCCGGCAAGAAGGACGTGCTGATCGCGACCGACGTCGCCGCCCGCGGCATCGACGTCGACGACGTGACGCACGTCATCAACCACACCATCCCCGACGACGACAAGACCTACCTGCACCGCGCCGGCCGCACCGGCCGTGCCGGCAAGACCGGCATCGCGGTCACCTTCGTCGACTGGGACGACCTGCACAAGTGGGCGCTCATCAACCGGGCGCTCGAGTTCGGGCAGCCGGAGCCGACCGAGACCTACTCGTCGAGCCCGCACCTCTACACCGACCTCGACATCCCCGCCGGCACGAAGGGCCGGCTGAAGCCCGCCGCCCCCGCGGCGCCGGCGAACCGTTCGGCGACCGCCGGCCGCTCGGAGGGCGACGCCGAGCGCGCGCCCCGCAGCCGCAACCGCCGTCGCACCCGCGGCGGCGCGCCGGTCGCCGGCGGGACGGCGAGCGCCGAGTCGACCGAGGCACCGGCCGGAGATGGCGCCGAGCGCGAGGTCGGCGCCGGCACGCACGACGGCAAGGGCAAGGAGCACCACGACGGCAACGCCGCCCCGCGTCGCCGTCGCCGCCGCCGCGGCGGCAGCTCGAGCGGCGGCTCGGCCGGCGCGAGCCAGGCGGCTCCGCAGGCCTGACGCCCCCCTGCATCCGGAACGCCGGTCGCCCTCGGGCGGCCGGCGTTCCGCGGTTCCGGGGCGGGTCGGCCGAGCCGGGCGGACGGCCTAGGGCAGGACCGGGTTGCTGCCCCGGCCCTCCGCGACCAGCCGGGCGACGACCTCCGGCGCGGTGCGCTGCTCACCGAGGCGGTTCGGCTTGCCGTCGCCGTGGTAGTCGCTCGAACCGGTGATGGCGAGATCGAAGCGCGCCGCGAGCTCGCGCAGCCGCGGCAGTGCGGACGGCTCGTTCTCGGGGTGGTCGACCTCGAGGCCGAAGAGACCGGCCTCGACGAGCTGGGCGAGCCGCCCGGGCGCGATCACCGCGTCCGAGCCGCGCGTGCCGGGGTGTGCGAGCACCGGGACTCCCCCGGCCTCGCGGATGAGGCGGATGCCGCTGATCGGGTCGGGCGCGTAGTGCGGCTCGGCGTAGCCGGAGCGGGGGTGCAGGATGCCGGCGAACGCCGCCGAGCGGTCCGGCGCGTGCCCTCGGGCGACGAGGGCGTCGGCGATGTGCGGCCGGCCGATGGTGGCGCCCTCCGCGGAGTGCGCGAGCACGTCGTCCCAGGTGAGCGGGTAGTCGCGGGAGATGCGGCGCACGATCTGCTCGGCGCGGCTCAGTCGCGACTCGCGGATGCGGCGGGTCTCCGCCACGAGCGCCGGGTCCTCGGGGTCGATGAGATAGCCGAGCATGTGCACGCTGTGGTAGCCCTCGCGCGTAGAGAGCTCCATGCCGGGGATGAGCGCCACGCCGCTCGCGGGCACCGCGGCCGCGGCCTCGGCCCAGCCCGCGGTCGAGTCGTGGTCGGTCAGCGCGATGGCCTGGAGACCGGCGGCGGCCGCCTCGACGAGCAGCTGCGCGGGCGCGCCGGTGCCGTCCGACACCGTCGAGTGCACGTGCAGATCGGCCTCGAGGGCGACGGCGGGGGCTTCGGCCATCCCTCCATGCTATGCCCGCGGGGAGCTGCGGCCGCCCGCCCGGCGCTCCGGCGAGGCATCCCTCCTCCTCCACAGGCTCGCCTCAGCCGACTCCCAGTGATCGCACGGCGGATGCCCCGGCGTCGCCGTGGGCGGCGGCCTAGGTTGGAGGGATGCTGCTCCGTCTGCTCGGCTGGCTCGTCGTGCTCGCCTCCGCCGTCATCGGCGCCGTGCTCGTCTGGCCCCAGGGCCTGGGTCTGCAGGATCAGTGGATCGCCGCGCACGTGGTCGCCCTCCGCGGCGCGGGCGTGCTCGTGGGCGTCGTCGCGGCCGTCGTGTTCGTGCTCGTCGCCCTCGGCCGCCGCCTGCGCCGCTTCGCCGTCGCGATGCTCACGGTGAGCCTGTTGTTCGCCGGCGGCAACGCGGCGGTGCTCGCGGTCCGCGGCATCGGCGGCTCGGATGCCTCGTCGACCGACGCGGTCACAGTGCTGGCGTGGAACACGCTCGGCGAAGAGCCAGACGCCGCGGTCGTCGCCGAGCTCGCGCTCGAGCGCGGCGCCGACATCGTCGTGCTGCCCGAGACCACCGAGCCGTTCGGCGAAGAGGTCGCGCTCGCGATGCGCGACGGCGGCAGCCCGATGTGGGTGCACTGGCAGGCGTTCGACGACATCGCCAAGGCGCGCTCCACGACGCTCCTCGTGTCGAGCGCGCTCGGCGAGTACACGGTCGTCAGCCCCGACTGGCCCGGTCCACCTGACAACACCAACACGGTGCCCTCGCTCGTCGCGGAGCCGGTTGACGGCGACGGCCCGCGGATCGTGGCCGTGCACGCGGTCGCGCCGATCCGCTGGGAGCTGCGCAACTGGCGCAGCGACCTCGGCTGGATCGCCGAGCAGTGCGCCGGCGACAACGTGATCATGGCGGGCGACTTCAACGCCACGCTCGATCACTTCGCGGGTCTCGGCAGCGAGGGCGGCGACCTCGGCCGCTGCTCCGACGCCGCGAACGCCGCGGGGGCCGCCGGCGTCGGCACCTGGCCCACCGACGTGCCCGCGCTGCTCGGCAGCCCCATCGACCACGTCTTGGCGACGCCGGACTGGACGGTCGAGTCGTTCCGCGTCGTCGACTCGCTCGACGCCTCCGGCAGCGACCACCGGCCCGTCGTGGCCTCCCTCGTCCGCACCGGCGGCTGAGCCCGCCCGCTCGCGGAACCGTCCTCCTGACGCACGGGCCGCTCCCGGCCGCCGTCCACGTTCCGGGTGCGAGAATGGGGGCATGGCCACGAGCGATACTTCGACGACGACCGCGCCCGAGGGCGCGAGCGAGCACAGCGACGAGCAGAGCGGACGCAACGCGAACCGCTCGACGACCCCCGGTTCCGAGGGCTTCAAGAACTTCATCGGCAGCGGCTGGGCCGAGCGCGACGAGGCGCTCCCCGCTGCACGCCGCCAGGCGCCGTACGCGGCCGAGCGTCGCGCCGCCATCTCCGCGCAGTTCCCGGGCCAGCGTCTGGTGGTGCCCGCGGGCGACATGAAGCAGCGCGCGAACGACACCGACTACCCGTTCCGCGCCCACTCGGCGTTCGCGCACCTCACCGGCTGGGGCTCCGACAGCGAGCCCGGTGCCGTGCTCGTGCTCGAGCCGAACGCCGCAGGCGGGCACGACGCCACCGTCTATTTCCGCGAGCGCGCCGGGCGCGACTCCGAGGAGTTCTACGCCAACCCGGCGATCGGCGAGTTCTGGATCGGCGCCCGCCCCTCAGTCGCGCACGTCGCCGCCGAGCTCGCGATCGAGGCCGCCGACCTGGCGGGCTTCGACGCCGTCGTCGACGCGACCGACACGGCCACCCTCGTCGTCCGCGAGGCCGATCCGGCGGTCACCGAGCGCATCGACCACGCCCGCATCCGCTTCGCCGCCGAGCGCGCGCTCAGCGAGAATGCGCAGGACGCCCCCTTCTCCCTCGAGGTCGGCGGCGAGCACGAGCCCGACGCCGACTTCGCGCGCGCCCTGAGCGAGCTGCGACTCACGAAGGACGAGTACGAGCTCGCCGAGCTCCGCGCGGCCGTCGACGCCACCCAGCGCGGCTTCACCGAGGTGCTGCAGGAGCTCCCCCGCATCACGAGCGAGGTGCGCGGCGAGCGGGTCATCGAAGGCGTGTTCGCCACCCGCGCCCGCCTCGAGGGCAACGACGTCGGCTACGGGTCGATCGCGGCGGCCGGTCCGCACGCGACGATCCTGCACTGGACCCGCAACGACGGCCCGGTCGTCCCGGGCGACCTCGTGCTCCTCGACGCCGGCGTCGAGATGGACAGCTACTACACGGCCGACATCACCCGTACCTTCCCGGTGAACGGGCAGTTCAGCGACGTGCAGCGCCAGGTCTACGAGGCGGTGCTCGAGGCCGCCGACGCCGCCTTCGCGATCGTCCGGCCCGGGATCGTCTTCCGCGAGGTGCACGCCGCCGCGATGGCCGTCATCGCCCGCAAGACGGCCGAGTGGGGCTTCCTGCCCGTCTCGGCCGAGGAGTCGCTGCAGCCCGAGAACCAGTTCCACCGCCGCTACATGGTGCACGGCACGAGCCACCACCTCGGCCTCGACGTGCACGACTGCGCGCAGGCGCGGCGCGAGCTCTACCTCGACGGCGAGCTGCGGGAGGGCATGGTGTTCACCATCGAGCCCGGCCTGTACTTCCAGCCCGACGACCTGACGGTGCCCGAGGAGTTCCGCGGCATCGGCGTGCGCATCGAGGACGACATCGTCGTCACCGCCGACGGTGCCGTGAACCTCTCGGCCGCCATCCCCCGCACGGTCGCCGAGGTCGAGGCCTGGGTCCAGGGCGCGCGCGGCTGAGGCCGTGAGGCCGGGACGGCGAATGTCCCGGCCTCTGCGCCGCCCGAGCGCTCGCGCGACTCGGGGCGGACACCGAGGTCCGATCACGCGGTCCACTGCTAGATTCCGGCCATGACACCTTCGCCCGTGCGGCCGCTCACCACGCTCGCGACCGCCGTCCTCGCCGTGCTCGTGCTCAGCGGGTGCGTGCCCGAAGCGCACGGCGCAGCGTCCGCTCCTCCGAGTGCGACGGTCGACGCGGCGGACCGCGGTGCGCCTCCGACGCCGGCCGCGGAATCCGCACCTCCGACGATCGTCAGCACCACCGATGTGGATCCGACGGATTTCACGAGCGAGGTGGTCGCCGGCTACGTGTTCAGCGCGGGCGACGCCGACTGCCAGATTCAGCCGGGCGGCTCCGGGACCGACCCGTCGTTCGGCTGCGCGATCGGCACCGGCCAGCACTGGGCGTGGGAAGACACCGAGTTCGCGGACGAGTGCGCCGCGCGAACCGAGTTCGGATGCCGGAACGGGCTCGTCGTGCGCGGAACGGCGTCGCCCGAGCCGCGGCTGAACACGGACGCGGACTTCGGCGGGTACCACCCGGAGGTCGAGCTCGCCCCGACTGAGCGGATCGTCGTCGACTCAGTCGCCTGCGAGCGCGACGGTGCTGGAGTGCGATGCGGCAACAGCGAGTCGGGGCACGGTTTCACGTTGTCGGCCACGAGCATCAACGCCTGGTGAGGCGACCTCCGCGCCAGAGATGACGCGACGCAGGGACGCTCGGGGGGCCTGACTCGCCGTCGCTCGGGCTCGCGGTCAGTCGCGCGGGCGCTCGGCGTCGCCGCTCGGCGGCTCCGCCGCGGTTTCGGCGGGAGCGGATGCCTCGGCGGCCGCAGCCTCGCGCGCGGCCCGCTCGGCTGCCGCGCGCTGCTCCGCCGCCCGGGCCGCGGCTTCGCGGGCCTTCGCGCGCCGCTCGGCGTCGAGCGCTTCGCCATAGGTCAGCGGGCGGCCTTCCTCGCCGGACCCGTCGGCCGGGGCGGCCGGAGCCGCCGGGGCATCCGGTGCTGTCGAGGCATCCGCGACCGGCGCGGCGCTGCTGCCGGACCGGGCCGCGTCCTCGCGCGACGACCAGCCGGTCGACCAGCCGCCCGCCTGCGCTGCCGCCGCCGGCGCATCGACGCCGAGCACGTTTCGCGCGCGGTCGACGTGCTGCGGCTCGGCGATGATCGCGTACCGCGTGGCCAGCACCTGCATCACCGAGGTGAAGTCCCGGCGCCGACGATTGATCGAGTAGGAGACGAGACCGAAGACCATGCCGAAGCCGGCGCCGATGAGCACCGCGGCGCCCAGGATGCCGAGGGTCGGCCCGCTCGGCGCGAAGATGAAGAACAGCAGCCCGAGGAAGAGCCCGAACCAGGCACCGGACAGCGCGCCGCCGCCCGCGACCCGGCCCCAGGTGAGCTTGCCGGTGATGCGCTCGACGCTCGTGAGATCGGTGCCGACGATCGCGAGCTCCTTCACCGGGAACTCGGCCTTTGCGAGCCGGTCGACAGCGGCCTGCGCCTCGGCGTAGGTCTCGTAGCTCGCGACCGTCTCCCCCTTGGGCAGGGTCGGGAACGCTTGGGCCAGACGGCCGCCGAACGGCGAAGAGCTGCTCATGGCGTCATTGTCCCACGCGCACCTCTGCTGAGCCGGAGAATCGTGCCCGGAACGCGCGCGCCAGGAGCGAACACGCCCCTGGTTCGCTGAGCCCGTCGAAGCGACTGGTCCGCTGAGCCCGTCGAAGCGAGTGGTCCGCTGAGCTCGTCGAAGCGACTGGTCCGCTGAGCCCGTCGAAGCGGCCCCTCGACAAGCTCGGGGAACTACCGCACCCCTCGACAAGCTCGGGGAACCACCGACCCCACGACGGCCTCGGGGAACCACCGTTCCCTCGACGGGCTCGGGGAACCGCGGGAACCGAGGCCCCCACCCAGGGGCGGGGACTAGGTTGGTATCCGTGAGCGCCACGAGAGTCTTCGTCGCCCGACTTGCCGGGTGCGCCGTCTTCGACCCCGCCGGCGATCGGGTCGGCCGCGTGCGCGATGTCCTCGTCGTCTACCGCAAATCGGACCCGCCGCGGGTCGTGGGGCTCATCGTCGAGGTGCCGGGCAAGCGCCGGGTCTTCCTCTCGATCGGGCGCGTCACCTCCATCGGCGGCGGCCAGGTCATCACGACCGGGCTCATCAACCTCCGCCGCTTCGAGCAGCGGGGCGGCGAAGTGCGCGTCATCGCCGAGATGCTCGGCCGCAAGGTCGCCTTCAACGACGGCAGTGGGCAGGCCACCATCGAGGACGTCGCGATCGAGGAGCGCGAGCCCGGCGAGTGGGAGGTCGACCAGCTCTTCGTTCGCCGGCCGAAGGCGAGCGCCTCGCCGTTCGCGAAGGGGCAGTCCGCCTACGTCACGTGGCGCGAGGTACGCGAGGCCAACGCGCCCGGCGAGGCCCAGTCCGCCGAGCAGCTCATCGCCACCTACTCCGAGCTGAAGCCCGCCGATCTCGCGAACACGCTGCTCGACCTGCCGCCCCAGCGCCGCCAGGAGGTGGCCGAGGAGCTGCCCGACGAGCGCTTGGCCGACGTGCTCGAGGAGATGCCCGAATCCGAGCAGGTCACGATCCTCGCGGGCCTCGGCGACGACCGCGCCGCCGACGTGCTCGACCGCATGCAGCCCGACGATGCCGCAGACCTCATCGCCCAGCTCCCCGAGGAGCGCGGCGAGCACCTGCTCGAGCTCATGGAGCCGGAGGAGGCGGAGGACGTCCGCCTCCTGCTGTCCTACGGGCCCGACACCGCGGGCGGTCTGATGACCACCGAGCCCATCATCGTCTCGGCCGACGCGACCGTCGCGGAGGGCCTCGCGCTCATCCGCCGGCACGACCTGCCGCCCGCGCTCGGTGCCGCCGTCTGCGTCACGCTGCCGCCGTACGAGGCGCCGACGGGGCGCTTCCTCGGCATCGTGCACTTCCAGCGCATGCTTCGCTACCCGCCGCACGAGCGGCTCGGCTCGCTCATCGACCAGGGCCTCGAACCCGTCCGCGCCGACACCTCAGCCGCGGAGGTCAGCCGCATCCTCGCGAGCTACGACCTCGTGTCCGTGCCGGTCGTCGACGAGAAGCACCGACTCGTCGGGGTGGTGACCATCGATGACGTGCTCGACTATCTGCTTCCGGACGACTGGCGAAGTCATCCCGAAGAGGACGAGCTCTCTCGCCGGGCGACCGCCCGTGCGCAGCTGACCACGGGGAGCATCCCCATCCCGCACGGAAGGAGGGCAGGCGATGGCACGCGCTGACGACGACCGGCGATTCGAGACCCCGAAGGGCATGCTGCGATCGTCGCCCTTCCGCCTGTCGGGCGACCGCGATCGCTTCGGCCGATTCACCGAGTGGGTGGCGCGGGCGATGGGCACGCCGTGGTTCCTGCTCGGCCTCACGGTGTTCTGCGTCGCCTGGCTGATGTGGAACAGCTACGCGCCCGAGGAATGGCGCTTCGACTCGCAGGCCTTCGGCTTCACAGTGCTGACGCTCATCCTGTCGCTGCAGGCGAGCTACGCCGCACCGCTGATCCTGCTTGCGCAGAACCGCCAGGACGACCGCGACCGCGTGCAGATCCAGCAGGACCGTCAGCGCGCCGAGCGCAACCTCGCCGACACGGAGTACCTCGCCCGTGAGGTCGTCGCGCTCCGCCTCGCGGTGAAGGAGCTCGCCTCGAAGGAGTTCATCCGCCAGGAGCTCCGCCAGATCCTCGACGAGCTCGACCGCCGCGATGAGGAGGAGGCGGAGCATGCCGCATCCTGACGACCCCTTGGACGCCGCAGTGTCCGCGGCCGGGGCCGGGATGCCTCCCGCCGAGCTCGAGCGTCGCGTCTCCGCCGCGCTCGGCGGCGTCACTGACCCGGAGATCCGCCGGCCGCTGCCCGAGCTCGACATGATCGAATCGGTGACGGCCGACGCCTCCGGCCGGGTCCGCGTCGTCGTCCGGCTCACGATCGTGGGCTGCCCGGCATCCGACCGCATCGAGCGCGACGTGCGGGCCGCCGCTGAGTCGGTCGCCGGCGAGGGCAACGCCGACGTCGAACTCACGGTCATGACCCCCGCGCAGCGGAACGCGCTCACCGAGCGGCTGCGCGCCGGTCGCCCGCGGGGCAACCCGTTCGGGCCGGGCACGCTCACCCGGGTGATCGCGATCACGAGCGGCAAGGGCGGCGTCGGCAAGTCGACCATCACGGCGAATCTGGCCGTCGCCCTCGCCGCGCGGGGCCTCGCGGTGGGACTCGTCGACGCCGACGTGCACGGGTTCTCCATCCCCGCGCTCCTCGGCCTCGTCGACGCCGAGGGCACCCCCGCCAAGCCGACGCGGGTCGACGAGATGATCCTGCCGCCCGTGGCGCACGGCGTGAAGACGATCTCGATCGGCATGTTCATCGAGCCGACGGAGCCCGGCCAGCGGGCGTCCTCGGTCGCCGTGGCCTGGCGCGGGCCGATGCTGCACCGCACGCTCTCGCAGTTCCTCACCGACGTGTACTTCGGCGATCTCGACGTGCTCCTCGTGGACCTGCCGCCGGGAACCGGCGACATCGCCATCTCGCTCGGCCAGCTGCTGCCGAATGCCGAGGTCGTCGTCGTGACGACCCCGCAGCCGGCCGCGGCCGACGTCGCCGAGCGCTCGGGGGTCGTCGCCAGGCAGACCGGGCAGCGCCTGATCGGGGTGGTCGAGAACATGGCCGGCCTCGCCGGCCCGGACGGCACGGTGCTGGAGCTGTTCGGCTCCGGCGGCGGTGCCGAGGTGGCCCGGCGACTCTCCGAGGGACAGGACGCCCCCGTGCCGTTGCTCGCGAGCGTGCCGCTCTCGGTGGCGCTCCGCGAGGGCGGCGATGCGGGCGATCCGGTCGTGCACGCCGCCCCCGACGACCCCGCCGCACGCGCGATCGAGCAGCTCGCGGGCGAGCTCGCCGCCCGCCCGCGCAATCTCGCCGGCCGGCGGCTCGACGTCTCGCTCCGCTAGCGGGCTCCAATCCACGAGTTGCCCGACTTTCATGAAAGTCGGGCAACTCACGAGGATTCGACTTGCCCGACTTTCATGAAAGTCGGGCAAGTCGAGAAACAGGGTCAGGGTCAGGATGCCTCGACGGGCTCGACCGCGCGCGCCAGGAGCTCGACGAGCAAGCGCTCCGTGAGCGGCCGCGGCAGCACCTCGACAAGGGCGAGCACCGGCGCGAGTCGCGTCGCAAGCGGCTCCTCGCCGCCGAGCAGCCCCAGCGAGCCGAGCAACCCGGCCGCCTGGTCCGAGCCCAGTTCGATCGGCCCGGCCCCGCCCGCGCCGCCGTCGGCGCCGGGCAGGAGCGCTGCGGCGAGCTCGGGCCGGGCGGCCAGGAGCTCGCCGAGCACGGCGGCACCGTCGATCGGCGGGAGTCCGCGCACCGCGTCGGCCGCGCCGACGAGCGCCGGCAGCAGCTCGGGCAGCACCCGCTCGGTCACCGGGGTGACGGTGAGGTGCGCGGTGCGGGGCAGCGCCGCTCCCCCGGGCTGCGCGAAACCGGGCTGGAGTTGCAGCTGCCAGCCCGCGGCGAGCGCGGCGTCGGCCCAGCGGTGCGGGTCGACCCGCAGCCCGGGCTCGGCGTCGAGGTCGGACTCGACCGCGAGCAGCGGCCCGCTCGGCTCGCCGACGATGCGCAGCCCGGGGATGCCGTGCACCGCATCGATGATCGCCGCCGTCGCCCGGGCCGCCTCGGCGGTCAGCTCGGTGAATCCCGCGCGCCCGAGGGTCTGCGTGATCGCCCAGGCCGCGGCGAGCGGACCGGCCGGCTTCGAGCCGGCGAGGGTCGGGTTCACGACCGGATAGCCGGGCCATCCCGTCGTCGCGAAGTACTGGTGCCGCTGCCGGTCTCGACCGCGGGTGAGCAGCACCGAGACACCCTTCGGCGCGTAGCCGTACTTGTGCAGGTCGGCGGAGAGGCTCGTGACGCCGGGGACGCGGAAGTCCCACGCGGGAAGGGGCTCGGGCCAGAAGGCGAGCGCGAAGCCGCCGATGCAGGCGTCGACGTGCAGGGCGACGCCCGCGGCCTCGGCGAGTGCGGCGATCTCGGCGACGGGGTCGAGCGAGGCGAAAGGGTACGAGGGGGCGCTGACGACGGCGAGCGCGACGTCGGGCGCGAGCCGCTCGGCGAAGGCGGCGGGGTCGGGGCGCCCGTCGTAGGCGCTCACGGGGACGAGCTCGAGGTCGAGGTCGAACAGCTCGGCGGCCTTGTGGAACGCGGCGTGCACCGTCGACGGGGCGACGAGGCGGGGCCGCCCGGTGCCGCCTCGCGCCCGCCAGACGTCGCGGGCGGTCTTCACCGCGAGCAGGCAGCTCTCGGTGCCACCGGAGGTGGCCGAGCCGACGACGTCGGCGTCGCCGTGGAAGGCCTCGCGGGCGAAGCCGACGAGCTCGCGCTCCATGACCGCGACGGAGGTGAAGGTGGTGGGGTCGAGCCCGTTGACCGGTTGCACGAGCCGGGCGGCGCCCGCCGCGAGCTCGTCGAGCTCGGCCCGGCCGGAGTCGTACACGTACGAGAGCACCCGCCCGCCGTGGGTCGGCGCGTCGCCCTCCCGGAGCACGGCGAGGCGCCCGAGCACCGCGGCGGGATCCTGCTGGTAGCTCATGCGGTGGTCCTCTCCTCGCCGGCGAGCGCCGCGCCCGCGTCGTCGTCGATGTCCTCGCGCCGGAGCCGATAGCCGCGCAGCGAGACGAGGCTCGCCGCGACAAGCACGGCGGGCACGATGCTGAAGGCGATCGCGATGCCGGCGACGGCGGAGTCCGGCTGCTGGACGGTGACGCCGGCGGTCGACTCCAGGTAGCCGGTGAGCGCGAGCACGATCGTGAGCACGGTCGCGCCGAGCGCCATGCCCGCGGTCTCGCCCGCGGTCCAGACGCCGCCGAAGCTGCCGGCGCGGTCGAGGCCGCTCCGCCGGGCATCGTGCGAGATGACGTCCGGCAGCATCGCCATAGGCAGCGACTGCATGCCGGCGTACGCGGCGCCGGCGACGGCGACGGGCGCGTAGACCCAGGCGCCGGGCGCCCAGACGAGGGCGACCATGCTCGTCGCGGCGAGCGCGAAGAGCACGCTCGCCGCGACGAAGCCGCGCTCCTTGCCGATGCGCTTCGCGACGAGCTGCCAGAGCGGGGTCACGAGCACGGCGGGGGCGATGAGGGAGACGAAGAGGAGCGTGACGGCCTGTTCGTCGCGGAGCACCCAGGTGGCGACGAACTGGGCGCCGGCGAGCATCAGCCCGGTGGCGAGACCCTGCAGCACGAACGCGCCGAGGAGGGCGCGGAACGGGGCGCTGCGCCGGAGCGCCGCGAAGCCCTCACGGTAGCCGGCGAGCGCGCCGCCTGCGGAGCCGCCCGCCGCAGGCTCGGGCGCCGGGGCGCCCGCCGCGGGAAGACCGGCCCGCCGCGGCGCGATCGTCGTCGCGACGAGCATGCCCGCGCCGATCGCGAGCCCGGCGACGACGGCCATCACGAGGTAGCCGAGGTGCTCGTCGCCGAAGGCCCCGCGGAGCTCTGGTCCGCCCGCGCCGAAGAGCAGGATCGCGACGGTCAGCACGACGACGCGCCAGGTCAGGAGCCTCGTGCGCTCGTCGTAGCCGCGGGTGAGCTCGGCGGGCAGGGCGATGTACGGCACCTGGAAGAGGCTGAAGCACGTCGCGGTCGCGAGGAACGCGAGAAAGACCCAGAGCCCGGATGCCACGGGGCCGAGGCCCGGCACGACCGCGAAGGTCAGCGCGAAGCCGATCGGCAGCCCGATCGCGCCGATCAGCATGCCGCGCCGCCTGCTGCCGCTCGTGGCGAGCGCGCGGTCGCTGCGCCCGCCGATCCAGGGATCGATGACGACGTCCCACACCTTGGCGGCGGTGACGACGGCGCCGGCCGCGAGCGCGGCCACGCCGAGGGTGTCGGTCAGGTAGTAGACGAGGACGAGTCCTGGCAGCGTCGCGAAGCCGCCGGTGCCGATCGAACCGATCGCGTAGCGGGTGACGACACCGCGCGACAGCGTTCGCTCCGGTGCGGGCATGGAGGCAGCCTAGGGCATCCGGGCTCGAAGTGGGACAGTTGACCTAGACTGTGCGCATGCCAGCGCAGACGGCCTTCGACGCCCTGTACGCGAGCCTCGACGACGATGTGGTCGCCTCGGGCTCCGTCACCCGCCCCGTGCCCACCCCGACCACCGGCGAGACGCTCCACGAGCTGCCGCAGTCGAGCGCCGACGACGTGCGCGACGCGATCTCGCGCGCGCGGCTCGCTCAGCTCGCGTGGGCCCGAGCGGGCTTCGCGCACCGCCGTCGCGTGCTCCTCCGCGCGCACGAGCTGCTGCTCGAGCGGCGGGAGCTGCTGCTCGACCTCATCCAGCTCGAGAGCGGCAAGACGCGCGGTCAGGGCTTCGAGGAGATCTTCCAGGCGGCGTCGGTGACCCGCTACAACGCGCTCGCCGCGCAGCGGGTGCTGCGCGGGCGGCGCCGGCGCAGCGGCATCCCGACGGTCGCGACGACCCGGGTGCGCTACCGCTCGAAGGGCGTCGTCGGCGTCATCACCCCCTGGAACTACGCGCTGAGCCTCGCCGCGATGGACGTCGTGCCGGCGCTCGCGGCGGGGTGCGCCGTCGTGCAGAAGGCCGACGACCAAGGGGCCCTGTCCATCCTGGCGCTCCGTCGCGCCTTCATCGAGGCCGGCGTGCCGGAGGCGCTCTGGGCCATCGTCGCGGGCCCGGCCGGCGAGGTCGGCGAAGCGCTGACCGATGAGGTCGACTACGTCTGCTTTACCGGGTCCACCGCCACCGGCCGCAAGATCGCGGAGAAGGCCGGGCGCCGGCTCGTCGGGGCCTCGCTCGAGCTGGGCGGCAAGAACCCGCTGATCGTGCTCGACGACGTCGACCCGGAGCGGGCGGCGGCGAACGCGGCCCACGCCTGCTTCTCGGCGATGGGTCAGCTGTGCGTCTCGATCGAGCGCATCTACGTGCACCGGGCGGTCGCCGGCCCGTTCCAGAAGGCGCTCGTCGCCGAACTGGCCGCCGCGAAGCTCGGCTCCGCGCTCGACTTCGACGCCGACTTCGGCTCGCTCGCCTCCGCGGCCCAGCTCGAGCGCGTCACCGCCCACCTCGACGACGCGGTCGCGAAGGGCGCCACCGTCCTGGTCGGCGGCACGCCGCGCCCCGACGTCGGCCCGTGGTTCTTCTCGCCGACGGTGCTGACCGGCGTCACCCCCGAGATGCGCGTGTACGCCGAGGAGACCTTCGGCGCCATCGCCACGCTCTACCTCGTCGACAGCGAAGAGGAGGCCGTGCAGGCCGCCAACGCGAGCGAGTACGGGCTGAACGCTGCGATCTTCACCGGCTCCGTCGCGCGCGGTCAGCGCGTCGCCGAGCGGCTCGAGGCCGGCAGCGTGAACATCAACGAGGGCTACCGCGGCACCTTCGCCTCGGTCGACGCGCCGATGGGCGGGCAGAAGCAATCCGGCGTCGGCCGCCGCAACGGTCCCGAGGGCCTGCTGCGCTTCGTGGAGCCGGTCACGATCTCGGCGACGACGGGACTGCTGCAGCTCCCCCGCTGGGCGAGCGAGTACCGCGAGCAGGCCCCGCTGCTGCTCCTGCTGGCCCGTGGACTGGCGGCGCTGCGTCGCCGCTGACGGACGGATGGCCCGGCGCCACGCCCAGCGCCGGGAGCCGCACGGCCTGCGCCCGGCTCAGGTGGCTTCGGAGTCGAACGGCGCCGTCTCCTCGGCGCCGAGGGCCTCGCGCTTGCGCTTGCGCTGCAGGTAGGCGGAGTTCTCGTTGACCGAGGCGCGCGCGACGACCGGCTTCGGCGTCTCCTCGGCGAAGGGGTCGACGTCGCTCAGCGCCTCGCGGATGATGCGGCGCGGGTCGTACTGGCGCGGGTCGAGCTTCTTCCAGTCGACGTCGTCGAAGTCCGGGCCCATCTCCTCGCGCATGCGGTCCTTCGCGCCGCTCGCGAGGTCGCGGAGCGAGCGGACGAGCCGGCCGAGCTGCGCCGCGTAGTGCGGCAGCCGCTCGGGACCGAGCAGGAAGACGGCGATCACCCCGATGATGAGGAGTTTCTCGAACGTCAGACCGAACACCCATACAGGATAGTCGGCGGCGAGGCGTCCTGGCGCACCCCGCCGCCACCCCTATCCTTGGGGGTTGAGAGAGCGGGAGACCGGAAGTGTCCGAACACGACCTGAACTGGAAGTACGCCGACAACGCCGTCGTCGAGAGCGACGCGATCGCCCGCGCGCGGCAGCAGTCCCTCGAGCTCGGCATCGACCCGGTCTCGCCTGCGGTCGGCGCGCAGCTCGCCCTGCTCGCCGCCGCGAGCCGCGCCGAGTCGATCATCGAACTCGGCACCGGCGTGGGCGTCTCCGGGCTGTGGATGCTGCGGCACGCCCGCGGCGCCATGCTCACCTCGATCGACACCGAGACCGAGTACCAGC
Organism: Agromyces sp. NPDC060279; assembly: GCF_042726785.1. Taxonomy (NCBI): domain Bacteria; kingdom Bacillati; phylum Actinomycetota; class Actinomycetes; order Micrococcales; family Microbacteriaceae; genus Agromyces; species Agromyces sp. NPDC060279. Next base: position 573,030 of record NZ_JBHXBK010000001.1, read on the forward strand.
AGCACGCGCGCCAGCACTTCGCCGACGCCGGCGTGCAGGCCGCCCGCATCCGGTTGATCACGGGGCGCGCGGGCGAGGTGCTCCCCCGCATGAACGAGAGCTCCTACGACCTCGTCTTCGTCGACGCCGATGCCGCCTCGGCCATCGAGTACGTCGAGCACGGCCTCCGCCTCGCCCGGCCGGGCGGCAGCGTCGTGGTGGCGCACGCGCTCTGGCGCGGTCGGGTGGCCGACCCCGCGAAGCGGGACGAGACGGCGAGCGCGTTCCGTTCGCTCATCACGGAGCTCGAGGCATCCGCCGCCGTCGCGACGGCCATTTCGCCGGTCGGCGACGGCCTGCTGCAGATCGTCCGACTCGGCTCCTGACCCCGCCGCCCGGTCGCCCCGACGCCGAGAGGCCCGAGCGCTGCTGCGCTCGGGCCTCTTTCGTGGCGCTGAGCCGTGGGCGTCATCGGCACCCGGCTCGACGCGTCTCAGACGTTGACTACGCCCCCGAGCACGTCGTACAGCTCTTTCGCCTCGGCGTCGTTGACCGACACCACGAGACGTCCCCCGCCCTCGAGCGGCACACGCACGATGATGAGTCGCCCCTCTTTCACAGCCTCCATCGGCCCGTCTCCGGTGCGTGGCTTCATAGCCGCCATTGAGTTACCCCTTTCGTGGCTGAGCTTCCATTATCTGCCATGTCAGGAGTCCTTCGGAAATCCCGGGCGAGTTGTGTGAAGAATTCACTCGCGCGTCAGGGTGGACTCCAGTCATACGAGGACACCGCCCAGCAGAAGTGCAGCCACACCCACTGCAGGGCGAGGAACAGCACGACGAGGCTCCAGCGGTACCACCGGGCGCGCGGCACGGCGATCGCACCCAGGAGCGGGAACATCGGCATCAGGATGCGGAACGTGCTCGACTGCGGGAAGAACACCGCGAGCAGGTAGAGGCCGTAGGAAGCGAGCCAGAGCCGGATGTCGAGACCGAGCCGGCGCACGGCCGGCAGCAGCAGGACGAGGGCGAACGCCGCGATCACCACGACCACGACGAGCATCCCGAGCCACGCCGGCAGCCCCACGAAGTCCGCCCACCACGCGCCGCCCTGGAACCACGCGGTGAAGGGCACGAGCTCCTGGTGCCCGAGGTAGCCGGCCCGCCAGGCGAGCTCCGTCTCCGTGTAGCCGGACACTTCGCCGGTGACGGCCCAGACGACGCCCGGCCATGCGAAGCCCACGACCGCGGCGAAGAGGCCCACCGCGATGACGAGCGCCTGCTCGCGCACGGGGAACGGGTCGTCGCGCCGCCGCCACCAGCGCACGAGGAAGTGCAGCCCGAGCGTCAGGGCGAAGGCCAGGGCTCCCGGGCGGGTGAACGCCCACACGGCGAGCACCGGGACGAGCCAGCCGTAGCGGCGTTCCACGAGCAGGAGCAGCGCCACGGCGAGCAGGAGCGCCCCGAGAGACTCGGCGTAACCGAACTGCATGATCGGCGAGACCGGCGCCACGGCGAACAGCACGACCGCGAACATCGCCCGGTCGGGCTCGAGGAAGCGCGAGAGCAGCCGATGCAGCAAGAGCGCGGCACCGAGCCCCGCCGCGAAGGGGACGAGCACCGACGCGACGTTCCACGGGACGCCGAGGAAGGTGACGCCGCGGACGAGCGCGGGGAACACCGGGAGGAAGGCCCAGGCGTTCTCGGCGACGTGCCCGCTCTCGTCGATCGGCAGTTCGCTCGGGTAGCCGCCCGTCGCGATGATCTGGTACCAGCGGGCGTCCCAGAGGTTCGAGAAGGCGAAGAGGTCGGGCTTCGCGCCCGTCCACGCGTTCGCGAGCTGCCCGTCGGCGAAGATCAGCACGAATACCGTCGTCACCGTGCGGGCGCCGAACCAGATCAGCGCGACCCGCCCCCACCACGGCAGCAGCCGCCAGCGCACCCGCGGCGACCACCGCGAGACCCTGACCGTCTCTGGCGACGGAACGGCCGGCACCGGCATCGGCGGCCTCAGCCCGCGGCGGTGAGCCAGGCGCGCAGCGCCCGCTCGCAGTCGACGATCTGGGCCACCGCGACGCGCTCGTCGTCGGCGTGCGCCTTGAGCGGGTCACCAGGCCCGAAGTTCACCGCCGGGATGCCCATCGCGCTGAAGCGGGCGACGTCGGTCCAGCCGTACTTCGGGCGGGCCTCGGCGCCGACGGCGCGCACGAACTCCTGCGCCAGCGGGTCGTCGAGCCCGGGGCGCGCCCCGTCCGCCGCATCCACCACGGCGACCTCGAAGCCCGCGAAGAAGGCGGTGACGAACTCGGCCGCCTCGGCCGCCGACTTCGACGGCGCGAAGCGGTAGTTCACCTCGAGCACCGCCTCGTCGGGGATGACGTTGCCCGCGATGCCGCCGCGCACGATCACGGCGTTGAGCCCCTCGCGGTAGGCGAGCCCGTCGACCTCGACCGTCTCGGCCTCGTACGCGGCGAGCTTCGCGAGCGCCGGCGCGAGCTTGTGGATCGCATTGTCGCCGACCCAGCTGCGGGCAGAGTGCGCGCGCAGGCCGCTCGTGCGGACCTCGGCGCGCAGCGTGCCGTTGCAGCCGCCCTCGACCTGGCCGTTCGAGGGCTCGCCGAGGATCGCGAAGTCGCCCGCGAGCAGTTCGGGGGCGGTGCGGGCGATCCGGCCGAGGCCGTTGAGCGCGGACGAGACCTCCTCGTGGTCGTACCAGACCCAGGTGACGTCGACGGCGGGCTCGGCGAGCTCGGCGGCGAGCTTCAGCTGCACGGCGACGCCCGCCTTCATGTCGACCGTCCCGCGGCCCCAGAGATACTCGGTGCCGTTCTCGTCGGTCTCGAAGCGGGTCGGCACGTTGCCGTTGATCGGCACGGTGTCGAGGTGGCCGGCGATGACCACCCGGCGGTCCCGGTCGAGCTTCGTGCGCGCGACGACCGCGTCGCCGTCGCGGACGAGCTCGAGGTGCGCGGCGCCCGCGAGCGCCTGCATGACGAGGTCGGCCAGGCGTCCCTCGTCGCCGGAGACGCTCGGGACGTCGCAGATCGCCCGCGTGATCGTCACGACGTCCGCGGCGAGATCGAGGGCGGGGGTGGCGTGTGCGTCCGGCATCCCCCGAGTCTATGCGGCGGGTCCGGTCCGGTCGGACCGGGCCAGGGGACGGGCCGAGCGGGGCGCCGGGCGGACCGCGGGCGTCACATCGCTGCGGCGGTCGATACGCTGGAAGGCATGTCCGCGAACGCCGCCGCCCCCGCCTCCGACCGCCGCGCCTGGGCCGACGGCCTCGCCACGATCGCCGCCGACGGCACGGTGCTCGACGCCTGGTTCCCCTCCCCCACCCTCGGCGGCATCCCCGCCGGCCGCGAGCGCTGGATCCTGCCCGCCGAGATCGAGGCGCTCACCGGCGCCGACGAGCGGCGCGCCGTCAGCATCGAGGCGGTCACCGTCGAGATCGAGCTCGACGCGGCCCCCGCGGGCACCGCCGACGCCTACCTCCGGCTGCACCTGCTCTCGCACCTCCTGGTGCGCCCGAACGGCCTGAACCTCGACGGCATCTTCGGGCACCTGCCCGCCGTCGTCTGGACGAACGCGGGCCCCGTCCACCCGGCCGACTTCGACCGGCTCCGTCCCGCGCTGCAGCGGCACGGCATCCACGCCACCGGCCTCGACAAGTTCCCGCGCCTGCTCGACTACGTCACCCCCGAGCGGGTGCGCATCGCCGACGCCTCCCGGGTGCGCCTCGGCGCGCACCTCGCTCCGGGCACGACGGTGATGCACGAGGGCTTCGTGAACTTCAACGCCGGCACCCTCGGCGCCTCCATGGTCGAGGGCCGCATCTCGCAGGGCGTGGTCGTCGGCGACGGCAGCGACATCGGCGGCGGCGCCTCGATCATGGGCACGCTGTCGGGCGGCGGCACGCAGCGCGTCGAGATCGGCGAGCGAGCGCTGCTCGGCGCGAACTCGGGCATCGGCATCTCGATCGGCGACGACTCGGTCGTCGAGGCCGGTCTCTACGTGACGGCCGGCACGAAGGTCGCGATCGTGGGCGACGGCGAGGAGCGCACCGTGAAGGCGGTGGAGCTCTCCGGTCAGCCCGGCCTGCTGTTCCGGCGCAACTCGGTGAACGGCCGGGTGGAGGTGCTGTCCCGCTCGGGCAGCGGCGTCGTGCTGAACGACGCGCTGCACGCCTGACGGCCGCGCCGGCGGCCGCAACGCGGCCGTCCGGTACAGTGAGTGCCCAGGCCGCCGCGTGGCGGCCGCCGTCATGCGCGTCACGAGGGAGTGGCATTGGGCACGGATGCACCGCGGACCCGTCGTTCGGGTCTGCTGAAGTTCCTCGTCGGGCTGCTCGTCACCGTGCTCGTCCTCGCGGGCGCCGCCTGGGGGTTCGGCTGGTGGACGGTGCAGCGCTCCTTCCCGCAGACGAGCGGCACCGTCGACGTGCCCGGGCTCGAAGCCGAGGTCACCGTCGAACGCGACGACGCCGGCCTGCCGACCATCGTCGCCACGAGCGACCACGACCTCTTCCTCGCCCAGGGCTACGTGCACGCGCAGGACCGCTTCTGGGAGATGGACTTCCGCCGCCACGTCACCGCCGGCCGGCTCGCCGAACTCTTCGGCGCCTCGCAGGTGCCGACCGACACCTTCATCCGCACCCTGAACTGGCGGGGCATCGCCGAGCAGGAGTACGAGCTCCTCGACGAGGCCACCCGAGCGATCTACGACGCCTACGCCGACGGGGTGAACGCCTATCTCGCCGAACGCGCCGGCGCGGACCTCTCACTCGAGTACGCGGTGCTCGGCCTGCAGAACCCCGGCTACTCGCCCGAACCGTGGACGGCCGTCGACTCGATCGCGTGGCTCAAGGCGATGGCGTGGGACCTCCGCAGCAACCTGGAGGACGAGATCGACCGGGCGCTGCTCGCCACCGAGCTCCCGCCCGAGGAGGTGGCGCGGCTGCATCCCGGCTACCCCTTCACTTCGATGCCGACCATCCTCGGCGGTCCGGCGGCGTCCGCAGCCCCCGCCTCGGCCGGCGCGGCGTCGCCGATCGACGAAGGCGGCGCGGATGCCTCGGCCGGATCCGCGGATGCCGCCGCTTCGCTCCGCGAGCTCCGCGCAGCGCTCGACGGCCTGCCCGAGCTGTTCGGCCCGGCCGGCGGCGACCTCGGTTCCAACTCGTGGGTGGTCTCGGGGGCGCACACCGAATCCGGGCTGCCGCTGCTCGCGAACGACCCGCACCTCGGCCCCGCGATGCCGTCGATCTGGTACCAGATGGGGCTGCGCTGCGCGGAGCGCACCGAGCAGTGCGCGTACGACGTCGCCGGGTACACCTTCTCGGGGCTTCCGGGCGTCGTCATCGGCCACAACGACCGGGTGGCCTGGGGCTTCACGAACCTCGGCCCCGACGTCGCCGACCTGTTCCTGGAGCGCGTCGAGGGCGACGAGTACGAGCTGGACGGTGTGCGCCGTCCGCTGCAGCTGCGCGAGGAGACGATCGCGGTCGCGGGCGGCGACCCCGTCACCGTCACGGTCCGAGCCACCGGCCGCGGCCCGCTCGTGACCGGCATCGGCGAGAGCTTCGAGCGCATCGCCGCGGCCGCCGACGAGACCGATCCGGGTGAGGGCGCCATCGAACTCTCGCTCGCCTGGACCGCGCTCACGGCGGGAACGACGCCCCAGGCGATCTTCGCGCTGAACCGCGCGCAGAATTGGGACGACTTCCGCACGGCCGCGTCGCTGTTCGACGTGCCGAGCCAGAACCTCGTCTATGCGGACGTCGACGGCAACATCGGCTACCAGGCGCCCGGCGACATCCCGATCCGCAGCGTCGGCGACGGCACCGTGCCGCTGCCCGGATGGACGAGCGCGAACCGGTGGACCGGCTCCATCCCCTTCGCCGAGCTGCCCTCGCTGTACAACCCGGAGCGAGGCGTCATCGTCACGGCGAACAACGCCGTGACGGCCGACGGCCCGTTCCTCACCGCCGACTGGGACCTCGGCTACCGGGCCGACGGCATCGAGCGCCGGCTCGCCGAGGCCCTCGACGGGGGCGCGAAGCTGAGCGCCGAGGACCTCGCCGCGATCCAGCTCGACACCCGCGACGCGAACGCCGAGGCGTTCCTGCCGCTCATCGCGGAGCTGGAGCTCTCGGGCGAGGCGAAGGCGGGCGCCGACTACCTCGCCGGTTGGGATGCGCACGCCGACGCCGACAGCGGTCAGGCCGCCTACTTCGCGGTGTTCTGGCGCACTCTGCTCGACGACATGTTCGGCGACCTCCCCGAGGGCACCCGCCCGGTCGGCGGCGACCGGTGGTTCAGCGTCGTCGGCACCCTCCTCAGCGATCCCGAGTCGCCGTGGTGGAGCGACGAGGAGCGCGGCATCAGCGGCCGCGACGGGATGATCGCCGACGCCCTCGGCACCGCCTGGTCCGAGACGCGGAGCCTGCTCGGCTCGAACCCCGATCGATGGAGCTGGGGTGAGCTGCACACGCTGACCCTGACGAACCAGAGCTTCGGCGAGTCCGGCATCGCCCCCATCGAGTGGCTCTTCAACCGCGGCCCCTATCGGCTCGGCGGCGGCTCCGCGATCGTGAACGCGATCGGCTGGGATGCCTCGCTCGGCTACGGCGTCGACTGGGTGCCCTCGATGCGCATGGTCGTCGACCTCGCCGACTTCGACCGCTCCACGTGGGTGAACCTCACCGGAGCCTCCGGGCACGCCTTCCACCGCCACTACGACGATCAGGCGCCGCTCTGGCAGCGCGGCGAGCAGCGCCCGTGGGCGTACTCGCCGGAGGCGGTCGCGGCGGCATCCGTCGACGAGCTGACGCTCCGCCCCGCCGGCTGAGCCCGGCGGCGGAAACGCCGAACGCCGGCCGCGTGACGCGGCCGGCGTTCGTGCGGAGGGGTCAGACGCCCGGGTAGCGGCGCTCCGGCGCCCCCGTGTACAGCTGCTGCGGGCGGCCGATCTTCGTCTGCGGGTCGAGGTTCATCTCGCGCCAGTGCGCGATCCAGCCGGGGAGCCGGCCGATCGCGAAGAGCACCGTGAACATGCGCGTCGGGAAGCCCATCGCCTTGTAGATGACGCCGGTGTAGAAGTCGACGTTCGGGTAGAGCCGGCGCTCCTTGAAGTAGTCGTCCTGCAGCGCGAACTGCTCGAGCTCCTTCGCGATGTCGAGCAGCGGGTCGTTCACGCCGAGGCTCTCGAGCACGGCGTCGGCCGACTCCTTCACGATCTTCGCGCGCGGGTCGTAGTTCTTGTAGACGCGGTGGCCGAAGCCCATGAGCTTCACCCCGTCCTCCTTGCGCTTCACGCGCTCGACGAACTTCGCGACGCCCTCGCCGGACTCCTGGATGCGGGCGAGCATCTGCAGCACGGCCTCGTTCGCGCCGCCGTGCAGCGGACCCGAGAGGGCCTGGATGCCGGCCGAGATCGACGAGTACAGGTTCGCGCCGGTGGAACCGACGAGCCGCACGGTGGACGTCGAGGCGTTCTGCTCGTGGTCCTCGTGCAGGATGAGCAGGCGGTCGAGCGCGCGCACGAGCGTGGGCTCGAGCACGTAGGGCTCGGCCATGTTGCCGAAGTTCAGACGCAGGAAGTTCTCGACGAAGTTCAGCGAGTTGTCGGGGTAGAGGAACGCCTGGCCGACGCTCTTCTTGTGCGCGTACGCGGCGATGACCGGCAGCTTCGCGAGCAGGCGCAGCGTCGTGACCTCGACGTGGTCGGGGTCGTGCGGATCGGAGGAGCCCTCGTAGTACGTGGACAGCGCGGCGACGGCGCTCGACAGCACCGACATGGGGTGCGCCGTGTGCGGCAGCGCGGAGAAGAAGCGCTTCAGGTCTTCATGCAGCAGCGTGTGCCGACGGACCTTGTCGTCGAAGTCGGCCAGCTGGTCGGCCGTCGGCAGCTCGCCGTAGATCAGCAGCCAGGCGACCTCGAGGTACGTCGAGTGCTCGGCGAGCTGCTCGATCGGGTACCCGCGGTAGCGCAGGATGCCCTGCTCGCCGTCGATGTAGGTGATCTCGGACCGGGTCGAAGCCGTGTTCACGAAGCCGTAGTCGAGCCCGGTGAGCCCCGTCTGGCGGGTGAGCGTCGACAGGTCGATGCTGGCGCTGCCCTGCACCGCAGGGGTGATCGGGAATTCGGCGGTGCCGCCCGGGTAGTTCAGGGTCGCGGTCGCGGGGTTCTGCCCGGCCGCGGAGTTCACGACGTCGGTCACGGCGCCTCCTGTGATCGTCATGGTGCGGTCACCTGCCTTCAAGGGTGCAGCCCGGTTGGCGGCCGCTGCCCGAGTACAGCCTAGACGCGCCCGGGGCACACTGTCGCACTCGCCAAAGCATCGCCCGATCCTTGGAGAATGCCGACAATGCCCTGCGGATCAGCGCGTCAGCCGCGCAGACGAGCGGCCGCCGCAGCGATGCGCTCGTCGCTCGCGGTGAGCGACAGTCGGACGTGCTGCGGGAAGTGCACGCCGTAGAAGTGCCCCGGCCCGCCGAGGATGCCGAGGCCGGCGAGGCGCTCGATGCTCTCCCACGCGTCGCGCCCCTCGCTCGCCCAGAGATAGAGCCCGGCCTCGCTGTGATCGATGCGGAACCCTGCCGACTCGAGCGCCGGCTTCAACTGCGCGCGCCTCGCCCGGTACCGCTCCTTCTGCTCGGCCACGTGCCGCTCGTCGCGGAGCGCCGCGACCATCGCCTGCTGCAGCGGGAAGGGCACCATGAGCCCGGCGTGCTTGCGGACCGTCGTGATGCGCGAGACGACGCTGCGGCATCCCGCGACGAACGCCGCGCGGTACCCGGCCATGTTCGACTGCTTCGACAGCGAGTAGATCGCGAGGGTGTTGCGACGGTCGTCGCCGATCACGCGCGGGTCGAGCAGCGAGGGCACGGGCGTCTCGGCCCACTCCCCCTCCCAGCCGAGTTCGGCGTAGCACTCGTCGCTGACGATGACGGCGCCGAGCTCGTGAGCCCGGGCGCGGGCGGCCCGCAGTTCGTCGAGGCCGAGCACGCGACCGTCGGGGTTGCCGGGGCTGTTCAGCCAGATGAGCTTCGTCTCGGCCGGCCACTCGGCGGGGTCGTTGGCGGCCATCGCCGTCGCGCCGACCAGCACCGCGCCCATCTCGTAGCTCGGGTATGCCGCTCGCGGATGCACCACCACGTCGCCCTCGCCGAGGCCGAGCAGGAACGGCAGCAGCGCGACCAGTTCCTTCGAGCCGATCGTCGGCAGCACGTTGGCCTCGGTGAGACCGGTGACCCCCCGGCGATCCGCGAACCAGCGCACGATCTCGGCGCGGAGCTCGTCGGTGCCGACCGTGGTCGGGTAGGCGTGCGCATCGGTCGCCGCGGCCAGCGCCTCGCGCACGACCGCGGGCGTCTCGTCGACGGGCGAGCCGATCGACAGGTCGATGAGGCCGCCGGGATGCGCCGCCGCGGTCTCGCGGTACGGCGCCATCAGGTCCCAGGGGTAGTCGGGAAGCTCGCCCCGCGCCATGCTCAGTGGGCCTGCGGGGGAAGGGCGGCGACGATCGGGTGGTCGGAGGCGATGACGCCGACCTTGGCGGCGCCGCCGGGCGAGCCGATCTCGTCGAAGAACTCGACGTTCGCCTTGTAGTAGTCGGCCCACTCGTCGGGCAGGTCGTCCTCGTAGTAGATCGCCTCGACCGGGCACACGGGCTCGCACGCGCCGCAGTCGACGCACTCGTCGGGGTGGATGTACAGCGATCGCTCGCCCTCGTAGATGCAGTCCACGGGGCACTCGTCGATGCAGGCGCGGTCTTTCACGTCCACGCACGGCAGCGCGATCACATACGTCACGGCTCGTCCCTTCGAAACGGTCGCTTCAGTCTAGAGCGGCCCTGCGGCTCACGGCGCAGTCGCGGCGTCACCGGAGGACGCGGGAACCGCCGTCAGCTGCGGCCGGCGGCGCTGCGGCAGCGAGGGCCAGGCGACGATCAGCACCGCGATGAGCGCGGGCCCCACCGACCAGACGGTGCCGACGAGCCCGCTCGCGATCAGCACCGAGCCGCCCGGGCCCGGCAGGGAGAGCAGCGCGACGATCGCGATGACGCCGACCGCCGCGGCCGCGGCCGCCCAGCGGCCGCCGGCCACGAGTCGGATGCCGAGGAGGAGCGCGGCGACGCCGAGGAGCCCGGCGACGAGCCCCCAGGGCACGACCACCCCGCCGAGCTCGAAGCTCTGGCGGTGCCCGATCGTGGCGACGGCGCCGTAGACGAGCCCGATCAGCGCCGCGAGCAGGAGCCCGCCGACCCGGCTCCAGGTCGACACTGGTGCCGCGTGCTCGGTCACTGCGGCTTCGCCGTGACCGTGAACGCGATGTTCTCGCCGTCGCCCGCGACGACCACGAGATACTGCTCGTTCGAATAGACGGACGCGCCCGCGTCGGTGCCGGAGAGCGCAGTGTCGACGGTGAAGCCGGCGGCCTCGAGCGCCGCGGTCGCCTCGGCCACGGGGTCAGCGGCCGAAGAGGTCATCGTGACGACCCAGCCCTCGCCGGCTGTGCCCGCAGCGAAGACGACCTCGCCCTCGGGCAGCGGCACCTCGGCCGGGAAATCGGCGGGCAGCTCGCCGCCGAGCGAGACGTCGCCGCCCGTCGCCTCTTCGACCGCGCCCTCGATGCCCTGGTTCACGAGGTCTTCGACCGGATTCGCGAAGCAGCCGGTGAGCACCGTCGCCGCGACGACGGCGGTGGCGGCGAGCAGGCCGAGACGGAGAGGAGGATACGCGGCGGACATGCGCCGAGTCTACCGCCGACCCTCGACCTCGGACATGGCGTAGCGTGTGGCGGGAGGCCCCGGCCGGGGCGAGTGGGAGGCGGCATGACGAGCGACGACGGCACGACGACGAGCGAGGGCCTCGCGGCCCCGGTGGTGCGGCTCGAGCGCGATGGGCGGACCGCCGTCGTCACCATCGACCGCCCGAAGGCGCTCAACGCGCTCTCTCCCGAGGTGCTCGACGCACTGGCGGACGTGCTCGCCGAGCTGGCCGCCGACCCGGGCGGGCTCGCCGGCGTGCTCCTCGTCGGCGCGGGCGGCCGCGCCTTCGTGGCCGGCGCCGACATCTCGGCCATGGCCGAGCTCACTCCCGACGAGGGCGCGCAGACCGCCGAGCACGGGCACGCCGTGGCCGCCGCGATCGAGGCGCTGCCGCTGCCGGTCATCGCCTGCGTCGACGGCTACGCGCTCGGCGGCGGGCTCGAGCTCGCCCTCGCCTGCGACTTCATCTATGCGACGGAGGCCTCGCGCTTCGGGCAGCCCGAGGTGCACCTCGGACTCATCCCGGGCTTCGGGGGAACGGTGCGCCTGCCCCGCGTCGTCGGACCCGCGCTCGCGAAGGAGCTCATCTACACCGGCCGTCAGCTCGACGTCGAGGAGGCGGTGCGGGTGGGCCTCGTGACGCGCCGCTTCGACGACCGTGAAGCGCTCCTCGCCGGCGCGCGCGAGACCGTGGAGCTCATCGGGCGGAACGCCGCCACGGCCGTCGGCCTCGCCAAGCGCGTGCTGGTGGGCGCCGCGGGCACCCCGACCGCGACCGCGACGCTGCTCGAGATCGAGGGCTTCCGCGACGCATTCCGCACCGAGGACATGCGCGAGGGCGTCGCCGCATTCCTCGAGAAGCGAGACCCGGACTTCACGGGGCGCTGAGCGCCCCGTCTCCCCGACTCAGCCGAGCCGCGCGCTCAGCCAGGCCATGCCGTCGAAGCGTGCCTCGTCCGGGCCGTACATCTCGAGGTGCAGGTGCGGGCCGGTCGACTGGCCGGTCGAGCCGATGTTGCCGAGCTGCTGGCCGGCGGTGACGCGGTCGCCGACCGAGACCTGCAGCGAGCCGAACTGCATGTGCGAGTACGAGCTCGTGAGCAGTTCGCCATCGATGTTGTGCTGTACCTCGACGTTCACGCCGAGCCCGCCGCCGTTCTCGGTGGCGGTCACGACGACGCCGTCGGCGATCGACATGACGGGCGTCCCCTCGCCGGGGATGAAGTCGACGCCCTTGTGGAAGGTCGAGCACCCGGCGCACGGCGCGGATCGCGGGCCGAAGCCGTCGCTGATGCGGCCGGGGTTCGTCACGGGCCACACGATGGCGTCCGTGCGCTGGATCTCGACCGTGCCGAGACCGGCGACGGAGGAGGCGATCGGCGGCGGCGCCGCGACCGCGGTGAACTCGTCGACGGCGACCTGCGCGGCCACGACGTCGCCGCCGACCTCGAGCTCCTGGGCTTTCGGGGCGAGCACGTCGACGACGGGCGCGTAGACCGAGGCGGTCGGCTCGGTCGAGGTCGCGGTCACGGCGAGGGCAGGCAGGCTCGTGGCGAGCATCATGCCGCCGGCGAAGGTCATGCCGAGCGTCGCGAGGAGGCGCTTGGCGGGCGGGGGGCTGGGGCGGCGGCGTCGAGCCGGGCGAGCGGCCGCGCGGCGGCCGCGGGATGCGGGGGAAGTCGTCATGCGTTTCGTATCGGGTTCGTGCGTTCGTTATCGAATCTTTATCGATGGCCTCGGCTACGGTACGTGCCTTTGCCTGGGAGCTTCATCCGAATGCATGCATCCGGTGGAGGAATCCCAGCGCGGCATCCGACCCCGTGATCCGCCGAGCCCGTCATCCTTGGTCCGCTGAGCTCGTCGAAGCGCCCAGCCCGGAAACGGCGGATGCCGCGGGCCGAAGCCCGCGGCATCCGCGATGGAACGGTGGAATCCCCGATCAGCCCTGCTTCTTCAGACGCGAAGCGGCGCGCGCGCGGGCGGTCGCGTCGAGCTCGACCTTGCGGATGCGCACCTTTTCGGGGGTGACCTCCACGCACTCGTCCTCGCGAGCGAACTCGAGGCACTCCTCGAGCGTGAGCTGGCGCGACGGGGTCATCGACTCGAAGGTGTCGGCCGTCGACGAACGCATGTTCGTCAGCTTCTTCTCCTTCGTGATGTTCACGTCCATGTCGTCGGCGCGCGAGTTCTCGCCGATGACCATGCCCTCGTAGACCTCCTCGGTGGGGTTCACGAAGAAGGTCATGCGCTCCTGGAGCGCGATGATCGCGAACGGGGTCACGACGCCCGCGCGATCGGCGACGATCGAGCCGTTGTTGCGGGTCGTGATCGTGCCCGCCCACTCGTCGTAGCCGTGCGAGATCGCGTTCGCGATGCCGGTGCCGCGGGTGATCGTGAGGAACTCGGTGCGGAAGCCGATGAGGCCGCGGCTCGGCACGATGAACTCCATGCGGACCCAGCCGGTGCCGTGGTTCGACATGTTGTCCATGCGGCCCTTGCGCGCGGCGAGGAGCTGCGTGATGGCGCCGAGGTACTCCTCGGGGGCGTCGATGGTGAGGTGCTCGTACGGCTCGTGCGTCTTGCCGTTCACCTGCTTGGTGACCACCTGGGGCTTGCCGACGGTGAGCTCGTAGCCCTCGCGACGCATCTGCTCGACGAGGATCGCCAGAGCCAGCTCGCCGCGGCCCTGCACCTCCCAGGCGTCCGGGCGGCCGATGTCGACGACCTTGAGCGAGACGTTGCCGATGAGCTCGCGGTCGAGCCGGTCCTTGACCATGCGGGCCGTGAGCTTGTGCCCCTTCACCTTGCCGACGATCGGCGAGGTGTTCGTACCGATCGTCATCGAGATGGCGGGGTCGTCGACGTGGATCGCGGGCAGCGGACGCACGTCCTCCGGGTCGGCGAGCGTCTCACCGATGGTGATGTCCTCGATGCCGGCGACGGCGATGATGTCGCCGGGGCCCGCGTCCTCCGCAGGGAAGCGCTCGAGCGCCTTCGTCTTCAGCAGCTCGGTGATGCGCACGTTCGAGTGGCTGCCGTCGTGGCGCACCCAGGCGACCGTCTGCCCCTTCTTGATGCGGCCGTTGAAGACGCGCAGCAGCGCGAGGCGGCCGAGGAACGGCGAGGAGTCGAGGTTCGTGACCCAGGCCTGCAGCGGCGCCTCGTCGTCGTAGCTCGGCGCGGGCACGTGCTCGAGGATCGCCTCGAAGAGCGGCTCGAGGTCGCCGTTGTCGGGCAGTTCGCCGTTCGCCGGGCGGTTGCGCGAGGCGCGGCCGGCCTTGCCGGAGGCGTAGACGACCGGCACGTCGAGCAGCGCGTCGACGTCGAGGTCGGGCACGTCGTCGGAGAGGTCGCTGGCGAGGCCGAGCAGCAGGTCGTGGCTCTCCTCCTCGACCTCGGCGATGCGGGCGTCGGGCCGGTCGGTCTTGTTCACGAGGAGGATGACCGGCAGGCGGGCCTCGAGCGCCTTGCGGAGCACGAAGCGGGTCTGCGGCAGCGGCCCCTCGGAGGAGTCGACGAGCAGCACGACGCCGTCGACCATCGACAGGCCGCGCTCGACCTCGCCGCCGAAGTCGGCGTGCCCGGGGGTGTCGATCACGTTGATCGTGACCGGGCCGTCCTTCGCGTGCACGCCGTTGTACTCCACCGCCGTGTTCTTGGCGAGGATCGTGATGCCCTTCTCACGCTCGAGCTCGTTGGAGTCCATGGCGCGATCGTCGACGTGCGCGTGCTCCGCGAAGGAGTTCGTCTGCTTGAGCATGGCGTCGACGAGCGTCGTCTTGCCGTGGTCGACGTGGGCGACGATCGCGACGTTGCGCAGATCGGTGCGGTGGGCGAGCGCCATGAAGGAAAGCTCCTGTCGGTGGATGATCGGCCGGACTCGGCCGCCTGACATCGTATCGCACGCTGGAGAACGCACTGGCACGCGGTTCACAGACTGCGGCGCCCCGCCTCCGCCCGGGGACGCCGAAGGCCCGGCCGGGTGAACACCGGCCGGGCCTTCGAACGGAGCGGATCAGACGCCGAGCGGGATGTTCGCCCCCGGGATCGCGGCGAGCAGGTCCTTCGTGTACTGCTGCTGCGGGTTGTCGAACACCTCGTCGGTGGTCGCGGCCTCGACGATGCGCCCCTTCTGCATCACGCAGACGTTGTCCGCGATGACGCGCACGACCGCGAGGTCGTGCGTGATGAAGAGGTAGGTGAGCCCGAGCTCGGCCTGCAGATCGGCGAGCAGGCGCAGGATCTGGGCCTGCACGAGCACGTCGAGAGCCGATACGGCCTCGTCGAGCACGACGATCTCGGGCTTCAGCGCGAGCGCCCGCGCGATGGCGATGCGCTGGCGCTGGCCGCCCGAGAGCTCGTTCGGGTAGCGGCCGACGAGGGTCCGCGGCAGCGAGACCTGGTCGAGCAGCTCGAACACACGCTCGCGGCGCGACGCCTTGGTGCCCACCTTGTGGGTCATCAGCGGCTCGCCGATCGTGTTGCCGATGTTGCGGAGCGGGTTCAGCGAACCGTACGGGTCCTGGAAGACCGGCTGCATGCGGCTGCGGAGCGCGAAGAGCTCCTGGCCGCGCACGTTCGCGAGGTCGGCGCCGCCGACGAGGATGCGGCCGGAGGTCGAGTCCTCGAGCTTCAGCAGCATCTTCGCCACGGTCGACTTGCCCGAGCCCGACTCGCCGACGAGCGCCGTGGTGGTGCCCTTCGCGATCTGGAACGAGACGCTGTCGACGGCCGTGAAGTCGCCCGTGCCGCGGATCTTGTAGACCTTCGTCAGGTCCTCCACGACGATCGCCGGCGGCTGCGCCGCAGCGGTCTCGAGCGCCTCCGCACGCGCCTCGGCCGTGGCGATCAGGTCGATCGCCTCGCCCGCGGCGGACGCGGCATCCTCGCCCATCGAGTTCTCGGCGGCCTTGATGCTGCCCGTGGCCTGGATACGACGCGAGGCGAGGCTCGGCGCCGCGGCGACGAGCCGCTGCGTGTACGGGTGCTGCGGGTTCTGCAGGATCTGCAGCGACGGGCCCGACTCGACGACGCGGCCCTTGTACATGACGACGAGCTGCTCGGCGCGCTCGGCCGCGAGGCCGAGGTCGTGCGTGATGAACAGCAGCGTGGTGCCGAGCTCGCGGGTGAGGGACTCGAGGTGGTCGAGGATGACCCGCTGCACCGTCACGTCGAGCGCCGAGGTGGGCTCGTCGGCGATGAGCAGCTGCGGGTTCGCCGCGAGGCCCATGCCGATGAGCACGCGCTGGCGCATGCCGCCGGAGAACTGGTGCGGGAACTGCTTCAGGCGGCGGTCGGCGTCCTGCAGGCCGGCCTCCTTCAGCACCTCGATCGCGCGCGCCTTGACGGCCTTGCGCTCGCTCGCGATGCCGTTCGCACGGATCGCCTCCTCGACCTGGAAGCCGATCGACCAGACCGGGTTCAGGTTCGACATCGGGTCCTGCGGGACGAAGCCGATCTTGCGGCCGCGGATGGACTCCATCTCGTGCTTCGTCGCCTTGGCCAGGTCCTGCCCGTCGAGCAGGATCTGGCCGCCGGTGATCTCGCCGGAGCCCGGCAGCAGGTTGATGATCGCGTGCGCGGTCGTCGACTTGCCGGAGCCCGACTCCCCCACGATCGCGAGGCTCTGCCCGCGGTAAAGGGTGAGGTTGACGCCGTCGACCGCGGTGACCATGCCGGTCTGGGTCTTGAAACCGACCTTGAGATCCTTGATCTCGAGCAGCGGCCGCTCGTCGTCGGTGCGGGATTCGGGCACGGGGGTTCCGATCGTCTTCTGGGTCTCGATCTCGGTCATCGACGTGCCCTCGCCTTCGGGTCGAGCGCGTCGCGGACGACCTCGCCGAGCATGAT
Organism: Agromyces sp. NPDC060279; assembly: GCF_042726785.1. Lineage (NCBI taxonomy): Bacteria > Bacillati > Actinomycetota > Actinomycetes > Micrococcales > Microbacteriaceae > Agromyces > Agromyces sp. NPDC060279. Next base: position 589,632 of record NZ_JBHXBK010000001.1, read on the forward strand.
GAAGCTCAGCACGGTCACGCTCAGCGCGATCGACGGGAGGATCAGCGTCTGCGGCGCGGTGCGGAGGTCGCGCTGCGCCTGGCTGATGTCGTTGCCCCACGACATGATGCTCGACGGCAGGCCGACGCCGAGGAACGACAGGGTCGCCTCCGCGACGATCGCCGAGGCGAGCGAGATGGTGGTGATCACGATGACCGGGGCGATCGAGTTGGGCAGCACGTGCCGCAGCAGGATGCGGAACCGGGAGACGCCGAGGGCGGTGGCCGCCATCACGAAGTCCGAGTTCTTCACCCGCAGGATCTCGGCTCTCAGCACACGCGCCGTCGCCGGCCACGCGAAGATGCCGATCGCCAACGCGATCGTCCAGATGCTCGCGTACTTCGAGAGCACCGACATGACGACGACGGCCGCGAGGATGTAGGGGATCGAGAAGAAGATGTCGCCGAGGCGCGAGAGCACCGAGTCGACCCAGCCGCCGTAGAAGCCGGCGAAGGCGCCGAACAGGATGCCGAGCACCGCCACGAGCACCGTCACGATGAGGCCCACCGACAGCGAGGTCGAGGTGCCGTGGATGATGCGCGAGTAGATGTCGCAGCCCTGCTTGGTGAAGCCGAGCGGGTGCCCGGGCGCGGGGCCGGCGTTGCTGTTCGAGAGCTGGCAGTCGTTGTTCGGCGGCACCTGGGTGAACAGGCCCGGGAACAGGGCGACCACGACGACGAGCAGGATGATCGCCGCCGAGATCCAGAACATCGGACGGCGGCGCACATCGGCCCAGGCGTCGCGCCAGAGGTTCGAGGGCTTGCCCTCGGCCTTCACGGCGTCGATGGCGACGAGCGGCGTTTCCTCGACCGGGGCGACGTAGTGCTGCTGAGTGGATCGGGTGTTACTTGACATAGCGGATCCTCGGGTCGAGAACGGCGTACAGCAGATCCACCAGGAGGTTCACGATGAGGTAGATCAGCACCATGACGGTCACGAAGGAGACGACGGTCGGTCCCTCCCCGCGGATGATCGCCTGGTAGAGGGTGCGACCGACGCCGGGCACGTTGAAGATGCCCTCGGTCACGGTGGCGCCCACCATGAGCACGCCGAAGTCCACGGCGATGTACGTCACGACCGGGATGAGCGAGTTGCGCAGGATGTGCACGGGGACGATGCGTCGCCGGGACAGGCCCTTGCTCGCGGCGGTGCGAACGAAGTCCTGGCCGTCCGTCTCGATGACCGACGCCCTCGTCAGTCGGACGATCTGCGCGAAGCTTCCTGTGGCCAGCACCATTGCCGGCAATATCAGGTCTTGGATCGGCGCCCCGGATCCCACGGTCGTCCTGAACCAGCCGAGCTGGACGCCGAAGATGTACTGCGCGGTGAAGGCGACGACGAAGATCGGCAGCGAGATGAGGATGAGGCTCACCACGAGCGCGCTCGCGTCGAAGATGCCGCCCTTGCGCAGGCCCGAGATGAGCCCGACGAGGATGCCGCCGACGGCGAGGAACACCGTGGCGATCGCCGCGAGCTGCAGGGTCACCGGGAACGTGCGGGCCAGGATGTCGGAGACCGGCTCGCCCGAGAAGGAGACGCCGAAGTCGCCGCGGAAGATGCCGCCGAGGAACAGCAGGTACTGCACGATGAACGGCTTGTCGAGGTTGTAGCGCTCGCGCACCGCCTCGAGGACCTGTGGGGGCGGGGTCTTGTCACCGAACAGGGCGACGACGGGGTCGCCCGGCATGGCGAAGACCATGAAGTAGATCAAGAAGGTGGTGCCGAGCAAGACAGGGATCGCCTGCAGCAGTCGGCGCAGGATGTAGCCGGCCATGGATCAGGCCTCGGCTTCTGCGGTTGTGGACATTATTGGAAGAAACCTCACCGTTGTGGAGTCGCCCTACGATGCTACGCCGTTCGCGACACCGCGGGATACGTGGGTGTGGGGCGGCGGTCTGGTGACCGCCGCCCCACGGGCGCCTCAGAGTCTAACCCTGAGTCGTCGCAGGCTGGGAACTACTCCGCAGCCTTGGTGATCTGGTAGTACAGCGGAACCGAGTTCCAGCCGAACTCCACGTTGTCCACGGTGTCGTTCCACGCGCCGTTGACGTTCGAGTACCACAGCGGAACCGCGGGGAGGTCCTTGAACAGGATCTCCTGGACCTGCTGGAACTTCTCGTTCGCGGCGTCGATGTCGGTCTCCGCACGGCCTTCCTTCAGGAGGGCGTCGACCTCGGGGTTCGAGTAGTCACCGTCGTTCGAACCGGCACCGGTGCCGTACAGCGGCCCGAGGAAGTTGAACAGCGCCGGGTAGTCGGCCTGCCAACCGCTGCGGAACGCGGTCTGGATGGTGCGGTTGGTGATCTCGGTGCGCGCCTCGGCGAAGGTCGGGTACGGGTTGCCCGACGCGTCGATGCCGAGGTTGTTCTTCAGCTGGTTCGACACGGCGTCGACCCAGCCCTGGTGGCCGCCGTCGGCGTTGTAGGCGATCTGGAAGGTGCCGCTCCACGGGGCGATGGCGTCGGCCTGGGCCCACAGCTCCTTCGCCTTCTCCGGGTTGAACTCGAGGACCTCCGAGCCGGGCACGTCCTCCGAGTAGCCGTCGATGACGGGCGAGGTGAAGTCGTGCGCGGGGGTGCGGGTGCCCTCGAAGATCACGTCGGTGATCTCCTCGCGGTTGATCGCCATCGAGATGGCGGCGCGACGGAGCTGGCCTTCCTCACCCGAGAAGTGCGGCAGGCGCGCGGGGATGGTGAAGGACTGGAAGATCGCCGCGGCCTGGTTGACCGAGCGGTCCGGGAACTCGTCGGCGTAGCTGCTGAGCGCCGCCTCCGGGATCTGGTCGACGACGTCGACGTTGCCGCCCTGCAGGTCGGCGTACGAGGCGTCCTGCGAGGCGTAGAAGATGATGTCGAGGCCGCCGTTCTGCGCCTTGCGCGGACCGTCGTAGTCGGGGTTCGTGACGAGGTTGATCTCCTCGTTGTGCTTCCAGGCGCCCTCGCCGTCGAGCATGTACGGCCCGTTGCCGATCGGGTTCTCACCGAAGGCCTCGAGGTCGTCCCACGCCGACTCGGGGAGCGGGTAGAAGGCCGAGTAGCCGAGGCTGAGCGGGAAGTCCGACTCGGGCTGGATGAGCGCGACCGTGAAGGTCAGGTCGTCGACGATCTTGAGGCCCGAGAGCTCGGGGCGGTTCTCGTCGAGCGAGAAGCCCTCGATGTCGCCGAAGAAGTAGCTCGAGAGCTGCGCGTTGTCGAGCGCTGCGCCGTAGTTCCACGCCTTGACGAACGACTCGGCGTTCACCGGGTCGCCGTTCGTGAACTTCAGGTCGGGCTTGATCTTGATGGTGTAGTTCTGGGCGTCGTCGGACTCGATGGACTCCGCGACGTCGTTGTGCACGGCACCCTTGGCGTCGTAGTACACCAGACCGGCGAAGATCGCGTCGAGGATCTTGCCGCCGCCGACCTCGTTGGTGTTGGTCGGGATCAGCGGGTTCTGGGGCTCGGAACCGTTCGTCGTGATGATGGCCGACATGTCGCCGGCAGCACCGCTCGACGACGGCGAACCGCTCGTGCAACCGGTGAGCGTGAGCGCCCCGGCCGCAGCAAGAGCAATGGCGGCAACGCCGATTCTCTTGATCTTCAATGTTCCTCCTGTGAGATGTGCGCATGCAGGCACGGCTTCTGGCCGCGCCCGAGCGCTGGTAAATCGAGGCTAAGGAGTCCTCCCACCCGAAGCAAACTCCACGGCCAAACCGTTACCGACGCGAAACCTCGCGAGCCTCGCTGCGCCACAATCCGACGCGAACGCGCAGGAATCTTGCGTCCTGTGACGCCGTGCGAAGATGATCGCATGCCATCCGCCGCTCGTATGCGAGTCGAGCTCGCCATCGTGCTCGGGCTCTCCCTCGGCGCGTCCGCCGTCTACTCGATCGTGTCGATCGTCGCGCGGGTGACCGATCCGACCCCGCTCGCCGAGCAGTCGGCGGCGATCAACCAGTCGCGCTCGAGCCGCGAGTGGCTCGACTTCACCTATCAGTTCCTCGACATCGCCTTCGGGCTGTTCGTCGTCGCGCTCGTGCTCTATCTGCTCTGGCAGCCCGGGCGGAGCCCCTTCCGGCGGATCGGCTTCGACTTCACCCGCCCGGGCCGCGACGTCGCGGGCGGGCTCGCCCTCGTCGCGGCGATCGGCATCCCCGGCCTCGCGCTCTACGCGGCGGGCCGCGCGATGGGCATCACCGTGGCCGTGGTGCCGGCGCCGCTCGACACCCACTGGTGGACGGTGCCGATCCTCGTGCTCGCAGCCCTCAAGGCGGCGCTCACCGAGGAGCTCATCGTCGTCGGCTACCTCTTCACCCGGCTGCGCCAGCTCGGTGTGGGGCCGTGGGCGACGATCATCTCGAGCGCGCTGCTGCGGGGCACCTATCACCTCTACCAGGGCTTCGGCCCATTCGCGGGCAACGTCGCCATGGGCATCGTGTTCGGCTGGTGCTATGTGCGCTGGGGCCGCACGATGCCGCTCGTCATTGCGCACTGGGTGCTCGACATGGCGGCCTTCATCGGCTATCCGCTGGCGCTCGCGTGGTGGCCGGGGCTCTTCGCGGCGCCGGGCGCCTGACCGCGGGCACGTGCGTCGCCGACGCGAGGGCGACGACCGTCGCCGGCATCGGCGGCAGCTGCTCCTCCGCGACCTCGACCCGGGGGTCGATGTCGGCGCCGCGTACGCGGGCCCCGTCGATCCAGCTGCGCCGGCTCGGGGTGCACACCGCCCCGACGCACTCGTCGCCGTAGCCGCCGCCGCGCAGCTCAAGGACCGCCTGCGCCCGCCGCATCGCGTTCGCCGCCCCCGGGTCGCGCCGTTCGAGCAGCCCGGCCCGCGTGTCCAGGCCGAAGCGCTCGCTCGTCGCGACCGCGAGGCCCACGACGAAGAGGATGAATCCGGCCCCGAGCAGGGCGTCCATGGGGAGCATCCGACACCTCCGCGTGTGAATGATCCTCAGTTTAGACCCGTGGAGCGCCGCCTGGCAGGGCGGATGGCCCGGAACGCGTCGCGCCCCGGGCCATCCGTCGGCCGCTCACCGCCGGATCAGGCGAACGCCTCCACCGGCGGGCACGCGCACACCAGGTTGCGGTCGCCGAACGCCTGGTCGATCCGGCGCACCGGCGCCCAGTACTTGCCGCGCACGAGCGAGCGCACCGGGTAGACCGCCTGCTCACGGGTGTACGGGTGCGACCACTCCCCCACGACGACGGACTCGGCCGTGTGCGGCGCGTTGCGCAGCGGGTTGTCGTCGGCGGGCCAGTCGCCGCGGCCGACCGCGTCCGCCTCGGCCTTGATGCTCACCATCGCCTCGACGAAGCGATCGAGCTCGGCGAGGTCCTCCGACTCCGTCGGCTCGACCATGAGCGTGCCCGCCACCGGGAACGACATCGTCGGCGCGTGGAAGCCGTAGTCGATGAGCCGCTTCGCGACATCGTCGACCGTCACGCCGGTCTCGGCCGTGAGGGGCCGCAGATCGAGGATGCACTCGTGCGCGACGAGCCCGTGCTCGCCCGTGTACAGCACCGGGAAGTGCTCACGGAGGCGCGCGGCGACGTAGTTCGCGGAGAGCACCGCGGCCGCGGTGGCGTCCTGCAGGCCCTGCGCACCCATCATCCGCACGTACGCCCACGAGATCGGCAGGATCGACGGGCTGCCGTAGGGCGCCGCCGATACTGGGCCGCCCTGGTGCACGAAGCCGCCGGCGTGATCGGGGCGCTGGGCGAGCGGGTGCCCGGGCAGGTACGGCGCGAGGTGCGCCTTGGCCGCGACCGGCCCGACGCCGGGGCCGCCGCCGCCGTGCGGGATGCAGAACGTCTTGTGCAGGTTCAGGTGCGACACGTCGCCGCCGAAGTCGCCGAACCGCGCGTAGCCGAGCAGCGCGTTGAGGTTCGCGCCGTCGACGTAGACCTGACCGCCGGCGTCGTGCACCGCCTGGGTGATCTCCTTCACCTCGTGCTCGTAGACGCCGTGCGTCGAGGGGTAGGTGATCATGAGCGCCGCGATGGACGCCGCGTGCTCGGCGATCTTCGCCCGCAGGTCGTCGAGGTCGACGTTGCCGAGCTCGTCGGTCGCGACGACGACGACGCGCATGCCCGCGAGCACCGCGGACGCCGCGTTCGTGCCGTGCGCGCTCGAGGGGATGAGGCAGACGTCGCGCTCGTGCTCGCCGTTCGCGTCGTGGTAGCCGCGGATCGCGAGCAGGCCCGCGAGCTCGCCCTGGCTGCCCGCGTTCGGCTGCAGCGAGACCGTGTCGTAGCCCGTGACCTCCGCGAGCCAGCTCTCGAGCTGCTCGATGAGGCCGAGGCTGCCGACCACGTCGGCCTCCGGCGCGAAGGGGTGCAGGTTCGCGAAGGCGGGCCAGGTGACCGCCTGCATCTCGGTCGCCGCGTTCAGCTTCATCGTGCAGGAGCCGAGCGGGATCATGCCGCGGTCGAGCGCATAGTCGCGGTCGGCCAGCGTCTTCAGGTACCGCATCATCTGCGTCTCGGACTGGTGCGTGTTGAAGACCGGGTGCGTGAGGTAGCCGCTCGTGCGGGCGAGGCCGGCCGGCAGGCCCGCCGGCAGGGCGCGCGCGTCGACGGGCACGACGGTCTCCTCGGGCAGGCCGAAGGCGCGCGCCGCGAGTGCCAGCTCGGCCTCGGTGGTCGTCTCGTCGACCGCGACGTGCACGGTCGCCTCGCCGGCCTCCCAGAGGTGCACGCCGAGCTCGCGGGCACGGGCCACGACATTCTTGGCGAGACCAGGCACGTGCACCTCGATCGCGTCGAAGTAGGCGTCGCTCGCGAGCGTGAGCCCGTAGCCGGTCAGCACCTCTGCGAGCGCGGCCGCCTTCTGCGCGGTCGAGACCGCGATGTGCCGGATGCCGGCGGGGCCGTGGTAGACGGCGTACATCGACGCCATCACGGCGAGCAGCACCTGGGCGGTGCAGATGTTCGACGTCGCCTTCTCGCGGCGGATGTGCTGCTCACGCGCCTGCAGGCTGAGCCGGTACGCGGGTGCGCCGGAGGCATCCACCGAGACGCCCACGAGCCGGCCCGGCATCTGCCGCTCGAGCCCCTTGCGAACGGCCATGTAGCCCGCGTGCGGTCCGCCGAAGCCCATCGGCACGCCGAAGCGCTGCGAGGTGCCGACGGCGACGTCGGCACCAAGCTCGCCGGGGCTCGTGAGCACGGCGAGGGCGAGCAGGTCCGCGGCGGCGACGGCGAGGCCGCCCTGCGCCTTGGTCGCGGCGAGCACGGCCGACGGGTCCCAGACCCGGCCCGAGGCGCCGGGGTACTGCACGAAGACGCCGAAGTGCTCGCCGAGCGCGGCGACGTCGCTCGTCTCGGCCAGCGGGGCCTCGACGAGCTCGATGCCGAGCACCGCCGAACGCGAGGCGAGCAGCGCCTTGGTCTGCGGGAGGGCGTCGGCGTCGACGACGAAGCGGTTCGACGGCGACTTCGACGCGCGGCGGGCAAGGAGCATCGCCTCGACGACCGCGGTGCCCTCGTCGAGCATCGAGGCGTTGGCGATGTCGAGCCCGGTCAGGTCCTCGACCATCGTCTGGAAGTTGATGAGCGCCTCGAGCCGGCCCTGGCTGATCTCGGGCTGGTACGGCGTGTAGGCCGTGTACCAGCTCGGGTTCTCGAGCACATTGCGCTGGATCACGGCCGGCGTGATCGTGCCCGAGTAGCCGAGCCCGATCATCGAGGTGCGCACCGTGTTCTGCGCGGCGAGCGCCGCGAGCTCGGCGAGCGCCTCGCGCTCGGTCGCCGCGGCCGGGATGGCGGAGTTCAGCACCTCGCCCATGCGGATCGAGGCCGGCACGGCGGCCGACATCAGCGCATCGAGCGAGTCGTAGCCGAGTTCGGCGAGCATGCGCTGCTGGTCGTCGGCGGTGGTGCCGATGTGGCGGCGCCCGAAGGCGTCGAGGTCGAACGTCGAGGTGGTGCTCATCGGGCGCTGGCGTCCTTACTCGCCGACGAAGGCGCGGTACTCGGCGTGGCTCATGAGCGTCGGCAGCTCGGGCGCGGAGAGCTTGATCAGCCAGCCCTCGCCGAAGGGGTCGCTGTTCACGAGCTCCGGGGAGTCGATGACGGCCTGGTTCGCCTCGACGACCTCGCCGTCGATCGGGGCGAAGAGCTCGCCGACCGACTTCGTCGACTCGATCTCGCCGACGACGGTGCCCGCGCTCACGGCGGTGCCCGCGGCGGGCAGGTCGACGTAGACGACGTCGCCCAGCTTCTCGGCGGCGTAGTCGGTGATGCCGATGACGACGGTGTCGCCGTCGACCTTCACCCACTCGTGCTCTTCGGTGTACTGCAGTGCGGTGACGTCGGTCATGATGGGGCTCCTCGGTGGTGGGGTCGGTGGATGGGTCGTCGCGTCGCCTGCGACCGGCTCGCCCGCGCTCCTCGGCGGGCGGACCGGTTCAGGAGGCGCGTCGGTAGAAGGGGAGGGCGACGACGGTCGCGGGGATGCGGGTGCCGCGGACGTCGACGAACAGGGCGGTGCCGGGCTCGGCGAGCTCGGGCGCGACGAAGGCCATGGCGACGGGGTGGCCGAGCGTGGGCGAGAGCGCACCGCTCGTGATCTCGCCGACGCGGCGGGCCTCGGCGGCGTCGCCGTCGAACACCTCGTAGCCGGCGCGGGGCGCGCGTCGTCCTTCGGCGGTGAGGCCGACGAGCACGGGGGCCCCCTCGGCGGGGCCGCGTTCGGCCGCAGCACGGCCGATGAAGTCGGCCTCCTTGGCGAACGAGACGACGCGGCCGAGGCCGGCCTGGGCGGGCAGGATGCCACGGCCGAGCTCGTGCCCGTAGAGCGGCATGCCCGCCTCGAGGCGCAGCGTGTCGCGGCTCGCGAGGCCGCACGGCACGACACGCGGCCCGCCGGTCTCGGCGAGCGCCGCCCAGAGCTTGGGGGCCAGCTCGGGGGCGAGATAGAGCTCGAAGCCGTCCTCGCCGGTGTACCCGGTGCGGGCGACGAGCACGGGCTCGCCCTCGAACGTCGCGGCGAAGGAGCGGTAGTACTTCAGCTCGGTGATCGCCCGGTCGAAGTCCTCCTCGTCGTTGCCGGGCCCTTCGACGCCGAAGCCGGGCGTCTCGAGCAGCACGGCGAGCGCATCGGGCCCCTGCAGCGCGACGAGGGCGATGTCGTCGCTCTCGTCGGAGACGAAGGTCTCGAAGCCCTCGGCCCGGGCGATGAGCTCGGCGGCGACGACCTCGCGGTTCGACGCGTTGGCGACGACGAGGAAGCGGTCCTCCCCCGTGCGGTAGACGACGAGGTCGTCGATGATGCCGCCGTCCTCGGCGAGCAGCAGCGAGTACTTCGCCTGTCCCACGGCGATCGCCGAGAGCTTGCCGGCCAGGGCGTGGTCGAGCGCGTCGGCGGAGCCCGGCCCGATCAGGGAGATCTCGGCCATGTGCGAGAGGTCGAAGAGGCCCGCGTGCTCGCGCACCGCGCGGTGCTCGGCGAGGTCGCTGGAGTACCGCACCGGCATCTGCCAGCCGGCGAAGTCCGTGAACGCGGCGCCCGCGGCGCGGTGGACGGCGTCGAGCGGACTGCGGCGCTCTTCGGGGGTGGTTCCGGAATCGGACACGAGTTCTCCTCGATCGTCGAGACGCGCGGCGGACGCCGCGTGAGAACTCCCCCTCTGTCATGAGCCTGAGAGTTTCGCGCGGGATGTGCGCTTTCACCGTGGGCGGCCCGAAACGGGCACTTTTCAGAGCGGCCTCGTCATCGCGGTGTCGTGTACCTGAGAGATTGGCGGGGAGGCTTGCTCCTTCGGTGCCCCCGACGATGACTGCCGGTGGCTCTCCCGCGACGCGTCGATGGCCCGATATGCGGTTGTGAGCCCGATCCTACCGCACGGCCCCTCGCTGCCGGGGGCCGGACTCGGCGAGCGCGGATTCGCCTTCGAGTCATGGCGACTGTAAGCTGCGGTCGTGCCCCTTCGAGTCATCCTGACTCGAAGACCGAACCACCGGAGGGAGCAGCGATGCCCACGACCCCGCCGAACGCCGTGCGCCTCGCCGTGTCGACCGTGATCTTCGCCCTCCGCGCCGACCGCGCCGGCGGACCGCCCGCCCTCTGGACCCCGCTCGTGCGCCGCACCCGCGAGCCCCAGCTCGGCCACTGGGCCCTGCCCGGCGGCTGGCTTCCGCCGAACGAAGAGCTCGAGACCGCCGCCGCCCGCACGCTGCGGGCCACCACCGGCCTCGCGCCGAGCTACCTCGAGCAGCTCTACACCTTCGGCGGCGTCGACCGCTCCCCCGGCGAGCGCGTCGTCTCCGTCGTCTACTGGGCCCTGCTGCCGAGCGACGAGGCCGCCCGCGCCACGATCGGCCCGAACGTGCGCTGGGTGCCGGCCGACACCCTGCCCGAGCTCGCCTTCGACCACGCCGAGATCATCGCCTACGCGCTCTGGCGGCTGCGCACGAAGGTCGAGTACTCGGAGATCGCGCACGCCCTGCTCGGCCGCACCTTCACCCTCGCCGAACTGCGCGAGGTCTACGAGGCGGTGCTCCGCCGGCCGCTCGACCCGGCGAACTTCCGCCGCACCATGCTCGCCTCGGGCGGCCTGCAGGAGACCGGCGAGCATCGCGCCGGCACCCCGCACCGCCCGCCGAAGCTGTACCGCTACGACCCGGCCGGCACCGCGCCGGGCGCCCGGGAACCGTTCCGAGACGCCGAGAGGACCGCGTCATGAGCCCCACCTCCCTCGACACCCGCCGTGCGGCATCCGTCGATCGCAGCATCCGCCTCATCGCGAGCGGCGCGAGCGGCGGCGAGAGCTGCGCGCCCGAGCTGGCCGACGGCCCGTGGACCTTCGACGCGGGACCGGCCTCCTACGGCCCGGGCGCCTCCATGGGCGACGTCATCCCCACCGGCTCGCCCAGGCAGGGCGCGCTGCCCGAGGCGTACCGGCTCGCGAGCGACGAGGAGCTGCACGAGCGCATCCGCCGCGCCAAGCAGACCCTCGGCGAGCGCGTCGTCGTGCTCGGCCACTTCTACCAGCGCGACGAGGTGGTGCAGCACGCGGACTTCGTCGGCGACTCGTTCCAGCTCGCGAACGCCGCGCTGACCCGGCCGGATGCCGAGGCGATCGTCTTCTGCGGCGTGCACTTCATGGCCGAGACCGCCGACCTCCTCTCCCGGCCCGAGCAGGCCGTCATCCTGCCGAACCTCGCCGCCGGCTGCTCGATGGCCGACATGGCCGACGAGTCGAGCGTCGAGGCCTGTTGGGAGCAACTCGCCACCGTCTACGGCGACCTCGACACTCCCGACGCCGACGGGCTCCTGCCCGTCGTGCCCGTGACCTACATGAACTCCTCGGCGGCGCTCAAGGGCTTCGTCGGACGCCACGGCGGCATCGTCTGCACCTCGTCCAACGCCCGCACCGTGCTCGAGCAGGCGTTCGAGCGCGGCCGGCGCGTGCTCTTCTTCCCCGACCAGCACCTCGGCCGCAACACCGCCAAGGCGATGGGCGTGCCGCTCGAGGCGATGCCGATGTGGAACCCGCGGCGGCCGCTCGGCGGCAACGACGCCGCGGCGCTCGACGACGCCCGGGTCATCCTCTGGCACGGCTTCTGCTCGGTGCACCGCCGCTTCACCGTCGAGCAGATCGCGCAGGCGCGCCGCGAGCACCCGGGCGTGCAGGTCATCGTGCACCCCGAGTGCCCGATGCCCGTCGTCGACGCGGCCGACGCGGCGGGCTCGACCGACTTCATCGTGAAGGCCATCCAGGCCGCACCAGCCGGCAGCACCTTCGCGATCGGCACCGAGATCAACCTCGTGCAGCGGCTCGCGGCGGAGCACCCCGAGCACACGATCTTCTGCCTCGACCCCGTCGTCTGCCCGTGCTCGACGATGTACCGCATCCACCCGGGCTACCTCGCCTGGGTGCTGGAGGAGCTCGTCGAGGGGCGCGTCGTGAACCGCATCCAGGTGCCCGACGCGGTCGCGGCCGATGCGAAGGTCGCCCTCGAGCGGATGCTGCGGGCGCTGCCGAGCGGGGCGCCCGTGAGCGGGCCGCCGCTCGACGCCCCGACGCGGGTGCCGGGCGCGGCGCTCGCGGCGGGCCGGAGCTGACCGTGCCGAGCGTGCTCGTCGTCGGCGGCGGGATCGCGGGGTTGTGGACCGCGGTGCGTGCCGCCGAGGCCGGCTGCGCCGTCGAGCTGGTGACCAAGACCGAGCTCGCCGAGGGCAGCACCCGCTATGCGCAGGGCGGCATCGCGGCGGCGCTGTTCCCCGACGATTCCGCCGAGCGGCACTACGCCGACACGATCGCCGCGGGGGCCGGCCTCGCCGATCCCGAGGTGGTGCGCGTGCTTTGCGAGGAGGGGCCGGCCCGCGTGCGCGACCTCATCCGCTTCGGCGTCGGCTTCGACCGCGACGAATCGGGGCTGGAGCGCGGACTCGAGGCGGCGCACTCCCGCGCGCGCATCGTGCACGCCGGCGGCGACGCGACGGGCGCGGCGATCGAGGCCGCGCTGGTCGCGACCGTGCGGCGGCGGTCCGTCGCGGTGCACGAGCGCACGATGCTGCTCGACCTCCTCGTGGAGGGCGGTGCGGTCGTCGGGGCCGTGCTGCTCGACGCCGGCGGGACGATCGTCGAGCGCCGCGCCGACCGGGTCGTGCTCGCCACCGGCGGGGCCGGGCAGCTCTACCTGCACACGACGAACCCCGCCGTCGCGACGGGCGACGGGGTCGCCGCCGCCGCGCGCGCCGGTGCCGAACTCGCCGATCTGGAGTTCGTGCAGTTCCATCCCACGGCGCTCGCGGTGCCGGGCACGCCGCTCATCTCCGAGGCGGTGCGCGGCGAGGGCGCGGTGCTGCGGGATGCCGCGGGCCGGCGATTCCTCGCGGAGGCGCACCCGCTCGCCGAGCTCGCCCCGCGCGACGTCGTCGCCCGCGCCGTGTGGCGCACGATGGCCGGGCAGGGCGGCGCGCCCGTGCTGCTCGACGCGACGGCGCTCGGCGGGGACGCGCTCGCTCGCCGCTTCCCGGGACTCGACCGCATCGTGCGCGACGCCGGCTTCGACTGGTCGCGGGATCCGGTGCCGGTGACCCCCGCGGCGCACTACGCGATGGGCGGGATCGTCGTGGATCTCGACGCCCGCACCAGTCTGCCGAACCTCTTCGCCGTCGGCGAGTGCGCCCGTACCGGCGTGCACGGCGCCAACCGGCTCGCCTCGAACTCGCTGCTCGAGGCCGCCGTGTTCGCCGAGCGCGCCGCGCGCGCCCTCGCGGCCGCCGCCGCTCCTGTCTCCGCTCCTGTCTCCGACTTGCCCGACTTTCATGAAAGTCGGGCAAGTCGGAGCCCCAGTACCGGACTTGCCCACCTTTCCTAAAACCTGGGCAGTCT
>NZ_JBHXBK010000001.1:603004-607499 GCF_042726785.1 Agromyces sp. NPDC060279
TTTCCCCTCCTGTTCTCGACTTACCTACGTTTCAGGAAGGTTTGCAAGGTCCTGATCCCCATGACCGGCGTTCCAACTGTCAAGGGAGGTTGGGCAAGTCGGGGTGCGGGGCGGGCGATGGACCGGGAGGCCCTCCGCACGCTCATGTGGGACGCCGCCGGGCTCGAGCGCTCTGCGGCCGGACTCGAGGCGGCGGCATCCGCCCTCGCGAGCTGGCGCGCGCCCGAGGTGCGCGACCGGCCGAGCGCCGAGGACCGCAATCTGCTCGAACTCGCCCGTCGCACGGTCGCCGCAGCGCTCACCCGGCGCGAGAGCGTCGGCGCGCACTTCCGCACCGACGCCCCCGCCGCCCAGATCCCGCCCGCGCCGTTCGAGGAGGCCGCCTGATGACCACCGACCGAGAGCTCGACCGCCTCGTCGCCGCCGCGCTCGACGAGGACGCCCCCTGGGGCGACCTCACCTCGGAGACGCTCATCCCCGCGGACGCCGTCGCCGACGCCGCGCTCGTCGCCCGGGAGGCGGGCGTGCTCAGCGGCTCCGATGCGTTCCGAGCGGCGTTCCGGCTCGTCGACCCCGCGATCGAGGTTGGGTTCCTCGTGCACGACGGCGGGCGCTTCGAGGCCGGGCAGACGCTCGCCACCGTGCGCGGCCCCGCGCGCGGGGTGCTCACCGCCGAGCGGGTGGGCCTCAACCTGGTGCAGCGGATGAGCGGAATCGCCACCCTGACCGCCGAGTACGTCGCCGCCGTCGCCGACACGCGCGCCCGCATCGTCGACACCCGGAAGACCACGCCCGGCCTGCGCAGCCTCGAACGCCGCGCGGTGCGCGACGGCGGCGGGCGCAACCACCGCCGCTCGCTCTCCGACGCGGTGATGGCGAAGGACAACCACCTCGCGGTCCTCACGTCCGGCGGGCTCGACCTCGCCACCGCGCTGCGCGGGGCGCGCGAGCGACTCGGCCACACCGTGCACCTCGAGGTCGAGGTGGACCGGCTCGACCAGCTCGACGCGGTGCTCGACGGCGGGGCCGACACGATCATGCTCGACAACTTCCCGCTCGACGAGCTCGTCGCCGGCGTCGAGCGGATCGCCGGCCGCGCGATCGTCGAGGCCTCGGGCGGGGTGACCCTCGACACCGTCGCCGCGATCGCCGCGACCGGGGTCGACGTGATCTCGGTCGGCGCCCTCACCCACTCGGTCCGCTCCCTCGACCTGGGGCTCGACCTCGACGTGCATGCGAGCGGCGGCACCGCGCCGTGATCTACCTCGACCACGCCGCGACGGGCCCGGTGCGCCGCGAAGCCCTCGAGGCGATGTGGCCGTACCTGACGGGCGCCTTCGGGAACCCCTCCAGCAGCCACGGGCTCGGTGAGCAGGCGGCCGCGGCGCTCGAGTGGGCGCGCGAGCGCGTCGCGGCGGCGACGGGCGCGCGGCCCGGCGAGGTCGTCTTCACGAGCGGCGGCACCGAGGCCGACAACCTCGCGGTGAAGGGCCCGGCCCTCGCGGCACCGCGCGGGGGGCACCTCGTCGTCTCGGCGATCGAGCACGAGGCGGTGCTGGAGTCGGCTCGATACCTGGAGCGCGCGCACGGCTTCGCCCTCGACGTCGTGCCGGTGGATGCCTCGGGCCTCGTGCATCCGGAGGCGCTCGCCGCGGTGCTGCGCCCGGACACGACGCTCGTCTCGATCCAGCTCGCGAACAACGAGGTCGGCACCGTGCAGCCGCTGGCCGAGCTCGCGGCGCTCGCCCGCGAGCTCGGGGCGGTCGTGCACAGCGACGCCGTGCAGGCTGCCGGCCGGCTGCCGCTCGATCTCGATGCCCTCGGTGTGGACGCGCTGAGCCTCGCCGGGCACAAGGTCGGGGCGCCGAAGGGCGTCGGGGCGCTCGTCGCGCGCGGGCGGGTGCCGCTCGAACCCGTGCTGCACGGGGGCGGGCAGGAGCGCGGCCGCCGCTCTGGCACCGAGCACGTGGCCGGTGCGGTGGCGTTCGCCACGGCGCTCGAGCTCGCCGAGCGGGAGCGAGAGGAACACCGCGCCCGCACGGACGAGCTCGGCGAGCGGCTCGTGGCTCGCGTCCTCGCCGAGATCCCCGAGTCGCGCCTGACGGGCCATCCCAGTCGGCGGCTCGCCTCGACGGCGTCGTTCCTCTTCCCCGGCGCGAGCGGTGAGGCGGTGCTGCTCGAGCTCGAACGCGATGGCGTGATCTCGTCGAGCGGCTCCGCCTGCGCGGTCGGTCGCACGGAGCCCTCCCACGTGCTCACGGCGATGGGCGTGCCCGCGGAACTCGCGGGCACCGCGGTGCGCTTCACCCTCGGCACGGCGACGACGGCGGAGGAGATCGAGTCGACGATCGTCGCGGTGCGCCGAGCGGTCGCCGCGGTGCGCGGACTCGGGCACCGCGACTGAGGCTGACGGGATGACGGGCGCGAGCGATGCGCGTCCGGTTCGCCGACCCGCGCACCGATGCGTGTGTCGGTGGCCCGCGCTATCGTGGAACCATGAGCGATGCAACTCCCACCCCCTCCGATGACGAGCGCGAGCGCCGCATCGAAGACGAGCTCGCTCCCGAAGAGCAGCTGCTGAAGGGCTGGCTCCCCGAGCCGAGCCCGACCGACGGGCCCGCGCCCGCCCCGTAATCCGCCGCGATTCTCGCGTTTCGTATTCGTTCCTATCGATCTGCCGATCTGGGAATAGCGCCTGATCCAGGGCGGGTTGCACTCTGCACCGACGCACCACTTTCAGGCGCTCGTCCGCGCCGTCCTTCTCGATGGGAACCTCCTTGACCGAACGCGCCGTTTCCGACCTCGACTCCGTTCAGCCCGCCCCGTCCGCCGGCCTGGCGGACACCGCCTCGACCGCTGCCGCCGCCGACGCGGCCCTCGCCGACTCCCCCGCCGCCGCGGCCGAGGACGCGGCCATCCGCGCCGGCCAGCCCGCGCACGGCGCCCGCGACACGAAGGTCATCTGGCTGCTGCTCGGCGCCACCTTCGTCGTCTTCCTCAACGAGACGATCATGGGCGTCGCGATCCCGCACCTCGTCGACGACCTGCACATCTCGCTGTCGGCCGCCCAGTGGCTGACGACGGCGTTCATGCTGACCATGGCGGTCGTCATCCCGATCACCGGCTTCCTGCTGCAGCGCTTCCCCACCCGCTCGATGTTCATCACGGCCATGTCGCTGTTCTCGGCGGGCACGCTGATCGCCGCGACGGCGCCGGGCTTCGAGGTGCTCCTCGGCGGCCGCATCGTGCAGGCCACCGGCACGGCGATCATGATGCCGCTGCTCATGACGACGCTCATGACGGTCGTCGCCCCGAGCGATCGCGGCCGTTTCATGGGCCGCGTGTCGATCGTGATGTCGGTCGCGCCCGCCATCGGGCCGACCATCTCCGGCCTCGTGCTGAACTACCTCTCCTGGCGGTTCATGTTCTGGTTCGTGCTGCCGATCGCCCTCGTCATGCTCGTGATCGGCTTCCGCAAGGTCGAGAACGTCAGCGAGACCCGCGTGCTCCCGCTCGACGTGTTCTCCGTGGTGCTGTCGGCCTTCGGCTTCGGCGGCATCGTCTACGGCCTGAGCATCCTCGGCGGCGTCGTCACCGGCAAGACGCCCGGCGACACCGTGCCGCTGTGGGTCGCGCTCGGCGTCGGCGTCATCGCCCTCGGGGCGTTCGTCTGGCGTCAGCTGCTGCTCCAGCGTCGCGACCGGGCACTCCTCGACCTCCGCACCTTCCGCTCGCGCAACTTCGCGGTGTCGATCGCGCTCATGGTCGTCATGATGGCGGCGCTGTTCGGCACGATCATCCTGCTGCCGATCTACCTGCAGAACGTGCTGCACCTCGAGCCGCTCGCGACCGGGCTGCTGCTCCTGCCCGGCGGACTCGTGATGGGCCTGCTCGGGCCGACCGTGGGCCGGCTCTACGACCGGGTCGGGCCGACCCCGCTGCTCGTGCCCGGCAGCATCGTCGTCAGCGGCGTGCTGTGGTCGCTCACGATGGTGGGCGAGCAGACGCCGTGGTGGCTGATGCTCGTGGCGCACGTCGTGCTCTCCGGCGCCCTCGCGTTCATGTTCACGCCGCTGTTCACCTCGGCGCTCGGCTCGATCGAGCCGCGGTTCTACTCGCACGGATCCGCGATCGTCGGCACCGTGCAGCAGGTGGCGGGCGCGGCGGGCACCGCCCTGTTCATCACGGTGATGACGGCGCAGTCGGCGGCGGTGGCCGCGACGGGAGCGGCCCTCGAGACCTCGGAGGCGGCCGGCATCCGCGCCGCGTTCCTGGTGGGCGCGATCATCTCGGTCGCGGCCGTCGTGGGCACCTTCTTCGTCCGCAAGCCCGCCGACATGGGCGAGGACGCGCCCATCGGCCACTGAACGCACAGCGACACGATCGACGTCGGCCTCGGGACCCACGGGTGTCGAGGGCGACGTCGTCTTGCTTTGCCTCCATCTGGAAGGTAGGGGCGTTGTGACAGAGCGTTCCCGAGCACGAGGCCGAGGGG
>NZ_JBHXBK010000001.1:607509-1024265 GCF_042726785.1 Agromyces sp. NPDC060279
CGCACCCAGCCCTACTCACCGGTGTGAGGACTTACCTATTGCCTCCGGAACCAACCTCTACCCGACCGGCGTCTCCCTCGGCACCGTCGGGTTCCGAGCCCGACGTCGTCTCGCTCAGCCGCAGTCGGGACGGCAGGCGCGCTGCGACAGCGCGTCCACGAGCACGATGCCGAGGTCTTCGGGCTTCGTCGCCGAGTACGCGGCGCCGCCGGTCACCTCGGCGATGCGCTGCATCGCCTCGAGATCGGTGTCTGGACCGAAGCCGACCATGATGACCGGCACCGGTCGCTCCGGGTCCTGTCGTTCCGCGAGCTGCGAGAGCAGCTGGTCGAGCCCCAGACCGCTCTCGTCCTCGTTGCGGCCATCGGTGATGAGGAGCACCGAGTTCATCTTCTTCGGGTCGTAGCCCTCGCGCACGCGATCGACCGCGGCGAGGGTCGTGTCGTAGAGGCCCGTCGCCCCGCCGAGCCGGTCCGGCAGGGAGGCGACCACGCCCATCACCTGCGCCGTGTGCCCCGCGTCGGCCAGCGGGGCGATCGGGGCGAGCTCCTCCCAGTCGCGCTCGCCGTCGCGCGCCGTCGAGAAGACCCAGACGCCGAGCTGCACCTCCCCAGAGAACTGCGCCAGCGCGCCGCCGGCGGCTCGCTGGAACAGGTCGATCCGGCGCAGGCCGTCGCCGGCCGGGTCGGCCATCGACCCGGAGACGTCGATGACGGCGAGCATGCGCGAGCGGAGCGTCATGACGCCCCACTGCCGCAGCAGCTCCAATTGCCCGGCGCCGAGCGAGTCCGCGGCGAGCGCGGTCTCGAGCACGGTGTCGGGGAAGGGCAGCTCCGCGCTGACGCCCGAAGTCGTGATCGTGCCGGAGCCGTCGGGGCGGCGGAGTCCCGCGTGCAGCAGCGGGGCGGACTCGGCGCGCAGCGCGGCCTCGAAGTCGACGATGCCGCTCGCGGTCTCGGCGTGCGCGGCGGCGATGGCGTCGGCCGAGCCGGAACCCGCGGCCGCCGGCACGCGCACGAACGGGTAGTCGAGGACCACGGTGCCGTCGGCCGGGTAGTTCGCGACGAGCAGCTGCGCGGGACGGTCGCGGTTGTGGCGGGCGACCTCGGACTCGCTCATCACGACGACCGAGCCGGCGGCCGCGGACGAGATCGCCGCGTCCGCCGAGGCGGGGATGACCCGGCCGAGCGCGAGCATCGCCGCGGCGAGCTGGCGGGGTTCCTCTGGGGCGGACACGGCCTGCACCGCGGAGAGGGCGGCGAGGCTCGCTGCGCTGGCCTCGGGGTCCGGGAGGAGCGCGGTGAGCGTGCGGTCGCGCACCGCCGCCCAGCTCGGCTCCACCGGAAGCGCGTCGACCGTGGCGCTCGGCGTCGCGAGCACCACCGGCGAGACGGCGACGGAACCCTGCGAGTCGAGCACCGGGGCCTGCCGGCCGAAGGACTGGGCGAGCGCCCCCAGCCGGGCGACCCAGACGCTCGAGTCGGGGATCCAGGCATCGCCCGTGAAGCTGCCGGCGGCGAGCGCGGCGGCGGTGTCGGCGGAGTCCTGCGCGACGACCTCGGCAGCGAGGCACGCCTCGGCATCGGCGTTGAGCCGCTCGGCGGTCTGGCGCGCGGCGTCGGCGATGGACGGATCCGCGACGACGACGATCGCACGCCGTTCGGGGCACCCCTCGGCGGCGGCCGGTGACGCGGGCGGTGCGATGACGCCGCCCGCCCAGAGCGCGCCGCCGGTGGCGACGAGCAGGGCGGCGACGCCGCCGGCGATCAGGGCGCGCCGACGGCGGGGCGTGCCGGCGCTGCGGCGCTCGGCTCGTCTTGCTTCACGGCGCGATCGGATTCCCGGTTCGGGTACCGGGTCGCTGTGTCGTCCCACGTGCACTCCAGGTGAGCGCCGGCC
Source organism: Agromyces sp. NPDC060279 (assembly GCF_042726785.1). Classification (NCBI taxonomy): domain Bacteria; kingdom Bacillati; phylum Actinomycetota; class Actinomycetes; order Micrococcales; family Microbacteriaceae; genus Agromyces; species Agromyces sp. NPDC060279. The sequence goes on from NZ_JBHXBK010000001.1 coordinate 609,409, forward strand.
GCTTCGCCGCCGCCCCTCGAACGGGCTCCCCCGTTCGAGGGGGAAGAGAACGAGAACAGCATAGGGGATCGTGCGAGGATGGCACGACGGAGAACGTCATGGAACCGTTCCGCGATCGAGCCCACGCCGGGCGCCTGCTCGGCGAAACCCTGCAGCACCGGCGAGCGAGCTGGCCGGAGCCGCTCGTCGTCGTGGGGATCCCCCGAGGCGGCGTGCCGGTCGCGGCGGAGGTGGCCGCCCGGCTCGCAGCGCCGCTCGAGGCGGTCGTCGTGCGCAAGCTCGGGGTACCCGCGCAGCCGGAGCTCGCCATGGGGGCGGTCGGGCAGACCGGCTCGGGCTCGGGCGCCCACGCGGTCGTGGTGTGGAACGACGACGTCATCGAGGCGGCGCACGTCGACGAGGCGGAACTCGCCGCGATCGTCGCCCGCGAGTCGGCCGAGGTCGAGCGTCGCGCGGCCAGGTGGCGCACGGATGCCTCGGCCGGCGCGATCCTCGACGCGGCCGTCGTGCTCGTCGACGACGGGATCGCGACGGGCGCGACCGTCGCCGCGGCCGGGCGCGTGCTCCGTGCACTCGGTGCCGCCCGCGTGGTGCTCGCCGCTCCGGTCGCGTCGCCGCAGGCGCTCGCCGAGCTCGACGGCTTCGACGAGGTGGTCGTGCTGTCGGCCCCGATCGGATTCAGCGCGGTCGGCAGCTGGTACCTCGATTTCGCTCAGACGCCGGACGAGGAGGTCGACGCGCTGTTGCAGCCGGGGCCTCGCGACTGAATGCTCGGGTTCAGCGCAACCGGGCGCGCACCGCCGTCGCATCGATGGTCTCGTCGACGAGGATCGCGCTCGAGAACCCGGCACGCGCGAACAGCGCCGCCGAGGTCTCGGCCTGGCGTTCGGCGCACTCGATGACGACGGCGCCGCCCGGTCGCAGCCAGCCGCCGGCCTCGGCCCCGATCCGGCGGTGCAGGGCGAGCCCGTCCGCGCCGCCGTCGAGCGCGAGCCGGTGCTCGTGCTCGCGCGCCTCGGGCGGCATGTGCGCGATCTCGGCGGTCGGCACGTAGGGCGCGTTCACCGCGATGACGTCGAAGCCGCCACGGAACTCGGCGGGGACCGCGTCGAAGAGGTCGCCCTGACGCACGACGGCGCCACCGGGCTCGAGGTTGCGGCGCGCGGCCGCGACGGCGGCCTCGTCGAGGTCCACGGCAACGAGCACGAGCTCGGGCAGCGCTCGCTGCAGCACCGCCCCGATCGCGCCGACGCCGCAGCAGAGGTCGAGCACGGTGGCGGGCGCGGCCGAGCGGCGGGCGAGCTGCACGGCTTCCCGGGCGACGAGCAGGGTGCGCGCACGCGGCACGAAAGCGCCCGGTTCGAGCTGCAGCCGGAGCCTGTCGAACTCGGCCCAGCCGAGCAGCTGCTCGAGCGGCTCCCCCGCCTCGCGCCGGACGACGAGCCGCTCGAGTTCGGTCGCCGCCGCGGAGGACGACGCCGCCGCCGCGAGGAGCAGCGCGGCCTCCTCCTCGGCGTAGACGCAGCCGGCGGCGCGCAGTCGGGCGGCGAGCGCCGCGGGGTCCTGGAGGGCGGGCGAGCTCGTCACGCCCCCATCCTCCTCCCGAGTTGCCCGACTTCCATGCGCTTCGGGCAACTCGGGTGGGGCCGGCGCTGGCGGACCGACCCCGCCGGTGCCAGGCTGGGCGCATCATGCCCGTCTTCGAAGTCACCGGCCGCAGGGCGCCTCGGGCCGCCGTACTGGTCGAGGGCGACAGCGACGCCGTCGTCGTCGAACGCCTCGCGGCCTCGCGAGGCATCCGCTTCGACGGCGGGGCGAGCGGAGCCGAGCTCGTGCCGATGCAGGGGGTCACGAACATCCGCCGCATCGTCGCCCGGCTCCGGGCGGATCAGCCGCGCACCGTCGTGCTCGGGCTCGCCGACGCCCCCGAGGAGCGGTTCGTCGCGTCGGCGATCGCCGACGGCGGTGCGCCGCCCGACCGCGACGGGCTCGCCGCGCGCGGCTTCTTCGTCTGCGTGCGCGACCTCGAGGACGAGCTCATCCGCGCGCTCGGCACCGATGCCGTCGAGGACGCCCTGCGGGAGATCGGCGACGCCGGCCGATTCGCGACGTTCCAACGCCAGCCGGACTGGCGCGACCGCGCGCGCGCCGATCAGCTGCACCGTTTCGCCGGCAGCGGCGCGGGACGCAAGCGCGCCCTCGCGGCGCGGCTCGCCGAACGTCTGGACGCGTCGACGACGCCCGTGCCGATCCGGGGGCTGCTCGACCGCCTCGAACTGGAGCTCGGCTGACTCAGCGCGCCCGCCACTCCTCGGCGAGCATGGCGTAGGTGAAGCCGTCGATCCAGCCGAGCTCGGCGTGCCAGGAGTCGCGCACGCCGTGCTGCTCGCGCCGCATGCCGAGCTTCTCCATCACCCGCCAGGAGCCGATGTTGTCGGCGAAGCAGCCCGCCGTCACCCGGTGCACGCCGAGCTCGTCGAAGGCGAGACTCAGCAGCGCTGCGGCGATCTCGGTCGCGTGGCCGGCGCCGGCGTGCGCCGGGTCGATGAGGTAGCCGAGGTCGGCCTCGGCGCCGCGCCACGGCCCGTCGGGCACGTGGCTCTGCCCCATCGCATCGCTCAGCGAGAGCGAGCCGGTGCCGACGACCTCGCCGTCGAGCAGAGCGATCGCGGAGTGGTCCTTCGGGTCGGCGACGCTGTCGAGCCACGCGGCACGGAACGCCTCGGGTTCGACCGTGGTGCGCAGCAGCCAGCGGGTGACCTCCGGACGGTTGCGCCATTCCAACACGGAGTCGAGGAGTTCAGCGGTCGGCAGCCGCAGTTCGAGGCGGCCGGCGGGACGGGGCCAGGACACGTTCGCAGTCGTCATCGCTTCACAGTCTGCCAGCGACCGGCCGCGGTCGCCGCCGCGGCTACTTGACGAGGCGGGACAGCACCCGGTCGGCGAGCACCTTGCCGCCGGTCTGGCAGCCGGGGCAGTACTGGAACGTGGAGTCGGCGAAGATCACCTGACGGATGGTGGTGCCGCACACCGGGCAGCTCTGGCCCGCCCGGCCATGCACCCGGAGGGCGCGCCGCTTCGCGTCTTTCAGCTCGGCCGGCGGTTTGCCGGATGCCTCGGCCACCGCCTCGGCGAGCGTCTCGCGCATCGCGGTGTAGAGCTGCTCGACCTGGGCTGGTGTGAGCTTCGCGGCGAGCGCGTAGGGAGACATGCGCGCGGCGTGCAGGATCTCGTCGGAGTAGGCGTTGCCGATGCCGGCGAACACGGATTGATCGCGCAGCAGTCCCTTGATCTGCGTGTGCCGCCCCTCGAGCACGGCGGCGAAGTCGGCGAGGGCGAAGTCGTCGGCCGTGGGGTCCGGGCCGAGCCTCGCGATGCCGGGCACCTCGGCCGGGTCGCGGACGACGGAGACTGCGAGCGACTTCTTGGTGCCGGCCTCGGTGAGGTCGAATCCCGAGCCGTCGTCGAGCCGCACCCGCAGCGCGAGCGGCGACTTTCCCGGCTTCACGGGGGTCGCCGGCAGCTCGTCGTACCAGCGCAGCCAGCCGGCGCGCGCCAGATGGAAGACGAGGTGCACCTCGCCCGTGTCGAGGTCGACGAACTTGCCGTGCCTCGTCACCCGCTCGATGGTGCGGCCCTCGAGGGCCGACAACGGCGGGTCGAAGGTCTTCAACGCCGCGATGGCCGCGACCCGCAACGACGCGAAGGCGTGACCGACCGTGCGTTCGTCGAGGAACGCCGTCAGCGCCTGCACCTCGGGAAGCTCCGGCATGCCTCGATGCTGCCACTCGCCGCCGACATCCGGAAGCGCTTCGGCCTGCAGCCGGATGCCGAGCCGAATGTCGGTGGGTGCTGAGACACTCTCAATATGAACGAGATCGAGCTCCGGCAGACCCGCGAACTGCGGGTCGGCGACACGCTCGTGAACACCACGGGCCGCCACTACGAGATCACCCGCGTCCGGCGCATCGGGCGAGGCATCCGCGTCGACTACACGACCGTCGACGGCGCGGCCGGGCGGTTCACGGCTGCGCCTGACGCCGCCATCCGCGTCCTCGTCGCCCCGATCTCGCACGCCGCGGCCTGAGCGCACACTTCCACGAGCGCTCAGCGCCGCCAGACATACGGCGTCGTCGTCGACACCTTGACGAAGCCGGAACGCTCAAGAATGGGGCGCGAGAACTCGGTGGAGTCGCTGGTGATCAGCGTCTTGCCCTGTGCGAGCGCCGCGCGCGCCCGCGCCGAGGTGAGCGCCCGGTAGATGCCACGGCCGCGCCACTCCACGCGGGTCGCCCCGCCCCAGATGCCGGCGAACCGCGTGCCCGGCACCGGTTCGATGCGCCCGGCGCTGACGAACCGCCCGTCGACCTCGGCAGCCCACTCCTCGACGCCGTCCCCTCGGGCGAGCTTGCGCAGCAGCTCGTCGGCTCGGACCCGGGAGACCGGAGAGCCGAACACCTCGTCCTGCATCGCACTCGCCGCGCGCACCTCGTGCTCCTCGACGACGCGTCGGACCACCACCCCGGGCGGCAGCTCGACGTCGGCGAGGAGTCGTCGAGCCTCGCCGATCATGATGGACTCGGGCTCCTCCGGGGTGAAGCCGTGCTCGAGCAGCGCATCATGGAGACCAGGCGCGACGTCGTGGCCCCGGGTCTTCCACTCCGCCTCGACGATGCGATCGTCGGCTGCGAAGCGCCGCGCGACTTCGCCGACGAGCCCAGCGATGCCCTCCGCCGTCGCATCGCCGAGGTCGCGGTAGCTCACGAAGCCGCGGCCGCCGCCGAAGCGGGCGATGAACAGCGGACCGAACCGTTCGACGGCCTCCGCCTCACGAACCTCGGCGTCGGTGCGGAGCTCGTCGTCGTAGGCCCGGAGCAGTGCCGAGCGATCGCCCATCATTGCGCCGCCGGTTCCGGCAGCAGCTCGCCGCCCGTCTGGCAGCTCGGGCAGTACTGGCCCACCGTGCTGGCGAAGGCGAAGTCCCGGATGACGCCGCCGCACCCGGGGCAGGGCTCCCCCGTTCGGCCGTGGACCCGCATGGCGGCGACCTTGGCCGCCTTGAGCTCGGCGATCGGGACGCCCCGCCGCGCCGCGATGGCCTCGGTGATCTCGCCCACCGTCGCCTCGAAGAGCGCGTCGAGCTCCGCGCCGGAGAGGCTCGACGCGTGCGCCACCGGCGAGCGCCTCGCCCGGAAGAGGATCTCGTCCGAGTAGGCGTTGCCGATGCCGGCGATCGACTCCTGCTCCTGGAGCACGGCCTTCGTCTGCTTGCGCCGCCCGGCGAACGCCCGGTCGAAGTCGCCGCGCGAGTACGCGGGATCGGCCGGGTCCGGCCCGAGCTTCGCGATCGCGGACACCTCGGCGGGGTCGTCGACCACGGAGACGCCGAGCGACACCCAGCTCCCGGCGTCGGTCAGCTCGAGCGCGGGCCCGTCGTCGAAGCCGATCGTGAGCAGCACCGGGGGCGCGTCGGCCGCGGCATCCGCCCCGCCCCAGCGCGCCCAGCCGTGCCGGCCCAGGGAGATCACGAGGTGCCGGCCGTCGTCGAAGCCGAGTTCGAGATGCTTGCCGTGCCGGGCGACGCGGGCGATTCGCGCGCCGACGAGCTCGGCCGGTGGTCTCGGCCGGGTCTTCACGACCCGGAACTCGAGCACGTCGATTTCACGAACGGCGCGGCCGACGATGCGCTCGCCGAGCTCGTCGACGAGCGCCTGCACCTCTGGCGACTCCGGCATGGGGCCACCCTCTCACGTCCCGCCGACGGCGTCACGCGATCGGGTGGCCCGCCGGGTCACTCCGTGTCGAAGTCGAGCGCGTCCTCGGCGACCGCGATGACCGACCAGGTGCCGCCGTCGGCGTCGGTGAACTCGTAGGCGGGGACGATCAGCACACTGCCGTCGCTCTGCCACTGGCTGGCGAGCCCGAGCCGCGCCTCGACGATGTGCACCTCCGCGACCGGCCACGACACGGCCGCCCCCTCGCCCGGCGTCGCCGGCGGCGCGGTCGGCGGCACCCAGGTCTCGCCGCCGGTGGTGTCGTCGGTGCGCAGGGCGATCACGTCGCCCGAGCGCTGGGCGCCGAACCGCGGGTCGGACAAGCGCCCGAAGGCCTCGTCGGCGCTCACGATCGGGTACTCGCCGAGCCCGATGATCGGGGCGAGGGCACCGGAGACCGAGACGGTCCCCTCCTCGGCGAGCTCGATCGACCACCCTTGGTCGATGCGCTGCCCGTCGACGATGGGCCAGGCCTGCGCGGTGCGGGTGACCGCGCCCTCCCAGGTCTGCGAGTCGTAGGCGAAGGCGTCGGTGTCGTGCCCGGTCGCCGCCAGGATCGAGCGGAGCGCGTCGATCGCGGCCTGTTCGCTCGGCAGTGCGCCGCTCGGGGTGCACTCGCCGCCGTCGGCGGGGCAGTTCCAGGGCTGGATCGACGGATCGTTGTACCAGAAGCTCAGCGCCCCATCGAGGGTCACCCAGAGCGACGGCGCTGAGCCGTCCTGCGGGCCGACGATCCAGCTGCCGTCCTGCAGCACCGGCTCGCCCTCGACGCCGAGCGCCGCGGCGAGCGCACCGATCGTCTCGGCGTTCGCGGCGGAGCCGGGGTCGAACGCGTAGCCGGCGGCACTGCCCGCCTCGGTCGAGAGACCCGACGAGGTGAAGTGGTTGCGCCCCCACCCCCACGGCATCGAGTCGTACGCCCCAGAGCCGGCCATCGCCTTGTCCTGCGCCATCTCCGGCTGACCGCCGCCGGCCTGCCCCTGCGCGCCGTTCTGGCCGTTCGAGAGCGAGATCGGGGGCGCACCCGCGAGCGTCGTGCCGTCGTTCCCGCCGAGTGCGGCCACCGCATACCCGGCACCGCCGCCGAGCACCAGCATCGAAGCGGCGACCGCGGCGATCGGCAGCCAGCGCGGCCGCCGCTTGACGCGTTCGCTGCCGAGATCGGCGACCGGGGCCTCCGTCGCGGTCGTCGCCTTCGCGATCGTCTCCTCGGCGAAGCCGGATCGCGGCTCGATGCCGGCGGCCGGGTCGGCAGCGCGCAGCCGAGCCATCGGGTCCAGCTGGTCGCCCGTGTCGTGCGTGTCGTCGTTCATGTCCTCGCCTCTCCTCGCGGGGCCGGAGCCGCCGTCACCAGGGATATGTCGTCGGCGCGCCCGACCTTGCAGCGTTCGGCCGGCCGTCAGAAGGCGAGGCGCTCGCCCCACGCTTCGCGAAGCCGCTTCCGGGCGCGCGAGAGTGCGGCATCCGCGCCGGAGCGGCTGATGCCGAGCACCGCGGCGAGCTCCTCGCCGTCGAGGCCTTCCCACGCGTGGAGCAGCAGGATGCGCCGATCCCGCTCGCCGACGCTCTCGAGCGCGCCGCGGAGTTCGGCGTCGAAGAGCGCGCTCAGCTCCGGATCCTCGGAGACCGCGCTCGTCCCCTGCTCCGGCACGGTCTCGACCGGCAGATCGACGAGCTTGCGGCGGTGGTTCGCGAGGGTGTACCCCGCCGTGCGGTACAGCCACGGCAGCACCGCGTCGCGTGGCACGTCCGCGCGGCGGCGCCACGCCGTCGCGAAGACCTCCGCCGCGAGGTCCTCCGCGTCCTGGCGCGGACCACGCCGGGCGAAGTAGCGCACGAGCGCCCCGGCGTGCTCGCGCACGACCGCCTCGAACCAGCCAGGCTCGTCGTCCGGCTCGGGACGACCGCTCGGGTCCTCGGGCATCGGCTTCCCCTCGTCCGGGGCGATCTCGTCGGTGCTCGCGCGCTTCACGCCCTGTTTGTGTCGCGTCCGGCGAGAGTCTTGCACGCGATCACGGATTCGTGGCGCATGACGGCGGGCGACACCGCGCTATCGTCGAACACGATGGATTCCGCCACGACGATCGAGGCCCTGCGCCGAGCTGGATGGGGCTTCGAGCCGCCGCTCGACGAGCAACGCCCGGTCCCCCGCTCGCTGCTCAGCTTCCCCGCGGCCTTCGGCGCCTGGACCGTCGCGTTCAGCCGGCTCGCCAACGCGGACGACACCGTCTGGTTCCTCTCGGTCGAGGACTACCGCGGCACGGCCGACTCCGCGTTCGCCTGGAACGAGTTCGAGAAGCTCGGCCTCGACGCCGCCGTCGACCCCGAGCAGACCGCCGCCGTCGCCGCATTCTGGGCCGGGCATCTTCCGGTGCTCCTCTCGGTGCGCGGCGACTACGAGTACCTCGCCATCCGCTCGGACGGCCGGATCGTGCACGGCGGCGGTCCGGAGTTCGAGGAGACGAGCGTCGTCGCCGACGACTTCGGGGCGCTGCTCACCGAGCTGGCCGAGCCGGGCGGTCCGCGGCACCCGCTCGTTCGCGCGCTCTTCCCGGAGCTCGCAGACTCTCCCGAGACATAGCGCGGGGCCTGCGCAACGGACCGTATGCGCGGGCGGGCATACCGGCGCGCGTACCGTTGGTGAATGCTTCGACGACTCGCCTCCCGCGTCTACTGGGCCTGCAGCCGGTGGACGCTCACCGGGTCGCCCGCGCCCACGCAGCCCACGGTGCTGATCGGCGCCCCGCACACTTCGAACTGGGACTTCGTGCTCATGCTGGCCATCGCCTGGCGGCTCGGCATCGACGTGCGCTGGCTCGGCAAGAAGAGCCTGTTCGCCGGCTGGCGCGGCCCGATCATGCGCCGCCTCGGCGGCATCCCAGTGGACCGCGCGGATCCCGCGCGCGTCGTCGACGAGGTCGTCGCCGAAGTGCACGCGGGCAAGGTGTTCGGGCTCGTCGTGACGCCCGACGGCACCCGCGGGCCGCACGAGTACTGGAAGTCGGGCTTCGCCCGCATCGCCAAGGCGACGGGGATGCCAGTGACGCTCGGCTTCGTCGACCGCACCACGATGACCACGGGCCTCGGACCGACGTTCGCCCTCGGCGACGATCTCGGCGCCGATATGGACCGGATCCGCGCGTTCTACGCCGATAAGGCGGGACTCCGGCCCGAGCTGCGGGTGGAGCCGCGCCTGCGCGAAGAGCTCGCGCTGCGCTGAGCGTCAGCGGAAAGCCCTGAGCGTCAGCCGAGCTCGGCCCGGCGCAGCGCCTCGCTCGTGACGCCGGGCATGAGCAGCACTGCGGCGAGCGCGAGCCCGACCGCCGCGATCACGAACGTCGGCTGCAGGCCGAACACGCCCGCGAGCAGCCCGCCGGCGAGGCCGCCGAACGGCACCGCGCCGAGCACGATGAGGCGGTACGCGGCGGTCACCCGCCCGAGCAGCGCGTCCGGCACGGCGGCTTGACGCAGCGTCGAGACGACGATCTGGTTGCACGCGGTCGCGACGGCCGCGAGGAACATGCCGACGAGCACGAGCACGAGATTCGTGCTCAGGCCGAGCACCGCGAAACTCGCCGCCGGCACGAGCGCGGCGGCCCACATCACGGGCCCGCCGCCGATGCGCGGGATGACGCGCTCCGCGATGAGCGAGCCGAGGATGGCGCCCGCCGCGGGGACCGCGATGAACAGGCCGTACCAGGCCTCCGGCACTCCGAGCGGCCCGGTCGCGAGCAGCACGAGGATCGCGCCGGTCGCGGTGCCGAACAAGTTGAAGGATGCCGAGATGAGTGCGACCCGGCGCAGCAGCCGATGCCGCCAGAAGTGCCCCCATCCCGCCGCGATGTCGGCGACCACGGAGTTCGGCCTGCGCGGCGGACCGTCCGCCGCAGCGGCATCGGCGTCGTGAGCCGTCGGGCGGAGTTGCGGGAGCAGCAGCGCGGCCGCGGCCGCGACGGCGAAGAGTCCGGCGCTCGTGAAGAACGCGAGCGTCGCCGCCACCGCCATGAGGAACGAGCCGATCGGCGGCCCGACGAAGGTGTTCACGACCGACTGGGTCGCGAAGAGGCGCCCGTTCGCGCGTTCGAGCTGCGCGCGCGGCACGAGCCGCGGTGGCACCGTCAGCGCGGCGTTGTCGACGATCGTCTCCGCGGTGCCGGCCACGAAGACGGCGGCGTAGAGCAGCCACACGCTCTGCCAGCCGACCGCGACCGACACGGCGAGCAGGGCGAAGCCGAGCGCTCGGAGGAGGTTGCCCGCGACGAGGAGCGTGCGCCGGTCCATCCGGTCGGTGAGGGCGCCGGCGGGCAGCGTGAACACGAGCCAGGGCAGGAACTGCACGACCGTCATCCCCGCCACGATCACGGGGTCCCGGGTGAGCGAGGCCACGAGCAGGGGCGCGGCCGCGGCGAGGATGCCGTCGGCGGTGTTGGACGTCGCCTGCGAGGCCCAGAGGGCCGCGAAGCCGGAGCGCTTCGGCATTCGCTAACCCCCTATCAGCGTTATGATCATTAGGCCGAAGGTAGCAGAGGGCGAGAGGAGCGCGCGATGCGGATGCCGGAGCTCGCCGTCTCCCGGCTCGGCGGCGACGTCGCGCTCGACTTCTGCAACACCGTCGACTGGCGGCTCGACCCCGAGCGCCGCGGCGAGCGACTGCGCAGCTACGCGCACGTGCTCGCCTGGCTCGAGCGCGTCGAGCTGCTCGCCCCGGCTGCGGCCGAGCGTCTCGACGAGCTCGCCGACGCCGATCCCTCGGCCGCGGCCGCGGAGCACACCGCCATCCTGGCCCTCCGCGACGACAGCTACGCCGCCCTCACCGGCGACGCGAGCTCGCCCACCGTGCTCGAGCGGGAGCTGCCACTGGCGCACGCGGCGAGCCGCCTCGAGCGCAGCGCGGACGGCACCTGGGCCTGGCACCCGCGCACGCTGGCGCTCGGCACGCCGCGACACCTGCTCGCGCTCGAGTTCGCCCGACTGTTCGCCTCCCCCGCGCTCTCGGGCTTCCACCGCTGCGAGGACCGGCACTGCGGCTGGGTGTTCCTCGACACCTCCCGGCAGCACAACCGCCGCTGGTGCAGCTCCGCCGATTGCGGCAACCGCAACCGCGTCCGGGCGCACGCCGAACGGCTCCGGCGCGAGGCGGCATCGCAGCGCTGATTCCGCCTATGGCAGATCGCGCACCGGCTCGTCAAGCAGCTGCGGCCAGCCCCGCTGCTCGGCGATGATGGGCGGGTGCGAAGCTCCGTGAACGGTGTGCAGTCACCCGGCGGTCGTGCGGCGAGACGGCTCCTGCTGGGCGTCGTCGCCTGCCTCGCCGCCCTCTCCCTCGCCGCGTGCGGCATGCAGGTCCCGAGCGACCCGGACGGCACGCTCGACCGCGTCAGCGGCGGAGAGCTCCGCGTCGGCGCCGTCGAGGAGCCGGGACTCGTCGAAACCGATGGGCCGAGCCCCGCGGGACCGCTCCCCGAGCTCGTGCGCGGCTTCGCCGACACCATCGACGCACGGGTGAGCTGGCGTGTCGGCAGCGAGGAGACGCTCGTCACCGCCCTGGAGGACGGCGAGCTCGACCTGGTGATCGGCGGGTTCACCGACCAGACCCCGTGGATCGAGCGGGCGGGCCTCACGCGCGGGTACCGGGACATCGAGCACGCCGACGGACGCAGCCTCGTGCTGCTCGTGCCGATGGGTGAGAACGCGTTCCTCTCAGCCTTGGAGCGCTACCTCGACGAGGAGGTCGGCGGATGACCCGGCCGAGCAGTGCCCAGTTCGGCCGCACCGACCTGCCCGAGAAGCAGCGGATCGCGCTCAAGAAGGCGATCCGCTGGGAGCTGTTCACGATCGTGTACACCTCGATCACGATCACCGTCGTCGCCTTCGTCGTCGGCGGATCGCAGGCGATGCGCACCGCCTGGATCGAGGACATGCTCTCGCTCCTCCCCCAGCTCGCGTTCCTCACCGCGGTCATCTTCGTGCGGCGACGGCCGACGGTGAAGCATCCCTACGGCCTCCACCGCGCGATGGGCGTGGGTCACCTCGTCGCCGGCATCGCCCTCCTCGCCGTGGGCCTCAACCTCGCCGTCGAGGCCGTGACCGGCCTCATCGCCGCCGAGCATCCCACGATCGGCACCGTTCAGCTGTTCGGCAAGACGATCTGGCTCGGCTGGCTCATGATCGCCGTGATGGTGATCGTCGTCGTCGGTCCCGTGTTCATCTACGGCCCGGCGAAGGCGAAGCTCGCGCCGGTGCTGCACAACAAGCTGCTCTACGCCGACGCCGACATGGCGAAAGCCGACTGGCAGACGAACGCGGCGTCCATCGTCGGCGTGCTGGGCATCGGCCTCGGCATCTGGTGGCTCGACGGCGCCGCCGCGCTCTTCATCTCGATCGGCATCGTCTGGGACGGCGTGCGCAACACCAAGGGCGCGGTCATCGACCTCATGGACCAGCGTGCGCGCAGCTACGACGACAAGAAGCCGCACCCGCTCGCGGGCGAGATCACCCGGTACCTGCGAAGCCTGCCCTGGGTGGTGGACGCCGGCGTGCGGCTGCGCGACGAGGGGCAGGTCTTCCACGTCGAGGCGTTCGTCGTGCCACGCCGAGCCAAGGTGCGCACGGAAGCACTCTCCGCGGCCTCCGAAGGCATCACCCGGCTCGACTGGAAGGTGCAGGACGTCGTGGTGGTGCCGGTCGAGGAGCTGCCGAGCGAGGCCGACCGCGCGCTCAGCGCCTGAGGTCTGCTCAGGGGGCGCCGTAGCGGGCGGCGATCGTGCGGGCGGCGGCCTCGATGACCTGGTCCTGCTCCTCGTCGGTGATCGACCAGGTGCCGTGCACGAGCCGGGGCCAGAAGACCGACGACGCGATCATGCCGAGGAACTGGGCGGATGCCGTGTCGGGATCGTCGATCTCGGCGACCCCGGCCGCGTGCGCATCCCGGAGGTAGCGTCCCAGCGCCGCGAGCACCGGCAGGGTGCCGAAATCAAAGGTGCGCTCGCGCAGCTCGGGGAACCGGGGCGACTCGGCGATCACGGTGCGCATGAGCGCGGTCATCTCGGGCCGGGTCACGAGCTCGGCGTAGGCGCGGCCGAGCACCACCAGGCCGGCGGCAAAGTCTGCGAGCGGCACGTCGACGGGCTCCGGCACGGCCCTGCCGCCGGCGGCGAGCACCGTCGCCTCGAACAGCGCCGCCTTCGTCGGGAACTGCTTGAAGAGCGTGGCCTTGGAGACGCCCGCCCGCTCGGCGATCCGCGCGAGCGAGGTGCGATCGTAGCCGTCCTCCAGGAAGAGCTCGGTCGCGGCAGCCAGCACGGACTCGCGCTTCGACGTCGCCAGCTCGCGATGGTAGGACGAGGTTCCGCGTGCCATCCGGCCAGTATCGCAGAGACGAGTGCCTTGACTCACCTCTTCGAGCACAGTACCTTCCAGAGGTGAGTCAACCGACTCACTACTAGCCGTATCCGCGAAGGAGCGCCGCATGGCCACCGTGATCGTCCATGCCACCATCACCCTCGACGGCTTCCTCGCCGACCCAGACGGCGGCGTCGACTGGATGTTCGGACGCCCCTCCGCCCCCGAGGACGACGCCGTCGTCGAAGACGTGATGGCTCGCATCGGCGCGGTCGTCGGCGGCGCGAACCGCTCGCAGACCATCGAAGACGGCGAACTCCCCTACGGCGGCATGCTGAAGGTGCCCGTCTACCTGATGACCCACCGCTCCCACGAGCCGATCGAGCGCGACGGCACCACCTACACCTTCGTCGTGGACGACATCGCCGAGGCGGTCGCGCTGGCCTCGGCAGCCGCCGGCGACCGCTGGGTCAGCCTGCTCGGCGGCAGCATCTCGCGGCAGTGCCTGCAGCTCGGACTCGTCGACGAGCTCCACCTCGACGTGGCACCGGTGCTCCTCGGCGAGGGCATCTCCCTGTTCGCCGGGCTGGGGCAGCGGATCGAGCTCGAACGGCTCGAGACCTCGGCCTACGCGAGCGAGACGCACCTGCGGTACCGAGTGCTGCGGTAGGACTCGCGCTCGTCCCGAGATGCGGCCCGGGATCCGAGCGACAGGCTTCGCTCCGGACTCAGTGCGTTTCAGCCGTTGACGGCCCAAGCCCAGCCGTCGCCGGAGCCGCGACGGCTGACGGACTTCTGGCCGTAGACGACCGACTCGATCGCCGCGTCCGCGCGCTCGCTGGCGAAGAGCACGCAGGAGGAAACCTCCACGCCGGAAGCGAATTCCTTCGCGTCATCCCTGGAGAACACCGCGCAGCCGTCGACATTCACGTCCGGTCGAGCGTTGATCGTGACGACGTCGACGTCATCCTTGCCCGCGGCCGCCCAGTTCTCGATCCCGAAGCCGTAGACGCTGTCCTCCGGGTATTCGCCCTCCAGGAGAACCGCCTCGAACCGGACCAGGAAGACCGTGCCGTCGTCATACGCGTCGGGGAGCTGCAATTCACCCTTCGCCTCGGCGACCGACATCGAGGACACCTCGGTGACGGTGACCGCTGCGGTGGCGTCGACCTCCGCCTGGCGCACGCCCACCTCGAGCTGCTCCCCGATGCTCGCCTCGGTCGGCGCACTGGAGCAGCCGGCGAGGACCAGCACTGCGAGGCAAGCGGGGGCGAGGAGTGCGGTTCTGCGCATGGAACGGGGGCCTTTCTGCCGGGGACGGATTCTTGGTATCCAGAGTAATCCAGGAACCAGAGATGCGGAGCCCGCGATGGCCGACTCCTCCGGCGAACTCTCCGACGAAGCCCGGCGGCGAACTACGCCCACACGACCAGGAAGCCGCGCGCCGATGGAATCCCAAACGCGAATCGCGGCGGCCGAGCAAGCAGCTCAGACCGGCGAGCCGCCTTCGTACTGCACGTGGTCGACGATGCATCCGCCGAGGTCGGGCGGCGTCGGGCCGATGAACACGCTGCCGGCGACGGAGCCGGTGAAGGCGGCGACGTGCTCGAACTCGCAGTGGTCGAAGACGCAGCGCGTCGTCCACATCACGTCCCGCAGGCTCGCGCCGGTGAAGCTGCAGCGTTCGAACCGCACGCCGGACGCGACGGAGCGCGACAGGGTTGCGTCGGAGAAGTCGCAGCCCTCGAACACGCCGCCGAGGCGAGCGCCGGTGAGCTTCGCCCCGACGAAGCTGCAGTCCACGAAGCGTCGTCTGACGAACACGCGCCGCATGTCGATCCGGTCGAGGACGCAGTCCTCCAGCTCCGACTCGATCACCGACGCCCCGTCCGCGAAGACGACGTCCGACAGGTCGACGCCCGATGCCCCGAGGTGCCGGATCGGCCTCGTCAGCCGCGCACCGCGCACGTCGACGCGACCCGCCGCGGTCGTTCCGAACGGGGACGCCGGAAACGCGGACCCTGGCCGCTGCAAGGCGCGGACGAGCGCACGCTCGAACTCGCTCGTGAGCTCGGGCGTCCACCGCTCGCGCAACTGGCGCTTCGTCGACTGCATCGGCTCGGCCGCTCACACGTTGAAGCGGAACTCCACGACTCGCCCGCATGCGTGACGTAATCCTTGCCTGCGGTAACGCGCGAAGGCCGGCGCCCGCTGGTCAGCGGGAGTCCTTCGGATCTCTCAGGGCAGTCATGGCCTCGAGCAGCGTGTCGTGGACGTAGGCGAGCTCGGGCGAGACCTCGCCCCATCCCCCGTCGGTGCTCTCGGCCCCCCACTCGCTCTCAGCGTCCTGCGCGTCCCAGACCGCGTCGCCGTGCTGCCAGATCCACCACAGGTTCGCACTCGCATCCTGCACGCGGGCGAATTGCGTGCCGAAGAAGTCGGTCGGCTTCGTGACGAGGCGCGCGCCGCGCGCGAGCGCGCGCTCGAGCACCGCGTCGAGGTCGTCGACGTAGACCTGGAGCAGGCTCGGAGTGAACGGCCAGTCCGGCTTGCGCTCGGCGAGCATGACGGTGGTCGTGCCGACGCGCACCTCGGCCTGCAGCAGCAGCCCGTCCTCGTCGATGGTGCGGGCCTCGGCGCGCTCTTCGCCGCCGAAGACCTCGATCACGAACCGGGTCAGCTCGGCGGCGTCCGTCGTGATGATGAAGGGGTTGACGGTGGCGTAGCCCTCGGGGGCGGCGGGTGCAGACATCGCGTGCTCCTGTCCTCGTGGTGGATGCGAAGTCCTCAGTGCATCATCCCGCCGGGTCGAGGTATTGAAGGATTCCGCCACCCTTGTCCGGAGAGCACCTGCGCCGGGGTCCGGCCGTGGAACATCCGCAGCGAGCGAGTGAGATGGGCCTGATCCGCGAAGCCGCAACGGGCAGCGCACTCGACCGGCGCCACGCCCTGGAGCAGCAGGGCGTACGCCTCCCGCGCCCGGGCCAGCTGCGCGATCTGCTTGCGCGTGAGCCCCGTCGCAGCCCGGACGCGGCGTTGCCGGTGCCGCTCCGAATAGCCCGCGTCGTCGCCGGAGAGCATCCGCCGGACCTCGTCGTCGCCGCGCAGCACGTCGAGCTCGAGCAGCCGATCGGTGAAGGCCTCGAGATCCCCGAACTCCGGGAACGGCAGGGCGTGCTGCGCGATGACGACCCGGCGCTCCTCGAGGACGAGCTGCTGCTCCCCGCCGAGCAGCAGCTGCTTGCTCACCCCGGGCAGGACGACGTGCGCCTTCAGCTGCAAGCCCCAACTGTGCTCACCGATCGTCGAGCGGATCCAGCGGTGTCCGAGCGTCGGCCCGGACAGCCCGGCGCGCAGCGCTCCGTCCTGCTCGCGCGCGAACCACAGGTCCCAGTACTCGACCGCGTCGACCAGGTAGCGCTCGTCCTTCGTCGCGCGCGCCTGCCACATGCACTCGATCACGGGCGATTCAGGATGCTGCTCCTCGTACATGCGTTCGCTCACGACACGCTCCGGTGGCGCACCGTTCACACGTTGAAGCGGAACTCCACGACGTCGCCGTCCTGCATGACGTAGTCCTTGCCCTCCATGCGCGCCTTGCCGCGCGAGCGGGCCTCGGCGACCGAGCCGGCGTCGACGAGGTCGGCGAAGGAGATGACCTCGGCCTTGATGAAGCCGCGCTCGAAGTCGGTGTGGATGACGCCCGCCGCCTGCGGCGCCTTCCAGCCCTTGTGGATGGTCCAGGCCCGCGACTCCTTGGGGCCCGCGGTGAGGTAGGTCTGCAGGCCGAGGGTGTCGAAGCCGACGCGGGCGAGCTGGTCGAGGCCCGACTCCTCCTGGCCGGTGGAGGCGAGCAGCTCCGCCGCGTCCTCGGGGTCGAGGTCGATGAGCTCGGACTCGATCTTCGCGTCGAGGAACACCGCTTCCGCCGGCGCCACGAGCGCGGCCAGCTCGGCCTTGCGCGCGGCATCCGTCAGCACGCCCTCGTCGACGTTGAAGACGTAGATGAAGGGCTTCGCGGTGAGCAGCCCGAGCTCCTTGACGGGCTCGAGGTCGATCTTCGTCGCCGAGAGCGGGGTGCCGGCCTGCAGGGCCTCCTGGGCCTCCTTGGCGGTCGCGAGCACGGACGGGTCGAGCTTCTTGCCCTTGACCTCCTTCTCGTAGCGAGTGATGGCCCGCTCGAGGGTCTCGAGGTCGGCGAGGATCAGCTCGGTGTTGATCGTCTCCATGTCGGACTTGGGGTCGACCTTGCCGTCGACGTGCACGACGTCGCCGTCGGTGAAGCCCCGGACGACCTGCGCGATCGCGTCGGCCTCGCGGATGTTGGCGAGGAACTTGTTGCCGAGGCCCTCGCCCTCGCTCGCCCCGCGCACGATGCCGGCGATGTCGACGAAGGACACCGCGGCGGGCAGGATGCGCTCCGAGCCGAAGATGCCCGCGAGCGTCTCGAGCCTCGGGTCGGGCAGGTTCACGACGCCCACGTTCGGCTCGATCGTCGCGAACGGGTAGTTCGCCGCGAGCACCTGGTTCTTGGTGAGGGCGTTGAAGAGGGTGGACTTGCCGACGTTGGGCAGGCCGACGATGCCGATAGTGAGAGCCACGGGGCTCTATCGTACCGGTGCCGCGCGGTTCCGCCCGGCCGGGCTTCGCCGGCCCGAGGTGGGGCTCAGCCGTCGAGGCGGGCGCGGAAGCAGCGGGTGCGGTACGGCACGTCGAGCTCGTCGCGTCCGGCGAGGTCGGGATGCCGCGCGAACAGCCGTTCCAACTGAGCGATCGTGTCCCGCTGAGCGCCGGGGCTCGAGGTGATGAAGTAGGAGCGGGAGCGCACCAGGTCGAGGAATCCGGCGCGGCTCATCCGGGCGGTCCAGTCCACGGTGTGCTCCTGGATGGGACCGAACGGCGCGCCGATCTGCACGTACTGCTCGAAGCTCGCGCTCGCGTCGTGCCGCTCGTGCATGATCTCGCCGGCCTCCTTGAGCCAGCCGACGCTCGTGTCGCGGCTGTTCCAGACCAGGCCCAGCACGCCGCCCGGCCGCAGCACGCGCGCGATCTCCGGCACCGCGCGCGAGGGGATGAACCAGTGCCACGCCTGACCGGCCACGACCGCGTCGACCGAGCCGTCTTCGAGCGGGATGTCCTCGGCCGTGCCGAGGATCCGCGGCACGCCGGGCACCGCGACCTCGAGCTCCTCGAGCATCTCCTCGACCGGGTCGACCGCGATCACCTCGCGGTCGAGCGCGACGAGCGCCTGGGTGAGCTTGCCGGTGCCGGCGCCGAGGTCGAGCACGCGGGCGGCGTCGCCGATCAGCCAGGCGACCGCCTCGGCCGGGTAGCCGGGACGGGCTGCCTGATAGACGGATGCCGCGTCGCCGAACGACCTCGCGTGCCGCTGCGTCTCCGCGTCCCCCGGATTCATGCCTCCCATTCCACGCCCGCGGCGAGGCATCCGTCAACCGTCGGAGGCGCGTGCGACGATGCCCGCATGCCAGTGGACTTCACCGCCATCGACTTCGAGACCGCGAACTCCTCTGGAGCCAGCGCCTGTTCGATCGGCATGGTGAAAGTGCGCGACGGCCGCGTCGTCGAGCGCGAGTACTGGCTGCTGCGCCCGCCGTTCCCGCACGACGAGTTCATGGAGTGGAACGTGCGCATCCACGGCATCACGCCCGAGATGGTCGCCGATGCCCCCGGCTGGGGCGATCGACTCGCCGAGTTCCGCGAGTTCGCCGGCGCCGACTGGCTCGTCGCGCACAACGCGGGCTTCGACATGGGCGTGATCGAGAAGAGCTGCGGGGTGCTCGAGCTGCCCGTTCCCGACCACCGCTACCTGTGCAGCCTGCAGGTGGCGCGCAAGACCTACCACCTCGACTCGTACCGGCTCCCGGTCGCCGCGATGGCGGCGGGCTTCGAGGACTTCTCGCACCACAACGCGCTCGACGACGCCGAGGCGTGCGCCGCGATCGTCGCGCACGCCGCAAAGCGCCACGAGGCCGATGACCTCGAGCGACTCGCCCACGTCACGGGCGTGCGCGTCGGTGCGCTCGGCGCCCGCGCGGTCAAGGCCCGCGAGGCCGCGCACGGGCCGATGGCCCTGCAGTAGGCGCACTCGGCCGGTGCGCGGCCCCGGCTCGCCGGGCGCCTCGGCGCCGATGTCGGAGGCGGCTGCGACACTGTCGGCATGGAGATCCTGCTGCTCATCATCGGCCTCCTCGTCGGCGCCGCCCTCGGGGGGCTCGCCACCTGGGTGCTGGCGTCGCGCCGGGCCGCCGGCAGCCCCGACGCCGCGCCGGCCGAAGACCCGGCGCTCGTCGAGGCGCGCCACGAGGCGCAGCTGGCCGCCCTGCAGGCCGAGCACGCGGCCGAGCGCTCCCGACTGCTCGCCGACGAGCAGCGCGCGCAGGCCGAGCTCCGCGCCGAGCTCTCCGCGATCGAGGCGACCGCCGAGGGCCTCCGCGAGCAAATCCTCAGCGCCAGGCAGCAGTACCGCGAGATCGTCGAGCGCCATGAGCTCGAGCGGCGCGAGCGGGAGCAGCGCGAGGCCGCCGACAGCAAGGTGCTCCAGGCGCTCGCGCCCGTCAAGCAGACCCTCACCGAGATGCAGAGCAAGGTCACCGCGCTCGAGACGCAGCGGCACCAGCAGCACGGCGAGCTCAGCCAGCAGCTGAAGATCGCCGCCGAGAACGAGGAGCGGCTCCGCTCCACGGCCGAGTCCCTCGCCTCGGCGCTGCGCTCGAACAGCACCCGTGGCGTCTGGGGCGAGACGCAGCTGCGCAGCGTGGTCGAGGCCGCGGGGCTCATCGAGCGCGTCGATTTCGACACCCAGCACTCGGTCACCACCGACGCCGGCGCCGGCCGCCCCGACATGGTCATCCACCTGCCGGGCGGCAAGCACATCGCCGTCGACGCCAAGGTGCCGTTCAACGCCTACCTCGAGGCGAGCCAGATCCCGGCGACCGCGACCGGCGCCGACGCCGGCCGTCGCGAGAGCCTCATGAAGAACCACGTGAAGGCCGTGCGCGACC
The DNA here is from genome assembly GCF_042726785.1 of Agromyces sp. NPDC060279. Classification (NCBI taxonomy): domain Bacteria; kingdom Bacillati; phylum Actinomycetota; class Actinomycetes; order Micrococcales; family Microbacteriaceae; genus Agromyces; species Agromyces sp. NPDC060279. The sequence goes on from NZ_JBHXBK010000001.1 coordinate 629,546, forward strand.
ACATCACCGCGCTCGGCGGCAAGACCTACTGGGAGGGCCTCGGCGCCTCCCCCGAGATGGTCATCGCGTTCATCCCGAGCGAGTCGCTCATCTCGAGCGCGCTCGAGGCCGACCCGTCGCTGCTCGAGTTCGCCTTCTCGAAGCGGGTCGCCCTCGCCTCACCCGTCACGCTCTGGTCGGTGCTGAAGACCGTCGCGTTCAGCTGGCAGCAAGACGTGCTCACGAAGGAGGCGAAGACGCTCTTCGACCTCAGCCGCGAACTCTACGGCCGCCTCGCCACCACCGCGGGGCAGATCGAGAAGCTCGGCCGCACCATCGAACGCACCGTGAAGGACTACAACACCTTCGTCGGCTCGCTCGAGTCGCGCGTACTGCCGACCGCCCGCAAGCTCAAGGCGCTCGACGAGACGAAGGTGCTCGCCACCCTCGAGGGCATCGAAGAGAGCCCGCGCGAGCTGACCGCGTACGAGTTCACCACAGCGATCCCCGCCGAGCGTGACGCCGTCGAGAGCGCCGGCGACGTCGAGGCCGAGGTGCTCGAATCGCCCGCGGCTCCCGCGGTCGCGGCGGCCGACGAACTCGACGTCTTCGCCGACATCGATGCGGGCATCCGGGCTCGGCTCGGCGACGACGACTGAGACGGGCGACGCCGCCGCGCGCAGCCGCGCAGCGCCGCCCGACAGCGCAGCCGCGCTCAGCCGCGCAGCACGCTGAGCACGTTGTCCGAGGGGTCGCGGAACCAACAGATGTCCGGCCCCATCCCCGACTCCCGGCCGCGCGCGATCCCGCGCTCGTCGGTGCCGAAGTCCTGCTCGCCCGAGTAGATCTTCGTCACCACGCCGGCCGCATTCAGCGCGTCGACGGCCGCATCGATGTCGTCGACCTCGAAGTTCAGGATCGTGAACGGCGCCGGGCTGTGATCCGGCTTGCCGTACACGAACACCGACTGCCCCGACGGCAGGGCGAAGCGGAAGCCGCCCATCGCCTCGACCACCTCGAGCCCCAGCACGTCGCGGTAGAAGGCGAGCGCCGCCTCGACATCCCGCACGGCGAAACCGGGGAACGCATCGCGAATCTCGATCATGGCAACCTCCTCGATCGGTCCAGGGCACAGCCTGGCACGCGAGCAGGATCGCGTCGAGGGCCTGGGCTCAGTCCTCGTCGAGCCACTTCGAGGCGAGGTGCTCCGCCTGCACGCGACGCAGCGTGCCCGACTTCGAGCGCAGCACGACCGACTCCGTCGTGATGTAGTCGCCCTCGCGCTTCACGCCCGCGACGAGCGCACCGTCGGTCACGCCGGTCGCGACGAAGAAGGTGTTGTCGCCGCGCACCATGTCCTCGAGCTCGAGCACCGCGTCGACGTCGAGCCCCGCCGCCGCACCGCGGGCGCGCTCCTCGTCATCCTTCGGCGCGAGCCGGCCCTGCATGAAGCCGCCGAGCGCCTTCACCGCGCACGCGGTCGTGATGCCCTCGGGGCTGCCGCCGATGCCGACGCACATGTCGATGCGCGAGTCGTGCCGGGCCGCGTTGATGCCGCCCGCGACGTCGCCGTCGAGGATGAGCCGGGTGCCGGCGCCCGCGGCGCGGATGTCGGCGATCAGCTGCTCGTGGCGCGGCCGGTCGAGCACGGCGACGCGCACATCGGCGACGTCCTTGCCGATCGCGGCGGCGTACGCACGGATGTTCTCGCCGATGGGCTTGCGGATGTCGACGACCCCGCGGCCCGCCGGACCGGTGACGATCTTGTCCATGTAGAAGACGCTGGACGCGTCGAGCATCGTGCCCCGGTCGGAGACCGCCAGCACCGACAGCGCGTGCGAACGGCCCGCCGCGGTGAGCGAGGTGCCGTCGATCGGGTCGACCGCGATGTCGCACGCGGGGCCGTTGCCCGAGCCGACCCGCTCCCCGTTGAAGAGCATCGGGGCTTCGTCCTTCTCGCCCTCGCCGATCACGATGACGCCGTCGAAGTCGACCGTCGCGAGGAAGGCCCGCATGGCGTCGACCGCGGCGCCGTCGGCCGCGTTCTTGTCGCCCTTGCCGATCCACGGAACCGCCCGGATCGCCGCCGCCTCCGTGGCCCGCACGAGCTCCAGCGCGAGGTTGCGGTCGGGGTGGTGGAACAGGCTGGCTTCGTTGCTCATGAGGGGGTCCTCCAGGACGCATCTGCGCCGCGGATCGTCTCACGGCGCGCCGATCGGCGGTGTTCCCGCCACCACGAGCCTAACGAGCCGCCGCGAAACCCGACGCGCTTTCGGCGTGCACGGCCGTGCAATTTCGCCCGTTCTTAACCGCCTGGCAAGTCCATCCGCCCGTGCCGTCCCGAGGCGGCCGACCACCACGCCACCCGCACCCCGTCGGCACGATGCTCGGCGCCCGGGAGCTCGACGCCGATCTCGCACGGGGTGACCGCGGCCACGACGACCTCGGCCGGCCCCGCGCAGAGCAGCTCGAGGGAGAACACCCGCCGCCGATCGAGGACGTCCGCCCCGAGGGCGCTTCGGATCCGCTCCGCCTCGCGCCGGGATTGCGGGGCGAAGCGGGCGAGCATCGATCCGCCGAGCGCGCGGACCGCGGCCGCCACGATGATCCCTTCCGGCGCGCCGCCGATGCCGAGGACGGCGTCGAGCGGCCCGTCGCCGAGCGAACCGGCATGCGATGCCCTTCCTCGCCCTGCCGCATCGCGTGCTCCCCCGTGCAGCGCCCGCAGACTGCGTTCCACTTCGCCGTGCTCGAAGGCGACGAGTTCGGCGCCGCTCGCCCGCACCGCCTCGGCGTGGGCGCGATTGCGCGGGCGCTCCTGCACGGCGATGCGCACCTCGGCGGCGGGGACGCCGCGCAGCTCGGCCGCCCGCGCCACGAGCGCGGGAACCACGGCGGGGAGCTCGCCCGCCGGGGCATCCGCCGCGCCGAGGCCCGGCACCCAGGTGACGAGCTTGTCGAGATAGTGCGCCGGGCCGATGCGCAGGAAGCCGTCGCGGCCGGTCGCCGCGGCCACGGCCATCGCGCCCGGTCGGCCGGCCGCGGCGAGCCGGGTGCCGTCCACGGGATCGACCGCGAGGTCGACGGCGACGCCACCCCGGCCGAAGCGCTCGCCCGGGCTCAGCATGGGCGCCTCGTCCTTCTCGCCCTCGCCGACGACGACACGCCCCTCGACCGGCGCCGAGGCGAGCGCGCGTCGCATGGCGGCGACCGCCGCCCCGTCGAGCGCGTCGCCGTCGCCCCCGCCGACGAGCGGCAGGCCGCCGGCCGCTGCGGCGGCGACCGCGGCGACGAGGGGTTCCGTGAGATCAGCGACATCGAGCGAAACGATCACGCCATCATCCTGGCCGACCCCCGCGCACCCCTGGGCGCGACGCGCGAACTCGGTAGACTCGAGCCGATCCCGCTGTCGTCACGAAGGAGCCTCCATGCCCATCGCAACTCCCGAGCAGTACGCCGAGATGCTCGACACCGCCAAGGCCAAGGGCTTCGCCTTCCCGGCCTTCAACGTCTCGAGCTCGCAGACGCTGAACGCGGTGCTGCAGGGCCTCACCGAGGCGGGCTCCGACGGCATCATCCAGGTCACCACCGGCGGTGCCGACTACTTCGCCGGGCACACCGTGAAGGCTCGCGCCACCGGCGCCCTCGCCTTCGCGCGCTTCGCGCACGAGGTCGCCAAGTCCTACCCGGTCACCGTCGCGCTGCACACCGACCACTGCCCGAAGCCGGCCCTCGCCGACTTCGTGTTCCCCCTGCTCGAGGCCTCCGAGGAGGCCGTGAAAGCCGGCGGCAACCCGATCTTCCAGTCGCACATGTGGGACGGCTCGGCCGTGCCGCTCGACGAGAACCTCGAGATCGCGAAGGAGATCCTGCCGCGCATGAAGGCGATCAACGCGATCCTCGAGGTCGAGATCGGCGTCGTCGGCGGCGAAGAGGACGGCGTCAAGCACGAGGGCTCGAACGAGGCGCTCTACACGACCCTCGAGGACGCGATCTCGACCGTCGAGGCGCTCGGCCTCGGCGAGCAGGGCCGCTACATGGCGGCCCTCACCTTCGGCAACGTGCACGGCGTCTACGCGCCCGGCAACGTGAAGCTGCGCCCCGCGCTCCTGAAGGAGATCCAGGACGGCCTCGCCGCCAAGTACGGCACCGGCCCGAAGCCGCTCGACCTCGTCTTCCACGGCGGCTCCGGCTCGACCGACGCCGAGATCGCCGAGGCGGTCGCGAACGGCGTCGTGAAGATGAACATCGACACCGACACCCAGTACGCGTTCACCCGCTCGATCGCCGGCTACATGTTCCAGAACTACGACGGCGTGCTGAAGGTCGACGGCGGCGTCGGCAACAAGAAGCAGTACGACCCGCGCGCCTGGGGCAAGGTGGCCGAGTCGGCGATGGCCGTCCGCGTCGGCGAGTCGACCCGCCAGCTCGGTTCGGCCGGCCAGTCGATCAGCGCCTAAGGCCGAGATGACGAACGACGAGGCCGCACGTCCCGAGACGCCGGAGCCGGGCACCCCGGCTCCCCCGTCGGCGGACGAGCGGCCTCGTCCTCGCTACGGCGAGTACGCGCCCCCGGGCTGGAGCTGGCAGCCGCCGCAGGCGGCCGAGCCGAGCGCGCCCGCCGAACCTGTGCGCCCCGAGGCATCCGCCCCGCTGCCGCAGCAGCCGACGCCGGCGGATGCCTCGGCGACCCCGGCCCGTCGCGCGCCCGGCTGGGACCGCATCCTCACGATCGGCCTGCTCGCCTTCGGCGCGTTCGGCGCCTGGAACTCGGCCGCGTCGCTGCAAGAGATCCCCCGGCAGATGCAGCTGAGCTACGACCTCATGGGCGTCGGGACGTTCACGCCGCCGGAGTGGCTGCCCACGCTCGTGCTCGTCGGCACGATCATCCAGCTCGCCCTCTACGCCGTGGTACTGGGCCTGTCGATCCTGCGGCTGCGCGCGGGGCGACTCGCCTTCTGGATCCCGCTCGCCGGCGGTGCGGCCTCCTTCGTCGTCACGCTCGTGCTGCTGTCGATCGTGATGCTGAACGATCCGACGTACGTCGACTTCGTCACGGGGGTCACCACCCCGACGCCGAGCCCGGCGCCGTAGGCCTCCCGCCTCAGGAGGCCACGGCCTCCTCCGCGTCGTCCTCGATGGGTGCGGCGAACTGCGCCTCGTAGAGCCGGGCGTACGCTCCGCCCGCCGCGAGCAGCTCGTTGTGCGTGCCCTGCTCGACGATGTGGCCGGCCTCCATCACGAGGATGAGGTCGGCGTCGCGGATCGTCGACAGCCGGTGCGCGATGACGAAGCTCGTGCGGTCGGCCCGCAGCGCGTTCATCGCGTGCTGCAGCAGCAGCTCGGTTCGGGTGTCCACGGAGCTCGTCGCCTCGTCGAGGATGAGCACCGAGGGCTGCGCGAGGAACGCCCGCGCGATGGTCACGAGCTGCCGCTCACCGGCCGAGAGGTTCGATGCCTCGTCGTCCAGCACGGTGTCGTAGCCGTCGGGCAGCGAGCGCACGAAGCGATCCACGTAGGTGGCGCGGGCGGCGTCGAGGATCTCCTCCTCCGTGGCATCCGGCCGGCCGTAGGCGATGTTGTCGCGGATGGTGCCGGCGAACAGCCAGGTGTCCTGCAGCACCATGCCCATGCGGCCGCGCAGCTCGTCGCGGGTCATCTTCGTGACGTCGACGCCGTCGAGGGTGATCCGCCCGCCGTCGAGCTCATAGAAGCGCATGATCAGGTTCACGAGCGTCGTCTTGCCCGCACCGGTCGGGCCGACGATCGCGATCGACTGCCCGGGCTCCGCGACGAGCGAGAGGTCCTCGATGAGGGGCTTCTCGGGGTCGTAGGAGAACGAGACGTCCTCGAAGACGAGCCGGCCGGACTCCTCGGCGGGCGTCTCCGGCTCGACGGGGTCGGGCACCTGCTCCTCGGCGTCGAGCAGCTCGAAGACCCGCTCGGCGCTCGCGACGCCGGACTGCAGCAGGTTGGCCATCGCGCCCAGCTGGCTGAGCGGCTGCGTGAACTGCCGGGAGTACTGGATGAACGCCTGCACGTCGCCGAGCGAGATCGAGCCGCCCGAGACCATGAGCCCGCCGACGACGGCGATGACGACGTAGACGAGGTTCCCGACGAACATCATGGCGGGCATGATGATGCCGCTCACGAACTGAGCGCCGAAGCTCGCCCGGTAGAGCTCCTCGTTCTTCTCGTCGAAGGACTGCTCGACCTCCTTCCTGCGGCCGAAGACGCGCACGAGCGAGTGCCCGGAGTACGCCTCCTCGATGCGGGCATTCAACACACCCGTGTGGGTCCACTGCGCGACGAACTGCTTCTGCGAGCGCTTCGCGATCACGGTCGTGATGAGCAGCGTCGCCGGGATCGTGACGAGCGCGATGAGGGCGAGCCACGGCGAGATGACGAACATCATCACGAGCACGCCGATGACGGTGAGCAGCGAGGTGAGCAGCTGGCTCATCGTCTGCTGCAGCGTCTGCGAGATGTTGTCGATGTCGTTCGTGACGCGGGAGAGCAGCTCGCCGCGCTGCATCTTGTCGAAGTACGACAGCGGCAGCCGGTGGATCTTCTCCTCGACCTCGCGGCGCAGCCGGTACACGGTGCGCTGCGTCACGCCGTTCAGCACGTAGGCCTGCGCCCAGCCGAACAACGAGGACAGCACGTACAGCGCGAGCACCCAGAGCAGCACGGTCGCGACGGCGCCGAAGTCGATGCCCTGGCCCGGCGTGAGGTTCAGCGAGGACAGCAGGTCGGCCTGCTGGTCCTGGCCCTGCGCGCGCAGTCCCTCGACGACCTGCTCCTTGGTGGCGCCCGCCGGCAGCTGCGCCGAGAAGAAGCCCTCGAAGATGAGGTTCGTCGCCTGCCCGAGGATCTTCGGGCCGAGCACCGAGAACACGACGCTCACGATGCCGAGCAGGATGACGAACACGACGGGGCCGCGCTCGGGCGCGAGGCGCCCCACGAGGCGCTTCGCCGAGGGGCCGAAGTTCATCGACTTCTCGGCGGGCATGCCCATGCCGCCCATCGGTCCGCCGCCCATGGGGCCCCGGCGCACCGGGGGACGCGGGGTCCTCGTCTCGCTCATGCCGCCTCCTCGACGCTCAGCTGGCTCTCGACGATCTCGCGGTACGGCTGCGAGCGTTCGAGCAGTTCGGTGTGGGTGCCGCGGTCGACGATGCGGCCGTCCTCGATGACGAGGATCTGGTCGGCGCCGGTGATCGTCGCGACGCGCTGGGCGACGACGATCATGGTGGCGTCGCCGACGGTGCGCTCGAGCGCGGCCCTCAGGCGCGCGTCGGTCGCGGTGTCGAGCGCCGAGAACGAGTCGTCGAAGAGGAACACCGACGGCCGTTTGACGAGCGCCCGGGCGATCGAGAGCCGCTGGCGCTGCCCGCCGGACACGTTCGTGCCGCCCTGCGCGATCGGCGCCTCGAGCTGCTCGGGCATCGCCTCGACGAAGTCACGGGCCTGCGCGGTCTCCAGCGCGGCCCAGAGCTCCTCGTCGCTCGCGTCGGGGTTGCCGTAGCGCAGCGTCGATGCGACGGTGCCGGCGAAGAGGTACGGCTTCTGCGGCACGAGGCCGAACTGCGCGTTCAGCACCTCGGGGTCGAGCTCGCGCACGTCGACGCCGCCGACGCGCACGCTCCCGGACGTCGCGTCGAAGAGCCGCGCGGCGAGGTTCACGATCGTCGTCTTGCCTGCACCGGTGCTGCCGATGATCGCGGTTACCTCGCCCGGGCGGGCGGTGAAGCTCACCTCGCGCAGCACGGGCTCGTCGGCGCCGGGGTACGCGAAGGTGACGTCGCGGAACTCGACGGTGCCCGGCTCGCTGAGCTCGCTCACGGGGGCGGTCGGCTCGACGACGCTCGGCTCGGTCTCGAGGATCTCGCCGATGCGTCCGGCCGAGACCGCGGCGCGCGGCAGCAGGAACGCGATCATCGTCGCCATCATGACGGCCATGAGGATCTGGATGAGGTAGCTGAGGAACGCGGTGAGCGAGCCGATCTGCATGGAGCCGTCCTCGACCCGGAACGCGCCGAACCAGAGCACGGCGATGCTCGAGAGGTTCAGCACGAGCATGACGATCGGGAACACGAGCGCGAACAGCCGGCCAGCTCTCAGCGCGGTGTCGGTGAGCTGGTCGTTGGCCTCGTCGAAGCGCTCGCTCTCGACGCCCTCGCGGACGAAGGCGCGGATGACGCGGATGCCGGTGAGCTGCTCGCGCAGCACCCGGTTCACGTTGTCGATCTTGCGCTGCATCGACTGGAACAGCGGCACCATGCGGCTGATGATGAGGCCCACCGAGACGAGCAGCACGGGTACGGCGACGACCATGATCCAGGAGAGCTGCAGGTCTTCGCGGAGCGCCATGATGACGCCGCCGATCGCGAGGATCGGTGCCGAAACGAGGATGGTGCAGCTCATCAGCACGAGCATCTGCACCTGCTGCACGTCGTTCGTCGATCGGGTGATGAGGCTCGGCGCCCCGAAGCGGGACACCTCCTGCTCGGAGAAGTCGGAGACGCGGCGGAACACGGCGCGGCGGAGGTCGCGGCCGAGGGCCATCGCCGCGCGGGCGCCGAAGTACACGGCGGCGATCGCGCAGGCGACCTGCACGAGGGTGATGGCCAGCATGATCCCGCCGAGGCGGAAGATGGTGCCGGTGTCGCCGGTCGCGACCCCGTCGTCGATGATGTCGGCGTTGAGGCTCGGCAGGTAGAGCGAGGCGATCGACTGCGCGAGCTGGAAGACGACGACGGCGACGAGGAGCGGCCAGTAGGGCCGCAGATAGCGGCGAAGCAGGGTTACGAGCACGGCTCGCTCCTCTCGGTTGCGGGAAGGTCGGCGGGGACGGACGATGACGCGGCGGCTGCGGATGACGCGGCCGCCGGGGCCGGCGGATCGTGCGCGATGCCGCGGCAGACGAGGCTCGCGAGCTCGGCGGAGTCGAGCGAGATCGTGGAGCTGAAGTGCGGCAGGGCCGAGGCGAACGCGACGACCCGCACGAACGCGAAGACGGTGGCCGGCGGCACGCGGAGGCGGTCGAGCTCGGGCGCGAGGAGCTCCGCGAAGATCGCGACGATCGCGTCGACGTTGATGTCGACCGGCGGGCGCGGGTGCGTGCCGAGGGCCGCGAAGACGCCGAAGATGCCGGCGAAGCGGTCGTGGAAGCGGTCGATGATCATCCGCACCTTGAGCTCCAGCGGCAGGGCGGGGTCGATGCGCCGGAGCTCGGCGCGGAACGGCCCCGGCTCGAGATAGGCCGCGACCGCGGCATCCACGATCGCGTCCTTGTTCTCGTAGACGCGGAAGAGCGTGCCCTCGGCGACGCCCGCCGCCTCGGCGATCTGGCGGGTGGTGACATCGCGCCCGTGCGCCATGAGCAGCGGCAGGGTCGCCCGGGCGATCGCCTCGCGGCGCTCGTCGACGGACATCGGCTTCGCCCGCCCTCTGCGGGCCTCGCTCGTCGTGGTCACGAGCGGGAGCCTACGCTGAGTGAGCGCTCACTCCAATCCTGTTCGCCGGAGGCGAAGCCGCGCGGCCGGGTCGCCGCGTGGCGCTCAGCCGTTGGCGCGCGTGCGTCCGCCGAGGGCGCGCGCGTCGCGATTGCCCGCGAGGTCCTTACGGAGCTCCTTCGGCAGCGAGAACATCAGGTCCTCCTCGGCCGTCTTCACCTCGGCGACCTCGCCGTAGCCCGCGTCGGCGAGCTCGAGGAGCACCTCCTTGACGAGCCCCTCCGGCACCGAGGCACCGCTCGTGACGCCGACCGTGGCGACCCCGTCGAGCCACTCCTGCCGGATCTCGCTCGAGTAGTCGACCCGGTAGGCGGCCTTGGCGCCGTTCTCGAGCGCGACCTCGACGAGGCGCACGCTGTTGGACGAGTTGGCCGAGCCGACCACGATCACGAGCTCCGCCTCGGCGGCGACCTTCTTGATCGCGACCTGGCGGTTCTGCGTGGCGTAGCAGATGTCGTCGGACGGGGGGTCCTGCAGGTTCGGGAAGCGCTCGCGCAGCCGGCGCACCGTCTCCATCGTCTCGTCGACCGACAGCGTCGTCTGCGAGAGCCACACGACCTTGTCGGGATCGCGCACCTCGATGTCGGGCACGTCGTCGGGGCTGTTCACGAGCGTGACGTGGTCGGGTGCCTCGCCCGCCGTGCCCTCGACCTCTTCGTGGCCCTCGTGGCCGATGAGCAGGATCTCGAAGTCGTCGCGGGCGAAGCGCACGGCCTCGCGGTGCACCTTCGTCACGAGCGGGCACGTCGCGTCGATCGCGTGCAGGCCGCGGTCGGCCGCGGCGTTCACGACCGCGGGCGAGACGCCGTGCGCGCTGAACACGATGTGCGCGCCCTCGGGCACCTCGTCGACCTCGTCGACGAAGATCGCGCCCTGCTTCTCGAGCTCGGTCACGACGTGGATGTTGTGCACGATCTGCTTGCGCACGTAGACGGGGGCGCCGTAGTGCTCGAGCGCCTTCTCGACGGCGATCACGGCGCGGTCGACGCCGGCGCAGTAGCCGCGGGGCGCGGCGAGCAGCACGCGCTTGGGTCGGCCGGCGGGGATATCCTTGAGCCGGCCTCGCACGCTCGGAATCCTCGGCATGCCGAGGCCGACCCGCGGGGCATCAATCGAGCTCGTCACGATGTCCATCCTACGTGGCCCAGGCTGACGAGCTCCCGGGAGGCAGAGTGACGCAGGCGCCGGCGACGCGCGACGAGCCCTGGCCCGTCGCGCTCCTCTCCACGAAGGTCAAGGAGTGGATCGACCGGCTCGGCACCGTCTGGGTCGAGGGCGAGATCACCCAGTGGGGAGTCTCCGCCGGCAACGTCTACGGCAAGCTCAAAGACCTCGACCAGGCCGCGACGGTGTCGTTCACGCTCTGGTCGAGCGTGCGGGCGCGGCTCTCGGAGGACTTCAAGCAGGGCGACCGGGTCGTCGCGCTCGTGAAGCCGAACTGGTGGGTGAAGGGCGGCAGCCTCACCTTCCAGGTCTTCGAGCTGAAGCACGTCGGCCTCGGCGACCTGCTCGAACGGCTCGAGCGCCTGCGCGCCCAGCTCGCCGCCGAGGGGCTGTTCGCGCTCGAGCGCAAGCGCCGGCTGCCGTTCCTGCCGGGCGTCGTCGGGCTCGTGACCGGCAAGGACTCCGACGCCGAGAAAGACGTGCTGCGCAACGCCCGGCTGCGCTGGCCCGCGGTCGACTTCCGCGTGGTGCACGCCGCGGTGCAGGGCGACCGTGCCGTGGGCGAGGTGACCCGCGCGATCGAACGCCTCGACGCCGATCCCGAGGTCGAGGTCATCATCGTGGCCCGTGGCGGCGGCGACTTCCAGAACCTGCTGCCGTTCAGCGACGAGCGCGTGGTGCGCGCGGCGGCGGCGGCCACGACGCCGATCGTGAGCGCGATCGGCCACGAGGCCGACCGGCCGCTGCTCGACGAGGTCGCCGACCTCCGCGCCTCGACGCCGACGGATGCCGCGAAGCGAGTCGTGCCCGACGTCGCCGAGGAGCTCGCCCGGGTGGGGCAGGCGCGCTCCCGGCTGACGATGCGCCTGCAGGGCTTCCTGGCCCACGAGATCGACCGCATCGGGCATCTGCGCTCGCGCCCCTCCCTCGCCGACGGCGGCTGGATCGTCGACCGCCGCGCCGAGGAGCTCACCCGCTGGGTCGCCCGCGGCACCGAACTCGTCGACCGGCTCGTCGAACGGCAGGGGCACCGCCTCGGCGAACTGCGCGGGCACCTCCGCGCCCTCTCCCCGCAGGCGACCCTCGACCGCGGCTACGCGATCGTGCAGGGCGCGGACGGGCACGTCGTGCGCGCCCCCGCCGCGGCGCCCGCGGGGGCCCCGCTTACGCTCACCCTCGCCGAGGGCACGGTCGCCGCGCGTTCCGAGGGGGCCGCGCCGGATGCCGCCGGTCGCGGCGAATAGAATGGCGGACATGCCCTCCTCCCCCGACATCGCCGAGCTCAGCTACGAGCAGGCGCGCGACGAGCTTGTGCGCGTGGTCGCCGAACTCGAGCAGGGCTCCGCGACGCTCGAGCAGTCGCTCGCGCTGTGGGAGCGCGGCGAGGCCCTCGCGGCCCGCTGCGAGGAGTGGCTGATCGGCGCGAAGGCGCGGCTCGACGCCGCCCGCGCGGGCGTCGGCGCCGAGGCATCAGCCGGGTCCGCCGCGGAGGACGAGGCCTGATGGCCGAGCGCGCCCCGCGGATCGTCGCCGAGCTCGGCCGCCCGGAGACGCCGGAGGAGACCGCCGCCCGCAAGGCCGAGAACTCCCGCAAGCACCGCCAGCGTCAGACGCTGCGCAACCTCGTGCTCGCGCTCGTCGCGAGCCTCGGGCTGATGCTCTTCATCGTGCTCATCGTGCCGCGCAGCAACACCCCGATCGAGCGCGACGTCGACGTGCCCGCCGTGGCCGAGCAGGCGCAGCCCGCGTTCTCGAACGAGCTCGCCGTGCCCGTGCTGCCCGAGGGCTGGCGCGCGAACGCCGCCGAGATCCGCACCAGCAAGGCCGACCAGGTCACCGCCTGGTACGTCGGCTACCTCACGCCCGGCGACGAGTACATCGGCATGTCGCAGGCGGTCGGTGCGAACCCGAGCTGGGTGTCGACGCAGCTCGCCCGCACCCTGCCCGTCGGCACGACCGAGATCGCCGGCGTCGACTGGACCGTGTACGACAACCGCACGAGCGACGCCGACGTCGGCAACGCCCGCTACGGGCTCGTCGCCGAGGCCGGCGAGCAGACCATCATCCTGATCGGCACCGCCTCGCCCGAGGAGTTCGCCGAACTGGCCACGGCGCTCGCGCCGACCATCACGGCGCACGGCTCCGCCGGCTCCGAGTGACCGAGCCGGCGACCGCCGCCGAACGAGAGGATCCCTCCGTGAAGAGCTCCACCCCCAAGACGCCCGCCGACACCTGGCGGGAACTGCGCGACGGCAACGCCCGGTTCGTCTCCGGCGCCCCCCTGCATCCGCGTCAGGACGTCGAGCGCCGCGCTTCGCTCGCGCACTCGCAGCGCCCGCTCGTCGCGATCTTCGGCTGCAGCGACTCGCGCCTCGCGGCGGAGATCATCTTCGACGTCGGCCTCGGCGACGCCTTCGTCGTGCGGAACGCCGGCCAGGTCGTCTCCGACTCGGCCCTCGGCTCGCTCGAGTACGCGGTGGGCGTGCTGAACGTGCCGCTCGTGCTCGTGCTCGCCCACGACGAGTGCGGCGCCGTGCGCGCCGCGATCGACTCCCAGGCCGCCGACGCGGCGCCCCTGCCCTCGTTCATCGGCGGGCTGGTGTCGAAGATCGTCCCGGCCGTGCGCAAGGTCGCCGGCGTCGGGCCGGATGCCCCGGTGGAGCCCGCGCGCATCGACGCGGGTTACGTCGGGCGCGAGCACCTGCGCAACACCGTCACCGGCCTCGTCGAGTCCTCCGAGATGATCAGCGACGCGATCGCAGCGGGTACGCTGGCTATCGTCGGCGCGAACTACCGGCTCCTCGAGGGCCGGGTCGAGACCGACATCGTCGTCGGCGCGGTCTGACCGCCGACGCCAGCCGCCAGCCGGGCCCCGCCGGAGCGTCCGGCATCGCCGATCGAAAGGGAAACACATCGTGGTGGACAACGCCGCCGACTACCGCATCGAGCACGACACGATGGGTGAGGTGAGGGTCCCCGCGAAGGCCCTGTATCGCGCCCAGACGCAGCGCGCCGTCGAGAACTTCCCGATCTCCGGCAGCGGCCTCGAGCCCGCGCAGATCGCCGCGCTCGCCCGCATCAAGAAGTCGGCCGCCCAGGCCAACGCGAAGCTCGGCGTGCTCGAGCAGGACCTCGCCGACGCGATCGTCGCGGCCGCCGACGAGGTCATCGCGGGCCGCCACGGCTTCGTCGAGCACTTCCCGGTCGACGTGTACCAGACCGGCTCGGGCACGAGCTCGAACATGAACATGAACGAGGTGCTCGCCACGCTCGCGACCGAGAAGCTCGGCCGCCCGGTGCACCCGAACGACCACATCAACGCCTCGCAGTCCTCGAACGACGTGTTCCCGACCTCGGTGCACATCGCCGTCACGGCCGCGCTCATCGACGAGCTCATCCCCTCGCTCGACCACCTCGCCGTGTCCCTCGAGGCGAAGGCCGCCGAGTGGGCCGGGGTCGTGAAGGCCGGCCGCACGCACCTGATGGACGCCACCCCGGTGACCCTCGGCCAGGAGTTCGGCGGCTACGCGCGCCAGATCCGGCTCGGCATCGAGCGCGTGCGCACGGCGCTCCCCCGCGTCGCGGAGGTCCCGCTCGGCGGCACCGCCGTCGGCACGGGCATCAACACCCCCGCGGGCTTCCCGCAGCTCGTCATCGAGCTCCTCCAGCAGGAGACCGAGCTGCCGATCACGGAGGCCGCCGACCACTTCGAGGCGCAGGCGAACCGCGACGGCCTCGTCGACGCCTCGGGCGCGCTGCGCACCATCGCGGTGAGCCTCACCAAGATCTGCAACGACCTGCGCTGGATGGGCTCGGGCCCGAACACCGGCCTCGGCGAGCTGCACATCCCCGACCTGCAGCCGGGCTCCTCGATCATGCCGGGCAAGGTGAACCCCGTCGTGCCGGAGGCCGTGCTCATGGTCTGCGCGCGGGTCATCGGCAACGACGCGACCGTCGCGTGGGGCGGCGCCTCGGGCTCGTTCGAGCTCAACGTGCAGATCCCGGTGATGGGCACCGCGCTGCTCGAGTCGATCCGACTGCTCTCGAACTCGGTGCGCGTGCTCGCCGACAAGACCGTCGACGGCCTGCAGGCGAACACCGAGCGCGCGACCGCCCTCGCCGGCATGTCGCCCTCGATCGTGACCCCGCTCAACAAGCTCATCGGCTACGAGGCCGCGGCGAAGATCGCGAAGCACTCGGTGGCCAAGGGCATCACGGTGCGCGAGGCCGTCATCGACCTCGGCTACGTGGAGCGCGGCGAGCTGAGCGAGGCCCAGCTCGACGAGGCTCTCGACCTGCTCTCCATGACGCGCCCGCCGCAGGCGAAGTAACGTCCAGCACTCGGATGCCCCGTGCCGCTCGTCGGCACGGGGCATCCGTCGTTCCGGGCCCCGTCTCAGGCGGCGGGCGCCTCGGCGGGAGCCGTCGTGTGCGGGATGATCCGGAGGCACGCGGCGATCCCCGCCACCGTCGCCACGGCGGTGAGCAGCGCACCGCTGAGCGCGGCGTCGCCGCCCGAGATCATGAACGCGTCGGCGAGCGACATGCCGAGGCTGAAGCCGGCCACGAACACCCCGAAGCCGAGGAACGCCAGCCCGGTGAGCGCGGTGCGCGCCACTCGGCGTTCGTCGAGGTTCCGCAGGATGCCGCGGGGACCGACCACGGCCACGGCGAGGAAGAGGAGTACGAGCGGGAGCCAGGACGCGGCCCAGACGAGGGCGAAGCCGACGCCCGCCGCGGGCATCTCGCCCCGGGCCTCGAGTTCCGCGTAGATCGCGCCGAGCTCGAGGCCCGGCACCTTCGCCATCGGGTTCCACACGAGGAGGTGCAGCACCGCGACGACCAGGGCGGCGGTGAGCGTCAGGGCGGCGAGGAGCGCCGAGAGCCGGGTGCCGAGCCGCGCCGGGATCCCCGGCGTCGTGCGCCGCAGGGCCGGGTCGCGCGCGATCGGCCAGGCGAGCGCCACCGCGGCGACGCCGAGCCCGGCGACGAGGCCGAGCATGAGTGCGAAGCTGAGCGCGAAGAGCGCCAGCACGACGGCGAGCACGGATGCCCCGGCGACCGCGATCCCGATCGCGAGCAGCCAGGCGACGAGCGGCCGCGGCACGGGCAGCAGGGTCCGCAGCCCGACGCTCGCCGCGATCGCGCCGAACACCAGTGCGACGACGGCGAGCCCGCCGAGGCCGATGGAGACGAGTCCGGCGAACGTCCCCGGCAGCGCCTCGCCCGGGATGAGCCATCCGCCGTTCAGCAGCACGAGCGCCGTCGCGAACCAGGCCGCGGCCCAGCGCAGCCGGCGGAAGCCCAGCTCCCCCGGCGTGAGGCCGAACGCGGCCGGGGAGCGCGGGGCGCCGAGCGCCGTCGCGTAGGCACCGCGCACGATCGCGGCGCGGGCAACGCCGAGCTCCGGGGCGTCGCGGAGCGAGCCGAGCCACTCCTCGCGGAACCGCGGACGGAGCGCTCCGGGCAGCAGCAGGACGGCACCGCCGATCCACCGCTCGGCGCTCACGCGTTGCCTCCGACTGCGACGGGCGCGAGGCCCGACCGCGAGTGCGCGGCCGCGGCGCGCCGGCGCGCGATCCGATGGGCGATGGCGGGTGCGGCGGCCTCGCGCCCGGCCGCGGTCAGGGTGTAGAGCCGCCGTCTGGGTCCGGGCCGGTCGGCGTCGAGCTCCCACTCCGACTCGAGCCAGCCGGCGCGCTCGAGCCGTTCGAGCAGCGGGTAGACGGTGCCCGCGGGCCGGCCGGAGCGCTTCACGAGGGCGAGGCCCCAGATCGGATCGGCGGCGTCGACGAGCGCTTCGAGCACGTCGGCGGTGGCGTCGGTGATGCGGGGAGACGTCATGCCTCGAACCTAGCTATATCGAGATAGCCGCGCAACACCCGCTGATTCCGGGCGTGTTTCGGCTGGTGCACGGAGCGAACGGCTCGAGCGGCGGGCGGGAGTAGCGTGGAACCATGGACCACGGAGGCATCCCCGTCACCGACCGCGCCGAGCTCGAGGACCTCATCGGCATCCCGCTCCCGGCCGCGAAGGCGAAGGAGCGCACGCGACTGCACGAGATCGACCGGGCCTTCCTCGCGGCATCCCCGCTCTGCTTCATCGCGACGGCGGATGCCTCGGGCGCCGCCGACGTCTCACCGAAAGGCGACCCGGCCGGCTTCGCGCTCGTCCTCGACGACACGACGATCGCGATCCCGGAGCGTCCGGGCAACCGCCGCGCGGACGGCTTCCACAACGTGCTCGAGAACCCGAACGTCGGGCTCGTCTTCGTCATCCCTGGGCGCGGCGACACGCTGCGGGTGAACGGTCGCGCCCGCCTCCTCCGCGACGTCCCCTACGCGGAGCGGATGACCGTCCGCGGCCACGTGCCGCGGCTCGTGCTCGAGGTGACCCTCGAGCAGGTGTTCTTCCACTGCTCGAAGGCCTTCCTCCGCTCGAAGACCTGGGACGCGGACAGTTGGACCCCCGACGCCGCGCCCCGGCGCGCCGTCATTGCGCAGGCGCTCGAACGGCCCGAGGAGTCCGTCGCCGCGCTCGAGGAGTACTACGGGCCGAGCTACGCCGAGCGCATGTACTGACGCGCCCTCGGCGGAGGAGATTCGCACGCAGGGAGGATGACTCGTGCCCGATCGTCCTCCCCGGGCACGGATCTCCTCCGCCCGCGGCCCGGTCTCGAGCGGCCGCAGCCCGGAGCCGACGCCCCGGGCTGCGGCTCCGATTAGGCGAGCTCGGTGCCGTCGAGCATCTCCGAGACGAGTGCCGCGATCGCGCTGCGCTCGCTGCGGGTGAGCGTGATGTGGCCGAACAGCGGATGCCCCTTGAGCGTCTCGATCACCGAAGCCACGCCGTCGTGCCGGCCGACCCGCAGGTTGTCCCGCTGGGCGACGTCGTGCGTCATGACGACCCGCGAGTTCTGCCCGATCCGGCTGAGCACCGTGAGCAGCACGTTGCGTTCGAGGGACTGCGCCTCGTCGACGATCACGAAGGCGTCGTGCAGCGAACGACCGCGGATGTGGGTGAGCGGCAGCACCTCGAGGATGCCCCGGTCGACGACCTCGTCGAGCACGTTCTGCGAGACAAGGGCGCCGAGGGTGTCGAACACCGCCTGCCCCCAGGGGTTCATCTTCTCGCCCTGATCGCCGGGCAGGTAGCCGAGCTCCTGGCCGCCGACCGCGTAGAGCGGGCGGAACACCATGATCTTCTTGTGCTGCTGGCGCTCGAGCACCGCCTCGAGCCCCGCGCAGAGTGCGAGCGCCGATTTGCCGGTGCCCGCTCGTCCGCCGAGCGAGAGGATGCCGACCTCCGAGTCGAGCAGCAGGTCGATCGCGAGCCGCTGCTCCGCCGAACGACCGTGCACGCCGAACACCTCGCGGTCGCCGCGCACGAGCCGCACCTCCCGCTCCCCCACGACCCGGCCGAGCGCCGAGCCGCGGTCCGAGTGCAGCACGAGACCGGTGTTGATCGGCATCCCCTCCACCGTGCTCGTCGTGAGCGTCTCGCGCTCGTACAGCCGGGCCATGTCGTTCGAGCCGAGCGTGATCTCGGCCATGCCGGTCCAGCCGGAGTCGATGGCGAGCTCGTGCCGGTACTCCTGCGCGTCGAGGCCGATCGAGGCGGCCTTGACGCGCAGCGGCAGGTCCTTCGAGACGACCGTCACCGGCACACCGTCGGCCTGCAGGTTCGCCGCGCAGGCGAGGATGCGGGAGTCGTTGTCGCCGAGCTGCAGCCCGCTCGGCAGCACCGAGGGGTTCGAGTGGTTCAGCTCGACGCGCAGCGACCCGCCCTCGCCGACCGGGATCGGGAAGTCGAGCCGCTCGTGCTCGATCCGCAGCTCGTCGAGCAGCCGCAGCGACTGCCGCGCGAAGTAGCCGATCTCGGGGTCGTTGCGCTTCGCCTCGAGCTCGGTGATGACCACCACCGGCAGCACCACCGCGTGTTCGTGGAAGTTGAACAGCGCTCGCGGATCGCTCAGCAGCACCGAGGTGTCGAGGACGTACGTGCGCTCGGCCTGCGCGAGCTTCTCGTGCTCCGCCTCCGCGTCGCGCGCCTTCGCACGCCCAGCGGAACGACCGACCGATTCAGGAGTAACCGATGACGCCACAACCGCTCCCGCCCCGAGCATTTCGCCCGGATCACGCGCCGGCCGGCGATCCTCCTACGAGCGGTCACGAGCCGACTCGAACGGGTGATTTACCCGTTGAGGCGAAGCTACGACCGTTTGGCGGGAACCCTGGAAGCGACACGCGGGCGGATATCCGGCGTTCACCTGCCTCCCGTCCTCGACAACTCAGGACGCTTCCGACCGGCGTCCGCAGCGGTCCGGGGATGCCGCGACGGCACGTGGCCCATATCCGCCACATGTTCCTGAGTTGTGTTGCCGGGGGGTCAGTAGCTGGCGGCGGTGGCGTAGGAGACGAGCGCGTCGCGCAGCATGCCGAGGGTCTCCTCGGTGGTGGCCGCGTGCACGCTCAGCCGCACCCGCCCCTGCCGGCTCGTCGCCGTCACGCCGTGGTTGTGCAGCGAGGCGGAGAGGATCGTCGCCTGCTCGGCCGGCGGCTCGAGCACGACGATGCCGGCGCGCTCGTGCTCGTCGCGGGACGAGGCCACGGCGATGGCGAACTCGTCGGCGAGCTCGATCACCCGGCTCACGCGCTCCGCGATCGCCGCGTTCACCTGCGGCACGCCGACCCGGGCCAGCTGCTCGAGCACGACCGCGAAGCGGGCCTGCGCGATCGGGTCCGGATTCGTCACCCGGAACGCCCGGGCCGATGACGCCGGCGGCGGCACCTCGCCCCAGGGCTCGTCCTCCTCCGTGCCGGTGAAGCCGGAGAAGACGGGCGTCAGCCGGTCCAGCGCGCGCTCGCTGAGCGCGAGCAAGCCCGTGCCCCAGCCCGCGCGGCACCACTTCTGGCCGCCGGTCGCGACGACGTCGGCGAGCGCCCACGGCGCGTCCACGACGCCGAAGCCCTGGATCGCGTCGACGATCAGGAGCCGATCGCCGATGACCTGGCGGATGCCCTCGAGATCGCACAGGTAGCCGGTGCGGGAGTCGACGAGGCTGACCGCGACGGCCTTCACGCTCGGGTCGAGCTGCTCGCGGATGCGCGCCGGGGTGACCTTGCCGTGGTCGGTCTCGAGCCATACCGGCGTGATCGCGTGCAGCGCCTCCTGGGCGCGCACGGCCGCGATGGGCAGGCTCGGGAACTCGCCCGCCGAGAGCAGCACGCCGCCCGTGAGCCCGAACATGGCGTGCATGAGGCCCTGCGTCGTGTTCGGCTGCGCCACGATCTGCTCACTCGGCAGCCCGAGGAGCGCGGATGCCGCGCCGCGGAGCCGGGCGTCCTGCTCGCGCATGACGTCGAGGCTGCCGTGCCTGGCGCGGCCGAGCACCTGCGCGAGCGCCAGCGTCTCCTCCGCCGCGACGGAGGCGATCGGACCGACTCGACCGTAGTCGAGATAGCCCGGCTCCTCCGTGAATCCGGCGGCGTATTCCTCGATGCTCATGGGCCCCTTCCGCAAGTCCAGCACTGAGGATAGCGCTCGGAGGGCGAACAGCGCTCGTACCGACCGCCCGGACGGCTCGGCGGCGGTTCAGCCGCCGAAGCGCCGGTGCCGCTTGGCGTAGTCGCGGAGGGCGCGGAGGAAGTCGACCTTGCGCAGATCGGGTCCGAGTGCCTCGACGAAGTAGAACTCGCTGTGCGCCGACTGCCAGAGCATGAAGTCGCTGAGCCGCTGCTCGCCCGAGGTGCGGATCACGAGGTCGGGATCCGGCTGGCCGCCCGTGTAGAGGTGCTCGCCGATGAGGTCGGGCGTGAGCCGCTCGGCCAGGTCCTCGAGGCTGCGGCCCTCGGCGTGGTGCGCGGCGACGATGGCCCGCATCGCATCCGTGATCTCGGTGCGCCCGCCGTAGCCGACGGCGAGGTTCACGTGCAGACCGCGCTTGTCGGCGGTGCGGTGCTCGGCGGCGTCGAGCGCCGCCACGAGCGGCCCCGGGAGGCCGGCGTCGCTGCCGACGTGCTGCACCCGCCAGTCCCGGTAGTGGCTGAGCTCCTCGGCGAGCTCCGCGATGATCTCGATGAGGTCGGCCAGCTCGTCAGGGGCGCGGTTGCTGAGGTTGTCGCTCGAGAGCAGATAGAGGGTGACGACGCGGATGCCGAGATCGTCGCACCACTCCAGGAACTCGCGCATCTTCGCCGCGCCGGCCCGGTGCCCGTGCGCGGCGGTGTCGTAGCCGAGCTGCTTCGCCCAGCGCCGGTTGCCGTCGATGATCATCGCGACGTGCCGCGGCACCGACCCGGGACCGAGGCCCCGCTGCAGGCGCCGTTGATACATCCGGTAGAGGAGACCGCGACCAAGGGACCGATCGCTGTTCTGCACCCGACTACGCTACCCCCACCCGGCGCCGACACTCACAGCGGATCGTGATGGGCGACGCCCTACGCTTGGCTCATGACCCCCACCGACGCGCGCGAGCCCGAAGACGTCGCCGAGCGGCTCGAGCACCCGCTCGCCGAGCTCGACGCCTCGGAGGCCGCCGTCGCCCGCGACGAGGGCCGCGGCCCCGAACTGCCGAACATCCCGCTGCTCGACGCCTCGCTCGCCAACCCGGCCGAGCTGAAGCCGAGCTGGCGCGGCTGGATCCACGCGGGCACTTTCCCGGTCACCATCGCCGCGGGCATCGTGCTCATCACGCTCGCCCACGGCGCCCCGGCGAAGTGGGCCTCGGCGGTGTTCATGCTCACCTCGATGCTGCTGTTCGGCAACTCGGCGCTCTACCACCGCTTCAACTGGAAGCCGCGCACCAAGGTCATCCTGAAGCGCATCGACCACGCGAACATCTTCCTGCTGATCGCAGGCACCTACACGCCGCTCGCGGTGCTCGCGCTGCCGCCCGAGAAGGGCTTCGTGCTGCTCGCGATCGTCTGGAGCGGCGCCCTGCTCGGCATCGGCTTCCGCGTCTTCTGGATCACGGCGCCGCGCTGGCTCTACGTGCCGCTCTACCTGCTGCTCGGCTGGGCCGCGGTCATGTACCTCGGCGACCTGCTCGCCGCGAACGTCGCGATGATGGTGCTCGTGATCGTCGGCGGCGTGCTCTACACGATCGGCGCCGTCGTCTACGGCGTGAAGCGGCCGAACCCGTGGCCCGGGCACTTCGGCTTCCACGAGATCTTCCACGTGTGCACGGTGCTGGCCTTCATGTGCCACTGGACCGCGACGCTACTGATCGCACTCGCCCCCGCCTACAACGCGGGCTGACTCGGCGGTCGCGCGGTCAGTCGCGCTTCGTGGCGCCGGGCTCGGCGGGATCCGCCGGCGCGGCGGGGCCGTCGGCGGCGCCCTCGGCCTCGGCGCGCTCCTCGGCGTCGAGCTGCTCCTGCACCTGCGCGCGGTAGTTCGTACGGCGGATGCGACGGGTCATGTCGAGGATCAGCAGCAGCACCGCGATCATCACGAGGAACGTGACGACGAAGCCCATGACACCGGGCGTCACCGTGTTCGGGTCGAACTCCTCCTTCTCTGCCGCGACGACGGCGGCGGAGAGCGCGGAAACGGCGGAGGACAGGAACATCGGGATCCCTTCAGGGGGCGGCGTTAGGCTGGATGCAGCCTAGTCGATCCACCTCGAAGGAGCCCGAGTGAGCCCTGCCGACGCCGCGGCATCCGCGCCGAGCGACGAACGGTCGCCCGCCGATGCCGACACCCCCGCGGCGCCCTCCGAGGCGATCGAGGCCCGCTACGGGCGCACGAAGCGCAACCGCTCGCGCGACCGCCTGCTGCTCGTGCTCGGGGGCGCCGTCGTCGCGATCGTGCTCGTCGCCTGGGTCGTGTGGGCCGGGCTCGACGGCAGCAAGCCGCAGATCCAGGCGACCGACCTCGGGCACGTGCTGCTGCCCGAGGAGCGGGCCGTCGAGGTGACCTGGCAGCTCTCGGTCCCCGCGGGCAATGAGACCGCGTGCATCGTGCAGGCGTTCAACGAGGACTTCACGGTCGTCGGGTGGAAGGTCGTCGAGATCCCCGCCTCGGACAAGCCGATCCGCGAGTTCACGGAGACCGTCCGCACCGCGCAGGAGGCGAACACCGGTTTGATCAACCGGTGCTGGCTCACCTAACATTGGAGATTCGCTCCGGCATCCGCCGGGGCGACACGTCTATTCCGGACGCAGTTCCGAACAGGAGTGTGCACCATGGCGCAGGACGCCACCGTCACCTGGCTGACCCAGGAGGCCTACGACCGGCTCGCCGGCGAGCTCGAGCACCTCTCCACGCACGGTCGCGAGGAGATCGCCAAGCGCATCGAGGCCGCTCGTGAAGAGGGCGACCTCAAGGAGAACGGCGGCTACCACGCCGCCAAGGACGAGCAGGGCAAGCAGGAGGCGCGCATCCGCCAGCTCGCCGAGCTGCTGAAGCACGCACAGGTGGGCGAGGCCCCCGCGTCCAAGGGCATCGTCGAGTCCGGCACCGTCATCACGGCCGTCATCGCCGGCGACGAGGAGACGTTCCTGATCGGCAGCCGCGAGATCGCGGGCGACTCCGAGCTCGACGTGTTCAGCGAGCAGTCCCCGCTCGGCGCCGCCATCCTCGGCCTGAAGGTCGGCGAGAAGACCAGCTACGAGGCGCCGAACGGCCGCGAGATCGCGGTCGAGATCGTGCGCGTCGAGACCTGGGGCGGCGAGTAGCCGACCCAGTCGACGAACGAGGGATGCCCCGGGCGAATCGCCCGGGGCATCCTGCGTCTGCGGCGCTCGCGCCGAGGCCCGTTCGTCAGTCGTCGAGGACGACGGGGGCGTAGCCCGCGCTGCGGAGCACCTCGACGACCTGCGTGCGGTGCTCGGGGCCGCGCGTCTCGACCGAGATGTCGATCTCGACCTCGGAGATCTGCAGGCCCCGGCCGTGCCGGGTGTGCAGCACCTCGACGACGTTGGCGTGCGAGCCGGCGAGCAGCTCCGCGATGCGGAGGAGCTGCCCGGGGCGGTCGGGCAGGCCGACGCGCACCGTGAGGTAGCGGCCCGAGGCGGCGAGACCGTGCGAGATGACCCGCTGCATGAGGAGCGGGTCGATGTTGCCACCCGAGAGCATGGCCACGACGGGTCCCTCGGACTGCACCGCTCCGGTGAGGAGCGCGGCCACCGAGACCGCGCCGGCCGGCTCCACGACGAGCTTCGCGCGCTCGAGCAGCACCAGCAGGGCGCGGGCGATGTCGTCCTCGCCGACGGTGACGACCTCGTCGACGGCCTCGCGGATGATGCGGAAGTTCAGCTCGCCCGGCCGGTACACGGCGATGCCGTCGGCGATCGTGGGCAGCACGGGCACCTGCACCGGCTCCCCCGCGTCGATCGAGACGGGGTAGGGCGCCGCGTTTGCCGCCTGCACGCCGATGACGCGGATGGTCCGGCCCTCGGCGGCGGCCTTCTGCTTCGCCGCGCTCGCGATGCCGGCGGCGAGGCCGCCGCCGCCGATCGGCACGACGATGGTCGCCGCGTCGGGCACCTGGTCGAGGATCTCGAGCCCGAGCGTGCCCTGCCCCGCGACGACATCGGGGTGGTCGAAGGGCGGGATGAGCACCGCGCCGGTGCGCTCGGCGTACTCGATCGAGGCCTGCTGGGTCTCGCCGAAGGAGGCGCCGGCGAGCATGACGTCGGCGCCGTACGCGCGGGTCGCCTCGAGCTTCGGCAGCGCGACGCCGACGGGCATGAAGATGGTGGCCTTGATACCGAGCTCGCGGGCGGCGAAGGCGACCCCCTGCGCGTGGTTGCCGGCGGACGACGCGACGACGCCGCGCTCGCGCTCCTCCGGGCTCAGGCTCGACATGCGGTGGTAGGCGCCGCGGAGCTTGTAGGAGCCGGTACGCTGCAGGTTCTCGCACTTCAGGTGCACGGGCGCGCCGATCACGCGGGCGAGGTAGCGGGAGGACTCCATGGGCGTCTCGCGGGCGACGCGGGCCACGATCTCGCGGGCGCGCTCGAAGTCGGCGAGCCCGGGGCCGGGGAAGGTGATGGTCACGGGGTGGGTTCTCCTCGTTGGAAGCCGGGACGCTGCGGGACGGTGCGCCAGAGGGGGGAGCTCGCGTCGGAGTCGACGGGCGGGCTGCCGCGCCGCCAGTCGCCCTTCGCGATGTAGACGATCATGACGTTGGCGACGGCGGCGATCGGCACTGCGAACAGCGCACCGGGGATGCCGGCGAGGAGCGAGCCCGTCGCGACCGCAATCACGACGCCGAGCGGGTGCACCTTGACGGCGGTGCCCATGATGAGCGGCTGGAGCACGTGCCCCTCGACCTGCTGCACGAGGAGCACGACGCCGAGCATGATGAGCGCGACGACCCAGCCGTTGTACACCAGAGCGACGAAGACGGCGAGGGCGCCAGTGGCCACGGCGCCGACGATCGGGATGAAGGACCCGAGGAAGACGAGCACCGCGATCGGGATCGCGAGCGGGACGCCGAGCAGGAGCGC
Organism: Agromyces sp. NPDC060279; assembly: GCF_042726785.1. Lineage (NCBI taxonomy): Bacteria > Bacillati > Actinomycetota > Actinomycetes > Micrococcales > Microbacteriaceae > Agromyces > Agromyces sp. NPDC060279. The sequence continues at coordinate 654,663 of NZ_JBHXBK010000001.1, forward strand.
GCCGAGGCCGATGCCGACCGCGTCGATGGTCGCGACGAGGATCTGCACCTTCACGAAGTTCTGCAGCGTGGTCCAGCCCGCGCGGCCGGCGCCGTCGATGGCGGCACGGCCGCGACGGGGGAAGATGCCCACGATCCAGCGCCAGATGCCGCGCCCGTCGATGAGGATGAACAGCGTCGCGAACAGGGCGAGCAGCATGCCCGCGAGGAAGTGGCCGAAGCTCGAGCCGACCGAGAGCGCGCCGCTCCACAGCACGCCCGAGTCCTCCTGGATCGCCGTGACGGCCTGACCGACCCAGTCGTTCAGCTGCGCCTCGGTGATGTGGAAGGGCCCCTCGAGCAGCCAGACCTTGAGGTCCTCCCAGGCGGTGAGCGACTGCGCGGCGAGCTCGTCGGAGCCACGGGCGATCTGCCAGATGCCGAGCGTCAGCAGACCTCCGACGACGGCGAGCATCGCCACCATCGCCGTCGTCACGGAGAGCCACTTGGGCCAGCGGTGCCGCTGCAGGAACTGGCTGAACGGCACGAGCAGGGCCGAGAGGAGCACGGCGACGAGCAGCGGGATGACGATGAGCCGGAGCTGGATGACGAGGAAGACCACGACCGCGACGACGCCGCCGACGAGCAGCAGCCGCCAGGACCAGGCCGCGGCGAGCCGCATGCCGTAGGGCACGCCCTCCCGGGCGTCGCGTTCGTCGGGAGCCTCGTGCCTCGTCGCCTCCGCGTCAGCCGATCGCGACCGTCGCAGGAACCTGCCTCGAGCCCGCCCCTTCGAGTCCTCCATCGCTCCAGTCTAAATGCGGCCCATTCCGGCGCCGGCATGCGAGCTCGACCGGGCCGCCGGACGATGCGCAGCGCGGGTGGATGTCGGCGGCGCCCGCTAGCCTCGCGACATGGTCGACACCGTCAGCCCCGCGCTCGCCCGACGCATCGCGCTCGCCGCGCAGGGCATCGGCAAGCCCGCGTTCGAACCAGGCGAGGCCGCCGGCACCCGGGCGGTCGGCGGCGTGCTCGAGCGGCTCGGCCTGCTGCAGATCGACTCGGTCAACGTGTTCGAGCGCAGTCACTACCTCCCCGCCTTCAGCCGCCTCGGCCACTACGATCGCGGGGCGCTCGACCGGCTCACCTACGGCCGGCGCGGGCGCACCGTCGAGTACTGGGCGCACCAGGCGGCGTTCATCCCGCGGCGGCTCTGGCCGCTCTTCGAGTTCCGCCGGGCGGAGTACCGCGACCGCGGCGAGGACTGGGGCGGTTGGGTCGCCGACGACCGGGGCCTCGCCGGCTGGCTGCGCTCCGAACTCGCGGCGAAGGGCCCGCTGCGGGCGAGCGAGATCGAGCACGACGCGAACGAGCGGCGCGGCCCGTGGTGGGGCTGGTCCGACGTCAAGCGCACGCTCGAGATGATGTTCCGCACCGGTGACGTCGTCTGCATCGAACGGCGCCGCTTCGAGCGGGTCTACGCGCTGCCCGAGCAGGCGCTGCCCGCCGAGCTGATCGACTCGGCGCCGCCCGAGCCTGAATCCGTCCGCGAGCTGGTTGAGCTGGCGGCATCCGCCCTCGGCATCGGCACCGAGGCCGATCTCGCCGACTACTGGCGCATGAAGCGTGCGCCGGTCCGGCGCGCGATCGGCGAGCTCGAAGCGGCTGGGGTGCTCCTGCCCGTCGAGGTGCCCGGTTGGCGCACCGGTTCGAAGCCGACGCCGAGCTGGCTGCACCGCGACGCCCGCCGCCCGCGGCGGGTCGAGGCGACCGCGCTGCTCTCGCCCTTCGATCCGGTGGTGTGGTTCCGGCCGCGCACCGAGCGCATGTTCGACTTCCACTACCGCATCGAGATCTACACTCCCGAGCCGCAGCGCGTGTTCGGGTACTACAGTCTGCCGCTGCTCGTCGACGATCGCATCGTCGGCCGGGTCGACTTGAAGAGCGACCGGCAAGCCGCCGTGCTGCGCGTGCAGTCCGCGTGGGCCGAGCCCGGCGCGCCCGCGGACACGGCGGCGAGGCTCGTGCCGGTGCTGCGCCGCGCCGCGGCCTGGCAGGGGCTCGACGACGTCGAGGTCACGGGCCGCGGCGACCTCTCCCCCGCGATCGAGGCGGAGCTGCGCCTGGCCTGAGCCGGTCCGTCGTGGGAGCGGGCATCCTGCCGCGCTCACGCACGCCATCGTGCGTCTTGCAATAGTGTGCGCCACACAGTATCGTGTGAGCCATGAGCACAGACGATCTCACCGCCGGCCATCTCCAGGAGCTGCGCCGCGGCACCGTCGTGCTCGCCTGCCTGATCCGTCTGCGCACGGCCGACTACGGCTACGCGCTGCTCGAGTCGCTGAACGCGCTCGGCATCACGGTCGACGCGAACACCCTCTATCCCCTGTTGCGCCGGCTCGAGAAGCAGGGACTGCTCACGAGCGAGTGGAACACCGACGAGGCGCGGCCCCGCAAGTTCTACCGCACGAGCCCCGCGGGTGAGCGTCTCGCCGAGACGCTCACCGGCGACTGGAAACTCATCGACGCGGCGCTCTCGCGCCTGACGGGAGACGACTCATGACCGCCACGCTGACCGACCGCTACGTCTGGGCGGCCGCCCGCAGTGTGCCCGAGGCCCAGCGCCGCGAGCTCGAGCGGGAGCTGCGCGAGCGCATCGGCGACGAGACCGACGCCCTGCTCGAGCAGGGCTCCTCGCCCGAAGAGGCCGAGCGCATCGTGCTCACCGAGCTCGGCGATCCGGTCGCCCTGGCCGCCGGCTACGTCGACCGGCCGCTGCAGCTCATCGGGCCGCGCTACTACCTCGTCTGGTGGCGGCTGCTGAAGCTGCTCCTCGCCATCGTCGTGCCGATCTCCGCCCTCGGGGTCGCGCTCGGCAAGGCGATCTCCGGCGCGCCGATCGGCGACGTCATCGGCTCGGCGGTCGTCGTCTCGCTCTCGGTCGTCGTGCACCTCGGGTTCTGGACGACCCTCGTCTTCGCCCTGCTGGAACGCTCACCCGCCCCCGAGGGAAAGCGCGGCATCGACGCACGGTGGACGCTCGACCAGCTGCCCGCGAGCGTCGAGCCCGCACGCACCTCGCGGCTCGCCGACCTGATCGCCTCCGTGTTCTTCCTGCTCGTGTTCGCAGGATTCCTCGTCTGGCAGCAGTTCGGTCTGCCCTGGGTGCCCCAGCTCGAGTCGGTGCCGCTGCTCGACCCCGCCCTCTGGAGCTTCTGGCTGCCCTACTTCATCGGCCTCATCGGGCTCGAGGTCCTCTTCGCCGTCGCTGTCTACGCGATCGGCTGGACCTGGTGGCTCGCCGGCGTCAACGCGCTGCTGAACATCGCGTTCACGGTGCCCGCAGTGTGGCTCCTCCTCGAGGGGCGGCTGTTCAACCCGGCCGCGCTCGCGGCGATGAGCTGGCCCTGGGGCGACACGGGGCCGATCGTCCTCGCCGTCGCGGTCGTGACCGTCGTCGGCGTGGCGATCGCCGACGTCGTCGACGGCGTCGTCAAAGCCTGGCGGGCGAGCCGGGCGCGCCGCACCGCCGCCTGAGCGGCCCCGCCCACCCACACCGACTTGCCCGACTTTCATGAAAGTCGGGCAAGTCGGTGAGGGTCGGTGGGTGCCTACTTGGGCTGCATGCGGATGGCGCCGTCGAGGCGGATCGTCTCGCCGTTCAGCATCGGGTTGCGCACGATCGTGCGCACGAGGTCGGCGTACTCGGCGGGCGAGCCGAGCCGCGAGGGGTGCGGCACCTGCGCGGCGAGCGAGTCCTGCACCTCCTGCGACATCCCCGCCATCATCGGCGTCTCGAAGATGCCCGGCGCGATCGTGACGACGCGGATGAGCAGCTTCGAGAGGTCACGGGCGAGCGGCAGCGTCATCGCCGCGACCCCGCCCTTCGAGGCCGAGTAGGCGGCTTGCCCGATCTGCCCGTCGAAGGCCGCGACGGACGCCGTGTTCACGATGACGCCGCGTTCGGCGGTGGCCGGCCCGCCCACGACGCCGGCGGAGACCGGCTCGGTCTCCGCCATCGCTGCGGCGGCGAGCCGGGTCACGTTGAAGGTGCCCACGAGATTCACGCGGATGGTGCGCTCGAACACGTCGAGCGGGGCGGGCCCCTCCCGGCCGACCGTGCGGTTGCCGGTGGCGATGCCCGCGCAGTTCACGGCCACGCGCAGCGGGGCGAGCGCGCTCGCGGCCTCGACCGCGGCCCGCACCTGCGCCTCGTCGGCGACGTCGGCGGCCACGAAGCGGGCGGCGGCGCCGAGCTCGGCCGCCGCCTCCTCGCCGCGAGGCCCGGGCAGGTCGACGAGCACGACGGACGCCCCGCCGTCGACGAGGGCCCGCGCGGTGGCCCGGCCGAGGCCGGAGGCCCCGCCGGTGACGATCGCCGAGGTGCCGGTCAGTTCCATTCCTGGGTGTTCCCTTCGTCATATGCCGATCGGGCGGCGAAGGCCCGCCGCCCGGAGGGTGCGCCGCTCAGGACGCCGTCCGTTCGATGATCATGGCGTTCGCCATCCCGCCGCCCTCGCACATCGTCTGCAGCCCGTAACGGCCGCCGCTCGCCTCGAGCTGGTTCACGAGCGTCGTGAGCAGGCGCGTGCCCGAGGAGCCGAGCGCGTGCCCGAGGGCGATCGCTCCCCCGCGCGGATTGAGCTTCGCCGGGTCGGCGCCGGTGTCGGCGAGCCAGGCGAGCGGGACCGAGGCGAAGGCCTCGTTGACCTCGTAGGCGTCGATGTCGTCGTGACCGAGCCCCGCTCGCTCGAGCACGCGGGCCGTCGCCGGGATGACCCCGGTGAGCATGGTCATCGGGTCGCTGCCGACGACGACCGAGGCGTGGAAGCGGGCGCGCGGAGGCAGCCCCAGGCGTTCGGCGGCGGCCCTGCTCATGATGAGCGCGGCCGAGGCGCCGTCGCTGAGCGGCGAGGAGCTGCCCGCGGTGATGCGCCAGTCGAGCTCGGGGAAGCGGGCGGCGAGCTCCTCGGTGCGGAACGCCGCCGGCAGCCCGGCGAGCCCCTCGACGGTGGTGCCCGGGCGGACGGTCTCGTCGCTCAGGCCGTCGACGCCCGGCACCGGCACGAGCTCCGTGGCGAAGGCGCCGGACTCGGCCGCTGCGTCCGCGAGCTCGTGGGAGCGCGCGGCATAGGCGTCCAGGCGCTCCCGGTCGAGGTCCCAGCGCGCCGCGATGAGCTCGGCGGCCACGCCCTGGTTCACCAGGCCGTCCGGGTAGCGGGCGCGCAGCCGCTCGCCGTGCGGGTCGGCCCCCTGCAGGGAGGAGCCGAGCGGCACCCGGCTCATCGACTCCACGCCGCACGCGATCACGATCTCGGCCTGCCCGGCGAGCACCGCCTGCGCCGCGAAGGCGACCGCCTGCTGGCTCGAACCGCACTGCCGGTCGATCGTCGTCGCCGGCACCGTCTCGGGGAACCCCGCCGCCAGCACCGCGCTGCGCGCGAGGTTCATCGATTGCTCGCCGAGCTGGCTGACGCAGCCGGCGATGACGTCGTCGACGAGCGCGGGATCGAGGTCGTTGCGCCCGACGATCGCATCGAGGACGCCCGCGAGGAGGTCCACGGGATGCACGGCCGAGAGCATCCCGCCGGGCTTGCCCCGCCCGACGGGAGTGCGCACGACGTCGACGATGACGGCTTCGGTGCTCATTCCCTCAGCCTACGTCGCGAGCCCGCTCAGGAGACCGGCGCGATCTCGCGCTCGACGACCACCGGCACGCGCTCGGGGAGCACGATCGGGTGGCTGCCGGCCATCGCCTCGATGACGCGGACGACCTGGCAGGAGTAGCCGTACTCGTTGTCGTACCAGACGTAGAGCACGACGTCGGTGCCGTCGGCGATCGTCGCGAGCCCGTCGACGATGCCGGCGCGGTTCGAGCCGACGAAGTCGGTCGACACGACCTCGGGCGACTCGATGTAGTCGATCTGCTGGCGCAGCGGCGAGGTCAGCGAGGTCTGCCGCAGGAAGCCGTTCAGCGTCGCCTTGTCGGTCGGCCGCTCGAGCTGCAGGTTCAGGATGGCGAGCGAGACGTCGGGCGTCGGCACCCGGATGGCGGACCCGGTGAGCTTGCCCTCGAGCTGCGGGAGGGCCTTCGACACGGCCTTCGCGGCGCCCGTCTCGGCGATGACCATGTTCAGCACGGCCGAGCGCCCGCGGCGGTCGCCCTTGTGGAAGTTGTCGATGAGGTTCTGGTCGTTCGTGAAGGAGTGCACCGTCTCGACGTGACCGCGGACGACGCCGTACGCCTCGTCGATGGCCGCGAGCACCGGGGTGATCGCGTTCGTCGTGCAGGAGGCGGCGGAGAGGATGCGGTCGCCGGGCTCGATGACGTCGTGGTTGATACCGTGCACGATGTTCTTGATGGCCCCCTTGCCGGGCGCGGTGAGGAGCACGCGGGAGACCCCGGTGGAGCGCAGGTGCTGCTCGAGGCCGGCCTCGTCGCGCCAGCGGCCGGTGTTGTCGACGACGATCGCGTCGCGGATGCCGTAGGCGGTGTAGTCGATCGACGCGGGGTCGTCGGAGTAGATGACCTGGATGAGCGTGCCGTTCGCGAGGATCGTGTTCGCCTCCTCGTCGACCTCGATGGTGCCCTGGAAGGGGCCGTGCACCGAGTCGCGACGCAGCAGGCTGGCGCGCTTCTGCAGGTCGTTGTCGCTGCCGCGGCGGACGACGATGGCGCGCAGGCGCAGCCCCTGGCCGCCGCCCGTGTGGGCGATGAGGATGCGGGCGAGCAGGCGCCCGATGCGGCCGAAGCCGTAGAGCACGACGTCGGTGCCCGAGGCCGGGGCCGCGTCGACGTCGACGAGGACGGGCGCGAGCTCGGCGCGCAGGAAGTCGGCGAGCGCGGCGGCGTCGTCGAGCTCGCCCGCGGACTCGGCGTAGCGGCTGACGAGGCGCGCGACGTCGATCGAGGCCGGGCCGGGCGCGATCTCGCGGAGCGCCTCGAGCACGCGCATGGTGTCCTCGAGGTCGAGCTCGACGTCGCCGGCCTGGCGCGCGAAGCGGTGCGCCTTCAGCAGCTCGACGGCCGAGCGGTTGATGAGCCGCCGGCCGTGGATGCTCGTGACCACGCCGTGGTCTCGGTAGAGGCCGCCGATGAGCGGGATCATCCGCTCGGCGAGCTCCTCTCGGGCGATCCAGTCCTGACGTCGGGCTTCGAACTCGTGGCTCACGTTGCGTCCTTCTCGGCCGCGCGCGCACAGGTGGGCAGCGTCGACCGCACTCGAAAACGGGGGTGTCTGGGATTGTACGGACCCGCGGAGTGGGAAGGACTGGACGCGGCGGCACCTCGGCCCGCCATCAGTGTACCGTGCGTCGAGCGTCGCTCAGTTCGCGCCGCGCGCGGGAGCCGCCCGCTCGCCGCCGGTCACCAGGCGGGCATGGCCGCGAGCATCGCGAGCATCGCGACGGCCATGAGCGGATGCCGCCACGCGGCGATGCCCGGCTCCTGGCGACGGGCCCGGGGCAGGTGCCGGAACGCCGCCACGGCGAGCGCGAGCGCCGCGAGGAGGAGGAGCACCCCGAGCACCGGGCCGCCGTGCCCGGCGTGGGCTTCGCCGCCGGGCGTGCCTGCGGACACCGCCGAGGGCACCGCCATCCCGAACCACATCGTCGCCATCACGAGGGTCGAGCCGGCGTGCCAGGCGAGCTCGGCGCGGGCGGTCGGCGCGGTGCCGCCGAGCAGCAGGCCAAGCGCGAGCAGGAGCAGGAGCGCGCCCCACCCGACGGGGGCGAGCAGGGTGCCGGGCAGCAGCATGTCCACCGCGGAGACCGCCATCACGATCGCCGCGGGCACGACCCGCTTCGGCGCGGCGCGGCGCGCGACGGCGAGGCCCGCGCAGGCGCCGGACGCCGCGGTCAGCCCGAGGGCCGCGGCGGTGAGGACGGGGGCGAGCACGTTCCGACGCTACGCGGCGCCGGACCGCGGGCGCAGTGACGCGGGCGCAGCGGGCTTGACCGCGAGCGCACCGACGCCCGCCGTGCCCCGTTCCGGGGCGGGTGCCGCGCCCGCGGGAGCCTGCTAAGCTCGCCGCTACGGATCGTATACAACGCAGTCGCGTTCCGAGCACATCGAGGTGAACCCGTGCACAGCTCCCCCGCCGCTCGTCCCGAGCAAGGCCCCGTCTCGACCATCCTCGCGCGTGATTTCTCCGCCTTCCGCACCGCCGTGAGCGACGCCTTCGTGCCGCTGCAGGTGACGAGCGAGCACCCCGACCCGTTCCGCGGCCTCATCCGCGCGGCCAACGTCGACGAGGTGCACGTGAGCGAGGTCCGGGCGACCGACCACGTCGTCGAGCGCACCCCCGAGCTCATCGCCCGCGGCGACCGCGGCTCGTTCAAGCTCAGCCTCATGCTCGCCGGCTCCGGCATCCTCATCCAGGACAACCGCGAGGCGGTGCTTCGCCCGGGTGACCTCGCCGTCTACGACACCAACCGTCCCTACTCGCTCGTGTTCGACGCCGAGTTCCGCACCATGGTCGTGATGTTCCCGAAGCACCTGATCGACCTCCCCTCGGAGGTCGTCGGGCAGCTGACCGCCGTGCGCATGGCGGGCGACGAGGGGCTCGGCGCGCTCGTCGTGCCGTACCTCACCCAGCTCGCCGGCAACCTCGAGCAGCTGCACGGCTCCGCCGGCGTCCGGCTCACGCACAGCGCCCTCGACCTCGTGACGACCGTCTTCGCCCGCGAGCTCGACCTCGACCGCGAGGGCGGCGACCCGCACCAGGCGCTCATGCAGCGCATCCGCGCGTACATCGACGAGAACCTCGCCTCGACCGAGCTCGGGCCCGCCTCGATCGCGGCCGCGCACTACATCTCCACCCGGCACCTGCACGGGCTCTTCCAGTCGCAGGGCACCACCGTGTCGACCTGGATCCGCACCCGGCGGCTCGAGCGCTGCCGCCGCGACCTGATGAACCCGCTCTATGCCGACCGCCCCGTCGCGGCCATCGCGGCGCGCTGGGGCTTCGTCGACGCCGCGCATTTCAGCCGCGCGTTCAAGGCCGCCTACGGGCACGCGCCGAGCGAGCTCCGCACCCGCTGAGCCGTCGCCCCGAACCAGGGTTGCCCAACTTTCATGAAAGTTGGGCAACCCTGGTTCGGGGCGAGCGCGCGGGGCCGCGGAGTAGGACGTGGCGCCCGCTTGCCGCGCGCGGCACGCGGATTGACCAGCCCCGCACGATCATCCCGCCGCCCTTGAGGCGGACTCCGGCCCGGGCCGAGCATGGCTCGAACACCGACCGGAAGGACGCAGCATGACCGACACCACCGCCCCGGTGAAGGGCGAAGAGGACTGGCACACCTACGACGAGTTCGCGGCGGGGATCGACACGTACCGTCTGCCGAGCGGCTCGCTCGCCGGCCGCCGGGTCGGGCTCTCGCTCGACGACGGCGAACGGCTCGAACTCGACTTCGACGAGGGCACCGTGCGCTGGACGGGCGGCGGGGCCCTCGGCCAGGCGTCGCCCGCGGTCGACCCGTACGACGCGGTCGAGGTGCGCGAGGGCGTGCACTTCGTGACCCTCCCTCTCGAGAGTCGCGAGCGCGAGTCGATCACGGTCGTGCTCTCCGCACCGACGGGCCGCGCCATCGTGGTGCGCAGCCGCATCGCCGACGACGAGACGCCGGACGACGTGCCCCGGGTGGGCCAGACCTTCTGGGCCGCGACGATCGACGGGGTCGAGCCGAGCGGCGAGGCCCCCGGCCCGAGCCGCGACCTCATCGGCAAGCGGAACGTCTACCGCTACAGCCCCGAGCACCTCTACGAGCACGTCTACGTCTCGAGCCTGCGCTACGCGTGGCAGTGCCTCGAGGGCGTGCAGCGCGGCCACGGCGACATGGACCTCTCGACCGTCTGGAAGCTCGACGACGGGCTGTACCTGTTCTGCTTCCGCGAGTTCCGCATCGCGGTGGCGAGCGTGTGGCTGCACGACCTCGGCTACCAGCTCATGACGACGGGGAACTTCCTCGGCCTCACCGGCGACGGCCGCAGCGAGCACTCCAAGGCCGGCGGGCACATCTACCCGCTCGGCTCGGTCGCCTACCCCGACGCGCAGCCGGTGTGACCGGGATGGGCAACGCGGAGATCATCCGGGCGCACTACGCGGCCTCCGACGCCGGGGACCTCGCGGGCATGCTCGCGCCCCTCGCGGAGTCGGTGCGGTGGACGGAGGCGGCGGGCTTCCCCTATGCCGGCACCTACGTCGGCCCGCAGGCGGTCGCCGAGCACGTGTTCGAGCGCATCCAGGCCGAGTGGGACGACTACACGCTCACGATCGACGAGGTCGTCGACGGCGGGGACACGGTCATCGGCATCGGCACCTACTCGGGCAGCTACCGCGAGACGGGCCGCTTCTTCGCCGCCCGCGTCGCACACGTCTGGCGTCTCGCGGATGGCCGCGTCACCGCCTTCGAGCAGTTCACCGATACGGAGCTGGTGAACCGGGCCATCCGCCCCGCCTGACCCGGCGAGCCCCCGTCGCCGGGTCGTCCGCTCCGCGCCGGGCGGGCGACCCGGGAGACGGCGCACGCGTCTTCCCGCTCAGGCAAGCGTCGTGCGCTGCACGGCATTCCAGGGCGCGCGACGCCGCTGGAGACTGCATGCCACGCACCAACGTCGTTCCGTGCCCGGATCGACGACGGATGCCGCGGTCGACCCCGCGGCCATCGAGAGGCAGGATCCAATGAAGCATCACCTTCTCGGCGCGACGGCCCTGGCCGCCGCGACAGCGCTCGTGCTCGCCGGTTGCGCGGGCGGCGACGGCGGCGGCGACAGCGGCTCGCCCATCGTCGTCGGTTCCGTGAACACCAAGAGCGGCCCCGCGACCTTCCCCGAGGCGAGCCTCGCCGCGGCCGCCGTCTTCGACGCCTTCAACGAGGCGGGCGGCCTCGACGGCCGGAAGATCGAGTACAAGTCCCTCGACGACAAGGGCGACCCGGCGAGCGCGTCGGCGGCCGCCCGCGAGATCGTCGGCAGCGACGAGGCCGTCGCGATGGTCGGCTCCGCGAGCCTCATCGAGTGCGAGATCAACGCGCAGTACTACGAGCAGGAGCAGATCCTCTCGATCCCGGGCATCGGCGTCGACACCGGCTGCTTCTCGACCCCGAACATCGCCCCCGCGAACGTCGGCCCCTTCAACGACATGACGCTGACGCTGTACTACGGCTCCGAGGTGCTCGGCCTCGACGACATCTGCGTGCTGCTCGAGATCGCCGGCTCCACCCGGCCGACCTACCAGGCCGCGATCGACCGCTGGACCGAGGTCACCGGCAAGGAGCCGATCTACGTCGACGACACCGTGCCCTACGGCGCCTCGGACTACACGCCGTACATCGTGAAGGCGAAGGACGCCGGCTGCAAGGCGGTCGCCGTGAACCCCGTCGAGCCCGACGCGATCGGGCAGGTGAAGGCCGCCGCCGCCCAGGGCTGGGACGACGTGACCTGGCTCTACCTCACGAGCGTCTACAGCGAGAACTTCGCCAAGGCCGTCTCCGACGTGGGCGCCGGCGTCTACGTGCCCGCCGAGTTCTACCCCTTCACCGACGCCGAGAGCGACGTCAACAAGGAGTGGCGCGAGCTCATGGAGGCGAACGACATCCCGCTCACCTCCTTCAGCCAGGGCGGCTTCCTCGCCGCGAAGTACTTCATCGAGGTGCTCGAGGGCATGGACGGCGACATCACCCGCGAGACGGTGACGAAGGCGCTGCACGACATGAAGCCGATCGAGAACCCCATGGTCGGCACGCCCTGGGTCTTCGGCACCGCCGACGCGCACCACGACAACACCGCCGGCTGGCCGATCAAGCTGCTGAGCGGCACCAACGCGTGGGAGTCCAACGGGGACGACTGGATCGTGATCCCGGAGTGAGCCGGACGGCGGGACCGGCCATCCCCCCCGCCGGTCCCGCCGTTCGCTCCCCGACCCTCCCCGAACCCCGCAAGGAAGGAGCACGCCATGCTGCAGGGCGCGCTCGCCGGACTCGCCGCCGGCGGACTGTACGCGGTGCTCGCCGTGTGCCTCACCCTCATGTCGCGCCTCGTGCGCGTCGTCAACTTCTCGCAGGCCGCGACCGGCATGTTCGGCGGCTTCGTCGCCGTGTGGCTCGTCACCGAGATCGGCCTGCCGATCTGGCTCGGCTCGGTGCTCGGGGTGCTGCTGGCCGGGGTCCTGTCCGGCGTCATCGGCTGGATCGCGGCGACCTGGCTGTCCGAGGCTGACACGACCACCCGCTCGGCGATGACGGTCGGCCCGCTGCTGCTGCTCATCTCGCTCTCGTTCATCCTCTTCGGCAACAAGCCGCAGCCCTTCGCCTCGATCATCTCGGGCCCCGCGTTCACCGTCGGCGGGGTCGTGATCAGCCAGGTCACGCTCGTCACCGTGTCGCTCGCGATCGTCGTCGCCGTGGCGGTGCGCATCCTGCTCACCCGGACGGCGATCGGCACCCGGCTCCGCGCGCTCTCGGAGCGGCCGACGACGGCGGAGCTGCTCGGCATCCCCTCGAAGCCTCTCTCGATCGCGGTCTGGGTCGTGACCGGCGTGATCAGCGCCATCGCGATCGTCGTCGTCGCCCCGACCCAGTCGAACGACGCGATCAGCCTCGCGATGCTGATCGTGCCCGCCGCGGCGGCGGCCCTGCTCGGCGGCTTCAAGCGGCTCGACCTCGCCGTCGTCGGCGGGCTCGTGCTCGGGGTGCTCTCGGGGCTCGTCGCGCAGATCGACGAGGTCTCGCTCATCCGCAACTTCCTGCCGTTCCTGTTCATCGTCGTGCTGCTGCTCTGGACGCAGCGGAAGGAGGTGTGGGATGCCGCACGCTGACTCCGGCCTCGCCCGCTCGCGCACCCTGCGCCTCGTCTGGCCGCTCGGCGTCGCCGTGGTGGGCGTCGTCGCCGGGTACCTGCTGAGCGTCGGGCTCTCGGGCTACTTCGTCTTCCTCGCGGTCTCGGCCGTGACCGCGGCCATCGCGATCCTCGGCCTCGGCATCGTGACCGGCTCGGCCGGCATGATCGCGCTCTGCCAGCTCACCTTCGCCGCGGTGGGCGCCTGGGTGGTCTCGCTGTTCAACGTGCTCGAGGTGCCCGGCGGCTTCGTCGTCTGGCTGATCGCCGGCGGACTCGCCGCGGGCGTCGTGGGCATCCTCGTCGGCCTTCCCGCCCTGCGACTGCGCGGCGTCAACCTCGCCGTCGTGACGCTCGGCTTCGCGGCGGCGTTCGACGTGACACTGCTGCAGATCCAGTTCCCCGGCTCGAAGGACGGCATCCCCGTGCTGCGGCCGGAGGGCTTCTCGACCGACCGCGGCTACTTCTTCTTCAGCATCATCGTGCTCGCGGTCTGCGGGCTCGTGGTCTTCTGGCTGCAGCGCGGCCGCTGGGGCTCGAGCTGGAAGGCCGTCGCGTTCAGCGAGCGCGGCACCGCCTCGGTCGGCCAGAGCGTGCAGCAGGCGAAGCTCACCGCCTTCGCGGTCTCCGCGGCACTCGGCGGCATCTCGGGCGGCCTCCTCGCCGGCCAGGTGCAACTGCCCTTCGCATCGAGCTTCACCCCGTTGCAATCGCTCGCGCTCTACGTGCTCGCGGTGATGAGCGGGGCGTACCTCATCGACATGGCGATCTTCGGCGGCATCCTGTGGGTGCTCGTGCCCGAGCTGCTCAAGCGCTGGGGCGTGCCGCAGGACTGGGGGTTCGTGATCTTCGGCGCCCTCGGCGTGCAGGCGCTGACGAGCGGAACGAACCTCGGCCAGGGCATCCGCAACCTCTGGTGGAAACGCGCGGACCGCCGAGCCGCGGCGGCGCGCGAGACGGCGAAGGCGGATGCCGCGGCGCACTCGGCCGCGGTCGAGTCGCCGGCCGAGGCATCCGTGCCGCCCGCTCCCGCCTCGCCTGCCGCGCCCGCGGGCGGCGAGCCCGCGCTCTCGGTGACGGGCCTCACCGTGCAGTTCGGCGCCCTGAAGGCGCTCGACGAGGTGAGCCTCGAGGTGCCGGCCGGCGGCGTGATGGGGCTCATCGGCCCGAACGGCGCGGGCAAGTCGACGTTCGTCGACGCGATCTCGGGCTTCCTGCCGCACGCGAGCGGCACCGTGCGGCTCGGCGGCACGACGCTCGGCCGGATGTCGCCGACGAAGCGGGCCCGGCTCGGGCTCCGCCGAACGTTCCAGCAGGACCGCGTGCCGCCCGCCCTCACCGTCGACGCGTACGTGCGCTTCGTCGCCCGCCGCCGGGTCAGCGCGGAGGAGGTGGCCGAGGTGCTCGACTTCTTCGGCTGCCCGCCCAGCCGCACCCGGCTCGCCGGCGTCGACGTCGGCACGCGCCGCCTCGTCGAGGTCGCCGCGAACGTGCTCGCGAAGCCGCGCGTGCTGCTGCTCGACGAGCCCGCCGCGGGCCTCTCTCACGAGGAGCACCTCGAGCTCGGCGCGCGCCTGCGCGAGGTGCCCGGCCGCTACGGCATGGCGATCGTGCTCATCGAGCACGACCTCGACCTCGTGCGCACGGTGTGCTCGACCCTCACCGTGCTCGACTTCGGCCGGGTGCTCGCGAGCGGCCCGCAGGACGAGGTGCTCGCGGACCCCGCGGTCATCAAGGCGTACATGGGTGAGACGGAGATGCTGTGAGTGCGTTGATCATCGACGACGTCGCGGTGAGCCGCGGCGCGGGTCCCGTCATCCAGGGCGTGTCGTTCACGCTCGAACAGGGGCGGGTGACCGCCCTCGTCGGCCCCAACGGGGCCGGCAAGACGAGCCTGCTCGACGGCATCTCGGGGGTGGCGCCGCTCTCGGCCGGCACGATCCGCATCGACGGGACGCCGATCGAGAAGCTCTCCCGGGTCGCCAGGGCGAAGCAGGGCATCGTGCACATCGAGCAGGGGCGGGCGGTGTTCCCCTCGCTGACGGTGCGGGAGAACCTCTCGCTCACCGCCCGCACCCCGGCGGAGATCGATGCCGCGCTCGCCCGCTTCCCTGAGCTCGAGAAGCGCATCGACGCGCCGACCGCGCTGCTCTCCGGCGGCGAGCAGCAGATGGTGGTGCTCGCCCGCGCGTTCGCCGCGCGGCCCCGGTTCCTGCTCATCGACGAGATGTCGCTCGGGCTCGCGCCCGTCGTGTTCATGCGGCTGCTGCCGATCGTCTCGGAGATCGCCGAGCACGGGGTGGGGGTGCTCCTCGTCGAGCAGTTCACGCATCTCGCGCTCGGCCTCGCCGAGGAGGCGCTCGTCGTCGCGAGCGGCCAGGTGAGCTTCCAGGGCCCGGCGGCGACGCTCCGTGAGGACGCGAGCCTGTTGCACCGCGCCTACCTCGGCGGCGCCGCCGCCTGAGCGAACACCCGAGTTGCCCGACTTCCATGAACGTCGGGCAACTCGGGTTCGTCACATGCCGGCGTGCTCGAAGGCGATCGTCGGCAGGTCGACCACGTGCGCGCCGCCATCGGCGACGATCACGGAGCCGGTCATGTAGGAGGACTCCCCCGAGCCGAGGAAGCGCACGATCGAGGCGATCTCCGCGGGAGCGGCGGCCCGGCGCAGCGGCACGTCGGCCGTGACCGCCGCGTAGCCGGCCTCGCGCCCGCCGTCGAAGCCGGCGTGCTTGGCGAACTCGTCCATCTCCTCGTCGGCCATTGGCGTCTGCACCCAGCCGGGGCAGACCGCGTTCACCCGCACGCCGTGGCGGCCGTAGTCGCGCGCGAGCGTGCGGGTGAGGCCGATGAGGGCGTGCTTCCCGACGGTGTAGCCGGCGACGGAGGGGCCGGCGAAGAGCCCGGCGAGGGAGGAGATCACGACGATCTGCCCCTTCGACTCGATGAGGGCGGGCAGGCTCTCCCTGGCCATCACGAACGCCGTCGTGAGGTTCGCGCGCATGGCGGCCTCCCAGGCGGCGTCGTCGGTGTCGCCGACGGCGGCGAAGCCGTGGCCGCCCGCGTTCGCGACGAGCACGTCGAGGCGGCCGTGCCGGGCGAGCACCTCGGCGACCGCGCGCTTCGCCGACTCGGCGTCGGCGGCGTCGGCCTCCACGGCGAGCGCGCCGATCGCATTCGCGACCCGCTCGAGGGGTTCGCGGCGGCGGCCGACGACGACGACGTGCGCGCCCTCCGCCGCGTAGCGCTCCGCGATGGCGGCGCCGATGCCGGTGCCGCCGCCCGTGATGACGACGACCTTGCCCGCCGTCGATGATCCCGCGTAGCCCATGGCGGGCTCCTTCCTGTCGTTGCGGTCGAGTCGTATGCCCGGGTCCGGCTCAGGCCGGGAACCCCGAGCGGGCCGTGTAGCCGAAGTCGCTCACGAGCGAGGTGCCCGTGATCGCCCGCGCCCGCGGCGACGCGAGGAAGAGCACCTCGTCGGCGACCTCCTCCGGCCGCTGCACGGGGTAGTCGAGTCCGTCGAAGCCGGCCTCCTCGAGGCCGAGGTCGCCCCGGCTCATCGGCGTGTCGACGACGGAGGGGCAGACGGTGTTCACCCGGACGCCGGTGCCGGCCGCCTCCACCGAGGCGGCGCGGGCGAGTTGCACGACCGCGGCCTTCGAGGCGCAGTAGGCCGCCATGCCCGGCGCGGCGACGAGGGCGGAGTCGCTCGCGAGCAGCACGACGGCGGCGTCGCCCGAGCGGGCGGCCTCGGCGCGCAGGGCGGCGGCGGTGTGCTTCAGCAGCAGGAACGAGCCGGTGACGTTCACGGCGAAGACGGCCTGCCAGTCGGCGAGCGCGGTCTCGTCGAGGCTCGTGCCGACTGGGCCCGAGATCCCGGCGCAGCCGACGACGACGGCGAGGCCGCCGAGCTCGGCGACGGCGCCGTCGACGGCGCGGGAGAGGGATGCCTCGTCGGCGACGTCGGCCGGAAGCGTCAGCACGCCATCCACGCCGTCCCACGCAGCTCGCAGGCGGTCCGCGTCCCGGTCGACGGCCGCGACCCGCGCGCCCTCGTCGAGCAGGCGCTGCACGACCGCGCGGCCGATGCCGCTCGCCGCGCCCGTGACGAGCGCCGGGCGCCCCTCGAGTCCGAGTCTCATCCGGCTGGCCTCTCTGCCGTCGTGCGATGGTGCGCCGGCGGGCGCCCCCTGATCGGCACCCGCCGGCATCCGCCATCCTGCACCGGCCGACCCGCCGCCCGGCAGACGCACCGCGCGACCGTGCGCTGGAACACCACTGCCGTTCGCTCGGCGTCAAGCCGAGGCATCCGCCTCAGCGCCAGAATCCTTGCTACCCCCAGAGCTGCACCCCCAGTTCCCGAGATCGAAGGATCCAGCAGTGAGCGAACACTCCGCCCCCAATGAACTCCGGCGCAACGCCCTCGGCGTGGCCGGCATCGTCTTCCTCGTGCTCGCGGCGGTGGCGCCGCTCACGGGCATCATCGTGGTCGCCTCGCTCGCGATCGCGCTCGGCAACGGCGGCGGCACGCCCGCCTCGTTCTTCATCGTCGCGATCGTCCTGCTGCTCTTCGCGATCGGCTACGGCCAGATGTCGAAGCAGCTCGTGAACGCCGGCGGCTTCTACGCCTTCGTCGTGAAGGGACTCGGCCGCACCGGCGGGCTCGTCGCCGGCCTCATCGCGACCCTCGGCTACAACTTCTTCGTCGTCGGCACGATCGGCACGAGCGGCTTCTTCATGCAGACGATCATCGCCGACCTCACCGGGGTGAACATCCACTGGCTGGTCTGGGGCCTCGCCTCGATCGTGGTGTGCTTCGTGCTCGCCCGGATCGGCGTGGACTTCTCCTCCAAGATCCTCGGCGTCTGCCTCGTGCTCGAGGTGCTCATGCTCGTCGTGTTCGACATCTCGGTGCTCGTGCAGACCGGCTACGACGTCGCCGCGTTCAGCCCCGAGTGGGTGTTCTCCGGCTCACTGCCGATCGGCCTGCTGCTCGCCGCGACCGGCTTCCTCGGCTTCGAGGCGACGGCGCTGTTCAGCGAGGAGGCGAAGACCCCGCTGCGCACCATCCCGCGCGCCACGTACATCGCGATCACCGCGATCGGCCTCATCCTCGGCGTCACCACCTGGGCCGTCGTGAGCGCGACGGGTGTCGCCCAGGCGCAGCAGACCGCGCTCGACCACCTCCCGACCGGCGACCTCATCTTCTCGCTCTCGCAGCAGTACCTCGGCGGGCCGCTCACGACCGTGATGATGATCCTGCTGCTCGTGAGCCTCTTCGCCGCGATGCTCGCCTTCCACAACTCGGCGACCCGCTACCTCTTCGCCCTCGGTCGGGCCCGGGTGCTGCCGCGGGCGCTCGCCCGCACCGGCGCGAACGGCACGCCGAAGGTGGCGGGCGCCGTGCAGGCCGGGTTCGCGGCGATCATGGCGATCGTGTTCTTCCTCGCCGGGGCCGACCCGATCGTGACGCTCGTGCCGGCGATGCTCGGCTTCGGCACGCTCAGCGTGCTCATCCTGCAGGGGCTCGCGGCGCTCTCGATCGTGGTGGCGTTCCGCAGGCAGCGCGACAGCCGGCTCTGGTCGACGCTCATCGCGCCGGGCATCGGCTTCCTCGGCATCGCCGCGATCTCGCTGCTGGCGATCTGGAACTTCGACGTCGTCGCGGGCTCCCAGGAGCTGTGGATCCGGCTGTTGCCGCTGCTGCTCGCCGCGGCCGTCGTCGGCGGCATCGGCTACGGGGCGTACCTCAAGCGGCGCAAGCCCGAGGTGTACGCCGGCCTCGAGACCGACCTCGAGAAGTTCAACGTGCACACCCGCGCGACCGAGGTCGTGGAGTAGCGGGCGCACGGTCACCCGCTCTTCGCACGCAACGTCAAGGCGTCGGCGCGCACGGTCAACCGTGCGGCCGGCGCCTCGGCCGATACTGGACGCAACGATTCCCTGATCGAGGACGACGATGACGCACCACGCCGAGCTCCCCCTCCGCCCCGCCGGTTCCCACGGCCCCGACGCCACGCACACGCACGGCTCCCGGGTGACCAGCCCGGAGCGCGCCGAGCACCCGCTCGACCCGCTGACGGCCGAGGAGATCGCGGCCGCGCGACGGATCCTCGACGAGGCCGGGCACGTCTCGGCATCCACCCGGGTGCCCCGCATGCTGCCGGTCGACCCGGCGAAGGCGGAGCTCGCCGCGTGGCGGCCGGGCGAGCCGCTCGACCGGCGCATCCGCGTGACCCTGCTCGACCGGGACACGGGCGTCGCGAGCGAGGCGATCGTCGCGGTCAGCCGCGGCGAGGTCGACGCGTTCCGCGTGCTGCCGAACACGGAGGCGCCGTACGGCCAGCCGCAGTACCTGTTCGAGGAGTACGACGACGCGGCGACGATCGTGAAGGCCTCCCCCGAGTGGCAGGCGGCGATGCGTCGACGCGGCCTCGAGGAGCACATGGAGCTCGCCTTCTGCTCGCCGCTCGCCCCCGGCTTCTTCGGTCGTGCGGACGAGGTCGGCAAGCGGGTGCTGCGCTCGCACACCTACCTGCGTCTCGACGAGCACGACAGCCCGTGGGCGCACCCGGTCGAGGGGCTCGTCGTGCACGTGGACCTCACGGCGCGCCGCGTGATCCGCATCGACGACGAGGGCGACGTGCCCGTGCCGATGCAGCACGGCAATTACACGGCGGCGGCGCAGGGCCCGGCCCGCACCACGCTGAAGCCGATCGAGATCACCCAGCCCGAGGGGCCGAGCTTCTCGGTCGACGGCAGCCTGGTGGAGTGGGAGAACTGGCGCTTCCGCGTCGGCTTCACCCAGCAGGAGGGCCTGGTGCTGAACCAGATCACCTTCCGCGACGGCGAGGAGCACCGCTCGGTCGCGCACCGGGCGAGCGTGCCCGAGATGGTCGTGCCCTACGGCGACACCTCGATCAGCCGGCACTGGATCAGCTACTTCGACGCGGGCGAGTACCTGCTCGGCAAGAACGCGAACTCGCTCGCGCTCGGCTGCGACTGCCTCGGCGTCATCCACTACTTCGACGCCTTCGTGCCGGACGACCACGGCAACCCGGTGAAGATCCCGCAGGCCGTGTGCATGCACGAGGAGGACTACGGCATCCTCTGGAAGCACACCGACCTGGCGGGCAACCCGGAGACGCGCCGCAGCCGTCGCCTCGTGGTGAGCTACTTCTCGACGATCGGCAACTACGACTACGGGTTCTTCTGGTACTTCTACCTCGACGGTTCCATCCAGGTCGAGGCGAAGGCGACGGGCATCGTGTTCGCGGGCGCCGGCATCCCCGGCAGCGACAACCCGCACGCGCCGGAGATCGCGCCCGGCATCTTCACGCCCGTGCACCAGCACCTGTTCTGCGCGCGCATCGACGCGGCGATCGACGGCGAGGACAACACGCTGCACGAGATCGAGATGGTCGGCATTCCGACCGGTCCCGACAACCCCTACGGCAACGCCTTCACCTGGTCGGACGTGCAGCTGTCGAGCGAGTCGGCGGCGCAGCGGGTCGCGAACGGCTTGACGGGCCGCGTCTGGGAGGTGCGCAGCGCGCACCGCACGAACGTGGTCGGCAAGCCGACCGCCTACTGGCTGATCCCCGAGGGCAAGGCGCTCCTCGCGGCGCAGCCGGACTCCTCCGTCGCCGCGCGCGCCGCCTTCGCGACGAAGCACCTGTGGGGCACCCGCTACGACCCCGAGGAGCTCTACCCGGCGGGCTTCTACCCGAACGCGCACTCCGGCGACGGCCTGCCGAAGTGGACGGCCGCGGACCGCAGCCTCGACGGCGAGGACCTCGTGCTCTGGCACGTCTTCGGGCCGACGCACATCCCCCGCACCGAGGACTGGCCGATCATGCCCGTCGACTACTCGGGTTTCTGGTTCAAGCCGCACGGCTTCCTCGACCAGAACCCGGCGATGGACCTGCCCGACGGCGCCGCGGCGCATTGCGCGCCCGGCGAGGGCGGCGCGGATGCCTCGGGCGGATGCTGCGGCGGCGGCGAGTGCCGCTGCGGCCACTGAACCCCGCGGCCCGAGCGAGTTTCCCCCAGGACCGGCGTTTCCCAGCCGGACGACCCCGACGATGACGACGACTGGAGCATCATGACCGACACCGCCACGAATCTGTCCGACACCTCGACCTGGTTGCCGCTCGACGGCCTCGCGCCCGGGTTCGACGCGAACAAGGCGCCGCACTCGCTCGACCTCGTGGGCCGCGAGGTCGCGGTCGTCGACGAGCGCGGCACGCGCATCGTGCACCGCTTCAACGAGCACACCGTCGACTGGGAGTACCAGCCGGGCGCGGGCGACCCGACGGAGGCCGCCGCGAAGACCGACGCGTACGAGGCGGTGAAGGTCGACGAGGAGCTGTACTACGTGCAGTTCCACCACGAGTACCTGCCGAACGAGGCCGTCACGCTCGTGCTCGACTTCCGCAGCGGGCACGCGCTCGCCGTGATCAGCGTGATCCTGCCCGAGGCGGAGGCGGGCAAGACCCGCGTGCAGCAGATCTTCGTCCCCTCGCAGATCGAGGGCATCGAGCTGCGCGGCGAGGCCCCCGCGCCGACGACGACGCTCATCGGCCGCCGGGTGCAGTGGGTCTACAGCCCCGTGCACGCGTACGAGCACATCTACCTCTCGCCGCAGTGGTACACCTGGCAGTGCCTCGCGGGCCCCGAGCGCGGCCTCGCCGACACCGACGAGAACTCGGTGTGGCAGATCCGCCCGGGCATCTACGTCTTCGCCTGGCGCGAGAAGGTCATCCCGTGCGCCTCGGTGACGATCGCCGACCACCGCGACGCCCGGGCGATCCGTTCGCACGGCGTACTGTTCGGCCTCGACGAGTCGGGCGAGGTGCCGACGCACTTCACCTTCGGCGCGCATGGCCGGCTGATCTCGGTCACCGTGCACCCCGACGAGTACGACACCTCCCGCTGATGGCGACGGCGAGCAGCGGCCCCGCGGAGCTCGTGCTCACGGGCGGCCGCATCTGGACGGGCGACCCCGCGGCCCCGTGGGCCGAGGCCCTCGCGGTCGGCGGCGGGCGGCTGCTCGCCGTCGGCACGGATGCCGAGGCGCTCGCGCTCGCGGGCGAGGGCACCGAGCGGCGCGCCCTCGACGGCGCCTTCCTCATGCCCGGCCTCGTGGACGTGCACAACCACCACGCACTCGCTGGGCGCACCGACCTCTTCGAGCTGTCGTTCTCGTCGTCCGGCTCCGTCGAGGAGGTGCTCGCGGCGGTCCGCGAGTACGCGGCCGGGCTGCCCGCCGACGCCTGGATCACGGGCGGGGCGTGGGGCAGCAACCTGCGCACCGCGATCTCGAACGAGGCGACGCGGGCCAGGCTCGACGAGGCATCCGGCGGTCGCCCGGTGATGCTCATGGAGGACTCCCGGCACAACCGCTGGGCGAACACCCGCGCGCTCGAACTCGCCGGCATCACGGCCGACTCCGACCCCGGCGAGGGCGGCGTCATCGAGCTCGACCCGGTCAGCGGGCAGCCGACCGGCGTGCTGCTGGAGTCCGCCGGGCTGCCGGTCGAGGAGGCCATGGCCCGCACCCGCCGGCTCCGCGCCGAGCAGCACCGCGCGGCATCCAGGCGCGGCGTCGAGCTGCTGAACAGCTACGGCGTCACCGCGTTCCAGGATGCCGCGGTCTCGCTCGAGATCCTCGAGGCGCTGCGCGCCCTCGACGCGGATGGCGAGCTGGATGCCTGGGTGGTCTCCTCCCTCACCGTGAACGACCAGATCTTCGGCTACGACCCCGTCGGCGAGGGGCTCGTCTGGCAGGGCGAGGCGTTCCGCACCGAGCACCACCGGCCGGACTTCGTGAAGATCTTCCTCGACGGCGTGCCGCCGGCCCGCACCGGCGCCTTCCTCGAGCCGTACCTGCCGGACGACGCGCACGGCGATCACTTCCTCGGCGAGACGACGCTCCCGCCCGAGGAGCTCTGGGGCTGGCTGCGGCGCACCGCTGAGCGCGGCCTGTCGGCGAAGATCCACTGCTCCGGGGATGCCGCGGTGCGCCTCGTGCTCGACACGGTCGCCCGGCTCCGCGCCGAGGGCTTCACCGAGACCCGCTACCAGGTCGCGCACGGGCAGTTCGTCGCCGAGTCCGACATCCCCCGCTTCGCGGAGCTCGGGGTCTCGGCTGACATGTCGCCGTTCATCTGGTTCCCCGGGGTCATCCCGGAGGCGATCGCGACGG
Source organism: Agromyces sp. NPDC060279 (assembly GCF_042726785.1). NCBI lineage: Bacteria > Bacillati > Actinomycetota > Actinomycetes > Micrococcales > Microbacteriaceae > Agromyces > Agromyces sp. NPDC060279. Next base: position 677,686 of record NZ_JBHXBK010000001.1, read on the forward strand.
TGCTGCCGGCCGAGCGGGCCGGCCGGATGCAGCCCAACCGCGCCCTGCTCGACGCGGGCGCGCTCATCGCGGGCGGCTCGGACTGGCCGGTCTCGGAGTCGCCGAACGCGTGGGAGGGCATCCACGGCCTCGTGACCCGCGCCGACCCCGCCGGGGTGTTCCCCGGCACGCTGTGGGCGGAGCAGGCCATCACGCTCGACGAGGCGATGGCGGCGTTCACGATCAACGCCGCCGAGGCGATGGGCCTCGGCGGGGAGACCGGATCGCTCGTCGCGGGCAAGTCGGCCGACTTCGTCGTGCTCGACCGCGACCCCTTCGCGCACCCCGCGGAGGAGCTCGTGCGCACCACGGTGGCGGAGACCTGGTTCGCCGGGCGCCGCGTGTACGTGCGCTGAGTGGTTCGCTGAGCCCGTCGAAGCGCCTGGTTCGCTGAGCCCGTCGAAGCGTCTGGTTCGCTGAGCCCGTCGAAGCGTCTGGTTCGCTGAGCCTGTCGAAGCGTCTGGTTCGCTGAGCCTGTCGAAGCGGACCGAAGCGGCGTTCCCTTCGACAGGCTCAGGGAACCAGCGGTTGGTTCGCTGAGCTTGTCGAAGCGGCGTTCCCTTCGACAAGCTCAGGGAACCACGAGCCCGACCGCCTCAGGAACCATCAGTCCGCGATCGCGGCGACCGCCTCGTCGATCGCGAGGAGCACGCGCCGGTCGTGCCGCGACGGCGCCCCCGGCACGTAGCGCAGCCGCTCGATCGACCCACCCCTGAAGCGATAGGCGCCGTGCGCCTCGTGCAGCCCCCAGTCCACCGGTCCGCCGTAGTCGTAGCCGACGCTGATGCCGGTGAACGGCGCCATGCCGAACAGCATCGGCACCGCGGGGATCACCGCCTCCGCCACCCCGTCGACCTCGAGCGTCAGCCGCCAGCGCAGCCCGTCCAGCTCGTCGACGCGCAGCAGCACCCCGTGCGGGCCGGGCGCCACCCGTCCGCCGCGCTCGCGATGCAGCTCGCCGTACGCGTTGTAGGAGAGCAGCCAGCGCCCCTCGTCGACGGCGAGCAGATACCCGCCGCCCTGATCGCCGTGCGCGACGACGACGCCCGCGGCATCCGCGTCGGCGAGCAGTTCGACCTCGACGGCGAAGGAGCGCAGCACCGTGAGGCGCGAGGCGCGGAAGCGTTCGAGGGGCGGCCGGAACGGGGGCAGCACGACCGGTTCCGACAGCGCCGACTCCCCCGCCGGCCGTACGTCCTGCAATGAGCCGTCGTCGTCCAAGGGGAACACCGTGTTGCGCCACGCCTCGGTCCGCCAGCGCTCGGCGAGCTCGCGGACGAGCGCCGGCTCGCCATCGGCGAGGTCGCGCGTCTCAGTGGGGTCGGCGGCGAGGTCGTAGAGCTCCCACCGTCCGCCGGCCGCGCCGTCCTGCCGCGTCGGCGGGGCCGAGGAGAGGGCCTTCCAATCGCCGACGACGAGCCCGCGCCGCCCGACGCACTCGAAGTACTGGGCCTCGCGGCCGGCTCCGCCCGGGTCGCTGAGCAGCTCGGCCATGCTGCGGCCGTCGGGCTGCTGCGCCGGGCGGCCGCCGCGTTCGGCGAGCGGTGCGACCCCGGTGAGCTCGAGGATCGTGGGGGCGAGGTCGGCGACGAAGACGAACTGCTCGCGCAGGCCGCTCACGGCGCCAGGCGCTCCCGGCCAGGAGACCACGAGCGGCGCATGCACCCCGCCCTCGTACGTCGAGGACTTGAACGAGCGGAACGGGGTGTTCGACACCCGCGCCCAGCCCGTCGGATACTGGCCGAACACCCGTGGGCCGCCGATCTCGTCGAGCTCGCGGGGCACGTCGGCGACCCAGTCCGCCGGCAGTTCCGCCGAGAGCCCGAACTGCGCGAAGTAGCTGCGGGTGCCACTGGGTCCGCCTTCGGCGGTGCCGCCGTTGTCGCTCGCGACGACGATGATCGTGCGGTCGAGCTCACCGAGCTCCTCGAGCCGCTGCACGAGCCGGCCGACGCTCTGATCGACCTCGTCGACGGCGGCGGCGTAGACCTCCATGTGCCGGGCGAAGAGGGCGCGCTCGGCATCCGTCAGCGTGTCCCAGTGCGGGATCCGCTCGCCGTCGGCGAGTTCGTCCGGCGGCAGCACCGCCGACGGCGGCACGACGCCGAGCTCGCGCTGCCGGGCGAAGCGCGCCTCCCGGAGTGCGTTCCAGCCCTGCTCGTAGCGCCCGGCGTGGCGGGCGATGTCCTCCGCCTTCGCCTGGATCGGGCCGTGCACCGAGGTGTGCGCGAAGTAGAGGAAGAACGGCTTGGCCGCGTCGTTCGCGCGGAGCTCGTCGATCATGCCGAGCGCCTCCTCAGTGAGCTCGTCGGTGAGGAAGTACCCCTCGGGGAACTCCGCCACGTCGTCGACCGAGTTGTCGCGCACGAGCCGGTGCGGGTGGTGCAGCGCGGTGAACCCGTCCATGCTGCCGAAATAGCGGTCGAAGCCGCGCTGCAACGGCCAGCTGGCGCGGTCGCCGCCGTCGTGCAGGCGGGACTCCACCGTGAGGTGCCACTTGCCGACCATGAAGGTGGCGTAGCCGCCGGCGCGCAGGGACTCCGCGAGGGTGGGCGCGTCCTCGGGCAGCTCGCAGGCGTAGCCCGGGTAGCCGGGATCGATGTGCGCCACGAAGCCGAAGCCGGCCCGGTGCGGGTTCAGGCCGGTGAGCAGGGCGGCCCGGGCGGGCGAGCACATCGGTGCGGTGCGGTAGTTCGTGAAGACCCAGCCGCCGGCGGCCAGCCGGTCGATGTTCGGGGTGGGGATCTCGCTGCCGAAGGGGCCGAGGTCGCTGAAGCCGAGATCGTCGACGAGCATCACCACGACGTTCGGCGCTCCGGCCGGCGCGTGCAGGCGGGCCGGCCAGGACGGCCGCGACTCGGAGGCGAACTCGGCCGCCCGGCCGGCGAAGCGCTCGTAGCCGCGGCGCTCCGCCACCTCAGCCCGCCTTCCGGATGAGTTCGAAGACCTCGCTGCGGAGCTCGGCGAACTCCGGCACCGCGCGCGTGGTGAGCTGGTCCCGAGCGCCGCCGAAGTCGACGTCGATGACCTCGGTGACCCGGGCGGGCCGCTCCCCCAGCACGATCACCCGGTCGGAGAGGTACACCGCCTCGTCGATGTCGTGCGTGACGACGACGATCGTCATGCCGAACTGCTCGCGGATGCGCAGGCACAGGTCCTCGAGCTCGAAGCGCGTCTGCGCGTCGACGGAGGCGAAGGGCTCGTCCATCACGAGCACCTCGGGCCGGTAGGCGATGGCGCGGGCGATCGCGACGCGCTGCTGCATGCCGCCCGACAGCTGCCAGGGGTACTTCGACTCGGCGCCGGCGAGGCCGACCGCGGCGAGCGCGCCGCGGACGCGCTCCTCCCGCTCGGCCGCCGGGAGCCGCAGGTGCTTCAGCGGCAGCCGCACGTTCTTCTCGACCGTGAGCCACGGCATGAGCGAGCGGGTGTACTCCTGGAAGACGAGCGCCATCTCCTCGGGGGGTCCGTCGATGGGCCGCCCGTCGATGAGGGCCTGGCCCGAGCTGATCGACTGCAGTCCGGTCAGGCACTTCAGCAGCGTCGTCTTGCCGATGCCGGAGGGCCCGACGATGCAGGCGATCTCCCCGACGCGCACGTCGAAGGTGAGGTCGGCGATGACGGGCACACTGCCCCGCTTGGTGTCGTAGCTCTTGGCGAGGCCGCGGACGCTGAGCCGCACGGGCGCATCGCGGAGGGTGTCGGAGGTCATGCGTTCTTCTCCTGCTGTTGCGAGGCGAGGTACCAGCGCAGTACGCGGCGCCGGAAGAGGGTGAACACGGCCGTGGTCGCGTAGCCGATCACGCCGAGGACGAGGATGCCGACCCACATGTCGGCGATCGCGAAGGACTGCTGGGCGAGCAGGGTGGCCGCCCCGAGCCCCGTCGAGGAGCCGAGCATCTCGCTCGCGATCATCACGACGAAGGCGGTGATGAGGCTCACCTGCATGCCGGAGAGGATGCGCGGGCTGGCTGCGGGCAAGGTCACGGAGACGAGGCGGTCGAACCAGCCGATCCGGTACACCCGGCTCACCATGGCGAGGGTGGGCTCGGTGCCGCGGATCCCGTCCATCGTCGAGATGAGCACCGGGAAGAGGGCGGCGAGCGTGATCGAGAGGATCCGCGTCTCGTTGCCGAAGCCGATGAGCGAGACGAAGATCGGCACGAGGGCGACGGGCGGGATGGCCCGGAAGAAGTAGATCGTGGGCTCGACGAACCAGGCGAGTGCCGGGACGAGGCCGAGTGCGGCACCGAGCAGCACGCCGATGACGCTCGCGAGCACGAAGGAGAGCAGCAGATTCCCGAGGGAGGAGCCGACGTCGATGAGGAACGTCGGCGTCTGCACGAGCTGCACGAGCCGCTCGAGGATGACCTGCAGCGGTGGGAAGAACGTGTTCGTCGAGTTCGCGGAGGCGACCCACCACAGCGCGAGCAGCACGATCGGCACGAGCACCTCGGTGCCGATCAGCACCCAGCGCGGCGTGCCGCTGCGGCCGGCGCGGCGGGCGACCGAGGTGCGGGCGGGGATGGACGAGGTGAAGACCATCACCTGGCCTCCTTCCGGTACTGCGGGTGCCAGTGCAGCAGGCGCCGCTCGCCCCACTGGCTGAGGCCCTGCACGAGGAGCCCGAGGAGGCCGAGCGCGAGCACGTAGGCGAACAGCTGCGCCTGGTCGCCGGAGATCTGCGCGAGCAGCAGGCTCTGGCCGAGGCCGGGCCCGCCGCCGAGGAGCCCGGCGACGACCGCGACGATGAGCGAGGTCGGCGCGGCGACGCGGATGGCGGTGCCGATGTACGGCAGGGCGCTCGGCAGCACGATCCTGGTGAGGATCTCCCCGCGGCCCATGCCGTAGGAGCGGCCGGTCGCCCGCGCCACCGGGTCGGTGTCGAAGACGCCGGCGGCGGACTGCACGGCGATCGCGACGAAGCAGCCGAAGAAGACGAGGAACACCCCCATCGCCATCGTGGGCCCGAGCACGAGCACGACGACCGGCAGGATGACGATCGGCGGGATCGGCTTCAGGAATTCGAGCGGCACCCGGGTGGCGTGCATCGCGAGCGGTGAGGTGCCGATGCCGACGCCGAGCACCACGCCGACGACGGTCGCCAGGAGGAGACCGGCGATCGCCATCACGACGGTGTCGCCGAGCGACCGCCAGAGCTCGGGCGTCGCGACGAGGCCGGCGAGCGCGCCGATGGAGTCGGCGGCGCTCGGCAGCGGCGAGTCGGCGAGCGGACCGGCGGTGGCGGCGAGCTGCCAGGCGCCGAGCGCCGCCACCGCGCCGGCCGCACCGACCCCGGTTCGAAGGAGCGGGACGCGCATGCCGGATCAGCCCGTGACGATGACGCCGTCGAGCTCGACGGGCTTCTGGAGGAAGCCGAGCTCGACCATCTTCTCGTTGGGCAGCTCGAGGTCTTCGGCCTTCACCTCGGCCGGCCAGACGGGCACCTTGACCTCGTCGAGCGTGAGCGTCGAGCCGGTGTAGTCGAGCCCTGCCTGAATGGCCTCCTCGGGGTGCTCGGTGGCGTAGGCGTTCGTCTTCACGAGGGCGCGCTGGAAAGCGGCGATCGCGTCGGCCTTCTGCTCGACGGTGGAAGCGCCGGCGGTCCAGAGCCCCGTCGCACCGCGCTCGAAGAAGCCGACCGAGGGGGCGGAGAGCTGCGTCGCGCCGGCCGCAGCCGCCTCGGTGGTGAAGGGGCTCACGAGCCCGGCGGCGTCGACGGTGCCGTTCTTCAGCGCGGCGACCGCCGAGGTGAAGTCGAGCACGACCCAGTTCACGCCGCTCGCGGGGTCGATCCCGGCCTTCTCGAGCTCGCCGGCGATGACGACCTCGAGCTGCGCCTTGCGCGCGGGGATCGCGATGGTCTTGCCCGCGAGGTCGGCGACGTCGGCGACCCCGCTGCCGGCGGCGGCGAAGAGCCCGGTGTCGTCGAGGGCGGCCGGGTCCTCGGCGGTGGCGGCGTCCTCGGGGTAGCCGTCGGCGGCGCCGATGACCTTGACGGGCACGCCCTGGCTGAGCGCGTTCAGGAGCGGGATGCTCGGCGAGTAGGCGATGTCGACCTGCCCGCTCTGCACGGCGGCGAGGCCGGCGGGCGGGTTGGCGACGACGCTCGTCTCGAGCGCGAGCCCCTCCTCCTCGAAGAAGCCCTGCTCGATGCCGGTGAGCAGCGCGCCGTCGGAGGTGAGGCCGATGGTCGCCACCTTGAGGGTGGTCGTGCCGCCGTCCGCCCCGTCGGTGGCGGCGGGCGCGCCGGACGAGCAGGCCGTGAACGCGAGCGCCGCGAGCGGGATGGCTGCCACGGCCGCCGCGATGCGGGAGGTGGTCTTCATGAGCGACTCCTTCGTCGTCGGGGGATGCGACCGGTTCGATCAGGGAGCGCGATCGGTTCGCCACGAACGGTTAGTCACCGATTGGTGACTAAACGATACCGACGTTCGCGTGATGCCGGATCACGGATCGGTAACAATAATCACCAAATGGAGACGAAACGCCGCATCCTGCCCCGACCGGAGCGCATCATCGGTGCGAGGCATCCGTATGATCGTCGCGACAGGAGGTGCGCCATGCCGAAGATCGTGGATCACGACGAGCGGCGCGCGCACATCGTCGAGGCGCTCATGCGGCTCATCGTGCGAGACGGCTTCGAGCGCGCGACCATGCGCGAGATCGCCGCAGAGGCCGGCTACGCGCACGGCGCCATCGCCCGCTACTTCCCCGACAAGCAGAGCGTGCTCACCGCGGCGTTCCAGCGCCTACACACCCAGGCCAACGACCGCATCCTGGCGGGCGTCGAGGGCCTCAGGGGCCTCGACGCGCTCCGCGAGATGTGCCTCGAGATCCTGCCGTTCGGCGAGGCCGGGCCGCGCTACGCGAAGGTCGTGCTCGCGTTCTGGGACCACGCCGCCCAGGACCGCGAGATTTGGGAGATCCACCGCGAGCACAATCTGCGCTGGCGCCAGCTCATGCACCGCTTCCTCGGCGAAGCGCGCGACGACGGCGAGCTCGCGCCCGAGATCGACATCGCGACCGCGGTGAACGAGGTCTCCGCGCGGAACGCCGGCTGGCAGATGATCGCCGTGCTGATGCCCGACGAAGCGGGCGACGCGCATCTCGACCAGGGACTCGACGCGCTGCTCGACCGCTTCCGCGCCCGTCGCTGATCGCCCTGGTTCGCTGAGCCCGTCGAAGCGCCCTGGTTCGCTGAGCCCGTCGAAGCGCCCTGGTTCGCTGAGCCCGTCGAAGCGCGGCGTTCCCTTCGACAAGCTCAGGGAACCAGGGTTGGTCCGCTGAGCCCGTCGAAGCGCGGCGTCCCTTCGACAAGCTCAGGGAACCAGGGTTGGTCCGCTGAGCCCGTCGAAGCGCGGCGTTCCCTTCGACAAGCTCAGGGAACCAGGGTTAGTCCGCTGAGCCCGTCGAAGCGCGGCGTTCCCTTCGACAAGCTCAGGGAACCAGCGCGGTTCGACGCGCCCGCCGCCGGTCGTTCGCCTACACTGGTTGACGCGTGAGCGCCGGCGATCTGCGCCGCCCGCGCGAGGACGGGAAGAGGGCCGGATGCCGAAGGTGATCGACCACGACCAGCGACGCCGCGACATCGTCGACGTCACCTGGCGGCTCATCGTCAAGGGCGGCATCGAGGCCGCGACGATGCGCGAGATCGCCGCGGAAGCGGGCTTCGCCAACGGCGCGCTGAAGCACTACTTCCCCGGCAAGGACGAGATCATCCAGGGCGCGTACGAGCGCTCGCTCGGCCTGATGGGCGAGCAGATCGAGGCCGAGGTGGCCGGCAAGCGCGGCGTCGCCGCCCTCCGGGCGATCTGCTGGGCCGCGATGCCGCTCGACCAGGAGCGGATCACCTCGGGCCGCGTGCTGCTCTCCTTCTGGGAGCGCGCCGTCTCGAACGAGACGCTGCACGAGGCCTACCTCGCGCACCTCGCGGTCTGGCGTGACGCGCTCGCGCGCTACCTCGCCGAGGGCCGCGAGGACGGCGACATCACCACCGCGACGCCCGACGAGCAGCTCGTCGACGAGATCGTGCTGCTGAACGTCGGCGCGAACATCATGAGCCTCATCTCGCCGCAGACCTCGACCCCCGCACTGCAGGAGGCGCACCTCCGCGCCTTCTTCGAACGACTCTAGAAACGCCGAGTTGCCCGACTTCCATGAAAGTCGGGCAACTCGGGGTGGGGTCGCCTCAGCAGGGACGGTCAGCGCGCCTCGGCCACCAGGATGCGCGGGCTGCCCGGCAGCGCGATCGTCTGCACGTAGCGCCAGCCTGCACCCTCGAGCCACTCGCGCACCTCGGCCTCGGGGAACACGACGGTGCCGTCGATGTTGTAGTACTCCCCCGCGTGCAGCGCGTCGATGCGACGCTGGCGCGGCTCGTCGTCGAGCGTGAAGTCGAGCACGGCGAGCTTCGCGCCGGGTGCCGCGGCCGCACGGGCGTTCGCGAGGATCGTGCGGTTCTGCTCCGCCGTGAAGCGGTGCAGCACGTGGTTCACGAAGACGAGGTCGTGCTCGCCACCCGGCTCGACCGACTCGGTCTCGCCGCCCTCGACGACGGCCCGGTCCGCGAGGCCAGCCTCGGCCACGGCCTGCGCGACGGAGTCGGCGAAGTCGGGCGCGACGACGAAGCGGGTGGTGAGCTCGGGGTTCGCCCGCATGACGTTGACGGCGAAGGCCGGGCTGAGGCCGCCGAGGTCGAGCAGCGAACGGCGTCCGGTGACGTCGAAGGCGCGGGCGAACTCGTCGGCGTGCAGTTCGTTGTAGCGCATCACGCCCGCGAGGAAGCGGCCCCAGCCGGCCTCATCGAGCTCGAGCACGCCCGGCGCGTCGGAGTCGACGGTGCGGTCGTAGCCGCGCCACTGCTCGTATGAGGTGTCGCCGAGGAAGGCGAGGAACGGCCCGAGGTCGATCTCGGCCCGCTCGCCGGTGAGGTACGCCGCGGCATCCGGCGTCAGCGAGTAGCGACCGCCCTCGCGCTCGAGCAGCCCCTGGGCGTTCATGCTGTCCGCGAGGATCCGCACCTGGCGCTGCGGCACGCCGGTCGCCGCGGCGAGCGCCTCGGCGTCGAGCGGGCCGTCGGCGAGCGCGGCGAACAGGCCGATGCGGCTCGCGGTGATGAGCTGCTTGGCGCCCATGAAGCCGATCGCGATGTCGACGATGGCGGCGGGGCTGGCGGCCCGCTCGGCGGGCTGGAGGGTGTCGGTCATGGCTGCGCTTCCTGTGCGGCCGCCCGTATCCGTGGGACGGCGATGTCGTGGATTCAGCACGATGCTACACGTTTTTCTACTAACATAGAAAAACAAATCCACCCGTTCATTCACCGTCGAAAGCGAACGCATGCCACTCACCGTCAGCACCCGCACTCTGCCCGCCGCCGGGGACGCCGCGGGCCGCGACCACGCCCCCGTCGTCCTCCTGCACGGCTTCGCCTCGGACGGGGAGACCGACTTCATGGCCAGCGGACTCGCCGACGCGATCGCCGCCTCCGGGCGCGAGACGATCGTCGTCGACCTGCCTGGGCACGGCACCGGCGGCGCGATCGGGGCGGACGAGGATGCCTCGACGAGCACGGTCGTCCGGGCCATCCGCGAGGCACTCCCCCAGTCCGGCCCGGTCGACGTCGTCGCCTACTCGCTCGGCGCCCGGCTCGCCTGGGCGCTCGCCGCGGTCGAGCCGCGCGTGCAGCGCCTCGTGCTCGGCGGCCTCAGCCCCTTCGAACCCTTCGCCGGCGTCGACGTCGCCGCCCTGGTCCGCGCGCTGGACGGCGAGGCCCCGGCCGACCCCATGCTCGGCATGATGGCCGCGATGATCGGCGCGCCGGGCCGCGATCGCGACTCGCTGCCGCGCCTCATCGAAGGGCTCGCGCGCGAGCCCTTTGACCCGGCGCAGGAGGTGCCGGCGGTTCCCGTGCTGTTCGTCGCGGGAGCGGACGACCCCATGACGACGGGCCTCGACCGCGTCGTCGAGGGCGTTGCGCGCGGCCAGCTCGTGCGGGTGCCCGGCGACCACCTCGGCGCCCTCGCGAGCCCCGAGTTCCGCCGGGCCGTGCTCGACTTCCTCGCCTGACGCCTGACGCCGGACGCCTGACGCCTGACGCCTGACGCCTGACGCCACCCAACCCCCGAGTTGCCCGACTTTCATGAGAGTCGGGCAACTCGAGGTTGAGAGCGAGGGGGCGGCGCGCGCTACGCCCAGATGCCGTCGGAGCGCACGGACTGGTCGAGCTGGAGCCCCTCGGTCGCCGCGCGGATCCCCTCGGCGCCCACGCGTTCGAGCAGGGCGAGCGCGCCGAGGTTGTCCTCGAGCTGCGACATCCGGCTGACGCCGAAGAGCACGTTGGCCGTCGCGGGGTTCGCGAGGCAGAAGGCGATGCCGAGCTGCGTCGGGGTCGCGTCGAGCTCGGCGGCGATGCGGGCCACCTCGGGGAAGATCGCGACGATGCGCTCGCGGATGCCGCCGACGTCCGCACCGATCTTGCGGCCGGGCACGGCCTTGCCCGCGAGGATGCCGCCCTCGAAGGCATCCGAGGCCTGCAAGGCCAGCCGTCCAGACGCGAACAGCTCGCCGTACTCCGGCCCCTCGGCCATCGAGCGGCGCACGAGGCCGTACTTCAGCTGCGCGAAGCTCGGCGGCACGAGACCCTCGCGCTCGGCGTGGTCGAGCGCGAGCACGAGGTCGTCGGCGCGCCAGTTGTTGACACCCCAGGCGCCGAGCCGGCCGGCCGCGATCTCGGCCTGCACGTCGTCGACGACGCGGCGCACGTCGATCGGCTCGAGGTAGTCCCCGACGACGGCGAACTCCGCGCGCTCGACGCCGATCCGCTCGAGGGAGGTCGTGAACTGCCCGGCGAAGCCGACGCGCGGGTACTCCCAGAGCCAGAGCTTGCCGCAGAGCAGGTAGTCCTCGCGGGCGAGCCCGGCCTCGCGCACGGCACGGCCGAAGATCAGGTCGGTCGTCGCCTGCTCGGCGTGCGGGCCCAGGTCGTAGTGCGCCACGTCGAAGAACGCCGCGCCCGACTCGTGGGCGCGGCGGATCAGCGCGACCGCGTCGTCGAAGTCCATGCGGTCCCAGGTGTTCCAGGACCCGAGGGAGAAGACAGGAACCTCCGGCCCGCCGGGCCCGAGCTGGCGGGTGGGAACGGTGACGGTCATGCGGCCTCCTCGTCGCTTTTTTCTACGCTCGTATAATATAACCACGCGCGTGCACCGACGCACGCCGACGGCAGAAGGAGATCCCGTGTCCGAACCTCGAATCGTGCTCATCACCGGCGGCGCCGGCGGCATCGGCCGCGGCATCGCCGCCGCGTTCCGCGACGCGGGCGACCGGGTCGTCGTCGCCGACGTCGACGCGGACGCCGCACGCGCCGCCGGCGACGAGCTCGGCGTCGCGCACCTCGCCCTCGACATCACGGATGCCGAGGCCGCCGCCCGCGCGGTCGAGACGCTGGAGGCCGAGCACGGCCCGGTGGGCGTCCTCGTGAACAACGCCGGCATCCTCTCGGTGCACGGCGCGCTCACCGAGCTCGAGCCGGGCGCCTACCGCTCGATCGTCGACGTGAACATCGTCGGCACCTTCACGATCACGCAGGCGGTCGCGCGCCGCATGATCGCGAACGGCACCCGCGGGGCGATCGTGAACATCTCCTCGATCGGCGGGCGCCAGCCCACGCCCGGGATGGGCGCCTACGAGTCGAGCAAGGCCGCAGTCGACTCGCTCACCCGCTGGGCGGCGATCGAGCTCGCCGGGCACGGCATCCGCGTGAACGCGGTCGCCCCGGGCCCGGTGCTCACGCCGATGCTGCGGATGGGGATGCCGGAAGGCTCCCCCGCGCGCGAGGCCTGGTCGAGCCGGATCCCGCTCGGCAAGCTCGCCGAGGTCGAGGAGGTGGCCCCCGCCGTCGTCTTCCTCGCGAGCGAGGGCGCCGCGCACATCACGGGCGTGAGCCTCGCCGTGGACGGCGGCCAGCTGCTCACCTGAGCCGACGCGCCACACCACCGACCGAGTTGCCCGACTTTCATGAAAGTCGGGCAACTCGGAGCTGGAGGGCTGGGGCGGGGTCAGCGCTCGTAGACGACGTCGCCGTCGACGACGGTGAGCTCGACGCCCACGCCGGGCAACTCGGCCGGGGCGAGTTCCAGCGGATTCGCCTCGAGCACGCAGAGGTCGGCCGCCATCCGCGGTGCGAGGGTGCCCTTCCAGCTCTCCGCCCCGTCCTGATGCGCCGGCACCACGGTGTACGCGCGCAGCAGCTGCAGCATCCGCCGCTCGGCCTCCGCCGGCGCCGCGGCGCCCATCCAGGCATCCGCGTCCGCCAGACCCTGCCGCCAGTCCGGTGCGAGCACGGGGGCGTCCGAGCTGAGCGACACGCGCACGCCCGCCTCGATCGCGCGCCCGATCGGCCACGCCGCCGCGGCGACCTCCCCGCCGAGCACGCCGGCGACCCACGGGGCCGTCTTCGCCGCGATGCCGGCCTGCACGTTGAGCCCCATGCCGAGCCCGCGCATGCGCTCGAGCGCCGCTGGCGTGACGAGGTCGCCGTGGATGACGTAGTGACGCAGATCGGCCGGCGCCTCCGCGGCGGCGGCCTCGACCGCGTCGATGACGTGATCGATCGTGCGATCGCCGGTGGCGTGCACGCCGAGCTGGAGGCCCTGCCGGTGCACCGCGCGGATCATCTCGGCGAGGTTCGCCGCGCGCTGATCGGGGTCGCCGCCGCCCACGAGGAGTCCGCCGTGCGAACCGTCCGGATAGGCGTGCGCCGTCCAGGCCTGCAGCATCGGCGGGATGCCGTCCGCGAAGATCTTCACCCCGGCGACGCGCAGCCACGCTGGGCGCTCGGTCTGCCGCTCGAGCCCGCGCAGCCCGGCGAGGAACGCCCGCAGCTCGCTCGGCCCGTCGAGCACGCCGAACAGGGCGAGCACGTTCACGCGGGCGCGCAGCGCGCGCTCCGACTCGAGCGCGCGGTAGCTCTCGAGCACGGCCTGGCCGAAGCATCCGGTCGCGCCGTCGTCCTCGCCCGGCCCGAGGCCGGGCTCCGTGTAGCTCGTGATGCCGAGCGAGGTGATGAGCTCGCCCGCGCGCAGGATGGCCCGGCGCCGGCCGGCCTCGTCGTCGACGAGGCGGGGCCCGGCCGGGACGTGCGGATCGGCGGCGGATGCCTCGAGCGGGACGGCCTCGGCGAGCGGCCCGCCGTGCCCGCCCGACGGGACCTCGGCCGCGGCACCCGCCTCCATCGCCCCGAAGACCGTCTCGGGCCACATCGCGCCGAGCCAGGCCGCGTGCAGGTGCGAGTCGTTGATGCCCGGGATGACGGCGCGTCCGTCGAGCTCGACGACGCGCGTGCGGCGGCCGATCAGCGGCGCGATCCTCGCCTCCTCGCCGACGGCGAGCACCCGGCCGTGCCGCACGGCGATCGCGGTGCCGCGGGTGTCGGCGGCGTCGAGCGCGAGCACCGTCCCCCCGCGGAGCACCAGTTCGGCGGGCCCCTCGGCACCCGATCGTTCGACTCCCTGCACGTCTCCTCCTCGAGCGCTGGCAATTTTGGTCAACGTATGTAGAATAACCCACATCGGCGGCCGGTCGACAACGTCGCGACCGGAACCACCGCCTCGAAGGGAGCTTTCGATGACGATCCCCACGACCACCCGCGCCGCCGTGCTCACCGCGCACGGCGAGCCCCTCGAGCTGCAGGAGCTCCCGCTCCCCCAGCACGTCGAGCCCGGCGCAGCGCTCGTGCGCATCATCTGCGCGAGCCTCTGCGGCACCGACATCGAGATCTGGTCGGGCCGGATGAGCTTCCCCGGCATGCTGCCGATGGTGCTCGGCCACGAGATGGTCGGCGAGATCGTCGCCGTGGGCGACGGTACCCCCGACGCGCTCGGCCGGGAGCTCGCCGTCGGCGACCGGATCGGCTGGTCCGAGTCCACCTGCGGCGAGTGCTTCGGCTGCACCGTGCTCCGCGAGCCCGTCGCCTGCAGCCGCCGCGGCTACGGCTTCCTGCAGCGCTCCGACGTGCCGCCCTACGCGACCGCCGGTCTCGCCGACTACGCCTACGTGGTGCCCGGCGCGGCGAAGCTGCTGCTGCCCGCCGAGGTCAAGGACACCTGGGCCTCGATGGCCGGCTGCGCCGCCAAGACCGTGCTGCGCGCCTTCGGCCGAGCGGGCGGCGTGCGGCCCGGCTCCCGCGTCGTCGTGCAGGGCTCGGGCGCCCTCGGCATCTTCGCCACCGCCGTCGCGAAGCTCTCCGGCGCGGGCACGGTCATCACCGTCGGCGCCCCCGCCGAACGACTGGCGATGGCCGAGCGCTTCGGCGCCGATCACGTCGTGGGCATCGAGGGCGGCTCGGAGGCGGTCGTCGCCCGGGTGCTCGAGCTCACCGATGGGCAGGGCGCGGATCTCGTGCTCGACTTCGCCGGCGCGCCGAGCGTCGGTCCCGAGGCGATCGGCATGGCCGCCCAGCGCGGCACCTTCGTCGTCGTCGGCTCCACCGGCCCCGTCGGCGAGCCGATCGCCCTCTCGGCGATCATGGGCAAGGAGCTGACCGTCGTCGGCTCGCTGAACGGCGACATCTCCGATTACGCCCGCGCCATCGACTTCTTCCGCGCCTTCGCCGATCGGATGCCGTGGGACGACCTCTTCTCCCCCGCCGTCCCGCTCGCCGAGGCGAGTGTGCACATTGAGCGGATGCATCGGCTCGGCGAGATCAAGGCCGTCATCGACCCGCGCCTGCCCTGAGCCGGCGACCCCACGACCGCACGCCCACGACTGGAGCCACCATGACCGCACCCACCACCATCCCCACCCGCGAGATCGGCACGAGCGGCATCCGCACCGGCGTGCTCGCGCTCGGCTCCTGGCACACCTACGACCGGATGGACTTCGAGGACGCCGTCGAGCTCGTCGCGACCGCCGTCGAGCGCGGCATCACCCTCTTCGACGTCGGCGTCTACGGCTTCCCCGGCATGCGCCCGCCGGCGATCACCGACGTGCTGTTCTCGGCGATCGTGCGCGGCGCCGGGCTCGCCCGAGCGCAGTACCAGCTCTCCGAGAAGCTCTGGCTCGAGGGCTACGGCGAGGGCGGGTTCCGGCCGCAGCTCGAGCGGGCGCTCTTCCGCGTCGGCACCGAGTACGCCGACCTCGTCATCCTCGGCGACCTCCGCCGCGACGACCTGTCGCTGCGCGAGCTCGTGCTGGACCTCGCCGGCCTCGCCGAGGCCGGGCTCATCCGCGCCTGGGGCGTGAACAACTGGTCGGCGACGAACATCCGCACGCTGCTCGAGCTCGCCGAGGCCGAGGGGGTGCCCGGCCCGCAGATCGCGCAGCTGAAGTACAGCGTCGCCCGCCGCGCCATCCCCGACGGCGAGCCCTTCGCCGCCCTCTGGGAACGCGGCTTCAGCATGCAGGCCTCCGACGTCATGGAGGGCGGCATCCTCGCCGGCCGGGTCGAGCGCGAGCGCGAGGTGGGCCGCGACCCCGGCGACATCCGCGCTCGCATCGTCGAGCAGGTGCCCGAGTTCGTCGCGCTGGCCGAGTCGCTCGACGCGAGCCCCGCCCAGCTCGCCGTCGCCTTCACGCTCACCCACCCGGCGAACACCACGACGCTCTTCGGCGCGACCCGGATGGCGCAGCTCGAACAGAACCTCGCGGCCGTCGAGCTCGCCGAGCGCATCGGCGCCGCCGAGCTGCGCCGGCTCGTCGAGCCGTTCTGGGCCGACCGCGGGATCGTCGACCCCGAAGGGCCCTGAGCCGCGCACCCGAGCAGCCCGGCCAGCCCGGCCAGCCCGAGGCATCCCACCACCCACCGTCCCATCGACCGATCGAGAGCCGAGACCATGACCGCCTATCCGCCCGTGCCGTTCGCCGACGAACTGCTGCCCGCCCTCGAGGCCATGAACGCCGCCCCGCAGCCGCCGCTCACGGAGGAGAGTCTGCCGCACACCCGGGAGGGCGCCGACCGGATGTTCCCCTCCGCCGCCGAGCTTGTCGCCGGCCGCGCCGTCGAGGCCGAGGAACGGGTGATCCCGGGCCCGGCGGGCTCCCCCGAGCTCGAGATCACGATCTTCCGCCCGGCGGGGCACGCCGCGGCGAGCACGCCGCTGCCGGCGCTCGTCAACTACCACGGCGGCGGCATGATCGTCGGTCACCGCTCCTGGGAGCACGGCCGGGTCGTCGACCTCGTGGAGTCGCTCGGCGTCGTCGGCGTGAACGTCGAGTACCGCCTCGCCCCCGAGCACCCCTACCCCGCCGGCGTCGAGGACAACTACGCCGCCTTCGTCTGGACGGCCGAGCACGCCGCCGAGCTCGGCGTCGACCCCGAGCGGATCGTCGTCATGGGCGGCAGCGCGGGCGGCGGCTTCGCGGCCGCGGTCGCCCTGATGGCGCGCGACCGGAAGGGCCCCGCGCTCGCCGGCCAGCTGCTGATCTGCCCCATGCTCGACAACACGAACAGCACCGTGGGCAGCTACCAGTACGACGGCATCGGCACCTGGCAGCGCGAACTCAACCTGCTCGCCTGGCGGATGGTGCTCGGCGCCGAGCTCGCCGGCTCCACGGAGGCGCCCGCCTACGCCGCGCCGAGCCGCGCCGCCGACCTCTCCGGCCTCGCCCCCGCGTTCATCGAGGTCGGCGCGGCGGAGATGTTCCGCGACGAGGACGTGGACTACGCGAGCCGCATCTGGGCGACCGGTGGCCAGGCCGAGCTGCACGTCTGGGGCGGCGCCTTCCACGGCTTCGACATGTACGCGCCCGACACCGAGCTCACCCGTGCGGCCCTCGCCTCGCGGGACTCCTGGCTCCGCCGGGTGCTCGGCCTCTGACCCGGGCGCCCGGCCGCTGAGCCGGCGACCTCACCGACCCCGACGTCCGTGCCGGCGGAACGCCTGCCCCGCCGGCACGGACGACTCGGACCCGCACAGACCACGCACCCGCGCACCGCACCCGCACCTCCACCGGAACGAGGGAATCCCGATGACCACCGACGCCGCGCCGACCCCGGTGCCCTACGACCCCGCCCTCGAGCCGGGCCTCGCCGCGTTCCTCGAGCTCGTCGAGCGCATCCCGCTCCGGGCCGACACGATCCTCGCCAACCGGGCGCACTTCGCCACCATCATCCCGCCGATCGAGGCGCAGATCGGCGAACTGCCGCTCGAGTTCGAGCACCGCCGTGTGCCGGGTCCGGCCGGTGCCCCGGAGGTCGAGGTGACGATCATCCGCCCCCGCGAGCGCGCCGCGGCCGCCGCACCCGGCGTGCTCGGCATCCACGGCGGCGGCCTCGTGCTCGGCACCCGCTTCTTCGGCACCCCCGAGCTCATCGAGCTCGCGCTGCGCTACGGCACGGTCGGCGTCGCCGTCGAGTACCGCCTCGCCCCCGAGCACCCGGGCCCCGCCGCGGTCGAGGACTGCTACGCGGCGCTCGAGTGGTTCGCCGCGCACGCCGCCGAGCTCGGCGTCGACCCCGAGCGGATCATCGTCTCCGGCGCCAGCGCGGGCGGCGGCCTCTCCGCCGGCGTCTCGCTGCTCGCGCGCGAGCGCGGCGGGCCCCGGCTCGCCGGGCAGCTCCTCAACTGCCCGATGCTCGACGACCGCAACGAGACCGTCTCGAGCCGGCAGTACGACGGCATCGGGGCGTGGGACCGCAACAACAACGACACCGCGTGGACCGCGGTGCTCGGCGAGCGCCGCTTCGGCGACGACGTCTCCCCCGCCGTCGCGCCCGCGCGGGCCGCCGAGCTCGGCGGCCTGCCGCCCGCCTACCTCGAGGTCGGCGCGGCGGAGGTGTTCCGGGACGAGACGGTCGCCTACGCCTCCCGGATCTGGGCGGCCGGCGGCCAGGCGGAACTGCACGTGTGGGCCGGCGCGTACCACGGCTTCTCGGGCTTCTCGCCCGAGGCGATCGTGTCCCAAGCGGCGAACGAGGCGCGCGACAGCTGGCTCCGGCGCACGCTCGGCGTCGAGCCGGCCGAACGATCCGAGCCATCCGAGCCGTCGCCGTGACGCACGACGCGGGCGCCGCCCGGCCCGCCGGCTCCGCCCGGCCGGTCATGGGCGTCGGCCGGGCGATGCTCGTGCTCGGCCTGCTCGAGGCCTTCGGCCCGCTGTCGATGGACCTCTATCTGCCGAGCCTGCCGCAGCTCGCGACGAGCCTCGGCACGAGCGACGCCCTCGCCCAGGCGACCATGTCGGTCTGCATGATCGGGCTCGGGCTCGGCCAGCTCGTCGCGGGGCCGCTGAGCGACCGCTTCGGCCGTCGCCGGCCGCTCCTCGTCGGGGTCGCGCTGTTCACCGTGCTCTCGCTCGTCTGCGTCGTGGCGCCGAGCATCGAGGTGCTGCTGCTCGCCCGCTTCCTGCAGGGGCTCGCCGGCTCGGCGGGCATCGTGATCTGCCTGGCGGTTGCGCGCGACCTCTATTCGGGCGCGGAGCTCAGCCGCATGCTCTCCCTGCTGATGCTCGTCAGCGCCTCCGCGCCGATCGTCGCGCCCGTCATCGGCGGCCAGCTCGCGCTCGTCATGGACTGGCGCGGCATCTTCGGCGTGCTCGGCGGTGTCGGTGCGCTGCTCTTCGTGCTCGCGCTCACGCTCATGCGCGAGACGCTGCCGCCCGAGCGCCGGCACGGCGGCGGCGTCGCCGCGAGCGGGCGGCATCTCGGCGCGCTCGCCCGCGACGGGCTCTTCCTCGCCGTGCTCGGCGCCTCGGCGGCGGGCGGCGTC
This sequence comes from Agromyces sp. NPDC060279, assembly GCF_042726785.1. NCBI lineage: Bacteria > Bacillati > Actinomycetota > Actinomycetes > Micrococcales > Microbacteriaceae > Agromyces > Agromyces sp. NPDC060279. The sequence goes on from NZ_JBHXBK010000001.1 coordinate 696,432, forward strand.
GCCTTCTTCGCCTACCTCTCGATGTCGAGCTTCGTGCTCCAGGACGAGTTCGGCCTGAGCCCGCAGCTGTTCTCGCTGTGCTTCGCGGCGAACGCCGTGGCGAACATGGCGGGCGCGCAGCTCAGCCGCGTGCTCGTGCGCCGCACCGGGCCCGCCCGGATGTACCTGATCGGCCTCAGCGTCACGGCCGCCTGCGCCCTGCTGCTGCTCGGCGGCGCGATCGCCGGCGTCGCCCTCTGGGTGATCCTCGCGCTCGGCCTCTTCCTCGCGAGCGTCGGCGTAGGCGGTCCGAACGGCTCCACGCTCGCGCTCTCGGCGCACGGGGAACGGGCGGGCACGGCATCCGCCGTCCTCGGCACCGCGCAGTTCACCGTCGGCCCGATCGTGGCGCCGCTCGCCTCGCTCACCGGGGCGACCGCGCTCGCGATGGGTTCGACGATCGCCGCGGGCGCGCTCGTCGCGCTCGCGCTCGGCTGGGCCGTCGTGTTCCCCGCCCTCCGTCGCCGCGGCGCCCTCGCCCCCTGAACTCCACCCAGACCCCACCCCCGAGTTGCCCGACTTTCATGAAAGTCGGGCAACTCGGGGTGTGGTCGGGGCGGCGGTCAGCCGGCGAGGAGGAAGCGGGCGGCCTGCTCGCCGATCAGCACGGACGGGGCGTTCGTGTTGCCCGTCGTCACCCGCGGCATGATCGAGGCGTCCGCGACGCGCAGCCCCGCGACGCCGTGCACGCGCAGCTTCGGGTCGACCACGGCCTCGGGCCCGATGCCCATCGCGCAGGTGCCGACCTGGTGGTGGTAGGTGATCGCGGTCGAGCGGACGTAGGCCTCGAGCTCCTCGTCCGAGACCTCCGGCCCCGGGTAGAGCTCGCTCGCGCCCCACGCCTCGGCGAGCGCGGGCTGCCGCCCGATGCGGCGGCACTGCGCGACCGAGGCGACGAGGGAGCGCACGTCGTCGGGGTGCGAGAGCGCGCCGAGGTCGATGCGCAGGGGGTCGTGCGGCTCGGGCCCGGACAGGCGGATGCTGCCCCGGCTCTTCGGCGTCACGATCCCGGCCATGAGCGAGAAGCCGTCGCCCGGCCCCGTCATGCCCTCCTGGTACATCGGCACGCTGAAGTGGATCGGCTGGGTGTCGGGCACCTCGAGCGCGGGGTCGCTCTTCCAGAACAGGTGCGTCTGGGTCACCGAGACGCCCTCGTGCGGCGGGCCGACGGGGCGCTCGGTCGTGAAGATCACCGGCGACAGCAGGTGGTCGTGCAGGTTGCGGCCGACGCCGGGCAGGTCCGCGACGGACTCGATGCCGAGCTCGGCGAGCTCGTCGGCCGGCCCGATGCCGCTGCGCAGCAGGATCCGCGGCGAGTCGATCGCGCCGGCGGCGAGCACGACCTCGTCGGCGCGCAGCTCGTGCAGTTCGCCGCCCTGCTCGTAGACGACGCCCACGACGCGCGGTCCGCCGTCCGAAGCGCCGCCGGGCCCGGGCTCCGCGAAGAGCAGCCGGTGCACGTGGCAGCCGACGCGGACGTCGACCGCGTCGCGCACGGGCGCGAGGTAGGCGAGATAGGTGTTCAGGCGACGGCCGTCGCGCATGGTCACCTGCTCCTGCGAGACGCCGTCGAGGTGGTCGCCGTTGTAGTCGGGGTTGTGCTCGAGCCCCTCCTCGACGGCGGCCTCGATGATCGACGCCTGGATCGGGTCGAGCGGGTAGTCGTCGGTCACGTCGAGCAGGCCGGCGTCGCCGTGCAGCTCCGAGGCGCCGCCCGAGAAGCGCTCGATGTCGCGATAGATCGGCAGCACCTCGGCCCACGACCAGCCCTCGTTGCCGAGGCTCGCCCAGTGGTCGTAGTCGGCGGGCGCGCAGCGCACCCAGATCATGGCGTTCAGCGAGTGCGAGCCGCCGAGCACCTTGCCGCGGGGCAGGTGCAGGCGCCGATCCGCGGCGGCGGGCTGCGGTTCGGTGAAGTAGTCCCAGTCGTCGGGGCTGTGCCACAGCTCGCCCATCCGGCTCGGGTCGTGGATGGCGGGGTTCGTGTCCTCACCGCCCGCCTCGAGCACGGTGACCGAGACGCCGGCGTCGGCGAGGCGGCGCGCGATGACGCTGCCTGCGGAGCCCGCGCCCACGACGACGACGCGACGTGCGCCGCCGGCGGACTCGGGGGTGACGGTGGACTGGGGGGTTGCGGCCACTGGCGTTCCTCTCCATCGGGGATGCCTCGAGGCTGCCAGGCCGGCACCGCCCCGGCGAGCGCCACGGCGGCCCAGTACGCACACGGTCAACGCTCGTGCTCGCCAGGTCAAGGCCGGCCGCGCGGGCGCTCGTAGCGTGGGATCCGACCGGATTCACCCGGTCTCGACCGGACTCTCTGAGTGGAGGAATCCATGGAAAGCTACGACCGCCTCCTCGAGGCGATCACGCCGTCGTCGGGGCCGTCCCGCGACGTGCACGACCCCGCGACGGGCGAGCTCATCGGCACCGCCCCCGTGCAGGACGTCGCCGATCTCGAGCGCGCCATCGACACCGCCGTCGCCGCGCAGCCGGCGTGGGCCGCGCTCCCCGACGAGGAGCGCCGCGGCTACCTGCACCGCGCCGCGGACGCGATCGAAGCCGCGGCCGAGCCGCTCGCCGAGCTCCTCTCGCGCGAGCAGGGCAAGCCGCTGAACGGCCCGAACGCCCGCTTCGAGGTCGGCGCCTGCGTGGCGTGGCTGCGCGCCACCGCCGAGACGCCGCTGCCCGTCGAGGTCGTCGTCGACGACGGCGAGAACTACGCCGAGCTGCACTACCGCCCGATCGGCGTCGTGGGCGCGATCTCGCCGTGGAACTGGCCGATGATGATCGCGATCTGGCAGATCGCCCCCTCGCTGCGGATGGGCAACACCGTGGTCGCGAAGCCGGCCGAGACGACGACGCTCTCGGGGCTCGCCCTCGTCGCCGTCATGAACGAGGTGCTGCCCGCCGGCGTGCTGAACATCGTGGCCGGACCCGGTCGCACCGTCGGCGACGCGCTCACGAAGAGCCCGAAGGTCGGCAAGATCATGTTCACCGGCTCCACCCCGGTGGGCAAGCGCATCATCGAGGCGAGCGCGAACAACGTCACCCGGCTCACCCTCGAGCTGGGCGGCAACGACGCCGGCATCGTGCTGCCCGACGTCGACCCCGCGGCGATCGCCGAGAACCTGTTCTGGGGCGCGTTCATCAACACGGGCCAGACCTGCGCCGCCCTGAAGCGCCTCTACGTGCACGACTCCGTGTACGACGAGGTCGTCGCGGCGCTCGTGGAGGTCGCCAAGAACGTGCCGATGGGCGTCGGCCTCGACGAGCAGAACGTGCTCGGCCCGCTGCAGAACCGCGGTCAGTACGAGATCGTCGATCGCCTCGTCGAGTCGGCGAAGGCCTCCGGTGCCCGTGTGGTGCTGGGCGGCGACCCCGACCACGACGCCGTCGGCAACTTCTACCCGACGACGATCGTCGCCGACATCGATCCGCACAATGACCTCGTCGTCGAGGAGCAGTTCGGGCCGGCCCTGCCGGTCATCCGCTACACGGACCTCGACGAGGTCGTGGGCCTCGCGAACGAGCTCGAGGTCGGCCTCGGCGCCTCCGTCTGGTCGGCGGACCGCGACCGGGCCCGCGAGATCGCGGCGCGCCTGCAGGCCGGCACGGTGTGGATCAACTCGCACGGCGGACTGCACCCGATGGTGCCGTTCGGCGGGGCGAAGCAGTCCGGCTACGGCCGCGAGTTCGGGGTCGAGGGTCTGAAGGCCGTCGCCGAGCCGCAGGTCGTCAGCGGCTGAGCCGAGCAGCGCGACGAAGAAGGGCCCCGCTCGACGAGCGGGGCCCTTCCTCGTGCCCGGCGGGGCGGGGCTGGTGCCCGGGATCGTGCCGGTCGGGCGGCGTCCGCCTCGTCAGGCGGCGCGCTCGCCGCGCAGCGCCAGCCACGCCTCGCGGCGCTGGGCCTGCAGCGCGGGGTCCGCGACCGGCGAGGCCATCAGCAGGCGGCGGCTGTAGGCGTCCTGCGGGTCGCCGGTGACCTGCTCGCCGTCGCCGGTCTCGACGATCGTGCCGCGGTACATCACCGCGACGCGGTGGCAGACGCGGCGCACGACGCCGAGGTCGTGCGAGACGAAGAGGTACGAGACGCCGGTGTCGCGCTGGAGCTCGATGAACAGGTCGAGGATCGTCGCCTGCGTCGTGAGGTCGAGCGCGCTCACCGGCTCGTCGCAGATGATCAGCTTCGGCCGGCGCACGAGCGCCCGCGCGATCGCGATGCGCTGCCGCTGCCCGCCCGAGAACTCGCTCGGGTAGCGGTCGATGACGTGCGTCGGCAGGCGCACGCGGTCGAGCATCTCGCCCACGACGGCCTTCGCCTCGGCACGGCTCGCACCGGCGGTGGCGAGCGGTTCGGCGAGGATGTCGCCCACGGTCATCAGCGGGTCGAGCGAGCCGTACGGGTCCTGGAAGACGACCTGGATGTCGGCGGCGAGCGCCCGACGGTCCCGGCCCGAGGCGTGCGTGATGTCGCGGCCGTCGAAGGCGATCGAGCCGCCCGCGACGGGCACGAGGCCGAGGATCGCCTTGCCGAGGGTCGACTTGCCCGAGCCGGACTCGCCGACGAGGCCGAGGCATTCGCCGGGGGCGATCTCGAGCGAGACCTCGTGCAGCACCCGGTTCGGCTTGCGGCGGGTGCCGTACTCGACGACGACGTCCTTCGCCTGCAGCAGCGTTGCTGCGGATGCGGTCGCGCTCATGCGCGCACCTCCTTGCGGTCGGCCTCGGTCGAGGCATCCGTGGCTGTGGGGGCCGCGGCGTCCAGGGCGCCGGCGTCCGGTGCGGTGGAGCCGGTCAGCGCGAACGCGCGGTCCAGCTCGGCGCGGCTCTCGGCGCCGTCGAGCGAGGCCGCGATGAGCTCCCGCGTGTACGGCTCCTCGGGGTTCGAGAACAGCTGCGCCACCTCGCCGATCTCGACGATGGAGCCGTGCCGCATGACGACGACGCGGTCGCAGATGTCGGCGACGACGCCGAAGTTGTGGGTGACGATGACGAGCGCCATCCGGTACTCCTGCTGCAGTTCGCGCAGGAGCTCCAGCACCTCGGCCTGCACCGTCACGTCGAGCGCCGTGGTCGGCTCGTCGGCCACGAGCACCGAGGGCTTCGCGGCGATCGCGCCGGCGATGAGCACGCGCTGCGCCATGCCGCCCGACAGCTCGTGCGGGTAGGCCCGCATGACCCGGGGCGGATCGGCGATGCCGACCCGTTCGAGCATCGCGAGCGCCCTGGCCTTCGCATCGGCGCGGCTCATCCCGTGCACGGCGCGCAGCGGCTCGGTGAGCTGGTGCCCGATCGTGAACGAGGGGTCGAGGTTCGTCATCGGCTCCTGCGGCACGTAGCCGATCTCGCGGCCGAGCAGGCGCGCCCGCTCGCGGCGGCCGAGCGAGGTGACGTCCTCGCCGCCGATCCAGATCGCGTCGGCCGTGTAGCTGCCGGTCTTCGGCAGCAGGTCGAGCACCGAGAACACGGTCTGCGACTTGCCGGAGCCGGACTCGCCGACGATGCCGAGCACCTCGCCGGGCGCCACGTCGAGCGTGATGCCGTGCACCACCTCGACCTCGCCGTCGGCCGTCTCGTAGCGCACCCGCAGGTTCTCGATCTGCACCGCCGAGTCCACCGCGGCGTGCGCGACGGCGCCCGTCGAGGCGGTCACGGCGAGCGGCTCGCCGGAGGCCGCGGCCCGCTCCGCCGCGCGGCGGGCGCGGCGCGCCTTCCGCGAGGGCAGCGGGGCGGTGACGCTCACGACGTCGGCGAGGGTCGAGCCGAGCACCGCGAGGGCGGCGATGGAGATGCCGAGGGCGAGCGAGGGCCAGAGCAGCAGCAGTGGGTCGGTGCGCATGACCCGGAAGCCCTCGTTCATCGCGGCGCCCCAGCCGGGGGTCGTGCCGCCGCCGATGCCGAGGAACTGCAGGCCCGCCTGCATGCCCATCGCCATGCCGGCGGTCAGCGCGGACTGGATCACGATCGGCGCGACGACGGGGCGGATGACGTGCCGCCCCATGATGCGCGCGTGCGAGAGGCCGGAGACCTTCGCCGCGTCGACGTAGGCCTCGTTGCGCACGGCGAGCACCGTCGCGCGGGTGAGGCGGAAGTAGCCGGGCGCCATGAACACACCGACGGTGACCATGAGCAGGTTGAAGTCGTTGCCGGTGTTCGCGCCGACGATGAGCAGGATGATCATGCCGGGCACCGACTGCACGGCGTCACTGATCCAGGTGCCGATGCGGTCGGTCGCGCCGCCGAAGTAGCCCGCCGCGAGGCCCGAGGGCACGCCGATGACGAGCGAGGTCACGATCGCCACGAGTGCGCCCCAGAGCGTGATCTGGGTGCCCCAGATCAGCCGGCTCAGCACGTCGCGGCCGGTCGTGTCGCCGCCGAGCGGGTGCTCGGGGCTCGGCAGGGCGCGGGTGATGGAGAGGTCGACGAAGTTCGGGTCGTACGGGGCGAGCAGCGGCGCGAAGACCGCGACGAGCACGATCAGCACGAGGATGCCGAAGGAGATCGCGCCAGCGGGGCGCTTCAGCAGGCGGACGAAGACGGAGCCGCGACGGCCGGCTCGGGTGTCGATGTTCTCGGTCAGCGGGGAGGTCACTTCACACGCGCCTTCGGGTTGATCCAGCCGAGCAGGATGTCGAGCAGGAAGTTGATGATGACGACGAAGACGACCGTCACGACGGTGATGCCGAGCAGCATCGGGATGTCGCCGTTCTGCGAGGACGCCTGCGTGAGGGGCCCGATGCCGGGCAGCGCGAAGATCTGCTCGACGATGATGGCGCCCGACAGCAGACCGACGAACATGAGCGCGAGGATCGTGAGCGAGGGCGGGGCGGAGTTCCGCAGCAGGTGCACGACGATCCGCCACTGCGGCAGGCCGCGGCTGCGGAGCGTGCGCATGTAGTCGAGGCCGTCGGCGCGGATGATCGCGTTGCGGAGCTGCTCGGCGATCATCACGACGGCGCCGAGGGCGAGGGAGATCGCGGGCAGGGTGATCGATTGGAGCCATCCGCCGACCGACTGCTGCGGCTGCACGTAGCCCACCGCGGGGAACCACTTGAGCTGCACCGCGAACGTCATCACGAGCAGGAGCGCCACCCAGAATCCGGGCAGGGCGAAGAGGATGACGGCGCCGGCCTTCACGAGCTTGTCGATCCAGGTGCCGGGGCGGAGGCCGGCGAGCACGCCGAGCAGGCCGCCGAGCACGGCGGAGAGCAGCACCGCGGCGGTGACGACCGAGAGGGTGACGGGCAGCTTGAGCGCGATCTGCGCGCCGACGGGCTGGAAGTTCTTCCAGGAGTCGCCGAGGTCGCCGCGGAAGAGCCCCGCGATCCACTCGCCGAACTGCACGATCACGGGCCGGTCGGTGCCGATCTTGGCCGCGAGCGCCTGCTGCGCCTCGGGGGTGGCGGCGCTGCCGAGGAGGCCGAGCGTCGGGTCGGGGATCGCGGCGTGCGCCAGGAAGAAGGTCGCGGTCGCCACGACGACGAGCAGGATCACGCCGGAGACGAGCCGTTTGAGCGTGAAGGTGAGCATGGGGACTCCTGGATCGGGTGCGGACTCGGGGAAGCCGGTGGGACGGGGCCGCGCGCGGCGCGCGGCCCCGTCCCGAGGCGATCAGCCCACGACCTCGATCTGGCGGAGCGTCGGGAACATCATGCCGATGACCGGCGTCACCTCGAACTCGGAGGTCGAGATGTAGGTGTTCGTCGACTGGCTCCAGACCGAGAAGAAGGCCTGCTCGGTGACGAGCTCGTTGAGCTTCTCGATCGCGGCGATCTGCTCGTCGCCGGGCTCCGCGGTGAACACCGTGTCGATCTGGGCCTGGATCTCGGGGAACGCCTCGATACCCGGGTTCGGGTTGTACCACTGCGGCTTCGCGATCTGGCGCTCGACGGTGGCGACCGGGTTGCCGTCCATCGCGATGACCGCGACGAACATGGGGTACTCGGGCGCGACCGACATGTACTGCATGAAGTCGGTCTCCTTGAAGGTGACGCCGATGCCGAGCTCGCCGAAGGTCTGCTCGATGATCGCCTGCCACGGCTGGAACGGCGGGGCCATCGGCATGGTCACGTCGAAGCCGTCGGCGTAGCCCGCCTCGGCGAGCAGCTGCTTCGCCTTCTCGATGTTCGCCGGGTACAGCTCATTCAGCGACTTGACGTAGCCGGCGGTGTCGGCCGGGAACACCTGGTTGGTCGCGACGCCGACGCCCTGACCGATGGTGTCGACGAGCTCCTGCCCGTTGAACGCGTAGTTCAGCGCCTGGCGCACGCGCACGTCGCCGAGCGGCTTGCCCATCTCGGTCGCGCCGAGCCGGTCGCTGAACTGCAGGCCGACCCACATCGAGAGTCCGCTGGCGACGTTCCAGCCGTTGTCGGGGGCCAGGTCCATCGCGGTCTTGTCGCCGTAGATGAGGTTGAACTGGCCGCCCTCCATGCCGTTCAGCATGGCGGTCGCGTCCGAGAGCGGCGAGATGGTGAGCGGGTCGAATGGGAAGTCCTCGGCCGCCCAGTGGTCGGCGACCTTGTCGAAGTGGTACTCCGCGCCGGGTACCGAGCTCGCGCCCAGCGTGTAGGGGCCGGAGCCGACGGGGGCGGTGGCGAGCGAGCCGTCGTCGATGGCCGAGGGCGCCATCATGTAGCTGCGGCCGAGACCCATGAAGTAGAGGATCGTGTCGTCGCGCTGGGTGAGGTGGATCGCGATGGTGTCCTCGTCGACCGCCTCGAAGCTCTCGACCTTCTGGTACGCCTCCTGCGAGCGGACGCCCGCCTTCAGGTACTCGAGGCTCTTCACGGCGGCTTCGGCGTTGAAGGCCTCGCCGTTCGAGAACTCGGTGTCGGTGCGGAGGTTCATCGTGATGGTGGTGAAGTCGTCGGACACCTCCCAGTCGGTGGCGAGGCCGGGCTGCGGCTGACCGTCGCCGTCGATGGTGAGCAGCGGGTCGTAGACCGCCGACAGGTAGGGGCCGTCGAAGCCGATGTCGGCGAGCGAGGGGTCCCAGGAGGTGACGTCCAGGAAGTTGCCGATGCTCAGCGGGTGGACCGAGGTCCCGCCGTCACCGTCGGAGGGCGCGTCAGTACCGGACGTGCACGCGGTGAGCGCGAACGCGGCGGCCGCGGCGAGGGCGACGCCTGGCAGTGCCTTCTTCATGTCTTCTTCTCTCGATTGCGGGGAAACAGGTGGGTGCTGCGGGACATCGCGGTCAGGGCGAGTGCCGATCCCTCCGGTCGCGTTCTGCGCGTCGATGCGCCGCGGCGCCGTAGCCGTGGAGCTCGAGAGGTCGTCACCTCGATGTGCCGTGCGGGTAAGTCTACAACTGTTGACAAGAAACACAACACCTGGAGAAAGACGGGGCGGCGACGTGCCCGCGCACGTCGCCGCCCCCGCGGTCCACCCTTGGAATTCAGGCGATCGAGACGTCCTCCACGAAGGAGATCTCCTTCGCCGCGATGCGCTCCGGGATCCCCTCGAACGCCCCCGCGCGCTCCGGGGAGACGAGGTAGGCGGCCTCGACGCGCTCGAACTCGGCGCGGTCGCCGGGCACGCTCACGGCCCAGACGAACTCGCCGGCCTCGGGCCGCCCGTAGGCGAACTCCACCTCGAACCCGGTGGCGCGCCGCACCGCGGGCATCCGGGTCTCGAACCACTCCACGAACGCCTCGTACTCGCCCTCGACGATCTGATAGCGACGCAACTGCACGGTCTTCATGGCTCAATCATGCCGTGCCCGCAGCATCCGCTCGTCGCCGTATACTCGATGCGTCCAGGCGCGCCATCCGCGCCGGTGCTCGAAAAATGGGCACGAAGCGAGCCGATGCCGGCGTCGGTTGCGAGACACATACGGAATCCGTCCGTCGCGTCTCGAAAGGCCGCCCCATGCCCACCGTCTCCTCCCACGTCGCCCACGCCCTCTCCGCCCACGTCAGCCACGTCTTCGGCGTGATGGGCAACGGCAACGCCTACTTCCTCGACGCGATCGAGCGCGAGACCGACGCCGTGTTCACCGCGGTGCGCCACGAGGCCGGCGGCGTCGTCGCCGCCGACGCCCACTACCGCGCCTCGAAGCGCCTCGCCGCGGCGACCTCGACCTACGGCGCCGGCTTCACCAACACCCTCACCTCGCTCGCCGAGGCCGCGCAGGCGCGCGTGCCGCTCGTGCTCGTCGTCGGCGACGAGCCCACCTCGGGCCCCCGCCCCTGGGACGTCGACCAGATCGCGCTCGCCTCCGCGGTCGGCGCGCGCACCTATACGGTCGGCCGTGCGGATGCCGCGGCGACCACGGTCATCGCGATCGAGCACGCCCTGCAGTACCGACTGCCGGTCGTGCTCGCGATCCCCTACGACGTCGCCGCCGCCGAGGCGGGCCCCCTCGCCGAGGCGCCCTCCCCCGCCCTGCCGGCGCCGATCGCCCCGGCCGGCGAGTTCGCGCACGGCCAGCTGCGCGAGATCGCCCGCGCGCTCGCCGGGGCCGAGCGGCCGTTCCTCCTCGCCGGCCGCGGCGCCTGGCTCGCCGACGCCGGCGAGGCGCTCGGCGAACTCGCGGCTGCGGCCGGCGCGCTCACCGCCTCCACCGCGCTCGGCCGCGGCGTCTTCCCCGAGGCGCGCTTCGACCTCGGCGTCACCGGCGGCTTCGGCGCCGACGGCGCGATGGCGCTCGTCCGCGAGGCCGACGTCGCCGTCGTCTTCGGTGCGTCGCTCAACCAGTTCACGATGCGCTTCGGCGAGTTGTTCGCCCCGGGCACGCGCGTGTTCCAGATCGACGTCGCCCCGGCGGCGACCCACCCGAACGTCGGCGGCTACGTGCGCGGCGACGCGGGGCTCGTCGCCCGCGAGCTCGTCTCGCAGCTCGTCGCCGTCACGGGCGAGCCGGTGCGCCCCGACGGCTGGCGGGAGCGCGTCGACGTCGCGGCCGCCCGGGCCTACGAGCCTGGCGAGGCCGCCGCACCGGACGGCCGGCTCGACCCCCGCAGCGCGGCCCGCCGGATCGCCGAGCTGCTGCCCGAGGACCGGGTGGTCGTCTCCGACGGCGGGCACTTCATCGGCTGGGCGAACATGTACTGGCCGGTGGCGGCGCCCGACCGGATGATGATGGTCGGCACCGCGTTCCAGTCGATCGGGCAGGGCTTCCCGAGCGTCGCAGGTGCGGCGGCCGCCCGACCCGAGTCCACGATCGTGCTCACGACGGGCGACGGCGGCGGGCTGATGGCGATCGCCGACCTCGAGACCGCGATCCGCACGGCGGGCGGGCGCGGCGTCGCCGTGGTCTGGAACGACGCCGCCTACGGCGCGGAGGTGAACCTCTACGGCCTGAAGGGACTCGCGGAGGGCCCGATGCGCATCCCCGAGACCGACTTCGCGGCCGCGGCGCGCGCGTTCGGCGCGGAGGGCGTCGTCGTGCGCGAGCTCGCCGAGCTCGACGCCCTCGCCGACTGGGCCGCCCGCCCCACGGCGGAGCGCCCGTTCCTGCTCCTCGACTGCCGCATCTCGGGCGACGTGATCGCCCCCTACCAGCACGAGATCATCCGCGTGAACTCCCGCTGACCTCGCACAACTCAGGAACATGTGGCGGTTATGCGGTTCGTCGCTTCGGGCGACCCGCGCCGCAACCGGGCACGCCGGCGAGGCTTCCTGAGTTGTGGATGGCCTCGCGCGGGAGCCGCGGGATCGTATACGATCAACCCAAGCGCCCGACGAGGAAGTGGAGCCCGCGTGCTGAACCAGTCCACCATCGAGGCGATCGCCGACGAACTGTTCATCGCCGATCGCGACCGCGGCATCGTGCCGCGGCTCACCGCCCGCCACGACGGCATGACCGTCGAGGACGCGTACGCCGTGCAGAAGCTCTGGGCCGAGCGGCGCGCCGCCGCCGGCGCCCGCCTCGTCGGCCGCAAGATCGGCCTCACCTCGAAGGTGATGCAGGTCGCGACGGGCATCACCGAGCCCGACTACGGGGTGATCTTCGACGACATGGTGTTCGAGTCCGGCGCGACGGTCGAGTTCGACCGCTTCTCGAACGTGCGCATCGAGGTGGAGCTCGCCTTCGTGCTCGCGAAGCCGCTCTCCGGCCCGAACGCGACGATCTTCGACGTGCTCGACGCGACCGCCTACGTCGTGCCGGCGCTCGAGATCCTGAACTCGCACATCGAGCTCGAGGGCCGCACGATCGTCGACACGATCAGCGACAACGCCGCGATGGGCGGCATGGTGCTCGGCGGTCGCCCGGTCAAGGTTGACGAGCTGGATCTGCGCTGGGTCGGGGCCCTCCTGTACCGCAACCAGACGATCGAGGAGTCGGGCGTCGCCGCGGCCGTGCTCGGCCACCCCGCGATGGGCGTCGCCTGGCTCGCGAACAAGCTCGCGCAGCACGGGCAATCGCTCGAGGCGGGCGAGATCGTGCTCGCCGGCTCGTTCACCCGTCCGATGTGGGTCGAGCGCGGCGACACCGTGCACGCCGACTACGGCCAGCTGGGGGCGATCACGTGCCGATTCGAATGAACGCGCCGCAGACGTTCTCGTCCCGCCTCGCCGCGGCCGACCGCCCGCAGATCGGCATGTGGGTCTGCTCGGCCAGCCCGATCGTCGCCGAGATCGCCGCGGGCAGCGGGGTGGACTGGGTGCTCCTCGACGCCGAGCACTCCCCCAACGAGCTGCAGTCGATCCTGCACCAGCTCTACGCGATGTCGGCCTACCCGGTCTCGGCCGTCGTGCGGCCGCCGATCGGCGACCCCGTGCTCATCAAGCAATACCTCGACCTCGGCGTGCAGAACCTGTTGGTGCCGATGGTCGACTCCGCCGAGCAGGCGCGTGAGCTCGTCCGCGCCGCGCGCTACCCGGGGCCGGCCGGAGGTGGCGCCGCTCCGGCCGAGCACGGGGCGCGCGGCGTCGGGGCCTCGCTCGCCCGTTCGTCCCGCTGGAACCGCATCGAGGGCTACCTCGGCCGGGCCTCCGAGACGGTGAGCCTGATCGTGCAGATCGAGTCGGCGGCCGCGGTCGCGAACGTCGACGAGATCCTCGCGGTCGACGGCGTGGACGCCATCTTCGTCGGGCCGGCCGATCTCGCGGGCTCGATGGGCCTGCTCGGCCAGCCGAGCCATCCGGACGTCGTCGACGCCGCGCTGACCGCGATCCGGGCCGCCCGCGCGGCCGGCAAGCCGGCCGGCATCAACGCCTTCGTCCCGGCGGACGCCGACCGCTATCTCGCCGAGGGCGCGGCGTTCGCCGCGGTCGGCGCCGACGTCGCCATCCTGGCGCGCGCCTCGGAGGCGCTCGCCGACCGCTTCATCGGGGCGCACCCCGCGAACGACCGGACCGGCGACGGCGCGGATGCCTCCGGCGCGACCGCCTCGGACACGAGCGCACGCCGCGAGAGCTACTGAGCGCCGGCCCTTCCGCCGCGTCGCCAGATCGTATATCATTTCAGATACAACGAGACGAGGATGTCAATGACCTTCGGTATCCCCACCCCGGGCAAGATCATCGCGGTGCACCTCAACTATCCGTCGAGGGCCGCGCAGCGCGGCCGCACCCCCGCCCAGCCGAGCTACTTCTTCAAGCCCGCCTCCTCCCTCGCCGCGACCGGCGGCACTATCGAACGCCCCGCCGGCACCGAACTGCTCGCCTTCGAGGGCGAGATCGCCATCGTCATCGGCGCGCCCGCGCGCTGGGTCTCCCCCGAGAACGGCTGGTCGCACATCGCCGCCGTGACGGCGGCCAACGACTTCGGCGTCTACGACCTGCGCTCGGCCGACAAGGGCTCGAACGTGCGCAACAAGGGCGGCGACGGCTTCACGCCGATCGGCCCGGCCGCGATCCCCGCCTCGGTCGCCGGGCAGGACGGATGGCGCGTCCGCACCTGGGTCAACGGCGAACTCGTGCAGGAGGACACCTCCGACACGCTCCTCTTCCCCTTCGGCCGCCTCGTCGCCGACCTCTCCCAGCACCTCACCCTCGAGACGGGCGACGTGATCCTCACGGGCACGCCGGCCGGCTCCTCCGTCGTCGTGCCGGGCGACGTCGTCGAGGTCGAGGTCGACGCCCCCGCCGCGCCCGGCGCGCCGAGCACCGGCCGGCTCGTCACCACCGTGACCCAGGGCGAGCACGCCTTCGGCGACTTCGGCACGAAGCCCGCCATCGACGACGACCAGCGCCTCGAGGCCTGGGGCAGCGAGGCCGAGCTGCTCGCCGCAGTCGCCGACGGTCGCGCGAGCGCACCCGACTCCGCCGCCGCCGTGCGCGAGGCCGCCGCGCCCGCCGCTCTCGACCCCGAAGTGCGCGAACTGCTCTCGCAGGCCGCGGTCGCGACGATCTCCGCGGCCCTGCGCAAGCGCGGCTACCACGACGTCTTCATCGAGGGCGTCTTCCCGAACCACGCCGGCGACCGCATCGTCGGCACGGCGAAGACCCTGCGCTTCATCCCCTTCCGCCCCGACCTCTTCAAGGAGCACGGCGGCGGCTTCAACGCCCAGAAGCGCGCCTTCGACCAGGTCGCCCCCGGCGAGGTGCTCGTCGTTGAGGCCCGCGGCGAGCGCGGCACCGGCACCGTGGGCGACGTGCTCGCCCTGCGCGCCCAGGTGCGCGGCGCCGCCGGCATCGTCACCGACGGCGGGGTGCGCGACTTCGACGCCGTCGCCGAGTTCGAGATCCCCGTGTTCTCGCAGGGCCCGCACCCGAGCGTGCTCGGCCGCCGCCACGTGCCGTGGGAGACCGACGTCACGATCGCCTGCGGCGGCGCCGCCGTGCAGCCCGGCGACGTGATCGTCGGCGACGGCGACGGCGTGCTCGTCATCCCCGCCGCCATCGCCGCCGAGGTCGCCGCCGAGGCCGCCGCGCAGGAGCGCGAGGACGCCTGGGTCGCCGAGCAGGTGGCCGCCGGGGCATCCGTCGACGGCCTCTTCCCCATGAACGCCGAGTGGCGCGCGAAGTACGAGGCGAGCCGCTCCGCGCAGCCGACCACCGAGACGGACGCCCGATGAACGAGAGCAAGGCGCAGCAGGCGTACCGCTTCATCCGCGAGCGCATCGACGACGGCCGCTACGTGCCCGGCTTCCGGCTCGTGCTCGGCACGATCGCCCGCGAGCTCGGCGTCTCCGTCGTGCCCGTGCGCGAGGCGATCCGCCTGCTCGAGGCCGAGGGACTCGTCACTTTCGAGCGCAACGTGGGCGCCCAGGTCGCGCTCATCCAGGAGACCGAGTACCTGCACACCATGCAGACCCTCGCCCTCGTGGAGGGCGCGGCGACCGCCCTCGCGGCCCCCACGCTCACGGCCGAGCACCTCGCCCGCGCCCGCGCCGTGAACGAGCGGATGCGCGAGAGCCTCGACGCCTTCGACCCGCACCGCTTC
This sequence comes from Agromyces sp. NPDC060279, assembly GCF_042726785.1. Taxonomy (NCBI): domain Bacteria; kingdom Bacillati; phylum Actinomycetota; class Actinomycetes; order Micrococcales; family Microbacteriaceae; genus Agromyces; species Agromyces sp. NPDC060279. The sequence goes on from NZ_JBHXBK010000001.1 coordinate 711,808, forward strand.
ACGGCGCTGAACCTCGAGTTCCACGCCGTGCTCTTCGAGGAGTGCCCGAACCCGCACATCCTCGACCTCGTCCACCGCGGCTGGAACCGCATGAAGGTGCTGCGCGACTCCTCGTTCAGCTTCGTGCCCGGCCGCGCGCAGTCCTCCGTCGACGAGCACGAGGCGATCCTCCGGCTCATCGAGGACGGCGCCGCCGCGATCGAGATCGAGCTGGCCGCCCGCGGCCACCGCACCGCCACGCTCGACGCCGTGCTCGCCTACCAGGCCGAGCAGCACGCGCACACCCCGACCCCCTGAGCCCCACCGGCGCCGCCGCCGTTCCCGGCCCGGTGCCACGACACGATGAAGGTGAGAACCGCATGACCGACGCGTACCGCCCGGCCGAGCTGCCGGAGAAGATCCAGCACTACATCGACGGCGAGTTCGTCGACTCGCTCGACGGCGACACGTTCGAGGTGCTGAACCCCGTCACGAACGAGACCTACGTGCACGCCGCTGCGGGCAAGAAGGCCGACGTCGAGCGCGCCGTCGCCGCCGCGAAGCGCGCCTTCCAGGAGGGCCCCTGGCCGCGGATGCTCCCCCGCGAGCGCTCGCGCGTGCTGCACAAGATCGCCGACCTCGTCGAGTCGCGCGACGCCCGGCTCGCCGAGCTCGAGTCCTTCGACTCGGGCCTGCCGATCACCCAGGCGCTCGGCCAGGCCCGCCGCGCCGCCGAGAACTTCCGCTTCTTCGCCGACCTGATCGTCGCCCAGGCCGACGACGCCTTCAAGGTGCCCGGCCGGCAGATGAACTACGTGAACCGCAAGCCGATCGGCGTCGCGGGCCTCATCACGCCGTGGAACACCCCGTTCATGCTCGAGTCGTGGAAGCTCGGCCCCGCCCTCGCGACCGGCAACACGGTCGTGCTAAAGCCTGCCGAGTTCACCCCGCTCTCCGCCTCGCTCTGGGCCGGCATCTTCGAGGAGGCCGGGCTGCCGAAGGGCGTCTTCAACCTCGTGAACGGTCTCGGCGAGGACGCCGGCGACGCGCTCGTGAAGCACCCCGACGTGCCGCTCATCTCCTTCACCGGCGAGAGCAGCACCGGGCAGCTCATCTTCGGCAACGCCGCGCCGTATCTGAAGGGCCTCTCGATGGAGCTCGGCGGCAAGAGCCCGGCGGTCGTGTTCGCCGACGCCGATCTCGACGTCGCGATCGACGCCTGCATCTTCGGCGTCTTCTCCCTGAACGGCGAGCGCTGCACCGCCGGCTCGCGCATCCTCGTGCAGCGCGACGTGTACGACGAGTTCGTCGAGCGATACGCGGCGCAGGCGAAGCGCGTGAAGGTCGGCCACCCGCACGACCCGGCCACCGAGGTCGGCGCGCTCGTGCACCCCGAGCACTACGAGAAGGTGATGAGCTACGTCGAGCTCGGCAAGCGCGAGGGCCGGCTCGTCGCGGGCGGCGGACGCCCCGAGGGCTTCCCCGAGGGCAACTACGTCGCCCCCACCGTCTTCGCCGACGTCTCGCCCGACGCCCGCATCTTCCAGGAGGAGATCTTCGGCCCGGTCGTCGCGATCACCCCGTTCGACACGGAGGAGGAGGCGCTCGCCCTCGCGAACAACACGAAGTACGGGCTCGCCGCCTACATCTGGACGAACGATCTGAAGCGCGCGCACAACTTCGCCCAGTCGGTCGAGGCCGGCATGGTGTGGCTGAACTCGAACAACGTGCGCGACCTGCGCACCCCGTTCGGCGGCGTCAAGGCCTCGGGCCTCGGCCACGAGGGCGGCTACCGCTCGATCGACTTCTACACCGACCAGCAGAGCGTGCACATCACGCTCGGCGCCCCGCACAACCCGACGTTCGGCAAGCAGGAGGTCCACGAGGCATCCGAGCTCGACGACCCGGACCCCCGCTGACCGGCCCCGCCCCAGACTCCACCCCAGGCAAGGACGCTGACATGACCCACCGCGACGAAATGACCCTCACCTCCTCCGGCTTCTACGTGAGCCAGGAGGCCCCGATCCACAGCGACAACCCGGTGCCGACGCCCTCGGCGCCCGCTCCCGACATCCTGCGCTGCGCGTACATGGAGCTCATCGTGACCGACCTCGCGGCCTCCCGCGTGTTCTACGTCGACGTGCTCGGGCTGTACGTCACCGAGGAGGACGACGAGGCGATCTACCTCCGTTCGACCGAGGAGTTCATCCACCACAACCTCGTGCTGCGCCAGGGCCCCGTCGCCGCGGTCGCCGCGTTCTCCTACCGGGTGCGCACGGCCGAGGACCTCGACAAGGCCGTGGCGTTCTACACGGAGCTCGGCTGCCGCGTCGAGCGCCGGGCCGAGGGCTTCACGAAGGGCATCGGCGACTCGGTGCGCGTCGAGGACCCGCTCGGCTTCCCCTACGAGTTCTTCTTCCAGACCGAGCACGTCGAGCGGCTGTCGTGGCGCTACGACCTGCACACGCCGGGCGAGCTCGTGCGCCTCGACCACTTCAACCAGGTCACTCCCGACGTGCCGCGCGCCGTGAACTTCATGCAGTCGCTCGGCTTCCGCGTCACGGAGGACATCCAGGACGAGGAGGGCACGGTCTACGCGGCGTGGATGCGTCGCAAGCCCACGGTGCACGACACGGCGATGACGGGCGGCGACGGGCCGCGCATGCACCACGTCGCCTTCGCCACGCACGAGAAGCACAACATCCTCGCGATCTGCGACAAGCTCGGCGCGCTGCGCCGCTCCGACGCGATCGAGCGCGGACCGGGTCGCCACGGCGTCTCGAACGCGTTCTACCTGTACCTGCGCGACCCCGACGGCCACCGCGTCGAGATCTACACGCAGGACTACTACACCGGCGACCCCGACAACCCGGTGGTCACCTGGGACGTGCACGACAACCAGCGCCGCGACTGGTGGGGCAACCCGGTCGTGCCGAGCTGGTACACGGATGCCTCGCTGGTGCTCGACCTCGACGGCAAGCCCAAGCCCGTGGTCGCCCGCACCGACGACAGCGAGATGGAGGTCACGATCGGGGCCGACGGCTTCTCGTACACGCGGAAGGGCGATGAGGAGCAGGGCTTCAAGCTCGGCAACACCCTCTGAGCCGCCGTCTCGCGCAACTCAGGAACGCCGTCCGGCGGTCCCCCGGTTTCCCGGGGATCCGCCGGGCGGCGTTCCCGCATATCGGGCGGATGTTCCTGAATCGCGTGCGGGGCTGTGCGGCGGCGTCAGCCGAGGAAGCGGATGGCGGCGTCCTTGAAGGTCCGCGACGTCAGCGTCGAGACGTGGTCCCGGCCGGGGATCTCGAGGTACTCGGCGCCCCACTCGCGGGCGAGCTCGGCGGCGCCACGGGGCACCGGGTCGAGCGCCCCCGCGACGAGCATCGCCGGAAGCCCTGGCGGCAGCTCCAGGGGCGCGCCGGCGACCCCCTCGACGCAGGCGAGCAGCGCCTCAGGATCGGCTCCGGAGCGGAGGGCCGTGCCGAGCACCGCCCGCATGACCGCGTCTTCCGGCGTGCCGGCCGAGGCATCCGGCCCGGCGCCGGCCCGCTCCGCCTCGGCGTCGAGCAGCAGCTGCCGGGCCCGCACGAGGTCCCAGCTCGCGAAGAGCTCCTGCGGCCCCGCCCCGCCGATCACGATGCGCCGCACCCGCGAGGGCTCGCGCCGGGCGAGGGCGGCCGCGATCCGACTGCCGAGCGAGTAGCCGACGACGTCGGCGCGCCCGGCGCCGATCGAGTCGAGCACGGCGGCGAGGTCCGCCCCCTGCACCTCGGCGCGGTAGGCGGCCGGCTCGAGCGGGGCGTCGCTGTCGCCGTGGCCGCGGAGGTCGACCGTCACGACCTCGCGACCGGCCCGCGTGAGTGCCTCGACCCAGCCGGTGCCCTGCCAGGTGATCGCGCCGTCGGCGCCGAAGCCGTGCACGAAGAGCACGGGCGGGAGCGCTGCGACGCCGTCGGACGGCGCCGCGGCCGATGCGCGTCGGTAGGCGATGAGCGCGCCGTCCTCGGCCTCGGCGTGCAGGGCGGGCCCCGCCGCGCCGGGCAGGGCCGGGCTCACGCGTCCGCCGCGACGATCTCGGCGCCGGCGTGGCCGAGCTCGGCGAGCGCCGCCGCCGACGACTCCGGCGCCACGCCGGCGACGAGCCCCGTGAGCACGCGCACCTGCTGCCCGTGCTCGAGCGCGTCGAGCGCGCTCTGCCGCACGCAGTAGTCGGTCGCGATGCCGACGACGTCGACGCCGGTGATGCCGCGTTCGGCGAGGATCTCGGCGATGCCCCGGCCCGCCTCGTCGGTGCCCTCGAAGATCGAGTAGGCGGGCTCGCCCTGCCCCTTGCGGATGTGCACGTCGACCCCGGCGACGTCGAGCGCGGGGTGGTACTCGGCGCCGAGCGTGCCGGCCACGCAGTGCACCGGCCAGGTGTCGACGAAGTCGGGCGCCGCATCGCGGGCGAAGTGGCCGCCGTTGTCGCTGTCGCCGTCGTGCCAGTCACGCGAGGCGACGACGAGCTCGTACTCGTTCCGATGCGCGGCGAGGTACTCGGTGACCCCCGCCGCGACGGCGGCCCCGCCGTCGACGCCGAGCGCCCCGCCCTCGGTGAAGTCGTTCTGCACGTCGATGATGAACAGCGCCTTCGTCATGTCTTCCATTGTGCCCTCGCTGCCGTGCTGCGGCACCCCTCCGGGGGCTCCGGGGCCGAGGGCGCGGGCCCGGTCAGCGGTTGGACAGCTGCGCCCCGCAGCGGTAGAAGCCGGTCGCGAGCGTGTCGATGGCCTGCTTCGCGTCGTCGGAGACATCGCCGAGGGCGTAGATCGCGAAGGTCAGGGTCGCGCCGTCCGCGGCGTGGATGACGCCCGCGAGCGTGTAGCCGGTGTCGATCCATCCGGTCTTCGCGATGACCTGCCCGTCGGCGACCGCGTTGTCGCCCGTGAAGCGATCGTCGTAGGAGAGCGAGCCGCGCTCCCCCGCGATCGGCAGCGCGTCGAGCAGCACGCCGAGCTGTCCCTCGCGCGCCGCGATCTTCTGGAACAGCCGGGTGAGGTAGGCGGGCGGCACCGCATTGTCGTCGGAGAGACCGGAACCGTCGACGATCACGAGGCCCGCGGTGTCGACGCCGTAGCCGGCGAGGCCCTCGAGCACGCCGGCGTTGATGGCGTCGAAGCCGTTGCCCGCACCGGTCTGGATCGCGACGAGCCGCGCGAGCATCTCGGCCACGGTGTTGTCGGAGACGACGAGGGCCTTGTCGACGAGCTGCGCGACCGTCGGCGACGAGACCGCGCCGAGCTGCGCCGCTCCCGCCGGCGCGGTGCCCCGCTCGATCGTCTCGATGCCGCCGAGCTCGTCGGCGAACGCCTGCCCGGCGCGCCCGACCGGGTCGTCGCTGCGGAACGAGGTGTTCGAATACGGGTCGTCCCGGTCGCCGTCGACCATGAGCGCCGCGATGTTCGACATGTAGCCGTCGTCGCGCTCCTTGAGGTTCCAGCTCAGCTGCCACTCCTCGCCGCCGAAGTAGCTGGCGTCGAGCACGAGCCGGGTGAGCGGCGGGTTCGCCGGGTCCGCGTCCCAGGCGGCGCGCACCTGTGCGGCGAGGTCGTCGAGGTGCGCGGCGCCCGGGTAGACGCCCTCGTCGCCGCTCGGGGTCCGCGAGAGCGTGACGTCTCCCCCGCCGACGAGCACGGCGGTGCCGGGCTCCGCGCCCTTCACGACGGTCGTCGTCGCCCGGTAGTCGGGGCCGAGGACGGCGAGGGCGGCCGCCGAGGTCAGCACCTTCATGACGCTCGCGGTGCGCGACGGGGTCGAGCCGCCCCGGTCGAAGAGCACTTCGCCGCTGCCCGCGTTCACGACCTGAGCCTGCAGCTCGGCCAGCCGGGGGTCGGCCGCGAGCTCGGCGACCGAGCAGGTGCGGAGCGCGACGGCCGCCGCAGCGGTATCGGGGCTCGGTCGAGGCTCGGCGCTCGGGGCCGGTTCCGCAGCGGCGGCGACTCGGACGGGCGCGGGCGGCGTGCGCATCGCGGCGCCCACGGCGAGCGCCCCGCCGCCGAGGAGGAGCAGGCCGAGCGCTCCGGCACCGACCGTGGTCGCGAGCCGGTGGGCGCCGAGGACGGCGCGCACCCGGCCCAGCAGGCCGCCGGGTGCGGGCGCAGGCGGCGCACTCGCGCCCTCGGGCGCGCTCGCGTCATCCGTCCGCTCGTTCACCCGGGCATTCTACGGAGGGGATGCCTCCATGCTTCCTGGGCGCCGCTCAGCACCGCGGTGCGGCGACCGTGTGCGGCGAGCGCGTCACTCCCCCGGGTACCGCAGGCCGATCTCGGCGCGGATCGCGTCGAGCGTGCCCATGATCCCCACCGTCTCGGCCGTCGGCAGCACCTCCCCGCCGTCGAGGCGGCCAGCCGCGACGAGCGCTTCCAAGGCCGCGGCCTGGTACTGCATGCCCCGCCCCTCGACCCGCGACTCGAAGGTCTCGAGCAGGCTGCCGTCGGCCGCGACGATCCGGAAGGTGGTCGGCGCGTACCAGACCTCGTCGATCTCGATGCGCGCGGCCGTGCCGATGATCGCGGCGCGGTTCGGGCCCTGGGTGTCGCTCGCGGAGTAGGTGGTGGCCATCTGCCCGCCCGGGTACTGGAAGATCGTCGCGAGCTGCGCGTCGGCGCCCGTCGCCTTGAACACGGCGGAGGCGCGGATGGCAGCGGGCTCCCCGAAGAGGTCCCACGCGAAGGAAATCGGGTAGATGCCGAGGTCGAGCAGGGCGCCGCCGCCGAGCTCGAGCGCGTTGACGCGGTGGGCGGGGTCGTCGCTCAGCAGCTGCGTGTGGTCGGCGATGAGCGAGCGCACCTCGCCCAGCGCGCCCGCGGCGATCAGCTCGCGGATGCGCACCATGTGCGGCAGGTACCGCGTCCACATCGCCTCGAGCGCGAGCCGCCCGTTGGCCTCGGCGGCGTCGCGGATGCGCTCGGCTTCGGTACGGTTCAGGGCGAAGGGCTTCTCGACGAGCACGTGCTTGCCGGCCTCCAGCGCGGCGACGGCGTTCTCCGCGTGCAGCGGGTGCGGCGTCGCCACGTAGACGACGTCGACCTCCGGGTCCGCGTACAGGGCCTCGTACCCCGCGTGCGCCGTGGGGATGCCGAACTCCTGCGCGAAGGCGGCGGCCGACGCCGCGCTCCGCGAGCCGACGGCGCGCACGTCGAAGCCGGCGAGCTTCAGGTCGGCAGTGAAGAGGCGGGCGATGCCACCCGTCGCGAGGATGCCCCAGCGGAGTCGATCGGTCATGGACAAAGCCTAGGCCCGCCCGCCCTCGGCAGAGCCCACGACCGCCGGCTCCGCCCCTGCCCCCAGATCGGGGAGGCTGCGGATTCGGGCGGGCTCGCCTAGCGTGCAGGGCATTCCCGTCCTCCGCGGGAACGTGCGAACGGCCCGGCGATCCCGGGCCTTTCGTCGTGGCCCCTCGGGTGCGGCAGAGCTCCGCGGAGACGAAACGGCCCTCCCACGTCGTGGGAGGGCCGTTTGCGAGCTGGAGCCGCCTGTGGGAATCGAACCCACGACCTATTCATTACGAGTGAATCGCTCTGCCGACTGAGCTAAGGCGGCGTGACGGCCGCGGCGCGAGCGCTGCGGTGGCACGAGAGTCAATAGTAGCGGATGCCGAGCGCTCCCGATGACCACGGCACGAACCCCGCGGCGGCGCCGCGGGCGCACCCGCGGCACCAGCACCGAGACGTCAGCGCCGAGACCTCAATGCCGCCGGGTTCGCCCGGTCAGCACTTGGGGTCGCTCGCCGGCACCGTGCCGTCGATGAAGTACTGCTCGACGGCGTCGTTCACGCAGGCGTTCGACTTGTTGTACGCCGTGTGCCCCTCGCCCTCGTAGCTCACGAGCACACCGGAGTCGAGCTGCTCGGCGAGCGAGACGGCCCACTCGTACGGGGTGGCCGGGTCGCCGGTCGTGCCGATGACGAGGATCGGGTCGGCCCCTTCGGCGTGGATCTCGGCGCGCGTCGCATCACCCTGCACCGGCCACAAGTCGCAGCCGCCGCCCGTGTCGTAGCCCCAGTACGGACCGATCACCGGCGCCGCCACGGTGATCTCGGCCGCTTCGGCCTCGAGGTCGCCCTCGCCGTCGCGGAGCGGGTAGTCGAGGCAGTTGATCGCCCGGAACGCCTCGGTCGAGTTGTCGCTGTAGGTGCCGTCGGGGTTGCGGCCGTAGTAGAAGTCGGCGAGTGTGAGCGCCATGTCGGCGTCCCCGAGCATGACGGAGTCGAACATCTGCGAGAGGTACGTCCACGAGTCGGGGCTGTACAGCGCCGCGATGATCGCCGTGAGGTAGGTGTCGGCCCCGACCATCCGCCCGTCGCTGCCGCGCAGCGGGCTGGCGTCGAGCGACGCCGCGAGCGCGCCGACCTCGGCCATGCCGGCGTCGACGTCGCCCGAGAACGGGCAGTCGGCGGAGCTCTGGCAGTCGGCCATGTAGGCGCGCAGCGCCTGCTCGAAACCGATCGCCTGCGCCTTCGAGACCTCGAACTCGCTGGCCGCGGGGTCGATCGCGCCGTCGAGCACGAGTCGGCCGACCTTGTCGGGGTAGAGCCCGGCGAACGTCGCGCCGAGGAAGGTGCCGTAGGAGTAGCCGAGGTAGTTCAGCTTCGTGTCGCCGAGGATCGCCCGCAGCAGATCGAGGTCGCGCGCCGCGCTCACCGTGTCGACGTAGCCCAGCAGCTCGCCCGTGTTCTGGGCGCAGGCGGCGCCGAAGTCCTCGAAGTTCTTCGAGGAGGCCGCGATCCACTCGGCGCTGCCGCGCTCGCCCGGCGGGATGGAGAACAGCGCCTCGTCCATGCCTGCGGCGTCGTAGCAGACGACCGAGCTCGACTGGCCGACGCCGCGGGGGTCGAAGCCGACGATGTCGAAGCGCTCCTGCAGCGGCTGGCCGACGGCGAAGTCGAGCGAGTCGGAGACGAGGTCGACGCCGGACGCGCCGGGTCCGCCGGGGTTCACGAGCAGGGAGCCGATGCGCTCGCCCGTGGCACGGTGCCGCACGAGGGCGAGCTCGATCTCGCCCGCCGCCGGGTCGTCCCAGTCGAGCGGCGCCTTCGCGGTCGAGCACTCGAGCTTCTCGCCGCAGCCCTTCCACTCGAGGATCTGCGAATAGAACGGCTGCAGCTCGGCCGAGACCCGCTCGCCCGTCGGCGTCGAGGTGGCCGCTGGCTTCGGGAACAGCCCGCCGAGGTCGGGGAAGCAGCCGCTCAAGAGCAGCGCCACCGCGGCCACGAGGCCGACGGCCCCGATGCGTCTGCGAGCGCGAGCGCCCCCTGTCGTGCCGGTGCGGATCATGCGGCCCCCCGTTCGGTCCCTGGTCGTCTGATGGCGCTCACGAGCATCGCCTCGAGCGCGAGCGCCGGTGCGACGTTGCCCTCGATGCGGGTGCGGGCGAGCTGGATGGCGTCGAGCGTCGCCAGTGTGCGCGCCGGAGTGGCGGCCGCAGCGGCCGCACCGAGCTCGGCCTCGATCTCGCGGTTCACGAGCGGCACTCGGGCGTCGAGCTGCAGCAGCAGCACGTCGCGGTAGAGCGAGGCGAGGTCGACGAGGATGCGGTCGATGCCGTCGCGCAGGCTCCGCGTCGCCCGCCGCTTCTGCTCGTCCTCGAGCGCCTTGATCTGCGAGCGCAGCGCGGGCGGGATGGCTTGCCCGGGCGCCAGGCCGAGTGAGCGCAGCGCGTGCTCGCGCTCCTCCTGGTCGCGCAGCTCGGTGATGGCCTTCGCGTCGTCGCCGGCGATCTCGAGGAGCCGCGCGGCGGTCATCACCGCGGTCGCGGCCGAGCGGACGCCGAGGGCGAGGCGGAGCGTCTCCGCGCGACGGTTGCGCGCCTCCTCGCTGGTGGCGAGCCGGTGCGCCATGCCGATGTGGCTCTGCGCCTCGCGGGCGGCGCGCTCCGCGAGGCCCGGCTCGACGCCGTCGCGGCGCACGAGCAGCTCGGCGACGTCGGCGATGCTCGGCACCTGCAGGCGCACGGACCGCACGCGCGAGCGGATCGTCGGGATGAGGTCGGCCTCGCTCGGGGCGCAGAGGATCCACACGGTGCGCTCCGGCGGCTCCTCGAGCTCCTTCAGGAGCACGTTGGAGGTCTGCTCGGTCATGCGGTCGGCGTCCTCGACGACGATCACCCGGTGCCGGCCGACGGACGGGGCGTAGTGCGAGCGCTTCACGATGTCGCGGACGTCGGCGACCTTGATGATGACGCCCTCGGTCGTGAGCACGTGCAGATCGGGGTGGCTGCGCGCCTCGACCTGGATGCGGGTCGGTTCGTCGCCGTCGGCGTCGCCCGCGATGAGCGCCGTCGCGAAGGCGTAGGCGAGGTTCGAGCGACCGGAGCCCGGCGGGCCGGTGATGAGCCAGGAATGCGTCATGCTGCGCGCGTCCGGCGCGGCGGACGCGTCGTCGCCGTCAGCCGGAGCGCCGGCGCGGACGGTCGACGCCGAGGCGGCCGCGCGGAACACGGCGATGGCGGCGTCCTGCCCCGTCAGTTCGCTCCACACGCTCACCCTGTCACGCTACCTTGCGCCGCCGACGCGGCTCGAGGCATCCGCTCCCCCGCCCGAGCCATCTAGAGCAGCGGCTCGATCCGGGCGCGCAGTTCGGCGGCGATCTGCTCGGCGGGCTGCGCGGCGTCGACGACGACGACCCGCTCCGGCTCGGCCGCCGCGATCTGGAGGTACGCCTCCCGCACGCGTCGGTGGAACTCGGATGCCTCGGCCTCGAGCCGGTCGTAGCGGGTGCGCGAGGCGTCGAGGCGACCGCGGGCGGCCTCGGGGTCGAGATCGAGCAGCACGGTGAGGTCGGGGGCAAGGTCCTCGGTGGCCCACTCCGAGAGGGCGCGGACCTCGCGGCTGTCGAGCACGCGGCCGGCGCCCTGGTACGCGACCGAGGAGTCGATGTATCGGTCCTGCAGCACCACCGCGCCGCGCTCGAGCGCCGGTCGCACGAGGGTCGCGACGTGGTGGGCCCGGTCGGCCGCGTACAGCAGCGCCTCCGCGCGCGGGCTGATGTCGCCGCGGTGGTGCAGCACGATCTCGCGGACCTCGACGCCGACCTCGGTGCCGCCGGGCTCGCGAGTGCGGACCACCTCGCGGCCGAGGCCGCCGAGCCACTCCCGGAGGAGCTCGGCCTGCGTGGTCTTGCCTGCACCGTCGCCGCCCTCGAGGGTGATGAACAGGCCCCGGGTCACGCCTGGCTCTTCTTCGAGGTGCCGGTCTTCTTGGCCGCCGCGGGCTTCTTCGGCGCCGCCTTCTTCGCGGTCGTCGTGCGCTTCGCCTTGGGCTTGGCGGGGCCCTTCTCGCGCTTCAGCTGCAGCAGCTCGACCGCGCGCTCGAAGGTGATGTCCTCGACCGACTCGGCGCGCGGGATCGTCGCGTTCGTCTCGCCGTCGGTGACGTACGGGCCGAAGCGGCCGTCCTTCACCTTGATCGGCTTGCCGCTCACGGGATCGGCGTCGAACTCCTTCAGGGCGCTCGACGCCCGCCGGGCGCCGTACTTTGGCTGGGCGAGCAGCTCGAGCGCGCCGGGCAGGTCGAGGTCGAAGATCGCGTCCTCGCTCGGCAGCGTGCGCGTCTCGGCGCCCTTCTTCAGGTAGGGCCCGTAGCGGCCGTTCTGCGCCGTGATCTCCTCGCCCGACTCGGGGTCGAGGCCGACGACGCGGGGCAGCTCGAGCAGCCGGATCGCCGTGTCGAGGTCGACCTCGGCGGGATCCATCGACTTGAACAGGGAGGCGGTGCGCGGCTTGGCGGCCGCCGCCTTCTTCGCGCCGCGCTTCGGCTTCGCCTCGACGACTTCGCCCGTGGCCTGGTCGACGGTCGCCTCCGCGGCCTGGGGCTCCGGCTCGAGCTCGGTGACGTACGGGCCGAATCGGCCGTCCTTCACGACGATCTGCTTGCCGTTGGCGGGGTTCTGCCCGAGCACCCGGTCGCTCTGCACCGGTGCATCGATGAGCTCGCGGGCCTTCTCGATCGTGAGCTCGTCGGGCGCGAGCTCGGGCGGCAGATTCACGCGGCGCGGGGTCGCGTCGGGCGCCGCGCCCTCCTCGACGACCTCGAGGTAGGGCCCGTACTTGCCGATGCGCAGCGTCACGTCGGGCGCGATCGCCATCGAGTTGATCTCGCGGGCGTCGATCTCGCCGAGGTTGTCGACGACCTGGCGGAGCCCGCGGTGCCGCTCGCTGCCGAAGTAGAACTCGTTCAGCCAGTCGACGCGGTCGGCCTCGCCCGCGGCGATGCGGTCGAGGTCGTCCTCCATCTCGGCGGTGAAGTCGTACTCGACGAGGTCGCCGAAGTGCTCTTCGAGCAGCCGCACGACGGAGAAGGCGGTCCAGCTCGGCACGAGCGCCTGGCCCCGCTGGGTCACGTAGCCGCGGTCGAGGATGGTCGAGATGATCGACACGAAGGTCGAGGGACGGCCGATACCGAGCTCCTCGAGGCGCTTCGTGAGGCTCGCCTCCGTGTAGCGCGGCGGCGGGCTCGTCTCATGGCCCTTGGCCTCGAGTTCGGCGAGTTCGACCGACTGTCCCTCGGTCAGCTGCGGGAGCTTGGCGTCGCCGGAGTCGTCGGCGTTGCGCTCTTCGTCGCGTCCCTCTTCATAGGCGGCGAGGAAGCCGCGGAAGGTGATCACGGTGCCGCTCGCGGTGAATTCCGCGGTGGTCCCGCCGACCGGGGCGGTCGGCTCGGCCGGCGCGGCAGCGGATGCCGCGGTCGGCCCGACCTCGATCGTGACGGTCGCCGTGTGCCCCTTGGCGTCGGCCATCTGCGAGGCGACGGTGCGCTTCCAGATGAGGTCGTAGAGGTCGAACTCGCGCCCGCGCAGCGAGCCCTGCAGCGAGGAGGGCGTGCGGAAGACCTCGCCGGACGGGCGGATCGCCTCGTGCGCCTCCTGGGCGTTCTTCGACTTGCCGGCGTAGACCCGGGGCTTGTCGGGCAGCGAGTCCGCGCCGTAGAGCTTCGTCGCCTGCGCCCGGGCGGCCGCGATCGCCTGCTGCGACAGCGAGTTCGAGTCGGTACGCATATAGGTGATGTAGCCGTTCTCGTAGAGCGACTGCGCCACGCGCATGGTGTCCTTCGCGGAGAGGCGGAGCTTGCGGGCCGCCTCCTGCTGCAGGGTGGAGGTCGTGAACGGCGCGGCCGGACGGCGAGAGTACGGCTTCGACTCGACCTTGGCGACGCGGCGGGCGACGGTGTCGTCGCGGAGGGCCGCCGCGAGTGCCGTCGCGGTGGGCTCGTCCAGCACCACCGCGGAGGACGTCAGCTTGCCGTCGTCGTCGAAGTCGCGACCGGTGGCGATGCGCTTGCCGCCCACACGGACGAGCTTCGCCGCGAAGGCGCTGTTCGGGGCGTCGGTCGCGAAGGTGCCGACGAGGTCCCAGTACCCCGCGGCGACGAACGCGAGGCGCTCCCGCTCGCGGTCGACCACGAGGCGGGTCGCCGCCGACTGCACGCGGCCCGCGGAGAGGCCGGGGCCCACCTTGCGCCAGAGCACGGGCGAAACCTCGTAGCCGTAGAGCCGGTCGAGGATGCGCCGCGTCTCCTGCGCGTCGACGAGCGAGGTGTCGAGCTCGCGGGTGTTGTCCTTCGCCGCGAGGATCGCGTCCTTCGTGATCTCGTGGAAGACCATGCGGCGCACGGGCACCTTCGGCTTCAGCTCCTGCAGCAGGTGCCAGGCGATCGCCTCGCCCTCGCGGTCTTCATCGGTGGCGAGCAGGAGCTCGTCCGCCCCCTTCAGCGCGCGCTTGAGTTCGGCGACGGTCTTCTTCTTCGCGTCGGACACGACGTAGTACGGCTCGAAGCCGTTGTCGACGTCGACGGAGAACTTGCCGAGCGGGCCTTTCTTCAGCTCCGGCGGGAGGTTCTTCGGCTCGACCAGGTCGCGGATGTGCCCGACGGACGACAGCACCTCGTATCCGTCGCCGAGATACGCGGCGATGGACTTCATCTTGGTCGGCGACTCGACGATCACCAACTTCTTGCCTGACACCAGACTCCTCTATTGCTTCGAGACGAGAGTGCAGCGGAACGCCGCGCCCCCGAGCGGTGTGCTGTCCGCCGGCGCCGAGCGCCGACAGCCACACGATACACACCCTGGCCGGGAGCGCACCTCCGCCACGGTGGCGTATCCACCCCTTGCGGTTCGACACGGGCGGAGGAGAATGACCGCATGGACACGTCATCCTCCGGCTCGTACACCGCCAAGCTGATCGACGGGCCACTCGAAGGCAAGACCGTCGCGACCGCCTTCCTCGACAGCGGCGACCCTCGCCCCCGTATCGAGTTGAACGCGGATGCCGGCAAGCGCTATGTCTACGCGCGCGGCGCCGGCCTCGAATTCGACGGGCCGGGCGACGCCCGTCCGACCGCGGTCGACTACCGCTTCATCGAGACCGTCTTCGACTGAGGCGTCCGCGCGCGACGTCGAAGTGCCCGCCGGGGGCGGCCCGGCTTTCGCCCGCGCCCCCACCGAGCCGAGCGGCAGCCCGATCTCGACGGCGACGGTCGCGATCGCCCCATCGGCTTCGCACGCGGTGAGACTCGCCCCGTTGCGGCGAGCGAGTTCGGCGGCCAGCTCGCACGGCACGCCGGGGACCGCACCGCTCACGGCATCGGCCGCGGCGAGCGCTGCGGCGTCCGCCGCGTGCGCGGCGCGCTGATGCTCGACGTGCACGCCGAGCAGCGGCAGCACGACGAGCGCGCTCGCGGCGCACGCGCCGACGACGCCGACCGCGAGCACGGAGCCGGACATCAGCGCCCTCCCGCGAGCGCGCAGGAGGACGCCCGCAGCTCGATGGCGGCGAGGAGCCCGGCGGCGGGAGCGCGCAGCGTCGCGCACACGAAGGTGCCGTCGTCCGTGGAGCCGAGCGACACGGCTCCCCCGGACACCCGCGCGGCGATCGCCGCGGCGGACGAGGCGGACTCGCCGCGTCCGAGCGCCCGGGCCGCGTCGGCGGCGCCGTCGCTCAGGCGCACCTGCTGCGCGGCGAGCAGCACGGCGCCGAGGCAGAGTGCGAGCACCGCCGCGACCGCGGGCAGCGCGACCGCGAGCTCCGCGGTCACGCTGCCGCGCTCGCGCCGCGTCTCAGCCGACGCTGAGCGCATTCCGCACGAGTTCGGTGAGGATGCCGCGCACCTCGTCTCCGCGCAGGATGACGACGAGGAGCCCGGCGAAGCCGACCGCGGCCATGGTGGCGACCGCGTACTCCGCGGTCGCGGCGCCCCGCTCGCCGGCGAGCCGGCGCCGGACGCCCCGCAGACGATGCCGTCGTGCCGGGCCGCCCCCTGCGGCACCGTCGGCCCTCAGCACCCCCGCCTCGGCTGAGCTCCCGTGGGGACGCGTTCGATGATTCATGAGCTACCTCTCTTCTTGTCTGGCCGCAGCGGCGGCCGGCGGTGGCACGAGCGGGACGGTCATCCGGCGCCTGCGAAGGTGCCGGAGACGACCGAGATGACGAGCGGTGCGACGCCCAGCAGGACGAAGGCGGGGAGCACGCAGACGCCGAGCGGGATCATCAGCCGCACCCCGAGGGCCGCGGCCCGGGCCACGCCTCGCGCCCGCGTCGCGCGACGGACCCGGAACGCCTCGGCCCGCAGCAGCTCGGCGACCGGCGCGCCCGCGGCGGCCGCGAGTCCGATGATGCGATCGATCTCGCGGCCGTCACGGCCGCCGTCGTGATCCGGCAGCGCCCCTTCGACGAGCGTTCGCGCCCGATCGAGGGAGACCCCGCCCGTCAGCGCGATCGCCAGCAAGTCGTACTCGAGTCCGGCATCCGCGGCGCCGTGAGCGGCCCGCGCGGCGAGCGCCCGGTTCCACCGCCGCCCGGCCCAGAGCAGGGCGAGCCCGGCGAACAGGCAACCGAGGCCGAGCGGGGAGCCGAGCAGGACCCGAGCGGTATCGAACCCGAGCAGCACGCCGAAGCCGATCGCGACGACGGGGAGCCAGGCCACAAGGCGCGCGCTCGCGTTCGGCCCGGCGAGCGCGGTGCGCACCTCGCGCCGCAGCTGGGCCTCGTCGCGCAGCGCCGCGGCGAGCTCCCGCAGGCTGCCGGCGAGCGGCGCGCCGCACGCGGCGGCGATCTCCCAGGCCGCCGCGAGCGTGCCCCAGGGCCCGCTCGAGCCGCTCCGCCGCAGTGCCTCGTGCACCGGCAGCCCTTCGCGGGCGGCGGCTGCGGCCACCACGACGGGGTCCGGCTCCGGACCGCCGGCGCGGGCGGAGCCGACTGCGCTCGTCGCGCGGCCCGCAGCGGAGCCGGCATCGGGCACGAGGTGCGACCAGGCCGCTCCGACACCGACTCCTGCGGAGAGCAGGGTCGCCAGCTGCTCGGCGACGGCCGCCGCTCGTTCGATCGCCGATTCCTCGGCGGCACCGTTCGGCCGGCGGATGACCGCGAATCGGCGCCTCGCGCAGGTGGTCCACCACCGGGCGGTCATGCGGCCGCCGCCACACTGAGCCGATCGTGGTCGAGGACGAGGCGGCCGATCGCGGCGAGCCTGCGCACCCCGGCGCGTCGCTCGAGGTGCAGCACGAGGTCGAACGCACTCACCGCCTGCCGGGCGACGGCGTCCGCGGAGAGCCCCGCCGACGCGCCGAGCGCCTCGAGGCGGGCCGGCACGTCGGCGAGCGAGTTCGCGTGCATCGTGCCGGCGCCCCCGTCGTGGCCGGTGTTCAGCGCCGAGAGGAGCTCCCGCAACTCGGCGCCGCGGCATTCGCCGACCACGAGCCGATCCGGGCGCATGCGGAGCGCCTCGCGCACCAGCGCATCGAGCCCGATGCGCCCGGCGCCCTCGAGGTTCGGCTGTCGCGCTTCGAGCGAGACGACGTGCGGGTGCTCGATGACCGCCTCGCCCACGTCTTCGATGACGACGATGCGCTCGTGCGGCGGGGCGGAGCCGAGCATCGCGGCCAGGAGCGTCGTCTTGCCGGTGCCGCCCGCGCCGGTGATGAGCAGGTTCTCGCGCTCGGCGACGGCGCGCCGCACTCGGGCCAGCTGGGCGTCGTCGAGCATGCCGAGTCGGGCGAGCCCGCCGAGCGAGTGCCCGGCCGCACGGGGGATGCGCACCGAGAGCAGCGTGCCCGCCGTCGAGATCGGCGGAAGGACCGCGTGGACCCGGATCCCGGAGCCCAGCCGGACGTCGACCGCCGGACTCGCCTCGTCGAGGTGCCGCCCGCCGCGGGCGACGAGGCGCACCGCGAGTGCACGCACCTCGGCCTCGGCGGCGGCCCACGCCGGTTCGTGGACGGCGCCCGCGCCGCGGTCGATCCAGAGCCCCCGCTCGCTGTTGACGAAGAGGTCGGTGACGTCGGAAACGCCCGCGAAGGGCGCGAGCTCGCCGAGGAGGTCGAGCTCGAGCACCCGTGGGAGGGACGGCGGGAGCTCGTGGGGTTCGCTCGGATGCGGAGGATCCGGGCGCTCCCCCGGCGCCACGGCCTCCGCGGCCTCGGCAGCGGCCTCGGGCAGCCACGAGGGGGTGGCGACGAACGGAACGGTCATGCCGGCGAGCGTACGGAGCCTGGCGCGTCCGCGGGACGGCTCGACCGGGGCCGGGGAGAGCGCTCCTCCTCCACGCCGTTGTGGAGGAGGACCGCCGCCCCGGAGCCGATGGCACCGCTCGACAGCACCGCTCAACGGCACTGGCACGGCTTCGGCGCCCGCACCGCTTAAAAGAAGGGGGCGGCACCCATTGGGGGGAACAGGTGCCGCCTCGGCAGCGTACCGATTGGGGGGAATGCGGCACGCTGCAGGCCTCGAAACGAGTGTTCGGGCGGTACCCAGTGTAGGGCTTCTCGATTCATGCGCAAGTACTTTTTGTCCTCATTTGTGCGGACAGACAGAATTCTCTGCGCGAACCCTCAGACAGTTGTAGATGACCCGAGATCGGCCGGCCGCATGACGCCGACCGACACAGTGTACGACGGGCTTCCAGGCTGGCGGTAGGGTGCTGGGTGGGGCAGGCGAACCCATCCGATCCATGCACATCGCGAAGGAGCGACCGAGAACCATGACCGCACAGATCGATCACGCGCTCGAGGAGATCCGGCGTTTCCGCCCGAGCCCCGAGTTCGCCGCCCAGGCCGTCGCCGACGAGAGCCTGTACCGCCGCGCCGCCGAGGACCGCCTGGGCTTCTGGGCCGAGCAGGCCCGTGAGCTCATCCAGTGGGAGACGCCCTTCACCGAGGTGCTCGACTGGACGAACCCGCCCTTCGCGCGCTGGTTCGGCGACGGCCGGCTCAACGTCGCCGCCAACTGCCTCGACCGGCACGTCGACGCCGGCTACGGCGACCGCATCGCCATCCACTGGGAGGGCGAACCGGGCGACAGCCGCAGCATCACCTACGCGCAGCTGACCGACGAGGTCAAGCGTGCGGCGAACGTGCTCGCAGGCCTCGGCGTCGGCCAGGGCGATCGCGTCGCCATCTACCTGCCGATGATCCCCGAGGCGGTCGTGGCGATGCTCGCCGTGGCCCGCCTCGGCGCCATCCACTCCGTCGTCTTCGGCGGCTTCAGCGCCGACAGCCTCGCCTCCCGCATCGACGACGCCGAGGCGAAGCTCGTCATCACGGCCGACGGCGGCTACCGCAAGGGCAAGGTGTTCCCGCTGAAGCCCGTCGTCGACGACGCGCTCGACCGCGCCACCGGCGGCACTGTGCAGAACGTGCTCGTCGTGCAGCGCGGCGGCAACGAGGTCGGCTGGACCGAGGGCCGCGACCAGTGGTGGCACGACACGGTCGCGGCGGCCTCGGCCGAGCACACCGCGGAGGCCTTCGACGCCGAGAACCCGCTGTTCATCCTCTACACCTCGGGCACCACCGGCAAGCCGAAGGGCATCCTGCACACCTCGGGCGGCTACCTCACCCAGGCGGCGTTCACTCACAAGAACGTCTTCGACCTGCACCCCGAGACCGACGTCTACTGGTGCACCGCCGACGTCGGCTGGATCACCGGCCACTCCTACGTCGTCTACGGCCCCCTCGCGAACGGCGCCACCCAGGTGCTCTACGAGGGCACGCCGGACAGCCCGCACCCGGGCCGCTGGTGGGAGATCGTCGAGAAGTACCGGGTCTCGATCCTGTACACGGCGCCCACCGCCATCCGCTCCTTCATGAAGCTCGGCCGGCAGATCCCGCACGAGTTCAACCTGCGCTCGCTGCGGGTGCTCGGCTCGGTCGGCGAGCCGATCAACCCCGAGGCGTGGATCTGGTACCGCCACGTCATCGGCGGCGGCTCGATCCCCGTGGTCGACACCTGGTGGCAGACCGAGACCGGCGCCATCATGATCTCCGCGCTCCCCGGCGTGACCGATCTGAAGCCCGGCAGCGCGCAGGTGCCGGTGCCCGGCATCTCCGTCGACATCCTCGACGACGACGGCAAGCCGGTCGGCGGCGAGGACGGCGGCCTGCTCGTCATCACCGAGCCGTGGCCGTCGATGCTCCGCGGCATCTGGGGCGACCCCGAGCGGTTCAAGGAGACCTACTGGGAGAAGTTCGGCGACAAGTACTTCGCCGGCGACGGCGCCCGCCGCGACGAGGACGGCGACATCTGGCTGCTCGGCCGCGTCGACGACGTCATGAACGTCTCCGGGCACCGGCTCTCGACGGCCGAGATCGAGTCCTCGCTCGTCGCCCACCCGTGGACGGCCGAGGCCGCCGTCGTCGGTGCCGCCGACGAGACGACCGGGCAGGCCGTGGTGGCGTTCGTCATCCTGAAGGCCAGCCAGGCCGACCGGGTGACCGACGTGGCCGAGGCCTCGGAAGAACTGCGCCGCCACGTCGCGACCCAGATCGGCGCGATCGCGCGGCCGCGCCAGGTCTTCATCGTCAACGAGTTGCCGAAGACCCGCTCGGGCAAGATCATGCGCCGACTGCTCCGCGACCTCGCCGAGGGCCGCCAGGTCGGCGACACCACCACGCTCGCCGACACCTCGGTGATGACGGCGATCACCGAGCAGGTGCGCTAGGCCTCGGCTCGGCTCGGAACGACGGATGGCCCGGCGGGAAGCTTCCCGCCGGGGCATCCGTCTGTCCGGTGCGACTCAGGCGAACTCGACCACGAGCTCCAGCTCGACCGGCGCGTCGAGCGGCAGCACGGCGACGCCGACGGCCGAGCGCGCGTGCCGGCCCGCCTCGCCGAAGATCTCGCCGAGCAGCTCCGAGGCGCCGTTGATGACGCCGGGCTGGCCGGAGAACGCGGGGTCCGAGGAGACGAAGCCCACGAGCTTCACGATGCGGGAGATCCGATCGAGCGAGCCGATCTCGGCGCGCACGGCGGCCAGCGCGTTGAGCACCGCAGTGCGGGCGTAGGCCTTCGCGTCGTCGGCCGGCACCAGGCCGTGCCCGTCGCCGACCTTGCCGGTCGCAGGCAGCGCGCCCGAGACGAACGGCAGCTGCCCGCTCGTGTAGACGTAGGAGCCGGTGACGACCGCGGGGACGTAGGCGGCGACGGGCGGTGCGACCTCGGGCAGCTCGATGCCGAGCTCGGTCAGACGTGCTTCGTAGGACATGTTCAGGCCTCTCCCTCGAACTGCTTGGCGGCCTGGGCGGCGGCCGCGGCTCCGGCGCTCGCGGCGGCCGAGGCCTCCCCGCCGACCGGGCGCTTCAGGTAGGCGACGAGCCCGCCCTCGGGGCCCTGCACGATCTGCACGAGCTCCCAGCCCTCCGATCCCCAGTTGTTCAGGATCGCGGCCGTGTTGTGGATCAGCAGCGGGGTGGTGATGTACTCCCAGGTCGTCATAGCGCTCCAGAGCTCGATCTGCGGGGGTGATGGGTGAGAAGGCGCTCCGGGCCGGCATTCCG
Source organism: Agromyces sp. NPDC060279 (assembly GCF_042726785.1). Classification (NCBI taxonomy): domain Bacteria; kingdom Bacillati; phylum Actinomycetota; class Actinomycetes; order Micrococcales; family Microbacteriaceae; genus Agromyces; species Agromyces sp. NPDC060279. The sequence goes on from NZ_JBHXBK010000001.1 coordinate 732,588, forward strand.
GCATCCGATCGTGCCGAATCCGGCGTGTCAGCCGCGGAATTCCGGCACACCCGCGTAGCGGGGTTTTGCCAGCCTTCTCCGTTAGGCTCCACTATATGTCTGCCAAAAATCGTACGGCGAGCGGCGCCGCCGGGGGCCTGCTCGGCTTCATCGGCATGAGCGCGCTCGCCGGTGTGCTCGTCACGGCCGCCGTGACGCCGGCGCTCGCCGTGACCGGCATGGCCGCCAATAACAGCATCACGATGTTCGAGAACCTGCCCGGGTACCTCGAGATCGACCCGCTCGCCCAGAAGTCCACCATCTACGCCCTGAAGCCAGACGGCACGCCGTCGGCCATGGCGTACTTCTACGACGACAACCGTGAAGAGGTCGCGTTCGACTACATGTCGCAGTACCTCAAGGACGCGGCCGTCGCCGGCGAGGACCCGCGGTTCTACGAGCACGGCGGCGTCGACGTCGTCGGCACCGTGCGCGGTGCGTTGAGCACCCTCGGCGGCAACACGCAGGGCGGTTCGTCGATCACGCAGCAGTACGTCAAGAACGTGCTCGTGAACAACGACATGTCCAAGGCGAAGACCGAGGAAGAGCGGCAGGCGGCGTGGGAGGAGCACACCAAGACCACCGTCGACCGCAAGCTCAAGGAGATGCGCTACGCGATCTCGGTCGAGAAGAAGTACACCAAGGACGAGATCCTCAGCGGCTACCTGAACATCGCCGGCTTCGGCGGGCAGGTCTACGGAGTGCAGGCGGCCGCGCAGTACTACTTCGGCAGCAACGCCCGTGACCTCTCCCTCGCCCAGGCCGCGAGCCTCATCGCGATCGTCAACTGGCCTGAGAAGTTCCGCCTTGACATGCCCGACAGCGAGACGAACGGCGCGAACAGCGTCGACAAGCAGGGCAACGTCGTGCCGTACCTCGAGAACAAGGAGCGGCGCGACTACATCCTCGGCAAGATGCTCGAGGAGAAGAAGATCACGCAGGAGGAGCACGACGCCGCCGTCGCTGAGCCCGTCGCCCCGAAGATCACGCCGCCCTCGCACGGCTGCCAGGCCTCGCCGAGCTACGCCTACTTCTGCGACTACGTGACGTGGGAGATCAAGAACAAGTTCGACGACCCCGCCACCGATGACGTCAACGAGGGCGCGCGCCTGCTCGCCCGCGGCGGCCTCGACATCTACACGACCATCGACATGGACCTGCAGAACGCCGCGAACTCGGCGATCCACGAGTACGTGCCAGGCAGCATCCCCGAGGCGAACATCGGCAGCTCGGCGGTCTCCGTCGAGGTCGGCACCGGCCGTATCCTCGCGATGGCCCAGAACACCACGTACAACGTCGACCCCGACGTCACGGGCGACCAGTACGACGCGGTGAACTACAACGCGACGATCGACTACGGCAGCTCGCACGGCTTCCAGCCCGGATCGACCTTCAAGATCTTCACGCTCGGCGAGTGGCTCATCGAGGGGCACTCGGTGAACGAGACGGTCGACGCGCGCCGCCGCTCCGATTGGGGCACCTTCAAGAACACCTGCGGTGGCGACATCAACGCCGGCGACTGGAACCCGCGCAACGACGAGGGTGAGCCAGGCGGCAATTGGAGCGCGCTCTACAACACCCAACAGTCAAAGAACACCGGCTTCGTCGCGATGGCCAAGCAGCTCGATCTCTGCGGCATCAAGAACACCGCGACCGCCCTCATGAGCGCTGGCCGCGCCGACGGCAAGCCGCTCGGCGAAGGACTGAACGAGAACGGCGACCAGATCACCTTCGGTCCCTCGGCCGTGCTCGGCACCGAGGAGATCGCCCCCATCTCGATGGCCACGGCCTTCGCCGCGGTCGCCGGCAAGGGCAAGTCCTGCACGCCCATCGCGATCGACCGCATCACCGACGGCAAGGGCGAGGCGGTCGAGGTGCCGAAGTCCACGTGCACCCAGGCCGTGACTGAAGACGTCGCGGCGGGCATGACGTACGCGCTCCAGCGAGTGATGACCGGCGGCACCGGCTCGACGTCGTTGTACCGGATGGACACCTCGGGCACGCCGATGATCGGCAAGACCGGTACCACCGACGACGCCGAGGCGACGTGGATGAGCGGCGCCTCGTCGAAGGTCGCCACGGTGGTCGGCGTCTACAACGTCACCGGCCACACGAACCTGCGTGAGACGTACATCGACGGCACCCAGGCGGCGGGGATCAGACACTACATCTGGCCGCGCATCATGGACGTCGCGAATTCCAAGTACGGCGGCGACGAGTTCCCCGACCCGAAGGACGAGTACCTGGTCACCCCGACCGCGAACGTGCCGAACGTGCTGGGCCTCGCCCCCGACGCGGCACAGAAGGCGCTCGAGGACGCCGGCTTCGCCTGGACGATGGACGGCGAGGTCGACTCCGACCAGCCCAAGGGCACGATCGGTTCGCAGAGCCTCAGCGGCTCGGCCCCGCGCGGCTCGGCGATCTCGCTGAAGATCAGCCGCGGCAATGTCACGGCGGTGCCGAACGTGGTGGGCGCCCAGGCCGATCAGGCCGAGGCGGCGCTCACCGCCGCCGGGTACCGGGTCGACCGCAAGGAGCAGGACGCGACCGACCCGAGCCAGGTGGGCCTCGTGCTCTCGCAGTCGCCGGGTGGCGGCGAGAAGGCGAAGCCGGGCACCAAGGTCACCATCGTGATCGGCAAGGCCAAGGACGGCAACAACGGCAACGGCGAAGGCGGAGGCGACGGTTGACCGGAGCACGCGGGCCGGCGCCCGCCGCGCGGATCGCTCTGGCGGTCGGCGCGGCGGGCGCCGCCGTCTTCGCCTACGGTGCGCTCGTCGAGCGCCGGAACTACACGCTGCGCACCGCCTCGGTGCCCGTGCTGCCGGCCGGTGCCGCGCCGATCAAGGTACTGCACCTGAGCGATCTGCACATGGCCCCGTGGCAGCGCGACAAACAGGCCTGGGTGCGCGAGCTCGCCCGACTGCAGCCCGACCTCATCGTCGACACCGGCGACAACCTCGGCCACCGCGACGGGCTCACCGGCATCCGCGCGGCCTTCGCCCCCTTCGCCGGGGTTCCCGGCGTCTTCGTGAACGGCTCGAACGACTACTTCGGCCCGCAGGCCAAGAACCCCTTCGCCTACTTCGGCGGTCCGAGCCGGCACCGCCGGCGGGCCGAACGGCTCGACATCAGCGCGCTACACGCCTACTTCGCGGAACTCGGCTGGATCGACCTCGACAACGCGGCTGCCGCGCTCGAGATCAACGGCACCCGGCTCGAGTTCTTCGGCGTCGACGACCCGCACCGCGGCTACGACCGGCTCGACGTCATCACCGCCGCGATCGACGAACTCCGCGCCGACGATCCGCTCGGCGACGAGAGCTGGCCCGACGTCGACGCGGACGCGGCCGCGCGCCCCACCGTGACGATCGGGGTGTCGCATGCGCCGTACCAGCGGGTGCTGAACTCCTTCGTGAACCACGGCGCGCAGCTCATCCTGGCCGGCCACACCCACGGCGGGCAGGTCTGCGTTCCCGGCGTCGGCGCGCTCGTCACGAACTGCGACATCCCCCGCGCCCAGGTGAAGGGGCTGAGCGTCTGGCGTCACGGGCTGCGCTCGGCGTATCTCAACGTCTCGGCCGGCCTCGGCACCTCGATCTACGCTCCGGTGCGCTTCGCGTGCCCGCCGGAGGCGACCCTGCTGACGCTCACGCCGGTCGCGTAGCGCAGCGAAACGCGGGCCGATCCGACGCTTCGGATCGGCCCGCGCGGCACGAGTAGGAGTCAGTTCTGGAAGAACCCTACCCGTACGGCCTGGTTGAAATACTTCCAACTGTTGGCACCCATCACGCCATCGATCGGACCCGCGTACCCCTGCGTAGCCGCCCAGCGCTGCATCGCCTTATAGGTGTTCGTTCCCGGCGCACCGTCGACCGGTCCGCCGTACTGCCAGAACCGCTTCAGATACGCCTGGAGGCCCTTCCAGCTGTTTGTCCCCATCACTCCGTCGACGGCGCCGTTGTACTTGTACTCCGGCCCACCCCCTGCGGCCGGCCCGGCTTGGATCCGACACTGGGCGGTCTGGCTAAGGTAGGTGTCGTACGGAACTCCGTCTCGCACGTGGTCGCGACAGTACTGCGTCCACGTCAGCGCACTCGCGGGTGCCGTCACCCCACCGACGGCCAGCGCCACCCCCAGGCCCATGGCCGCAATGCCGCCAATCACCTTTCGCTTCATCATCCCCCTCGTCTCCGGTCGTCGACATCGACGACCACGAGGCCCAGCTTCCAGGGATGTGCATCGCCGCACAATGTGCCAAAGGATGTGTATTTCCCTCCCGCCACGAGTGGTCAGCGGCCCTCGAAATATCGGCTATCCTTGTTGAGGCTCAGCGGGAACGCTCGGCCACCGGGGTGTGGCGCAGCTTGGTAGCGCGCTTCGTTCGGGACGAAGAGGTCGCAGGTTCAAATCCTGTCACCCCGACCAATGCAAGAACCCCCTCCGCGAGGAGGGGGTTCTTCGTTTCTCCGGCTGCCGCAGTGCTCCGGCTGCCGCGCTGCTTCGGCTGCCGCAGTGCTCCGGCTGCCGCGCTGCTCCGGAACTGCCGCGCTAGGGGCGCCCGATCCCCCGGTACGTCCAGCCCGCCTCGCGCCAGCGCGCCGCGTCGAGCACGTTGCGGCCGTCGATGATCGACCGCCCGGCGACGAGCTCGGCCGCCGCCACCGGATCGAGGGCGCGGAACTCGCGCCATTCAGTGACGAGCACCACGAGATCCGCACCGCGCAGTGCCTCGGCCGTCGAGCTCGTGTAGTCGAGCTGCGGATGCCGCATCCTCGCGTTGGCGATGCCTTCCGGATCGGTCGCTACGACCTCGGCGCCGAGGCCCTTCAGGGCGACCGCGACGTCGAGCGCCGGCGAGTCCCGCACGTCGTCGGAGTCGGGCTTGAACGTCACCCCGAGAATGGCGATGCGCCGCTCATGCACCTGTCCGCCGAGCGCTTCGACCGCGAGGTCGACGACGCGCTGCCGCTGCCGCAGGTTCACGGCGTCGACCTCCCGCAGGAAGGCGAGCGCCTCGCCCCGACCGAGCTCCTCGGCGCGCGCGACGAAGCCGCGGATGTCCTTGGGCAGGCACCCGCCACCGAAGCCGACGCCGGCGTTCAGGAAGCGGCGGCCGATGCGCGCGTCGTGCCCGATGGCGTCGGCGAGCGCCGTGACGTCCGCCCCGGTAACCTCGGCGATTTCGCTCATCGCGTTGATGAAGCTGATCTTCGTGGCGAGGAACGCGTTCGCGGACACCTTCACGAGCTCCGCCGTGGCGTAGTCGGTCACGATGCGCGGGGTGCCGGCCTCGACCGCGGCGCGGTACACCTGATCGAGTACGGCGGCCTGCGCCCGCCCGAGCTCGTCGTGCTCACCGCCGGAGACGCCGTAGACGAGCCGGTCGGGCTCGAGCGTGTCCTGCACCGCGAAGCCCTCGCGGAGGAACTCCGGGTTCCAGGCGAGGCTCGCGTGCGGCGCCCGCTGCGCGAGCCGTGCGGCGAGGCCGGCCGCGGTGCCGACCGGCACCGTGCTCTTGCCGACGACGATCGCGCCGGGGGCGAGGTGCGGCAGCAGGGCGTCGAACGCGGCGTCCACGTAGCTGAGGTCGGCGGCGTCCGAGCGCGCCTGCTGGGGGGTGCCGACCGCGAGGAAGTGCACCTCCGCACCGGCCGCGTCAGCGGGGTCGGTGCTGAAGCGCAGCCGGCCGCTCGCGATCGCGGAGCTGAGCAGTTCGCCCAGACGGGGCTCGAAGAAGGGCGGGCGTCCGGCCGCGAGCTCGGCGATCTTGCGCGCGTCGATGTCGATCCCGACGACGGTGTGGCCGAGCTCGGCCATCGCGGCGGCGTGCACGGCGCCGAGGTAGCCGCAGCCGATCACGGAGACGTTCATCTGAGTCCTCCCGCGACCATTCTCGCAGTCGCTCCCGGGCGGCCCGCGCCACCGGGGGTGAACACGGGATGGCGAACCGTGCTCAGCGGACGACCACCGTCGGGGCCTCGAGGTGCGCGAGCACTCCGTGGCTCACCGAGCCGAGCAGGAATCGGGCGATCGCCCCGCGCCCCTGGCTGCCGACGACGAGCAGGCGCGCGTCGTCGGCCGCGTCGGCGAGCGCCTGCACCGGGTCCCCGGCGACGACCTCGCGACGGATCTCGAGCTCGGGGTGCGCCGCCTCGGTGGAGGCGAGCGCCTCGTCGAGCAGTTCGGCGGCCGAGGCCTGCAGGTCGTCGCTCGCGATCATCGCGACCCCGTAGCCGTACTCGCCGCCGACCATGACGGCGACGTCCCACGAGTGGACGGCGATGAGCGGCTCGCCGGTGCGGGTCGCCTCCTCGGCCGCGAACGCCAGGGCGCGGGCGGATGCCTCGGAGCCGTCGACGCCGACCACGACGCCCCGACGGGCGGAGACGTCGATGTCGGGGATCACGGCGACCGGGCTGTGGCTGCCGGCGGCGATGCGCAGGCTGTGCACGCCGCGCCGGCTCGCGCGCTTGCCGCCGTGCCAGTCGCTGCCGACCACGAGCAGGGCGGCCTCCTTCGAGAGCCTGGAGAAGACCTCGACGGGCGAACCCTGTTCGAGCAGCTGAGTGGCGGCGAGGCCCGGCGTCACGCGCTCCACGGTCGCGGCGGCGCTGTCGAGGCATCCCTGTGCGGCCGTCTGCGCGGCCAGCAGCAGCTCCGCGTCACCCGTGGCGGGGATGGCGTCGTCGACGACGTGGACGAGCCGCAGCGCGGCCCCGGTGGCCCTGGCGCGTTCGGCCGCCCAGGCGACCGCGGCGTCCGTGGCGGCTCCGGCGGCGCTCACACCCACGATGATGTCGTTCATTGGGGCCTCCGATCTCGGCGTGCTTCCATCCTGCCGCGGATCGGCCCTCACGTCACGGTCCCGTGCGCGGCCGCTGCGTCAGTGGCGGCCGTTCAGCACGCCCCCGGACTCCTGCAGGTAGCAGACCCCGCACAGCGATTCGTACTCGACCTCGACCTGGACTCCGCCGCCGACGGGGCCCGCCGAGGTGTCGATCGCCACCTGGTCGCCGTCGAAGACGTAGCGACCGCCGATCCGCCGCCCGTTGAAGATGGCCTTGCGGCCGCAGCGGCAGATCGTCTTCAGCTCCTCGAGGCTGTGCGACACCTCGAGGAGGCGGCGGCTGCCGGGGAACGCGACGGTCTGGAAGTCGGTGCGGATGCCGTAGGCGAGCACCGGGATGCCGTCGAGGAGCGCGATGCGGAGCAGGTCATCGACCTGCTCGGAGGTGAGGAACTGCGCCTCGTCGATGAGCAGGCAACTGACGTCGCGGCCCGCCCGATCGACCTTGCCGCTGCGCACCCGGTGCTGCTCGAAGACCTCGCGCACCGCTTCGGTGGGCGAGATCGTGAAGTCGACCTCGCGGGTCACCCCGAGCCGGGAGATGATCTCGCGATCCCCCTTCGTGTCCACCGCGGGCTTCGCGAGCAGCACCCGATGGCCTCGCTCCTCGTAGTTGAAGGCGGCCTGCAGCAGCGCCGTCGACTTGCCCGAATTCATGGCGCCGTAGCGGAAATAGAGCTTGGCCACGGGGCTGCCTCCAGGAGGGACGGGCCGGCATCGCCGGCGACTCGGGGTTCGGCGCTCAGCCGACGGGGTAGTTCAACTCGACGATCGTACGCTCCCGCGAGATCGTCGACTCGGTGCGGAAGCCGACGGCGCGGGCGATGGCCACGATCCGCTCGAGATCGCGGTGTCGCGGCGGACCCTGCGCGGGGATCGCGGTGACCTCGATGCGTCCGGAGCCGGCCCCCTCGACGACGGCGACGCGCACCTCGGACGAGCGGGTGCTGCCGCCGAGCCAGGAGATGATCGCGGTGAGTGCGGTGCGCTGATCGCTCGAGAGCCGGGCCGCGGCGCCGCTCGGGTCGTCGACGAGCATCTCGATGCCCGGTCCGGCGCCGCCGGAGCGCAGCGCGTCGGCGAGATCGTCGAGCCAGGTCGCCTCGATGCCGGCCTTCATCGCGGCCTGCACCCCTTCGGCGAGCTCTCGGGCGCGATCGACGTCGGCGACTGAGAGGCGCTCGGCGGCGACCACCGAGGCGAGGAAGGGCAGCACCTCGCGGGCCACGAGGGCGACGCGCGGCGAGCCGCCGATGGTCGGCCCCGGGAACGGGGCGGCATCCCCCGGCTCCTCGGCGACCTCCTGCTCCAGCGCCTCCCGGTTGACCTCGCGCTGCCAGCGCAGGATCGAGCCGACGATCGAGTAGGAGTACGAGGCGCCCGCCGCCGCGAGCGCGACGATGGCGACCGAGCCGACGAGCACCAGGGAGGCGACGGGCTGCGAGACGCTCGCGGCCGCGGCGTTGCCGGCGACGAGGATCGCGAGCACGCCCGAGGAGAGCCCGGCGGCGATGAGCAGCGCCGCCCAGCTCGCATAGGGGGCCATGCAGAGCAGGAGCACGCCGATGGTGATCGGCCCGTAGTCGTCGTAGAGCACGGCGTCGTTGCCCATGGTGCTGACGTACTCGGCGACCGCGGCGGCCGTCGCGATCGTCACGACGAGCCAGACGCGTTCGCTCGCGAAGCTGCCCCGCGACGGGAGGATGCCGGTCACGAGCGCGATCGCGGCCGCGACGAGGAGCAGGATGCCGAGGACCGCCGCGAATGGCGAGACGATCTCGGCGCGATGGGCGAAGGTCGACACGACGGAGATGGCGACGGCGGTGCCGGCGCCGATCGCGACGAGCGGGGCCGCCGTGCTGCCGCCGATCGGATCGGCCTCCTGTTGGGTGAGGCTGAATCTGCCGCTCATCGCTCCGTCCTCGGCATGGTGAGCACGATGGTGGTGCCGACGCCGGGTTTCGACCAGAGCCGCACCGTGCCGCCCTCGTGCTCGACCCGGGCTCGGATCGAGGTGCGCAGGCCGATGCGGTCGGCGGGGACGCGCGACTCGTCGAACCCGACGCCGGTGTCGATGACGGCGACGGTGAGCTCGTCGGCCCCTCCGCCGATCATGACCTCGGCCGAGGACACGCCGGCGTGCCGCACGACGTTCACGAGGCATTGGGCGACGGCGGAGTCGAGCGCGTCGAGCCGGGAGGGTGCGAGCTGGGCGAGCTGCGCCAGCGCACCGCTCACCCGCACCGCGAGGCCGCCGTTGCTCGCGGCCTCGTGCGCGGTCGGCAGCACCTGGGCGAATCCGCCGGGTGCCGTGCTCCGTGCGCCGTCGGCCGCTGCGCCCGTCTGGGGTTCGTTGCGCGCCCCGCTCGGGCCACCGCTCGGCGGCACCGCCGATGGCACGGCCGCCTCCGCCCGGTGGGCCGGCGAACTCGGCGCGAGCGCCTCGGCGGGCCCCGCGCCGGCTTCGGGCGCGTTGGCCGGAGCTCCGGCGGTGCCACTCCGTGCGCCGCCGCGCTCGGCGATCGAGGCCGCCCAGTCGGGCCCGATCGCGAGGCTCAGCTCGCGGTCGATCTCCTGGCGCAGACGGTCGTCGATCGTGCCGGAGCCGGCCTCGGCGACCCTGGTCAGGTGCTGCAGCGCGAGCTCGTTCAGCCGCACGGAGGCGCGGAGCGCGAAGTCCCGGCGCATGGCGGCGGCTGTCGGCTCCCCGCCTGCGGCCGGACCGGGCCGGGCGCGGCCGTTGAACCGCCGGTTGAGCCCGTCGAAGCCGCGGACGAGGACGACGATGGCGAGTGCGAACGCGGCGGCGAGGTTGGGGACCCACATCGTGCCGACCATCGCGGCACCGACGACCGTGGCGAGCTCGCCGAAGAGCCAGCCGGCACCGGCCCAGCCGATCGCCCACCAGGTGCCGCTGGCCGCCCCGCCGATGAGCACGAGGGCGACCCTCGGGAGCGCCGAGATGCTGTTGTTCGTCGTCTCGAAGGCGCCCGAGCCGCTCAGGATCGGCACGAGCAGGAACACGCTCGCCGTGCCGACTGCGAGCGCGAGGAGCGCGGTGAAGAGGTTCGGCCGCACGGCGTGCACCGCGAGCGCGGCGGCCTGCGCGGCGACGAGCCCCGCGCCGATCCAGCCGTTCGTCGCGCCCAGGTACAACCCGGCGAGGATGCCGATGGCGATGCCCACGGACAGGCAGACGAAGGCGGCGGCATGGCCTGCGTTGATGAGCGCCCGATGTTCGGCCGCGCGCGTCAATGGTGCGGGCAAGCCATGGGTCATCGCCGCACCTCCCGAACGCACCGCCGAGCGCAGGGAAAATCGACGGGCTGCAGCGAGAGTACCGCAGGGCGCGGGCGCGATGTCGCGCATCCGGGGCTCAGAACAGCGTGTCGCCGAGCGGAGTCGGAAGCGCCGCCGCGCCGCCCGCCGACGAGGCTCCGGCGAACTGCGGACCGGCGAAGCGACCGGGCACGCCGTGCCCGGCGGCGGCGGACGCAGAACGAGCCGCCGCCAAGGCGGAGGAGCGCACGCCCCCGGTGACCGGGTCTTCGCTGCCGTAGCGCAATCCGTGCGCGCGGATCATCGGCCTGATGCGCGCCGTGAGCCACTGCCGGTACGCCTTCGGCGCGTAGCTGTTCGTGCCGTAGTACATCGAACGGTACTTCGGCACGAGCTCGGGGTGGTGCGCCTCGAGCCACTGCATGAACCAGGGCTTGACTCCGGGCCGGAGGTGCAGCGCCCCGTGCAGTACCGAGGTGGCCCCGGCCGCCTTGATCTGCCGCAGCGCCTCGTCGAGGTGGGCCCGGGTGTCGGTGAGGTCGGGCAGGATCGGCATGAGGAACACGGTGCAGTCGAAGCCCGCCTCGCGGATCGCCGTGACCGTGGCCAGCCTCGCCTTCGTGCTGGGTGTGCCGGGCTCGACGGCCTGCTGCAGCTCGTGGTCGTACACGGCGATCGACATCGCGAGGTCGACGGGGACCCGTTCGGCGGCGCGGGCGAGCAGCGGCAGATCGCGGCGCAGCAGCGTGCCCTTCGTCAGCACGCTGATCGGGGTGCCGCTGTCGGCGAGCGCCTCGATGATGCCCGGCATGAGCTCGTAGCGCCCCTCGGCCCGTTGATAGGGATCGGTGTTCGTGCCGAGGGCGACCGGCTCGTGCCGCCAGGAGGGCCGCGCCAGCTCTTTGCGCAGCACCTCGGCGACGTTCACCTTGACGACGATCTGCCGGTCGAAGTCGTCGCCGGCGTCGAGATCGAGGTAGGTGTGCGTCGGCCTCGCGAAGCAGTAGACGCACGCGTGCGAGCAGCCGCGGTAGGGATTGATGGTCCACCCGAACGGCATCGACGACGACCCCGGCACCTTGTTCAGCGCGGACTTCGCGAGCACCTCGTGGAAGGTCACCCCCGCGAACTCGGGCGTCTGCACCGATCGCACGAGGCTGCTCAGTTTGGCGAGCCCCGGCAGCGTCGAGCCCTGCTCGACCTCGAGTTCCTGCCCGCTCCACCGCATGCTCATATTCGAACATACCTTCGATACATCCGCAACCCGCCCACCCAACCCAGGGTTGCCCGACTTTCATGAAAGTCGGGCAACCCTGGGGTGGAGGCGGGTGGGGCGCCGCGCCGTCAGGCGGCGGTGCGGGCGAGCGGGCGGCCGGCGGCGAGCCGCAGCTCCTCCCCCGCCCAGCGCCGGCGCATCCAGCGGTCATGGCTCGCGATGAGCACGGCCCCCGGATACCCGCCGAGCGCCGCCTCGAGTTCCGTCGCGAGCGCGAGCGAGAGGTGGTTCGTCGGCTCGTCGAGCAGGAACACGTGCGGCGGCTTCGCGATCACGAGGGCGAGCGCGAGCCGCCGCTGCTGCCCGACGGACAGGCCGCCGAGCGGACGGTCCAGGTCCCGCCTGGGCATGAGACCGAGGCTCGGCAGCGGCACGAGCGCCGCGCGCTGCTCCCCCAGCACCCGCTCGTAGAGCGCCCGCGGCGAGGCATCCGGGTCCTCGAAACGGACGTCCTGCTCGAGGAGTCCGACCCGGAGCCCACGGCGACGGCGCACCGTGCCGGCGTCCGGTGCGATGCGACCGGCGAGCAGGCCGAGCAGCGTCGACTTGCCGGCGCCGTTCGCCCCGGTGATCAGCACCCGGTCGAGCGCCTCCACCCGGAAGGTCTCGAGCCGCAGCCGCTCGCCGACCGCCGCCCCGGCGAGCTGGATGAGCGGTCCGCCCTCCTCGCCGAGCGCCTGGGCTCCGGTCGGGATGCCGGTGAACTCCAGCGCGGCGGGCGGCTTGCGCAGCTGCTCGCGCTCGAGCGTCTCGAGCCGGAGCTCCGCATTGTGCACCCGCCGCGCGATCGCCTGATCGGTGCGCCCCTGCTTGAACTTGGTGATGAACTTGTCGTTGTCGCTCGGGCCCCTCCGGTGCGACACGTTCCGCGCGGTCTCGCGCACGGCCTCGCGGAGCGCCCGCAGCTCGCCCTGCTCCGCCTCGTACTGCCGCTGCCAACGCGCTCGCGCGTCGGCCTTGGCCTCGAGGTACTCGCTGAACGAGCCGCCGAAGACCGTGCCGCCCGAGGCATCGAGCGGCACGCCGGCGGCGGACTGCGCCGGGTCGAGGTCGAGCAGGCCCGTCGCGACCCGGTCGAGGAACTCCCGGTCGTGGCTGGCGAAGACGACCGGGCCCCGCCAGGCACGCAGGCGCGCCTCCAGGAACTCGGCCGCGGCGTCGTCGAGGTGGTTCGTCGGCTCGTCGAGCAGCAGCGCGTCGGGTGCGCCGAGCAGCAGCGCCGCGAGGGCGAAGCGGCTGCGCTGCCCTCCCGACATCTCGCCGATGCGGCGGTCGAGGCCGATGCCGGACACGCCGAGCCCGTCGAGGAGCTCGTCGCGCCGGGCCTCGACCGACCAGACCTCGGCCCGTTCGGCCGCATCGAGCGCGGCGGCGTAGCGCTCCTCGGCCTCCGGCGTGGCCTCGACGAGCGCCGCGGCCGCGGCATCCAGCTCGCGCTCGATGCCGCGCACCTCGGCGATGCGCGCCTCGATGACGTCGTCGATGCGCTCGTCGTCGGCGAAGGGCAGCTCCTGCAGGAGGAGCCCGATCCGGGCCGGGCGGGTGAGTCGGCCGTCGGCCTGCAGCCGCGCGGGCGCCTCGCCGGCGAGCACCCGCAGCAGGGCGGACTTGCCGACGCCGTTCTCGCCGATGAGGCCGAGCCGCTGCCCGGGAGAGACGGTGAAGTCGAGATCGCGCAGCACGTCGCGATCCGCGTAGCCGGCCGAGAGGTGCTCGGCGCGGAGATAGGAGTTGGTGGAGTGATGGACGGTCAAGGGGGACCCCCGTTCGCGAAGATGCCCGGGGTCGCCGCTGACGCGGCGGCGACACCGCACGCGCGTCGGCGCGGTGCGGCGATCGGCGCGGTGCGGACGCGTCGACCCCGGGACGAAGGGATGACTCCCGCCGGGCATCTGCCGAGACAGTGGGGGTGCGCGAGACGCTGTCGCGATCAACGAAAAGAGCACACCCGATGTCGACGGCGCCTCAGGCGCGGGACGAAGGGATGTGCTCAGATCATTGCGGGTCGAGGCTAGCAGGCTCGACCCGCACGGCGCAAGACGCAGTCGGGGTGGCGGGCGCGGCGACGCTCAGGCGCTGAGGTGCAGCGCCTTCGCCGTCGCCGCGAGGCTGGCGGCGGCGACCTCGGGGTCGTCCGACAGCCGGGTGCCGTAGCTCGGCACCATCTCGCGGATCTTCGGCTCCCACTCGGCCATGCGCTCGGGGAAGCAGCGCCCGAGCAGGTCGAGCATGATCGGCGCGGCGGTCGAGGCGCCGGGCGAGGCGCCGAGCAGGCCGGCGATCGTGCCGTCGGCGCCCGTGATGACCTCGGTGCCGAACTGCAGCACGCCGCCCTTCGCGCCGTCCTTCTTCATGACCTGCACGCGCTGACCGGCCGTGATGAGCTCCCAGTCGCCCGTCTTCGCGGTCGGCATGAACTCGCGCAGCGCCTGCATCTTCTTCTCGCGGTTGGCGAGTAGCTCGCCGACGAGGTACTTCACGAGATCGAAGTTGCGTGCGGCGACCTGCAGCATCGGCCACAGGTTGTGCAGCCGCACCGAGAAGGGCAGGTCGAACCAGGTCGAGGTCTTCAGGAACTTCGGCGTGAAGCCGGCGTAGGGGCCGAACAGCAGCGCCGTCTCGCCGTCGACGACGCGGGTGTCGAGGTGCGGCACCGACATCGGCGGGGCGCCGACCGCGGCCTTGCCGTAGACCTTGGCCTGGTGCTGCGCGACGATCTTGGGATCGGTGGTGCGCAGGAACTGGCCGGAGATGGGGAAGCCGCCGAAGCCCTTGATCTCGGGGATGCCGGAGTGCTGCAGCAGCGCGAGCGCGCCGCCGCCGGCTCCGACGAAGACGAAGCGGGCGTTGACGGTCTTCGGGGTGCCGCCGACGAGGTGGCGGAGCTTCAGGTGCCAGCTGCCGTCCTTGCGGCGCTTCAGCCGGGTGACCTGGTGGTTCACGTTGACCTCGCCGCCGCGGCGCTCGAGGTCGTCGAAGAGGTAGCGGGTCAGGGCGCCGAAGTCGACGTCGGTGCCGGCGGCGATGCGCGTCGCGGCGACCTTCTGCTTCGGGTTGCGCTTCTTCGCGAGCAGCGGGGTCCACTCGGCGATGCGCTCGAGGTCCTCGGTGTACTCCAGGTCGGCGAACAGCGGCTGGTCGGCGAGTGCGGCGACGCGCTTGCGCAGGTACTCGATGTTCGCCGCCCCGTGCACGAAGGTCATGTGCGGGGTCGAGTTGATGAAGTTGTGCGGCTCGGGCAGCTCGCCCTGCTCGACGAGGTGGGCCCAGTACTGCCGGCTGATCTGGAACTGCTCGTTGATGGAGACGGCCTTCTCGGCCGTGACCGTGCCGTCGGCCGCCTCGGGCATGTAGTTCAGCTCGCAGAGCGCCGCATGGCCGGTGCCCGCGTTGTTCCACGCGTTGGAGGACTCTTGCGCGACCTCGCCGAGGCGTTCGTACACGCGGATGCTCCAGTCCGGCTGGAGCCGGGAGATGAGGGAGCCGAGCGTCGCGCTCATGATGCCCCCGCCGATGAGCACGACGTCGACGGTTTCCTCTGAAGTCACGCCCACAGTCTATGACCGCTCAGCAGGCCTCCTTGACCATCGTCCAGGCGTCGGCTATACGCGGTGTCCAGCCGGGTCATCCTGCCAGCGCCGTCCGCGCCCTCGCGAGCGCCTCCTCCCCCGCCCCGGCGCTCGCGAGCGCGAGCAGCGCGGCGCCCACGATGGGCGGCTGCTCGACGATCGCGAGCGTCGCCAGCGGGGCGATCTCGGCGACGCCGCGCTCGATCGGTTCGAGCAGCAGCGGGTCCCGCGCCGCGAGGATGCCGCCGCCGAGCACGATCGGAACCGGCCGGTCGAGGAGTTCGAGGCGCACGAGGCACGCCCGGGCGAACGCGACGATCTCCTCGGCCTGCCGGGCGACGAGCGACGCGCCGACCGCGTCACCGCGGCGGGCCGCCTCGAAGACGAGCGGCGCGAGCACGGCGAGCGAGCTCTCCTGGCGCCGGCCGAAGTGCAGCTGTTCGATGAGCTCCTGCACCGAGTCGAGCTGCAGCAGCTCGAGGATCGCGCCGGTGAGCCAGGTCGCGGGCCCCCGTCCGTCGGCGTCGCGGGCGGCGTGCCAGAGCGCCTCGGCCCCGAGCCCCGAGCCGCCGCCCCAGTCGCCGGAGATCGCGCCCAAGGAGGGGAATCGCACGACCCGTCCGTCGGCGCGCACCCCGGCCGCGTTCACGCCGGTGCCGCAGACGATGACGACCGCGTCCGGCTCGTCGGTGCCGGCCCGCAGCAGCGCGAAGAGGTCGTTCGCCACGACCGTCGAGGGGCCCGCCCATCGGCGCCCGGCGAGCTCCGCGCGGAACTCGTCGAGCTCGCGGTCGAGGTCGAGCCCCGAGAGGTACAGGTTCGCCTGCGCGACCGGCGCACCCCCGGACACCTCGCCGACGAGCGCGTCGATCGTCTCGACCGAGCTGGCGAGGCCGTCGAAGTGCGGGCTCGACCCCCCGCCGCGACGGCGGGCGACAACCCGGCCGTCGAGTGAGAGGGCGATGGCGTCGGTCTTCGAGCCGCCGCCGTCGACCGCGACGACGACCGCGGGCGCTGCGGTGCCGTCGGCGGCCGCGGGGTCCGGCGGGATCACGGTGCGTCCCGGCCGCGCGCCGGTCACGCCCACTCCAGGAAGCGCGCGTTCTCGGCGAGCAGCAGCTCGGTGAGCCGTTCGGCCCGCTCGTGCTGCAGCACGAGCGGGTGGGCCCGCATCGCGCGCAGCACCCGGTCGCGGCCGCCGTGCACGGCCGCGTCGAGCGCGAGCCGCTCGTAGCCGGCGACCGCGGCGACGAGGCCGGCGAAGTCGTCCGGCAGCGCCGCCACCTCCTCCGCGACGAAGCGGCCGTCGACGTAGCGGGCCGGCACCTCGATGACGTGGTCGTCGGGGAGGAACGGCAGCACGCCGTCGTTGCGCAGGTTCACGACCCGCGGCACCGCGTCGCCGCCCTGCATCGCGGCGAGCAGCTCGATGGCGGCCTCCGAGTAGAACGCGCCACCGCGCCCCTCGAGGGCCTCCGGCTTGGTGTCGACGTGCGGATCGGCGTAGAGCTCGAGCAGTTCGTGCTCGATCGCCCGCACCGCCTCCGCGCGGGTCGGCTCGGCGAGCTGCTCGGCGAGCACCTCGTCGTGCGCGTAGTAGTAGCGCAGGTAGTACGAGGGCAGCGCGCCGAGCTGCGCGACGAGCGCGGGCGCGAGGTGCACCTCCTCGGCGAGCTCGCCGAGGCGGGCGTCGATGAGCTCGGGCAGGCGGTCGCGGCCGTCGATGGTCACGCTCCGCTCCCACGTGAGGTGGTTGAGCCCGACGTGGCCGAGGCGCACCTCGTCGTGGCCGACGTCGAGGAGCCGCGCGAATCGGCGTTGGAAGCCGATCGCGACGTTGCAGAGCCCGACCGCGCGATGACCGTGCTCGAGCAGCGCCCGGGTCACGATGCCGACGGGGTTCGTGAAGTCGACGATCCAGGCGTCGGGCTTCGCGTGGCGGCGCACGGCCTCCGCGATCCGCAGCACGACCGGCACGGTGCGCAGCGCCTTCGCGAGGCCGCCCGGTCCCGTCGTCTCCTGCCCGATGCAGCCCGCCTCGTGCGGCCAGGTCTCGTCGGCCTGCCTCGCGTCCTGCCCGCCGACGCGCAGCTGCACGAGCACCGCGTCGGCGTCCGAGACGCCGGCGACGAGGTCGCTCGTGCCGACGACGCGGGCGGGGTGGCCCGCCCGCGCGAGCATCCTGGCCGCCATCCCGGCGACGAGCCGCAGGCGGTCCGGGTCCGGGTCGACGAGGTGGATCTCGGTGAGCGGCAGCTGCGCGCGGAGGCGCGCGAAGCCGTCGATGAGTTCTGGGGTGTAGGTCGATCCGCCGCCGACGATGGTGAGCTTCATGGGGTCCTTCTCTCGAGCACGGCGGGGATGCCCCGGCCGGAGTGCTGGTCAGTGGGGTCGCGGCACGCCGCCCGATCCGGGCGTCGTTCGCGGGAGGAGGTGGGTGGCGCGCTCAGACGAGCGGCAGGATGTCGGCCTCGAGCCGGTCGCGGATCTGCTGCACGAGCTGCTGTCTGGCGCCGAGCAGCACCGGCTGCGGGCCGGTGCCGCTCGAGCGCACGACGAGCTTCGGGTGCGCCGCCCGGTCGATCCGCTCGGCGACGAGCTCGGCGAGGGCGTCGCCGCCCGCGCTGCCGCTCGGCCCGCCGAGCACGAGCATCGCCGGATCGAGCAGGGCGAGCACCGGGTGGGCGGCCATCGCGATGCGCTCGGCGAGCGCGTCGAGCAGGGCCGGGTCGCCGTCGAGCCGCTCCAGCGCGGACGCGAGCGGTTCGCTCGGTGCGCCGCCGAGCAGCCGGACGATCGCCGGACCACCGAGGAGGTCGGTGAAGTCGTTCGCCTCCGGGGCGAAGGCCGCCGCCGTCTTCGGCACCGGCAGGTAGCCGATCTCGCCCGCGCCGCCCGAGGCGCCGCGGTGGACGGCACCGCCGAGGTCGATGCCGACGCCGAGGCCGTCGCCGATCCAGAAGAGCGCGAAGCTCGAGGCGTCCTTGGCCACGCCCGCCGCCCGCTCGGCCATCGCCGCAAGGTTCACGTCGTTGCCGAGCGTGACATCGATGCCGAGCTCGCGGGTGATCCGCGCCTCCGAGCCGACCGCGGGCCAGCCGGGGAGGGTGTCGGTGAGGGAGAGCTCGTCCTCCTCGCCGAAGAAGGCCGCCTGCACGCCGATGACGACGCGGCTGACGCCGGCCGGATCGGCCCCGGCGGCCGCGCAGGCCGCCTGGATCGCCGCCTGCACGTCTCCCTCCGGGGAGCGATCCCCCGGCGGGACGATCTCGGCCACCGGGTGCTCGCCGCCGAGCGCGTCCACGACGACCGCCTGGATCGAGTGCGCGAGCACCGAGATCGCGACGCCGGTGATGCGGTCGACGCGGACGCCGTAGCTCACGGCGTTCGGGCCGCGGCCTCCGGAGACCTCGCCGACGGGGTGGATGAGCCCGAGCCGCTCGAGGCGCTGCAGCATCTGCGTCGCGGTCGGCTTGGAGAGGCCGGAGAGGGCGCCGAGCCGCGAGCGCGTGAGCGGGCCGTGCTCGAGCAGGAGCCGGAAGGCGGTGCGGTCGTTGCGCGCCGCCAGCCAGGCCGGTGTACCGGGATCGATCGCGCTCATCTCCACCTCCTCCCCTGGGGTCGCGCTGGTCACTCTAGTCGAGCGGATTCGCTCTCGAACGCTCATCCCGCCTCCCGCCGTACCTCGTCGCGGAGCTGTCCGAGGCGGTCGGGATCGGCCGCCGCGTCGAGCAGGGTCTTCGTGTAGTCGTGCTGCGGATCGAGGATGACCCGCTCGCTCGGCCCGCGCTCAACGATCTCCCCGCGGTACATCACGAGGATCTCGTCGGAGAAGTGCCGCGCGGTCGCCAGATCGTGCGTGATGTACAGCACGCCGAGCCGTTCCTGGCGCTGCAGCTCGGCGAGCAGGTTCAGCACGCCGAGGCGGATCGAGACGTCGAGCATCGACACCGGCTCGTCGGCGATGATGAACCGCGCCCCGGGGGCGAGCGCCCGGGCGATCGCGACCCGCTGACGCTGCCCGCCGGACAGCTCGTGCGGGCGGCGGTCGGCGAACTTCGCCGCGGGCGAGAGCCGCACGCGCTCGAGCAGCTCTTCGGCCCGCTCGCGCACCTCGGCGCCCGAGAGGCCGGGGTGGTGCAGCCGGATCGGCCGCTCCAGGTGGTGCACGATCGAGTGGAACGGGTTCAGCGAGCCGAACGGGTCCTGGAACACCATCTGCACGTCGCGCCGGTATGCGGCGAGCCCGCGCCCCCGGGTCGCGCTCGGTGCGCCGTCGAGCAGGATCCGCCCGCCCGTCGGGGTCTCGAGCTTCGCGAACATCCGCGCGATCGTCGACTTGCCGGAGCCGCTCTCGCCGACGAGGGCCACGGTGCGTCCCGGCTCGAGCTCGAGCGAGACGCCGCGCACCGCGTGCAGCGTGCGCACCTTCAGGCCGCTGCGCAGCCGGAAGTCCTTCTGCAGCCCCTCGGCGCGGAGCGAGCCGGCCTCCACGGCGGGCCGCGTCGCCTGGGCGGTCATGCGGCGCCTCCCTCGCCTGCGGCGAGCGCCGCGTCGGGCTCCGTGACGGCGGCGGTCGCCCCCGTCAGCCCGGTGCGGATGAACGCGCCGCCTTCGCCGCGCAGGCTCGGGAAGCTCTGCAGCAGACGCCTGGTGTAGGGATGCCTCGGATCGCGGAAGATGCTCGCGGCATCCCCCTGCTCGACGATCTCGCCCTCCAGCATGATCGCGATGCGGTCGCTGATCTCGATGAGCAGCGGCAGGTCGTGCGTGATGAAGATCACCGCGAAGCCGAGCCGTTCGCGCAGCCGCATGATCTCCCGCACGATGCCGCGCTGCACGACGACGTCGAGCGCGGTGGTCGGTTCGTCCATGATCATCACCTGCGGGTCGAGCGCGAGCGCCATGGCGATCATGACGCGCTGGCGCATCCCGCCGGACAGCTCGTGCGGGAAGCTCGACAGCCGCGCCGGGTCGACGCCGACGAGGGAGAGCAGCTCGGCGCTGCGCGCCTCGCGATCCGCCTTCGGCATCCCCTTGCGGTGCGTCGTGAAGACGTCGTGGAGCTGCGTGCGCACGTTCATCACCGGGTTCAGGGAGTTCATCGAGCCCTGGAACACCATCGACACCTTGTCCCAGCGATACGAGCGCAGCGCCTCCCCGTCCAGCTGCACGACGTCGACGTCGCGGCCGCTCGCGTCGTGGAACACGACGTCGCCGCCCGTCATCACCGCCGGCGCCTTCAGCAGCCGATTGAGCCCGTAGGCGAGGGTCGTCTTGCCGCAGCCCGACTCCCCCGCGAGTCCCAGGATCTCGCCGCGGTGCAGGGTGAGCGAGGCGCCGCGCACCGCCTGCACGGGCGGGTCGACCTCGTAGTCGATCGAGACGTTCGTGGCGGTGAGGACCGCCTGGCCGAGTGCCGTCATGCGAATGCTCCTGTGTCCGCGACGCCCTTGCCCGCCTTGGTCGCCTTGCGCTGCCGCTTGGCGTTCTCCGGTGCGAGCCTGAGCTTGGGGTTCACGACCTCGTCGATCGCGAAGTTGATGAGCGAGAGCCCGGCGCCGAGCGCCGCGATGATCGCCCCTGGCGGCACGAACCACCACCAGGCGCCCGTGCCGACGGCCTGCCCGGTCTGTGCGTCGTTCAGCATGGTGCCGAGCGTGATCGAACCGGTCGGGCCGAGGCCCAGGTAGGAGAGGCCGGCTTCGCCGAGCACCGCGAGGATGACGCCGAAGATGAACTGCGCGGCGAGCAGCGGCACGAGGTTCGGCAGGATCTCGACGAAGATGATCCGCGCCGGCCGCTCGCCGGCGACCCGGGCGGCGGCGACGTACTCGCGGGTGCGGAGCGAGCGGGCCTGCGCGCGCAGCACGACCGCCGATCCCGCCCAGCTCGTGATGCCGAGCACGAGGGCGACGAGCAGCGAGCTGCGGGCGAGCGGCCCGAGGCCGTCCGCGTTCTGCACGTAGGCGGCGATCACCATGACGACGGGCAGCCCCGGGATGACGAGCACGATGTTCGTGATGAGGGTCAGCACCTCGTCCGCGATGCCGCCGAAATATCCGGCGAAGACGCCGAACAGCACCCCGAGCACGAGCGCCACGAGCCCGGCGACGAGGCCGATGAACAGCGAGCCCTGGGTGCCGTAGGCGAGTTGGGAGAACACGTCGTAGCCGAGCTTCGTGGTGCCGAGCCAGTGCTCGGGCCCGGGCGGCAGCAGCGCGGGGTTGTTCGAGTCCCGCGGCGGCTGCGCGATGAGCGGGCCGAGCAGACCGAACAGGGTGATCGCCCCGACGATGACGAGGCCCGTCACGAGCTTGCCCGAGCGCCGCGGCAGGAGCCCGCGGAAGCGCCCGCCCCGCCGCACGGCGGCGGCGCTCGCGGCGGCGACGGCCGCGGTGGCCGTCGCCTCCCTGGCGCTCTCCCGCGAGGCCTCCGCGCCGATCGGGGCGCCGAAGGGCAGGTCGGGGGCGGTCTCGGCGCCGGCGCCGGGCAGTTCGCCGCCGGAGCCGGACTCGGTGAGGGTCTGCCGGTCAGCCATTGTGCCGCACTCTCGGGTCGATGAAGCCGTAGATGAGGTCCATGACGAAGTTCGCCGCGAGCACCGTGAGGGTGATCACGAGGAACACGCCCTGCATGAGCGCGTAGTCGAGGCCCTGCACGGCCTGGATCATGAGCTTGCCGATGCCGGGGTAGCTGAACACCTGCTCCATCACGATCGAACCGGCGACGACGAAGCCGAGCGCGATGCCGAAGCCCGCGAGACTCGGGATCGCCGCGTTCCGCGAGGCGTACTTCGTGCGGATCCGGCGCGGCGTGAGGCCCTTGGCCTCGGCGGTCACGATGAAGTCCTCCGACATCGTCGACACCATCATGTTGCGCATGCCGAGCAGCCAGCCGCCGATCGAGGAGAGCACGATCGTCGTCGCCGGCAGGATCGCGTGCCAGATCGCGCTGCCGAGGAACGCCCAGCTCCACTCCGGCCCGGCGGGGAAGTCGAAGACGTCGTACCCGCCGATGATCGGGAATATCCCGAGCTGCACGGAGAAGACGGCGACGAGCACGAGGGCGAGCCAGAAGTACGGGATCGACTGGAACACCGTCGTGATCGGCACGAGGTGGTCGAGCCAGGTGCCGCGCCGCCAGCCGACCCAGGCGCCGACGACGATGCCGAGCACGAAGGAGATGACGGTCGCGGTGCCGACCAGGATGATCGTCCACGGCAGCGCCGCGGCGATGAGGTCGGCGACCGGGGCCGGATACCTCGTGGAGGAGACGCCGAGGTCTCCCTGAAGCAGCCGGCCCCAGTACGCCAGGTACTGGTCCCAGAGACTCATCCCCTTCTCCGCGCCGAGGATCGAGGTGATCGCCTGCACCGTCTCCTCGGAGAGCGGCCGTCCGCCGTTCGCGCGGCGGAGCTTGCCGAGCATGATCGCGGCGGGATCGCCGGGCAGGAGCCGGGGCAGCAGGAAGTTGAGCGAGATCGCCGCCCAGAAGGTCACCAGGTAGAAGGCGACCCGTCGGAGGTAGAAGCTCATTCCTGCACCGCCCGGGGGAAGGGGTGTCGTCTCATCGGGACCACGCGCCTACTCGGTCGGCTTCAGGTGCGTGAGCACGACCGCGTTCGCCACCGAGAGGTAGGGCAGCGGCGCCGCGTAGAGGTCGTCCTCGGACGGCCATCCGCTGAACTTCTTCGTGTTGAAGAAGGACTGCGAGGCGTTCAGCACGACCGGGATGTACGGCAGGTCGCGGGCGATCTCCGTCTGGATCGTCGCGTAGGCGGCCTGCTTCGTCGGCACGTCCTCCGTGCCGCCCGCGGCGAGCACCGCGGCATCGACCTTCGGGTTCGAGTAGCGCGAGTAGTTCTGCCCGACGAGCGGGGTCTCGCCGACCTTCGCGGTCGAGGTGCCGGCGAAGTACTCGTGGTAGTTCGAGTAGGGGTCGGCGACGAGGCTCTGCGTGAGGCCGTAGAGCGTCATCTGGAAGTCACCCGACTGGATCGGGGTCCAGTACTCGGCGTCCGAGACGGTGCGGGCGTTGATCCGGATGCCGGCTTCCGCCGCCTGCTCGGAGATGAGCTTCGCGGCGTCGTTGTAGTCGGTCCAGCCGTCGGGCGAGAAGAGGTCGATCTCGAAGGAGGCGCCGTCCTTGCCGTAGAAGCCGTCGGACTGCTTCGTGTAGCCCGCCGCCTCGAGGATCTGCTGCGCCTTCGCGACGTCGGGGTCCTGCGGGCTCGTGGTGAGAGCGGGGTCGCTCAGCCACTGCTCGTCGCGCGGCAGCAGCATGAAGGAGGGCGAGGACTCGCCGGCGAGCCCGGCGAAGGCCTTCTCACGGATGGTGGAGCGGTTGATCGCGACGTCGATCGCCTGGCGCACCGCGGGGTCGGTCTGCGGGCCGGTGCAGCCGAGCGCGGCGTTCGCGCAGGTCGTGATCGTCGTCGGGTCCTGCTGCAGGTTGAGCGTGGCGATCTTGCCCGAGCCGGTGACGGCGTCGGGGTTCGCGATGAACTGGCCGACCCAGTCGATCTTGCCGGTGGTGAGCAGGTCCTGCGCGGACTGGTTCGAGTCGAGGCCGAGGTACTGCACCTGCTTCACGGCGGGGGCGCCGTCGCGGAACAGCTCGTTGGCCTCGACGGTGTAGGCGGCCTCGGTGAAGCTCTTGAGCTTGTAGGGGCCGGAGCCGACCGGCTCGGGGTTCGTCTCCGCCATGAAGTCGTCGATCTTCTCCCACACGTGCTTGGGGATGATCCAGGTCGAGCCGAGGGTGAGCGAGGCGCTCGTGAACTGCGGTTCGGTGTACGTGAGCACGACGGTGGTGTCATCGGTGGCCTCGGCCGAGACGAACTGCTCGCTGACGTTCGAGCCGTAGCCGAAGGTGAAGGCGACGTCCTCGGCGGTGAGGGGCTCGCCGTCGTTCCACTTGAGATCGGGCTTGATCTTCACGGTGAGGGTCTTGCCGTCTTCGCTGTACTCGTAGCTGTCGCCGATCATGCCGGTGGGCGGGTCGGCGGAGAGCTGGTTGAAGAAGAACAGCGGCTCGTAGATGGCGCCGAAGGTCGCGTGCACGGCGGTGTCGACGGCGAAGGGGTTGAAGTTGTTGTTGATCGGGGTAGCGCTGCCGGCCCAGACCCGCAGGATCGCGTCGTCGCCGCCCGAGGAGCCGCCCGAGGAGCCGCCCGAGGGCGAGCAGCCGGACAGCCCGAGGGCGAGGGCCGAGGCGCCCGCGGCGAGCGCGAGCACCAGTCGGCGCTTGGTTCGAATCATCGTTCGTGTTTCCTCTCTGGCTTCATTGCGTGGAAGAACAGCGACGTCGCGCAGGATCTCGGTGGCGAGCGTTACCGGAAACGAAGCTAACAGAAAACCTTCTATCCGGAAAGAACCAATTCAGTTAATTCCGACTCAGGACCGTCGCGCCGGCATCCCCGTCGTTCCGCGCCCCTCGTCCGGGGTCGGACCCCATATCCGCCGGATGTTCCTGAAGAGTCGGGGCCCTAGACTGACCGAACCGGGGGAAGGACGCGGCGATGACGGCATCGGGAGTCGGCGAGCGGTCGCGCGCCCGCCGCGCCGTGCTCGCGAGCGGCGCGATCGCGCTCCTCGCCCTGCTCACCGCCTGCGCCCCGGCCGCCGCCGGCTCCCCCTTCGCCGGTCGCACGCTCTACCGCTCCCCCGACTCCTCGGCCGCGATCGCCGCCCGCACCGGCGCCACCGCCGCCGAACGCGAGGCCGCCGCCCGGCTCGCCGCGCGCCCCACCGCCACCTGGCTCGTCCCCGAGCGCCTGCCCGCCGGCGAGGTCGGCCCCGCCGTCGACGCGCTCCTCGACGACGCCGCCGGCGCCGCAGCGCTGCCGGTGCTCGTCGTCTACGGCATCCCCGACCGCGACTGCGGCGGCCACAGCGCCGGCGGCCTCGCCCGCACGCCCTACCTCGCCTGGATCGACGAGATCGCGGCCGCCATCGGCGAGCAGTCCGCCGTCGTCGTCCTCGAACCGGACGCGCTCGCGCTCGCCGAGGCCTGCCCCGACGCGGCCACCCGGCCGGCCCTCGTCCGCGAGGCGGCCGCCCGCCTTCCGGCGACCACCGCCGTCTACCTCGACGGCGGCCACTCCGCCTGGCTGCCGGCCGAGCGCATGGCCGAGCTGCTGCGGGCCGCCGGCGTCGACCGCGTGCGCGGCTTCGCCACGAACGTCTCGAACACGCGCACGACGAGCGAGGAGCGCGACTACGCGCACCGCGTCGCCGCGGCCCTCGGCGGCGGCCACGCCGTCATCGACGTCTCGCGCAACGGCTCGGGACCGCCGGCGGATGCCTCCTGGTGCAACGTGCCCGGGCGCACGGTCGGCGAGGACCCGGGCCCGCTCGACGACGAGGTCGTCGACGCGGTGCTGTGGCTGAAGCCCCCGGGCGAGAGCGACGGCACCTGCAACGGCGGCCCGACCGCCGGACAGTGGTGGCCGGAGGCGGCGATCGCCCTCACGGGCGGCGGCTGACGAGTGGTGCCGCGGGCGACGGGACGCCCGGCGGCGGCAGCAGACGACGGGCGACGGGACGCCCGGAACGAAGGAAGATCGGGGAACATGACGGCGAACCAGGCGAACGGCGAACGCACCGCGGTGATCATCGAGGACGACCTCGACATCCGGCAGCTGCTCGTGGAGGTGCTCGAACAGGGCGGCTTCGAGACGCACAGCGCGGGCAACGGGCTCGACGGCATCGAGCTCGTGCGCCGCCACGACCCCATCGTGACGACGCTCGACGTCAGCATGCCGGGCATCGACGGCTTCGAGGCCGCCCGGCGCATCCGGGCGTTCAGCGGCACCTACCTCATCATGCTGACCGCGCTGGGCGAGGAGGCCGACACACTGATCGGCCTGCAGTCCGGCGCCGACGACTACCTCGTGAAGCCCTTCCGCCCGCGGGAGCTGCGCGCCCGCATCGACGCGATGCTGCGCCGGCGCGAGCGGGAACGGGAGAGCGCCGACGCGACCCCCGCAGCCGTCGCGACGGCGGATGCCTCGGCCGCAGCCGGCATCCGGGCGACCACGGCTGCGGCCGAGGCATCCGCTCCGACCGCGCCGGAGCCGCTCGCCGCAGAGCCCGCCCTGCCCGAGCCCACCGCACCCGAGGAGGCGACCGCTCCCGCCCCCGTCGCGGCAGCCGCCGACGGACACGACGGCTGGTACGAGCACCGCGGCCTCCGGCTGCAGCCCGAGATGCACCTCGCCTCGCTCGACGGCGAGCAGCTCGAGCTCACCCGCAGCGAGTTCGAGCTGCTGCGGTTGCTGATGGACTCCGGACGGCGGGTGCGCAGCAAGGCCGATCTGGCGCTCTCGCTCCGAGGGGAGAGCTACGTCACCTCGTACTACGTGAGCGACGCCGACAAGCGGGCGATCGAGGTGCACCTCGCGAACCTGCGGCGCAAGCTCGGCGAGAGCGCCACGCAGCCGAACTGGATCGAGACGGTGCGCGGCGTCGGCTATCGGATGACCGCCGAGGACTGACCGCGCGCCCGCCGGCCCGCCCGTCGGCGCGCTCCGCTCGGACCGGGCGAGCCTCAGACGCGGTAGCCGTGCTGGCGACGAACGAGCTTGCCGAACATGCCGAGC
Organism: Agromyces sp. NPDC060279; assembly: GCF_042726785.1. Classification (NCBI taxonomy): domain Bacteria; kingdom Bacillati; phylum Actinomycetota; class Actinomycetes; order Micrococcales; family Microbacteriaceae; genus Agromyces; species Agromyces sp. NPDC060279. The sequence goes on from NZ_JBHXBK010000001.1 coordinate 759,206, forward strand.
GTCTGCAGCACCGTGATCGTGCCGAGCACGGGCCAGCCGATCCAGAGGATCGAGGACTGCACGACGGGGCTCAGCTGCGTCCAGATCGCGACCATCGCGATGACGATCGCGAGGCCGACGAGGAGCGGGGTCAGGTATGCGTGGCCGCCGCCGCGCTCGGCCTTCGCCTGCTCGGCCCAGTTGTCGACCTGCTTGCGCGAGGCGAACTTGACCCAGGCACGGGCGAAGTGGCCGAGCCGGATCCACATGTAGACCTCGGCGGGCACGAGGAGCGCCGCGAACAGGATGTCCTTCGCCGTGCGGTGCTTCATCGAGAGCGCGATGCGCACGTTCAGCAGGATCGCGACCACGGGCGGGATCAGCCAGATCGGGCTGAACACGAAGGCGTTGATCGAGAGCGAGCCGGCGAGCAGCACGAGGAACAGGATGCGCGTGATCGCGTTCGTCGCCATCGAGAGGTTCTCGAGCCAGCGCAGGCGCAGGTTCGGGTGGAACGGCTGCCCCTTGGTGTCGCCGCGCTGGCCGGGCCACATGAGCTCGATGGCGCCGTAGTTCCACTTCACCTGCTGCGCGTCGAGCGAGCGGAGGGTGGTCATGCCGCCGACGTCGGCGCGGGCGCGGGCGGAGATCTTCGTCAGGTAGCCGGCGCTCTTGATCTGCAGCGAGAGCAGGGAGTCCTCGACCTCGCTGTCCTTCACCCAGGGGGTGACCTGGCGGTTCGCGGTCATCGCGTCGCGCAGGGCCTTGGTGGAGAAGATCGAGTACTGACCGCCGAGCACGGCCATGTTGCGGCCGCGCAGCATGTTCTGCATGTTGAAGGCCGCGAACTGGGCGCGCTGGCCGGCGATGAGGAACGGCGCGACGACGCCGGAGAAGGGGCGGTCGTCGATCGAGTAGATCGCCGAGATGCCGCCGATGCGGCTGTCCGAGGCGATCTCGGCCTCGAGGAACTCGACGGCCTGCGGGTCGGCGACGGTGTCGCCGTCGACGCCGAGCATGAAGTCCATGCCCTCGACGAGCGAGTAGCCGTAGTTCAGCGCGCCGACCTTCTTGTCGGGGTTCTCGCCGATGTCGTGGATGAACACCTCGGTGAACTGCTCCACGCCATCGTCCTCGCGGACGTGCAGGCCGGCGTAGGCGGCGGCTCGCTCGACCGTGCGGTCGGTCGAGTTGTTCACCACGACGTGGATGACGTCGGGCAGTCGGGTCTGCCCGAGGAGCGACTCGAGCACCTGCCCGATCGACTCCTCCTCGTTGTAGGCGGGGACGATGCAGCCGATGCTCGCCCGTGACACCGTGATGGTGTCGACGACGGCGGCGAAGTCATCGAACTGCGGAGCGACTTCGGGTGTGTCGGTGTGCAGCGGCCGCGCTCGGGTCGCCGACACCGCGGCATCGGCCCCGGGGGTGGGCCGGTGGAGTGCGGTGTCGGTCATGACGTGGCCTTTCGTTCGACTTCGTGGGTATTCATCGGCTGCAGCGTCCCCGCTCCAACAGGATCGAGTCTGGCGGGCCGACCGCAGCGGGACCCTTGGGATGCGATAGCGTCGCCTCAAGATCTGCTCAAGATTCGGGACTCTGGGGGACGGATGCGATCGAGCGCGCGCGAATTCGGCCGGGCACGGCGGGCGTCCGCCGTCGTCGCGATCTCGGCGGCGGCCCTCGTCACCGCGGGCTGCCAGGCCCCGCCCTGGCTGGACCCCACGGATGCCCCGGCCTCGACGCCACCCGCGACAACCGCGCCGCCCGCACCGATCCAGAACGACCTCGCCTCCGGTTCGGCGACGCGCACGATGGAGGTCGGCGCGATCACCCTGACCGCGGACTACTGGTCGACGCTCTCGATGGACCGCTGGACCGCGGCGGCGCAGAAGCCGCTGACCTTCTCGCTGCGCTCGACGGTGACCCCGTCCGACGGGCAGAAGGTGTACCTGTCGCGCGTCACGGCGACGCCGGTGGTGCGCGCCGCCGACGGCAGTGAGCTGCCCGGCTTCGACCCCATCGTCGACCAGGCGACGGTCGCGCCGGGCTACCTCGTGCTCGATCCCTACACCTACAGCCAGACCTTCACGCTGCCGCCGCTCGACCCGCAGGCCGCGAGTGTCGAGCTCTCGATGCGCTACGAGCTGCTGCTGCAGTCGACGCCGACCTCGAGCGACTACGCGAAGCAGACGGCGGTGGACACGCTCGTCATCGCGATCGCCGGCGAGGACGCAGCGGCCGAGCCGTCGGCGACGCCCGCGCCTTAGTCGGCGATCGCGTCGCCGCCGGACTCGCGGGCCCGTTCGACCGCATCCCCCGACGCCGCCAGCAGCCGGTCGAAGTCGTAGCCCACGGCGTCGCTGCCGGCCATCCCGATGCTCGCCGAGAGCCGCAGCCCGTCCGCCTCGACCATGGTCTGCTCGCCGATGCCCGCCTGCAGGGCGATCGCGGCCCGCCGTGCGTCGGCCATCCGCGGGAACGGGGCGACCACCAGCAGCTCGCCGCTCCCGTCGAAGGTGCCGATCGCGGCCGTCGGCGGGGCGTAGCGCCGCACGGCCGCGGTGAAGCGGTCCGCGAGGGCCGCGCCGGCCGAACGCCCGAAGGCCGTGTAGATCGACTCGACCTCGTCGAGGCCGACCCGGAGGAAGACGAGCTGCTCGTCGTGGAAGTTCGCCCGCTCGAGCTGGTCCTCGACCACGCGCCGCAGCGCAGACGCGGCGAGCACCTCGCCGTCGGACCAGTGCGAGGCGCCCTCCCCGCCGGAGCCGGCAACCCGGTCGGAGCGGAGGATGACGAGGCTCACCGTCATCACGATGATGAGCGTCATCATGACGAACGCCGCGGCCTCGCTGCCGAAGAAGGTGCGGAACAGCGGAGCCTCGGAGCCGAGCGTGAAGTACGCCACGGTGCGGAAGGCGTAGAAGAGCGCGACGACGATGAACGAGACGGTGAGCCCCCGAGCGGCCCAGTGGCTGCGCATCGGCTTGCGGAGCGACTCGGCGGCGCCCAGGCCCGAGAACGCCGCGAGCGAGAGGAAGAGCACGGGCGCCCCCGCCCAGTCGCCGCCGTCGGGCCCCTCGGCGAGCACCGCGACACCGGCCCCCGTGGCGACGACGAGCGGCACCCAGAGCAGGTCGTTGCGCGCGTTGAAGGCGCGCGCGCCGCACCACAGCAGCCCGGCGGTCAGCACCATCGCCCCGTTGCCGACGGCGACCGCCCACCAGGCGCCCGGCACGAGGATCCACACGGCGTACGAGATCGAGGTGAGCATCCCGCCCATGAAGGAGACCGCCCAGAGCCGGCCGGCGGTGTCGGGGCGGCGCAGCACCGTCTCGAGGATGAACATCAGCCCCGCGATGATCGTCACCGTGCTCGTCGCGAGCTGCACCGTGTACAGGTCGATCGTCATGCGTCCTCCGGGCCCGCGACGGGCAGGGTCACGATGACGGTCGTGCCGCTGCCCTCCTCGCTGTCGATGTGGATCTCCCCGCCGTGGCGTTCGACGAGCTCGCGCGCGATGCCGAGGCCGAGGCCGCTGCCGTGCACGGTGCCCTGCCGAACGCCGCCCGAGCGGAAGAAGCGCTCGAACACCTTCGGCAGCTCCACCTCGGGGATGCCGATGCCGGTGTCGCGGACGACCACCCACGCCATCCCCTCGTCGACGGTCGCGCCGACCATGACCTCACCGCCCTGGCGGTTGTACTTCACGGCGTTGGAGACGAGGTTGTCGACGACCTGCCGCAGCCGGAAGCCGTCGGCGCGCACCACCGCGGGTTCGCTCGTCGTGATGGTGAGTCGGATGTCGCGCTCGTCGGCGCGGGCCTGGGCGGCTTCGACGGCGTCGCGGAGGATCTCGCGCAGGTCCACCTCGGCCAGGGCGAGCGGGACCGGCGCCTCCGCGTGCTTCGCCGACTGCAGGATCGAGGCGATCAGCTCGAGCATGCGATCGCCGTTGCGCTGCATGATCTCGAGGTTGCGGACGACGTTCGGCGGCAGCCCCTCGGCGTCGAGCGAGAGGTCGATGTAGCCGAGCACCGAGGTCATGGGCGTGCGCAACTCGTGCGAGACCGAGGCGACGAGGTCGTCGCGGGCACGCACCGCGTTGCGCTCCTCGGTGATGTCGCGCGCGACGAGCACGCTGCCCTCGTGGCCGCCGTCCTCGTCGTAGAGCCGCCGGGCGGTGACCGAGACGGCGCGCAGCTCGCTGCCCTCGGCCGGGATCCAGGTGACCTCGTCGTCGAACTCCTCGCCGGCGGCGGCCCGGTTGAACGGCAACTCGCCCCGGCTGAGCGGGGTCGCCCGGTCCGCGGCGAAGGCGACGCCGTCGCGGGCGGCGTCGGGGTCGGCGACGTCGAGGCCGTAGAGCCTCGCGTACGCGGTGTTCATGACGCCGCCTCGGCCGTCGCGATCGAGGCGCACGACGCCGAAGTCGACGGCGTTCAGCACCTCGGCGAGCCGCTCCTCCTGCTTGTTGGCGCGGCGGAGCGCCCGCTCCAGCTGCTTCGCCTGCGTGCGCAGCAGCACCCGCTGCGCACCGGCCCGGCGCGAGCTCAGCACCGTGCTCGTGGCGATGAAGCTGAGCGCGATTGGCAGCAGCACCACCGAGGGGACGCTGATCGGGGTGAACGCCCGTTCGCTCACGAGCTCGGAGATCCAGACGAGCACCGAGGAGGAGCTCACGGCGATGATCGCCCCGGTGAGCCCGAAGTAGCTCGCGAGCCAGATCGTGGGGAAGAACCAGAGCAGGCCGACGCCCGCGGCCGGCTCGGCGATGCGGATGAGGCCGATCGCGAGGATGTCGACGATCGGCAGCGCCATGACGAACGCGCGCGGGAAGCGGTGCCACGGCAGGATGATCGCGACGCCGGTCGCCGTGAAGACGATCGCGACGGCGACGATCGCGATCGGCTTCGTGAGCGCCGAGGGCGAGAACAGCAGCAGGGTGAACACGGCGGTCACGAGGACCGCGCCGAAGAGCAGCTGCGAGAGGACGACGGAGCGGTCGAACGTGGCGCCGGCGCGCCGCGAGTCCCCCGGTCCCGACATGCTCAGAGCCTAGCGCCCCGGATGCGCGCAGACGCGCGCATCCGGGGCCGCGCCTCAGGCGATCCCGGGGCCGCGCCTCAGGCGATCCCGCCGCCGTCGACGACGAGCGCGGAGCCCGTCACGTAGCTCGACTCGTCGCTCGCGAGCCAGACCACCGCCGAGGCGATCTCGCGGGGTTCGCCCATGCGGCGCAGCGGCCGGTCGGCGGCCTCGGCGAGGAAGCCGTCCTCGGCCTGGCCGAGCTGGCGCGCCTCATCGCGGAGCATGCCGGTGTTCACATCGCCCGGGTTCACCGAGTTCACCCGGATGCCCTGCGGACCGTGGTCGATCGCGAGCGCCCGGGTCATGTTCACGACCGCCCCCTTCGAGGCGCAGTACGAGATCGCCTGCCCGCCGCCCTTCAGCCCCCAGCCGGAACCGGTGTTCACGATCGAGCCGCCACCCGCCGCGGCCATGACGGGGACGACGTGCTTGCACATGAGGAAGATCGATCGCACGTTCACCCCGAACACCCGGTCCCACTCCTCGACCGTCGTCTCGACGGCGGTGGTGCGGCGGATGATGCCGGCGTTGTTGAAGACGACGTCGATGCCGCCGAACGCCGCCTGCGTCTCGCGCACGACCCGCTCGATGTCAGGCTCGCTCGACACGTCGGCGGCGATCGCGATGGCCTCGCCGCCCGCTGCGCGGATCTCCTCGGCGACGCGCTCGGCGGCGGCGCCGTCGAGGTCGACGACGGCGACCCTCGCCCCCTCCGCCGCGAGGGCGAGCGAGGAGGCGCGGCCGATGCCGCCCGCGCCGCCCGTGACGATGGCCTGCTTGTTCTCAAGGCGCATGGCCTTCTCCTTCGGTTCGCGAGGCGGAGGATGCCTCGGCGTCTGGTGCGTTGACAGGGTAGATGCTGCTGGTGCCCGGCCCGGTGACGACGCGGACCAAGCCCGCGAGGGCGCGGTCGACGACCGGGTCGCCGGTGTCGACGAGCAACGGCTGCCCGCCGAGCTCGACGAGCTTCTGCTCGGGGGCGACGACGAGCAGGGGCTCCTCGCCGAGGGCGCGGAGCACACGCGCGGAGAGCTGCTGGTTGCCGCGTCCGAGCAGGAAGCCCTGCCCGCCGATGATCGAGACGACCGCCCGGGCGGGCCCGGCGGCGACCTCGTCGAGGAGCTCCGACTCGCTCGCAGCGGCGCGGACGACCCGGCCGTCGAGCACGACGTCGACCCCGAGCCGGGTCTTCGGCAGGCCGAGCCGACGCGCGAGCTCCGCAGTCGTGCCGCCGGGGCCGAGCAGGTACCGCACTCCCGGCCGCAGCAGCCGGAGCACGCCGTCGACCGCCGCCGAGACGGCCGCCGCCTCGCTCGCCGGGGTCGCCGCTTTGCGCGCCTGCGTCCGGCCCTGGCGTACCGGCACCGGCATGGCGGCGTGCAGTCGCGGCTCGACCCGGCCGAGACGCAGCGCGTCCTCGTCGAGGTCGAGCACCTCGCGCTCCTCGACCGGCAGCCCGCCGTCGAGCCACGCCGCGGCGAGCGCGCCCGCCGCCCGCGGACTCACGGCGAAGACCGGCGAGTACATCTTGACCCCGGCGGGGATGCCGAGCGCGGCGACGCGGGCGCCTCCGCCGGCGCCGACCGCGTCGAGGCCCCTGGCGACGTCACGGGCCGTGCCGTCGCCGCCAGCGAAGAGCACGAGCGTGGCGCCCGCTTCCACGAGGGCACGCACGGCCGCCACGGTGTCGGCCGCGCTCGTCGCGGCGCCCAGTCGCACGACGATCCGCGGCACGAGGCGGGCCGCGCGAACGGCCTCCTCTCCCATCGGCCCGGCCGCCGTCAGCACTTCGAGCGGCCCGCCGATGGCCTCGCGGACGAGCTCGAGGGCGCACCGCGCACGCTCCCCCGCCCGCGGCTGCGCGCCGCGCTCGACCGCGCCGGCCTGCGCGGCCGCCCCGTCGGAGCCGCCGAGCCCTGCCGGGCCGCCGACCCCCGCGACGGGGTTCACCACGAGGCCGAGCACGGTCAGGCCGCTGAGGCGTCGGCCGCCGACTCGGGCTCACCCGCCAGACGGGCGGCCACCTCGGGATACTTCCGCAGGTACGCACGCCACGTCACGGCCCAGCGCTCGGGGTCGTCGAGATCGTCGTGGTGGGTGTGGTGCACGCTCTGCCGGTGGGGGGCGGTGCGCACGATCTCCGGGCTCTCCCGGGCCTCGCGGGCCACCTCGGCGAGCGCGGCGACGTACTCGTCGAGCTCAGCCTTCGAGTACGACTCGGTCGGCTCGAGAGTGAACGGCTGGGGCACCACGTAGGGGTGGTGGCTGGTCCAGTAGTGCATGCCGAAGTCCGACATCCGCACTCCGATCTCCTCCGAGGTGATGCCCGTCTCCTCGTACAGCTCCTGCCAGGAGTAGCGCACCTGCTCGATGCGACGGCGACCGCTCGCGTACGGCGCCGAGGCCCCCGGGATCTCGAGCACCTTGGCGAGCAGGTAGTTGTTGTTCAGCACGGCGGTCTCGGCGGCGGCGAGGAGCCCCTCCGCACCGAGCGCCATGATCCAGGCGTACGCGCGGACCAGGTTCGGCACGACGCCGAAGAACGGCGCGACCGTGCCGATCGACTGCGGGCCGGCGTCGCGCACCTCGAAGCGCACGTCGTCGCCCTCGCCGATCCGCACGATCCGCGGGCCGGGCAGGAACGGCGCCAGCGCCGCGCTCACCGCGTTCGCGCCGGAGCCGGGGCCGCCGCAGCCGTGCGGGGTCGAGAAGGTCTTGTGCAGGTTGAAGTGGCAGACGTCGAAGCCGGCGTCGCGGGCGCGGGTGATGCCGAGGATGCCGTTGGCGTTCGCCTGGTCGTAGGAGGCGAGGGCGCCCACGGCGTGCGCGGCATCCACCCACTCAGTGATCGCCGGGTTGTAGATGCCGGTGTCCTCGGGGTTCGTGACCATGATCGCCGCGGTCCGCGGCGAGAGCGCCGCCTTCAGGGCAGCGAGGTCCGGGTAGCCGTCGGCGTCGGGGTGGACGGTGATGACCTCGTAGCCGGCGGCCTTCGCGGCGGCGGCGTTCGAGGGGTGGCTGAAGATGGTGGTGATGACCTCGCGGCGCTGCTCGCCCTCGCCGTTCGCCTCGTGGTAGGCGCGGATCATGGCGATGTTCGCCCAGATCGCGGCGGAACCGCCCTGGGTCTGCAGCGAGACCTCGTCCATGCCGGAGATCTCCGCGAGCATCCGTTCGAGCCGCCACACGATCTCGAGCACGCCCTGCGCGTCGGCCGGGTCCTGCAGCGGGTGCATCGCGGTGAGCTGCGGGGTGGCGACGAGCTGGTCGTTGATCTTGGGCGAGTACTTCATGGTGCAGGTGCCCTGGCCGATATCGACGTTCAGGTCGGCGCCGAGGTTCTCCTGCGAGAGCCGCAGGTAGTGCTTCAGCACCCGCATCTGCGCCATCTCGGGCAGCGCCGGCGGAGCCGCCCGGCGGAGGCCGGCGGGAAGCTCGGCGAGCACGTCGCCGACGGCGTCGCGGACACCGGGCTCGACTGCCGGCACGAGCACGCCGCGCTCGCCGGGTGTCGACAGCTCGAAGATGACGGGTTCGTCCCAGCGGGCCTGGTGGAACCGACGGATGGCGGGCTTCGGGGCGAGAGGGAGGCTCATGCGCGCTGCTCCTGGGGGATCTGACGGTCGGATGCGGTGCCGCAGGCGGCGGCGAGGGAGGTCGCGAGGCGGTCGATGTCGGCCTGGCCGGTGAGCTCGGTGACGCAGACGAGCAGCAGCTGCTCGCCGACGACGACGCCCGGCTCGATGCCCTCGGCGCGCAGCGCGGCGACGAGCTCGGCGGCGGTGCGCCCCGTGCCGGACACGTCGATGGTGAACTCCCGCAGGTGCAACGCCTCGTCGCCGAGGCGCACGCCGGGCACGGCGGCGAGTCGCTGCTGGGCGTAGCGGGTACGGGCGAGCAGCAGTTCGCCGAGATCGGCCATGCCGGCCGGGCCCATCAGCGCGAGGTAGACGCCCGCGGCGATGCCCCAGAGGGCGGCAGCGGTGCCGACCCACTCCTTGCCCTCCTCGCGGCGGGCGAACGAGGTGCGCTCGTACGCGACGTCGCCGAAGCCGACCTCGCCGGGCACGTCGGTGCTCGCGAGCCCGAACAGTCGCGAGGGCAGCTCCATGACGAGGGCTTCGTCGTCGGCGACGGCGATGAAGCCGCCGTGCGCGCCGCCGAACCACTGGTGCAGACCGAGCGACTGGATGTCGCCGCAGACGAGATCGGCCCCCTGCTCCGCGGGCGGGGTCAGCACGCCGTAGCCGATCGGGTCGGTGCCGACGACGAGCAGCGCGCCCGCCGCGTGCGCCGCGGTCGCAAGGGCGGGCAGCGCCGCTTCCACCGCGCCCGTCGCGCTCGGCGTCTCGACCCAGATCGCGGCGACGTCGTCGCCGAGCCGGGCGGCGGCGGCCGCGACATCGGCGGTGCCGCCCGAGGTCGGGACGAGCTCGAGCTCGAGGTGCACGCGCACGAAGTCGTGCACCTTCGAGTGCTTCTCGGGCAGCACGTCGCTCACGACGAGCACCCGGCGGCGGCCCGTGAGCCGCCCGGCCATGGCGAGCGCGGTCGCGGTCGCCTGGTAGCCGTCGTAGGTCGGCACGTTGACGACGTCCATGGCGAGCAGCTCGGCCATGAGCGACTGGTACTGGAACAGCGCCTGGAAGCGGCCGTGATCCTCGTAGGGCTCCCCCGCGTACGCGGTGAGGAACTCGCTGCGGTTGATCACCTCGTCGACGACGGCGGGCACATAGTGCCGGTAGGTGCCGTGGCCGAGGAAGCTCAGCCGCTCCTCGGTGGAGCGGTTCTTCGCGAGGAGGCCGCGCACGTGCCGGGCGAGGTCCTGCTCGGCGAGCAGCGGCGCGGGCAGCTCGAGCGGGCGAGCGAGGCGGAGCGCCTCCGGCACGTCGGCGTAGAACTCGTCGACGGATGCCGCGCCGACGGCGTCGAGCATCTCGCGACGCACCTCGGGGGCGGAGTTGGGCAGGTACGGGTGCACGAAGGCAGCCGATGGCTCGGTCATGTGGGTCCTCAGTCCTCGGGGGCGGAGATGGTGATGAACGGCGGCTCGGCCGCACGCGGGGTGGCGAGCACGGCGGCGCCGAAGCGGGGCAGGGTGAGCGTCGTGCCGAGCGCGGCGCCGTCGCCGAGCAGGTCGTGCGCGCCCTGGGGCACGTCGACCGTGAGCTCGCCGCGCCCGTGGTTCAGCACGAAGGTGTAGTCGGTGTCGTCGCCGGCGCGGGTGACGGCCTCGAGCATCGGCTCGGTGCGCTCGCGGGCAGGCAGCCCGGCCGCCGCGAGCACCTGCCGGAAGAGGGCGACGAGCCCTCGGGGCTCGAGCACGCAGCTCACGTACCAGGCCGAGCCGGCCGAGGCATCCGCTCCGCGTCGAGTGACGGCCGGCCGCCCGGCGAGCTCGCCCGAGTCGTACACCGCGACCGTCTCGGCGCCCGCCGCTTCGAGCCACTCGCCCCAGACCGGCGAGTCGAACGTGGCGCCGCCGGCGAGGGCGACGCGCTCGGCGCGGCCGTCGGCCACGGGCCAGACCTCGTCGACCTCGACGCCGAGGAGTTCGCGCAAGGGGCCGGGGGCTCCCCCGTCGTGCACGTGCTCGTTCGCGTCGACCACGCCGGAGAACGGCCCGACGACGAGCTGCCCGCCGCGAGCGACGAACGCGCTGAGCGCTGCGGCCTGCGTGGCGTCGGCGACATAGAGGTTCGGGGCGACGACGAGTTCGTAGCCGTCGAACGGCCCGCTCGCAGGCACGGTGTCGACGGGGTGGCCGAGTTCGTGCAGAGCCGCGTGCCAGGCGCGGGCCTGGGCGAGCCAGTTCAGCCGCTGCGAGGGCAGCGACTCGGCCGCCGAGCTGCCCCACCAGGAGTCGTAGTCGACGACGAGCGCGATCCGGGAGCGCACCCTGGTGCCGCGCACCGGCTCGAGTCGGCGAAGCTCGGCGCCGAAGGCCTTCGCCTCCTGGAAGGTGCGGGAGGCCTCGCCGCGGTGGCCGAGCATCGCGGAGTGGAACTTCTCCTGGCCGTACTTCGCCTGCCGCCATTGGAAGCACATCGCCCCGTCGGAGCCGTGCGCGATCGCCTGCAGGCTCCCGATGCGCATCTGGCCGGGCGCCTTCGGCACGTTGACGTCGCGCCAGCTGACGCCGCTGGGCGCCTGCTCGAGCAGCAGCCAGGGCCGCCCACCCTTCAGCGAGCGCATCGAGCCGTAGTTCAGCGCGGCGGGCACATGCGCGAGCGGATCGGCGGGGTCGGGGTAGGCGTCGTCGGTGACGAGGTCCTCGACGGCGGCGAAGTCCCAGTAGTCGAGGTCGCGCAGCAGGCTCATGAAGTTCGTCGTGACCGCGACCTCGGGCGTGACCTCGCGCAGCACGTCGATCTCGAGCTGGAAGAGCTCCAGCAGCGCGTCGGAGGAGAAGCGCTCAAAGTCGAGCAGCTGGGTGGGGTTCACCGGCCCGGTCGCGCGTCGCGGTGGCTCGATCTGCTCCCATGCGGTGTAACGCTGGCCCCAGACGTTCACGCCCCAGGCCGCGTTCAGCCCGTCGAGCCCGCCGTAGCGGGCTTCGAGCCAGCGGCGGAAGTGCCGGGCCGACTCGGGGCACCAGCAGCGCGCGACGTGGTCACCGTACTCGTTCGAGATGTGCCACAGGGCGAGGCCGGGGTACTCGCCATAGCGTTCGGCCATCGCCCGGGCCATCCGGGCGACGTGCTCGCGCCAGACCGGCGAGCTCGGGCAGTACGCCTGCCGGGAGCCGAACTCGAGGCGCTGGCCGTCCTCGTTCCAGGGCAGCATCTCGGGATGGCTGCGCACGAGCCACGCGGGCGGGGTGGCGGTCGCTGTGGCGAGGTCGATGCGGATGCCGGCGTCGCTCAGGATCTCGAGCACGCGATCGAGCCAGCCCCACTCGTACACCCCGGGTGCGACCTCGAGCTGCGGCCAGCTGAACACCGGGAGGCTGACGAGGTTGACGCCCGCCTCCCGCATGAGCCGGGCGTCCTCGAGCCAGACCTCCTCCGACCACTGGTCGGGGTTGTAGTCGCCACCGTAGGCGAGGGCATCGAGTCGGATGCCGCGGGGCGCGTCGTCTGCCACACCTGCTCCTCTCTGAGTGGGTCGGTTCGGGTTCGCGGGCCACCGCCTCGATGGGTGTACACCGCGAGCTGCAGAATGTATTCTGTATACACACCGTAAACCGGATGCCGGAACCGGTCAAGCCCCGCGCCACCCCCTAGGCTTGCCCGCGACGGCCGAACGGCCCGGAGGGCGAAGATGGCGATCGAACGCAAGAACCTGCGCTCACAGGTGCGCGAGGAGCTGCTCACGCGCATGCGGGCAGGAGCCGTGCAGCCCGGCGAGGGCATCAACGAGGTGCAGCTCGCCGCGGAGCTCGGCGTCAGCCGCACCCCGCTCCGCGAGGCGCTCATCGCGCTCGAGAGCGAGGGCCAGATCACGAGCGAGAACGGCAAGGGCTTCCGCTTCATGCCGCTGAGCGCGAGCGAGTTCGAAGATCTCGCCCCCGTGCTCGCCGCCCTCGAGAGCCTCGCGCTCGAACTCAGCCCGGTCGAGGAGCTGCAGCGCATCGGCGTGCGCCTCGCCGCCCTCGCGGCGGAGTTCGACCAGGAGCTCGTCGAGCACGCCTTCATCGTCGCGAAGGACGACGAGTGGCACGGCCTCATGCTCTCGGCCTGCCCGAACCAGCGACTGCTCGACGTCATCGCGAGCGTGCGCGGCTCCTTCCACCGGTACGAATCGCTGCTCGTGCCGAACGACGCCATGGTCGAGCGGGTCGCCGCCGAGCACGCCGCGGTCGCCGCCCGTCTCGTCGAGGGTGACGTGCCCGGCGCGATCGTCGCACTCAAGGTGAACTGGATGCACGGCATGCGCCGCATCCTCGACAACGCCTCCAGCCCGTACTTCACCGCCTGAGCCCCACCGCCGCCTCTCGGCCGGGCGGAGATCGGCACGCTCGGAGGTCACCCCGCCGAGTCCGCTCCTCCCGCGCCGCGATCCTCCTCCGCATCCGCGCCGAGCTCGACGGCGAGGTCGAGGAACAGGGCCGCCGACCATCCGAAGGCCGTCGTCGCCGTGCGGGCCTTCCGCCCGGTCTCCGGGTTGAAGTACTCGTGCGGACCGCCGCCGTGCACCACGAGGGCCACCGTGCGTTCAGCGAGCTCGCGAGCGAGCTCCGGCCGCTCGGAGCGGCGCAATCCTTCCACGATGAGCCGGTTCGTGTTCACCCAGACGGGCCCGCGCCACATCCGCTCCGGCGAGAAGTCCGGATCGGCGGCCGAGACCGTCGGCACCGCCCACGGTGTCGCGTAGCGCGCAGGATCGCTGAGCGCCGCCTCGAGTGCGGCGAGCACCGGCGCGGGCAGTTCGCCCGTGAGCAGCGGCATGAAGCCCACAATGGCGTCGCTGACGACCCGTTCACCCGCCGCCCGTGCCGTGAAGCGGCCGCGCTCGGCGTCCCAGAGTTCGAGCAGGCGCTCCATCGTCGCCGCGGCGCGCTCACGATGCGCCGCGGGTTCGCCCGCGGCATCCGCGCCGTAGCGCTCCGCCAGCCGGGCGAGCTCGAGGTCCTGCAGCACGAGGTAGGCGCCGAGATCGGGCGCCGTCGTCGGCAGCGGTCCGTCGAAGATCGGGCTGTCGTCGAGCCCCGAGGAGTACGGGTGCCCGTACTCGGGCAGACCGTCGCCGTCGAGGTCACTTCCTGCGAACCACCAGTCCTGCGAACGGCGGATGACCGCGAGCTGCTCGCGCGCCCACTCCGGGCGGTCCTCGACCTCGAGCACCTTCGCGAGCGCCCAGGCCGCGAGCGGCGGCTTCGTGAGCGGCACGGGCGCGGCCGGGTCGGCGATGTCGGAGCCCGCGCGGCGGAGCCGGTCGCGATCGGCCTGCGGCAGATCGTCGCTCGTGGCGAGCACGCCCTCCTCGTGCACGACGTCCGGCAGCTGGCCGTCGGGGCTCGGGAAGCGGAACGCGATCTCGAGCTGCTCGCGCGCGAGCGCCGGGTCGCCGTGCCGCAGGCCCAGCGCGATGAAGTACGCATCCCACTGCCAGACGCCGACGTAGCCGATCTTCGAGGGCACGACGCCCCGCGCCGCGCCGAGCGCGGGCAGCTCCACGATGTTCGCACCGAGCACCCACCAGCAGAAGGCCGCCATCGGCTGCAGCTCCGGGCGCACGATGGGACACTTCGCGAACCAGTCGAGCCAGACCGTCTCGCTCTCGGCGAGCTCGGCGAGGTGCGCGGCGGACGCCTCGGCGCGCACGCCGCGGTCCGCGCCGACCGTCAGCCGGACGGCGTCGCCCGGCCCGCCGAGCCTGCGCCGCTCTCGGACGCCGTCGGGGAGCCGCCACTCGACGGACAACGGAGCATCGCCCGAGGCCTCGACCGTGAGCGCCGCGGCGCCCGCGAAACCGAGCGCCGCCGCTCCCCCGCCGAACTCGATCGCGTGCGGCAGCACCCCGGTGACGGGGAGCGCTTCGCCCGCGGCATCCAGCACGCGCAGCTCGTCGAGCACCCGGCACTCGTCGAGGCCGCGCTCGTACTCCGAGGTGTGCACCCGCAGCGCGGTCGCGGGGACGGGCGCCGCGCCCGCACCGAGCAGTTCCGCAGCGGCCTCGCGGTCGGCCCGGAACACGAGCACCCGCGAGCGCGGCAGCGTAAACGGCGCCCGCGCCAGGTCGAGGTGCCCGCCGGCGAGGCCGGCCAGGGCCGCGGCATCCGGCCGTGCGGTCATCGTCCCCCCAACCCCGAGGCGGCCATGCTGTTCAGGATGCGGCGCTGCCCGATGACGAACACGATGAGCATCGGGATCGTCGAGATCGCGCTGGCCGCCATCACGAGGCCGTAGTTGATCGAGCCGAACTGCCCCTGGAACGCCGAGAGCAGCAGCGGAACCGTGAAGAGATCGGGCGTGTTCAGCAGCACGAGCGGGAACAGGAAGGCGTTCCACACGTCGAGCGCGACGATGATGCTGAGCGCCGCGAGCCCGGGCTTCAGGTTCGGCAGGATGATGCTCCAGAAAATCCGCCAGCGGCCGGCCCCGTCGACGATCGCGGCCTCCTCGAGCTCCTTCGGCAGCGAGAGCACGAACTGCCGCATGAGGAACACCGCGAAGGGGTTCGCCAGCAGCCCCGGCACGATCAGTGCGAGGTGCGAGTCGACCCAGCCGAGCTGCGTCATCAGCAGGTAGAACGGGATCAGCGTCACCTGCTTCGGGATCATCTGCGTCGCGAGGAACAGGATGAAGATCACCTTCGCCCCGCGGAAGCGGATCCGCGCGAAGGCGTAGCCCGCCATCGACGCCGTGAGCAGGGTGCCCGCGACGACGAGCGCCGCGATGTAGAGGCTGTTGAGGTACGCCTGGCCGAATGGCACCGCGTTCCACGCATCGGCGTAGTTGTCGAAGGTCCACGGCTGCGGCAGCACCGACAGCGGGTCCTTCAGCAACTGCGGCAGCGTCTTGAACGAGGTGAGCAGCATCCAGAGGAACGGGAACACCATGGCGAGCCCGCCGACGACGAGCAGCGCGTGCAGCATCGTCTGACCGAGCCGCCGCTTGCCCTTGCCGGTGCGCGGCGCGCGGGGCCGGTACCCCGGGGCGCTCAGCGCGATGGTCGAGTCGGTCGGCGGCAGCTGGGTGCCGTCGATGAGGCTGGGGTTCGTGAGACTCATGCGGCGTCGTCCTCGTAGTGCACGAACTTCTTCTGGGCCCCGAACTGGATCGCCGTGATGACGAGGGTCAGCAGGAGCAGGATCACGCTCGCCGCGCTCGACGGGCCGATCTGGAACTTGCCGAAGCCGAGATCGTAGATGTGGTAGACGATCGTGCGGGTCGCGTTGTCGGGGCCCGCGTTCGAAACCAGCACGTACACCGTGTCGAAGGTCTGCAGCGAGGAGATGAAGGCGACGACCGAGGAGAAGAACACGATCGGCGAGAGCAGCGGCAGGCGGATGCTGCGGAACAGCCGCCAGGCGCCGGCGCCGTCGATGCGGGCCGCCTCGATCACCGAGGGCGAGATGTTCTGCAGCCCGGCAAGGAAGATGACGACGTTCAGGCCGAGCGAGGACCAGATCGTCACGATGCACACGGCGAGGAGGGCGAGCTTCGGGTCACCCAGCCAATCCGGCGGGTCGATGCCGAAGACGTTCGCGATCGTCGTGGAGAGCACGCCGTCGGCGCGGAACATCTGCTGCCAGATCATCGCCACCGCGACCGTCGAGGTGACGACCGGGGCGAAGAACAGCACGAGGTAGAGGGTGCGGGTCTTCAGGCGCTCGAGCGCGACCGCGATGACGACCGCGAGGCCGAGGCCGATCGGCACCGTGACGACGGCGATGATCAGCGTGTTCACGATCGAGCGCCAGAGGAGCTCGTCCTGGAACTGGGCGGTGAAGTTCTCGAAGCCGACCCAGCTGAGCTCGCCGAGGCCGTCCCAGCTCGCGAAGGCGAGCACGAGGCTCGCGGCGAACGGCAGCACGACGAAGACCGTCATGCCGAGAAGCTGCGGGCCGATGAAGAGGTAGCCCCAGCGCCGGTCTCGTCGGCGCCAGGCCGACTCCCTCCTGGGAGTGGTCGCGGGCGGGGCGGATGCCGCAGGCAGTGCCTGCGGCATCCGCTCGCCGGTGGCGAGGTCGCTCACGCTACTTCCCCGACTTCTCCGCGAGGGCTGCGGCCGCGTCGAGCGTCTGCTGCGCGTCGGCCTTGCCCTGGTAGAGCTTCAGGAACTCGTCGCTGATGCCCGTCGAGAGGCCGGGCACGCGCGCCTCGGCGGCGTAGTTGGTGAAGCCGATGTCGCGCATGTCGAGGAACGTCTGGGCGTGCGCCGGGTAGCCGTCTTCGAGCACCACGTCATCGGCGCCCTTGATCGACGGCACGGCGTTGCCGCCGCCCTCGAGGCGGAACGTCTGCCCCTCCGCCGAGAGGAACTCGGTCCAGAAGGTGAACGCGGCGTCCTTCGCCTTCGTCTTGCCGTTGATCGCGAGGAACGACACGGCGACGCCGGTCGGCGCGGCCTGGCCGTCCAGGGTCGGCCAGCGCACGATGTCGTACGCGTCGGGCTCGCCCGCGGTCTGCACGGTGCCGATCGTGTAGCGGCCCTGCACGAAGAAGCCGGCCTTGTGCGTCACGAAGACGCTGTCGGCGCCGGCGCCGTCGGGCAGGGTGTCGGCCACGACGAAGGTGCCGTCCTGGAACTGCGCGCCGAGCTCGCCGATGGCGGCCACGCTCGCCGGGTCGCTGTTCGCGGTGAACGCGCCCGACTCGTCGTACGGTGCGGGCAGGCCCTGCGACGAGAGCCAGCTCCAGTGCGTCGCCCAGTAGTTCCAGAACATCGAGCCGGTGAGCCCGGCGTCCTTCAGCTTGGCGTTCATCTCGAGGTACTTCTCGGTCGTCCACTCCCCCTGCTCCGCGAGCTCGGCGGGGTCCTCGGTGATGCCGGCCGCCGCGAGCGCGGTCTTGTCGTACCAGAGCACGTCGGGGTTCGAGTCGTTCGGGGCGCCGTAGTACTCGCCGTCCTGCTCGGCCGCGCCGAACAGGCCGGGGAAGAAGTCGTCGGGCTTCGTCTGGCTGTCCTTCGACTCCATCAGCTCCTTGAGCGGCATGAGCCGGCCGGAGTCGACGAACTGCCCCATCTTGTCGTCCCCGACGTAGAAGACGTCGGGGGCCGTGTTGCTCGCGAGCTGGGCGAGGAGCTTCGAGTGATACTCCTCGTAGCTTGCGACCGGCTGGAGCTTGACCGTGATGTCGGGGTGACGCTTCATGAACTCTTTGTTGAAGTCCTGGTACCGGGTGAGCTCCTCGGCGGTTCCCCAGGTCGACCACACGACGGTGTTCGCGTCCGTTCCACCTCCCCCGCCGCTGCACGCTGCCAGGCCGATGGTGAGGGCGCTCGCTGCGCCGATCGCCAACAGCCGCCTCATCTTCGAGTTCGCGCGGGCCATTCCGCTACCTCTTTCGTCATTGCAGGAGGGAGCCGGCGACGGGCGCCGGTCGGGGGAACTGCTACCCAGTATTCTGTATACAAAACTCAGCTGCGTCAAGATCCCCACTCTCTCGCCTCCCACAACTCAGGAACATCCGGCAGTTATGGGCGTCGAGGGATTCGGAGATCGGCGGGAAGACGCGGATGCCGGTCGGGTTCTTCCTGAGTTGTGAGCGTGGGAGGCGGGAGGCGGGAGGTGGACGCACGAACGCCCCGGGGCCGGGAGGCCTCGGGGCGTTCGAACAGCGCGGTTCAGACGGCGGCGGGCAGCTTCGCGGCGACGAGCTCGGCGATCTGCACGGCGTTCAGCGCGGCGCCCTTGCGCAGGTTGTCGTTCGAGACGAAGAGCACGAGGCCCTTGCCCTCGGGCGCGGACTGGTCGGCACGGATGCGGCCCACGTAGCTCGGGTCGCTGCCGGCGGCCTGGAGCGGCGTCGGCACGTCGCTGAGCTCCACGCCGGGAGCCGCGGCGAGCAGCTCGGTCGCCCGCTCGGGGGTGAGCTCGTTCGCGAACTCCGCGTGGATCGAGAGCGAGTGCCCGGTGAACACCGGCACGCGCACGCAGGTGCCCGCGACGCGCAGGCCCGGCAGCTCGAGGATCTTGCGGCTCTCGTTGCGCAGCTTCTTCTCCTCGTCGGTCTCGTTGTCGCCGTCGTCGACGATCGAGCCGGCGAGCGGGATCACGTCGAAGGCGATCGGCCGGGGGAACTTCACCGCCTCGGGGAAACGCACCGCGTCGCCGCCGTGCACGAGCCCGATCGCGTCCTGCGCGACGACGGCGCGGGCCTGCTCGAGCAGCTCCTCGCCGCCGGCGAGGCCCGCGCCGGAGACCGCCTGGTAGGTCGAGATCATGAGCCGCTCGAGGCCGGCCTCCTCGTGCAGCACCTTCAGCACGGGCATCGCGGCCATCGTCGTGCAGTTCGGGTTCGCGATGATGCCCTTGCGCGCCTCGTCGATGGCGTGCGGGTTCACCTCGCTCACGACGAGCGGCACGTCGGGGTCCATCCGCCAGCCGCTCGAGTTGTCGATCACGGTGACGCCGGCCGCGGCGAAGCGCGGCGCCTGGGCCTTCGAGAGCGTGGCGCCCGCGGAGAAGATCGCGAGGTCGAGGCCCGTCGGGTCGGCCGTCGAGGCGTCCTCGACGACGATCTCCTCGCCCTTGAACGGCAGGGTCGTGCCCGCCGAGCGCGCGGAGGCGAAGAAGCGGATGCTCGCGACCGGGAAGTCCCGCTCCTCGAGCAGGCGGCGCACGACCGCGCCGACCTGACCGGTGGCGCCGACGACGCCGATGTTCACACCGTTGCTCATGTTGTCCCTCTTACTCGTGGCTCTTCAAGTGTGCCCGACATCGGGCGGCTGCCGGCCGGAAATCCGCCATCACCGGCGGGATTGGCAGGAACGTCACGCATTCCGGCCGGATGCTTCGGCTGGATGCCCCGGCGTGGCGCCGCGGCATCCGAGCCGAACGCCGGAGCTCAGCGGCCGGTGCCCGCGTGCACGACGGCGTCCTCGGCGGCGTCGAGGCCGAACGCCGTGTGCACGGCGATGGCGGCCTGGTTGACGCTGTCGGCGCGGGTGACGACCGAGATGCGGATCTCGGAGGTCGAGATCATCTCGATGTTGATACCGGCCTCGTAGAGGGCCTCGAAGAGCTTCGCCGAAACGCCGGAGGCGTTGCGCATCGCGTTGCCGACGATCGAGAGCTTGCCGATCTGGTCGTCATACTGCAGCGAGCCGAAGCCGATAGCCTCCTGGGCGCCGGCGAGGGCGGTGAGCGCCTTCTCGCCGTCCGCCTTCGGCAGCGTGAAGGAGATGTCGGTCTTGCCGGTGGCGGCCGCCGAGACGTTCTGCACGATGACGTCGACGTTCGCGTTCGTGGCGGCGACGATCTTGAAGATCTTCGCGGCGACGCCCGGCTTGTCGGGCACGCCGACGACCGTGATCTTGGCCTCGGAGAGGTCGACGGCGACGCCGGCGATGACGGATTCTTCCACTTCGGCTCCTTCGGGGGCGCGCGAGGGGTCGTACACGACGGTCCCCTCGGTGTTGTTGAACGACGAGCGCACGTGCAGGGTCACGCCGTGGCGGCGCGCGTACTCGACGGCGCGGATGTGCAGCACCTTGGCGCCGGAGGCGGCGAGCTCGAGCATCTCCTCGCTCGTCACCCGGCCGAGCTTGTGCGCGCGCTTCACGACGCGGGGGTCGGCCGTGAAGACGCCGTCGACGTCGGTGTAGATCTCGCAGACATCGGCCTCGAGCGCGGCCGCGAGCGCGACGGCGGTGGTGTCGCTGCCGCCGCGGCCGAGCGTCGTGATGTCGCGCGATTCGCGGCTGAAGCCCTGGAAGCCGGCGACGATGACGATGGCGCCGTCGTCGAGCGCTTCGCGCAGTCGCACCGGGGTCACGTCGACGATGCGGGCGGCGCCGTGCGTGGCATCCGTGATCATGCCGGCCTGGCTGCCGGTGAAGCTGCGCGCGTCGTGGCCCATGCTCTTGATCGCCATCGCGAGGAGCGCCATCGAGATCCGCTCACCCGCCGAGAGGAGCATGTCAAGCTCGCGCGGCGCCTGGATCGGCGTGACCTCGTTCGCGAGGTCGAGCAGCTCGTCGGTGCTGTCGCCCATGGCGGAGACGGCGACGACCACGTCGTTGCCCGCCTTGCGCGTCTCGACGATGCGCTTCGCGACCCGCTTGATGCTCTCGGCGTCGGCGACGGACGATCCGCCGAACTTCTGCACGATCAAGCTCACGTGGCCTCCCGGGGTTCTGGGCGCGCGCGGGCCGACGGGCCCGTCGTCGGAGTCTTCATCATACGGCTGGCGGCATTCCCCGATCGCCATGTGACACCGCCGGCGGGCGGCGGGCCCCGGGGCGCGACCGCCGGCGCGTCACCCCTCGTGCGGGCGCGCCAGGTACCACTCGGTGAACTCCTCGGCCCGGCCGTCGTCGGCGAATCGGATGACCCAGAGGTTCAAGTAGTCGCGCTCCGCGGGGTACTCGGTGCGCCCCTGCACGAACGCGATGTCGGGTCCTTCGTGCAGCACCCACCAGTCGAACGTCCACTCCCCCGGCGCGTCGGCGTCCTCGAGCCAGCCCGCGACGATCGCCTCGCGGCCGCGCCTCGGTTCCGCGTCGGGCGCGGTCAGGTACACCGCGTCGTCGCTGAACAGCGCACCGATGTCTGCCGCGTCGTTGCCGCGCCAGGCGCGCAGGTAGCCCGCCATCCATTCGGCCAGCCGATCGCTCGGCGCCGTCCGCTCCCCTGCCGCTCGTTCGTTCATCTCTCGTCCCCCTTCGACGCTCAGCCCACGACGCGGCGGCCCTCGAAGGCGCGGCCCAGGGTGACCTCGTCGGCGTACTCGAGGTCGCCGCCGACGGGGAGTCCGGAGGCGAGGCGCGTCACCCGGATCTCGAGCGTCGTGAGCAAGCGGCTCAAGTAGGTCGCGGTCGCCTCGCCCTCGAGGTTCGGGTCGGTCGCGATGATGACCTCGCGAACGGTGCCATCGGCGAGCCGCTGCATGAGCTGCCGGATGCGCAGCTCGTCGGGGCCGATGCCGTCGATCGGGCTGATCGCGCCGCCGAGCACGTGGTACAGCCCACGGAACTCCCGGGTGCGCTCGATCGCGACGACGTCCTTCGCCTCTTCGACGACGCAGATCAGGGTGCCGTCGCGTCGCGGGTCGCGGCAGATCGAGCACGTCGCCTGCTCGGACACGTTGCCGCAGATGTCGCAGAACCGCACCTTGTCGCGCACTTCGAGCAGCACCTCGGCGAGCCGGGTGACGTCGAAGTGCTCGGTCTGCACGATGTGGAACGCGATGCGCTGCGCCGACTTCGGCCCGATGCCGGGCAGGCGGCCGAGCTCGTCGATCAGTTCTTGGACGATGCCTTCGTACACGGGCTAGCCACGCTCCCCGTAGCCGCCGCGGCCGGGGGGCGGCGGCGCCTCGACCTCTTCGAGGAACGTCGCGCCGAGCACCTCGCGGACGACGGCCTCGCCGTAGCGCTGGAAGCCGCCGGAGGAACCGCCGGCACGCCCGCCGCGCGCCGCGGCGGAGGGGCGCTGGGCGGCGGGCGCGGGCGGCGCCTCGCCTGCCCGGGCCCCGGGCGCGCTCGACGCGGCCGCCTGCTCGGTGCCGGCGCGGTGCGGGGTCGGCTGGCTCGGCGTGGTCGCCTCACGCACCGGGGTGGCGTCGAGCTCGGGCTCGGGGCCCGGGTCGAACGGCGGCTCGTGGTCTTCCGGCGGCGCGTCGGCGTCGTCGGGGGCCGGGGGCTCGTCGTCGCGCGTCGTCGCCGGGGTCGCGGCCGGCCGCGCGGCGGGCGCGGGGAGCGACGCCGCGACGGCGCCGATCGGGGCGGGCTCGACCGTTGCGGGCTCTTCGCGCGGGATCGCCACCGTCGCCCAGGAATCGACGGGACCCGAGTCGACGGGCCCTGCGTCGACGGGCCCTGTGCCTGCGGGTGCTGCGACAGCGGATGCCGGGCGTGCGGCCGACTTCGGCGCGGGAGCGGCGACGGTCGTGGACGTCGCGGACAGCGAGGACGAGGCTGGCTGACGTGCACCGTCCGGCGCCGTGGCGGGCGCCCGCTCGGCCGGCGCCGCGGCGGGCGGGCGCTCGGCCGGCGCCGGTTCGCCCGCGAACGCGGCCTCGGGCTTCGCGATGTACTTCACGCGCACGCCGAGCACGTGCTCGATGGCCTCGCGCAGCAACTCGGCGACGCTCTGCCCGGGCGGGCCTCCGCGGAAGCCCTCGACGTCTTGCACGCTCGGGAACGAGAGCACAAGCACGTCGCCGTCGCGGTAGTCGCGCACCTTG
Source organism: Agromyces sp. NPDC060279 (assembly GCF_042726785.1). Taxonomy (NCBI): domain Bacteria; kingdom Bacillati; phylum Actinomycetota; class Actinomycetes; order Micrococcales; family Microbacteriaceae; genus Agromyces; species Agromyces sp. NPDC060279. The sequence continues at coordinate 782,077 of NZ_JBHXBK010000001.1, forward strand.
GCGGTGAACGCGACCATCCAGGCCGTGCGCTTGCGGCTCTGCAGCACCGACAGCACCTCGGGCCACGCGTCGCGGAACTGCGGCAGCGAGATCGGGCCGCTCGGCTTGGGCGCGGGTGCCGTCGCCGCAGGAGCGGCGGACGACGCGGCGGCAGGCGACGCGGCGGCAGAGGCCTCGGCCGCAGCGGCCGGCTCGGCGGGCGACGCGGGCTCCGGTCGAGCCGGCTCACGCCTCGGAGCGGCAGCAGGAGAGGCAGCAGGAGCAGGAGAGGCAGCGGGAGCAGCGGCGGCAGCAGCGGCGGCAGCAGCGGCGGGAGCAGTAGCAGGAGCTGCGGCGGGCGCGGCCGCTTGCGCAGACGCGGCAACAGGCGCGCCGCCCACGGCGGCCGGCGGCACGAGCACGCGGGCGAGCATGAGCTCGAGGTGCAGCCTGGGCGAGGTGGCCCCGGTCATCTCGGTGAGCGTCTGGTTGACGAGGTCGGCGACGCGCGACAGCTCGGCCGGCCCGAAGGCACGGGCCTGCACGGCCATGCGCGCGAGCTCGTCGTCGGGTACCCCACGGAGCACCGCGGCGGCGGCCTCGGGCGACGACGCCGCGACCACGATGAGGTCGCGCAGGCGCTCGAGCAGGTCTTCGACGAAACGGCGCGGGTCTTGCCCCGTCTGCACGACGCGGTCGGCGGCGGCGAACGCCCCCGCGGAGTCGCGGGCGCCGATCGCGTCGATGACCTCGTCGAGCAACGCGCCGTGGGTGTAGCCCAGCAGCGCGACGGCGCGCTCGTAGTCGATGGTGGAGCCCTCAGACCCGGCGATGAGCTGGTCGAGGAGCGACAGGGTGTCGCGCGGAGAACCGCCGCCGGCCCGCACGACGAGGGCGAGCACGCCGGGCTCGACCTGGATGCCCTCTTCGGCGCAGAGCTGCTGCACGTACTCGAGCATCGGCGCGGGCGGCACGAGGCGGAACGGGTAGTGGTGAGTGCGCGAGCGGATGGTGCCGAGCACCTTCTCGGGCTCGGTGGTCGCGAAGACGAACTTGACGTGCTCGGGCGGCTCTTCGACGATCTTCAGCAGCGCGTTGAAGCCGCCGGAGGTCACCATGTGCGCCTCGTCGATGATGAAGATCTTGAAGCGGTCGCGCGCCGGGGCGAAGATGGCGCGCTCACGCAGGTCGCGCGCATCGTCGACGCCGCCGTGGCTGGCCGCGTCGATCTCGACCACATCGAGCGAACCGCCGCCGCCACGGGCGAGCTCGACGCAGCTCGGGCAGACCCCGCACGGCGAGTCGGTGGGACCCTCGGCGCAGTTCAGGCAGCGGGCGAGGATACGGGCCGAGGTGGTCTTGCCGCAGCCGCGTGGGCCGCTGAAGAGGTAGGCGTGGTTCACGCGATCGGTGCGCAGCGCGGTCATCAACGGCTCGGTGACCTGCGATTGGCCGATCATCTCGGCGAAGGTCTCGGGCCGGTAGCGGCGATAGAGGGCGGTGACCACCACACAATCGTAGCCACCCCCGCCGACACGCCTCCCGCATCGAGGCATCCGGCGGGCGTACCATGCCAGGACGCCGGATGCCATCGCCGGACCGGCGGAGAGGGGCGACGATGACCAGGCACTTCAGCGACTCCCGGCTGGCGAAGATCGAGGAGGCGCTCCGGGCCGAGCGCACCGAGGCCGAGGCCCGCCTCGCCGAGCATCGCGAGGGCATGGCCGAGGTCCGCAGCGCGCGATCGGATGCGTCGGCCGACGACGAGCACGACCCCGAGGGCCCGACGATGACGCAGGAGTGGTCGCAGCGGACGGCCGTGCTCGCCGACGCGGAAGTCGAGCTCGCCGAGGTCGACCGGGCCCTCGCCCGGCTTGCGGACGGCAGCTACGGCGTCTGCACGAACTGCGGCAAGCCGATCGCGGTCGCGCGCCTCGAGGCGCGGCCCACGGCCACCCTCTGCATCGACTGCGCCCGGCTGGCCGGCTGAGCGACACCGGCACGGCCTTGCGCCCCTGCCCGGGCATGAGAGCGGGGGCCGGCGCCGCGGCACCGACCCCCGATCCCGCTCCTGCTAGGCGCGGCGCCGCTTGCCTCGGAGCGCCACCAGGAGCGCACCGAACCCGGCGATCAGCGCCGCCACCCCGCCGAGCACCGCGGGGGCGGCGTCGAACCCGGTGGAGGCCATCGCGCCCGATCGGTACGTGTAGGCCTTCGCGAGCGTCGCCGTGCCGCAGTCGGCGCTGCCGACCACGGTGACGTCGACGACGCCGGTTCCGGCCGGGGCGACGGCGACGATCGTGCGGTCGTCGACCACCCGGAACGAGCTCGCGGGCTTGGAGCCGAACTTCACGGCGGTCGCGCCGGTGAAGCACTGCCCACTGATCGTCACCTCGGTGCCGCCGGTCGACGGTCCGCCGGGCGGGGTCACCGTGTCGATGCCGGCCGGCGTGTAGGTGTACGTCAGCGGCTCGCTCGTGCCGCCGGCCGCGGTGACCGTCACCTCGACGGGACCGACGGCGTGCGGCGGGGTCACGAAGTCGACCCGGCTGTCGCTCACCTGGGTGAACGGCACCGACTCGCCGTCGAGCAGCAGCTCGGTCGCGCCGCCGAGGCCCGTTCCGGTCACCTGCACGGCCGTTCCGCCGCTCGCCGGGCCGCGGTCGGGCATGAGCGCGAGCGCGTTCACCGGCGGCAGGTAGCTGTAGCCGTCGGGCAGCGTGCCGGTGCCGCAGTCCCCGACGCCGACGACGCTCACGTCGACGACGCCGGTGCCGGCGGGCACCACGGCCGTGATCTCGGTGTCGCTCACCACGGTGAAGCTCGTGGCCGAGGTCCCGCCGAACCGCACGTCCGTCGCTCCGGTGAAGCAGGAGCCGGTGATCGTCACCTCGGTGCCGCCCGCCTCGGGCCCGGTCGGCGGGTCGACCTCGTCGACCGTCGTGACCGGGTTGTAGGTGAACGGCAGCGACTCGGAGCCGAGCGGGTTGGTCACCACGACCTCCACCAGCCCGGGGGCGTGCGGCGGGGTGACGAACGTCACCGTGCCGTCGTCCTCGATCGTGAACGGCACCGACTCGCCGTCGACCGTGACCCCGGTCGTGGAGTCGAGGCCCGCCCCCGAGATCGTCACCGTGGTCCCGCCGGTCTCCGGCCCGTGGTCGGGGCTGAGCGCGGCGAGGCCGAGCGGGGGGACGAAGGTGAACGTCATCGCTTCGCTCTCGCCGCCGGCCGTCGTGATCGTGACGTCGGCGGGCCCGGCGGCGTGCGCGGCCGTCGTGAAGGTCACCTCGGTCCCGCTCACCTGGGTGAAGGGCAGGGATGCCCCGTCGACGGCGACCTCGGTCGCCCCCGCGAGGTCGGTGCCCGTGATGGTCACGGGCGTGCCGCCGGTGGTCGGGCCGTGATCGGGCGCGAGCGAGGTGATCGCCGGCGCCGGGACGAAGGTGAACGGCATCCCGTCGCTCTCCCCGCCCGCCGTCGTGATCGTGACGTCCACCGTCCCGGCCGCGTGCGGCTCGGTCGTGAACGTCACCTCGGTGCCGCTCACCTGGGTGAAGTCCACGGACGTCCCGTCCACCGACACTTCGCTCGCCCCCGCGAGGTCCGTGCCGGTGATCGTGACGAGCGTGCCGCCCGCCGTCGGCCCCTCGTCCGGAGCCAGCGAGGTGATCGCGGGCGCCGGGACGAAGGTGAACGTCATCGGGGCGCTCTCACCGCCCGCGGTCGTGACGGTCACGTCCACCGGGCCGGCGGCGTGCGCCGCCGTGGTGAACGTCACCTGCGTGCCGCTCAGCTGGGTGAAGGCGAGCGAGGCGCCGTCGACCGAGACCTCGGTGGCGCCGGCGAGCGCGGTGCCCGTGATCGTCACGAGCGTGCCGCCCGCCGTCGGCCCCTCGTCCGGGGCCAGCGAGGTGATCGCCGGCGCCGGGACGAAGGTGAACGGCAGCGCGTTGCTCGGCCCGCCGGTGGTGGTGACGACGACGTTCACGGTGCCGGCCGCGTGCGGCTCGGTCGTGAAGGACACCTCGGTGCCGCTCACCTGCGAGAAGGGCAGCGACGCGCCGTCGACCGTCACCTCCGTGGTACCCGCGAGGTCCGTGCCCGTGATCGTCACCACCGTGCCGCCGGCCGTCGGCCCCTCGTCGGGGTCGAGCGCGGTGAGCACCGGCGCCGGCACGTACGTGAAGGGCATCGCGTTGCTCGCCCCGCCCGGCGTCGTCACGATCACGTCGACCTGGCCCGCGGCGTGCGCCGGGGTGAGGAAGGTGAGCTGCGTCCCGCTCACCTGGGTGAACGGCACCGAGGCCCCGTCCACCGTGAGCCCTGTCGCACCGGCGAGGTTCGTGCCGTCGACCGTGACGAGCGTGAGCCCCGACGTCGGCCCGGCGGAGGGCGTGAGCGAGGCGATCACGGGCACGTCGTAGTAGGTGAACGTGAGCGGGTTGCTGACGCCCGTCGGAGTCGTCACGACGACGTCGACCGGCCCGGCGGCGTGCGGCGGGGTCACGATCGTGATCTCGCTCGATGTGACGCCGGTGAACGCCACCGGCACCCCGTCGACCGTCACCTCACTGGCATCCCCGAGGTCACTGCCCGTGATCGTCACGGGCGTACCGCCCGCGGTCGGCCCGGCGTCCGGGTCGAGCTCGGTGAGGAGCGGCGCGGGCAGGTAGGTGAAGGTGAGCGGGCCGCTCGTGCCGCCCGGGGTCGTGACGGTCACGTCGACCGGTCCGGCCGCGTGCGGCGGCGTCGTGAAGCTCAGCTGCGTGCCGCTCACCTGGGTGAAGGGCACCGTCGCGCCGTCGACCGTGACCGCGGTCGCACCCGCGAGATCCGTGCCATCGATCGTGACCGGCGTGCCGCCGGAAGCCGGCCCCTCGTCCGGGGTCAGCGTCGTGATCACGGGCGCCGGGACGTAGGTAAACGTCATCGGGGCGCTCGTGCCGCCCGGCGTCGTGATCGTCACGTCGACCGGTCCCGCGGCGTGCGGCGCGGTCGTGAACGTCACCTGCGTGCCGCTCACCTGGGTGAAGGCGACGGATGCCCCGTCCACCGACACCTCACTGGCATCCCCGAGGTCGGTGCCCGTGATCGTGACGGGCGTGCCGCCGGCGGTCGGGCCCTGGTTCGGCGCGAGCGAGGTGATCGTCGGTGCCGGCACGTAGGTGAACGTCATCGGGGCGCTCGTGCCGCCCGGCGTCGTGATCGTCACGTCGACCGGTCCCGCGGCGTGCGGTGCGGTCGTGAACGTCACCTCGGTGCCGCTGACCTGGCTGAAGGCGACGGACGTCCCGTCCACCGAGACGTCAGTGGCGCCGCCGAGGTCGGTGCCCGTGATCGTCACGGGCGTACCGCCCGCGGTGGGGCCGGAATCCGGTGCGAGGGAGGTGATCTCCGGCGCCGGGATGAACGTGAACGGCAGTGCATTGCTCGTGCCGCCCGGCGTCGTGATCGTCACGTTCACCGGACCGGGCGCGTGCGCCGCGGTGGTGAACGTCACCTGGGTGCCGCTCAGCTGCGTGAAGGGCACGGATGCGCCGTCCACGGTGATCTGGCTGGCATCGGCGAGGTCGGTGCCCGTGATCGTCACGAGCGTGCCGCCGCCCTCTGGCCCCTGGTTCGGCGAGAGGGTCGTGATGACCGGCGGCAGGGCCGCGGCCAGCACGGTCGAGGAGGCGAGGTCGAGCTTGGCGAGATCCGAGTCCGCGACGTTCGGCAGCAGCGTGACGCTGAGCGCTCGCACGGTGAACGAGCCCGGCCCGAGGTCGCCGCCGGATTCGTTCAGCGGGGCCTCGGTGGGTTGTTCGTTGATGCGGATGACGACGAGGTTCGCGAGCAGCCCGTCGAGGGCGGGCTCGAGGAGCGTGAGCACCGCGTCGACGACCCCGTCGAGCGCCGTCGTGATCTCCCCGCTCGTGCTGGTGAGCAGCGTCTGGATCGGGGCGACGACCCCGGCGAGGATGGTCGGCACGATCGTGTTCGTCACGGTGGTGAGCACCGAGGCGAGCAGCGTGTTGATGTCGACGCCCGTGCAGATCCCGCCGACCTCGACGCCGAGGCAGGTGGGCACGCCCGGCAGCAGCTGCAGCTGGGACAGGTCGGCGGTGGCGGTGCCGTTCAGGAACTGCGTGAGCGTGCCGTTGATGATGATCGGCGCGTTCACGAGCTGCAGGCCGCCGAGGGCGGGCAGGGCGACGACGCTGAGCCCGACGTTGAGCGAGATCTGGGTCGATTCGAGCAGCGCGTCGAGGCCGCCGGTGAGGTGACCGACGAGCTTGCCGAGGGCCTGATTGACGCCGTCGGTGATCATCCCGATGACCTCGGGCGTGAGCACGCTGGTGTTCGGGGGCAGCCCGTTCAGATTCGGCCCGCCAGGGTTGACCAGTTCGGCGAGGTCGACCGAGATCGTGCCGTCGGTGAGGTTCACCGAGACGGCCCCGTCGTCGCTGTACAGGATCGCGTTGGGCCCGCCGAGGAGCTGGTCCACGAGCTGGCTCAGGTTCGGCGGCGTCACGGCGATCGTGGCGTCGCCGAGACTCACGTTCGCGACCCCGAGGAGCTGGATGTCGGCGATCGCGTCGACCACGCCTTGCACGGCACCGCCCGGCCCGGCGAGCGCTTCGAGGTCGCTGGTGAGCTCGGTGGTCGCGGTGTTCAGCGTGCCGCGCAGCTGGGTCGCGAGGCCCGCGACCGCGGGGCTCGACAGCTCGAGGCCGAGGTCGGTGACGCGGTAGTCGCTCGTGATGCCGATGCCGCCGTTCTTCGCGGCGCGGGTGGCGAGAGCCCCGACTTCCAGGGATGCCTCGTCGATGAGCTCGTCGGTGACGGCGGCGACGCCGAGCTGGTCGAGCAGATCGGTCAGGTTCACCGTCGCGTTGCCGAAGTCCGCGGGGTCGGCGTCCTCGGACACGGAGATCGTGCCGTCGTCGGCGACCGCGCCGCTCGCGGCGACGGAGTCGGTCGTGGAAGCGGTGCCGGCGTAGCTGTTGACGACCCCGATCTCGCCGAGGTTCAGCAGGCCGGGCCCCGTGCCGTCGGTCAGCAGCGGCACCTGCACGAGCCCGTTGCCGATGAGGTCGAGCTGCAGCCCCAGGGCTTGCAGCACCGCGAGATCGAACGGGTCGGCCTCACTCGGCGGGCCGCCCGGATCGGAGGCGTAGGCGTAGGCCAGGTCCGCCGCCTGCAGTTGCAGCAGATCGGCTCCCAGGAACTGGCCGAGGGCTTGGGACGGATCCTCCGGCGCGGCCTGCGCACCGAGTGCGCCACCGCCCCCGACGACGAGCAGGGCCACGGTGCCGGCGGCAAGTCCGCGCACCACCCCCGCCCGCCCAGATCTTGACGAGGCATCCCCCCGTCGAAGCTTCCCGAACCCGGACATGCGTGTACGCGGACGCGACATTTTCCCTCCCCCGTGGGCGAAGCCGTTCCCCTCGGCTTCGTCGCCTTCCGACCCAGCGTGTCGATCGCTGCGGTCGATGGCGCACACGCTGCCACAGGAGCTGAGTCGGATTCAAGACTTGTCTGAAAAATCCTCGGCATCCCCCCGAATTGGGGTGAGCATCGCTCATCTCCACGCGCGCGGGCGCCCTCGCGCGGGCGCGCGCACGCCTCCGCACGCGTCCACGCGCACCCCCGCGCGAGGCGTCCACCCCGGGACCGCGTGGCCTCCGAAAGGGGGACACCAGTCCGACTGGCGAAGGAGTACGTTTCGGCGCAAGGGAAACCGTCGCGAATGCGGCACATCGGGGGAAACATGCATCAGGACACTGTTGCGACCGCTCCGGCGGCGGCTCGGGCTGGGGGGCCCGAGCAGCCGCCGGACGGCGCGGACGGGGCGCGGGGGCGCCGGAAGATCATGGCGATACTGGCCGGAGGGCTGGTGCTCGGCGTCGGCGCGGCGATCACGCTCGCCGCGTGGACGGATCGGGAGTTCGCGAGCGGCGCCTTCGGCTCCGGAGCGTTCTCACTCGTCGGAAGTCCGGACGGGACCGCGTTCAGCGAACATCCGACCGCGCCCGGCGCGGCACTCACCTTCGCCGTCGGGGCCGACCGTCTGACGCCGAACGCGACGGTGTACCACCTGTTCTCGCTGAAGCTCGGCACGGGATCGAACTACGGCGCCGACCTCACACTCACCTCGAGCGGCACCGGGACCATCGCACCCAATGTCAGCTACGGCATCGTCGACGTCGGCTCGGGAACCGACTGCGACGCCACGGCGTTCGCGGCGGGCACCTCGGTCGTGCCGAACGCGACCCCGCCCACGCTGACGACGCCCGCCGCGATCGGCACGCTCGCCTCGCTGACCGAACAGCGCAACTACTGCATCGCGGTCACCGCGAGCAGCGCGCTCGGCCAGTCGCAGACGGGCTCGATCACGTGGGAGTTCCTCGGCACCTCAGCGGCCCCGATCCCGTAGGCCGATCGTGCCGCGGCACCGCAACCGGCGCGGGCCGCACGGCGTCGCCCGCCGTCGGCTCCTCGCCATCCTCGCCTCCGGGCTCGTGCTCGGCGTCGGCGCCACCGCGACCCTGGCCGCGTGGAACGACGCCGAGGTCGGCACCGGCGGGTTCAGCGCGAGCGTCTTCGTCTCCGAGGCGAAGGACACCGCGTCGTCGAGCTACGCCCAGACGAGCGACGCCGCGCCGGCGACGCTGACCTTCGCCGTCGCCGGGCTCTCGCCGTCGGCGACCGCGACCGCCGGGCTCGACGTCCGGACGACCGCCGCGACGACCGTCGACGGCCAGGCCGTGCTGACGGCGATCGCGGCCGGCGGCGCAGGCACGCTCACGGCGCAGCTCGACTACAAGGTCGCGGTACTGGCCGGCACCGGCACGGCGTGCAGCGACTCCACGATCTACACCGACGCCACCTTCACCGACACGACGGCGGCCGTGCCGGCCGGCAAGTCCGCGGCGATCACCAAGGCCGCGGGCAACGTCGTGCGGTTCTGCTTCCAGGTGCGGATGAAACCGACCGCACCGAGCACGATCCAGGGGCAGAGCGGCACATTGAAGTGGACGGTCACGGCCACCTCGAACCAGTGAATCGCAGACCTCGACGGGGGACGGGGGCAGGAATGACGGGGACGACGTGAGCGCCGGGCGGGTCGGGCGCGCGGCGGGCGATGCGGTGCTGTTCCTGCTCGCCGCGGCGGGGGCGGTCTGCATCGCCCTCGTGGTCGCCGCGCTCGCGTTCAACGTCACGATCATGCTCTTCGCGACCGGCTCGATGAGCCCGACGATTCCGGCCGGCTCGGCCGCGCTCGTCCGTGAGATCCCGGTCGCCGAGGTGCGGCTCGGCGACGTCGTCACCGTCGAGCGCGACGGCCGGCTGCCCGTCACGCACCGCGTCGTCGGCATCGACGCCTCGCCGAGCGGCGACGGCGAGCGGCGGGCGCTCACGCTGCGGGGCGACGCGAATCCGGTCGACGATCCATCGCCGTACGACGTCGCCACCGTGCGGATCGTGCTGTGGTCGGTGCCGGGCGTCGCGGGCGTCATCACGGCGCTCCAGCAGCCGGTCGCGCTCGGCGGGCTCACGCTCGGGCTCACCGCACTCGTGCTCTGGGCGTTCTGGCCGCGCGGCCCCCGGGCGCCCCGGCCACCGCGACGACGCACCGGCGCGCCAGGTTCCGAGGCTTCGGTCCCGCGTGCACGGATCGGGGCCCTCGGCGCCGTCGCCGCGCTCGCGGTCGCGTCCGCCACGGCGCTCGGCGGCGCGCCCGCGCAGGCGGCGCCGGTCGAGCGGGTGGTGCAGGGCGAGTTCCTTCGGCTCGCGATCATCGGCGATCCGCTCGCCCTCGCGCGGATCGCCCCCGGGCAGTCCGCCACGCTGCTCCTCGGCGCGTCCACGGTCGCGCGCGCCACCGGCACGATCGAGCTCCGGCTCGACGTCGCGGTGCCGCAGCCGACGCCCCTGCTGCTGCGGGTGCTCGCCTGCGACGGCGCCCCCGTCGACGGCAGCTGCGCGCCCGGCCGCGAGCTCGTGTCCGAGCGCCGGCTCGACGCCTCGTTCACCGGTCTCGCCCTCGGCGAGGTCCCGGGTCACCCGGGCGGCTGGCTTCGCTTCGACGTGCGGATGCCGGAGCAGGACGCCGTGGCGGGCGCCCGCGCCGAGTGGCGGGTGCAGGCGGACGGCTTCGGGGAGCTGCTCGATACCGGGAGCGACGGCGGGCCCGGAGCGGCGAGCCCGGGGAGCGGGCTGGCGGCGAGCGGGGCCGCGCCCGAGCTCCGGCTGCTGCTGGCGGCCGGGCTCCTCGCGCTCGGGGCGGCGCTCAGCCTCCTCGGCGCGCAGGCGCGTCGACGACGAGGGCGGCCGTCGTGACCCGGCTCGGCGCGGCGCGGTCCCGGGCGGCGGTGGGACTCGCCGCCGTGGCCGTGCTCGCGCTGCTGGCCTTCCCCGCGCGGCCGACCGAGGCCGCCTGGAGCGACGCCGAGGCCGGCATCGGCACCGTCACGGCGGCGACGATCCCGGCCCCGACGGCCCTCGCGACCGCCTGCACCTCCTCGAACGTGCTGGGCTCCGCGCGCATCTCGATCACCTGGCAGCTGCCCGCCGGATACGCGATCGGCGAGGCCGTCTACAAGGCCGGGACGAACCCCCTGCTGCTCGAGGTCGTGCTGCTCGGCAGCACGCTCACCACGACCGGACCGAGCGGCGGCTCGTACACGACGACGTACACGGGCGGCCTGCTGAACGCCGCCCTGGGCGGCACCGGCTACCTCTCGGTCTCGATGCAGCGCTCCGGTTGGACCTCCGCGCAGCGGCTCGTCACGGCGAGCCTGCCCGCGCTGATCGGCACGGGCACGTGCACGGTCACGTGAGGGCTCAGGCGTCGCCCGCCGCCGCTCGGGCGTTCGCCGCGCGCAGCCCGCCGAAGGCCCGCAGGTAGAGCGGGCTCGACGCGAGCACGAGGTAGAGCGCGGCGCAGCCCGCCATCGTGCCGACGACGCCCAGCTGCTCGGCGGCGAGTCCGCCGAGGAACGCGCCGAGCGGCATCGTCGCGGTGACGCCCGCCGTGGTGACGCCGAAGACGCGCGCCCGCATGCCGTCGGGGATCAGGCCGTACATCGCCGTGGCGATCATCGGGTTGATCGCGCCCGCGGCGAAGCCCGAGACGGCGAGCACGGGCAGGAGCACCGGCGCGGGGGCGCCGAGCGCCATCGCCGCATACGGCACGGTGCCGGCGAGCATGAAGCAGGCGGCGAACAGCGCTCGCCCCGACCAACGATGGCCGACCGCGGCGAACACCGTCGAGCCGAGGAGCGCGCCGCCCGCGAAGCAGCCCACCATGAAGCCGAGCAGCGCCGGATCGCCGAGCACCTCCGTCGCGTAGAGCGGCTTCAGCACCATCATCCCGGCCGCGTCGATCGCGTTCGTCAGCGTCACGAGCAGCACGATCGCGCGCAGCAGCGGCGACCGCACGACGAAGCGCAGACCGGCGACGAAGCCGCGGCTGCCGGTGCCGTCCTCCTCGGTGGCCGAACTCGCCTCGCCCGACTCCCCCGCCGCGCCGGCCCCCGCTCGCAGCCGCCGCGGCACGAACAGCAGCACGAGCGCCGCCGAGATCACGAACCCGGCGGCGTCGACGAGCAGCGCCGGCATCGGCCCGAGGAACGCGATGAGCGCACCGGCGGTGGCCGCGCCGAGCATCGTCGCCGTGCGCTGGACGGCAGATTGGATGCCGGCGGCGCGCGCGATCGGCATCCCGGCGAGGGCGGCGAGATCCGGCGTGAGCGCGGTCTTCGCGGTGTCGCCGGGCGGGTCGAGCAGCCCGCCGAGGAAGACGAGCGCGAGCATCACCCCGAATTCGAGGCCGACCGTCGCGTGGAGGATCGGCAGGGCGAGCACGGTGACGGCGCTCGCGAGATCGGCAACGATGCTCGACGCGCGGTAGCCGAAACGGTCGACGAGCACACCGCCGAATGCGCCGCCGATGACGAGCGGCACCGTGGCGAAGACGCCCACGACGCCGGCCGCGAGCGGAGAACCGGTCTGCTGCAGCGCGATGATCGGGATCGCGACGAGTGCGATCGCGTTGCCGCCGAGCGAGAAGAGCGCGGCCGCGAAGGTCGCGAAGAGCGGGGCTCGTCGCCTCCGCGAGGGCGCGTCGACCACCGCATCGAGCGCGGCCGGGTCCGGCCCGCTCACGGCTCGCTCCGCACGAAGGTGTGGGTGATGATGCGCACGGGCCGGGTTCCGTCGCGGCGCTCGCGACCGCGGCGGAACCAGCGGTCGCGCACGGCGGCGAGCTCCGCCGAGAGCTCGGCGAGCTCCGGCGCGGTGAGGTGGGCGGCGGCGTCGGCCGACTCGGATGCCTCGACCCAATCCGTCTCGAGCCCCGGCTCGGCCGCGAGCGCGTCGAGCAGCTCCCGGTGATAGCCGTCGAGCACCTGGCGACGGAACTCGTCGAGGCCGGCCCGCGTCGCCGGGTCGTCGCGGAAGGCGAGCGGGTTCCAGCTGGTGTAGTCGTGGGCGGCGCGCCACCACCGCTCCCGGCGGTCGCGGGCGAGTTCCGGCGCCTCCTCGACGAAGCCGTGCTTGGCGAGGGTCTGCAGGTGGTAGCTCACCGAGCCCGGCGCCTCGCCGAGACGCTCGGCCAGCGCGCCCACGGTCGCGGGGCCGTCGAGTCGCAGCATCCCGAGCACCTGCATGCGCACGGGGTTCGCGAGCGCCCGCATTCGGCCGAGGTCGCGCAGTTCGATGCGGCTCGGTTCGCGGCCCGCGCTCTCATCACTCATATCGGCAGCCTAGTTCCACAAGAAGTGTTGCGCAATGGTTCTTGTGGAACTCGGGACGCAAACGCGGAACCGGCTGGACCGGCGCGGAACCGGCTGGACCGGCGCGGGACCAGCGCAGGCTCAGCCGATGCGGCCTGGCGCGACCACCTCGGCCGTCTGCCTGGCGATCTCGAGCTCCTCGTTCGTCGGCACCACGAGCACCTCGACGCGGGAATCGTCGGCAGAGATGCGACGTGCACCGCGCCCCGCAGCCCGGTTGCGGCCGGGATCGACGATGACGCCGAAGCCCTCGAGCCCCGCGAGGCACCACTCCCGCACGAGTGCGGCGTTCTCGCCGACCCCGGCGGTGAAGACGATCGCGTCGACCCGGCCGAGCTGGGCGGCGTACGCCCCGACGTAGGAACGCACCCGGTGCGCGTAGACCTCGAGCGCGAGCGCCGCCGCCTGCTCGCCGCCCTCGGCCGCGGCGACGAGGTCGCGCATGTCGGCGTGCCCGCCGAGGCCGAGCACCCCGCTGCGCTGGTTCAGCAGCTCGTCGACCTCGGCCACCGAGTAGCCGGCGCGCCGCTGCAGGTGCAGCAGCACCGCCGGATCGAGGTCGCCCGAGCGCGTGCCCATGACGAGCCCCTCCAGCGGCGTCATCCCCATGCTCGTCTCGACCGAGCGTCCGCCCGAGACGGCGCAGGCCGAGGCCCCGTTGCCGAGATGCAGCACGATGGTGCGCAGCTCCTCGAGCGGCCGGCCGAGGAACTCGGCGGTCGCGCGCGAGACGAAGCGGTGCGAGGTGCCGTGGAAGCCGTAGCGGCGGATGCGGTACTTGGCCGCCACCTCGCGGTCGATCGCGTAGCTGTAGGCGGCCGGCGGCATGGTCTGGTGGAACGCGGTATCGAACACCGCGACGTGCGGCACGTCCGGGAAGGCCCGCTGCGCCGCCTCGATGCCTGCGAGGTTCGCCGGGTTGTGCAGCGGCGCGAGCGACGACAGCTCGTCGATGTTGATCTTCACGAGCTCGGTGATGACGGTCGGCTCGAAGAAGCGCGCCCCGCCCTGCACCACACGGTGCCCGATCGCGACGGGCGGGAACTCCTCGAGCGACGGCCCGTGCGCGGCGAAGCCCTCGAGCATCACCGCGAAGGCCGCGAAGTGGTCCGGCACCTCGAACGCACCGTCCCAGTTCGAGCCGTGGCTCGTGTTCTCCGGGCCCCCGTGCCGGTGCTGGGCGTGTCCGACGCCGGCCCCGATGCGCTCCACGATGCCGCTCGCGAGCGTCTCCGAGCGGGCGACGTCGATGAGCTGGTACTTGAAGGAGGACGAACCGGAGTTGCAGACGAGCACGACGCTCATCGCACGTCGCCCTCGGCCGCCTGGATCGCGGTGATCGCCACGGTGTTCACGATGTCCTGCACCGTGGCGCCGCGGGAGAGGTCGTTGACCGGCTTGTTGAGCCCCTGCAGCACCGGGCCGATCGCGACGGCGCCGGCCGAGCGCTGCACCGCCTTGTAGGTGTTGTTGCCGGTGTTGAGGTCGGGGAACACGAAGACCGTGGCCCGCCCGGCCACCTCCGATTCGGGCAGCTTGGTGCGCGCGACCGCCGCATCGACCGCCGCGTCGTACTGGATGGGCCCCTCCACGGCGAGCGCGGGCTCCCGCAACCGCACGAGTTCGGTGGCCTTGCGCACCTTGTCGACGTCGGCGCCTTCGCCCGAGCCGCCTGTCGAGTACGAGAGCATCGCCACCCGCGGCTCGATGCCGAACTGCTCGGCCGTGCGCGCCGAGGAGATCGCGATGTCGGCGAGCTGGGCCGCCGTCGGATCGGGCACGATGGCGCAGTCGCCGTAGACGAGCACCCGGTCGGCGAGCGCCATCAGGAACACGCTCGACACGATGTCGACGTTCGGCCGCGTCTTCACGATCTCGAAGGACGGCCGGATGGTGTGCGCCGTCGTGTGCGCCGCGCCGGACACCATGCCGTCGGCCATGCCGAGCTCGACCATCATCGTGCCGAAGTACGAGACGTCCTGCACCCGCTCCCGCGCCTGCTCGAGCGTGACGCCCTTGTGCGCGCGACGGCGCTGGTACTCCTCCGCGAAGCGGGTGACGTAGACGAAGTCGTGGTTCGAGAGCACCGCCGCCCGGGAGATGTCGAGGCCGAGCCCGATCGCCCGCGAGCGGATCTCGATCTCCTCGCCGAGGATCGTGAGCTCCGCGACCTCGCGCGCGAGGAGGGTCGCGGCGGCGCGGAGGATGCGGTCGTCGTAGCCCTCGGGCAGCACGATGTGCTTCTTCGCCCGGCGAGCCCGTTCGAGCAGCCCGTACTCGAACATGAGCGGGGTGACGACGTCGGTGCGGGCGACGTCGAGGAGCTCGAGCAGGGCTTCGGCGTCGATGTGCTTCTCGAACAGCGCGAGCGCGGTGTCGCGCTTGCGCTGCGACTCGGCGGCGAGGCGGCCGCGGGTGCGCGTGATCGCGAGGGCCGTCTCGTAGCTCGACATCGGCGTGCGGATGATGGGCAGGCCGGCCTTCAGGCCCTGCACGAGGCGTTCGACCTGTTCCGAGAGCGGGAAGCCGCCGTTCAGCACGATGCCGGAGATCGACGGGAACGCCTGGCTGGAGTGCGCGGTGAGCACGCCGAGCAGTACCTCGCTGCGGTCGCCCGGCACGATCACGACCGCGCCCTCGGTGAGCCAGTTGAGCACATTCTCCATCGACATCGCGGCGATGACGACGCCGAGCGCCTCGCGGTCGAGCAGGTCGGGATCGCCGACGTAGAGCTCGCCGCCGACCGCCTCCATCACGGTGCGCATCGAGGGCGCGACGAGGTAGCGGTCCTCGGGGATCGCCCAGACCGCGGTCGGCGCCTCGCCGGCGACGGATGCCGCGGGCCGGCCGTGCCGACCCGGACCGCGCTGCACGGCGGTGCGCACCTCGGCGACGATGGCGTCGAGCTCGCCGGGGTCGGCGCGGTTCACGACGATGCCGAGGAGGCTCGCGTGCTCCCGCTCGAGCTCCTCGACCGCGAGCTCGGCGAGCTGCGCGAGCTCGGGCGCCGTGCGCGCCTCATCGCCCACGGCGTGGTCGGCGTGCCCGATGCGGTCGGCGCCCTGGAGCCCGGCGCGGCCGCCGAGCACGAGCAGCACCGGCGCGCCGAGATTCGCGGCGATGCGGGCGTTGAAGGCGAGCTCCGTCGGGCTCGCGACGTCGGTGTAGTCGGAGCCGAGGATGACGACGGTGTCGCAGCGCGCCTCGATGGCCTTGAAGCGCTGCACGATCGTCGCGAGCGCGCCGTCGGGGTCGGCGTGGACGTCGTCGTAGCCGACGCCGATCGCGTCTTCGTACGCGAGGTCGACGACGCCGTCGTGGCCGAGCAGCAGCTCGAGCACGTAGTCGCGTTCCGCGGTCGAACGCGCGACCGGACGGAACACGCCGACCCGGGTCGCCCGGTGGATGAGTGTGTCGAGGGTCCCGAGCGCGACGGTCGACTTGCCCGTGTTCCCCTCGGCGGAGCAGATGTAGATGCTGTGCGCCACGAACCCAGCCTATTGCGCGAGGCTGAGAGCCCGCGTTCATCGGGAGCCGTTCGCTCGGGTAGACTGTCCGAGGCTCCTCACGTGGCGCCATCCAGGCCAACTCCCCCAGGGCGGAAACGCAGCAAGGGTAACCGGGCTCTGGCGGGTGCGTGAGGGGTCTTTGGAGGATTCGCCTAGTGGCCTATGGCGCACGCTTGGAAAGCGTGTTGGGTGAAAGCCCTCGGGGGTTCGAATCCCCCATCCTCCGCCAGCACCACCGAACGCCCGCCCCGACCGGCGGGCGTTCGTGCATTGGTGACGCACGCACCACCGGGAAGCCCGAATCCCCCATCCTCCGCCAGCACCACCGAACGCCCGCCCCGACCGGCGGGCGTTCGTGCATTGGTGCAGGATGCAGCCGCACCTCCCGCGCCTAGGCTGGTCGCGAACGAACGGAGGGCTCCGATGACCGATTCCACCGTCGACGAGGTGCTCGCCGAACTGGCGGTACTCGAGGATCCGCGCATGCGCGAGGTGAACGCCCGGCACGGCGACGACCACGGCGTGAACCTCACGAAGCTCCGCGGCGTGGCCAAGCGCCTGAAGTCCGACCACGAGCTCGCGCTCCGACTCTGGGCCACCGGCGACACCGCCGCCCGCCTGGTCGCCATCCTGATCTCGAAGCCACGCGCCTTCACGCCGGCCGAACTCGACGAGATGCTGCGCGAGGCCCGGGCGGCGAAGGTGCACGACTGGCTCGTGAACTACGTCGTGAAGAAGGGGCCGCACGCCGAGGAGCTGCGGAAGGCCTGGCTCGCCGACGCCGACCCGATCGTGGCGAGCGCGGGCTGGGCGCTCACCTCCGACGCCGTGGCGAAGCGGCCAGAGGTGCTCGACCTTCCCGCCCTCCTCGACACGATCGAGGCGGAGATGCGGGATGCCCCGGACCGCCTGCAGTGGGAGATGAACACCTGCCTCGCCACGATCGGCATCCGCCGCCCCGAGCTGCGGGCGCGGGCGCTCGACATCGGCGAACGCCTCGAGGTGCTGAAGGACTACCCCACCCCGCCGAACTGCACCTCGCCCTACGCGCCGATCTGGATCGGCGAGATGGTGCGCCGGGAGCAGCAGGCGGGCTGAGCGCGCCGCGCGGCTCAGCCCTCGGCGCCCGCGGCGTAGGCCGCGAGGAACTCCTCGCTCGGCGGGATCGGCTGGATGACGTCGAGCAGCACGCCGTCCGGGGCGGCGACGATGAAGTGCCGCTGGCCGAATTCCTCGTCGCGGAGCGCGAGCACCGGTTCGAGGCCGCGTTCCCCCACGAGCCGGGCGTGCACGGCGTCCACGTCGTCGACCTCCAGATTCAGCAGCACCCCGGCGGCGGCCGCGCCGAAGCCGGCGGGGATCGTCTCGTGCGTGCGGTCGAGCACCGCGAGCTCCCACGCACCGAGCCGGAGGCTCACGTACCAGTCGCTCTCGAACGTCACCTCGAAGCCGAGTTCCTCCCGGTAGAAGCGGGCGGCGGCGACGACGTCGTCGCTCATCAGCACCGGATAGCAGCTCGTGACGGTCATGGCGCACTCCTTTACGTACACTAAGAATGTTTAACTCCAGTTTTACATACACAACGTACGTAAGGGAAGCCCCATGCCTCGCGCCTCCGCCGAAGACGCCGCCCGCACGGCCCGCTCGATCGTCGAGACCGCGACCGTGCTGTTCGCCGAGTCCGGCTTCGCCGCCGTCGCCCTCGAGGACGTCGCCGCCGCCGCCGGCGTCACGCGCGGCGCCGTCTACCACCACTACGGCAGCAAGCGCGGGCTCTTCACCGCGGTGGTCGCGCGCCTGCAGGAGCGGGTCGCCTCCGCCGTCGTCGCGTCCGCCGATCAGGCGGGACCGGATGCCGCAGCGCAATTGCGTGCGGGCTGCCTCGCCTTCCTCGATGCCGTGACCGATGCCGCAGCGGTGCGCACGCTGCTGGTCGACGCGCCCGCCGTGATCGGCTGGGCCGAATGGCGCCGGCTCGACGCCGAGCATTCGGTCGTGCACCTTCGCGATGCGCTCGCGGCGGCCGGCATCACGGGTTCACTGCTGGACCCACTCACTGCGATGCTGTCGGGGGCGATGAACGACGCGGTCCTGTGGCTGGCGGAGCATCCCGCCAACGCCGCCGCCCGAGCTGCCGCGCGTCGGAGCCTCGATCTCCTCGTCGACGCGGCGATCGCGCAGGCGAACGCCGGCGACCGCTGACGGCGACTCGGGCGAGGCTCAGTCGAGCAGGCCGGCGGCTCGGAAGGCGCGCTGGTAGATCTCCTGAATCACCTCGGCCTTGCGGGCGTTGTACTGCATGATCGTCTCCCCCGCCTCCGTCGCGGCCAGCGCCGCCCTGAACTTCACCTCGGCGTAGCGAGCGCGGTCCTCGGCGTCGCCGCGCAACCAGTCGCGGAAGATCCGGTGCTTGTACAGCTCGGGGCTCGTGGGGCCGAAGACGTGCAGGTTCGCGCGCGGCGAGTCCAGGGACAGGCAGCGATGGCCGTGCCACCACGGCTCCCGCACCGTGAGCTCGAACCCGGCGGCCTCGAGCTGCGGCAGCCACGCCTCCTCGCGGTCGGGGTCGGCGACGGTGAGGTCGAAGTCGATGACGGGCTTCGCCGGCAACCCCGGCACCGAGGTGGAGCCGACATGATCGAGCTGGATCGCCCGCGCGCCGAGCGCCCGGCGGATGCGCGCGTCGAGCTCCGCCGCGACCGCCGGCCAGCGCTCGTCGTATGCGACGACCTCGACGGGCGC
Source organism: Agromyces sp. NPDC060279 (assembly GCF_042726785.1). Taxonomy (NCBI): domain Bacteria; kingdom Bacillati; phylum Actinomycetota; class Actinomycetes; order Micrococcales; family Microbacteriaceae; genus Agromyces; species Agromyces sp. NPDC060279. The sequence continues at coordinate 801,092 of NZ_JBHXBK010000001.1, forward strand.
GACGCGCTGCGGCCGTACGAACGGGGACCGCCCCTCGGGAGCCGGCGGCTCCGTGAAGTCGACGATCTGCTGCGGCGTGGGCACCCGGGCTCCTCTGTTCGGCGAAACGGCGGAGCCACCACCTTACGCTGGACCCGTGACCAGCTACGTCTTCTCGAACGCCACCGACCGCCTCGATCGCGAGCTCGTGCACCGCTGGCTCAGCGAGCTCTCCTACTGGGCGAAGGGCCGCAGCCGGGAGAAGCAGGACGCCGCGATCGACGCATCGCGCAACTACGGCGTCTACGACGAGGCGGACGGCACGCAGCTCGCCTACGCCCGAGTCGTGACGGACGGCGCGACCTTCGCCTGGCTCTGCGACGTCTTCGTCAGCCCGGAGGCCCGGGGCACCGGGATCGGCAAGCTCCTCATGTCGGGGGTGGTCGCCGACCTCGATGCGCTCGGCCTCCGGCGCACGCTGCTCGCGACCGCCGACGCGCACGGCCTCTACGAGCAGTACGGCTTCACCGGCCTCGCCGAGCCGCAGAAGTACATGGTGCGCGGCGCCGCCTGAACGCATCGGGCGATCCGACGCGGTTCAGGTGCTCCGACGCGCGGTTCAGGCGATTCGGCGAAGCGACGAGTCATCCACGCCCCCGCCGCCTCGGGGCATCCAGCTCTCCGGCGACTCGGCGATGTCCCACAGCACGCCGGCGATGATCGCGAGCCCCTCCTGCAGGACAGGGAGCAGCGCGTGCTCGTCCGGCGCGTGCTGCGCGGAGTCCGGGTACGAGTGCGGGATCCAGAGCGTCGGCAGGCCGAGGGTCTCGGCGAACACGGCGTTCGGGATGGTGCCGCCGATGTTCGGCAGTACCGCGGGGGTGCGCCCGGTGGTCCGCGCGACGGACTCCACGACGGTGCGCACGACGGGTGCGTCGGGCGAAAGGCGGGAGGCCGGAACGTCGCTGCCCGCGAGGATCTTGACGTCCGCGAGCCCGAGCTCGTCGAGCCTCGCCCGCATGGCCTGGAACGCGCGCCCGACGTCGGTGCCGGTGACGTAGCGGAGATGCAGATGCGCCCACGCCGCTCCTGGGATCGAGCTCACAGGCGCCGCGGGCTGGCCGGCGTCCAACGCGATCACCTCGAGCGTATTCCAGGCGAACACCCGCTCGTCCGGCGTCAATCCGGGTGCGCCCCAGCCCGGATCGGCGAGCGCCTGGCTCGGCGGCAGCGCGGCGATCGCCTCGCGCACGGCGGCGGGGATCTCCCCCGCGGGCAGCAGTTCCGGCACCTGGATGACGCCGCGCCCGTCGACGAGGGCGGAGATGGCCGCCGCGATCATCGTCGCGGGATTCCGCAGCCGCCCGCCCCAGTTGCCGGAGTGCGCGTCCTCTTCGCGCAGGTCGCACTCGAGCACGAACGCCGCGCAGCCGCGCGAGCCGAGGAAGACCGTCGGGTCCGTGCGCGTATAGCGCGGCCCGTCGGATCCGATGAACAGGTCCGCCGCCAGCAACTCGCGGTTCGCGGCCACCGTCTCCTCGAGCCCGATGGAACCGGTCTCCTCCCCCGATTCGAGCAGGACCGTCACGTTGTACCCGAGCACGGGTCGGCTCCGCAGCACCGAGCGCAGGGCGAGGAGGTTCACCGTGTGCTGGCCCTTGTTGTCGGCGGTGCCGCGCCCGTAGAGCCGCTCACCGGCGCGGGTCAGCTCCCACGGGTGCAGCCCCTCGCTCCAATTGGCCTCGTGGGCGAACTGCACGTCGGAGTGCCCGTACAGCAGCAGCGTCGGCAACGACTCGTCCTCGATCCTGCGAGCGACGAAGAGCGGATGGTCCGCGGAGACCACGTTCTCGAGCACCATCGCGACGAAGCCCAGCTCGGTGAGTTCGGGGCCCACGTCCTCGAGGAAGTACCGCTGCTGGGCGGCCCGGTTGCCCGGCGCCTGACTCTGCGTCCGGTGGGCGATGCGGCGCTTCAGGATGTGCTCGAGCTCGCCGCTCTCGATGCTGTGCTGCGCATCGGCCACGGCCTGCGCTCGCGTGCTCTGCATGGTTGGCTCCGTTTCGATCGTCCGGCGCTGCGTGCGCCACTGAGGGGGCTAGTCGAGGGGGACGCCCCGGGTCTCGGGCATGACGAAAGCGACGACGAGGAAGGCGAGCGCCCCGGCGATCGCGACGTACCAGAAGAAGAGCTGACCGAGCCCCTCGCCGCCGAGCCAGGTCATCACGAGGCCCGCGGTGCCGCCGAACGTCGCGACGGTGAGGTTGTACCAGGAGCCGATGCCCACGGCACGCACCTTCGTCGGGAACAGCTCGGACATGAACGCCGGGTTCAGCGCGGCGTGGCCGGCGTACAGGGTGAGCAGCACCCCGAAGACGAAGAGCATGCTCCAGAACCCGGGTGCCTCGACCAGCAGCGAGAGCGGCACGGTGAGCAGGGCGTACCCGCCGGTCATCACGAGCAGCGGGGGCTTGCGACCGATCCGGTCGGAGAGCGCGCCGATGGGGTACTGCAGCGCCACGAAGAGCGCCGTCGCGATCGAGAGCGCCCAGAACACCTGGGCCTTGTCGGCGTCGAAGAAGTTGATGACGTACGGGGTGAGCGCCGAGAAGTTCGTGTAGTACGCGAGCGTGCCGATCATGGTCAGAGCGACGATGATGAGCACCGAGCGCGGGTACTGGCGGAGCGTGGTCAGGAGCGGATGCCGCACCGCCCTGGCCGCGTCCTTGTGCGACTCGTAGTGGGCCGACTCGCGCAGGCTCCGACGCAGCCAGAGCCCGATGAACCCGAGCAGCGCTCCGACGAGGAACGGGATGCGCCACCCCCAGTCGGCGAGCGCCTGCTCGCTCAGCGTCGTCGTCATGAACGCGCCGAGCAGCGAGGCGAGGAGCACCATGCTGCCGGTGGAGATGTAGAAGAACGCCGAGTACCGGCCGCACCGCTCGGGTGGCGCGATCTCCGCGAGGTAGGAGGCGGCGTTCGACACCTCGCCCCCGAGCGACAGCGCCTGCGCGATCCGCGCCAGGAACAGCAGCGCGGGCGCGAGCCAGCCGACGGTCTCGAACGTGGGCAGCACGGCGATGAGCAGCGAGCCCACCGCCATCAGGGTGATCGTGAGCAGCATGCCGCTCTTACGACCCCGGAGGTCGGCGAAGCGGCCGATCAGGATGCCGCCGAGCGGGCGGAAGAAGAACGCGACCGCGTAGATGAGGAACGTCGACAGCAGCGCGCCCGTCGCATCGCCCGGGAACATCTGCGTGGCGAAGAAGACGGCGAACGTCGCGTAGATCGTCCAGTCGAACCACTCGACCGCGTTGCCGATGCTCGCCGCGGCGATGGTTCTGATCGGCATCCGGTGGCGGGTCGCCGGCGGGTGCTGCTGGCTCGTCTGACTCATGTGACCTCCTCGTCACTGCTGGGTTCGGGGTGAATCGGGGGAATCGGCGCGGCGGTCGCTCAGCGGGGCCGCCCGATCCCGACGTAGGTGGTCTCGAGGTATTCGTCGATGCCCTCGGCCCCGCCCTCGCGGCCGAGCCCGGACTCCTTCACACCTCCGAAGGGCGCGGCGGGATTTGCGATGACGCCCGCGTTCAGTCCGAGCATGCCGACCTCGAGCGCCTCGGCGAGGCGGAGTCCGCGGTCGAGGTCGCGCGTGAAGGCGTAGGCGATGAGGCCGAACTCGGTATCGTTCGCCAGGGCGATCGCCTCCGCCTCGCTCGCGAACGGGACGACCGGGGCGACCGGGCCGAAGACCTCCTCGGCGAGGATCCGCGCGTCGCGGGGCACGTTCGTGAGCACAGTGGGCGGATAGAAGGTTCCGGCGCCCTCGAGGCGCTCGCCGCCCGTGACGATGCTCGCGCCGCGCTCCACCGCGTCGCGCACCAGCGACTCGACCTTCTGCCTGGCCCGCTCATCGATCAGGGGGCCGAGCCGGGTGCCCTCGTCGAGTCCGTGCCCGATGGGCAGCGCCGACATCCGCTCGGCGAGGGCGCGCACGAAGTCCGCCACGATCGCCTCGTGCACGTACAGGCGATTGGCGGAGGTGCACACCTGTCCCGCATTGCGCGCCTTCGCGAGCATCGCCCCGTCGACGGCGGCGTCGAGATCGGCGTCGTCGAAGACGAGGAACGGCGCGTTGCCGCCGAGCTCCATGGACGTGCGCAGCACCCGGGTGCTCGCCTGGGCGAGCAGCATGCGGCCCACGGGCGTCGAGCCCGTGAAGGACAGCTTGCGCAAGCGCCCGTCGCCGAGCATCGGCTCGACGAGCGCGCCCGGCGTCGAGGTCGGCAGCACGCTGAGGACGCCGTCCGGCAGCCCGGCCTCGAGCAGCACCTCGCCGAACAGCAGCGCGGTGAGTGGCGTCGCCTCGGCGGGCTTGAGGATCGCGGTGCATCCCGCGGCGAGCGCCGGTGCCACCTTGCGCGCCGCCATCGCCAGCGGGAAGTTCCATGGCGAGATGAGCAGCGACGGCCCGACCGGCCGGCGGGTCACGAGGAACCGCGACGCGCCGTCGGGGGCCACCGTGTAGCGCCCGTCGATCCGCACCGCCTCCTCGGAGAACCAGCGCAGGAACTCGGCGGCGTAGCTCACCTCGCCCCGAGCCTCGGCCAGCGGCTTGCCCATCTCGAGGGTGATCACCGTGGCGAACTGCTCCGTCCGCTCGAGCAGCAGCTCGAAGGCCCGCCGGAGCACCTCGCTGCGCACGCGCGGCGGTGTGGCCGCCCATGCCGCCTGCGCGTCGTCGGCGAGCGCGAGCGCCACGGCTCCCTCCGCCGGGCCGGCGTCGGCGACCTCCGCCAGGACGGAGCCGGTCGCCGGATCGAGGACCGGGAACACCCGGCCGTCGCGGGCGTCCCGCCAGGAGCCGCCCAGCAGGAGGCGGGTCGGGGCGTCGGGCAGTCCGGTCGACGCGGTCGAATTCGTGGTCACGCGGCGAGAGTACCCACGCGCCCCGCTCGGGGGCCATCGATGTGTTCGATCGAGAACACGGCGATGCCGATTCGACAACGGCGACCCGCGCCTCCCGGCGGGTGCGCGTCGGCGCGCGGCGGCCCCCTATGCGCCGGAGGCCTGCTCCAGGGTCTCCACGACCAGACCGGCGAGCACTTCGGCCGCCGGATGCAGCGCCCGGCCGACCGGGATCTGCACCTGGATGCTGCGCGCCTGGAACTCGGGCTCGCGCATCGGCACCGTCGCCACCGCCGCGGCATCGAGCGCACCGAGGCTGACGCGGCTCAGCAGCGCGACGGCGTCCGTCGCGGTGACGAAGCGGATGGTGGCGGCGGTGTCGTCCGTCTCGAACACCGGGTCGATGCTCGTCTCGATCCGCGCGGCGAACGCATCGACCAGTGCCCGGCTCGTCGCCCCCTGCGGGCTGAGCACGAGCGGGAACGCCGAGAGCTCCTGGAAGGACAGCCCCGCTTTCCCGGCGAGCGGATGTCCCGGACGCAGGAGGGCGTGCACGGGCGCACCGAACGCGTGCCGCACCTGCACGCCGGCCGCGAGGCTCAGGTTGAACGTGACGCCGAGGTCGACGACGCCGTCGCGCACCATCTCGCTCACGGCGCTCGCCGTCGCGCGCCGCAGCCGGATTCGGAGCTTCGGGTAGCGCAGGGACGCGCGCGCGGCGACGGCCGGGAGGAGTTCATGCACGGTCCCCTCCGACCCCGCGATCGAGACGATCGAGCTCGCCTCACCGGCCCGCAGCTCCGAGGCGATCTCCGCCGCCTCCGCGATGGTCCGCCGCGCGTAGGCGGCGAAGGCGTTGCCCGCCGCCGTGGCCTTGAGCCCGGTCGGCAGCCGCTCGAAGAGAGCCGTGTCGAGCTCCCGCTCGAGACGCGCGAGCTGCCGGCTGATCGCGGAGCCCGCGATGAAGAGGCGCCGGGCGGCCCCGTTGACCGACCCGGTCTCGTAGACGGCGACGAAGTACTCCAGCGCCGGATCGACGAGCCCCATGCCGCACCTCCGCCCCCGGAGTTCGATCGAGGCCGCTTCGGCGGCCGGCGCGGGGAGCAGCACCAGTATGCCTTGCCGGGCTCGGTGACGACGGCATGGAAAAGGCTCGAACCCCGGCCGATGTTTCCATCGACCGGGGTTCGAGCCTTGCGTGGTGGACCCAGGGGGATTCGAACCCCCGACCTTCTCATTGCGAACGAGACGCGCTACCAACTGCGCCATGGGCCCGAGCCGTGAACGAGCCTATCACTTCTGGAAGCGTGGTGGTGACCACCGCGGTCGCGGGTCGAGCAGCGCGATCAGACCGCGCGGCGACGCCGCAGCACCGTGTCGAGATCGTTGAATCCGGGCTCCGCGCTGCCGACGATCCCCATCGCGGCGTACGGGTTCGGCGCGGACTCCTCGCGGGCCCGGTCGGATGCCGCGGGCCGGGCGGCCTCGGCCACCGGACGCAGCACGGGCACCTTGGGCGCCATCCGCTCGGCCTTCGCCGCCATCGCCTCGCCCGCTGCGGCGCGCTGCAGCTTGGCCGCAGCCTCCACGGAGGCCATCGCCGTCGCCGCGATCGTGCCCCGCGACAGGTGCAGCGGACGGGGCAGCGGCTGCGGCGTCCACTCGGCCGAACGCGGCGTCGCCGTCGGCAGCTCAATCGGTTCGAACGCCGGAGCGGCGGGAGGCGTCGTGACGGCGCCCACGGCGGGCGCCGGGGTCGGCACCGCGGGCCGCGCCAGCCGAACGAGCCCTGTGGCCGCCGCGATCCCCGCAGCGGCCGCCACGAGCACCGTCACGATCGGCCAGGCCAGCGCGAGACCGGCGAGCACGACGGCGGTCGCGATGAGGACGACCGAGGAGCAGAAGGCACGGCCCCGGCGACGGGCCGCTCGAGCCGCAGCGCTGGAGAGCGGCGCGGCCGGTGCACCGTTCTCGGCCTGCGCGACGGCCGGCATCGACTGCGTGATCGCGAGGCGCGTGGCACGCTCACGGGCGGCGGCGACGGCTTCCTCGGCCGCGCGGCGCTCGACGAGCGCGATCTGCGCCTCCGCCTCCGCGGCGAGACGCGCAGCCTCGGCCTGATGCGCGGCGGCCTGCTCCTGCGCCGCGAGGATCCGCCGCTGAGCCACGACCTCTCGCGCCGTGGCCTCGAGGCGCACCGCCTCGGGCGTCTCGGCGGTCTCGGCCAGCACCCGGAGGGTCTGCTGGAGCCGGATCGCGTGCCGTTCGCTCGCCTCGTACTGGCGCCGCCGGAACCAGTTGGGCAGCAGATAGACGATCCACAGCGCGGCGGCCACCGCCACCAGCACGCCCCCGCCCACCACGTCCATGCATCAACGGTAGGGCACAGACACCCGAGGTCCCGCGAGATTCGCGGGTGTGTCAGCGAGGGATGCCAGAGCGAGCGGACGCGCGCGGCATCCGCGCTCAGCGTCCGTCGAGCTGGAGCGGATGCAGCGCCGCGACCCGGTCGGCCGGGTGCACCTCGGCGGCGCCGAGCGGGACCCGCCCGTCGCGCCAGCGCTGCAGCACGCCGCGCGGCACCTCCTCGGCGACGAGGCCGAACGCGAAGTGATCGCGCCAGTCGCCGTCGATGTGGATGTACCGGCGGCGCAACCCCTCGTAGCGGAAGCCGAGCTTCTCGACGACCCGGAGCGAGGGCCCGTTCTCCGGGCGGATGCAGATCTCCATCCGGTGCAGGCGCAGCGTGCGGAAGCAGTAGTCGGTCGCGAGCGCGACCGCGGCGGGTGTGAGCCCTCGTCCGGCGACCCCCTGAGCGACCCAGTATCCGATCGTCGCGGACGACAGCGAGCCGTAGGAGATCGAGGACACGTTCAGCTGGCCGACGAGCTGTCCGTCGACCTCGAGCACGAACGGCAGGCCGTGCCCGGCCCTGGCGTGCGAGAGCAGGTTGCGGATCGAGCTCTTCACGTCGATGGCGAAGCCACCGCCGGGATAGCTCGCTTCCCAGCGGCGCAGCCACGCCCGGTTCTCGACGAGGACGCGCTCGAGTGCGCGCGCGTCGCGCACCCGGATGCCTCGGAGCACGAGCTCGCCGTCGCGGAGCGTGGGAAGGGCGGCTGCAGCCATGCTCAGAGAGTAGCGGCCCGGCGGGCGCGTCGGCGGTCAGAGCGGGTCAACGCGGCGCCCGGAACGCCGGAACCGCTACTTGTCGAGCCCGGCGACGTAGCCGCGCAGCCAGTCCTTGAGCTCGGCGCCCAGGTCGTCGCGGTCGCTGGCGAGCTGCACGACGGCCTTGATGTAGTCGAGCTTGTCGCCCGTGTCGTAGCGACGGCCACGGAACACGACGCCGTAGACGCCGCCGGTGGCCTCCACGTCGCCCGCCATCTCCATGAGCGCGTCGGTGAGCTGGATCTCGCCGCCCTTGCCGGGCTCGGTGCGCTCGAGCACCTCGAAGACCTCGGGCTTCAGCACGTAGCGGCCGATGACGGCGTAGTTCGAGGGCGCGACCTCCTTGGCCGGCTTCTCGACGAGCCCGGTGATGCGCACCACCTCGGGGTCGTCGGTGGGCTCGACCTCGGCCGCGCCGTAGAGGTGGATGCTGTCGGGATCGACCTCGAGGAGGGCGACGATCGAGGCGTCGCGCTTGCCCTGTTCGACGAGCATGCGGGTGAGCAGCTCGTCACGGGCGTCGATGATGTCGTCACCGAGCAGCACGGCGAACGGCTCGTCGCCGACGTGCATGCTCGCGCGCAGCACCGCGTGCCCGAGCCCGAGCGGGTCGCCCTGGCGCACGTAGTGCATGTCGGCGAGGTCGGTCGACTCGTTGACCTTCTCGAGCTTGGCGGTGTCGCCCTTCGCCTCGAGGGTGGCTTCGAGCTCGGCGACCCGGTCGAAGTGGTTCTCGAGCGCGTACTTGTTGCGGCCGGTCACCATGAGCACATCGGTGAGCCCGGCGTTCACGGCCTCTTCGACGACGTACTGGATCGCCGGCTTGTCGACGACCGGGAGCATCTCCTTCGGCATCGCCTTGGTCGCCGGCAGGAAGCGAGTTCCCAGACCGGCCGCGGGAATCACGGCCTTCGTAATACGCTCGGTCATCCGCCAAGCCTATCCGAACGCCCGCGCTGTCTAGGATGTTGAACATGCCCGACGACCCGGACGTCCAGAAGCGCATCCTCCGCGCCGAGCTCCGCGAGCGCCGGCAGAACCGCTCGAACCATGAGCGCGAGCTCGCCACCGAGGGGTTCACCGCCCGCCTCCAGGAGCTCGTCGCCCAGACCGGCGCGACCTCGCTCTCGTGCTACCTCTCGATGCCGAGCGAGCCGAACACCCGCCCGTTCGTGAACTGGGCCGAGGCGCGAGGCATCCGCGTGCTGTTCCCGGTCACGCGTGAGGACGGGCTCCTCGACTGGACCGTCGGCGAGGACGACACCGAGCAGCTCGGCCTGCACGGCACCCCCGAGGCGGTCGGCGAGCTGCTCGGCCCCATGGCGATCAACGACGTCGACCTCATCGTCGTCCCCGCCGCGGCGGTCGACGCGAGCGGCATGCGGCTCGGCTGGGGCCGGGGCTACTTCGACAAGACCCTCGGTTCGATGGCAAAATGCCCCCCGGTGTACGCCGTCGTCTACGACAGCGAATTCGTCGAGCGCGTGCCGCACGAGCGCCACGACCAAGGCGTGAACGGCGTCATCACCCCCACCCGCATCGTCGCCTTCTGAGCGTCGGCGCCCCGCACCATCCGGAGACCCCCATGCCCACCTATTCCTACCGCTGCACCGAGTGCGGGAACGCCTTCGACATCCACCAGGCCTTCAGCGACGACGCGCTGACGGTCTGCGAGGTCTGCGGCGGCAAGCTGCGCAAGCTCTTCAACACCATCGGGGTGACGTTCAACGGCTCCGGCTTCTACCGCACCGATTCCCGCTCCGGCTCCGGCTCCGGCTCCGGTGACGGGAGCTCGTCGAAGGCCGCGGCTGCGAGCAGCGGCAGCTCGACGACGGCGGGCAGTTCGTCGGGCGGCAGCGGCGCCGCCAAGTCCGCTTCGACGAGCCAGGGAACCGGCGGCGGCACCTCCTCGGCATCCGCCTGAGCCTGCGTTATCGTGGCGACGACCAGCCACCCCGGAGGGAGCGAGCCATGATCAACGGCTTCAAAGAATTCATCATGCGCGGCAACGTCATCGACCTCGCCGTCGCCGTCGTCATCGGCGCCGCGTTCACGGCCGTCGTGAACTCGATCGTCGAGAACCTCATCAACCCGCTGCTCGGCCTGCTCTTCAAGGCCGACAGCCTGAACAACGCCCTCGTCTGGCAGGTCGGCGACGCGAAGTTCTCCTTCGGTGCCATCATCGGCGCGATCATCTCCTTCCTCGCCGTCGCGGCCGTCGTGTACTTCGTCTTCGTGATGCCGATGAACCATTTCAAGGCGCGCGCCGAGGCGAAGCGCAAGGCCGGCCAGCCCGACCCCGAGACGCCCGAGACCGAGCTCGACGTGCTCGCCGAGATCCGCGACCTGCTCGCGGCGCAGAACGGCGGCGCCCCGGCTCCCGGCGGTTCGGGCCGTCACAGCGGCTGACGGGCCTTCGCCCGACGCGTCGAACGCCCGCTGCACCTCGGTGCAGCGGGCGTTGCTCGTGCCTCGGATGCCTCGCCGCTCACCAGTGCGGCGGGCGCTCCCTCGTGATCCGCTCGTCGTCGGGGCCGGCAGGCCGAATGGCCTCCCGTTCCACCGGCGACTCCGGCGAGGGGTCGCTGCCCGGCGCCGGCGTGAGCTTCGCCCGCCGGGCGCCCCGGGCGCGAACGACGCGCTGACGCCCCGGCTTCGGGGACTCCTCGACCTCGTCGTCAGTCCCGGCCGCCTCCGGCCGCTCCCCCGACGTCGGCGGCGGCGTCCCGGTCACCGGCTCGCGCCCGTCACCGCTGGGCGGCGGCGCGGCGCGGGCTCGGCTTGCCGAGCAGCGTCGCGACCCGCTCGGCCACGGCGTCGGGGTTGCTGAACAGTTCGAAGCTGTGCACGCGGAGGTAGTGCCAGCCGAGTCGGCGCAGCACCTCGGGGCGGAGTCGCAGCGACTCCCGGAGGCTCATCCCGCCGAGCGAGGCATCCGTCTCAACGACGACCGCCTTGCCGGCGTTCGCCGCCGCGAGGGCGAGGCTGCCGCGGTGGCCGACGCTCACCCGGATGCCGCGCCGCTCGAGCCGGGCGCCGAGGTCGGCCAGCATCGCATCGCCCGTCTCGGACTCCGCGGGGGCGGCCTGCCGCTCCTCGGTCTGCGCGAGCACGTTCGCGAGTGCGAGCACGCCGTGCGACTGCCGGTCCTCGTCGATGTGCTCGGGCCGGAACGCCGACACGATGTCCATCGAGCGACGGGCCCGCGTCATGCCGACGGCGAGCAGGCGGTCGCCGCCGGGCTCGCCGAGCGCGCCGAAGTTCGACAGCAGCCGGCCGTGCGGCGTGCGGCCGTAGCCGACCGAGAAGATCACCCGGTCGCGGCTCTGCGCGACGGCCTGCTCGAGCGTGAGCACGGTGAACGGTTCGGCCCGGTCCTTTAGGATGAAGTCGGAGAGGTCGCTGCGCTTCGCGAACGCCGCGAGCACCGCCTGGTAGACGCGGGAGGCGTGGCGCTGGCTCGCGGTGATCACCATGAGCGACTCGCGGGGCCGCTTGACGGCGTGCTCCATGACGAGCTCGACGACCTTCGCGACCTCGGTGTCGATCGACTCGACCGTGCCGGTCACTGGGTCGGGCAGCCCGTTGCCCGGCACGTAGTGCAGGCCCAGGCTGCCGTGTCCGAGGAAGCTCCCCGCCCACGGCATGGACACGATGCGCCCGCCGTAGAACCAGGTGTTCACGAGCTCGGCGAGGTCCTCGCCGCCGGCACGGTAGCTGCGGGTCAGGGTCATCGTCGGCAGCAGCTCGCCGAGCCGTGCCAGCGCGGAGTCCGCGTGCGCGGCGTCGACGCCGTGCTCGGGCGCCCCCTGCTGGTCGCGGTCGAAGATGCCCGTCTCGAAGAGCGTGGGCGTCTGCGTCACCGGATCGCCGAACGCGACGATCTGCTTCGCCCGCCGGATCGCCCCGAGGTTCTCGGCGATCGTCGTCGCGCCGGCGTCCACGAGGATGACCGTGTCGAAGCCGATGCCGTCGTCGATCGTCGGCACCTCGTACGGGGAGGCGAGCCAGACGGGCGCCAGCACCCGGAACAGCGTCGGCGCCTCGGCCTGCAGCTGCTGGGACCGCACGCGGTCGCTGCGCAGCAGCTTCTTCAGCCGCTCGGCCTCGTCGGGGTGGTCGACGAGCGCGACCTTCCAGTTCTCGGCGAGGCGCCAGGCGGCGAGCGGCCCGGCGGCGGCGGCGTGCGCCTCGTCGACGAGCCGGAAGTCCGCCTCGAGCCGGTCGAGCACGGTCGTGTTCGCGCCGAGCAGGGCCTTCTCGCGGGCCAGCATCGTCTCGAGCACCGACTGCCACCAGGCGAGCTCGAGCTCCGCTGCGACCCGGAGCTCCGGCACGTGCCGCTTCGACAGGTCGAGCAGCAACGGGTCGAGCCCGAGGTCGCGGAGGCGCGACAGCAGCGCCGTGCGCTCCTGCAGGTTCAGCAGCACCTCCGACTCCTCGGCGAGACCCGCGAGGGTGGACTGCAGTTCGCGGATGGGGCGGGCGGCGAGCTGACGCGGCGTGCCCGCCACGCCGAGCGGACCGTCGAGCGAGGCCAGGTCGGCCGCCACCGTGCGGTACGCGACGTGCACGTCGTCGATGCCGGCGGGCACGCCGGGGATCGCGCCGGCCTCGGAGTAGCGCTGCCAGAGCGTGCGCTGCTGCTGGATGCCGCGGAGCGCCGCGTTCAGGTCGGACACGTGCACGCCCGGCCGGAGGAACTCGCTCGCGTGCCGGCGGAGTCGGCGGCGGTTCGCGGCGCTCATCCCCTCCGAGTCGCGCCGGGAGCCGGTCGCCGCGATGAGCTCGCCGAGCGGCCGGTCGTAGACCGAGGGCTGGAACTTGTCGAGCGTCTCGCGCACGTCGAGCAGCAGCCGCAGGAAGACGCCGAGCTCGGCCACCGACTCGAAGGGGCGCAGCCGGGTCTGGGCGATGAGCGCGCGGCCGCGCTCGAGCAGGCGCGGCACGTCGCTGCGGCTCAGCCGCTTCGCGAGCTCGTGGGCCTGCGCGGCGTCCTCGGAGTTCGAGAAGGAGGCGCCGTACCACGGCGAGTCGCCCGGACCGTAGCGGAACTCGCCCAGCGCGGCCGCGCGGGCGAGGTCCTGCGCGGCGCGGGAGCGGTCGCCGGAGAGTGCGACGAGCGCGGCATGGTCGAGCCGCGCCGTCGTGTCGGGCGCGGCGGGCAGCGCAGCGAGATCGGCGAGCGCGCTCAGCGCCTCGAGCACGGACGCGCCGAACTCGGGATCGCGCCGGGTCAGCGCGCTGCGGTAGTCGAGCAGCACCTTGCGGAGGCGGACGAGCGCGTCGTCGACGTCGGTGACGCGCGGGCGCTCGGCCTTCTCGTTGCGGGAGATGGACTGGATGAGCTCGCGCCGGAGCCCCTCGCTCGTGACCGCCATGCCGCCGAGGCCGACCTGGCCGAGCCGGTGCGCGATGCCGTCGAGGCTGGCCTTGCGGGCGCCGGCGACGAGCACGCGCTTGTCGGCGGCGACGAGCGCCCCGATCGCGTTGACGATGGTCTGCGTGCCGCCCGTGCCGGGCAGGGTCTTCACGACGATGGAGGCCCCGGCGGCGACGGCCGCGACGACCTGCTCCTGCTCCTGGTCGGCGTCGAGGAGGAGCACGTCGGTGGACGGCGGTCGCTCGTCCTGCGGCACCGGACGCGGCAGCTCCGGCAGCGCGGCGAGCGAGGCGCGGGCCGCCTTGTTGCCGGCGATCGCGTCGACCACGGGATGCCCCGTGCCGTCGACGTCCGCGGCGAGCGCCGGGCCGACCTCGGCGAAGGAGGAGACGACGAGCCGCGGGGCGACGCTGAACCACGGCAGGTGCGAGGTCAGGCCGCGCAGGCGGTCGATGACCGGCTGCGGCTTGAACACGCCGTTGGTGATCGCGAGCGCGACGAACGCGTCGGCGTCGAGCGTGATCTTGAACTGCTCGTGGAGCTCGCGCGCGAGCGCCGGGTTGAGGAACGGCTGGCCCTTGAGCTTCAGCTCGAAGTCGCGCCCGTAGCGCCGGATGGCGAGCGGGCGCAGCAGCACGGGGGCGGTGTACTCCTGGCCGTTGTGCCGCCACGAGGCGAGCCCGATGGCGAGGTGCACCGACTCGATGCCGCGCACCGAGCGCAGCTCGATGCCCTTCTGGGTGATCTCGGCGGCGGCCAGGCGCGCGTTGCGCAGGGCGAGCTCGTCGCGGATGAGGCTCGACAGCAGCGTCGACTTGCCGGTGATGAACTGCGGCAGGCCGCCGGGGTGCGTCGTCGAGAGCTCGATGCGGGTGCGCGGCGTGTCCTCGAAGCGCACGAGCGGGGAGCGTCCGCCCGCGGCGCGCAGCTCCTCCTGCCATCTCCGCCAGGTGGGCTCGGCGACATTGCCCGCGACGAGGGCGGGATCACCGAGGCTGAGGCTCGTGGGCCGCCCGGCCTCGTGGGGAACGGGGTCGGGGGTGAGCTCGTCGGCCGCGGCATCCGTCTCGCGCGCGAGCAGTTGCTCGTCTCCTTGATCGCGTTCCAGCCGTTGCACAGGGCCACCTTATGTCGCACCTCCCCGGATTCCCCGCAGCGACGCCCGGAACCTCGCGGTTTGCCGCGGCTCGGGTATCGTGACGGGGGTCGAGAGGCCCATCATGCAGTCCAGCTCCCCCGCCGAGGTCCACGCCACGGCCGACGCCTACCTGATCGACGTGCGCGAGGCCGCAGAGCTCGCGCAGGCGCGGGTCGAGGGCGCGCACCACGTCCCACTCGGCGAGCTCGTCGCCCGGCTCGACGAGGTGCCCCGCGATCGCACGGTCTACGTCATGTGCCACGTCGGCGGTCGCAGCGCGCAGGCGGTGCAGTACCTGGAGCAGCAGGGCATCGACGCGGTGAACGTCGAGGGCGGCATCCTCGCCTGGTATCAGAGCGGGCTGCCCGTCGTCCTCGGCGACGACTGACCCGCGAGCGGGCCGGGTCCGGAACGGACGGATGCCCCGACCGCATCGTGTGCAGTCGGGGCATCCGGTCGCGGCGGGCGCTGGGAGTCGGCCCGTCGCGACGTTCCGTCACCCCTCGCGACCGCGCGAGGCGGTCGATCGGCTGCGAGGGGCGAGGTCGTGCGGCGCGGTTCAGCGCGCCTGGTAGTCGATCCCGAGGGCGACGGCGACGGGCTCGTTCGTGAGCTTGCCCGCGGTCGCGTTGAGGCCCTTGGCGAGCGCCGGGTCGGCGTCGAGGGCGGCCTCCCAGCCGAGGTCGGCGATCTTCAGCGCGTACGGCAGCGTCGCGTTCGTGAGCGCGGGCGCCGAGGTCGCGGGGACCGCACCGGGCATGTTCGCGACGCAGTAGAAGATCGCGTCGTGCACCTTGAAGGTGGGGTCGGCGTGCGTCGTCGGGCGCGAGCCCTCGAAGCAGCCGCCCTGGTCGATCGCGATGTCGACGAGCACGGCGCCCGGCTTCATCGTGGCGACCATCTCGTCGGTGACGACCTTCGGCGCCGCGGCGCCCGGGATCAGCACGGCGCCGACGACGAGGTCGGCATCCTTCACCTGGCGGGCGATCTCGTAGGGCGAGGAGGCGAGGGTCTTGATGCGGCCCTGGTAGCGCGCGTCGATCTCGCGCAGCTTCGGCAGCGAGATGTCGAAGACGGTGACGTCGGCACCGAGGCCGAGCGCGGTCGCGGCCGCCTGCTCACCGGCGACGCCGCCGCCGATGACGACGACCTTCGCGGGGCTCGTGCCGGGCACGCCCGCGAGGAGCACGCCGCGGCCGCCCTTCGAGGCGTGCAGCGAGGCGGCGCCCACCTGCGGGGCGAGCCGGCCGGCGACCTCGCTCATCGGGGTGAGCAGCGGCAGCGAGCGGTCGGCGAGCTGCACGGTCTCGTAGGCGATCGCCGTGACGCCCGAGGCGAGGATCGCGTCGGTGAGCGGGCGGTCGGCCGCGAGGTGGAGGTAGGTGAACAGCGTGAGGTCGCTACGGAGGTAGCCGTACTCCGGCTCGATGGGCTCCTTGACCTTGAGGACGAGCTCGGCGCTCCAGGCCTCGTCGGCGGTCGCGACGATCGTCGCCCCGGCCTCGCGGTAGTCCTCGTCGGTGTAACCGGCACCGACGCCGGCCCCCGCCTGCACGTCGACGCGGTGACCGCGCTGCGCGAAGGCGTGGACGCCGGCCGGGGTGATGGCGACGCGGAATTCGTTGTTCTTGATCTCAGCGGGCACGCCGATGTGCATTTCAGACTCCGAATGCTGTTGGGTGGGTACGCTCAATGGTCGCCGCTTATTCGTCGGAACGAAAGCTCTTCCGCACAGAATTCGGTAGTCTTGATGACTGCTGAGCATTCATGCGATTCGGAGGCCGATCATGAGCGATGCGCCGCAGATCCGCGACCAGGGGCCCGTCGCGCTCGACGAGCTCGACCGGGCGATCATCGCCCGACTGCACGAGAACGCCCGCATCCCGAACGTCGACCTCGCCCGGGCGGTGGGCATCTCGCCGTCCACGTGCCTCGCCCGCGTGCGCTCGCTGCGCGAACGGGGCGTCATCACCCGCTACACGGCGGAGATCGACCCGGTGGCCCTCGGCTTCACCCTGCAAGCGCTCGTCAGCGTGCGCATCCGCCCCGGCGCGCGCCACCTCATGGAGCAGATCTCCGACGAGCTCCGCCGTGAGCCCGAGGTCGCGCAGCTGTTCTTCCTCGGCGGCACCGAGGACTTCCTCATCCACGTCCGCGTCCGCGACAGCGCGCACGTGCGCCAGTTCGTGCTGAAGAACCTCTCGGCGAACCCCGCGGTCGCGCTCACCGAGACGAACCTCGTGTTCGAGCACCACACCGCGCTCTCCGCCGGCATCGGCGTCGTGCTCTGAGCCGGGCGCTCAGCTCCTGAGCGGCAGGATCTCGCCAAGCTCGAGCGCGCCGGGCGTCTCCAGCTGGCCGTAGTCGCAGCTCGCCGGGTCGCGGTCGGGCCGCCAGCGGCGGAACTGCGCCGTGTGCCGGAACCGCTCGCCCTCCATGTGGTCGTACGCGACCTCGACGACGCGCTCGGGTCGCAGCAGCACGAACGACAGGTTCTTGCCGGCGCTCCAGCGGCTCACCGCCCCCGGCATCCGCGTCTGCTCGTGCGCGGACTGCTCGGCCCACTCGCCCCAGGGATGCCGGGACGGATCCGTCTCGACGAGCGGCTCCAGCTCCGCGACGAGCTCGGCGCGCCTCGCCATCGAGAACGCGGCCACGACACCGACGTGATGCAGTCGCCCGTCGTCGCCGTAGAGGCCGAGCAGCAGCGAGCCGACCACGTCGCCGCTCTTGTGCCAACGGAAGCCCGCCACGACGCAGTCCGCCGTGCGTTCGTGCTTGATCTTGAACATCGCGCGCTTGTCCGGCTGGTAGACGCCGTCGAGCGGCTTCGCGACGACGCCGTCGAGGCCGGCGCCCTCGAAGCGTTCGAACCAGTCGCGGGCCTCGGCCGGATCGGTGGTCGCCGGGGTGAGGAACACCGGGTCGGATGCCCCGGCCAGCACCTCCTCGAGCCGACGACGCCGCTCGCGGAAGGCGACACCGGTGAGGTCCTCGTCGCCGATCGCGAGCAGGTCGAACGCGACGAAGGAGGCGGGCGTCTCCCCCGCGAGCAGCTGCACCCGGCTCGCGGCGGGATGGATCCGCTGCTGCAGGGCCTCGAAGTCGAGCCGGCCGTCGCGCATCAGCACGATCTCGCCGTCGAGCACGCAGCGATCGGGCAGCTCCCGGCGGAGCGCTTCGACGAGCTCCGGGAAGTACCGCGTCATCGGCTTCTCGTTGCGGCTGCCGAGCTCGACCTCGTCGCCGTCGCGGAAGACGATGGTGCGGAAGCCGTCCCACTTCGGCTCCACGTGCCCGATATCGGGGATCTCCTTGACCGACTTCGCGAGCATCGGCGCGACGGGCGGCATCACCGGCAGGTCCATGCGACCCATCATGCTCCGGCGGAACCGGCGGCACCAGCGGCTTGCGGCGTGGCCGACGGTGTCGAAGTGAGGCGCAGCCGTTCGTGGTCTTGATAGCCGGACGCACCGATTCCGGCCAGATCCGGAAGGACATCCTCCATGCACATCGATCCGCTGGTGCTGCTCGGCTCCCAGCAGGCCGAGCAGCAGCGGGCCGCGGTCGAGGCGGAACGCCATCGCATCGCCGCCGAACGCCGGGAGGCCGACGAGGCCGAGGGCTCGCTGCGGACGGCCTCCGACCGCGCGCCGTTCCGACGCCGTTTCCGAAAGACTGTCGAAAGTTGAACCGCCCATTCGTAGCGCAGACGGAGAGAGGAGCGATGCCCATGCCCACACGTCGGGACGACACCCGGGAGGTCGCGACCATGCTCTCGCGCACGCATCGCGAGGAGTGGGCGCGGATCGTCGCGGGACTCGCGCGGCGGTTCGGGGACCTCGACCTGGCCGAGGAGATGACCGCGGAGGCGTTCGCGATCGCCGTCGAGCAGTGGCCGGCGCACGGCATCCCGCCGAACCCGGCCGGGTGGGTGACCACGACCGCGAACCGCAGGGCGATCGACCGGCT
Source organism: Agromyces sp. NPDC060279 (assembly GCF_042726785.1). Classification (NCBI taxonomy): domain Bacteria; kingdom Bacillati; phylum Actinomycetota; class Actinomycetes; order Micrococcales; family Microbacteriaceae; genus Agromyces; species Agromyces sp. NPDC060279. The sequence goes on from NZ_JBHXBK010000001.1 coordinate 819,643, forward strand.
GCGACGCGAGGCGCGCCGGGACGAGAAGCACCGCGAGGCGCTGACGATGCCCGATCCCGATCCCGCCGGCCCGACCGGCGCCGTCGAGGACGACCGCCTCCGGCTGCTCTTCATCTGCTGCCACCCGGTGCTCTCCCTCGACGCGCGCGTCGCGCTCACCTTGCGGATCGTCGGCGGGCTCACCGTCGCCGAGATCGCCCATGCCTTCCTCGTGCAGGACACGACCATGGGACAGCGGATCAGCCGGGCGAAGGCGAGGATCAAGGCGGCCGGCGTCCCCTTCGCGGTGCCCGCGGCGGAGGACCTTCCCGCGCGCCTCGACGCCGTCCTCGCGGTGCTGTACCTCGTCTTCAACGAGGGGTACCTCGCGTCCGGTCCCGACTCGCCCGTGATCCGGCGCGAGCTGACCGCGGAGGCGATCCGTCTCACCCGGCTCGCCCGCGAGCTCCAGCCCGACGACGGCGAAGTCGCCGGCCTGCTCGCGGTGATGCTGCTGACGGAGGCCCGTGCCCCGGCCCGCCTCTCGGCCGACGGCGAACTGCTGCGGCTCGACGAGCAGGATCGCGGGTCCTGGGACCGGGAGCTCATCGCCGAGGGCGTGCAGCTGCTCGCATCGCGGGAAACCGATGAGCCCCCAGGCCGGTACCGGCTGCTCGCGGAGATCAACGCCGCGCACGTCACCGCTCCGCATGCGCGCGACACCGATTGGGCGCGCATCGCGAGCCTCTACTCCCGGCTCGAGGAGCTCGACCCGAATCCGCTCGTCAGCCTCAACAAGGCCATCGCGGTCTCCGAGCACGACTCCCCCGAGCTCGCGCTCGCGATCGTCGAGCGGCTCAGCGAGCAGCTCGACGGCCACCACGCCTTCCACGTCACCCGGGCGGAACTGCTGCGCGCCATCGGCCGCTCAGCCGATGCCCGGGCGGCCTACGACCGCGCGATCGAACTGGCCGGCACCACCGCCGAGACCAGACACCTCATCCGCCGACGAAATCAGCTCGCACCATCGAAAGGACCACGCTCATGAGCAACACGTACCTCGTCATCCACATGTCCGACCCCACCGGCACCGAGCTGCCCCAGTCCGAGGACCGGGCGATGCTCGAGCGCTGGGCGGCCGAGGGCGAGCACGCCGAGCGGCTCACGCTGGGCGGCCCGGTCGCCGGCCCGGAACTGGCGAGGTCCGTCGCCGTCCGCGACGGCCGGATCCTCGTCACCGACGGCCCGTTCCCCGAGTTCAAGGAGTGGTTCGCCGGCTACGACCTGATCACCGCCGAGTCGATCGACGAAGCAGCCGAGTACATGGCGAAGCATCCGGTCGCCGTCCTCGGCCGGATCTACATCCTCCCGTTGGTGGAGCTCCCGTGGGACCAGGAGTGACCGCTCGGAGCAGTCGAATCGTGCCCCCGACAGGACTCGAACCTGCGACGCACGGTTTAGGAAACCGACGCTCTATCCTCTGAGCTACGGGGGCGGCCTAGCGAGTCTACCGGCTCGCGATACCCTGGCGGTCGGCGCCGGGAGCGCCCCGACAGCGGTCCGCCGCGGAATGGAGCAGCATGCGCGGCGAAGCGACGGTCTTCTGGGTGGGCGCGTCGACGACGGGCGGCCTCGGCAGCCCGGCGGCGGGCGTCCGCCGCCTCGAGGTCGACGCGCAGGGCGGCTGGGAGCTCGACGAGCCGATCCCGGTCGGCGGGAACCCGATGTTCCTGGCGCTCCGCGGCGATCGCCTCGCCGTCGCCCACGAGCTCGCGCCGGGCGGCGTCTCCGCGTGGTCCGTGCAGGCCGACGGGCGCCGCCTCGCCCCGCTCGCCGAACTCGGCCCCGCCGACGGCGACCCCTGCCACCTCGCGATCAGCCCCGGCGGCACCTGGGCGCTCGCCGCGAACTACTCCGGCGGTTCGGTGACGTCCCATCCGATCGGCGGCCCCGCGGCCGCCGGCGCGGTCGGGCGCGCCGCGTTCACCGGCCGAGGCCCGGACACCGGGCGGCAGGAGGCGTCCCACCTGCACCAGCTCGTCTTCGACGGTGCGACGGCGCTCGGCCCCGATCTCGGGGCCGACCGCATCCGGCTGCTCGAGCTCGACGAGACGAGCGGCGCCCTCGGCGAGCTCGGCGAGATCGCCGTGCACGCCGGGGCCGGCCCGCGCCACCTCGTGGTGAGCGGTCGGCTCGCCCTCGTCGCGAACGAGCTCGACCGCACGGTCTCGGTCCTCGACCTCGACGCACGCGAGGAGCTCGGCTGGTACCCGGTGGACGGACGGGTCACCCCGCGAGCCCTCGGCGTCTCCGCCATCCGGCTGACGCGCGGCGACGTCGTGCTCGTCGGCGACCGCGACGCCGACGCGCTCGCCGGGCTGCGGTTCGACCGTGCGGCGCGGACGCTCCTGCACGTGGCGAGCGTGCCGACCGGCGGCATCCATCCCCGCGACCTGGAGCTCACGCACGACGAGCGGTTCGCGCTCGTCGCCGATCAGGGCTCCGACTCGATCGCGATCGTCGCCCTCGACGCCGAGGGCGTGCCGCAGGAGCTCGTCGACACCGTGCCGACGCCCGCGCCAGCCTGCCTCGCCCGCGTGCCCCGCTGAGGCGCCGCCGGCCCGCAGCAGCAGCGTCGGACCGGTCTCAGGCCGGCGGGTAGAGGTACAGCGCCTCGCCCGCCGGGATGGTGCGCCGGTGGTACGAGTGGTCGGAGTTCTGGTTGTACTCCTCGATGTTGACGCTGCCGTCGCCGTTGATCGACTGCACGTAGGCCACATGGTTGTACGGGAACCACGCGACGGCGCCCACGACGGGCGTCGAGGAGGTGGGCCAGCCCTTGGCCGCCCACTCGTCGGCCCAGACGTAGGCGCTGCCCGAGGCGAGGTTCGACCAGTCCCACTTCCACGGGGCGCTCGTCACGCCCGCGTCGCGGTTGAGCCGCCACGCGACGAAGTCGACACACTCCCGGTAGTAGTAGCGGAGCGGCGAGAGGCCGCCGCCGTAGTCGTCGGGGAGCTGGTCCCACCACGGGTAGTCGTCGCCCTCGGCCTTCACCGTGTAGACGGCGTAGTCGCCGTTGCCCGCGCGGGAGGCGAGCTCCGCGGCCCAGGCGGCCTGCTGGGCCTCCTCGGCCTCGCGGGCCGCGCGGTCGATCTCTTCCTTGGTGGTGACCTCGTAGCTGTCGGCCGCGACCGTCGCCTGGTTCACGAGGCCCGGCACCACGAGGTCCTGCGCCTCGCTCTGCGTCAGGCTGTAGTTCGCCGAACTCACGTGGTCCTCGACGCCCGGCATCATCGCGTAGGCGGGAATCGCGACCGTTCCGATGATCGCCGGCACCACCACGACGGTGCCGAGCACCCGGAGGGGGCCGCGCCGGCGCACTCGGCCGGCGGTCGACGGAGCGGGGTGAGCCTCGGGGGCCGTCGGCGCGCTGCGCCGACGGTCGCGCGGCCGCTGGAGCGCGTCGCGCGTGGTGTCACCGTTCACGTGAAGTTCCTCCGGATCCCGCAGGGAAAGGGGGGTCTGCGGGGTGGTCTCGGGCGACCGGAGGGCGTGCACCCCACCGGACTCGTTCCACCATAGGGCACGCTGTGCCGGATGTCACGATCAGATCACGGAGCACCTGGACGAGCCGAGCGGCAACGACCGCTCACCCGGCCAGGAGCGTCGGCTGCGGCATCGATCCGAGGTACTGCGCCCACTCCGGGTGGCGCGCCGACCAGAGCCCGGCGCGCGCCTGGGGCGTCGGGTTCGGCTCCGTCAGCTCGAACGGCAGCCGCCAGCCGATCTCGGCCAGCATCTTGTCGGCCTTCTTGTGGTTGCAGCGACGGCAGGCGACGACGACGTTGCCCCAGCTGTGGCCGCCGCCCCGGGATCGCGGCACGACGTGGTCGAGCGTGTCGCCGTAGCCGCGGCAGTACGCGCAGCGGTAGCCGTAGCGCTGCAGTGCCGCGCGGCGGGTGAGCGGAACGGGCCGCAAGGGGATGCGGACGTAGTGCTGCAGCAGCACCACGCTCGGCACGGCGTACCGCGCCGACCGCGAGTGCAACCAGCCCTCGGCCGCCTCGACGACCGAGGCCTTGCCGTTCAGCACCAGGAGCATCGCCCGGCGCATCGGGACCACGGCGAGCGGTTCGTAGCTCGCGTTCAGGATGAGGGTGCCGCTCATGACGTCACCTTTCGTACGGGGCCGGGTGGCTTCCGGCCGCGGGATACGGGACGGCGAATCGAGGCCTGCGGGGGTCGCTGGAACGAAAAACGGGCACCGTCCAGAGGACAGTGCCCGTGCAGCGCGTCGGCGCTCAGGTCGTTCGGCTGATGACTCGACCGTTGGTGGACGTGCGCGCGCGCGTTCCTGGCATGGACGCGCTCGCGCTGCACCATCGGCCTCCCCGTTCGGTTCGGTTCGTCAGGCCTCCAGGGTACGACAGGAAACGGCGCGCAGGATGCCTCCGGCGCGCCGTTTCCTCGGGCGGTCACCCGACGTTCATCTCAGATGCCGATGCGGACGATCGAGTAGTCGCTCGTCCAGATGGGCTGCACGCGCACCGAGGCGCCCTCGTACGGCGCATGCAGGATCATGCCGTCGCCGGCGTAGAAGCCGTCGTGGCCGGACATGATGACGAGGTCGCCCGGCACGGCGTCCGCCTCGGAGATGGGCGTGCCCATCGCGCCCTGCCCGGAGGAGGAGTGCGGCATCGAGACGCCGAACTGGGCGTACACGTACATGACGAAGCCGGAGCAGTCGAAACCCGCGGGCGTCGCGCCGCCGTAGACGTACGGCACGCCGATGTACTGCGTCGCGACGTTGTACACGCTCGCGAGGTCGAAGTTCGGGTACGGCGGGCTGGCGAGCAGCTCGCCGACCGACGGCCCGTCGTAGGAGGCGGCGTAGGAGGCCATCTCGGCCTGCGCGGCCTGGCGGGCGGCCTCGGCTTCGGCCGCCTCGCGGATCGACGCACCGGTCGTGACCGCGAGGGAGTCCTGCGAGACCGGGGCGGCCGAGGCATCCGCGTCGACGGCGACCGACTGCGGGTCGGCCTTGGTGAGGGCCGCGCTCGCGCTCGTGGCGAACTCCGGGTCTTCGCTGCCCGGGGTGAACGCGTAAGCGGGGATCGCGAGCGTGCCGACGATGCCGGCCGAGATCGTCATGACGACCAGGTTCGCGACGCCGCCGCGGCGGAACCGACGGCTGGAGATCGTCGAGACCGGCGCGATGGCCGACTCGGAATCCTCCGCCCTGGTCTTCGCCTGCACGATGGCCTTGGTCGCAGCTTTGCTGACGCGACCGCCGGGAAGACGACGCTTGGGGGAACGAGCCAAAACACTACCTCCGTCGCCCACGGCCGGAAGCGGCGTTCCACCTGGCTGCGCCGGAGCGCTTCACGGGTTTCAGGATCGAGCGGTGGACGTCGGGGGCGTCTCGATCTCGGTTCCGCCGACTGGCTTCTCGCCAGCGGACTCGAACGAGAATACGCGAGGGCTTTGGGAATGTCACATTCCGATCACGACGGACGCCGACTCACAGCGAATCCCAAGCTCCGCCCGCGGAACTCCGCGGGTGCGGCCGATGCGCTCAGTCGCCGATGCGCTCAGTCGCCGATGAAGAGGTGCGCGGCGACCTCGACCGGGAGCTCGAGCCCGCCGTCGACGTCGTCGACCTGCACGAGCACGTAGCCGCCGTTGACGCTGAACGTCGCCGTCGCGCCGGGCATGATGCCGGCCTGCTTGAGCTGGGCGAGCAGCTCTGGGTCGAACTGGACGGGCTCGCCCAGCCGGCGGACGACGCCGCGAATGGGCTCCGTGGTGTCGCCGAGGGCCTGCACGAGGTTGCGGACCCCGGTCATGAAGGGGGCCGCGGCGGGGACGCCGAGCTCCTCGAGGCCGGGGATCGGGTTGCCGTAGGGCGACTCGGTGGGCTGGCCGAGGAGCTCGATGAGCCGGCGCTCGACCTGCTCGCTCATGACGTGCTCCCAGCGGCAGGCCTCGTCGTGCACGTACTCCCACTCGAGCCCGATGACGTCGGAGAGGAGGCGTTCGGCGAGCCGGTGCTTGCGCATGACGTGCACCGCCTTGCTGCGCCCTTCCGGCGTGAGCTCGAGGTGTCGGTCGCCGGAGACGACGACGAGCCCGTCGCGCTCCATGCGCGCCACGGTCTGCGAGACGGTCGGGCCGGAGTGGCCGAGGCGCTCGGAGATGCGAGCGCGCAGCGGCACGATGTTCTCCTCCTCGAGGTCGAGGATCGTGCGGAGGTACATCTCCGTCGTGTCGATGAGGTCGGTCACGCTGCTTCCTCCCCGTGTCGTCACAGCCCGCCTTCCAGCCTAGTGGGCCCGCCGCCATCGATAGACTCATCGGCATGCCGAGCCTCGTGATCCCCGCTGAACTCCTGCCCGCCGACGGTCGATTCGGCTGCGGCCCCTCCAAGGTGCGGCCCGAGCAGCTCGCCCACCTCGCCGAGTTCGGCCCGGCCATCCTCGGCACCTCGCACCGCCAGGCCCCCGTGAAGGACCTCGTCGGCCGCGTCCGTTCGGGCCTGTCCGAGCTGTTCTCGCTGCCCGACGGCTACGAGGTCGTGCTCGGCAACGGCGGCTCGACCGCCTTCTGGGACGCCGCCGCCGTCTCGCTCGTCGAGCGCCGCGCGCAGCTCGCCGCCTTCGGCGAGTTCGGCGCGAAGTTCGCCAAGGCCGCCGCCGCCCCCTGGCTCGAGGCGCCCGACGTGCGCACCGCCGCGCCCGGCACGAGCGCCCGCGCCGAGGCCGTCGCCGGCGTCGACGTCTACGCCTGGCCGCAGAACGAGACCTCGACCGGCGTGCAGGCCCCCGTCCGCCGCGTCACCGGCGACGCGGGCGCGCTCACCGTCATCGACGCCACGAGCGCCGCGGGCGGCATCGCCGTCGACCCGAACGAGTTCGACGTCTACTACTTCGCTCCGCAGAAGAACTTCGCCGCCGACGGCGGCCTCTGGTTCGCCATCCTCTCCCCCGCCGCCATCGAGCGGGTCGAGCGCATCGCTGCGAGCGATCGATACATCCCCGAGTTCCTCTCGCTGAAGAACGCGGTCGACAACTCGCGCCTCAACCAGACGCTGAACACGCCCGCGCTCGCGACGCTGCTGCTGATGGAGAACCAGATCGACTGGATGAACGCCTCGGGCGGCCTCGCCTGGGCCGACGCGCGCACCCGCGAGTCGTCGTCGGTGCTCTACGACTGGGCCGCCGCCTCGCCGGTCGCGACGCCGTTCGTCGCCGACCCGGCCGATCGCTCGCAGGTCGTCGTCACGATCGACTTCGACGAATCGACGGATGCCTCCGCCATCTCGAAGGCGCTCCGGGCGAACGGCGTCGTCGACACCGAGCCGTACCGCAAGCTCGGCCGCAACCAGCTGCGCATCGCGACGTTCACCGCCATCGAGCCCGACGACGTCCGCGCCCTCACCTCGGCGATCGACTACGTGCTCGGAGAGCTGGGCTGACGTGCGGCTCTGGCTGCCCGAGCAGGAGCGTCGGCCCGACCCGGCGCCCGCCCGGGCCGATGCGCGGAAGGCGCTGCTCGTCGGCACGGTCGGCTGGCTCGTCGCCCTCGGCGTCGTGCTCGCCCTCGGCGGCACGCTCGACGCGCGCGCGAGCGCGCTGCTCGTGCCGACCACGCTGATCGGCGCCGGGCTGGGCGTCGCCGGCCTCGTCGCCGTGCAACTGCTCAGGCGGCGTCAGTCGCGCTCGTGATCCGCGGAGTCCTCGTCGTCGTCGCCTGACTCGTCGTCGGCGTCGTCCTCGTCCGACTCGTCCTCGTCCGCGTCGTCGCCGGGCTCCTCGCTGAGCGCGTCGATCTCGATGCCGTCGAAGGCGTCGTCGTGATCGTCGTGATCGTCGTGGTCGTCGAAGCCGTCGTCGTCCGAGTCCTCGTCGGAATCGTCGTCGTCCTCGAAGTCTTCGTCGTCGAGTTCGTCCCCGGCGTCCTCGCCGGCCAGCGCCGCCGCCTCGGCCGCGGCGGCCTGCGCGGCCCGGTACTCGGCGAGCCGCTCGGACCACGGCACCCACTCAGGGGCGAGCAGGGCACGCTCGCCCGGCATGAGCTCGGTCTCGAGCACGGTCGGCTCGGCGTCCTCGACCCGGGCGATCGTCACGCTCCAGTGCCAGCCGGGATAGCCGGCGAGGTCGGCAGCGAAGAGCAGCGACAGCACGTGCTCGCCCTCGACGATGTGCCCGACGACGGAGCCGACCGTCTCGGGCGGGGTGACCTCGAGCAGCGCCCGCTGCGCGAGCGCGGCGGAGGCGAGCAGCACCTCGTCGGCGACGAACGCCGGCTCCTCGGCGACGGTCGATTCCTCTGCGGCGGTCGACTCGTCGACCAACGCGAGCTCGGTCTCGCTCGTCCCGGTTCCGGCCGCGGTGGGCTCGGTTTCAGCTTCGGTCGACTCAGGCATCCAGCTCGTCAGCCACCTTCCGCAGCAGCGTCGCGATCTGCCGGCCGCGCGCCTTGTCGGGGTAGCGGCCGCGGCGCAGGTCGCTGCCCGCCGCATCGAGCCACTTCACCAGGTCTTCGACCACGACCGCCATGTCGTCGGCGGAGCGGCGGTTGATGCGGGCGAGGCTCGGCGGCGTCTCGAGCACGCGCACCGAGAGGGCCTGCGGCCCGCGCTTGCCGTCGGCGATGCCGTACTCGACCTTCGACCCGGCCCGGACCACGGCCCCGGCGGGGAGTGCGGAGGCGTGCAGGAAGACCTCCTGGCCGTCATCACCACTGATGAAGCCGAACCCCTTCTCCTCGTCGTAGAACTTGACCTTGCCGCTGGGCATCGCGTGACCTCGCTCGTGTCCATGCGGGCGCGCCGGAACGCGTCGCCCTCGGGTCCCCAGTCTAGTTGCGGCCGACGCACTCGGCTCGCCCTGGCTATCCTGGGAGGGTGAGCACCGATCGCCCCACCTCCGAGAACCGCCTCGAGCGCGTCCTCGCCTTCATGGTCGCCGGCTCGGTCGGCCTGTCGGTGCTGTGCATCTTCGCCGTACTGATCGCGACCGCCGCCGGCGCCGGAGCCGGCGACGGCTTCAGTCGCGGCGTCTGGCCGGTCGTCTTCTTCATCCCGGTCGTCGGGCTGCCGCTCGGCTTCCTCCTGCTCGTCGTCCTCCTCATCGTCAACGCCGTGCGCCGCTCGCGCGAGGCGCGAACCGGGAGCTGAGCGGGCCTATGCTGCAGCTCGCCGCACAGCTCCGGGGCATGGGCCGCGACGAGCTGCGCGACGCGCTCGCCCTCCGCGAGTTCTCGACCGACGGCATCGCCGACCTCTTCGACCTGGCCGAGGCGCTCCTGCACCAGGACTCGCTCGATCACGTCATCGGCCGCCTCGACCGGCCGCACCTCGCGGTGCTCGCCGCGCTCGCGAGCGCCGAGCATCAGCTCGACGAGCACGGGCTCGCCGACCGCGTCGCCGAGCTCGGCGCCTCCGCGGAGCTCCGGCGCGGGCTGCCCACCCTCCTCGCCGGGCTGCGCGCGCGCCTGCTCGTCGTCGACGCGGAGGGCGGCCCGGAAGGCGCCCTGCACGTGCCGGCGGCGGTCACGGCCCGGCTCGTGCCCCGCCTCGGCGACGAGCTGCCGAGCATCGAGGAGCTCCTCGCCCCGGCGCCCCCCGTGCTGCACGCCGTCGACGAGGTCGACCGCTCCCTGCTGGCGCGGCGCGCCTCGGAGCAGGCGTACGCGACCGTCGCCGCCACCGCCGAGCTGCTCGCCGCCCTCGGCGCCCAGCCCGCGCGGGAGCTCGCGAAGGGCGGGCTCGCCCTGCCCGACGCGCGCCGCCTCGCCGAGGTCGCCGGCGTCGCCCTCGACGAGGTGCCGCGCCTGTTCGGCCGCGCGGTCGAAGCCGGCCTGGTCGTGCGCGACGGCGCGTACTGGCTCGAGTCCGACGCGGGCGCGGCCTGGTCGCTCTCCGGCCCGGCGGAGCGCTGGGCCGCCCTCGCCGAGTGCTGGCGCGAGCGGGTGCCCGCCGCCCTGCGCGAACTCGTGACCCGTCGCAGCGAGACGCTCTCCGCGGCGGCGTTCCGCGAGGACGTCCGCTGGCTCTACCCCGTCGGCGGCGACTGGCTCGACGCGGGCCTCGCCAGGCTCGCGGGCGAGGCGGAGGCCCTCGGGCTCGCGGTCGCCGGCGAGCCCGTGGAGCCGGGCCGGCTCGTGCTCAGCGGGCGGCTCGACGAGGCCGCCGCCCTGCTCAGAGCGCACTTCCCGGCGCAGGTCGACCGGGTCTACGTGCAGCACGACCTCACGATCGTCTCGCCCGGGCCCCTCGAGCCCGCGCTCGACGCCAGGCTGCGGGGGTTCGCCGACGTCGAGGGCCGCGACCTCGCCTCGAGCTACCGGGTCACCGCGGCGTCCGTGAACCGCGGCCTCGCGGCCGGCGAGACCGCGGAGTCGATCCGCGAGTTCCTCGGCGTGCTCTCGCTCACCGGCATCCCCCAGCCCCTCGAGTACCTCGTCGCCGAGGCGGCGGCGCGCTTCGGCGCGGTGCGGGTCTCCGCCGCCGACGACGGCGACGCGCCGGCGAAGAGCTCGGTGCGCTCCGACGACGAGCAGTTGATCGGCACCCTCGAGGTCGACCAGTCGCTGAGCGCGATCGGGCTGCGGCGCACCGGCCCGCACCGGCTGCTGTCGAGGTTCGCGCCGGACGTCGTGTTCTGGGCCCTCTCCGACGCCAGGTACCCGGTCGCCGCGGAAGACGCGGACGGGCGCATCCTCCGCCTGCAGCGGCACCGTCTCGCCCCGGCCCCGACGCCCGCCCCGGCCGGCGATCCGGTCGGCAAGCTGCTCGACGTGCTGCTCGCCGCACCGAGCGACGGCCCGGCGACCGAGCAGGCGTGGCTCGCCCGGCAGCTCGAGGCCGCAGCCCGGGCGAAGGAGACGCTGACCGTGACGGTCCGGATGCCCGGCGGCCAGACCGCCGACTACCTGCTCGCGCCGGCGAGCGTCGCGAACGGCCGGCTGCGCGCGCGCGACCGCAAGGCCGACATCGAGCGCACGCTGCCGATCTCCGCCATCGCCTCGGTCGCCCCCGCGCCGGAGTTCTGAGCGCCTGTTCCGGCGATGCGGCCGTGGGATGCCGGAACGGGCGTAGACTTGACGGTCATGTCAGACGGCCCCCTCATCGTGCAGAGCGACCGCACCGTGCTGCTCGAGGTCGCGAACCCGCTCGCCGAGGATGCGCGGCACGACCTCGCAGTCTTCGCGGAGCTCGAGCGCGCCCCCGAGCACATCCACACGTACCGCATCACGAGGCTCGGCCTCTGGAACGCGCGGGCCGCGGGGCACACCGCCGACGACATGCTCGGCACGCTCGAGCGCTACGCGAAGTTCCCGGTGCCGCAGACTGTCTCGGTCGACATGCGCGAGACCGTCGGCCGCTACGGCCGGCTCGTGATCGACCGCACCGACGACGGCGAGCTGCGTCTGCGCAGCGACGACCTCGCGGTGCTGACCGAGGTCGTCGGCGCGAAGCGCATCTCCCCGCTGATCGGGGAGCGCATCGACGACACGAGCTTCCTCGTCGAGCCCTGGGCGCGCGGACAGCTGAAGCAGGAGCTCGTGAAGCTCGGCTGGCCGGCCGAAGACCTCGCCGGCTACACGCCCGGCACCCCGCACGTCATCGACCTGGCCGAGAACGGCTGGCACCTGCGCGACTACCAGCAGAAGGCGGTCGACAACTTCTTCGACGGCGGCTCCGGCGTCGTCGTGCTCCCCTGCGGCGCGGGCAAGACGCTCGTCGGCGCGGGCGCGATGGCCACCGCGAAGACCACGACGCTCATCCTCGTCACCAACACGGTCTCCGCCCGGCAGTGGCGCGACGAACTGCTGCGCCGCACGAGCCTCACCCCCGAGGAGATCGGCGAGTACTCGGGCCAGACCAAGGAGATCAAGCCGGTCACGATCGCGACGTACCAGATCCTCACCGCCAAGCGGAAGGGCGAGTACGCCCACCTCTCGCTGCTCGACGCGCTCGACTGGGGCCTCATCGTCTACGACGAGGTGCACCTGCTGCCGGCGCCCGTGTTCAAGCTGACGGCCGAGCTGCAGGCCCGCCGCCGGCTCGGGCTCACCGCGACGCTCGTCCGCGAGGACGGCCGCGAGGGCGACGTGTTCAGCCTGATCGGCCCGAAGCGCTTCGACGCCCCGTGGAAGGAGATCGAGGCGCAGGGCTTCATCTCCCCGGCAGCCTGCTACGAGGTGCGCATCGACCTGCCGCAGTCCGAGCGGCTCGCGTACGCGGCATCCGCCGACGACGAGCGTTACCGGCTCGCCGCGACCGCGCCCGCGAAGCTCGGCGTCGTGAAGCAGCTCGTCGAGCGGCACGCGGGCGAGCGCATCCTCGTCATCGGGCAGTACCTCGATCAGATCGACGAGCTCGCCGAGACGCTCGGCGCCCCGCAGCTCACGGGCGCCACGCCGGTCGACGAGCGCGAGCGGCTGTTCCAGGCGTTCCGCGACGGCCGCACGCCGGTGCTCGTCGTGTCGAAGGTCGCGAACTTCTCCGTCGACCTCCCCGAGGCGACCGTGGCGATCCAGGTGTCCGGCTCGTACGGCTCGCGCCAGGAGGAGGCGCAGCGGCTCGGCCGGCTGCTGCGGCCGAAGGAGTCCGGGCTCTCGGCGAACTTCTACACCCTCGTCTCGCGCGACACCGTCGATCAGGACTTCGCCCAGAACCGGCAGCGCTTCCTCGCCGAGCAGGGCTACTCGTACACGATCCTCGACGCGCACGCCCTCGACGCCGCCGCCTGAGCTCGCGGCCGGGGTCGCCGCCCGATCCGGCTAGCGTGCGCTCGCGTACCTGAGCAGGAGCAGGTCGCCCGCCGGGATCGCGTGCACGAGGTGCATCCGCCGGGCGTGCTGGGTGAGGCCCTGCGCGATGCGCCCGGCGCTGCCGGACACGAGCAGCGGGCTGAGACTCAGGCAGAGTTCGTCGACGAGGTCGGCGTCGAGCAGCGCCCCGAACAGGTGCGGCCCGCCCTCGCAGAGGATCTGCGGCATCCCCCGATCGGCGAGCGCGTCGCGCACGAGCGCGGGCTCCACCCGCTCGGCCCCGCAGTCGACGAGCTCGGCGACGTCGGCGAGGGCCGCGCGACGAGCGGGGTCGGATGCCTCGTGCGTGAGCACGAGGGGCCGCCCCTCGGCCTCGGTGAACACCTCGTGGGCCGGGTCGAGCTCGAGCGCCGAGGACACGATCGCGATGCGGGGCGCGTCGGGCAGCCCGTGCTCGCGGCGCCAGGCGCGGTTCTCGGCGCGCAGCCGCAGCCCGCCGTAGCCCTCGGCCCGCACCGTGCCCGCCCCGACGAGCACGACGTCGGCGAGCGTGCGCAGCACGCCCATCGCGAGCCGGTCGGCGGGATCGCCGAGCCCGCCGCTGCGGCCGTCGAGGGTGACGGCCCCGTCGAGGCTCATCACGAAGTTCATCCGGATCCTGGGCGTCGCCCGCTCGGGGAGCGCGTAGGCGTCGAGCAGCTGCGCGCGGGTCACGCCGGGGTTCTCGCTCATGCGCTCTCCTCGTTCGGACCGTCGACCAGGTTGTGCTTCAGGTAGGCGGGCTCGCGCCAGCCCATGATCGCCTCGACCATCCGGGCCGCGTCGACCGACTCGGCCACGTTGTGCATGCGCAGGATGCGCGCGCCCTGCGCCGCGCAGAACACGGCGGCGGCGATCGAGCCGGCCAGCCGTCCGTCGCGCGGGCGGTCGAGCGACTCCCCGATGAAGTCCTTGTTCGAGACGGCGGCGACGAGCGGGAAGCCGAGGGCCGCGAACTCGCCGAAGCGACGGGTGAGCTCGAGCGTGTGCCGGGTGTTCTTGTTCAGGTCGTGCCCCGGGTCGAGCACGATCCGCTCCTCGGGCACCCCGAGCGAGACGGCGAGCGCGACGCGCTGCTCGAGGAAGGCGCGGACCTCGTCCACCACATCGGCGTACTCGGGCTTGGGGAACCACTGCCGGGGCTCGGCCCGGCTGTGCGTGATCACGAGGGTCGCGTCGGAGGCGGCGACCGCTTCGGCGAGCGCGGGGTCGTGGATGCCTGTGGTGTCGTTGATGACGTGCGCGCCCGCCGCGATGGCCGCCCGCGCGACCGCGCCGTGGAAGGTGTCGACGGAGAGGGCGGCGCCCTCGTCGCGGAGCGCCTCGACGACGGGCACGACCCGGTCGATCTCCTCGGCGACCGGGATGGCCGGGCCGGGCCCGAACTTCGCGCCGCCGATGTCGATCCACGCGGCGCCGGCGGCGATCGCGCGGCGGCCGGCTTCGACCGCCGCGTCGAGCCCGAACGTGGCGCCGCGGTCGTAGAACGAGTCGGGGGTGCGGTTCACGACCGCCATGATCTGGATCTCGCGCCGGTAGTCGACGTCGCGCCCGGCGATGCGGCGCACGGGGTGGCGGTACTGGGGCTCGACCCAGCCGAGCGCTCGAGTCGAGGGGGCAGCCATACCCCGAATCGTAGCCCGGCACGGGCGCGCAACTGACTCCCAGGCAGCTTCCAGCGAACGCTAAGAGAATGTGGCCATGAGCGACGGACCCCGAATTCTCATCGTCGACGACGAGCCCAACATCCGCGACCTGCTGACCACGAGCCTGCGTTTCGCCGGCTTCGCCGTCCGGGCGGTCGGCAACGGCGCCCAGACCATCTCCGCCGTGCTCGAAGAAGAGCCCGACCTCATCATCCTCGACGTCATGCTGCCCGACATGAACGGCTTCGGCGTCACCAAGCGCCTGCGCTCCGCGGGCTACACCGCGCCCATCCTGTTCCTCACCGCGAAGGACGACACGGAGGACAAGATCACCGGCCTCACGGTCGGGGGCGACGACTACGTGACGAAGCCCTTCTCCCTCGACGAGATCGTCGCCCGCATCAAGGCGATCCTCCGCCGCACCATGCACGCCGAGGAGGACGCGGTCATCCGCACCGGCGAGCTCACCATGGACCAGGACACGCACGAGGTGCTCGTCGGCGACGTGCCCGTCGAGCTGTCCCCGACCGAGTTCAAGCTGCTGCGCTACCTCATGCTGAACCCGAACCGGGTGCTCTCGAAGGCGCAGATCCTCGATCACGTGTGGGAGTACGACTTCAACGGCGACGCCGGCATCGTCGAGAGCTACATCTCCTACCTGCGCCGCAAGCTCGATCAGCACTCGGCCGAACCGCTCATCCAGACCAAGCGCGGCTTCGGCTACATGCTGAAGAGCTCCAAGCCGTGATCAGCGCTCGGCCAGGCTCGTCGGCGTAGGCTCGTCGTGCCATGAACCAGACGATCTTCGAGCGGTGGAACCGCATCTCGCTGCGCACGAAGATCACGGGCGTGACGGTGCTGATGCTCACCCTCGGGCTCCTGGTCTCCGGCATCGGCACGGCCGCGATGCTGCGCAGCTACGCCGAGCAGCAGCTCGAGAGCCGACTGCGCACGATCGCCTCCGGCGACGTGGTCTCGCGCTACTTCTACGGCGAGGACGGCGACTCGAGCGCCGACGGCCTCGACGTGCGCCCCTCCGACGACGTGTTCGTCGCGAAGTACGACCCCGAGACCGGCGACTTCCTGGCGCACAACTGGGAGGGGCGGCCCCGCGACGAGGTGCCGCTGTTTCCCTCGCAGCTCAGCATCGCCAAGGTCAACGAGATGAACGCCAACGGCTACGTCGTGCTGCCGTTGCCCGACCAGCACGGCGACCAGACCTTCCGCGCGGTGACGGCCCTCATCGACACGCACGGCAGCTTCATGCCGATCCTCATCGCGGTCTCGACCGCCGAGACCGAACGGCTCCTCGCCGCCTACCTCACGATCTTCCTCGGCTTCGGCCTCGGCGTCGTCATCGTCGGCGCGCTGCTCACCCGCATGCTCGTGACCTCGACGTTCACCCCGCTGCGAGAGGTCGAGCGCACCGCCGCGGCGATCGCCGACGGCGACTTCAGCCAGCGCCTCGACGGGGCGACCCCGAACACGGAGGTCGGCCGGCTGAACCGCTCGCTCAACACGATGCTGAACCGCATCGACCGGGCCTTCCGCGACCGCGCCCGCACCATCGACCAGATGCGCCGTTTCGTCGGGGATGCCTCGCACGAACTGCGCACCCCGCTCGTCTCCGTCCGCGGCTACGCCGAGCTCTACCGCATGGGTGCGCTGCAGACCCCGGAGGACGTCGGCCAGGCGATGGACCGCATCGAGAAGGAGGCCATCCGCATGGGCCTCCTCGTCGAGGATCTGCTCGCGCTCGCGCGCCTCGACGAGGCGAAGCCGCTCACCCTGAGCGAGGTCGATCTCGTCCCGCTCGCGCGCGACGCCGCCCTCGACGCCATGGCGGCGGCGCCCGCACGCACCGTCACCGTGATCGCCCCCGAGGCGAACGGCGACGAGCGCGGCGAGGAGCCCGCCGAGCTCGCGGTCGACCTCGACTCGCCGAACATGCGGGCCACGGGGCCGATCGCCTTCGCCGGCGCGACGCTCGCGCGCCTCCGGGGCCGGCGACTCTCCCAGCCGGCCCGGCGCCCGGCGGCGAAGCAGCCCGCCCGCGAGACGCGCGAGGCGCAGCGCCGACGCCAGCTCGACGCCGCGAGCGACCGCGGCGTGGTCGTCGATCCGGCCCCGACCGTGCCCGTGCCGATCGGCTCCGGCACGCCCGCCCCGGTGCAGCGCGCGATCGTGCTCGCCGAGGAGAACAAACTGCGCCAGGTCATCACGAACCTCATGGGCAACGCCATGCGCTTCACCGCCGACGACTCGCCGATCGAGATCCGGGTGAGTCTGGATGCCGCCGCCGAACGCGCCATGCTCGAGGTCGTCGACCACGGCGAGGGCATTCCGCCGCAGATCCGGGAGAAGATCTTCCAGCGCTTCTGGCGCGCCGACACCTCGCGAGCGCGCGAGACGGGCGGCACGGGCCTCGGGCTCGCGATCGTGTCCTCGATCGTGGCCGCGCACAACGGCACCGTCGACGTCGTCGAGACGCCGGGCGGCGGCGCCACCTTCCGCGTCTCGCTGCCGCTCGCCGATTCGGCCGCGGCACCGCAGCGCGTCGGCGCCCCCTGAGCACTGCGCGCACGGCCGGAGCGGGCGGGCCCGCGCAACGCCCCTCCTCCCCCGCCCCGTTCGGCGCCCGGGCATCCACCGTTCGCGGGCTCCGAGCCCCCGAGCCCTGCCGACGCGCCTACCGTCGAATCGCGTCCGGCGGCATCCCGCCGTCGGCGTCCGACCGGAGGGAGCACGATGACCAGTTACGCCGTCGACAGCGGCCAGGTGCTCGGCGCCACGCACGTGGTGCAGGGGACGATCGATCGCCTGCAGGGCGAGGTGGGCGCCCTGATGGGCCAGCTCACCGGACTGCAGTCGGTGTGGAGCGGGGCGGCGTCGGCCGCGTTCCAGGGTGCGGTCGCCGATTGGCGCGCCACCCAGCAGCAGGTCGAGGCGAACCTCGCCGCCCTGCGTCAGGCGCTGGCGCACGCCGGCGCCGCCTACGCCGAGGCCGAGCAGGCGAACACCAGGCTGTTCCTGCGCTGAGCCGGACGCGCAGCCGCGCCGCGAGCGGGAACGACGAAGGGCGCCTCCGGAACGGAGGCGCCCTTCGCGCGCTGCGGGGTGCTGGCACCCCGGTGCGGTGCGCTCGCAGTGAGCGCCCGCGTTCGGACTAGAAGTCCATGCCGCCCGTCGGGTCGGCGACCGGAGCGGCCGCCTTCTCGGGCTTGTCGGCGACGACGGCCTCGGTCGTAAGGAAGAGGCCGGCGATCGACGCGGCGTTCTGCAGCGCCGAACGGGTCACCTTGGCGGGGTCGATGATGCCCTGGGCGAGCAGGTCGCCGTACTCGCCGGTCGCGGCGTTGAGGCCGTGACCCGCGGGCAGCTCCGAGACCTTGTTCGCGACGACGCCCGGCTCGAGGCCCGCGTTGAGGGCGATCTGCTTGAGCGGCGCCTCGATCGCGACCTTGACGATGTTCGCACCGGTCGCCTCGTCGCCGACGAGCTCGAGCTTCTCGAACGCCGCCTTGCCGGCCTGGATGAGCGCGACGCCACCACCGGCGACGATGCCCTCCTCGACGGCCGCCTTCGCGTTGCGGACGGCGTCCTCGATGCGGTGCTTGCGCTCCTTGAGCTCGACCTCGGTCGCCGCGCCCGCCTTGATGACGGCGACGCCGCCGGCGAGCTTGGCGAGGCGCTCCTGGAGCTTCTCGCGGTCGTAGTCGGAGTCGGTGTTCTCGATCTCCTGGCGGATCTGCGCGACACGGCCGGCGATCTGCTCGGCGTCGCCCGCGCCCTCGACGATGGTCGTCTCGTCCTTGGTGATGACGACCTTGCGCGCCTGACCGAGCAGGTCGAGCGTGACGTTCTCGAGCTTGAGGCCGAGCTCCTCGCTGATGACCTGGCCACCGGTGAGGATGGCGATGTCCTGCAGCTGGGCCTTGCGGCGGTCGCCGAAGCCGGGAGCCTTGACGGCGACCGACTTGAAGATGCCGCGGACCTTGTTGACGATCAGGGTCGCGAGCGCCTCGCCGTCGACGTCCTCGGCGATGATGAGCAGCTGCTTGCCGGTCTGGATCACCTTGTCGACGATGGGCAGCAGGTCCTTGATGTTCGAGACCTTGCTGTTCGCGATGAGGATGTACGGGTCCTCGAAGACCGCTTCCTGGCGCTCGGGGTCGGTGACGAAGTACGCCGACAGGTAGCCCTTGTCGAAGCGCATGCCCTCGGTCAGCTCGAGCTCGGTGCCGAAGGTGTTCGACTCCTCGACGGTGACGACGCCCTCCTTGCCGACCTTGTCGATCGC
This sequence comes from Agromyces sp. NPDC060279, assembly GCF_042726785.1. Taxonomy (NCBI): domain Bacteria; kingdom Bacillati; phylum Actinomycetota; class Actinomycetes; order Micrococcales; family Microbacteriaceae; genus Agromyces; species Agromyces sp. NPDC060279. The sequence continues at coordinate 838,390 of NZ_JBHXBK010000001.1, forward strand.
CTCGGCGATGATCTCGCCGATCTGGGGGTCGGCGGCGGAGATCGACGCGGTGGCGGCGATCTCGTCCTTGGTCTCGATCTCCTTCGCGGCGGAGAGGAGCTCCTCCGAGACGGCCGAGACGGCCTTCTCGATGCCGCGCTTCAGCGAGATGGGGTCGGCGCCGGCGGCAACGTTGCGGAGACCCTCGCGCACGAGCGCCTGGGCGAGGACGACCGAGGTGGTCGTGCCGTCACCGGCGACGTCGTCGGTCTTCTTCGCGACCTCCTTGACGAGCTCCGCACCGATCTTCTCGTACGGGTCGTCGAGCTCGATCTCCTTCGCGATCGAGACGCCGTCGTTCGTGATCGTGGGGGCGCCCCACTTCTTCTCGAGGACCACGTTGCGGCCGCGCGGGCCGAGGGTGACCTTGACCGCGTCGGCGAGCGTGTTCAGGCCGCGCTCGAGCCCACGACGGGCTTCCTCGTCGAAAGCGATGATCTTTGCCATGAGTTTCCTCTCGTCCCTTCACGGACGTCAAAAGAATGGTGGTTAGCACTCGAAACGACTGAGTGCTAAGACGATTCTGGCACTCTGCGTTCGAGAGTGCAAGGCGAGCGGATCACCGCCGACATCCCGCCGGGCGGACACGACAGAACGCGCCCCCGCCGACCGGGAGCGCGTTCTGGAACGGTCGCGACTCAGACGGCGCGCACCGATTCGGCCTGCGGGCCCTTCGATCCGGTGCCGAGCTCGAAGGCGACCTGCTGGCCCTCCTCGAGCACCTTGTACCCGCTCATGTCGATCGCGGAGTAGTGGACGAAGACGTCCTGCCCACCTCCATCGACCGTGATGAAGCCGTACCCCTTCTCAGCGTTGAACCACTTGACGGTTCCGTTCGCCATGCTCACTCCCAGATTCGCACTCGAACGACGGCAGAGTTGCGCGTCGGCTCAGCATGCTCACAGAGCCGGCGGGCGCGCGCAAGAGCCTGAATGGCGGGAAAGGTCGCAGAATGGCAACGATTCTCCGCTTCAGCCGGGACCCGGCAGCCGGCGTCCGCCAGGTCAGCCGGCGTTCGCCGCCGCGTAGTCCGCGCCGAGGACGACGGTAATCGTGCCGCCGGTCTCCGCGATGGAGGGATCGAGCCCGACGTCGCCGACTCCGAGCGCGCCGAGCACGCCGCGCGCCGCGCCCTCGAGCTCCTCGCTCGCGTAGTAGACGATCGTCGTCTCGATGGTGTCCTCGCTCGCGTTCGCCGCCGAGGACACGGGCACACCGGCGGCCTGCAGCGCCTCGGAGGCCGTCGCGGCGAGCCCGCTCGTGTCCGTGCCGTTCAGCACGAGCACCGGCACATCGGGGGCGACGGTCGGCGCGGCGGTCTCGACCGGCTGATCCGACTGGGGCGGCGTCGAGGGCTCGGCGAAGTCGAGGCGGCCGTTGAAGATCATGAGGCCGATGATCCCCGCCGCGACGAGGACCAGGGTCACCAGTGCGGCGATGCCGAAGGCGAGCCATCCGCGGCCGCGCCGCTCGGGAGCACGGTGGGCGCCGACGCGGTCGATGCCGTTCGGCAGGCTGTCGAATCGGTCGCGGGGAAAGTTCTGCGCCATGGGTCCAGTTCGATCGTCGGGGCCGCGCTCAGTCGAGCGGCCGGCCGGGCGTGGGAGTCCGGAGCGCCCGTGCGGCGACGCGGGCGTCGCGCAGGCGCAGGAGGCGGTTCACGAGGAGCGGATCGTGTCGCAGCGCGGCGGGCTGCTCGATGATCCCGCTGAGGAGCCGGTAGTACCTGGCGCCGCTCAGCCCGAGCTCGTGGCGGATGGCCTCGCTCTTGGCGTCGGCGTCGGGCCAGGACCGCGCCTCGAAGGCGAGGATGCGCACGGAGCGGTCGTCGAGCGCGGCGTCCGCGCCCGTCGTGCCGCTTGCGCCCATCGTCTCGCCTCCAGCTCTCGCCGCGCGGTGCGCGCCTCGAAGCACATCCTAGGCTCGGGCCGCCGAGAGGAGGCCGCGCGCACGGCGTGTGTTCGGCATCCAGCGGCCCTCGGGGCGCCGGGAACAGCACCGCACCCGCGCACGTTGTATGACGATGCCGGGTTTGCCCGGCGCGCCGAGCCTGCCACGATGGAGCTGGCGGCGATCGCGCGAGCCACCCCGGCTCGCGGATCCGCCCGGCGCGGAACGAATCGAGAGGATTCCGAGAATGAGCTATCGGGTCGACAAGAGCGACGAGCAGTGGCGCCAGGAGCTCGACCCCGAGCAGTACTCCGTGCTGCGCGAGGCGGCGACCGAGCGTCCGTGGACGGGCGAGCTGCTCGACGAGCACCGCGCCGGGGTCTACCAGTGCGCCGCGTGCGGCGCCGAGCTGTTCAAGAGCGGCACGAAGTTCGACTCCGGCTGCGGATGGCCGAGCTTCTACGAGTCCGTCCGGCCGGAGGCGGTCGAGCTGATCGAGGACACGAGCCTCGGCATGGTGCGCACCGAGGTGCGCTGCGCGAGCTGCGGCTCCCACCTGGGGCACGTCTTCCCCGACGGCTTCGGCACCCCGACCGGGGATCGCTACTGCATGAACTCGATCGCGCTCGACTTCACGCCGGAATCCTGAGCGTGGCCTCGGCGAGGGAGGCGGCGCTCCGGCGCCGCTCCTCCCCCAAGGTGACCGAGCGCGCGCCCGACGACGCCGAGCTGCTCGAGCTGCTCGCGGCCGCCGGGCGGGTGGCCGACCACGGCTCCCTCGCGCCCTGGCGGGTGATCGCCCTCCGCGGCGACGCCCGCGCAGGGCTCGGCCGGGCACTCGGCGAGGCGGCATCCGCCCGGGGCGCCGACCCCGAGAAGGTCGCCGCGAAACCGCTGCGCGCACCGCTGCTCGTCGCGGTCGTCGCGACAACCCGCCCGCACTTCAAGGTGCACGCCTGGGAGCAGGAGGCGGTCGCGTCCGGCGTCGCCCACGTGCTCAGCCTGCTGCTCGATGAGGCCGGCTGGGGCGTCATGTGGCGCTCCGGGCCCTACACGCGCGATGCGGCCGTGGCCGAGTTCCACGGGCTCGCCGAGGGCGAGCTCCTGCTCGGTTGGCTCTACGTCGGCGGTCGCCCGGAGGAGCCCCGGCCCGAACGGCGTGATCCCGACGTCGCGGAGCGCTTCGAATCGCGCGGCTGAGCCGTTACGCGCCGCCGCTCTTCGCCGCGTGCGCGTGCCGCGACCAGCGGACGCTCGCGACGATCACGGCGACGAGGGCGAGCACGGTGCCGCCGACGGTGGCGAACTCCAGCGGACGCTCGGCCGTGGGCAGCAGCAGGTCGAGCGCGAGGGCTGCGGCGAGCTGCCCCGCCACTCCGCACAGGGCGAGCAGGAGCACGCCGATCGTGCGGACGACGGCCGCCTGCGCCCCGATGAAGACGCAGCCGAGCGCCCCGCCGACGTAGAGCCACCAGGTGCCGGGCAGCGCCGGGAACCCCGCGATCGCGCCATGCACGACGGCCGCGACGACGAGCGCGATCGTGCCGCCCAGGAAGTTGCCGAAGGTGGCCGTCAGCGCGCTCCCCGCGGCCTGCTTGACCCGCCCGTTCACGGCCTGCTGCCAGCCGACACCGACGCCGGCCGTGAACGGCAGCAGCATGAGCAGGAGCGGCACGTCGTGCGCGAGCTGCGCCGAGACGGCCCAGGCGATCGCGCCGAGCGCGAGGAGGGCGCCGAGCACCCGGGTCGGCGTCAGCCGTCGACGGCCGCCCGGGCCCAGCCCGATGAGGTCGAACAGGATGCCGCCGACGGTCTGCCCGGCGACGATCGCCACGGTGAACAGCGCCACCCCGAGCGTCGCGGCGGAGAGCCCCTGCGTCGTGACGAACCATGCTCCGGCGAGCCCGCCGAGGAGCATCCACCAGGCGAGCCGACGGTCCGCGAGCGCCGCGCGCACCCGGCCGAGGCCGACGCGGCCCGGCTTCCACACGCACAGCGCGAGCGAGAGGATCACGAGCCCGCTGCCGAACGAGATGGCGGCGGCCGTGTACGGGTCGCCGACCACGCGGGCGAACTCGCCGTTGATGCGCGACTGCACGGCGGTGAGCCCGCCCGCGGCGACGGCGATGACGAGTGCGAGCACCACGGGCAGCTGACCGCGCTCGAGGTGCTGGTGCTCGGCGGGGCCGGCCGAGGAGCCGGCGCCCGCTGACTGGGAACGGTCGATGGAGGTCAAGTGCCGGCTACAGGACTTGAACCTGCAACCCCCGTATTACAAGTACGGTGCGCTACCAATTGCGCCAAGCCGGCGGGCGAGTGGCCACGCCCATCCTAGCGGCGGGCACCGCCGGACGGCCGCGCCGGGCGCAGACGCCGAACGGCCCGCCCCGCGCGGTGCGGGGACGGGCCGTTCGAAGGCGGATGCCTCGACGCGAACGCTACTGGGCGGGCGTCGGGGTGGGCGTCTCGCTCGGGCTCGGCGTCGAGTTCGTGAAGCTCTGGCTCGCCGCCTGGGTGACGAAGGCCTGGAACTCGGTCGGCTCCGAGAGCGAGCCGGTGTACTGCTTGCCGTTCACGAGCACCGTCGGGGTGCCCTTCACGGACTCGACCTCGGTCGTGTTCGGCAGCGGGCCGCTCAGGGCGCGGTTCGTCGCGTCCTGCACCCAGCTCTTGAACTGGACGTCGTCGATGCACTTCTCGACCTTCGACAGCGAGCCGACGCCGGCCTGCTTCGCCAGCTTCTTGATGTCGTCGTTGCTGAGACCGGTCGAGCCCTCGGCGGGCTGGTTGTCGAAGAGGGCGTCGTTGAAGTCGAGGAAGTTCTCGGGCGACAGGTCGGCGACGCACGCGGCCGCGTTGGCGGCGCGGAGGGAGTACTGGGTGCCCGCCGAACGGTTCGTGAGGATCGCGATGGGGTGCACCTCGAGCGTCGCGGCGCCCTGCTCGACCATCGTCTTGATGGCGTCACGGTTCGTCTGCTCGAACTGGCCGCAGTAGGGGCACAGGTAGTCGATGTACGTCACGATGTTCGCGACCTCGCCCGAGTCGTCCTGCTTCGTCGGCGTGGGCTTGCCGCCGGCCGGGGTCGCGGGCGTCTCGCTCGGGGTCACCGCGCCGTCGGTGCCCGTGAACACGATGCCGTCGCTCGCCATGTTGCGCGGACCGGGACCAGCCGGCTTCATGCTGCTGAAGATCAGCCCGCCGATGAGCGCCGCGATCGCGACGACGGCCACGATGATGCCGCCCTGGAGCAGGACCTTGTTGCGGCGTTCCCGCTTCTTCTGCTCCTCGCGGAGGGCCCGGGCCTTCTCACGCGCCGCCTCTCGGCGGTCATTCTTGCTGGGGCGAGGCTGATTCGATCCGCCGTTGCTCATCGATGGTCACTCCGGGTCGCTGTGGGGGCGCACGTCTGCATGCGAACGCACCCACGATAGTAGGAACGGTGCCTGGGAATCACCCAAACGGCGGCTGGACGCGCACGGAGCCCGCCGGGACTCCCCCGCTCGGGGGCCGGGTCGGCACCCCCTCCACCGTGTGCGATACTGAGCGGGCGTCATCGTCGACGCGTTTCCATCACTACGGATCGTCCGGCACGTACCTGCCGGTGAAGGAGAACCATCATGGCATCTGTCACGTTCGACCAGGCCACCCGCCTGTACCCGGGCGGCACCCGCCCGGCCGTCGACAAGCTCGACCTCGAGATCGCCGACGGCGAGTTCCTCGTCCTCGTCGGCCCGTCCGGCTGCGGAAAGTCCACCTCGCTGCGCATGCTCGCCGGCCTCGAAGAGGTCAACGACGGCAACATCTTCATCGGCGACCGCAACGTCACCGACGTGCCGCCGAAGGACCGCGACATCGCCATGGTCTTCCAGAACTACGCGCTCTACCCGCACATGACCGTCGCCGAGAACATGGGCTTCGCGCTCAAGATCGCCGGCGTCGGCAAGGAGGAGCGCGCCGCGCGCGTCCTCGAAGCCGCCAAGCTCCTCGACCTCGAGCCCTACCTCAGCCGCAAGCCGAAGGCGCTCTCGGGCGGCCAGCGCCAGCGCGTCGCCATGGGCCGCGCGATCGTGCGCCAGCCGCAGGTCTTCCTCATGGACGAGCCGCTGTCGAACCTCGACGCCAAGCTCCGCGTGCAGACGCGCACCCAGATCGCCTCGCTGCAGCGCCGCCTCGGCGTCACCACGGTCTACGTCACCCACGACCAGACCGAGGCGCTCACCATGGGCGACCGCATCGCCGTGCTGAAGGACGGCCTGCTCCAGCAGGTCGGCACCCCGCGCGACCTCTACGAGAAGCCCGCCAACGTCTTCGTCGCCGGCTTCATCGGCTCGCCCGCGATGAACCTGTTCCAGGCCGACATCGCCGACGGCGGCATCCGCTTCGGCACCGCCGTCGTGCCGGTCGAGCGCGACGTGCTCGCCCACGCGAGCGGCTCGCAGGTCACGATCGGCGTGCGCCCCGAGGACATCCAGGTGTCCACGACCGCCGGCGAGGGCCTCGAGGTGAAGGTCGACCTCGTCGAGGAGCTCGGCGCCGACGGCTACCTGTACGGCCACTCGGAGATCGAGGGCAAGCGAACCGACATCGTCGCCCGCGTCGACGGCCGCGCCCACCCCTTCGCCGGCGACACCGTCTACCTCACGCCGACCCCGCACCACGTGCACGTCTTCGACGCGGAGTCGGGCGAGCGCCTCGGCGCGCGCGTCGTGGCCGGCTGAGCCCGACCGACGAACACCGGATGCCGGTCGGGAGCGATCCCGACCGGCATCCGCCGTTTCCGGGCCGCACCGGCCGGGGACGGCACGCACCTGGAAGGATGGGCTCATGAGCGGCTCCCTCTCGATCACCTCGGCGATGGCCGATCCGGCCCTGCTCGACCTGCCGTGGGACCTCCCGCTCGAGTCCTGGCCGAGCGACACCATCGCGGCGCTCCCGAAGGGCATCTCGCGCCACCTCGTGCGCTTCGCGCACCTCGGCGAGCACATCGTCGCGATCAAGGAGACCACCGCTGAGATGGCGAAGGGCGAGTACGAGATGCTGCGCACGCTGCAGCGGCTCGAGATCCCCTGCGTCGACCCCGTCGCGGTCATCACGAACCGCACGGATGCCGAGGGCGAGGAGCTGAAGCCGGTGCTCGTCACCCGGCATCTGCGTTTCTCGCTCCCGTATCGGGCGCTGTTCTCGCAGACGCTCCGGCCGGACACGGCGACGCGGCTCGTCGACGCCCTCGCGGTGCTGCTCGTGCGCCTGCACATCGTCGGCTTCTTCTGGGGCGACGTCTCGCTCTCGAACACGCTCTTCCGGCGCGACGCGGGCGCCTTCGCCGCGTACCTCGTCGACGCCGAGACCGGAAAGCTCTACGAGGGCGGGCTGTCGAACGGGCAGCGCGAGAACGACCTCGAGATCGCCCGGGTGAACATCGCCGGCGAGCTCCTCGACCTCGAGGCCGGCGGCCGGGTGGCCGACGAGCTCGACCCGGTGCGCATCTCGAACGGCATCGTCGACGCGTACCGCGCCCTCTGGACCGAGCTCACGGGCTCCGAGTCCTTCGAGGCGGCCGAGCGCTGGCGCATCAACGAGCGCGTGCAGCGCCTGAACGCCCTCGGCTTCGACATCGAGGAGCTCGCGATCAAGACCGACGAGTCCGGCACGACCGTGCGGATCCAGCCGAAGGTCGTCGACGCCGGGCACCACCAGCGCCGGCTGCTGCGCCTCACCGGCCTCGACACGGGCGAGAACCAGGCCCGCCGGCTCCTGAACGACCTCGACTCCTACCGCGCGAGCTACGGCAAGACGGAGCTCGACGAGGAGATGGTCGCGCACGAGTGGCTGATGCGGGTGTTCGAGCCGGTGGTGCGGGCGATCCCGAGCGAGCTGCGCGGCAAGCTCGAACCGGCCGAGGTCTTCCACCAGCTGCTCGAGCACCGCTGGTTCATGGCGCAGCGGGCCGGCCACGACATCCCGCTCGCCGAAGCCGTGACGAGCTACATCAACACCGTGCTGCGCCACCGCCGCGACGAGGCGACCGTGATCGGGCCGCCAACCGACGCCTTCACGGCCGCGATCGAGGTCGTGCCGGACACGGCCTCCATCGCCGCCGTCGACCCGGACGACGAGCGCGACTGGCGCCTCAACGTCTGAGCCGGGCCATCCGCCCGCCGGGGCTCAGCGCTCGATGACGCTTCAACGCTCGATGACGTCTCAGAGCTCGACGACGCGGTTCTCGCCGATCTCGGGCTGCTCCTTCGTGAAGAAGGCCTTGACGGCCTTGGCCGCCGCGACGACGCCCGGCTCGGTCAGCGCCCAGTACTCCGCGCTCGCCGGCAGCACTTCGAGCACGACGAGCTCGGGGTCCTCCCGACCGCCGGGGAACCAGGCCTCGGCCGCGGGCCCCCAGAGCTCGTCGACCGCGCCCGCTTCCCCCTCGACCACCCGCGCGACGCCCGCGATGGAGAGGTAGCCGCGCTTCGACGAGTACGCGACGTTCACCCGGGGGTGCTCGCGGAGCTCCTCGAGCTTCGGGCTCGGGTCCTCGACGAGGAAGCGGAGCGTGCCGTCGAAGCGCTCCTGCAGCGCCGCGAGCGGGCGCGCGTGCAGCGCGCCGCCCTCCCCCACCGTGGTGAGCATGGCCACGTCGGCGGCGTGGACAAGGTCGGAGATGCGGTCGTATGCGTCCTGTTCCATGCCTCGACGCTACGGAGGGGGACGCTGCGGCGCCGCCCCCTTGACAGCCGCCCGGCGGGGCGCGACCCTATGCCGACTCGGCGGCGCGGAGCCGAGCGACCTCGTAGAGCGCGACCGAGACGGCGATGCCGGCGTTGAGCGACTCCGTCGCCGCGCTGATGGGGATCGAGACGATCGCGTCGCAGGTCTCGGTGACGAGCCGCGAGAGGCCCTTGCCCTCCGAGCCGACCACGATGACGACGGGGCGGTCGGCGAACTCGAGCCCGGGCAGCGACACGTCGCCGCCGCCGTCGAGGCCCAGCACGAAGACGCCGCGCTCCTTCAGGGCCTTGAGCGTCTGGGTGAGGTTCGGCGCCATCGCGACCGGGATGCGCGCCGCGGCGCCCGCCGAGGTCTTCCAGGCGGCCGCGGTCACGCCGACCGAGCGGCGCTGCGGCACGATGACGCCCTGGCCGCCGAACGCGGCGGTCGAGCGGATGATCGCCCCGAGGTTGCGCGGGTCGGTGATGCCGTCGAGGGCGACGAAGAGCGGCGTCTCGTCGCCGGCGAGCACCTCGTCGAGCAGCTCGATCGGGTGCGCGTACTCGTAGGCCGGCACCTTCAGCGCGAGGCCCTGGTGCACGCCCCCGTCGCCGGCGAGGCGGTCGAGCTCGGGACGGGTGACCTCGAGCACGGGGATGCCGCGGTTCGTCGCCATCTTGAGCGATTCGCGCACCCGGTCGTCCATCTCGACGCGCTGCGCGAGGTAGAGGGTCGTGGCGGGCACCTTGGTGCGGAGCGCCTCCACGACCGCGTTGCGGCCCGTCACGATCTCGGACTCGTCGCCCGAGCGCGAACGCTGCGAGGCGCCCGAGGCGCCGCGCGGGGCGCCCGGGCGCTGCGAGCGGCCCTTCTGGCCGGCGCGCCCCTTGCCGCCGGCGGCTTCGTACCGCTCCTGGGCGGCCTTGCGCTTGCCGGCGACGTGCCAGCTCCGGTCTTCGGCCTTCGGCGTGGGGCCCTTGCCCTCGAGCGCCTTGCGCCCGTGTCCGCCGGTGCCGACCTGCTTCGAGTGCGCGGCCTTGCGGACGGCTCCGGCGCGCGGCTTTCCGCTGCTGCCCTTCATGAGAGGCTCCAATGGGTCGAGGTCTGACTGTCTTCGATGGTGATGCCCGCCTCGGCGAGCTCGGTGCGGATGCGATCGGCCGCCGCCCAGTCCTTCGCGTCGCGGGCGGCGCGTCGGTCGTCGAGCAGGCGTTCGACGAGCACGCCGAGCGCGGTGGCCGCAGGGCCCGCGTCGTCGCTCGCCCAGTGCGGGTCGCGCGGGTCGATGCCGAGCACCTGCACCATGGCGGCGACCTGCCCGTGCGCGACGGCGGCCTCGTGCAGCTCTTCGGCGTCGAGGGCGTTGTTGCCCGCCCGGACGGTGTCGTGCAGCACGGCGAGCGCCTGGGGCACGCCGAGGTCGTCGTCCATCGCCTCGGCGAAGGCCTCGGGCACGACGGGCGCGCCGACCCCGGCGAAGCGGGTGCCGGCGAGCCGGCGCTCCACCCGGGCGAGGAAGGTGCGGATGCGATCGACCGCCGCCTCCGCGACGGTGAGCGACTCCGGGCTGTAGTCGAGCGTCGAGCGGTAGTGCGCCTGGCCGAGCAGGTACCGGATCGCGAGTGGGGAGGCGAGCGCGAGCAGCTCGGCCGCGTAGACCGAGTTGCCGAGCGACTTCGACATCTTCTGGCCGCCGATGTTCACGAGGCCGTTGTGCACCCAGTAGCGGGCGAAGCCGTCGCCCGCCGCGGTCGACTGGGCGAGCTCGTTCTCGTGGTGCGGGAAGCGCAGGTCGAGCCCGCCGCCGTGGACGTCGAACTCGGGGCCGAGGTAGCGCGCCGCCATCGCCGAGCACTCGATGTGCCAGCCGGGGCGGCCCTCCCCCCACGGCGAGGCCCAGGCCGCCGAGTCGGGCTCGTCGGCCTTGCGCCCCTTCCAGAGCGCGAAGTCGCGCGGGTCGCGCTTGCCCCGGGGGTCGGCGTCGGCCGCGGCCTCCATGTGCTCGCGCGACTGCCGGGTGAGCGAGCCGTAGTCGGCCCAGCTCGCGGTGTCGAAGTAGACGTCGCCCGAGCCGTCGGCGGCCGGGTAGGCGTGGCCGCGCTCGATGAGCCGGGCGATGAGCTGCTGCATCTGCTGCACGCTCGCGGTGGCGCGCGGCTCGTAGCTCGGCGGCAGGATGCCGAGCGCGGCGTAGCCCGCGGTGAACTCGAGCTCGATCCGGTACGCGAGCGCCCACCACGGCTCGCCCGCCCCGCCCTGGCCCTCGCGGTGGGCGGCGTCGAGGATCTTGTCGTCGATGTCGGTGACGTTGCGCACGAAGGTCACGTCGAAGCCGCGGTAGGCGAACCAGCGGCGCAGCTGGTCGTAGACGAGTGCGCTGCGCAGGTGGCCGATGTGCGGGCTCGACTGCACGGTGGGGCCGCACACGTACATGCCGACGCGTCCCTCGTGGAGGGGGACGAAGTCGCGCAGCGCCTGGGCCTTCGTGTCGTAGAGTCTGAGCGTCACCGCTCCAGCCTACCGGCGGGCGGGCGCGGGAACCTGGGCGGGCGGGCCGGAGCGTCAGGCGGGCAGCAGCAGCGCGGTTGCGATCGCGGCGATGCCCTCGCCGCGGCCGGTGAAGCCGAGCCCGTCGCTCGTCGTCGCCGAGACGCTGACCGGCGCGCCCACGAAGCGGCTGAGGAGCGCCTCGGCCTCCTCGCGGCGGGGCGCGAGCTTCGGCCGGTTGCCGACGAGCTGCACGCTCACGTTGCCGACGACGAAACCCGCCTCGCGGACCCGCCGCACGGTCTCGCGGAGGAACACCTCGCCGTGCGCGCCGCCGAGCTCGGGGTCGGCGGTACCGAAGATGCGGCCGACGTCGCCGAGCCCCGCCGCGGCGAGCAGGGCGTCGCAGATCGCGTGGCTCGCGGCATCGCCGTCGCTGTGCCCCGCGAGGCCGCGCTCCCCCGGCCACTCGAGCCCGGCGAGCCAGAGCGGCGTGTCGTCGTCGGCGAAGGCGTGCACGTCGACGCCCGTGCCGACGCGGGGCACGAGGACGCGCGGCTCCACGACGGGCTCGGGCGGGAGGATGGACGGCTCGGGTTCGACGGCATCCGGCGCGGGGACGGCGGAGGCCTCGTCGCCCGAGGCCGCGTCGCCGGCCGTCTCGGCGACGAGCTGCTCGGCCCGGCGCAGGTCGGTCGGCACCGTGATCTTGAACGCCCGCACGTCGCCGGGTACGACGTCGACCTGCACGCCGGCCGCCGCGGCGAGGGCGGCGTCGTCGGTGAACTCGCCGCCCGCGAGGCGGTAGGCCCGCTCGATGGCGCCGCGCGGGAAGCCCTGCGGGGTCTGCACCGCGGCGAGTTCTGCGCGATCGACGGTCTCGACGACGCTGCCGTCGGCGACCCGCTTGACCGTGTCGACGACGGGAAGCCCCGGCACGACGCCGTGGCCGCGGGTGCGCACCGCGGCGGCGACCTCGTCGAAGAGGAGCGAGGGGGTGAGCGCCCGTGCCGCGTCGTGCACGAGCACGACGCCGATCTCGGGGGCGAGCTGGGCGAGCCCGGCGGCGACGGAGTCCTGCCGGAGTTCGCCGCCGGCGACGACGACGAGCGCGGCCGAGGCATCCGCGCTCGCGAGCAGCTCGGCCCGGGTCTGGTCGACGCGCTCGGCCGGCACCACGACGACGAGCTGCACGGGCTCGCGCATGCCGAGCACGCCGCGGACGGCGTGCGAGAGCAGGGTGCCGTCGCCGAGCGGCACGAAGGCCTTCGGCTCCGGGCGGCCGAGCCGGGTGCCGCTGCCCGCGGCGACGACGATGACGGCGACGGAGGGTGTGCTCACCCTCCGAGCGTACCGCCAGCGCACGGCGGCCGGACGGCGGGCGTCCGCCGCCGAGCGCGGCCGTGGCTCAGGAGGCGAGGACCTCGTCGAGCACGACCGAGGCCTGCTCCTCGTCGGTCTTCTCGGCGAGCGCGAGCTCCGAGATGAGGATCTGCCGGGCCTTCGCGAGCATGCGCTTCTCGCCGGCCGAGAGGCCGCGGTCCTGATCGCGGCGCCACAGGTCGCGCACGACCTCGGAGACCTTGATCACGTCGCCCGAGGCGAGCTTCTCGAGGTTCGCCTTGTAGCGGCGCGACCAGTTGGTCGGCTCCTCGGTGAACGGCGCGCGCAGCACCTCGAACACGCGGTCGAGGCCCTCCTTGCCGATGACGTCGCGGACGCCGACCAGATCGACGTTCTCAGCGGGGACCTCGATGACGAGGTCGCCCTGCGTGACGTTCAGCTTGAGGTAGAGCTTCTCTTCGCCCTTGATGATCCGTTTCTTCACCTCGGTGATCGTTGCAGCGCCGTGGTGCGGGTAAACGACGGTCTCGCCAACCTCAAAAAGCATGAATGATAGTCCTTTCGGCAACTTTCAGGATATCACATCGAGGATCGTGCTAAGGTATGCGGCCCTCCACGGGCATGCACTTCCGTAGGCTATGCTCGACACGATTCCCACGCGTGCGCGACGGCCGATCCGCGCGCACGGCTTCGGACTTGGAGGTTCTGTGAAGGCGCGTCTCGCGGCATCCGCCGCTCTCGCTCTCGGTATCGTCATCGGCGCCAGCGGCTGCTCGATGCTCACCTACCAGGCGACCACCGAGCACTACGACGCGAGCGACGGCGTCTCCGTCAACGTCGGCGACCTCGACCTCCGCAACGTCCTCGTCGTGAGCGACGACGGCGAGCAGGGCAACCTCGTGATGACGGTCGTGAACCGCGGCGACGACGACGCCGAGCTGAACGTCGAGTTCGGCGACGGCAGCACCGTCACCGAGCCGATCACGATCGCCGCCGGCAGCACGGTCGCGTTCGGCGTCGACGACATCGAGGGCCTCGAGGTGCAGGAGCCCGTGCTGCTCGACGGCATCGACTCGATCCCCGGCTCGCTCATGCCGATCTTCTTCCAGTACACCGGCGCCGAGGGCCAGGAGATCAACGTCCCCGTCCTCGACGGCGCGCTCAAGGAGTACGCCTCGCTCGTGCCGTAAGGCGCCCGCGAACGAGACCCCGGCTTGCCGCTTCGCACGAAGCGGCGAGCCGGGGTCTTTCGCGCGGCGGCGCGGCCGCCCGGCCCGGCTCAGGCCTCGAAGCGGTAGCCGAGGCCGCGCACCGTCACGAGCTGCACCGGCTCGGACGGGGAGACCTCGATCTTCGAGCGGATGCGCTTGATGTGCACGTCGAGCGTCTTCGTGTCGCCGAAGTAGTCCGACCCCCAGACCCGGTCGATGAGCTGACCGCGGGTGAGCACGCGACCGGCGTTGCGCATCAGCAGCTCGAGCAGCTCGAACTCCTTCAGCGGCATCGGCACCGCGGCCCCGTCGACCTCGACGGTGTGCCGGTCGACATCCATCCGCACCCGGCCCGCCTCGAGCACGGCGTCGTCGAAGTCCGCGGCATCCACCCGGCGGCGCAGCACGGCGCGCACCCGGGCGAGCAGCTCCCTCGTCGAGTACGGCTTCGTGACGTAGTCGTCGGCGCCGAGCTCGAGGCCCACGACGATGTCGATCTCCGAGTCCTTCGCCGTCAGCATGATGATCGGCACGCTCGAGCGGTTGCGCAGCTCGCGGCAGACCTCGGTGCCCGGCAGGCCCGGCAGCATGAGGTCGAGCAGCACGAGGTCGGCGCCGTCGCGATCGAAGGCCTCGAGGGCGTCGCGGCCGTCGGCGGCGACCTCCACCTCGTAGCCCTCGCGCTCGAGCAGGAAGCCGAGCGGGTCGGACAGGGCGATCTCGTCTTCGACGAGCAGGATTCGAGTCACGTGACGGCTCCTCGGGATGCGGGGGCGGGATCGATCGAGGCGGGCGACGGGCCCGCCTCGTCCTGGGGCTCGACGGCCGCGGCGAGCGGCAGCCGGATCGTGAAGGTCGAGCCGCGGCCGGGCTGCGACCAGACGCGGACGTCGCCGCCGTGGTTCTGCACGGTGTGCTTCACGATGCTGAGGCCGAGGCCGGTGCCGCCGGTGTTGCGGCTGCGAGCCTGGTCGACGCGGTAGAACCGTTCGAAGACGCGGTCGAGCTCGTCGGCGGCCATGCCGACGCCCTGGTCCGTCACGGAGATCTCGACGGCGCCCTTCTTCGTCGAGACGCCGACGCCGACCCGGCCGCCCTCGTTGGAGTAGGCGATCGCGTTCGCGATGAGGTTGTGCACGGCCACCGCGAGGAGCGCCCGGTCGCCGTAGACCTCGGCCCGCTTCGCACCGCGCACCGCGACGTCGATGTCCTTCGCCTGCGCGACCACCCGGTTCTGGTCGACGGCAGCGGCGACGACCTCGTCGATCCGCACGATCTCGTCCGGCCGCAGGGCATCCTTCGCCTGGAGCTTCGAGAGCTCGATGATCTCGCCGGTGATGCGGGCGAGGCGCTGCGCCTCGACCTCGAGCCGCCCGGCGAAGCGCTGCACCTGCGCGGGTTCGTCGGCGGCCTCGCCGAGGGCCTCGGCGAGGAGGCCGACCGAGGCGATCGGGGTCTTCAGCTCGTGGCTGATGTTCGCGATGAAGTCGCGGCGCACCTCGTCGAGGCGGTGCGCCTCGGTACGGTCCTCGACAACGATGAGCACGAAGCGGGCTCCGAGCCGGGCGACCCTGACGCTCACGAGCATGGTCTGCTCGCCGAACGGGCCGCGGGCGAGCTCGAGCTCCTCGGCGATCGGGTCTCCCGTGCGGCGCACGCGCCCGGCGAAGTCGAGCAGATCCTGGTGGGCGAGCGTCTGCCCGCGCACGAGCCCCATGGCCAGCGCGCCGGGCGAGGCCCGCAGCACGTTGTTCGACGGGTCGACCACGACGCCCGCCGAGTCGAGCACCTCGAGCACCTGGTCGACGCCCTCGGGCACGCTCGGGGTCGCGACGTTCGCCGCGCTCTGCCCGCGTCGTTCGGCCATGTGCAGCACGACCATGAAGGCGGCGCCGAGGAAGAGGCCGAGGGCGAGCGCTGCGACCACCACCCAGGTGGAGTCCATGGCTCCCACACTAACGATGCGTGAAGGGTGCCCGTCGCCGATCGGGCCGAATACGACGGTACGTTGGTCAGTGTTCAGGAGAACGGCACCTGCTGTTCACCTTCGATCGGGAGGATTGCCGCGCCGGTCGGAACCGGTGCATCGGCGCGTCCGTGCCGAGGCAAGAGAGGTGTGAGGATTCACAGTCATGCGTGAGGTGTTCCAGCAGGAGCTGCGCGAGGTCCAGGACCGGCTCGTCGAGATCGCCGGTCTCGTCGCGGAGTCGATCGACAAGGCCACCCGTGCGTTCAACGAGTCCGATGTGGCGCTCGCGGAGGAGGTCATCGCCGACGACCACGGCATCGACCAGGCGGCGCTCGCCCTCGACGAGCTCGCGATCACGATCCTCGCCCGGCAGCAGCCGGTCGCCCGCGACCTGCGCATCGTCGTCAGCGCGCTGCGCATCAGCGCCTCGCTCGAGCGGATGGGCGACATGTCCACGCACATCGCGCAGCTCGCGCGCTACCGCTTCCCCGACAAGGTCGTGCCGAAGACGCTCCGGCCGACCTTCGCCGAGATGGGCCGGCTCGACGTCGAGATCGCGAAGAAGCTCACCGAGCTGCTGACGACCGAGGACGTGGAGCTCGCCGAGCAGATCCGCAACGAGGACGACGAGATCGACGCCCTGCACCTGCAGGTGTTCGACAAGGTGCTCGGCGAGACCTGGAAGGGCGAGGCCGTCGACACCGTCGACGCGACGCTCGCCAGCCGCTACCACGAGCGCTTCGCGGACCACGCGGTGTCGATCGCGAAGAAGGTGCAGTACCTCGCGACGGGCGACTGGGCTCCCGACGCGCCGTAGCGCCGCACCGGCGCAGATGCCGAGGGCCGGTGGATCGGATGATCCACCGGCCCTCGCTGCGTCGTGCGCTCGGTTCCGCCCGGCGCCGGGCTCCTTCTTGCCCTGCGTTACTTCTTGCCCTGGGCGGCGACGGCGGCCGCGCCGGCGGCAGCCGCCTCTGGGTCGAGGTAGCGGCCCGGGCCGGTCGGGCGGAAGTCGTCGTCGAGCTCGTAGACGAGCGGGATGCCGGTCGGGATGTTGAGCTCGGCGATGTCGGCGTCGCTGATGCCGTCGAGGTGCTTCACGAGTGCCCGCAGCGAGTTGCCGTGCGCGGTGACGAGCACCGTCTTGCCGGCCGCGAGGTCGGGGATGATGTCCTGCTCCCAGTACGGCAGCATGCGGGCGATGACATCCTTCAGGCACTCGGTGCGGGGCAGCTCGTCGTCGGCGAGCTCGGCGTAGCGGGGGTCGCCGACCTGCGAGTACTCCGCGTCGTCGGCGAGCACCGGCGGCGGCACGTCGAAGGAGCGGCGCCAGAGCTGGAACTGCTCGGGGCCGTACTTCTCGAGCGTCTCGGCCTTGTCGAGGCCCTGCAGGGCGCCGTAGTGGCGCTCGTTCAGCCGCCAGCTGCGGCGCACGGGGATCCACAGCCGGTCGGCGACGTCGAGCGCGATGTTCGCGGTCTGGATGGCCCGGCTCAGCACCGAGGTGTGCAGCACGTCGGGCAGCACGCCCTCGGCGGCGAGCAGCTCGCCGGCGCGGGCGGCCTCGTCGAGGCCGAGCTCGGAGAGCCGGACATCGACCCAACCGGTGAAGAGGTTCTGCTGGTTCCATTCGCTGTTGCCGTGGCGAAGCAGCACGAGGGTGTGAGGCATGCTCCCAGCCTAGCGGCGGCGATCGGGGCCGCGACGAACCGGGTCGAGCCCTGCGAGACTGGAGGAATGCCGCCCTCCCCGTCCGCCCGCCGCGCCTCCGCGGGACCCGAGGGCGCGATCACCCGCGGCACCACGAACACGAACCGGCTGCGCCGGGTGGACCGCTGGATCGCCGAGCAGTCGGCGTTCCGCCGCGCCGCCGATCCCTTCGTGGTCGACCTCGGCTACGGTGCGAGCGGGGTCACCGCCTTCGAGCTCGCCGCGCGGCTCCGGCGCCGCCGCCCGGACGTCGAGGTGCTCGGCCTCGAGATCGACCCCGCCCGGGTGCGCACCGCCGACGCCCAGCTCGCCGAGGTGCGAGCCGGCCGCACCACCTTCGCTCCGGAGCTGCCGGTCGCGTTCGCCCGGGGCGGCTTCGAGGTACCCACCGGGCCGCGCCGACCCGCCGTCATCCGCGCCTTCAACGTGCTGCGCCAGTACGAGGAGCGCGAGGTGGCCGCGGCCTGGGCGCGGATGACCGCCCGGCTCGCGCCCGACGGCCTGCTCGTCGAGGGCACCTGCGACGAGCTCGGCCGCATCGCCAGCTGGGTCGGCGTCACGGCCGAGGGCCCGCGCAGCTTCACGATCAGCCTGCGCCTGCGTGAGCTCGAGCACCCCTCCGTCGTGGCGGAGCGGCTGCCGAAAGCGCTCATCCACCGCAACGTCCCGGGCGAACGCGTGCACGCGCTCGTCGCGGACCTCGACCGGGCCTGGGCGCAGGCGGCGCCGCTCTCGGTCTACGGCCCATCGCAGCGCTGGATCGACGTCGTCGGCCGGCTGCGCGCCGCGGGCTGGCCCGTGCGGGACGGCGTGCGCCGCTGGCGCCTCGGCGAACTCACGGTCGACTGGGCCGCGGTCGCTCCGCTGCCCTGAGCGGGCGTGTGCGCAGCAGCCGGCAGGCGGCCCGGCTCGGCTCGGCTCGGCTAGGGGCGGACGCCGAGGCGCGGCAGGCGGGGCAGGTCGACCGCGGAGCGCGCGTCGGCCGGCACGATCTCGACCTGCGCCGCCGCGACGTCGATGCCGTGGCTCTCGACGATGAGCTCGAGCGCGGCCGGCACCGCCCGCTTCACGACGGCCAGGGCGATCGGGCCGAGCTCGTAGTGCATCGCGCTCGAGGTGATGCGGCCGACGACCCGGCGCTCGGGCTCCTCGCCCTCGGCGGGTTCCGGCCGGACCTTGAGCGCGACGATCTCGTCACCGGCCGCCGGCAGCACGGTGTCACTGCCGTCGAGGTGCAGGAGCACGAGGCGCCGGGGCGGACGGCCGAGGTTCAGCACCTTGGCGACGGTCTCCTGCCCCTTGTAGCAGCCCTTGCCGAGGTCGACGGCGCTGCGCAGCCAGTCGAGCTCGTGCGGGATGGCCTTCTCGTCGACCTCGGTCGCCCGGCGCGGGCGCCAGGCCGCGATGCGCAGCGCCTCGGCCGCGAGCGATCCGGCGGCGGCGATCCGGCCCGCGGCGACGGCGGCCGCGGCATCCGCGAGCGCGGTGCGCGGGACGATGCGCTCGACCCAGCTCCAGGATGCCCCGGGGTGCCCGGCCTCGGGCGCGTAGCGATGCCCGCCGGGGCTGCCGGCAGCCCAGGGATCGCGCCAGTCGAGCGCGACGCCGGCCGGGGCCGCGGCGGGGACCGCGGCGTCGAGCGCCTCGGTCGAGAGCGCGCCCAGCACGGCGAACTCGGTGCTGGCATCGGCGACCTCGACCCGCAGCATGAAGCGCATGCGATCGAGGAACGCGGCGAGCGCGGCGGCCTCGTCGCCCTCGACGATGAGCCAGCTGCGCTCGCCGTCGTCGATGACGTGCGCGACGTGCTCGATGTGCCCGTTGGCGTCGAGGAAGAGCGCCTCGGCGCTGCCCCCCGGCGCCAGCCGGTCGAGCGCCTGACTCGCCATGGAGTGCAACCAGCTCAGCCGGTCGGGCCCGGACACCGTGACGATGCCACGGTCGCCGAGGTCGACGACGGCCGTGCCGCGCTCGAGGGCGCGCTGCTCGCGCATCGGCTCGCCGTAGTGCCCCGGCACGCCGGCGTCGACGCCCTCGGCGACGACAGCGCCGGGCAGGGCGAGGAACGGGTCGCTCATCACTCAGCCTTCGCGAGTCGTGCGGAGGCGTGGGTGCGCAGGTCCTGCCCGAGCGCCGCGATGTCCCACGCCCAGAGCAGGTGTCCGTCGACCAAGCCGTAGAGCCGCGTGGCCGCCGCGTAGGGCTTCGCCCCGCTCGTGCGGATCACGGCGTCCGTCGCGAGGTCGATGCGCGGGCCCTTGACCTGGCCGAGGTACAGCTCGGTGACGCCGTCGGGATGCACGATCGGCACCTCGAGGTCGAAGCCGCCCTCGGCGTTGCGGAGCGCCTCGACCTGCTCGGCGTCGGTGTACGCGGACTCAGCGGCGGCGGGCAGCATCGCCGGGCCGGGGTCGCCCTCGCCGCGGGGACGGGCGAGCCGCCAGTAGCCGGTCTCGGTCGTGAGCGGCACCGGGTCGCCGCCCGCTTCGGCCGGGAAGAGCCAGGTGTACGAGGTGTAGTTCAGGTGCGGCAGGCCGTCGTGGCTGAAGCTCACGCGCTGGCCGAACTCCCGCGTGACCGACTCGTCGCCGACCTGGTAGTCGATGACGCCCGAGCCCTCCCAGACCCCGAGGAGCCAGGACAGCGGCACGAGCTCGGCGGGCAGGCCGACGGGCAGCTCGATCATCGCGATGCCTCGGCGCCTAGCGCTGGCCCTTGAAGAGCTTGTAGACCACGACGCCCGAGATCCAGGCGATCGTGACGGTCGCGAGGCCGAGCAGACCGATGAAGAGGAGTTCGAGAGCGACCAGCTGATCCATGCCCAGCAGTCTACCCGCTGAGACCGGCGGCGAGGGGCGCGACCGCCGCGGCGGCGAGCGCGACGAGCACGGCGGCCCCGCCGACCGAGGCGCTCGCCCTGGCCACGTAACCGACCGGGCGTCGCGACGCGAGCTGCGCGAGCAGCGCGCCGAGCACGGATGCCGCGAAGACGACGCCGAGCGCCCGGTACACGCCGAGCGCGCTGCTGTCGCCGAACCAGACCCGCTGGCCGCCGTACGCGAGGGCGACGACGAGCACCGAGCCCGCGAGCGCGATCAGCCAGATCAGGACGATGCCGACTCGTCCGCCCTCGGCCTCGCTGGTGTCCATGCCGTTCCGTCTCCCCATTCGCGGCGACCGCTCGCCGATGCCCGTAGTATTGACCGCACCTTACTACTGGAGGGTGTGCGTGGCGCAGCTGCTGATCTTGTCGCCGGCCGCCGACGATGACGTCCTCCCGGCTCTGGCGCTCCTGGCGCATCGGACGAGGGTGATCCCCGCCTCGCCCGAGCAGCTCGTCAACGCGCCCGACTGCGACCTCATCCTGCTCGACGCCCGCACGAACCTCGCCGGCGCCAAGGCCCTCGCCCAGATCCTGCGCACGACGGGCCTCTCGGTGCCGCTCATCCTGATCTGCACCGAGGGCGGGCTGCTGGCCGTCACGCCGGAGTGGGGCGTCGACGACCTCGTACTCGAGGGCGCGGGGCCCGCCGAGCTCGACGCGCGCATCCGGCTCGCCCTCGGCCGCAGCCGCGACGCGCTGCCGAGCGAGAAGATCCAGGCCTCCGGCGTCGTCATCGACGAGGCGAGCTACTCGGCGAAGGTGCACGGGCGCCCGCTCGACCTCACCTACAAGGAGTTCGAGCTGCTCCGCTTCCTCGCGGCGCACCCCTCGCGGGTCTTCACCCGTGAGCAGCTGCTCAGCGAGGTGTGGGGCTACGACTACTTCGGCGGCACCCGCACGGTCGACGTGCACGTCCGGCGGCTCCGGGCGAAGCTCGGCGAGCTCGAGAGCCTCATCGGCACCGTGCGCAACGTCGGCTACCGATTCAACGTGCACGAGGACGACGAGCCCGCCGGCGAGCAGGTCACCGCGCGTTGACCGGCGGGATGCCTGGCGGACACCGCCCGGTGGCATGATGGCGGGATGACGGACATGATCGACGAGGACCGCACGTCGAGCGACTTCGACGACGACTTCGAGCCGTTCGACCTCGAGGGCGCCCCCGAGCTGCCCGCGGAGCGCTACCTCGATCGCGAGCTCAGCTGGCTCGCCTTCAACCAGCGCGTGCTCGAGCTCGCCGAGGACCCGTTGCAGCCCGTGCTCGAGCGCGCGAACTTCCTCGCGATCTTCGCCTCCAACCTCGACGAGTTCTTCATGGTGCGGGTCGCCGGGCTGAAGCGCCGCATCGACACCGGGCTCGCGGTGCCGACGAACGTCGGCCGCTCCCCCGTCGACGTGCTCGAGGACATCTCGCGGGCCGCGCACGAGCTGCAGGCGCGGCACGCCGCGGCGTACCAGGAGCTCGTGCGCCCGGCCCTGGCGGAGCAGGGCGTCCGGGTCGTGCGCTGGACCGAGCTCGCCGACGACGAGCGGGCCCGGTTGCGCGAGTACTTCTCGCTGCAGATCTTCCCCGTGCTGATGCCGCTCGCGGTCGACCCGGCGCACCCCTTCCCGTACATCTCGGGGCTCTCGCTGAACCTCTCGGTGCGCGTGCGCAACACGAAGACGGGCCGCCAGGAGTTCGCCCGCGTGAAGGTGCCGCAGATGCTGCCCCGCTTCGTGGCGGTCGGCACGGGCGACGGCTCCGACGACGGGCGCTACCTCACTCTCGAGGACCTCATCGCGAACCACCTCGGCGACCTGTTCCCCGGCATGGAGATCGTGGAGCACCACGTGTTCCGGGTGACCCGCAACGAAGACGTCGAGGTCGAGGAGGACGAGACCGAGAACCTCATCCAGGCGCTCGAGAAGGAGCTCCGGCGGCGCCGCTTCGGCCCGCCGATCCGGCTCGAGGTGACCGACGACATGGACGACGTCACCCTCGGCCTCCTCGTGCGCGAGCTCGACATCACCGAGCGCGAGGTCTACCGCCTACCCGCGCCGCTCGACCTCGGCGGCCTGTTCGACCTCGCGCGGATCGACCGCCCGGAGCTGCACTACCCGCCCCGCGTGCCGACGACGCATCCGCAGCTGCAGCCCAGCGAGCCGAACCGTCCGGCCGACATCTTCAAGGCCGTGTCACGCCGCGACGTGCTGCTGCACCACCCCTACGAGTCGTTCTCGACGAGCGTCGTCGCCTTCCTCGAGCAGGCGGCCGCCGACCCCGACGTGCTCGCCATCAAGCAGACCCTGTACCGCACCTCCGGCGACAGCCCCATCGTCGAGGCGCTCATCGACGCCGCGGAGGCCGGCAAGCAGGTGCTCGCCCTCGTCGAGATCAAGGCGCGCTTCGACGAGCAGGCGAACATCAGCTGGGCGCGCAAGCTCGAGAAGGCGGGCGTGCACGTCGTCTACGGCCTCGTCGGGCTGAAGACGCACTGCAAGCTCGCGCTCGTGATCCGCCAGGAGAAGGGCGGGCTGCGCCACTACAGCCACATCGGCACGGGCAACTACAACCCCAAGACGAGCCGCATCTACGAGGACCTCGGGCTGCTCACCGCCGACGACCAGGTCGGCAAGGACCTCACCCGGCTCTTCAACGAGCTCTCCGGCTACGCGATCGAGAAGAAGTTCAAGCGACTGCTCGTGGCGCCGCTGCACCTCCGCAAGGGCCTGCTGAAGCTCATCCAGGCCGAGACCCGCGCGGCCGAGGCGGGGCGGCCCAGCCGGATCCGCATCAAGGTGAACTCGATGGTGGACGAGGCGATCATCGACGCGCTCTACCGGGCCTCGAACGCCGGGGTCCCCGTCGAGGTCTGGGTGCGCGGCATCTGCAGCCTCCGGCCCGGCATCCCCGGGCTCAGCGAGAACATCACGGTGCGCTCGATCCTCGGCCGCTACCTCGAGCACTCGCGCATCTTCTCCTTCCTCGGCGACGGCGACCCGCAGGTCTACATCGGCTCGGCCGACATGATGCACCGCAACCTCGACCGCCGCGTCGAAGCACTCGTGCGGCTCGTCGACCCCGAGCACCTCGTGGAGATCGAGTCGCTGTTCGACCGCGGCATGGACGAGCGCACGAGCTCCTGGCACCTCGACGGCGAGGGGGTGTGGACGCGCCATTCCCTCGACGCCGACGGGCGACCGCTCGAGGACCTGCAGAATAGCCTCATGCAGCAGATCGCCCAGCGCCCGCGCCCCGGGAAGCGCCGGTGAGCCCGGCCGTGCAGACGGCGGTGTACGCGGCGGGGGCCGTGTGCTGGCGCCTCATCGACGGCCGGGTGCACGTGCTCGTCATCCACCGCACCGTCTACGGCGACGTGACCATCCCGAAGGGCAAGGTCGACCCGGGCGAGACGCTGCCGCAGACCGCGGTGCGCGAGATCGCGGAGGAGACGGGTCTCGGCGTCTCGCTCGGCGTTCCGCTCGGCATCTCCCGCTACCCGCTGCCCTCCGGTCGTGAGAAGGTCGTGCACTACTGGGCCGCGGAGGTCAGCGAGCGGGCCGTGCAGCGCTCGACGTTCCGCCCCAACGGCGAGGTCGCCGCGCTCGAGTGGGTCACGATCAAGCGCGCGCGCGGCTACCTCAGCTACGAGCCGGACGTCGAGATCCTGGATGCCTTCGCGGCGCTCGTCGACCAGGGGGTGCTCGGCACCGTGGCGCTCACGGTGCTGCGCCACGCGAAGGCGGTCGGCCGGAGCGAATGGGACGGCCCCGACGAGGCGCGCCCGCTCGCGGAGCGCGGCGTGCAGCAGGCCGCCGGCCTCGCCGCCACGCTCGCGGCCTGGGGGCCGAAGCGGATCGTCTCGAGCCCCGCCGTGCGCTGCGTCACCACCGTCGCCCCGCTCTCGGCCGCGATCGGGGTGCCGATCAAGCGCGACGCCGGCCTCTCCCAGGACGCCTGGGACGCCGGCACCGCCGAGATCCGCCGCGTCGTCGGCAAGCGCGTGCGCGTCGGCAAGCCGGCCGTGCTGTGCACGCACCGGCCACTGCTGCCCGACATGCTGCGCGAGTTCGCGCTCGCCACCGGCACTCCGATCGGCGACTACGCGAGCGACGCCGCGAAGCTCGAACCGGGCGCCTTCAGCGTCGTCCACCTCTCGGCGACGAACCCGTCGTCGGGCATCATCTCGATCGAGACGCACACGCCGCGCGGCTGAGCCGCATCGCGCGTTGACGTCCCGTTCACCTGCCGTTCACCAATGGGGCGGATGCTCGTCATCCGAGGCGCTTAGCGTCACCAGCATCGGGCCGGAGCACCGACCCGGAACCTGCAAACGATCCCCTGAAGGGAACACAGTGAACGTCTCACGTCTCGGCCGCGCCGCGGTCGTTGCCGCTGTCGCCGCCGTTGCGCTCAGCTCCTGTGCCGCGAACGAGGGCGGCTCGACCGCTCCCTCGGAGTCGGCCTCGTCGCTCTCGGGCACCATCAACGCTGCGGGCGCCTCGTCGCAGGGCTCGGCCCAGGAGGCATGGGTCGCCGCCTTCCAGACGGAGAACCCCGACGTCACCATCAACTACGACCCCTCGGGCTCGGGTGCGGGCCGCGAGGCCTTCATCGCCGGCGGCGTCGACTTCGCCGGCTCCGACTCGTTCCTGAACGACGACGAGCTCGCCGGCACCTTCGCCGCGTGCGCCCCCGACACCAAGGCCATCGACCTGCCGGTGTACATCTCCCCGATCGCCGTGATCTACAACGTGGAGGGCGTCGACGAGCTGAACCTCGACGCGGTCACCCTCGCGAAGATCTTCAAGGGCGAGATCACCACCTGGAACGACCCGGCGATCGCCTCGCTCAACCCGGGCGCGACGCTCCCCGCCGCGAACATCACCGCCGTGCACCGCTCGGACGACTCGGGCACCACGAAGAACTTCGCGGACTACCTGAACCAGAACGCCCCCGAGGCGTGGGACCAGAAGCCGTCCGACACGTTCCCGTACCAGGCCGGTGAGGGCGCCCAGGGCACCTCGGGCGTCGTCGACGCCGTCACCAACGGCGTGAACACCATCGGCTACGCGGACGCCTCGCGCGCCGGCGACCTCGGGGTCGCGAACATCAAGGTCGGCGACGAGTTCGTCGGCTACACCGCCGAGGCCGCCGCCGCGGTCGTCGCCGAGTCGCCCCTCGTCGAGGGTCGCGAGGCGAACGACCTCGCCATCGCGCTCGACCGCAAGACCACGGACCCGAGCCACTACCCGCTCGTGCTCGTGAGCTACGCGATCGTCTGCCAGGAGTACGCGGACGCCGAGCAGGGCGAGCTCGTGAAGAACTACGTCGGCTACCTGGCGAGCGAGGCCGGCCAGGCCACCGCCGCCGAGCAGGCCGGTTCCGCCCCGCTCTCGAGCGAGCTGGCCGAGAAGGTCGCCACCGCGCTCGAGTCGGTCAAGTAACGCGATCGCCGGTCCGGTCGGGGCAGCAGCCCCGGCCGGACCGGCTCGCCGCGGTCACGCGGCACCTCCCCCGACGGCCCACCTCCTGGAAAGAACCCGGCCATGACGACAGCCCCCGCGGCCCCCGCCATCAAAGCGAAGCAGCGCCCCGGCGACCGTGTGTTCTCCACCGCGACCGTCGTGTCCGGCAGCCTCATCCTCGTCACCCTCGCCGCGGTGGCGATCTTCCTCGTCGCTCAGGCCCTGCCCGCCTTCACCGCGGAGCCGACGGCCTTCAAGGGCGACGCCGAGAACTTCTGGCAGTACGTCGGCCCGCTCGTCTTCGGCACCCTCTGGGCCGCCGCCCTCGCCCTGCTCATGGCCGTCCCCGTCGCGATCGGGATCGCGCTGTTCATCTCGCACTACGCGCCGCGCCGGCTCGCCCAGGCGCTCGGCTACGTCATCGACCTGCTGGCCGCCGTCCCCTCGGTGGTCTTCGGCCTCTGGGGCATCACCGTCCTCGCCCCGGCCGTGCAGCCCTTCTACACCAGCCTGACCGAGTGGTTCGGCTGGTTCCCGCTCTTCGCCGGGCCGGTCTCCGGCACCGGCCGCACGATCCTCACCGTCGCGATCGTGCTCGCGGTGATGATCCTCCCGATCATCACCGCCCTCAGCCGCGAGGTGTTCCTGCAGACGCCCGTGCTGCACGAGGAGGCGGCGCTCGCGCTCGGCGCGACCCGCTGGGAGATGATCAAGCTCGCGGTGCTGCCGTTCGGCCGCCCCGGCATCATCTCGG
Organism: Agromyces sp. NPDC060279; assembly: GCF_042726785.1. Classification (NCBI taxonomy): domain Bacteria; kingdom Bacillati; phylum Actinomycetota; class Actinomycetes; order Micrococcales; family Microbacteriaceae; genus Agromyces; species Agromyces sp. NPDC060279. Next base: position 864,837 of record NZ_JBHXBK010000001.1, read on the forward strand.
CCTCGATGCTCGGCCTCGGCCGCGCGCTCGGCGAGACGATGGTCGTCGCGATGGTGCTCTCGCCCGCCGCGGTCATCAGCTTCGCGGTGCTGCAGTCGCAGAACCCGACCACGATCGCCGCGAACATCGCCCTGAACTTCCCCGAGGCCCACGACATCGGCGTCAACATCCTCATCGCGACGGGTCTGATCCTCTTCGTCATCACCCTCGCCGTCAACATGCTCGCGCGGTACATCGTCGAGCGCCGCAAGGACTTCTCGGGAGCCAACTGATGAGCCTCACCGTCACCCCGCAGCAGGCGCCGACGGGCCGCAGCACCGGCCCCATCGCCAACACCCTCACCGCGGGCAAGCTGCCCCGCTTCGCCGCCCTCTGGGTGCTGCTCGGCTGCCTCGCCGTGACCACCGCCTTCTTCGTGATCCTGGCGGTGGCGAGCGAGACCGGCTTCAACATCGCGGCCGCGGTGTTCCTCGGCGTCGTGCTGTACGGCGTCGTGATCTGGGTGCTCTCCCGCGTCGTCGAGGGCACGCGCAAGGCGAAGGACCGCCTCGTCACCGCGCTCGTCTCGACCGCGTTCACGATCGCGCTGCTGCCGCTCATCTCGGTCGCGTACACGACCGTCGCGAACGGCATCCCCCGCTTCGACCTGCAGTTCTTCAGCGAGTCGATGCGCAACGTCGTCGGCGCGGGCGGCGGCGCCCTGCACGCCATCATGGGCACGCTGCTGATCACCGGCATGGCCGCGCTCATCTCGGTGCCGGTCGGCCTGCTCACCGCGATCTACCTCGTCGAGTACGGCCGCGGCAAGCTGAAGCACGGCATCACCTTCTTCGTCGACGTGATGACCGGCATCCCCTCCATCGTCGCCGGCCTCTTCGCCTTCGCGCTCTTCGCGCTGTTCACCGGCGACCCCGGCATCCGGATGGGCTTCGGCGGCGCGGTCGCGCTGTCGGTGCTGATGATCCCGGTCGTCGTGCGCTCCTCGGAGGAGATGCTGAAGCTCGTGCCGAACGAGCTGCGCGAGGCGAGCTACGCGCTCGGCGTGCCGAAGTGGCTGACGATCGTGAAGGTCGTGCTGCCCACCTCGATCGCCGGCATCATCACGGGCGTCATGATCGCCATCGCCCGCGTCATCGGCGAGACCGCGCCGCTGCTCATCATCGCCGGCTTCACGACCAGCATGAACTACAACCTCTTCGAGGGCCGGATGATGACGCTCCCCGTCTTCGTCTACACCCAGTACATGAACCAGGGCACCGACGTGCAGGCGTACATCGACCGCGCCTGGGCGGGCGCGCTGACCCTCATCCTCATCGTCGCCCTCCTGAACATCGTCGCCCGCGTCGTGTCGAAGCTCTTCTCGCCGAAGACCGGCCGCTGACCGGCCGCCCACCGCCACCCGCCCGAGCCCCAGAGAGAATCGAAGCCACGTGTCCAAGCGCATCGAAGTCAACGACCTGAACGTGTACTACGGCAGCTTCCGCGCCGTCGAGGGCATCACCCTCGAGATCGAGCCGCGCACCGTGACGGCGTTCATCGGCCCGTCCGGCTGCGGCAAGTCGACCTTCCTCCGCACCCTGAACCGCATGCACGAGGTCATCCCCGGCGCCCGCGTCGAGGGCGAGGTGCTGATCGACGGCAACAACCTCTACGGCCCGGGCGTCGACCCCGTGCTCGTGCGCCGCCAGGTCGGCATGGTGTTCCAGCGGCCGAACCCGTTCCCGACGATGTCGATCAAGGAGAACGTGCTCGCGGGCGTGCGCCTGAACAACCGCAAGCTGAGCAAGTCGGACGCCGACGACCTCGTCGAGAAGTCCCTGCAGGGCGCGAACCTCTGGAACGAGGTCAAGGACCGCCTCGACCGCCCCGGTTCCGGCCTCTCCGGCGGTCAGCAGCAGCGCCTCTGCATCGCCCGCGCGATCGCCGTGTCGCCCGAGGTGATCCTGATGGACGAGCCCTGCTCGGCGCTCGACCCGATCTCGACCCTCGCCATCGAGGACCTCATCGAGGAGCTGAAGCAGGAGTACACGATCGTGATCGTGACCCACAACATGCAGCAGGCCTCGCGCGTGAGCGACAAGACCGCGTTCTTCAACATCGCCGGCACCGGCAAGCCGGGCAAGCTCATCGAGTACGCCGACACCACGACGATCTTCTCGAACCCGACCGTGAAGGCGACCGAGGACTACGTCTCGGGCCGCTTCGGCTGAACCGGGCGGTGCGTCGCGACGGGCGCGAGCGCGTCCGTCGCGACGGGCCCGTCAGTCGCGCGGGCTCAGCAGGTAGGCGTTGAAGGCGCGGGTCTCCTCGGCGTCGAACGGCACCGGCGCGCCGTCGAGCGCGGTGAGCCCGGCGGCGAGCCGGACGCTCGAGACGAGCCAGATCGCGTCGGCGCTCGCGAGCTCGTCGACCGGGATGTCGCGGTAGGCGGTGCGGTGGCCGAGCTCGCCGAGGTGCTCGAAGAGGCTCAGCTGCGTCGTGCCGTGCAGGATGGCCCCGCTCGGCGCCGGGGTCGAATACTCGTCGCCGTGGCGGAGGATGACGCTCGACGTCGGCCCCTCCATGACGAAGCCGTCCGAGGAGACGAAGATCGCGTCGTCCGCGCCGCGGCGCTTGGCTTCGCGCAGCGCCGCCATGTTCGTCGCGTAGCTCAACGTCTTCGCGCCGAGCAGCAGCCACGGGGCCGTCGCCGCCGCGTCGTGCGCGAGCCCGCGGTCGAGCGTGACGGCGCGGATACCCTGCTCGCGCGGCGCGCTGAAGTCCGCCGCGGGGGCCGCGGAGAGCCAGGCGGTCGGCGCGGGGCCGTGTTCGACCCCGCGGCTCAGCACGAGCTTCATCGCGAACTCGCCCTCGGCGGGCAGCGCCGCGGTCGCGCGCTCGATCGCCGCGTGCCACTGGGCCAGGTTCGGCTCGGGGAGCTCGCAGATCGCGGCGGAGTTGCGCAGGCGCTGCAGGTGGGGCTCGGCCTCCTGGGCGTGCCCGTTCACGACCGCGAGGGTCTCGAAGATGCCGTCGCCGCGCTGCGTGGAGAGCTCGCCGACGCGGAGCGCGGGCGCCAAGGCGTCCACCTCGCGGAAGGTCGAGGCGAGGTCGGAGCTGAGGTCGTCGGCGGCGAGCGGCTCGATGAGGAGCGTCACGGTGGCGGGCATGCTCCGATGGTACGCGCGCGCCGGGGCCTGAGGGCACCGGGCCCGCAGGACGCAGCCCCGAAGACGGGAAATGCCGGGCCGCAGAACGCCTCTCGGCGCGAGGCCGCTCGAAGCGGCGAATATTGGAGCCCGGGGTTACTGCGGCCCGGCACATCGAGTGTAACGGACGCGGGCGGGCGGGTATTCCGCCTCTCGGGCTCTCAGTCGAGCGCGTCGCGGCGCCAGAGCTTCGCGCACGCCGTCAGCTCGTCGGAGAGCTCGGTGAGGCGCAGCGCGCGTCGGGTGAACGACGCCGGCCGATCGGGGTGCACGGCGTCGGCGGCGTCCGCGTCGTCGGCGAGGCTCGCGAAGCCGGCCGCGCTCACCCGACCGAAGGCGGCGGCTCGGTCGAGGGCGACGGCGAAGTCGCCCGCGAAGACGCCGTGCAGGATGCGGTCGGCGAGCTCGATGACCTCACCGGGGCCGGCCGGGGTCGGCGCACCGGCCACGACCTGGTCGATGGTGTGCGAGACCTCGCTGCCGCGCCGGTACGCGAGGCTCAGCGTCTCGGAGTCCTGCCGGATGAGCGTGCGCAGCAGGTAGATGCGCCAGAGCGCCCCGGGGAGGCTCTTCGCCGACGACCGCGACCACAGCTCGGCGATCGCGTCGATGCCGTGCCGGTCGGTGTAGGCCACGAGGCGGGACACGATCTCGGGGTCGGGGTCGCTACGCACCCGGGCGAGCAGGGCGACCGCGGTGTCGTGTGCGACCCGGTTCAGCTGCGCCGGGTCCTCACCGCCCAGGAACGCCTCGAACATGCCGGGCGGGAACTTGGTGGGGCGGTGGAAGCTGGAGGCCATTCCGGCAAGGATACTCGCCGCAGCCGGCCGCTCACCCGGGATCGGGGAGATCGCGGAGCTCGTCGTCGCGTTCGCCCTCCTCGGACGCGGCCTCGCCTTCGCCCTCGTCGGCCACCCGCTGCATGAGCGCCGTGCGCCAGTCGTTGCCGAGCCGCTCGTAGGTGACCTTGGCGTGGCAGTTCCGGCAGCGCACTTCGCACTTCGCGATCTCCACCATGACCCGCGCGACGGAGTAGCCGTTCTGCGCCAGGCGCATGACGTCGGCAGACTTGTCGCAGTCCTCGCGATGATCGAAGTCGAGCACGCGAACATCGCCCTCGCCGCAGTCGACGCAGGGGTTCGCCAGTAGATACGCTCCCACCGCGTCGAGCGCGAGGCTCCGCTGCACCGCCTTTCGCGCCATGATCACACGGACGTGGTATTCGCGGTTCTTCGCGTAGTACCGGCGGGCCTTCAGCCGATTGCACTCGCGACAGATCGTCGCGAGCCCGTCTCTGGACGCCCGGCGAACGGTGAACTCGGCGAGTGGCTTAGACTGCTTGCAGCTCGTGCAGGTCTTCTGCGCCATGCATCAGCCCCCGTAGCTCAGAGGCAGAGCAACTGACTTTTAATCAGTGGGTCGGGATGTCGGAATTCCCCGGGGGCACCGAGTATCACCCGAATCCGGCGATCGGACTCCGATCGCGTCGATGCGTCTTCGACCCTCTTGCAGTCGTCCAAAGCGACCACCTCCTGGATCGAACGTACCTTCGATCACTGACATCGTCCGTCAGCCGACGAGGCGTCGGAAGCCGGCCATGAGCGCCACCCGCTCGGCCGAGCTGCGCGCGAGCGGTGTGACGGTCAGCGTCGTCACCCCGGCCTCCGCGAACGCGGCGACCCGTTCGGCGACGTACGAGGCCGGGCCGATGAGCGAGATCGCGCGCACGAGCTCGTCGGGCACCGCGGCGACCGCCTCCTCCTTGCGACCGGCGAGGTAGAGCTCCTGGATGCGCGCCGCCTCCTCGGCGAAGCCGTAGCTCGCCACGAGGTCGTTGTAGAAGTTCTTGCCCTTCGCGCCCATGCCGCCGACGTACAGCGCGAGCTGCGGCTTCACGAGCGGCAGCACCTCCTCCGGCCGATCGGTGATGGCGAGTGCCGGGCTCGCGAACACGTCGAGCGGGCCGAGCTCCGCCGAACGCCGGGCCGTGCCCGCGGCGAGCGCGTCGCCCCAGACCGCGCCCGCCCGCTCCGGGTGGAAGAACATCGGCAGCCAGCCGTCGGCGATCTCCGCGGTCTGCTCGACCGACTTCGGCCCGAGCGCGGCCACCGTGATCGGGATCCGCTCGCGCACGGGGTGGTTGATGAGCTTCAGCGGCTTGCCGAGGCCCGTGCCCTCCCCCGCCGGGAGCGGGATGCGGTAGTGCCGCCCCTCGTGCACGACGGGCTCGCGCCGCCAGGTCGCCCGGCAGATCTCGATGATCTCGCGGGTGCGGCCGACCGGCGCGTCGTAGCGCACGCCGTGGAAGCCCTCGATGACCTGCGGCCCGGAGGCGCCGATGCCGAGCTCGAAGCGGCCGCCGGAGACGTAGTCGAGCCCGGCGGCGGTCATCGCGGTGAGCGTCGGCGTGCGGGTGTACAGCTGCAGGATGCCGGAGGCGAGCGTGATCGTCGAGGTGCGCGCCGCGAGGAAGCCGAGCTGGCTGACTGCGTCGAAGGAGTACGCCTCGGGGACGGCGACGAGGTCCACGCCGGCGGCTTCGAGCTCGCCGACCTCGTCGCCGACCTCCGCGAATCCGCCCGCGTAGTTCAGGAACATGCCGACCCGCATCCAAGCCTCCTCGCCCGGTGCCACCCCGGGCGGTCCGGGGCGCGCCCGAGGTGTGCGACCCCGGGCACCACGACGATAGCCGAGCGCCGGGGGCGAGGCATCCGCCTTGTCGACCGCCGCGTCCTCAGCGGTTCCGGAGCCGGGTGCGAGAGGGTGGAATCCACAACTGCGCCGCGTGCGCGACGGAGGTGACGGATGGGCTGGAGCCTGGTGCTCGACGTGCTGCTCGTGGTGATCGGCATCGCCGCGCTCGTGAACGGCTGGCGCGCGGGGCTCCTGCGCACGGCCGCCGGGCTCGTCGGGCTCGTCGCGGGCGGCGTTGCCTCGTGGTTCGCGATGCCGTGGGTCGGCTCGCTCGTCGCGGCGCCCGAGTGGCGGGCGCCCGCGGTCATCGCGACGGCGGTGCTGCTGCTCGCGGTCGGCGCCTCGCTCGGCGCGGCGCTCGGCCGGCTGCTGCGCCGCGGCGCCCGGGCCGTGAAGCTCGGGGTGGTCGACCGCATCCTCGGGGCGCTCGGCAACCTGCTCGTCACGGCCTTCGTCGTCGCGCTGCTGGGCTCGGCCGTCCAGTCGATGGGCGTGCCCGTGCTCTCGCCTGCGGTGGCGGGCTCGCAGATGCTCCGCGGGCTCGAACGGGTCACGCCCGAGCCCGCCCGGGCGCTCCTCGCGGAGATCCGCACCGCGGCGCTCGGCCAGGGGGTGCCCTGGCTCGTCGACGTGATCGGCGGGCCGACGGCGGCGCCGGCGCTGCCGAGCGAGGGGCCGTCGGGCGACGCGGTGAACGCGGCGACGGCCTCGGTGGTGCGCATCACGGGCACCGCGTACCAGTGCGGCAGCACGCTCACCGGCTCCGGCTTCGTCGTCGCCCCGAACCGGGTCGTGACGAACGCGCACGTCGTCGCCGGCATCGACGAGCCGATCGTCGAGGCGCCGGGCCGCGGCGCCGTCGCCGGCCGCGTCGTCGCCTTCGACCGGGAGGCCGACCTGGCGCTCATCGCGACCGATCCGCTCGACGTCGCCCCGCTCCCGCTCGCCGGCACGCCTGATCCCGGTACGGCGGTCGGCGTCGCGGGCTACCCCTTCGGTGGCCCGTTCACGCTGCGCTCGGGCGAGGTGATGTCGACGGGACCGCTCACCATCGTCGAGGGCGACCGCACCTCCACCCGCGAGGTCACGACGTTCGCGGCCCAGGTCGACCACGGCAACTCGGGCGGCCCGCTGCTCACGGGGGCCGGCGAGGTCGCGGGCATCGTCTTCGCGAAGTCGGAGTCGGTGGCGAACGTCGGCTTCGCCGTGCCGATCGACGTGCTGACCCCGCTCGCCGATGCGGCCCCCTCGCTCGACGAGGCGGTCGGCACGGGCAGCTGCGCGCGCTGAGGAGCCGGGCGCGCGCAGCGTCGGGCGCCCGGGGCGTGGGGGTCCGGATCAGTCGGCGGTGAAGCCCCGGAAGCGGATGCCCCAGCTGAGCTCCCACTGCTCGCCCGGCCCGAGCCAGCGCAGCCCGCGGCCGGAGTTGAACGCCTCGGCGGGGGCCGTCATCGGCTCGATCGCGATCGCGAGCTCCTCGCCCGGGAAGCGGTCGGTCGTGTAGGCCTGCACGTAGGCGAAGTCGTCGTCGGCCCAGACGGCGACGCTGCGGCCGTCCGGCGCGGTCAGCACGTGCTCGATGACGCCTTCGCCGTCGGAGGCGAGCTCGCCGAAGGCGTCGTCGAGCGAGAGCTCGCCGACGCGACGACCGCCGCGGAGGTCCCACGGCGTGCCGTCGACGGGCACCTCGCCCGTGGGCAGCTTGCGCTCGTCGACCTCGATGTGGCTGTCGGCCTCGATGCGCAGCTCGAGCTCGGCCGTGGGCACCCCGCCGATCTTCACGTAGGGGTGCGCGCCGAGCGCGACGGGGGCCGGCTCGGCTCCCACGTTCTCGAGGCGGTGGGTGACCCGCAGCCCGTCCGAGACGAGCTCGTAGTGCACCGCGGTCTCGATGAGGAACGGGTAGCCGGTCTGCGGGAAGATCGTCGCCTCGAGGGTCACCGAGTCGCGGTCCTGCGCGACGACCCGGTACTCGGTGAAGCGGAGGAGGCCGTGGATGGCGTTGCCGAGCGCCGGCTCGGTGATGGCGAGCTGGTGGTCGACGCCGTCGTGGCTCCAGCGGCCGTCGCGGATGCGGTTCGGCCACGGGGCGAGCACGATGCCCGCCGCGGCCGGCGGCGTGCGGTCCTCGCCGAAGGTGGGCACCAGCTCCACCCCGTCGAGGCTGAGTGCGCGCAGCCCGGCTGCGACGGTGGTGACGACGGCGGTGAGCTCTCCGCTCGACGTCGAGGTCTCGAGGACGAGCTGTGCGCCCGTGGGGAGGGTCATGCTTCCACCATATGCGGAGCGGCCGGGTCAGCGCCGCCCTGCGCCGGTTCGCCGGTTCAGCCAGCGAGCTGCACCGGGAGCCCGGTCGCCTCCAGCTCGGCGACGAGCGCGGGGGGCGCCGAGGCATCCGTCACCAGCGCGTCGAAGGCCTCGAGCGGCGCGATGCGGCCGAGGTGCACCTCGCCGAGCTTGGAACCGTCGGCGAGCAGGATGCTGCGCGCCGAGGCCCGCACCATGAGCGCCTTCACCTGCGCTTCCGGCAGGTTCTGGTTCGTGGCCCCGCGGTCGGGGTGCACCCCGTTGCAGCCGATGAAGGCGAGGTCGACGTGCACCTCGTCGAGCATGGAACCGGCGAGCGGATGCACGAGCGAGTGCTGCCTGGGCCGGAGCGTGCCGCCGGTGACGACGACGGTGAACCGCGGGATCTCGGCCTCGAGCTCGAGGGCGATGGCGAGCCCGTTGGTGAAGACCGTGACGTCCTCGAGGTCTCGGCGGGCCCGCAGGGCGCGCGCGAACTGCAGGCACGTCGAGCCGACGTCGAGCAGCACGCTCTGGCCGCTCGTCACGAGTGCGACCGCCGCCTCGCCGATGCGCTGCTTGGGTGCGACCGAGGTCTCCAGGGCCTCCTCGAGGCTCGGCTCGCGGGCGGCCCGCACGGTCTCTCCCGCCGGCACCGCGCCGCCGTGGACGCGGCGCACGGCGCCGGCGCGTTCGAGCGCGTCGAGGTCGGCGCGGGCGGTCACGCTCGTGACGCCGAATGCGGCGGCGAGGTCGGCGACCCGCACGAAGCCGCGCTCGTCGAGCAGCGCGCGGGTGAGCTCGCGGCGCTCGGCGACGTCGTGTCGGTTCGCGGCGTCGCTCGGCTCGGCTGGCATGGCCGCCATTCTTCCGCGTGCGCCATCCCTTTGCAATACGAAAGCTACTTGTTTGCCAAACGAAAGTTCCGTACAGTGGCGCCGTGACCGCTCTCGCCATCGCCGATCCGCGCATCGCCGTGCACCGCAGCACCCTCGCCGACGGCCGTGAGCTGCTCTACTTCGACGACGCGGACACGGCCTTGCCGCCGGACCGCGCCGTCGACGAACGCGAGCTCGCCCCTCGCCCGGCGACCGCCGAGATGCGACAGGACCCCCTGAGCGGCGACTGGGTCTCCGTCGCCGCCGCCCGACAGCACCGGGTCGTGCTGCCGCCCGCCGAACTCGACCCGCTCGCCCCGCAATCGCCGGGCAACCCCTCGGAGATCCCGAGCCGCTACGACGTCGCGGTCTTCGAGAACCGCTCCCCCGCGTTCGGCCCCGCGCTCGCCGCGCCCGACGCCGACCCGGCGGCCGCCCTCGCCGCCGTGCGCGACATCGGCGTCGAACGCACCCTGCCGGCCCTCGGCCGCTGCGAGGTCGTCTGCTTCAGCCCCGAGCACGAGGGCTCCTTCGGCACGCAGTCCGTCTCCCGCGCTCGCACCGTCATCGAGGCCTGGGCGCATCGCACGGCCGAGCTGGGGGCGCTGCCCGGCGTGCAGCAGGTGTTCCCCTTCGAGAACCGGGGCGAGGCGATCGGCGTGACGCTCGGCCATCCGCACGGGCAGATCTACGCCTACCCCTACGTGACGCCCCGCACCCAACGGCTGCTCGACGCGATCGCGACCGCGGGCCGCGGGCTCGTCGCCGAGGTCGTCGCCCGCGAGCTCGACGGACCGCGCGTCGTGCTGCGCGGCGAGCACTGGAGCGCCTACGTGCCGTTCGCCGCGCGCTGGCCGATCGAGGTGCACCTCGTGCCGCACCGGCACGTGCCCGACCTCGCCGAGACCTCGCTCGCCGAGCGCGACGAGCTCGCCGTGCTCTACCGCCGCCTGCTGCGCGGCGTCGACGCCCGCTATGCGACGCCGACGCCGTACATCGCGGCGTGGCACCAGGCGCCGGTGCACGAGCACCGCGACGAGGTGCGGCTCACCCTGCAGCTCACGAGCCCGCGTCGTGCCGCCGACAAGCTGAAGTTCCTCGCCGGCTCGGAGGCCGCGATGGGAGCATGGATCGGCGACGTGCCGCCGGAGGCGCAGGCCGAGGCCCTGCGCGCCGCGATCGAGGGAGTGGATGCATGACCGGGAACCGGGTCGTCGAGCGCGCCGCCGCCGGGCTGAAGGACCGATCGGGCCGGCTCCCCGCGGGCGTGTGGAGCGCCCCCGGCCGGGTGAACCTCATCGGCGAGCACACCGACTACAACGACGGCTTCGTGTTCCCCTTCGCGATCGACCGCCGGACCGCCGTCGCGCTCGGCGACCGGGACGACCGCGCGGTGCGGGTCTCGAGCGCGTTCGCCCCCGACCCCGTGGTCGTGCACCTCGACGAGCTCGGCCCCGACGCGCTGCACGGCTGGTCCGCCTACCCGCTCGGCGTGGTGTGGGCGCTCCGCGAGTTCGGCGCCGATCTCGCGCACGCCCGCGGCGTCGACCTGCACCTCGAGTCCGACGTGCCCGTCGGCGCCGGGCTGAGCTCCTCCGCCGCACTCGAATCGGCCGTCGCGCTCGCGCTCACCGAGCACTGGGGCCTCGGCTTCGACCGGCCGACCCTGGCGAAGGTCGGCCGGCTCGCCGAGAACCGCGTCGTCGGCGCGCCCACCGGCATCCTGGACCAGTCCGCCGCCCTGCTGGCGGAGGCCGACGCGGGCGTCTTCCTCGACTGCCGCAGCCTCGACGCGGAGATCGTGCCGCTGCACTTCGCCGAGGCCGGGCTCGCCGTCCTCGTCGTCGACACCCGCGTCGAGCACGCCCACGCCACCGGCGGCTACGCGGCGCGGCGCAGCTCCTGCGAGGCCGGCGCCCGGGCGCTCGGCGTGCCGAGCCTGCGCGAGCTGCCCGCCCGCGAGCTGGCGCGCGCGCGCGAGCTGCTCGACGACGAGACGTACCGCCGGGTGCGGCACGTGGTCACCGAGAACCAGCGTGTGCTCGACACGGTGCGCGCCCTGCACGAGGGCGGGCCGGCCACGATCGGCGGGCTGCTCGACGCCTCGCACGCCTCGATGCGCGACGACTTCGAGATCTCGACGCCCGAGCTCGATCTCGCCGTCGAGACGGCGCGCGCGGCCGGGGCGATCGGTGCGCGGATGACGGGCGGCGGCTTCGGCGGCTCGGCCATCGCGCTCGTGCCGCTCGCCCGCGTCGACGCGGCGGCGGAGGCGGTCCGTGCCGCGTTCGCGGCGGCCGGGCACCGGGAGCCGGGCACCTTCACCGTCGTGCCCGCGCCGGGCGCGCGGCGCGACCGCTGACCGGCGCCGTCAGGCCCGGGGCGGCTCGACCGCGTGCGGCGTGCCGCCGGTGATGCGCACGAGCTCCTCGAACGTCGTCGGGAACACGGTCTTCGCGTGGCCTGCGGCGGCCCAGATCTCCGGGTACTCGGCCAGGTGCACGTCGACGACGGTGCGCACCGGGGCCGGGTGACCGAGCGGGGCGACCCCGCCGATGACCTGCCCCGTGGCCTCCTTCACCGTCTCCTTCGACGCGCGCCGGATCGTGCCGCCGAGCGCCTCGCCCAACCACTCGGTGTCGACCCGGTGCGCCCCCGAGGTGAGCACGAGGATCGGCTCGTCGTCGATCGTGAAGACGAGCGAGTTCGCGATCTGGCCGACCTCGATGCCGAGGGCGTCGGCGGCGAGCTGGGCGGTCGTGACGGCGTCGTCGAACCACTGGATGCGCGGCTCGACGCCCTGGGCGGCGAGGGCCGCGGCGACGCGGTCGACGGCGGGATGCGTGGGGTCGGTCATGGCACGATCCTACGGACGCCGCCCCGCCTGCCGGATACCTCCGTGCACTAAGGTGCCAGCGTGACCGCCCCCTCGCCCCCGCCCCTCGCCCGCCGGCTCGGGCTCCGCGACGCCGTGGTGATCGGGCTCGCCTCGATGATCGGCGCCGGCGTGTTCGCGGTCTGGGCGCCCGCCGCCAGAGCCGGCGGGGACTGGCTGCTGCTCGGTCTCGCGCTCGCCGCGCTGGTGGCCTACGCGAACGCCAGCTCGACGGGGCGGCTCGCGGCCCGCTACCCCGAGTCCGGCGGCGCCTACCGCTACGGCCGGGAGGAGCTCGGCGCGTGGCCGGGCTTCCTCGCCGGGTGGGGCTTCGTCATCGGCAAGACGGCGAGCTGCGCGGCGATGGCCATGACCGCCGCCGCGTACCTCGTCCCCGCCGACTGGCAGAAGCCCGTCGCGATCGCCGCCGTCGTCGTGCTCTCCGGGCTCAACCTGCTCGGCATCACCCGCACCGCGCGGGCGGCGACCGTCATCGTCACCGCCGTGCTCGCCGTGCTCGCCCTCGTCGTCGTCGCCGGCCTCAGCGGGCTCGCCTCGGGCGACGCGGCGGAACCGCTCGCCGCGGCGGCCGCCCCAGGGCCGTACGGGGTACTGCAGTCGGCCGGGCTGCTGTTCTTCGCCTTCGCCGGCTACGCCAGGATCGCGACCCTCGGCGAGGAGGTGCGCGCCCCCGAGCGCACCATCCCACGGGCCATCGCGATCGCTCTCGGCACCGTCGTCGCCCTGTACGCGCTGCTCGCCGTCGTGCTGCTGCAGGCGCTCGGCGCCGGCGGGCTCGCCTCGGGCGGTGCGGCCCCGCTGGCCGAGCTCGTCGGGCGGAGCGGCTGGGAGTGGGCCGTGCCCGTCGTCGGGGTCGGCGCCGGACTCGCCGCCCTCGGCGCCCTGCTCGCGCTCATCGCCGGCGTCGGGCGCACCGCACTCGCGATGGCCCGCGACGGCGAGCTGCCGCGCGGCCTCGCCGCGGTACAGCCGGGGACGCACGTGCCGTACGTCGCCGAGCTCGTCGTGGCGACGGCGATCGTCATCGTGCTGCTCGTCGCCGACCTCCGCGAGGCCATCGGCTTCAGCTCCTTCGGCGTGCTCGTCTACTACCTCGTCGCCAACCTCGCGGCGCTGCGCCTGCTCGGCCGGTCCACCGGATCGCCCGCCGCACGCCGCGCCCGCCGGGGCCTCGCACTCCTCGGCGCGATCGGCTGCGTCGTCCTCGTGCTGACGCTGCCCCCGCTCGCCGTTGCCGGCGGGGTCGCCGTGTTCGCCCTGGGGGCGCTGTTCCGGGCCCTCCGGCTCCGCCTCGCCCGCCTGGCCCCGTAGGATTCGAGCATGCCCGTCGACGTCGCCGCCCTCGTCCGCCCGCTCGCCGGAATCGGCAGCCCCTCGATCGACGACACCGCGTTCGTCGCGGCTGGCGCCGTGATCGTCGGCGACGTGCGCCTCGAGGCGCAGTCGAGCGTCTGGTACAACGCGGTGCTCCGCGCCGAGGCCGCCCCGATCGTGCTCGGCGCGCGGGCGAACCTGCAGGACACCGTCGTCTGCCACGTCGACGCCGGCTTCCCGCTCACCGTCGGCGAGGGCGTCTCCGTCGGGCACGGCGCCGTGCTGCACGGCTGCACGATCGAACGGGACAGCCTCGTCGGCATGAACGCGACGGTGCTGAACGGCGCCGTCATCGGCGAGGGCTCGCTCGTGGCCGCCGGCGCCGTCGTGCTCGAGGGCACGGTCGTGCCGCCGGGCTCCCTCGTCGCCGGCGTGCCCGCGAAGGTGCGCCGGGAGCTCAGCGAGGAGGAGCGCGCGGGCATCCGCCGGAACGGCGACGCCTACCTCACGCACCTCGCGGAGCATACGGCGCCCGGCGCGTGACGGCGGCGCGCAGCCGCCGCGCCCGCCGCAGCAGCCAGCGCGCCGGGGGCGCGACGACCATCGCCGCCGCTCCCGCGGCCGTGCGGTCGTAATCGCCGAGCATCCGCTTGCGCTCGTACGCCCGACGGAGCGCCCCGCCGACGAGGTTGTGCCGGCGCCTGGGCACGGGCAGCGACCCGCGCTCGCGGGCGGCGACGAGCCGGGCGAGCTCGTCCTCCCAATCGTCGTGCTCCTCGCCGTGGAAGTAGTTGTCGTCGAGCCATCCCGGTTCCGGCCTGCGCCAGCGGCCGGCGACGAGCTCCCCCGCGTCGCCGAAGAGCCCGCTGCCCTCGAAGACCGAGTTGATCTGCTTCGGGCCGATGCCGAACTCGTCGAGCAGCAGCACGGGCACACCCACCGCGATCGCCTCGAGCACCGCCGTCGAGCTCACCGCGACGAGCGCCGCCGCCGACTCGAGGTGCCCCGACATGGGGCCGTCGCGGACGACGAGGTTCGGCGGCAGCCCGCCACCGCTCAGCGCCAGGAGTTCCGGGGGCGGGTCGGCGACGAGTTCACCGAGATCGAACTCCTCGGCGTGCGTCTGCGCCTCGCCGGGGCGCGCCCGCACCTTCAGCACGACGCGATGGTCGGGGTGGGCGCGGGCGGCGCGGGCGAGCATGCCGAGCAGGCGCACCCGCTCCTCGAAGCCGGCCGGCACCTTCGCCTGCGCGGCGAACACGAGCTCGTCGCGCTCGGGCCCGACCCAGGCGCTCGGCGGCACGGCCGCGAGGAACGGCAGCGTGGCGAGGCCGAAGCGCACCGCGACGCCGAGTGCCCGCGCGTTGGCGTCGAACTCGCGGACCTCCCGCCGGCTGTGCAGCACGACGAGGTCGACGAGTTCGCGGTAGACGATCGCCTTCGGCTCGGCCGGGATGGTGAGGCCGGGGAAGCCCGAGACGAGCACCGGCCGGTCCGGCAGCGTGGCGATGCGCCCCGCGACGACGCGCACGAGCGGTCCGCGCAGGGCGAGCAGCACCGCGTCGGGCGGATCGACCGCGAGCCGGGCGAGCAGCGCGTCGAGCTCCAGGGTGCGCACCTCGGCCGGGGCGAAGCCGGAGCCGGCGAGTGCGGCGTCGAGCTGCCGGGCGCTCGGCAGCACGGGCGAGGCGAGCAGGACGACCTCGCTCGCCCACGCGCCGGCGACGCGCCCGGCGAGGGCGGCGCCCCATTTCACGTAGGAGTCGCTGTCGGCGACGACGAGCAGCCGGCGCGCCGGCGCCGCCCCCTCGTCGCGGCTCACACGAGCACCCGGCGGAGCTTCGCCTTCGGCGCCTCCTCACCGGGGAAGACGCGCTTCACGCCGTCACCCATCGCGGTCTCGATGATGCGGATGTCGCGGACGAGGTGCTCGAGGCCCTGCGGCTCGAGGGACGCCGCGTGATCGCTCCCCCACATCGCCCGGTCGAGCGTGATGTGCCGTTCGACGGCGACGGCGCCGAGGGCGACCGCGGCGAGCGAGATCTGCAGGCCGCGCTCGTGCCCCGAGTAGCCGACGGGCACCGGGTAGCGCAGGGCGAGGGTGTCGATCGTGCGCAGGTTCGCCTCCTCGGCCGGCATGGGGTAGCTCGAGGTGGCGTGCATGAGCAGCAGCTGCGAGGTGCCGAGGGTGACGACCGCGCGGTCGATCTCCTCGAGCGTCGACATGCCGGTCGAGAGGATCACCGGCTTGCCGGTCGCGGCGATCGCGCGCAGGAGCGGGACGTCGGTCACGGACGCGGAGGCCACCTTGAAGGCCGGCACGTCGAGTTCGTCGAGGAAGGCGACGGAGGGCTCGTCCCAGGGCGAGGCGAACCAGTCGAGGCCGCGCAGGTCCGCGTAGCGGGCGATCTCGAGGTAGTCGTCGCGGGAGAGCTCGACCCGGCGACGGTAGTCGAGGTAGCTCATGGTGCCCCAGGGCGTCTCCCGCGGCACGTCCTTCATGTGCTCCGGCGTCGCGAGCTCGGGCGTGCGCTTCTGGAACTTCACGGCCTGGCAGCCGGACTCGGCGGCGACGTCGATGAGCCGCTTCGCGAGCTCGAGCTCGCCGTTGTGGTTCAGGCCGATCTCGGCGATGACGTAGACGGGCAGGCCGGTGCCGACCTCGTGACGGCCGATGCGCACGCTCATGTCGGGGCTCCTTCGTTGGTTGGGACGGGCGCGGCCTCGGCGGCCGGCCCCTCGGACGGGGTGGGCGGGGCGGCGGGGGCGTCGGCGGCCGCCCCCACGGCCGCGCGCCCGGCCAGGACGGCGTCGGCCAGCTCTCGGACCGCGCCGTCACCACCCCGCCGGCTGAGGACGAGGCGCGCCAGGCGGCGCACCTCGGGGATCGCGTCGGCGACCGCGACCGGCCAGCCCGCGAGGGCGAGGGCCGGCACGTCGCCGAGGTCGTTGCCGAGATAGGCGATGCGGTCGAGCCGGATGCCTCGGCGTTCGGCCCAGTCGGCGAGCGCGGCGCCCTTGTCGGCGACGCCCTGCAGCACCTCGACGCCGAGCTTCGCGGCACGTGCCCCGACAACGGGGTGCCGTTCGGCGGAGAGGATGAGCACGGGGACGCCCGCCGCGCGGAGCCGGGCCACACCGGCCCCGTCGCTGCGGCTCACCCGCACGAACTCGACCCCGTCGCCGCCGACAATCGCGGTGTCGTCGGTGTGCACGCCGTCGAAGTCGGTGACGACGGCGTCGACGTCGAGCCGCGGCCGCCAGGCGCCGCCGTCGAGCGTCGGCGCGAGCGCCTCGGCGATGGCGAGCTCGGCAGGGCCGTCGATCTCGAGCGCGTGCGCCTCGGGCACGAGCTGCACCTCGACGCGGCCGAAGAAGCGGTGGCCCGCCGCACGGAAGCCGTCGACCCGGAGCACGTAGAACGCGCCGGTCTCGCGGAACTCAGGCGCACGGTCCTGCCGCCGGAGTCGCCGGGCGGCGTCGTGGTTCACGCCCGTCGCCCCGGCCGAGGCATCCCGCCGCCAGAGGAAGGCGTGGCTCTCGACCGCGGAGAAGACGACGTCGGCCTCGCCGGCGAGCACGCGGGCGATGGCGAGGTCGAGGTCGTCCGGGTCGATGAAGGGCGAGGTGGCCTGGATGAAGACGAGCACCTCGGGGTCGCTGCCCGCGAGGGCGAGCTGGTCGAGCGCGTGCAGCAGCGCGCGCTCGGAGCTCGCGGCGTCGCCGGCCAGCTCGATCGGCCGAGCGATGGTCTCGGCGCCGGCGTCGCGGGCGACCTCGGCGATCGCCGCGTCGTCGCTCGTCACGGCGACCCGGTCGATGAGCGCGGCCGCAGCGGCGGCGCGCACGGCGCGGGCGACGAGCGGGATGCCGCCGACGGGCGCGAGGTTCTTGCCGGGCAGGCCCTTCGAGCCGCCGCGAGCCGGGATGACCGCGACCACCGCGGGGCGGTCGGCGGGGTCGGTGCGCTCGCGTGCCATGGGGCGACCGTACGTCGCCGTCGTGGCGGTGGGGTGGCCGCCCGGTGAACACTCGACGCCCCTGGTTCGCTGAGCCCGTCGAAGCGAGCCCGTCGAAGCGCCCTCGCCGAAGCGCCGCTTAGCCCCCCGGCAGGCTCCGCTCGACCGCGTCGAGCACGGCGCCGTAGACCTCGTCCCAGGACGTGCCGTGCCCGGCCATCCCGGTGAGTTCGAGGCTCACGGCGCCATGCACCTGCGCCCAGATGGCGACCGCGCTCACCCCGACGTCGGCCGCGCCGCGCTCGGCGATCGCCGCGTGCAGCGGGGCGAGCGAGGCGGATGCCGAGGCCGGGTCGGGTTCGCAGTCGGCCACCGACTCGAGCGCCCCGCCGAACATCAAGCGATACAGCGCGGGATGCCCGAGCGCCCACTCGCGGTAGGCGACGCCGAGCGCGCGCAGCCCGGCCGGGGCGGCCTCGCGCTGGGCCGCTCCGAACGAGGCGAAGCCGTGCTCGATGACAGCGGCCAGCAGTTCGCCCTTGCCACCGAACAGGGCGTACACGGCCGAGGTCGAGGTGCCGGCCGCGCTCGCGATGTCGCGGAGCGCCGCGCGGGATGCCCCGTCGCGGGCGACGATCTCGGCGGTGACCTCGAGCAGCCGCTCGCGGAGCGCATCGTCGTACACGGGGGGTCTTGCCATGCCGACAGTCTAGCCATAACATCGTTTCGTAACGACGTTATGGAGCTGGAGATGACTCGAACGGTGTTCCCGGGGCGCTACACGGCCGCGCCCGAGCGGGAGACGATCACGGTGTTCCTCATCGGCATGCGCGCGAACCGCTGGTGGCGCCTGCCCCGGGTGCAGCGGGTGGCGAAGCAGATGCCGCGCATGCTCCGCCACCTCGCGACCCACCCGGAGTCGGGCATGCTCGGCTTCGAGAGCTGGGTCGGCCGCACGACGATCCTGCTCTCCTACTGGGAGAGCCCGGAGCACCTGCAGCGCTTCGCCGCCGACCGCGAGGCGCCGCACCTCGAACCCTGGCGCGAGTTCATGCGCACGGCGCTCGGCACCGGGCACGTCGGGGTGTGGCACGAGACCTACGAGGTGCCCGTCGCGGACGCCGAGGCCGTCTACGCCGACATGCCCGCGTTCGGGCTCGCCAAGGCGACCGCGCACGTCCCCGTCGGGCCGGGGCAGAACACGGCGAGGCAGCGGCTCGGGCGCTCGGGGCAGCGGACGGCCTGAGGGCGCTTCGACGGGCTCAGCGAACCACGGCGCGCTTCGACGAGCTCAGCGAACCACAGGGCGCTTCGACGAGCTCAGCGAACCTCGGCGGGCCAGGCTCAGGCGAGACGCAGCTCGGCGGCCTTCACGACGTTGGCGAGCAGCATGGCCCGGGTCATCGGGCCGACCCCGCCGGGGTTCGGCGACAGGTGCCCGGCGACCTCGGCGACCGCCGGATCGACGTCGCCCGTCAGGCGGCCCTTGCCGGTCTCCTCGTCCTGCACGCGGGTGATGCCGACGTCGAGCACGGCGGCGCCGGGCTTGATCCAGTCCGGCTGCACGAGGTGCGGCACCCCGACCGCCGCGACGACGATGTCGGCACGGCGCACCTCGGCCGCGAGGTCGCTCGTGCGCGAGTGCGTGAGCGTCACCGTGGCGTCGAGACCCTTGCGGGTGAACAGCAGGCCGAGCGGCCGGCCCACCGTGAGCCCGCGACCGATGACGGTCACGTGGCGCCCGCGGATCGGCACCTCGTAGCGGTGCAGCAGCTCCACGATGCCGGCCGGCGTGCAGGGCAGGGGCGAGGCGAGCTCGCCTTCGATGCCGAGCACGAGCCGGCCGAGGTTCGTCGGGTGCAGGCCGTCGGCGTCCTTGGCCGGGTCGATGGCCTCGAGGGCGGCGTGCTCGTCGAGGCCGGCCGGCAGCGGCAGCTGCACGATGTAGCCCGTGACCTCGGGGGCGTGGTTGAGCTCCCGGATGGCCGCCATCACGTCGGCCTGCGTCGCCGAGGCGGGCAGGTCGATGCGGATCGACTCGATCCCCACCTCGGCGCAGTCGCGGTGCTTGCCCGCGACGTACGAGCGCGAGCCGGGGTCGTCGCCGACGAGCAGCGTGCCGAGGCCCGGCACGATCCCGTGGCTGCGCAGGCTCGCGATGCGGCCGGCCAGCTCGGACTTCACGGCGGTCGCGGTCGCGACGCCGTCGAGGGTGATGGCGGTCATCCGGAGCGCCCCTTACTGCTGGAGGCCGGGGTACAGCGGGAACCCGGCGGTGAGCTTCTGCACCCGCTCGCGCAGCGCGGCGACCTCCGCACCACCCTTGAGCACCTCGGCGATGACGTCGGCGACCTCGGTGAACTCGGCGTCGCCGAAGCCGCGGGTCGCGAGCGCCGGCGTGCCGATGCGCAGCCCCGAGGTGACCATCGGCGGGCGCGGGTCGAACGGCACCGCGTTGCGGTTGACGGTGATGAGCGCCTCGTGCAGCAGGTCCTCGGCCTCCTGGCCGTTGATCTTCGAGTTGCGGAGGTCTGCGAGCACGAGGTGCACGTCGGTGCCGCCCGTGAGCACGTCGATGCCCGCGGCGCGCGAGTCCTCGGCGGTGAGGCGGTCGGCGAGGATCGCCGCGCCGCGCAGGGTGCGCTCCTGACGGTCCTTGAACTCCGCGGAGGCGGCGATCTTGAACGCCGTCGCCTTGGCCGCGATGACGTGCATGAGCGGGCCGCCCTGCTGGCCGGGGAACACGTTGGAGTTCAGCTTCTTCGCGAGCTCGGTGTCGCGCGAGAGGATGAAGCCCGAGCGCGGGCCGCCGATGGTCTTGTGCACCGTGGAGGAGACGACGTCGGCGTACGGCACGGGCGAGGGGTGCAGGCCCGCGGCGACGAGGCCGGCGAAGTGCGCCATGTCGACCCAGAGCTTCGCGCCGACCTCGTCGGCGATCTCGCGGAACGCCGCGAAGTCGAGGTGGCGGGGGTAGGCGGACCAGCCGGCGATGATGACCTGCGGCTTGTGCTCGAGCGCCTTCTCGCGGACGACGTTCAGGTCGACGAGGAACGACTCGGGGTCGACGCCGTACGAGACGGCGTTGTAGAGCTTGCCCGAGAAGTTCAGCTTCATGCCGTGGGTGAGGTGGCCGCCGTGGGCGAGCTCGAGGCCGAGGATGGTGTCGCCCGGGGTGGCGATGGCGCTCAGCACGGCGGCGTTCGCCGTGGCGCCCGAGTGCGGCTGGACGTTGGCGTATTCGGCGCCGAAGAGGCTCTTCGCCCGCTCGATCGCGAGCGACTCGGCGACGTCGACGTACTCGCAGCCGCCGTAGTACCGGCGGCCGGGGTAGCCCTCGGCGTACTTGTTCGTGAGCACGGAACCCTGCGACTGCAGCACCGAGACGGGCACGAAGTTCTCGCTCGCGATCATCTCGAGGTAGTCGCGCTGGCGACCGAGCTCGAGCTCGAGCACCTCGGCGATCTCGGGATCGACCTCGGACAGCGGGGCATTGAAGACGGATTCGGCCAAGACTGGCTCCTTCATGACAGGTACGGACCAAACGAGGGTGCTGCCTCGCGCGACTCGCGCCACGAGGCATCCGTACCGGCCCAGGCGTGCGGTCGATGCGTGCCAGTCGCTCCCCGATGGTGACCATCTCAACGCCAGTCGCGACGGAGCAAGCATAGCAATGGATGCCGCCTCGCCGCGGGTGTTGCGAACGGCGTCGTCGTGGCAGGATGGGGCGCGGGAGTAAAGATCCCTCACAAATGGTCGGCCGCACCGACCGCTCGACGACGAGGACCCGCGCATGAGCATCGCCGCCCGCACCGCACGCCTCGCCGCCGCCGCCCTGGCCATCGCGCTCGGCTCGGCCGCCCTGGCCGGCTGCGCGCCGCAGCAGAACGGAGCCGACGTGCCCCGCATCATCCCCGCCCCGGCCGCCTTCGAGCGGCTCGACGCCGAGCCGTTCCGTCTCGATGAGACGAGCCGGGTGCTCGTCGTCGGCGAGGCGGGCAGCGCTCCCGAACTGCTCGCCGCGCAGCTCCGCCTCGCCACCGGCGCCGCGGTCCCCGTCGTGGCGGGCGGCGGGGACGAAGCCCGCCCGGCCGACATCCTGATCGCCGTCGAGGCCGGGGCGGCCGAGGCATCCGTCCCCGCCGGCCCGACCGCCGAGGCGTACCGGCTCGCCACCGGCGCCGACGGCGCCCGGATCGAGGCGGCGAGCCCGACCGGCGCGTTCTGGGCGACCCGGAGCCTGCTGCAGTTGCTGCCGCCCGCGATCCTGTCCTCGGGTGAGAGGCCCGAACCCGAGGGCGGCTGGGCCGCGCCCGCGGTGCGCGTCGACGACGTCCCGCGCTTCGCGTACCGGGGCGCGATGCTCGACGTCGCGCGGCACTTCCTGCCCGTCGCGGACGTCGAGCGCTACGTCGACCAGCTCGCGATGCTGAAGCTCAACGTGCTGCACCTGCACCTCACCGACGACCAGGGCTGGCGCCTGCAGATCGACGCCTGGCCGGAACTCACCGGCATCGGGGCGTCGACCTCGACGGGCGGCGACGGCGGCGGCTTCTACACCAAGGACGATTTCCGCCGCCTCGTCGCCTACGCGGCCGAGCGGCACGTGACGATCGTGCCCGAGATCGACCTGCCCGGGCACACCAACGCCGCGCTCAGCGCCTACCCCGAGCTGAACTGCGACGGCGTGGCCCCGCCGCCGTACGAGGGGCTGGAGGTCGGCTTCTCCTCGCTCTGCGCGGCCCCCGAGCGCGCCGAGGCCACCGACCGCTTCCTCGCCGACGTCACCCGCGAACTCGCCGAGCTGACCCCGGGCCCGTGGATCCATCTCGGCGGCGACGAATCGCTCGCCACGAGCGAGGCCGACTACCTCGAACTGGTGCGCCGGATGACGACGGCAGGCGCCGCCACCGGCAAGACGATCATCGGCTGGCACGAGCTCGGCGCCTCGCGGGAGCTGCCGGCCGGCACCATCGGGCAGTACTGGGACTACGTGACCCCGCGCGAGGAGACCGGCTCGGCGGCCGACGTGCGCTCCTTCCTCGAGCAGGGCGGCCGCATCGTGTTCTCCCCCGCCGACGCCGCCTACCTCGACATGGTCTACCCCGACGCGCCGAGCTTCGAGGGCCGCCAACTCGGCCAGGACTGGGCCGACGGCGACACCTCGCTCGCCGAGGCGTACGGCTGGGACCCGGCGGCGATCGTGCCCGACGTCCGCGACGAGGACGTCCTCGGTGTCGAGGCGCCGATCTGGACCGAGACGATGCGCACCCTCGAGGAGGTCGAGTTCATGGCCTTCCCGCGCATCCTCGCGATCGCCGAGATCGCGTGGTCGCCGGCCGCGCCCGGCGGGCGGGACGAGGCCGGCTTCTTCGCGGCGGTGGCGGGCTACGGCGAGCGCCTGGAGGCGATGGGCGTGCCGTATCACCGCATGCCCGAGGTGCCCTGGCGGGACTGAGCGCGGTGCCGCGGCTGCGGGCCGGCACAGCGCCCCTCTGCGCCGCCGCGGAGGAGATCGTCGCGTGCGGAGGTTCCTTCCCGGCATCCGCTCCTCCCGCGCCGTCGTTCTCCTCCGGTGAGCGGCGGCGGCTCCCGTTTCCACAGCCGGCGGACGGCGCTCCTTCTCCACAACACGGGCACGGGCGGGCGGTTCGACGCATGCCACTCGGCAGACTCGCGGGATGGAACTCGCCGACTGGCTGCGCCGCGCTGGTGGGCTCGCCCACCGCACCCAGCTCGACGACGCCGGCTACCGCCGCACCGCGCTCGAGAGGGCGATCGACTCGGGCCGGGTCGTGAGGATCCGGGCGCGATGGCTCGCCACGCCGGAGGCGAGCGGATCACGCCGAGCCGATGCGATCAGGGCCGGCGGCCGGCTCACCTGCGCCAGCGCGGCACAGGAACTCGGCCTGTGGACGTTCCCCGAGCCGCGCCTGCACCTCTCCGTCCCGGCGCACTCGGGGAGGAGCGACCCCACCGCCGTCCGTCATTGGTCGCGCGGGCCGGTCCCGGTGCATCCGCACGCGCTCGTCGAACCGCCGGAGAACCTGCTCGCCCACGCGGCCGACTGCCTGCCCTTCGAACAGTCCCTGGTCATCTGGGAGTCCGCCGTCCGAACAGGCGTGGTGAGCCTGGCCGTGATCGCCGGGCTCCCCGTCCGATCGCGTCGCGCGATGGCGCTGCTGGACGTCTGCTCGGAGCTCTCCGACTCCGGGCTCGAGAGCGTCTTCGTCGCGCGGCTGCGACGCGGCGGCATCCCGGTCCGCCAGCAGGTGCCGCTGCTCGGACACCGGGTCGACGCGCTCGTCGGCGATCGACTCGTCTGCCAGCTCGACGGCTTCGCCCACCACCGCAGCGCGGCCGACCGGCGCCGCGACCTGGACCACGATCGTCGCTTGGCGCTCGCGGGCTACACCGTGCTCCGGTTCGATTACGCCCGCATCATGTTCGCCTGGCAGATCGTCGAGCAGCAGATTCGACTCGCGCTCGCTCAGTCGGCCGGCCGTCGATGACGCACCGGAGGAGGATGACGCGAAGGGAGGATGAATCTCGCCGATTCATCCTCCCTCCGTGCGGATCTCCTCCGCGCGGGCGTGGCCGGAGCCGGGCCGGGCCGGCGCCGGGCCGGGCCGGGCCGGGCCTACTTCACGCTGCCGGCGGTGAGGCCGCCGACGAGGCGCTTCTCGATGAGCATGAACAGGATGACGACCGGCACGATCGCGACGATCGAGACGCCGAACACGTACTGCCAGCTCGTCTCGTACTGGCCGACGAACTTCGTCAGCGCGACCGAGAGCGGCTGGTTGCCGGCCGTCGAGAGGATCACGAGCGACGCCGCGAACTCGTTCCAGCACGCCACGAAGGTGAACACGATGGCGGTCACGATGCCGGGCCACACGAGCGGCAGGTTGATCCGGAACAGCACCGTGAGCCGGCCCGCACCGTCGATCTGGGCCGCCTCGTCGACCTCCTTCGGGATGCCCGCGAAGAAGGAGTGCATGATCCACACGGCGAACGACAGGTTGAACGCCGCGTTGATGAAGATCATCGCCGCCCAGGTGTCGATCAGCCCGAGCGTCGCGAACTGACGGAACAGACCGGAGGTGAGCACCGCGGGCTGCAGCATCTGCGTGACGATGACGAGGAAGAGGAACACCATCCGCCCCGGGAAGCGGAACCTCGCCGTGTAGTACGCGGCGGGCAGTGCCACGAGCAGCACGAGCAGCGTCGCGAACACGGCGATCACGATGGTCGAGATCAGGTTCTGCGGCAGCGGCGTCTCGGGCGTCGACCACATGTTGACGTAGTTCTCCCAGTGCCACTCCGTGGGGAAGTAGGTGGGATCGACCGAACGGATCTGCGCCTTCGTCTTCACGGAGCCGAAGAACATGATCGTGTACGGGAGGATGAAGATCGCAAGCACGACGAGGCCGGCGAGCATGCGCAGCAGCACACGGCCGAGCGGCACCTGGTCCTCGGTGTAGCGGCGCTTGCGCGCGGGCCCCCGGTCGCGGCCGCCGGGCGAGCGCTCGGCGTCGACGGAGAGCATGGCCCGGGTTTCGGTGACGGTCATCGCTCAGACCTCCCTGGTGGGCTTGACGACCTTCACGTACACCGCGACGATCACGATGACGATGAGGAAGGCGACGACCGACAGCGCCGAGGCGACGTCGACCTTGTGCTGGTTCTGGATGTACTTGAAGATCATCGTCATGATCGTGTCCGCGTCGTAGCCGGGGATCGAGCCGGTCATGACCTTCAGGATCGGCAGCGAGTTGAACACGTTGATGATGTTGATGAGCACGGCGACCGAGAGCGCGCCCCGCAGCTGCGGCAGCACGACCGTGAAGTAGGTGCGGGCGGGGCTCGCGCCGTCCATCTTCGCGGCCTCGATCGTGTCGCCCGGCACCGTGGCGAGGCCGGCGAGGATCGTGTAGGTCGTGAACGGCAGTGACACGAAGATCGCGATGACGATCGACCAGATGAAGGCCGTCGTCGGGTTGCGCGTCCAGCCGTAGCCCTCCGGGGTGTCGATGAGGCCCACGTCCACGAGGAACTTGTTGATCACCCCGAAGTAGGGCTCGAGCCCGTAGTAGACGACCATCGTCGTCATGACGACCGAGGCCGCCCACGGGATGATCACGACGAGGCGCACGATCCGCCGGCCGGGGAACGCCTTGTTCAGGATCTGCGCGATGCCGAGCGAGATCAGCACGGTGAACACGACGACCACGACGACCCACACGATCGTGCGCAGGAAGATCGGCCAGAAGTAGGGGAACGAGAACACCTCGACGTAGTTGTCGAAGCCGACGGATCCCTTGTCCACGCCGGACTGCGAGATATCGCGGGTGGAGTTGTAGAACATCACCCCGGCGGGGAACAGCACGACGCCGAGGATGAGGACGAGCGCGGGGGCGATCCAGGGCAGCGCCTTGGCGAGGTCGCGCCCGCCGGGCTTGCCGCGGGCGGCGCCGGCCGGGGCGCTGCCCGTGCGGCCGGCACCCCCGGGGCGGGGGCGGCCGGAGGCCGCCCCCGCGGGGTTCGATGACGTATCGGTCGTGGAGCTCATGGTGCGGTGGTCACCGAACCCTTCCGTGGTGAGTCGGGGCTCAGCCCGCGTCGGCCTGCGCCTGGATCTCGGTCAGGACGTCCTGCGCCGGCTTCGTCTGGATCTGACCGAAGAGCGACTTGAACGCACCGTCGGTGGCGGACCACTTCGGGTTCGTCGACGGGTAGAACTGCGCGTCCGGCAGCACGTCGAGGAAGGGCTTCAGCGCCTCCTCGCCCGAGAGCGCCTCGGCGCCCGACTTCGTGACGGGCAGGAAGCCCTCCGTCTGCACCCACGGCACGTACACATCGGCCGAGTAGTAGTAGTCGAAGAACTTCGTGATGGCGTCCTTCTTGCTGTCGTCGTTCTTGAACGCCATCAGCTGGTCCATGACGCCGAGCGTGAACGCCGAGCCGTCCTTGGTCGGGATCGGCACGATCGAGTAGTCGAGCTCGGGGTTGTTCTCCGCGATCTGGCCGACGGTCGGCGGGAGGCCGACCTGCATGCCGATCTTGCCCTGGACGAAGATGTCCATGAGCGGCGAACGGTTCGTCGAGCCCGGGTCGGCCTGCGTGGCGCCCGCGTCGATCATCTTCTTGATCTGTTCGGCGCCCGGCAGGTTGGCCGGGTCGTCGACCGTGATCGCAGAAGCGTCGCCGAAGCTGCCGCCGCCGCCCCAGAGCCACACGGCCGCCTCGGCCTGCGCCTCTTCGGAGCCGAGCGGCATGCCGTAGCCGGCGACGCCGCCGCCGAGCTTGGAGACCTTCGTGGCCGCGTCGAGCAGCTCGTCCCAGTTCTTCGGCGGAGCGGCGACCCCGGCCTGCTCGAGCAGCGCGTTGTTCACGAAGAGCGCGCGCGCCGAAGCGATGAGCGGCAGTGCGTAGGCGGTGCCGTCGACCTCGGCGTTCGCGAGGAACGCGTCCTGGAAGTCGGAGTACGTGTCGGACGAGACGACGTCCTTGGCCGGGTAGAGCAGCTCGTCGGCCGCGAAGCCGGCGAAGGGGCCGCCGTTGTAGATGTCGGGCGCCTCTCCACCCTGGATCTTCGTGGCGATGACGGACTCGAGGTTGTCCCAGGACTGGACCTCGAGCTCGACCTTGATGTCGGGGTTCGCCTTCTCGAAGCCCGAGATGACGTCCTCCCAGAGACCCTGGGTGTTGTCGGAGTAGCTCGGCACGAGCAGGTTCAGCGTGGTCTTGCCGGAGGCGTCGCCCCCGCTCGATCCGCCGCCGAAGCCGCACGAGGCGAGCGTCAGCGTCGCCGCGGCGGCCAGCGCGATCGCGCCGAACCGGTGGGACTTCTTCATGTGTGCTTCCTCACTGTGTTGGTGGTGCACAGCCGCAGAACGCTTCACGCGACAGTGCGTGCATTCAGTCCGCCGGATGACGGGTGGTGAATGTCCCTCCGGAGAATCGATCAGGTTCGCCCAGACGGTGCTCGAAATGATGGCCGCGGCCGTCGGCGCCCGTCAAGAGGCGTCCCCGGATCGTTATCCGAATTTGTTCGGAAACTATACATACCGTCTCTATCGGCCACAACACCAGCATTGCTTGCATTGACATGATTGCACAACGCATGAAACGATCATTCGCGAGCATTGATGCGTCGTCAGCCGAGCCGAACGAGCACGCCCGACGACCGAGCACGGAGGAGCGACCCGGTGACCGACCCCACCACCCCCCAGCCCCTCGGCGGAGCGCACATGGCCGCCGAACTCGGCTCGCAGCCGGAGACCTGGGCGCGCGCCGCCGGGCTCCGCACCGAGCAGGCGCTGCTGCCTGCGGCCGGGGCGCGAATCGCGGTCGTCGGCTGCGGCACCTCGTGGTTCATGGCGCAGTCCTACGCCGCCCTCCGCGAGCGCGGCGGCCACGGCGAGACCGACGCGTTCGCCGCATCCGAGGCCTTCGTCGACCGCGGCTACGACGCGGTGGTCGCCCTCACCCGCTCCGGCACCACGACCGAGGTGCTCGAGCTCGTCGAGCGCCTCCGCGGCCGAGTGCGCACGATCGGCG
Source organism: Agromyces sp. NPDC060279 (assembly GCF_042726785.1). Taxonomy (NCBI): domain Bacteria; kingdom Bacillati; phylum Actinomycetota; class Actinomycetes; order Micrococcales; family Microbacteriaceae; genus Agromyces; species Agromyces sp. NPDC060279. The sequence goes on from NZ_JBHXBK010000001.1 coordinate 892,615, forward strand.
TGATCGGCGACGCCGACTCCCCGCTCGTCTCGCTCGTCGACGACGCCGTGCTGCTGCCCTTCGCCGACGAGCAGTCGGTCGTGCAGACGCGCTTCGCCACCACGGCGCTCGCGCTCTTCCGGGCGAGCCTCGGCGAGGAGCTCGACGGCGCGATCGCGGATGCCTCGGCCGCGGTCTCCGCGGAGCTCGACCCCGCCCTCGTCGACGCGGAGCAGTTCAGCTTCCTCGGCCTCGGCTGGACCGTCGGCCTCGCCCACGAGGCCGCGCTGAAGATGCGCGAGGCCTCGCAGTCGTGGACCGAGTCGTACCCCTCGATGGAGTACCGGCACGGCCCGATCGCGATCGCCGCGCCCGGCCGGGTCACCTGGCAGTTCGGCGCGGCGCCCGAGGGACTCGCCGCCGACGTCGCCGCGACCGGCGCCCGCTTCGAGACGAGCGCGCTCGACCCGATGGCCGAGCTCGTGCGCGCCCAGCGCGTGGCCCTCGCCCGGGCTCGCGCCAAGGGACTCGACCCCGATCGCCCCCGGAATCTCTCGCGATCGGTCATCCTGAATCCGTGAACCGATCCTCCGACCTTCCCGCCGTCGGGCCGGCCCCAGTGGGTGCCGGCCCGGCGGTGCTCGCCTTCGACGTCGGCGGCACCGACATCAAGGCGGCGCTCTTCGACGGCGCCGGCCGCGTGCTCGGCCTCAGCCGGACGCCGACCCCGCTCGAGCCCGGGCGCACCGCCGCCTCCGTGACACGCCGGCTCGGCGAGCTGTCCCGGGAGCTGCGCGCCCGCTTCCCCGAGGTCGAGCCGGTCGCCGCGGGCGTCGTCGTCCCCGGCATCGTCGACGCGGAGCGCGGCGTCGGCGTCTTCGCGAGCAACCTCGGCTGGGCGGACGCCCCGATCCGGGACCTTGCGGCGCGCGAGATCGGTCTCCCCGTCGCCTTCGACCACGACGTGCGCGCCGCGAGCTGGGCCGAGCACCGGCTCGGCGCCGCCCGCGCCTTCGACGACGTCGTCGTGCTCGTCATCGGCACCGGCATCGCCGGATCGCTGATCCTCGACGGGCGGCCGCACACCGCCGGCGGCTACGCGGGCGAGATCGGGCACTCCCCCGTCGCCGACGGCCCGCGCTGCGCGTGCGGCGCGATGGGGTGCCTGGAGGCGATCGCGTCGGCCGGCGCCATCGCGCGGCACTACGTCGAGCGCTCCGGACGCGCCGTCGACGGGGCCCGCGAGGTGCTCGCCCGTGCGGCCGGCGGCGACGCCGAGGCATCCGCGGTCTGGTCGGAGGCGCTCGACGCGCTCGCCTTCTCGATCGCCCAGCTCACCGCGGTGCTCGCGCCGCGCGCCGTCGTGATCGGCGGCGGGCTCTCCCGGGCCGGCGAGGGCCTGTTCGGCCCGCTCCGCGAACGGCTCGACGCCCGGCTGAGCTTCCACCGCCGGCCCGAACTCGTGCCCGCGGAGCTCGGCGAGGACGCTGGGCTCCTCGGCGCCGCGCTCATCGCCCGCGAGCTCGAGGGCGAGCTCGCCACGGGCGGCGCGCAGGGCGCGGATGCCGAGGCCGCCGGATGATCCTCACCGTCACACCGAACCCCGCGCTCGACCTGACCTGGCGCGCGGAACGCGTCGTGCCCGGCGGCTCGCACCGCGTCGGCGCGGCGCTCGCCCGTGCGGGCGGCAAGGGTCTGAACGTCGCCCGGGTGGCCCACGCGCAGGGCGCGGAGGTCCTCGCGGTCACGACCGCTGGCGGCCCGGTCGGCGAGGAGTTCGCGAGCGAGCTGCGCGCGAGCGGCGTGCCGCACCGGCTCGTGCCCGTGGCGGCGGAGACCCGGCGCAGCGCCGCGATCGTCGACGAGACGCTCGGTGACACCATGATCTTCAACGAACGCGGCACGAGCCCGAGCCCCGCCGAGTGGGCCGCCCTCCTCGACGAGGTGCAGGCGGCGCTGCCCGGCGCGGGCGTGCTCGTCGTCTCGGGAAGCCTGCCCCAGGGCGCCGACCCCGAACTCGTGCCGCGACTCCTCGGCCTCGCCGCGGAGCGCGGGGTGCCCGCGCTCGTCGATGTCTCCGGTCCCGCGATGCTCGCCGCCGCCGCGGCCGGTGCGGCTCTGCTGAAGCCCAACCGGGCCGAACTCGCCGAGGCCACCGGGATCGACGACCCCGTCGACGGCGCGCGCGAACTGCTCCGGCGCGGCGCCCGCCGCGTGCTCTGCTCGCTCGGCGCCGACGGGCTGCTGCTCGTCCGCGCCGACGCCCCGCCGCTCCGCGCCCGCCTGCCCGAGCCGCTCGCCGGCAACCCGACCGGCGCGGGCGACGCCGCCGTCGCCGCCGCCGCCGTGCTGCTCCACGACGACCCGGAGGTCGACGACGAACGTCTGCTCGTCGCGGCGGCGTCCTGGTCGGCCGCCGCCGTGCTCGCTCCCGGCGCGGGCGAGATCTCGCCCCGGCATCCCGAGCTCGCCGCCCGCCTCATCGTCGACCACCCCGCCGGAGCCTGACAGCCCCGCCCACCGAAAGGCCACGCATGCCCCTCGTCCCCGCCGCCGAGCTCGTCGGCGCCGCCGCCGCGGCCGGCACCGGCCTCGGCGCCTTCAACGTCATCCACCTGGAGACGGCCGAGGCGCTCGTCGCCGCGTCCGAGCGGGCCGGGCTGCCGGTCATCCTGCAGCTCTCCCAGAACTGCGCCGACTACCACGGCGCGCTCGAGCCGATCGGGCTCGCGACGCTCGCGGTCGCCCGCCGCGCGGCGACGCCCGTCGCGGTGCACCTCGACCACGCGGAGCGCGAGGAGCTCGTCGACGAGGCGATCGCGCTCGGCTTTGGTTCGGTCATGTTCGACGGCGGCGCGCTGCCGTACGAGGAGAACGTCGCGGCCACCGCCCGAGTGGTCGCGAAGGCGCACGCCGCCGGGGTCTTCGTGGAAGGCGAGCTGGGCGAGGTCGGCGGAAAGGACGGCGCGCACGCGCCCGGCGTCCGCACCGACCCCGCCGAGGCGGTCGCCTTCGTCGCTGCGACCGGCGTCGACGCCCTCGCCGTGGCCGTCGGATCCTCGCACGCGATGACCGACCGCACCGCTGCCCTCGACCTCGAGCTCATCGCGCGCCTGCACGAGGCGCTGCCGGTGCCCCTCGTGCTGCACGGCTCCTCCGGCGTCGCCGACGAGGAGATCGTCAGGGCGATCGCCGCGGGCATGACGAAGATCAACGTCTCCACGCACCTGAACGGCCACTTCACCCGCGCCATCCGCGGGGTTCTCGCCGCCCAGCCCGATATCGTCGATTCCCGGAAGTACGTGCGCGAGGGCCGGGAGGCCGTCGCCGTCGAAGCGGCGCGGATGCTGCGGAGCTTCGCGCTGACCGAGGGGTGACCATGAATCGTGCCGAGCGGCTGAACGCGGTGCTCGACCTGCTCGCGGACGGCGGGCGGGTCGAGGTCGACGAGCTCGTCGAGCGCCTCGGCGTCTCGCCCGCCACCGCACGCCGCGACCTCGACACCCTCGCCGAGCAGCAGCTGCTCACCCGCACGCGAGGCGGCGCCGTCGCGCAGACGGTCGCCTACGACCTGCCGCTGCGCTACAAGAACCACCAGCACACCGACGAGAAGGAGCGGATCGCCCAGGCGGCGAGCCGACTCGTGCCCGCCGGCGCCGTGATCGGCCTGTCCGGCGGCACGACGACCACGGCCGTCGGCAACGCGCTCGCGACGCGGCCCGACATCATGGAGCCGTCGCCGACGCCGAACCTCACCGTCGTGACGAACGCGGTCAACATCGCCACCCAGCTCGCGACCCGGCCGCAGATCAAGCTCGTCGTCACGGGCGGCGTGCTGCACCCGCGCAGCTACGAACTCGTCGGCAGCTACGCCGAGCAGGTGCTGAACTCGGTGACCGTCGACATCGCGTTCATCGGGGTCAACGGCATCGACCCCGCCAAGGGCCCGACCACCCACGACGAGCGCGAGGCCGCGGTGAACCGGCTGATGGCGACCCGCGCGGGCCGCGCGATCATCGTCGCGGACTCCTCGAAGCTCGGCCGCACCGCGTTCGCCACGATGGGCGGGCCGCGGCTGTTCCCGCTCGTCATCACCGACTCGGGCATCACGAGCGAGCAGCGCGCCGCGCTCGCCGAGTACGGCTACGAGGTGCTGGTCGCCGAATGAGCGTCGTTTCCCGCGCAACTAGGCTGAACGCGTGAGCACCGCGCCCGTCGTCATCCACTCGGCCCGCCTCGTCACCGACGCGGAGACCACGCCCGACGCGTGGGTGCGCTTCGAGGACGGCGTCGTCGCGGCGCGCGGGCTCGGCGAGAGCTGGCGCGCCGAGCTCGCCGCCGGCACCGAGGTGGTCGACGCGGCGGGCGGATGGCTCGCGCCCGGCTTCATCGACCTGCACTGCCACGGCGCCGGAGGCGCCGCCGTCGACGACGGCCCGGCGGGCGTCGAGCGCACGCTCGAGGTGCACACCGCGCATGGCACGACCCGCTCGGTCCTCTCGCTCGTGACCGCCCCCGTCGACGCCCTCGCCCAGCGGTTGGGCTTGATCGCCGAGCTCGCGGCGCACGACCCGCGGATCCTCGGCGCGCACCTCGAGGGGCCGTTCCTCGACCACGAGTTCCGCGGCGCGCACGACCCCGAGCTGCTGCGGCGGGCGAGCCTCGCCGACGTGGACGCACTGCTGGATGCCGCAGACGGCACACTCCGACAGATCACCATCGCGCCCGAGCACGACGGCGCCGCCCAGGCGATCGCCCGCTTCGTCGAGCAGGGCGTCGCGGTCGCCGTCGGGCACACCGGTGCCGGCTTCGAGGAGGCGCTCGCCGCCTTCGACGCCGGGGCCTCCATCCTGACGCATGCCTTCAACGGCATGCGCGGCATCCATCACCGCGCCCCCGGCCCCGTCGTCGCCGCGATGCACGCCGATCATGTGACCCTCGAGATCATCAACGACGGCGTGCACGTGCATCCCGACGTCGTGAAGCTCGCATTCTCCGGCGCACCGGGCCGGCTCGCGCTCATCACCGACGCCATGGCGGCGACGGGCGCGGCCGACGGCGAGTACATCCTCGGTTCGCTCGAGGTCGTCGTGCTCGACGGCGTCGCCCGGCTGAAGCACGGCGGCTCCATCGCCGGGTCGACCCTCACGCAGGACGTGGCGCTGCGACGCGCCGTGCTCGACTGCGGCATCCCGCTGAACGAGGCGATCGGCGCGCTGACGTCCACGCCCGCCGCCGCGATCGGCCGGGCCCACGAGCTCGGCCGTCTCGACCGCGGTTTCGCGGCCGACGCCGTGCTGCTCGACGACGAGCTCGCCGTGCGGGCAGTGTGGGGCGCGGGCCGCACGCTGGTGCCGTTCGCCGGCTGACCGCCGCGGAACCACGTGGTTCGCTGAGCTCGACGAAGCGCCAGGTGGTTCGCTGAGCCCGTCGAAGCACCCCGCTTGGTTCGCTGAGCCCGTCGAAGCGCGCCGAGGCATCCCGCCTGCCGGCTCGATCTCGACCGGTCGCGGACGTTCCCCGCTCGTGCGGACATGTTCAGGGTGACGGTCCGAGACGACGTGAGGATGGACACGATGGATGACTCGCAGCTCGACACGCTGCTCCGCGACAGCGCACCGTCGACCGCTGCGCGATCCGCCCGGCTGCGCGATGCGCTCGGCGCGGTGAGTGCCGAGGCCCGCGTGACGCGCCGCCGGCGACGCGGCTGGGCGCTGACCGCCGGGCTGAGCGGACTCATCGTCGTCGCAAGCGCCGGCGCGGCGGCGGCTTCACCGCAGGTGCGGCAGTGGTTCGGCTGGACGCCCGACCGCACGATCAGCTACCTGAGCACGGAGGGCGAGGCGTGCACGGCCGCGTTCCGACTCACGTATCAGCAGAAGCACCACGGGCTCGTACACTCCGAGGCTGAGGTGTACGAAACGGCGATGGCCGCCGCCGACCGGCTCGACCTCACCCCGGCCCACATCGCCGAACTGGTCGCCGCCCAGCGTGCCGAGCTCGAGTCGGCCGACCCGGCGTCGCCGTGGCTCGCGCTCGAAGCGGGCGACTTCGAGGACTGGACGGTCTCCGAGACGCTGAACGACGCCCTCGGCCTGGCGTTCTCCGAGCGCGGCATCGTGCGGGTCGACATCGCCAGCTCGGTCACGTGCGAGCGGGCACGCCGGTGAGCCGCCGCGCAGCTCGCGACGGCCACGTCGCGGCGGCGATCGCCGCAAACCTCGACGATCTGCTCGCCTATGCCGAACGCCGCGCCCTCGACCGTGGCGACGCCGCCGATGCGCTCGGCGACGCCCTGGAGATCGTGTGGCGACGCAGCGCCAAGCTGCCCACGGAGCCGCTCGCGGCTCGGATGTACCTGTTCGGCGTGCTGCGCAAGGTGATGCTGAACACGAACCGTTCCCGACGGCGGGGCAGCGCTGCGGTGCAGCGGTTGCACGTCGAGCTGCAGGCTGCGCCGCCCACCGAGGTCGAGGTGCGGCTCGACGTCGCCGCGGCGATCGCGGCACTGCCGGACGAGCAGGCCGAACTCGTGCGGCTGGTGCACTGGGACGGGTTCTCGATCGCGGATGCGGCGGCGCTGCTCGGGGTGAACCCCTCGACCGCACGCGGTCGCTACGCCTCGGCCCGTGCGTCCCTGCAGACGACGCTCGCCGAGCACGGGCGGCTCGTTCGCTGAGCTCGATGGTGCGCTGAGCTCGTCGAAGCGCCGCGTTCCCTTCGACGCGCTCAGGGAACCAGGGTGGTGCGCTGAGCTCGTCGAAGCGCGCCGCTTGGTGCGCTGAGCTCGTCGAAGCGCCCCGTTCCCTTCGACGAGCTCAGGGAACCAGGTGGTGCGCTGAGCCCGTCGAAGCGCACCGTTCCCTTCGACGCGCTCAGGGAACCAGGGAACCAGCACCCCGGTGGACCGGGTTCGGAGGCGTGTTCCCCATCGCCTCCGAAGCCCGGCCGGGTACCGAACCGGGCTTCCCCCGCCCGGTTCAGAGCGTCCGCGCGGAACGGATCTCGCCGGGGTTCGGGTTTCCCGGCTCCGCGATCCGTGCGGATGCCTTCGCTGAACAGATGCGGTCTCGACGCGATCATGACGCGATTTCCAGAGAAATCTGCTGAAATGCTGTGACCCGATCATTTTCCGCGTCATGACGCGGCTGCTCCACCGTCTCTCGATCGGGCCTGCATGCGATGCGCCCGGGAGGAGGATGACGATGCGGAACGCCGTGAGCGAGGTCTCGGACCTCGACCTCGTCGAGCAGACGAGGCAGGGCGACTCGGCCGCGTACGCCGAGCTGTGGCAGCGGCACGCCGCCTCCGCTCGCACCGTGGCGCGCTCCTACAGCAGCCTCGACCCGGACGACCTCGTCTCCGAGTCCTTCACGAAGATCTACGACGCGATCCTCGCCGGCGGCGGGCCGCGCGGCGCATTCCGCCCGTACCTTTTCACGACCATCCGCAACACGGCGGCCGGCTGGGGCCGGGCCCGGCAGGAGACGAACCTCGAGACCCTCGAGTCCTTCGAGGATCCGCAGTCGAACGAGCAGTCGACGCTCGACGCCCTGGACCGCAGCACGACGGCGCAGGCGTTCCGCTCGCTGCCGACGCGGTGGCAGGAGGTGCTCTGGTACTCCGAGGTCGAGCAGATGACGCCCGCGCAGATCGCCCCGCTCGTCGGCATGAGCGCGAACTCGACGGCCGCTCTCGCCTACCGCGCGCGTGAGGGCCTTCGGCAGGCGTGGATCCGCGCGCACCTGAAGTCGGCCAGCGAGCCCGAGTGCCGCTGGACCATCGACCACCTCGGCGGTTACGCCCGCGGCAAGCTCGGCAAGCGCGACACCTCCCGACTCGAACGGCACCTCGACGGCTGCGCGAAGTGCACGATCGTCGCCGCGGAGGCGAAGGAGGTCGGTTCCCGGCTCGCCCTGGTGCTGCTGCCGCTCGCGGCCGGCATCGGCGGCGCCACCGCGTACTCCGCGTGGCTGCAGCAGCACACGCCGGTCGTCGACGTCGCCATGGGCGTCGGCGGCGCTGGGCTCGCCGCCGGAGCCGCGAGCGGAGCCGCAGGCGCTGGCGGTGCCGGTGGAGCCGGCGCTGGCGCCGGTGGAGCAGGCGCCGGGGGCGCCGCAGCCGGCGGGACGGCCGGCGGGATCGGCGGCGCCGGCCTCGCGGTCGGTGCCGGCGTCGGCGCGCTCGTGCTCGTCTCCGCGGTCGTCGCGGCGGCCGTCGTGCTGCCCGGACTCACCGCCGGCACCCCGAAGGAGCAGCTCGTCGCCGAGGCGCCGGCCGTCGAGGCGCCCGCGGCGGGGAGCGAGGACGTGCCCGTCGCCGCACCGCCCGTCGTCACCCCGCCCCTGGCTCCGCCGGTCACCCCGCCGACCGTGCAGGCACCGCCCTCGAACGACGAGGCGCCCCCGGCACCGGCAGAACCGGCCACCCCCGCGCCGAAGCCGAACCCGGCGACCCCGAAGCCCACTCCCACGCCGACGCCCACGCCGACCCCCAAGCCGCCGGACACGGTCGCGCTGCCGCCGTCGGTCGACCGGGACGTCGACACGGCGGGCGGCCTCGTCTTCCCCCGTCTGCGCGGCACCGCCGAACCGGGTGCGACCGTCACGGCGACCCCGCTGCCCCAGGATGTGGCGACGGTGTTCGCCGCGAGCGGCGACGGCGCCGAGGCATCCGCCGGCGACGGCTCCGTCAGCACCGTGGCCGGTCCCGACGGGCGCTGGACGATCGAGCTCTCCACGCTGCCGGCCGGCGACAGCCGGGTGGCGGTCGTGCAGCGCGACGCCGCGGGCAACGTCTCCGAGCCCGCCGAGGTGCCGATCACGCTCCAGGCGCCCGCGCTCTACTACGGCGGGGTGTTCGACACCGCCTGGTACGGCCTGTTCAACGGTGTCCCGGAGGCGACCATCGAGCTCCTCGCCGACGGGCGCGTGGTCGACCGGGTGCAGCTCGGCGCGGGCGGCTGGTCGGAGCGGGGCTACGTCGGCGAGGTCCTCGACCCCTCGAGCATCGGCGTGCGCTACGCCGTCGGCGAGCGAACCGGCCCCTTCGTGCCCGGCCTGCGCTCCTGGGGCGAGGAGGGCGGTCTCCTGGCGGGCGTCGCGCTGCCCGACGCCGTCGCCGACCAGCTCGTCGACGGGGCGGTCGGCCCCGTCGAACCCGGTACTCTGGCGGGATGACCTCCGCCGCCGACCTCGCCCCCGCGCATCTGCACCACTGGGTGCTGACCCTCGTCTGCGTCGACGGACCGGGCATCGTGCACGCGGTGAGCGGAGCGATCGTCGCGGCGCGCGGCAACATCACCGAGAGCCAGCAGTTCGCGAGCCTCGACACGGGCCGCTTCTTCATGCGGCTGCAGGTCGAGTCGCCGGCCGACCGCGCGGAGTTCGAGCGCGCCATCCTGCCCGTCACCGAACGGTACGGCATGGAGTGGCACCTCGACGAGGTGGCCCGCCCGCTCCGCACGCTCGTGCTCGCCTCCACGGCCGGGCACTGCGTGAACGATCTGCTGTTCCGTCAGCGCGCCGGGCAGCTGCCGGTCGACATCCCCCTCGTGCTCTCGAACCACGGCACGCTGCGCGACCTCGTCGACTTCTACGGGGTGCCGTTCGAGTCCCTCGCCGTCACGAACGCCGAGGAGAAGGCGGCGTTCGAGCGGCGCGTGCTCGAAGCCGTCGAGCAGCACGACATCGAGCTCGTGGTGCTCGCCCGCTACATGCAGATCCTCTCGCCCGAACTGTGCGAGGCGCTCGCGGGCCGCTGCATCAACATCCACCACTCCTTCCTGCCCGGCTTCAAGGGCGCCAACCCCTACCGGCAGGCGCACGCACGTGGCGTGAAGCTCATCGGGGCGACGGCGCACTTCGTGACGAGCGACCTCGACGAGGGGCCCATCATCGAGCAGAACGTGGTGCGCGTCGACCATTCGCGCTCGGTCGCCGAGCTCGTCGCGATCGGTCAGGACGAGGAGAGCCGCACGCTCAGCCAGGCGGTCAAGTGGTTCGCCGAGCGCCGCGTGCTCGCCGACGGGGCGCGCACGATCATCTTCCGCTGAGCTCACGGTCACGGTTTCGGCCGGGCGGGGCCGCAGCGGCCGCGGATGCCTCGCGGCGCGACTAGGCTTGATCGTCGTGAACGCCCCCAGCACCGCCCAGCCGAAGATCGGCTTCAACGACCTGCTCCGCTTCGTCCTCGAGCTCTTCGCGATCGTCACGCTCGGCATCTTCGGCTTCACCGCGTTCCCGCTGCCCTGGCCGGGCGTGCTCGTCGGCATCGGTGCACCGCTCTTCGCGATCCTGCTCTGGGCGCTGTTCCGGTCCCCCAAGGCGGTGTTCGCGGTCGACCCGTTCGTGAAGGCGCTCGTCGAGATCGCCGTGTTCTCGTCCGCCGCCATCGCCTGGTGGCTGATGGGTCAGCCGATCGTCGCGTTCGTGTTCGCCGTCGTCGCCGCCGTCAGCGGCGTGATCAACGGGCGCCGGGAGTTCAGCGCCTGAGCCGTCGGGCGGGCCGACGACCGAGGCCCGCGGCTAGATGCCCTGCCAGGCCGGCTTGTTCGCCCAGGCGTGCCGGTAGTACGCCGTCTGCTGCAGCTTCGACGCCGCCGCCTCGTCGACCACGACGGTGGCGTGCGGGTGCAGCTGGATCGCCGAACCGGGCTGGCTCGCCGAGACCGGCCCCTCGACCGCCGCGGCGACCGCATCGGCCTTCGCCTCGCCGAAGGCGAGCAGGACGAGGTGCTTCGCGCGGAGGATCGTGCCGATGCCCTGGGTGATGCAGTGCATGGGCACGTCGTCGGGCGAGTCGAAGAAGCGGGCGTTGTCGGCCCGGGTCGGCTCGGTGAGCGTCTTCACCCGGGTCAGGGAGGCGAGGGACGATCCCGGCTCGTTGAAGCCGATGTGCCCGGTGCGGCCGATGCCGAGGATCTGCAGGTCCACCCCGCCGGAGGCTGTGATCGCCGCCTCGTAGTCCGCGCCGGCGTGCTGCACCTCGGCCGGGTCGCCGTTTGGCACGCGCACGAGCTCGGGGGTGAGCCCGAGCGGCTCGACGACCTCTCGCGTGATCACCGCCCGGTAGCTCTCGGGGTGGCCGGCGGGCAGTCCGACGTACTCGTCGAGCGCGAAGCCGCGCACCCCGCGCACGTCGAGGCCGTCGGCCTCGATGCGCTCAGCGAGGGCCCGGTAGGTGGTGAGCGGGGTCGAGCCGGTCGCGAGCCCGAGCACGGCGTCGGGCGTGCGACGGATGAGCTGCACGATGGCATCGGCGACCAGGGCGCCCGCGGCGTCCTGGTCGGAGACGATCACGACTTCGGCCATAGCTGTTCTCCTACGAGCGCGGCGCCGACAGCGGCCGCGGGGAATCCGAGGGGGATGACCCGCACCCGTCGGGCGAGGTCCAGAGAAGCGAGGAACGCCGATTCGGCGGACCACTCCCCCAGGATACGGTGCACGCCCGTCTCGAGTCGGCCACCGAGCGCGGCGAGCCCGCCGCCGATGACGAGCTGCTCCACGTCCGCGGTCAGCACGAGCGTCCGCACGGTCGCCGCGACGCCCGAGAGGAAGCGCTCGCGCACCTCCAGCGCGCGCTCGTCGCCGGCGTCGGCGGCGTCGAAGAGCTCGAGCGCGGGCAGCGGATGCCGGCTCGGCCACATCCTCGCGATGGCGGATCCCGAGGCGAGGGTCTCGAGGCATCCGCGCTGTCCGCAGGCGCACAGCACGCCGCCCGGATCGACCGGGACGTGCCCGACTTCGCCGGCGACGCCGCTCGCGCCGCGCAGCAGCACGCCGTCCTGCAGGATCCCGGCGGCGAGTCCCGTGCCGAGGTTGACGTAGGCCATGGAGCGCGGCGCCTCGCCGCTCGCCGCGAGCAGGTGCTGCGCGCCGAGGGCGGCGGCCTTCACGTCGTTCTCGACGCGGACCTCGACGCCGAGCCGGTCGCTCAGGCGGGGGCCCAGATCGAGCCCCTCCACGCCGAGGTTGACGGCGTGCGCGACCCGGCCGGTGCTCGTGTCCACCGCGCCGGGGATGCCGATGCCGATCGAGCTGAAGCCGCCGGCGGGGGCACCGGCGAGCTCCCGCATCCGCTCCGCCGTCGCGAAGGCCGTCTCGAGCACGCCCTCCGCGCCGATCGCGGTGGGGATCCGCAGCATCTCGCTGAGCGCGTCCGCCTCGTCCAGGGCGATGGCGGCGGTCTTCGTGCCGCCGATGTCGATGCCGAGCCTCACGCGAAGCTCGCGGGCGTCGCCCGGCCCGCCTCCTCGACGAGCCCGATCACGGCGTCGCCGACGAGGCGCGAGGCCCCGAAGGTGGCGACGTCTGCGTAGCGCCGGTCGTCCGACGGCCAGCCCATGTCGAGTGCGACGACGTCGGGCCGCAGGGCCCGCAGCGCATCGATCGCCCGGCGGGCGAAGCCGTGCCGGTGCAGATCCTTGCCGATGACGAGCACAGGCCCGGGGAGCGCCGCCCAGTCCGGCTCCGCTTCGCCGTCGGCGAGCCGCTCGCGTCGGGCGAGGCTGACCCAGCCCGGCTTCGCCGCCTCGGCCTCCGCGGCGAACACGCCCCACGGCGCCTCGCCGATGGCGATGTTCGCCTCGGTCTCGACGCGCACCACGGTGCCGACGCCGCCGGCGAGCACAGCCGCAGCGGCCGCCGAGACCTCGAACGCCGGCACGAGCTCGGCCGGTTCGGGCATCCGCCCGTCCGCCGCCTCGACGGCGAGCGGCAGCTCGGCGAGCGCCCGGACGCGGGACGCGGCCTCGGCGACCCGATCAGCGCTGAGCCGGCCTTCGGCGACCGCGGCCTCGACCGCGAGGAGGATCGACTCGAGCTCGGCGTCGTCGTTGTCCGAGCCGATGCACAGCAGGTCGCAGCCGGCGACGAGGGCGCGCACGGCCGCCTCTGGGATGCCGTGCACGCCGCTCGCCCCCTGCATGTCGAGGGCGTCGGTGACGATGACGCCCTCGAAGCCCAGCTCCCCGCGGAGCAGGCGATGCAGGATGTGCGGGGAGAGGGTGGCCGGGTTCTCCGCGTCGAGCTGCGGGAGGAGGATGTGGCTCGTCATGATCGTCGCGGTGCCGGCGGCCACGGCCGCCCGGAACGGCACGAGCTCGCGCGAGCGCAGCGTCTCGAGGTCGACATCGACGACGGGCAGCGCGAGGTGCGAGTCCGTCGCGGTGTCGCCGTGCCCCGGGAAGTGCTTCGCACTGGCGGCGACGCCCGTGGACTGGATGCCGCGCACCCACGCCGCGGTGTGCCTGGCGACGAGCTCGGGGTCGCTGCCGAAGCTGCGCACGCCGATCACCGGGTTGTCCGGATCGGAGTTCGCATCGGCGTCCGGGGCGAAGGCGAGCGTGCAGCCGGTCGCGGCGAGCGCCTCGCCGACCGCCCGGGCGACCCCCTCGGTGAGGGCGACGTCGTCGAGCCGGCCGAGCAGCGCGTTGCCCGGGTAGGGCGCCCCGCGGTCGTAGAAGAGGCGGGTGACGTCGCCGCCCTCCTCGTCGATCGCGATGACGGCGGCGGGGTTCGCCGCGCGGAGCGAGGCGTTCAGCGCGGCCAGCTGCTCCGGGCCGTCGACGTTCATGCCGAAGAGGCACACGCCGCCGAGCCCGTCGCGGAGCCGGCGCAGCAGCCACTCGGGCGCCACGGGACCGTCGAAGCCCGGAAGCAGGGTCGTCAGGATGTCCCGGCGCAGCGTCTCGGCCGCGTCGGGTCGGATCTGCTCGCTCATCCCTTGACGGCTCCGCTCACGAGTCCGCTCGTCATCCGCCCCTGCACGATGAGGAAGAAGACGATGACGGGGATCGCCATCAGCGTCGACCCGGCCATGATGCCGGCCCAGTTCGTGGTGCCGTTCGCGACGAGGAAGGTGCGCAGCCACACGGGCAGCGTCATCATCTCGGGGCGGGCGTTCAGCACGAGCGCCATGATGAACTCGTTCCACGCCTGGATGAAGCCGAAGACGCCGGTGGCGACGAGGCCGGGCGCGAGCAGCGGGAAGGTGACCCGCCAGAAGGCGCCGGCTCGCGAACAGCCGTCGATCATCGCGGCCTCCTCGAGCTCGACGGGCACGCCGTTCACGAAGCCGCGCAGCGTCCAGATGGTGAACGGCAGCACGGTCGCGATGTACACGATCGTGAGGCCCGCGATCGTGTTCAGCAGCTGCCAGCCGTCGATGACGCGGAACACGGAGACGATCATCGCCTCGCCGGGGATCATCTGGATGACGAGGATCGTCAGGATGAACGCCCGGCGGCTCTTGAACCGGAACCGGGTGACGGCGACCGAGGCGAGGAAGGCGAAGACGAGGGCGATGATCACCGTCAGCAGCGTGACGATGAGCGAGTTCGCCGCCGCGGGGAGGAACGGCGTGCGGCCCGGATCGAAGATGACCGTCTCGTAGTTGCGGAGCGTGAAGTTGTCCGGGAAGAAGTGCACGTCGGAGCCGCGCACGTCGTTGTTCGGCTGGAAGGAGGTGTTCACCATCCAGTACACGGGGAACACGAACAGCGCGAACAGCACGACGGAGAGCGCCGAGAGCAGCCACGTCGTGACCCGGCGGCGGCCGCCGCCGCGCCGGGCGCGGTCGAGCGAGCCGGGCGCGGTGACCGCGCGGGTGGTCGGGGTGACGGCGGCGCTCACAGCTCCTCCTCCTTGAGTACCTGACGGATGTAGTAGATGGAGATCGCCATCAGCAGGACCGCGGTGATGACGGCGATCGCGCCGCCGTGGCCGAAGTCGCCGCCGGCGATCGAGGTCTGGTAGATGTACACGCCGAGCGTGTTGGTCTGGGCGCGGATGCCGCCGATGTCCTGCAGCGCGAAGATCTGCGTGAACACCTTGAGGTCCCAGATCACCTGCAGCATCGTCACGATCATGAAGATCGGCTTCAGGTAGGGGAAGATGATCAGCCGGAACCGGGCGAAGCCGCCGGCGCCGTCGAGCTGGGCCGCTTCGAGCACTTCGCCGGGCACCTGGGTGAGCCCCGCGTACAGGGTGAACGCCGCGAAGGGCACGGCACCCCAGACGACGATGATGCCCGCGACCATGAAGAAGCTCAGCGGGTCGATGAGCCACTGGTGCTGGTTGAACTCGGCGAGGCCGAACCAGTTCACGAGGGCGTAGTTGATGACGCCGTAGGCCGTGTCGAACATCCAGCCCCACACGATGGTGGCGGTGAGGGCCGGCATCGCCCAGGCGAGGAGCATGCCCACGGTGAGGAGCATGCGGAAGCCCTTGGGCAGGCGCACGAGCATGAGCGCGATGAGGGTGCTCAGCACCATCGTCACCAGCACGCATGCGCCGGCGAACAGGAGGGTGCGGCCGAGGACGCCGTAGAAGACCGGGTCGGTGAAGACGTCGACGTAGTTGTCGAACCACACCCAGTTCGGCGGGGCGCCGAACACCTGGGCCCGGCCGAACTCCTGGAAGGAGGTGATGATCAGCTGGACGAGCGGCCAGCCGACGATCGCCGCCAGCACGATGATGGCCGGCGTGATGAGCGCGTAGGGGGTGAAGCCGGCGGCGCGACGGCCGCGACGCTGCGGCTTGCCCCCGCCCGGTGCGATGAGCCGTTCGCCCTCGACGGCGCTCGGGGCGGCCGGCTCGAGGTCCTGATCGACCGTGGTCATGCTGGTACTCCTGAAAGATCGAGGGAAGTCCGGGGGCGGGTTCGGGTCTCGCCCCCGGGGATCGGGGCCGGCGACGTGTGTGGTCGTCGCCGACCCCGGTCGGGTGCGGTGCCGCGGGGGAATGGAGCCCGCGGCACCGCGCAGTCGGCGGGTACCGACTCGCTTCGTCGGTGGGGAGCCGACTAGCTGTTGAGGATGTCCTCGATCTGCTTGTCCGCCTCCTCGGCGAGGGTCTTCACGTCGCCGCCCTGGGCGATGTTCACGAAGAGGTCCTCGAGGATGCGGGCGGCCTCGACGTCGGCCCAGCGCGGCGAGGCCGGCGTGAGCTTCGCGTTGCCGGCCGCGGCGGCGATCGCCTGCGCGACCTCGTCGGTGCCGAGCTTGTCGGCCAGGGAGAGCTTGGCCGGAACCAGGCCGCCCTCGGCGTAGATCGTCTGGAACTCGTCCGAGAGGATGATCTTCAGCGCGTCGACCGCGAGCTCGGGGTGAGCCGACTTGGCCGAGACGCCGATGTTCGAGCCGCCGGCGAAGACCTGCGCCGCGCCGCCGTCCTTGCCCGGGAGGGCGTAGACGCCGAGGTTGGCCTCCTGGTCGGGGCAGCCGGGCGCCTCGGCGTCGACCGGAGCGAGGATCGAGAACTTGACCCAGCTCGGGGCCGAGAGCTGCAGCGTGGTGCCGTCGCAGAAGCCGACCTCGGGGCTGGTCTCGTTCGCGTCCTTCGGCGCGACCGAGGCGGTGGCCATGGCCTGCTGGACCTCTTCGAGGCCCTTGATCGACTCGGGCGAGCTCAGCTGGGCGTCCCACTTGTCGCCGTCCGGCACGGCGACCTCGCCGCCGTTCTCCCAGATGAAGGGGAGCGCGTTGCGCCAGTCCTGACCGGGCCACCAGATGCCCGACTTGCCGGGGTTCGCCTTCGCGAGGGCCGCGCCGGTGGCGACGTACTCGTCGAGCGTGGTCGGCACGGTCTGGCCGGCCGCCTCCATGGCGTCCTTCTTGTAGAAGACGAGGCGCGAGCCCGAGTACAGCGGGGCGGCGTAGAACTTGCCGTCGTAGGTGCCCGCCTCGACGAAGCCGGGCAGCAGGTCGTCGCCGCCGAGCTCCTCGTACTGGTCGGTGAGGTCGAGGAACGCGCCCGCCGAGGTGAACGCGGAGGCCTGCGTGTTGCCGACCTCGACCACGTCGGGGCTGTCCGAGCCGGAGAGGCTCGTGGTGAGCCGGTCGACGAGGCCGTCCCAGGCCTGCTCCTCGATGACGAGCTTCGAACCGGGGTGCTCCTCTTCGAAGGTCTTCACCAGGTAGTCGCGAGCCGTGTCGGGCGTGTCGGTGCCGACGAGCCACACGCGGATGGTGGCGTTCTCGTCGGAACCGCCGCCGGTGTCGCCCGAGGCACAGCCGGCGAGGGTGAGCGCAGCAGCGGCGCCGAGGGCCACGATGCCGAGTTTCCGCATTGCGTTGTTTCCTTTCTGGGGGTGAAGGAGCAGCAGGACGCTGTTCTCTCAGGGCGAGGGCTCGTCTACGAGACCCCGAGTTCTCCGGACAGGACCATGACGGCCGTGCCGTGCAGGACGATGTCCTGCCCGTGCGCGGTCATCCGGAGCCTCAGATCGCGGGTCTGTTCCGCCATCGTCCGCTTCCGGAGCGTTTCGAGGGCCGCCTCGATGAGCGGACCGTCGAGCAGGTGAGCCGGACCGCTGAGCACGATCTCCGGCAAATCGAGGGCGCCGACGACGGGCGCGAGGACGATGCCGAGCCGGCGGCCGGCCTCGGCGAGGACGTCGGCCCGGGCCGACTCGTCCGCCTCGGCGCCGAGGGCGTCGAGCTGCTCGGTGAGGCGGGGCACGGACAGCCAGGCCTCGAGGCAGCCGTCGCGCCCGCAGACGCAGCGCGGGCCGCCGTCGGTGCCGACGACCACGTGCCCGATCTCACCGGAGGCGAAGCCCGATCCGGTGACGAGGCGTCCGCCGACGATGAGCCCGGCACCGACACCGTGGCCGATCTTCACGAGCATGAGGTCGTCGGCCTCGGCCGCACCGTGCTCGGCGAGCACGGCGGCGTTGGCGTCGTTGGTGGCGTGCACCGGCAGGCCGAGGCGGGCGGAGAGCCGCGCCTGGAGGGGCAGGTCGGCCCAGCCGAGGTTCGGGGCCGAGCGCACCGTGCCGCGGGGGTCGACGACACCGGGGGTGCCGATGCCGACGCCGAGCACGGGTGCGGTCGCGAGCCCGACGAGACGGGCGGCGAGTTCGGCGACGAGTTCGAAGGCCCGCTCCCCCGTCGCGCCGCCGAGCGGCGACTCTGCGCGCTCGAGGATCGTGCCGGAGAGGTCGAGCACGGCGCCGCGGACGACGCGGTGGCCGGAGACGTCGATGCCGACGATGCGGAACGCGCCCCGGGCGACGTCGAGGAGCGTCGCGGGCTTGCCGGGGCGGGCGTCCTCCCGCTGCCCGAGCTCGACCACGAGGCCCTCGCCCATCAGCTCGGCCACGAGATCGGAGACCGTGACCCGGGTGAGCCCGGTGCCGCGGGCGAGATCGGCCCGGCTCTGCGCGCCGGTCGTGTAGAGGGTCTGCAGCACGAGCGCGCGGTTGTGGCTGCGCGCGTGCTCGGGGAGCACCTTGCCCGAGGGGCGAAGGGCGCGGCTCCGGCTCGAGAGACCGGCGAGCGCGCCGGGGCCGGCGGCGGTGGCGGGGCCCGCGAGCTCCGCCTGCGCCGTTCCGCGAGGTGCTTCCGTAGCAGTCACGAAAGTTAGTAAAGCTTACGAACAAACTTCGCGCAAGAGGAATTCCGGATGCGGGGTGCTCGTTACCGAGTTGTGATGCGCCTCAGCGGCGCTCGGGCTCGGGTGTCGCCGCCGCCGTGCGCGGCCCGCTCGGCACCGCCTCTCGCCGATCCAGCTGGCCGCCGATCGCCCGCAGCGCGGCGAGGATCGCGACGAGATCCACGACCTCCTGCAGCACCGCGCCGAGCGTCGCCGGGATGACCCCGAACGCCGCGACGAGCATCAGCCCGACGCTCACCAGGATGCCGAGCCAGATGCTCTGCAGCGCGATCCGCACCGTATCCTGCCCGATCCGCACGGCCCGCGCCACCCGGGAGATCTCGTCGACGAGCACCACCACGTTCGCCGATTCGCTCGCCGCCGTGGTGCCCTTCGCCCCCATCGCCACGCCGACGTCGGCCGCGGCGAGCACCGGGGCGTCGTTCACGCCGTCGCCGACCATCATCACCGGGCGACGCTCGACCGCCTGCACATCGCGCACCTTGTCGCCGGGCAGGCACTCGGCATGCACGCGGGTGATGCCGAGCTCCTCGGCGATGTGCCGGGCGGTCGCCTCCGCGTCGCCCGTCAGCATCATGGTCTCCTCGACGCCGAGGCGGCGCAGCTCGGTGAGGGTCGCCGCGGCATCCTCCCGCACGTGGTCGGCGGCGAGCACCGCGCCGGCGTAGCGGCCGCCGACCGCGACGTAGACGGCGAGCTGACCGGCGGCGATCTCGGTGCGCCGGGCGTCCGGCGCGTGCTCGGCGACGAAGCGGAACTTGCCGACCACGACCTCGCGCCCCTCGATCGTCGCGACGACGCCGTTCGTGGCCGTCTCGCCCGCGCGATCCGCCTCGGCGAGCACGAGACCGCGCGCGGCCGCCGCCCGGAGCATCGCGGCGGCCAGCACATGCGAGGAGTACTGCTCGGCGCTCGCGACGAGCCGCAGCAGCTCGCGCTCGTCGAAGCCGGGCTCCGGGCGGATCTCCGCGAGCTCCGGTTCGCCGCTCGTCAGCGTGCCCGTCTTGTCGAAGACCGCGGTGCGCACCCTCGCCAGCAGCTCGAGCACCCCGCCGGACTTCACGATGAGCCCGTTCTTCGCGGCGCGGCTCATGCCGCCGAGGAACGCGACCGGCGCCGCGATGAGCAGCGGGCAGGGCGTCGCGAGCACGAGCACCTCGGCGAAGCGCACCGGGTCGCCCGAGGCCCACCAGGCGATGCCGCCGAGCGCGAGCGAGAAGACCGTGAACGGCACCGCGTAGCGGTCGGCGAGGCGCACGACCGGCGCCTTCGACTCGGAGGCCTCGGCGACGAGCGCGACGATCTGCTGATACTGGCTGTCGGCCGCGGTCGCGGTCGCCCGCACCTCGACGGCGGCGCTGCCGTTCACCGAGCCGCTCAGCACTGCGTCGCCCGAGCGCTTCTCGGCCGGCACGCTCTCGCCGGTGATCTGCGACTCGTCCATCGTCGTCTCCGGCGAGAGCAGCACCGCGTCGACCGGTACGAGCTCCGAGGGCCGGATGAGCAGCACCTCGCCCGGCCGCACCGCGTCGGCCGGCACGTCGACGATCTCGCCGTCACGGCGCACGTGCGCCTGCTGCGGAGCCCGGGTGAGCAGGGCGTCCAGCTCGCGCTTCGCCCGGCGATTCGCGTAGTCCTCCAGCGCCTCGCCGCCGGTCAGCATCAGCACGACCACCACGGCGGCGATGTACTCGCCGACCAGCACCGTCGCGACGATCGCCGTGATCGCGAGGACGTCGAGGCCCCAGTGGCCGCGGAGCAGATCGCGCACCATGCCCACGCCCTGCCAGGCCGCGATCGCGAGCGCGTAGACGCTGAACAGCCACGGCACTGCGGCTCCACCGCCCGCCGCCCACAGCACGAGCCCCGTGAGCCCCACGATCACCGTCAGAGTGACCGCCCAGTACCGCCTGGCGATGCGCAGGATCCGTGCCACGAGCCCGCTCCTCCCGCCGGCTCCCCCGCGCCGGTCACGGGCCCAGCCTACGACGCGGGCGGCGTTCGCGCCCGGCATCCGCCCGGCGCGGGGCATCCCCCGCGGCGTCGCACGGCCGGCACGACGAAGGGCGGATGCCGAAGCATCCGCCCTTCGCCGTCGGCCGCATCGCGGCCCGCGTCATCAGGCCGCGAGGCGCGCCTTCAGGTTCGCGTCGATCGCGTCGAGGAAGCCCTCGGTCGTCAGGTACTCCTGCTCCGGGCCGACGAGGAGCGCGAGGTCCTTCGTCATGGCGCCCGACTCGACCGTCTTCACGACGACGTCCTCGAGGGTGTTCGAGAAGTCGATGAGCTCCTGGTTGCCGTCGAGCTTGCCGCGGTGCGCGAGGCCGCGCGTCCAGGCGTAGATCGAGGCGATCGGGTTCGTCGAGGTCGGCTTGCCCTGCTGGTGCTGACGGTAGTGGCGCGTGACCGTGCCGTGCGCCGCCTCGGCCTCGACGATCTTGCCGTCGGGCGTGGTGAGCACGCTCGTCATGAGGCCGAGCGAGCCGAAGCCCTGCGCGACCGTGTCGGACTGCACGTCGCCGTCGTAGTTCTTGCACGCCCAGACGTACCCGCCCTCCCACTTCAGCGAGGAGGCGACCATGTCGTCGATGAGGCGGTGCTCGTAGGTGAGGCCGGCCGCGTCGAACGCGTCCTTGAACTCGGTGTCGAAGACCTCCTGGAACAGGTCCTTGAAGCGGCCGTCGTAGGCCTTCAGGATCGTGTTCTTCGTCGAGAGGTAGACCGGGTAGTTGCGCGAGAGGCCGTAGTTCAGCGAGGCGCGCGCGAAGTCCCGGATCGAGTCGTCGAGGTTGTACATGCCCATCGCGACGCCGGCGCCCGGGGCCTGGAAGACCTCGAACGACTGCGGCTCGGAGCCGTCCTTCGGGGTGAAGGTCATCGTGAGGGTACCCTCGCCCTCGAACTTGAAGTCCGTCGCGCGGTACTGGTCGCCGAAGGCGTGGCGGCCGACGATGATCGGCTTGTTCCAGCCCGGCACGAGGCGCGGGATGTTCGAGATGATGATCGGCTCGCGGAAGATCACGCCGCCGAGGATGTTGCGGATCGTGCCGTTCGGCGAGCGCCACATCTTCTTCAGGCCGAACTCCTCGACGCGGGCCTCGTCGGGGGTGATGGTGGCGCACTTCACGCCGACGCCGTGCTTCTTGATGGCGTTCGCGGCGTCGATCGTGATCTGGTCGTCGGTCTCGTCGCGCTTCTGGATCGAGAGGTCGTAGTACTCGAGGTTCACGTCGAGGTAGGGGTGGATGAGCTGGTCTTTGATGGCCTGCCAGATGATGCGCGTCATCTCGTCGCCGTCGAGTTCGACGACGGTGCCTTCAACCTTGATCTTCGACAAAGGGATGTCTCCTTGAATGCGGGCGGGGAAGCGGGCCCGTCGTGCGGGCTCGAGAACCGGCGGGGCGCGAGTTCGCGCCGCCGGACAGTTTACCGTGTCGCGCGAATATCTCGACATCGAGACATCCACCCCCGTCGTTCCGCGGTACCACCGGGGGTGCGGCGGATGCGACCGGAGGCGGATACCGGCGCGGGCCGCGAGCGGTTAGCCTGTTCGCATGGGTGCGCTGAGACTTGAAGAACTGTCCGCCTCGAACATCGTCGCGGCGAACACGCTGTCGCTGAAGCCCGGGCAGGAGCAGTTCATCGCCCCCGTCACCTACTCCGCCGAGGCCTCCGTCGTGAACCCCGAGACCGCCTGGCAGCGGGTCGCGCTGCTCGACGACCGGGTCGTCGGGTTCATCCACGGCAACTTCGACCCCGAGAACCCGCACGAGGAGTTCCGGGCCTGCATCTGGCGCATCAACGTCGACGCCGAGGTGCAGGGCCAGGGCGTCGGCCGCTTCCTCGCGACCGCCCTCGCCGAAGAGGCCAAGCAGCGCGGCTTCGACCGCATCACCGTGCTCTGGGAGCCCGGCGACGAAGGCCCCGAGGCGTTCTTCCACCGGGTCGGCTTCACCGACATCGGCGAGACCGCCTACGGCGACGTCATCGGGGCGCTCGAGCTCTGACGGTGGGCGCTGACTCGGCGAGTCCCGGTTCCGGCGAGCCGTTCGGCAGCTTCGCGGACGCCGTGCTCGCCGTCGTCGCCGATATCCCCGCCGGCCGCGTGGCCACCTACGGCGACGTGGCCGCGATCCTCGGCACCCGCGGGGCTCGCGCCGTCGGGCGGGTCATGGCGCTCTCGGGCGGCACCGTGCCGTGGTGGCGGGTCATCCGCGCCGGCGGGCATCCGCCGAGCGGGCACGCCGCGGAGGCCCGCGCGCACTACGAGCGTGAGGGCACGCCGCTCATCGCCGTCGACTCGGAGGACGGCTACCGCGTCGACCTCGCCGCCTGCCGCTGGCGGGTCTGAGCAGTCGTCCTCCACACCCCGGCCCCCAGCCTCCTCCCTCCACCGTCCGCATCGCCCCGGCCCGCGACCGCTCCACCTCGACGCAGCATGGACCCATGTCCGCCGCGTCCCCGCCCTTCGCCGAACTCGGCGACGCCGTGCGCGCGGCGGCCCGGGCCTGGCACCCGGCCGATCGCTCCGACCGCGAGCTCCTCGAGGCCCTTCGCGCGCTGAGCGAGCTCCGTCACGAGGTCGAGCGGCTCCAAGCCCTCGCCGCTGCCGAGGCGGCACGCCGCTCGCGAACCGTGTTCGGCGCGCAGGGGCTCGCCCGCCGCGACGGCCACGCGACGACGACGGCCCTCGTGCAGCACGTCACCGGGGCGACCCGGCGCGAGGCGGAGTCGCTGATCGAAGTCGGGCGCATCGCCGCCGAGGCGGCCCCGAACGGCAGCGGTGCGGGCGCTCCGGGCACCCCGCCCCTCGAGGCGCCCTGGCATGCGGCATCGGCCAGGCCATCGCACGCGGCGAGCTCACCGTCACCGTCGCCGACGCCCTGCGCTCGGGCATCGGCCCGATCGACGAGCTCGACGACCGCTCCCCCGCCGACGGCGAGCCGGGCGCCGAACCGCTCTCCGTCCGCATCGCCCGCGCGCTCCCCGAACTCATCGCCGTCTGCCGCAGTCGCACTCCGGAGCAGGCGAGACGGGCGGCGCGCTCCCTGCGCGAGCGACTCGACCCCGCCGGCGTCGAACGTCGCGCAGAGGCACAGCGGCGGGCGCAGTTCTGGCGCATGTGGCAGACCGAGTCGGGCATGTTCCGCGGGGAGTTCGAGCTCGAGCCGGTCGCCGGGGCTGAGGTCAAGGCGCTCTTCGACCGGCTCAGCCATCCCCGCCGTCTCGATCGGAGCGTCCGGCGGTCCTTCGGTCATCCCGTCCACGGCGAGCGCGCGTACGCCGAAGCGCGGATGCACCGTGAGCGCAACGCCGCCGAGGGGCTCGCGCAATTGCTGCGCGCCGGCGCATCGGTGAATCCGCGTCGCGTCCTCGGCGAGCGCCGACCCGCAGTGCATCTGATCGTGAACGCGGCATCGCTCGAGCGCGGCCGAGGCAGCGGCGCCCTCGAGGGGCACAGCGATCGCGTGCCGCTCGCGACGATCGCCGCCGGGCTCTGCGAGGGCTACCTCCCGGTTCGCTTCGACGGCGGGGCGGTGCTCGATCTCGGGCGCGACGAGCGCCTGTTCAGCGACGCGCAGAAGGCGGCGATGGCGGTGCGGGACGGCGGCTGCCGCGACCCCGAGTGCGATCGTCCGCCGTCATGGACCGAGGCCCACCACATCGCGCACTGGGGTCGTGACGACGGCCGCACCGATCTGGCCGACGGCATCCTGTTGTGCCGCCGAGACCACTTGCGGTACCACAACGAGGGGTGGGAAGTGCGCCGCGAGGGAAGCGACTACTGGCTGATCCCTCCACCCCGGGTCGATCCCCGGCAGCGCCCCCGCGCGATGCCGTCGAAGACCCCGGCCGATGTGCTCGATCCGTTCGCCCCTGACTAACGCGCTCGTGTCAGAACGCGCTCGTGTCAGCTCGGCTGCGGCTACAGCTACGGCTGTGGCCCGGCCGCGCCGCCGACGAGCGGCAGCCGCACGACGACCGTCGTCCCATGCCCCGGCTCGCTGACGAGGTCGAGGACCCCGCCGACCGCCTCGACGCGGTCGACGACCCCGACGATGCCGGTTCCGGCGTCGAGCCGGGCGCCTCCCGCACCGTTGTCTCGGACGCTGAGGCGGAGTTCGCTGCCGTCCGACACCGCGTCGATCCACGCGCGCGTGGCCCCGGCGTGCTTGTCGATGTTCGCGAGCGCCTCCGCCACGACGAAGTAGGCGGTCGCCTCGACGAGCTCCGGCAGGCGGCCGGGGACCTCGACCCGCACTTCGCTCGGCACCGAGCACCGACCGGCGAGCTCGGGCAGCGCCAGCGGCAGTCCGCCCTGGGCGAGGAGACTCGGATGGATGCCCTGGGCCAGTTCGCGAAGCTCTTTCAGCGCGGCGTTCAGGAGCAGGATCTCCGCGTCCACTTCGTCGGCGATCGCCGGGACGCCCCGATCCCGGGCCTGATCCGACGTCCGCCGCAGCCGCATGGCGAGCGACACGAGCTGCTGCTGAGCCCCATCGTGCAGGTCGCGTTCGATGCGCCGCCTGGCTTCGTCGCCGGCCTCGACGATGCGCTGCCGGGACTCGCGGACCTGCGCGAGCGTGCGCTCGATCTCGGAGCGGAGGCGACCGTTGTCCACCGAGAGCCGGAGCGCGCTCGACACGCCGTCGAGGAGCCGCATGTTGTCCGTCAGCACCCGGTCGTGGCGGATGAGCGCGATCGGCACGCCGAGCGGCGAGGCGACGGGGAGCACGCTCTGGCTCCCCCGGGGATCGGCGTCGCCGTCGGGGATCGGCGTGCCGGAGGCGTCGGCGTACACCCCGCGCTCTTCGTCCCACCAGTACACCCGCACCGAGGCGTCCCGGAGCGTCCGCGCGAGCGACTCGGCCCAGAGCCCCCGGTCGGCGCCTTCCCGGGTGATCCGCATGAGGTCGGCGACCCGTGCTCGCATGTTCCTGGCGTGCGCCACGCCCGCGACGAAGCTCACGGGAATCGAGGCGATCGCGATCAGCGAGATTGTCGCGAGCATCTGGTCGCCGCGCGCCTCCGCCGCGTAGCTGACCGCCTGCGCGGTGAGCGTCGTCGCCCAGGCGAGGAGCGCGAGCGGCATCAGGAAGGCGACGGTGCGGGCCGGCACGCTGCCTCGCATCCAGCGGAAGAGCAGCCGCACCGCGATGGCGAGCGCGAGGCCCACGCCGATGATCCGGTATCCGACGTCGATCGCGGCGAAGAGCTCCGGAACCGCGGCCACGCGGTACGGGTTCGACGCGCCGCAGGCGCACACCCCGTCGCCCGGTTCGGCCAGCAGCAGCACGGCGACGAAGTTCACCAGGGACGCGACCGCGGCGATGCCCACCACCCAGCGGTCGAAGCGCTCGCGCAGGATGCCGCGGGGGTAGATGAGCACGATGATCCCGGTCACGACCGCCCAGCTCAGGTCGAGTCCGCGGACGATCGGCCAGATCCACCCGAGGTCGCCGATGACGGCGTAGATCGACTGCGGGATCCAGAGCACGACGAACGCGACCATCAAGCGGGCGGGCCAGCGGCTCTCGCTGATCGCCCACGCCACGCCGGCGCAGGCGGCGAATACGAGCGGAACGAGCGCGTGCAGCGTCGCGTACGAGGTCTCCGGACGCGCCTCGGCCGGCGTCGCCCAATACCCGGAGATCGCCATCGCCAAGCTCAGGCCGACGGCGAGCGCGAGCGTGATCGCCCGACGGACGATCCGGCCGTTCCGGCCCGGTGCCATCATCACGTGATCACTCCTGCCGCCACGGCAGCGTCACTCCTGCCGCCATCCCGCCGCCGGCTCAGCATCGACGCGCCGCCGGCTCGGCGTCGGCCCGCCGTCACCGCTCGCCGAGGAGTGCGAGCACCGCGAGCACGCGGCGGTGGTGGTCGGGCGACTCCTCGAGCCCGAGCTTCTGCAGGATGCTCCGCACGTGCGTCTCGACCGTCTTCAACCCGAGGAAGAGCGACTGCGCGATCCCGCCGTTCGAGTACCCCTGCGCCATCAGCTCGAGCACCGAGCGTTCGCGCTCAGTCAACCTCGTGATCGGGTCGTCGACCCGGCTGCGGCCGACCAGCTGTTCGACGACCTCGGGGTCCACGACGGAACCGCCCGAGGCGACGGTCTCCACGGCGCGGACCAGCGTCTGCGGCTGGGCGACCCGCTCCTTCAACAGGTAGCCGGTGCCGCTGCCGGCGCCCATGACGCGGAGGGCGTACTCCGGCGTCGCGTACATCGACAGCAGCAGCACGCCGATCGTCGAACCGCTCGCCCGGATCCGTTCGAGTGCCACGACTCCCTCGTCGCTGTGGCCCGGCGGCATCCGGATGTCCAGGACCGCGGCATCCACCGGCAGCTCTTCGAGCACGGCGAGCAGTTCATCGGCCGTCCCGACGGATGCGACGACCTCGATGCCGGCGTCCTCCAGCACCTTCTGGATTCCCTCGCGGAGCAGCATCGCATCGTCCGCGATGACGACTCGCAGGGGCGTGGTCGAATCGCCCATGGCTCCTCCGTTCGACGGCGCTCGGGCGCGCGGCCGTGGGCGCACACACCGCCCCGCTCACTGTATCGCGCTGGAAACTGCAGGGCAGGTCCCAATCCGGGGGTGCCGTTCGCGGAGGCTCCGGACGGAAACGATGGGCAGCGCTGCCCATCGACACCCGTGGAGGGCCGTACGTACGATCGCCTCGCACGACCCATCCGCACCGATTGGAGATCACCGTGGAACTTCGAACCAAGCGACACAAGCTCACCCTCGCCGTCGCGGCGCTCGCGATGGCCGCGGCCGGCACGGTCGGCGCGGTGGGCACGAGCGCCGCTCCCGCCGAGGCGGCCGGCCGGTGCGTCGACTACAACTACTCCCAGGGCGGCTACTCGAGCTGCATCGGCTACATCCAACAGCTCGTCAACTACCACACGGGCGCCGGGCTCGCCGTCGACAACAACTTCGGGCCGAAGACGCGTTCCGCCGTCATCCGGGTGCAGTCGATCTTCCGCCTCACGGCCGACGGCATCGTCGGACCGCGTACGTGGAACATCATCTGCTACCCGCAGAAGGGCCCGGGCCCCATCCCCGGCTTCCCCTACGCGGCAGCACGTGCGGCGGGCTGCAGCATCTAGCCCTCCGCGCACGGCGCGCGGGCGCGCACGCACAACACGCAATACGCAATACGCAACACGCAACACGCAACACGCCTACGCGCCCACACACCACGAAGGCGGGTGACCCATCGGGTCACCCGCCTTCCGCTGCTCACGACCGGCTCACACGAGCGAGTCGCGCCACGCCGCGTGCAGCGCGGCGAAGCGGCCGTCGCCGCCGATCAGCTCGGCCGGCGAGCCGTCCTCGACGATCCGCCCGTGCTCCATGACGAGCACCCGGTCGGCGATCGCCACGGTCGACAGCCGGTGCGCGATGATGATCGCCGTCCGGTCGGCGAGGAGCTTCGTGAGTCCCTCCTGCACGAGCCGCTCGCTCGGGATGTCGAGCGAGCTCGTCGCCTCGTCGAGGATCAGCACCGCCGGGTTCGCGAGGAACGCCCGCGCGAAGGAGATGAGCTGCCGCTGCCCGGCGCTCACCCGGCCGCCGCGCTTGTTCACGTCGGTGTCGTAGCCGTTCGGCAGTCCCTCGATGAACTCGTGCGCCCCCACGGCCTTCGCCGCCGCGACCACCTCGTCGAACGAGGCGTCCGGCTTGCCGAGCGCGATGTTGTCCGCGACGGAGCCCGAGAACAGGTACGCCTCCTGCGTGACCATGACGATCGCGCGCCGCAGGTCCTTGGGGTGCAGCGTGCGCAGGTCGAGGTCGTCGAGCGTGACCGCGCCGTCGCTCGGGTCGTAGAACCGGGCGATCAGCTTCGCGAGCGTCGACTTGCCGGCGCCTGTGGAGCCCACGAGCGCGATCGTCTGCCCGGCCGGGATGTCGAGATCGAATCGCGGCAGCACGACCCGGTCCTTCGTGTACGCGAACTCGACGCCGTCGAAGCGCACACGGCCGCTCGCGTTCCACAGGTCGACCGGACGCTCGGGATCGGGGACGCTCGGCTCCTCCTCGAGCACGCCCGAGATCTTCTCGAGCGCGCTCGCGGCGGACTGGTACCCGTTGTAGAACATCGCGAGGTCTTCCATCGGGTCGAAGAACCGCTTCGTGTACAGCACGGCCGCGAGCAGCACGCCGACCTGCAGCGAGCCGTCGACGACGCGGAAGCCGCCGAGCACGATCGTCGCGGCCACCGCGGTGTTGCCGATGAGCGCGAGCCCCGGGTTGAACACCGCGAACAGGCCGAGCACCTTCGCGTTGACATCGCGGTAGTCCTCGACGAGCGCACCGAATTCCCGCTCGTTGCGCCGCTCCTTGCGGAAGGCCTGCACCGCACGGATGCCGGTCATCGTCTCCACGAACTGCACGATGAGTCGGGCGGAGGCGACGCGCGAACGGCGGAACAGCTGCTGCGAACGCACCTGGAACCACCGGGTCAGGATGCCGAGCGGCACGAGCGCGATCAGCAGCACCACGCCCGAAGGCCAGTCGAGGATGATGAGCATCACCGCGGTGAACACCATGTACATGAGCCCGCGCACGAGTAGGGTGAGCCCCTCGTCCATGAGCTCGCGGATGGCGTCGAGGTCGCTCGTCTGGCGCGAGATGATCCGGCCCGAGGTGTACGACTCGTGGAACTCGAGCGAGAGCTTCTGCGTGTGCAGGAACACCCGGGTGCGCAGGTCGATGAGCACGGCCTGGCTGATCCGCGCCGAGAGCCGGATGTACACCGCGATGAGGAACGCCCCGACGAGGCCGGTGACGACGTACGCGACGCCCGACAGCGCCGCCGGCCACCAGTTCTGCCCGATGAGGGCGGGGATGCCGGTGTCGATGCCGTAGGCGATGATCGCCGGGCCCGCCACCTGCGCGGCGGACGAGAGCATCACCGCGATGACGGTGAGCCACAGTGTGGGGCGGAGCGGATGCAGCAGCGAGCCGAGCAGCCGCATCGACCGCCGGCGGATCTGCCGCGATTCGGCGCGCGTGTAGTGCTCGCGCTCTTCTCCCTGAACGCCGGTGACGCTCATCGGGCGACCTCCTCTCGATCGGTCTCGGGTTCTTCGCGGATGGAGTCGGCCGGGTCGCTGCCGGCCCGTTCCTCCTCTTCGAGGCTGGAGATGACGAAGCGGTAGTGCTCCGACTCCCGCAGCAGCTCGGAGTGCGTGCCGACGGCCGTGATGCGCCCGCCCTCGAGCAGCGCCACCCGATCGGCCATCATGACCGTCGAGGGGCGGTGCGCGACGATGATCGCGGTGGTGTCGGCGAGCACGCTCCGCAGCTCCTCCTCGACCTTCGCCTCGGTGGTGACGTCGAGCGCGGAGAGCGGGTCGTCGAGCACGAGCACGGCCGGCTTCGCGGCGACCGCACGCGCGAGCGCGAGCCGCTGGCGCTGGCCGCCGGACAGGCTCATGCCCTCTTCGCCGACCTTCGTCTCGAGCCCCTCGGGCAACTCGTACGCGAAGCCGGCCTGCGCGATGCGCAGGGCCTCGTCGAGCACGCGCTGCGCCTCCGCCTGCACGGCCGGGTCGTCGCCGGCGAGCTCGGGGCGCCCGAGCAGCACGTTCTCGCGAACCGAGGCGCTGAACAGCGTGGCGTCCTCGAACGCCATGGCGATGTGCCGGCGCAGCTCCTCGCGGCTGAACGCGCGCACGTCGACCCCGTCGAGCGTGACGGCGCCGCCGGTCACGTCGTACAGGCGGGTCGTGAGTGCGGTCATCGTGGTCTTGCCGCTGCCGGTGAGACCGACGAGCGCCATGGTCTCGCCCGGCCGGACGACGAGCTCCACCCCGTCGAGCAGGTCGGGGAACCGCGACGGCGCATCCTGGTAGCGGAAATGCACCCCCTCGAACGCGAGCTCGCCGCGCGGGCGCTCGAGCGTGCGCGGCGCCTCCGGGTCGAGGATCGTGTTCTCGCTGTCCATGATGTCGAAGAAGCGGTCGGTCGCGGTGCGCGCGTCGAGCGCGAAGGCGAGCATGAAGCCGATCGACTCGATGGGCCACGCGAGTACCGTCGCGGTCGCGAAGAACGCGACGAGCTCGCCGACCGACAGCTGCCCGTTCGCTGCCAGCCAGATGCCGACGACGAGGCAGACGCCGAGCGCGATGGCCGGCACGACCATGATCCACACCCAGATGTTCGCGTCGAGGCGCGCCTTCTCGATCTCGGTGCGGCGCAGCGACTCGGCTTGCGCCCGGAACGTCGACAACGCGTGCTTGCCACGGCCGAACGCCTTGAGCACGCGGATGCCGTGCACCGATTCCTCGACCGCGGTCGCGAGGTCGCCCTGCTGGTCCTGGCTGAGGCGCGACTTCTCGGAGTATTCCCCCTCGAAGCGGTAGCCCGCCCACCAGAGCGGCAGCGAGCAGACGAGGAAGATGAGTCCGAGCAGCCAGTTCATCGACATCAGGATGCCGACGCCGACGACGATGATGACGAGGTTCGCCCCGGTCAGCACGAGGCCGAAGCTCAGCCAGCGGCGGATGAGGCTCAGGTCGCTGACGGCGCGCGAGAGCAGCTGCCCGCTCGGCCAGCGGTCGTGGAAGCTCACCGGCAGATCCTGCAGCTTCGCGTACAGAGCGTCGCGCATGCGCGCTTCGACCTTGGTGCCCGGTCCGACGACGAGCCAACGGCGGAGCGCGTAGAGCACCGACTCGATCGCTCCGAGCACGAAGACGAGGATCGCGAGCGGCCAGACGGCGCTCGCGTCGCGCTGCGCGAGCGGACCGTCGACGATCTGCTGCATCACCTGCGGGATCGCGAGCGCGAAGAGCTGGGCGATGAGTGCCGCGCCCATGCTCATCGCGAAGGCGGGCAGCGCCGGCCCCGCGTACTCGCGGAGGCGCCAGAGCGCGCGCACCGCACCGAGGCGGGGCGCCTCGGCGACGTGATCGGGCGGATGGGTGGGTGGGGTGGTCAAGGATGGCCCTTTCGGAACGGCGTGCGGCGGCGAGGGCCGCGCACGCGGAGTCGTGCGATGAGGTGCGGATGGCGGACCGGAGCGTCGTCGACGACGGCGGACGGTGCCGAAGCAGAGTGCGAGCCTGAACCCGAGGGAGCCGGATCCGGTGCTTGGGTGTGGAGCCCGGAGCGCCGGCGAGCGAGGCTCCTCCGGGAGCTCGCGACCCGGGGGCGCCCGGGAATGGTGGCCGCGGGAGCGGCGCTTCGGCCGGACCGAGTCCGGCTCGACGGGTCGGAGCTAGTGCTCCGGCGTGGCAGCGGGACGGCGCGGGGCGCGGATGCCAGCGCCAGCGACCGCGACCGAACGGGCGGAAGTGTGGGCTGTTGACATCGGGTCCTCCTGCGTCATCGTCTCGTGATCCATAGCCTGCCGAACTCGTGGTGCGACAGCCTTACAGACTATTCAGAGTTCCGAGTGGTATGCAAGTCCCCGGTGCGGGGTAAGCTGTCCGAATTCGACGCCGGCGCACCGCTGCACCGATCGCCGCGGCGACCCGAACCCTGCATCGAGGAGGCTCCGCGCGTGGCATCCGCCCGGCTGGCACTGGCTCGTGCCCGTGCGCGCTCGGGCGTGCTCGCAGGCGTGGCCGCCGTCGTCCTCATCCTCGCCGGTGTCGGCACCGCGATCCTCGATCAGACGGCCGGGGCCGCCGTCACCGGCCTGCGCGAGCGCGTGGCCGCCGCCTCCGGAGCCGACGGAGCCGTGCGCTGGGAGATCCGCCGCTCGAGCGACCCCGAGGCCCAGGCCGAGGCCGGTGCGACCGTGCTCGACCGTACCCTCCCTGCCAAGACGATCGGCTGGGACCGCTCGGCCGAGAGCTCCCCCGTGCCGCTGGCCGACGGCACCGCGCCCGACGGCACCGACGCCGACGACGGCACCGCGCCCGACGACACCGAGACCGACGACACCGACGCAGCGCCCGAGACCGGCCTCGTGCTCCTCGCCGACCCGGCGATCGCGGAACGGGCGCAGCTCGTCGACGGGGTCTGGCCGGATGCTGGGGGCGCCGACGAGGCATCCACCGTCCCGACCGCCGTGCACCAGGGCGCGGCGGACGCGCTCGGGCTCGCGCTCGGCGACACGGTCGAGCTCGCCGACCGTCGCCTGCAGATCGTCGGCACTTGGCTGCCCGACGACGCCAGGGCGCCCGCCTGGTTCGGCGAGCCGCTCATCGCCACCGGCTCGGCCGACGGAGCCGCCGGCCCCTTCCTCGTCGACGAGGCCGCCCTCGACGGGCTGCCGGTCGCCGTCCGGGTGCGCTGGACGGCGACGCCGGTCATCGACGCGCTCACCCCGGACTCCGCGCGCGAGCTCACCGGCGACCTCGCGCGCACGACCCCGGCGCTCGCCGCGCAGCCGGGCATCGGCGAGGACAGCCTGACCCGGCTCGGCGGCCTGCCCGCCACGATCGCCGCGGCGACGACCGGCCTCGACGCGGTGCGCGCGATCACCCCGTTGCCGCTGCTGCTGCTCGCGGCGGCCGGCATCGCGGCCCTCGGCCGGCTCGGCACGCTGCTCGCCGGCGCCCGCCGCGGTGAGACCGTGCTGCTGCGCGCCCGCGGGGCCGCGACCCGGCAGCTCGTCGGCTGGCAGGCCGGTGAGGCGGCGGCCGTCGGCGCCCCCGCGGCGATCCTCGGCGCCGCGGCCGGCGAGCTCGCGCTGCTCCTGCTCCGCCCGGGCGAGCCACGATCGCTGTGGATCTCCGCAGCGGTCGCCGCCGTCTCGGTGCTCGTCGCCGTCCTCCTGCTCGCGGCGAGCGCGTGGGGCGAGGCACGGCGGCCGGTCACCCGCTCGGCCGGCGACGACAGCGGCCGGGGCACCCGCGCCGCCGCCCTGGGCGGCACGATCCTCATCGCGGTCGCGGCGGCCGTGTCGCTCTGGCAGTTCCGGCTCTACGGCTCCCCGCTCGTGCGCACCGCCGACGGCGGCACGGCGGTCGATCCGCTCGCGGTGCTGGCCCCCGTGCTCGTGCTGCTCGCGCTGGCGCTCGGCGCCCTCGCGTGCACGCCGTTCGTCTCCCGGCTGCTCGAGCGCCTCGCCTCGGCGCGGCCCGGGCTCGTGCCCTCCCTCCCGCTCCGCCAGCTGGCCCGGCGGGCGCCCATGTTCGCCGCGGCCTCCTTCACCGCGATGCTCGGCGTCGCCGGCATCGTGCTCACCGCGAGCGTCGCGGGCAGTTGGCAGCGCTTCGACGCCGACGCCGCCGCACTCGCCACGGGCGGCGAGGTCCGGGTCCTCGGCGCCGCGGACCCGGCCGCGGCGGCCGAGGCCGCCGCAGCGCTGCCCGAGGTGGTCGTCGAGCCGGTGGTGCGGCGCGAGATCCGCGTCGGCCCGGAGACGGCGACGCTCATCGCCACGGGGCTCGACGTCCTGCCTCAGGTGGCGCCTGGGCTCCCCGACGACGTGCAGGGCGCGATCCGGGCGATCGACGCGGCGGATGCCTCGCTCCTCCCGGTCGCGATCGACGAACGCCTCGCCGCCAGCACGAGCGCGGGCCCCGGCGACCGCATCTCCCTCCGCCTCGGCAGCGCCGACGGCACGATCGACGCGCGCGTGGCCGCCGTCGTGCAGGCCGTCCCCGGGGCGGGCGAACTCGGCGTGCTCGCCGACCGCGCCGAGCTCGACGCCGCCGTGACGGAGGCCGGCGCTCGCACGCCGAGCGCCGACGAGCTGTGGATCGGCGCCGATGATCCGAATGCGGTCGTCGCCTCCTTCGACCGGGACCGCCCCGGCGGCGCAGTGGCGCTCGCCCGCGACGCGGCGTCGACGGCGAGCCTCGTCTCCCCCGCGATCACCGCGCTCTGGCTCGGCGCGATCGGCGCCCTCGCCGCCGCGCTCGCCGCCCTCATCGCCCTCGCCGCCGCACTCGGCGCCTCCCGGCGGGGCGAGGTGCTCGTGCTCCGGGCCCTCGGCGCGCCGGCGGCGATGCAGGGCCGGGCGCGCTTCGCCGAGCTCGCGGCGGCGGTCGGCACCGCGATGGTGATGGGGGCGGCGATCGGCGCGCTCGCCGCCTGGGCGAGCGCGGCCGAGCTCGCACGCGCCGCCGTGCCCGGCGCGCCGGCCGCGCTCACCCCGGCCATCGTGCTCGACTGGTGGCCGCTCGGCGCGGCGCTCGGCGCGTTCGCGCTGGCGACCGCCGTCGTCGCCCTGCTCGCCGCCCGCGCGGTCACGGTCGCCGCGGGCCGCCCCGGACGAGAGGAGGTGCGATGAGCCGACACTCCCGGCTGTCCGCCGCGGGCCTCGTCGGCCGGCAGTTCCAGGCCTCCCCCACCGCCTCGGTGCTGCTGGCGGTGCTCGTCGCCGTCGCCGCCTTCGCGGCGGTCGCGCTGCCCCGGGCGATCACCGCGCTGCACACCGAGTCGCTGCAGCAGTCGATGGCGGCCGTCGCGCCGAGGGAGCTCGACCTGACCGCGTCGACGAGGGACCGTCCGCCCGTCGGACCCGGCGAATCCACCCTGCCCGAGGACGTCGCCGCCGTCTGGGGCTCGCAGGCCGAGCAGGCCGAGCAGATCCGGGCGCGGCTGCCCGAGGAGCTCCGCGACGTGCTCGGGCCGCCGAGCGCCGTCGTCGTCGGCGACCCGGTGGTCGCGAGCACCGCGGAGCAGGGCATCGGCAGCACCATCTTCCGCGTCCAGCCCGGCTTCGACCCGCGACTGCGCGAGCACGCCGAGCTGAGCGAGGGCGACTGGCCCGCGCCCTTCGACGGCGCGGTGCCCGGCGAGGAGCCGATGGAGGTCGTGCTCTCGGTCCCCGTCGCCGAACGCCTGGAGTGGGCGGTCGGCGAGACCCGCACCCTCGATTTCCCGACCGGCCGAGTGCCCGCGGTCGTCACCGGCACGTACACCGCCGTCGATCCCGCCGATCCGTTCTGGAGCCATGTGCCGACGGCGCTCCGCGCGAATCGCGAGCAGGTGGGCCTCAGCCCGCCCATCATCACGGGCGTCGCCATGTTCGACCCGAGCTCCTGGGAGACGGTGCAGTCCGTCTCGCTCCCGATCGAGCTCCAGGTCTGGTTCCCGCTCGAGTACGGGGAGGTCCGCGCGAACCAGGTGACGACCCTGATCGACGAGCTCGGCGAGGTCGAGTCCCGCATGGAGCCGCTCGATCAGAGCGCCGTGACCCTGTCCTTCCGCACGGCCGACAGCATCACCTTCCGCAGCGGACTGCGCGAGGTGCTGATCCAAGCGCGCAGCGAGGCGGTCGCGGTCGACGCCGTGCTCGCCACCGTCGCGTCCGGCCCGATCGGTGTCACGATCGCCGTGCTCGTGCTCGGCGCGCTCGTGGTGTTCGAGCGCCGCCGCACGGGCCTCGAGCTCGCCGCCGCGCGCGGCGGGTCCACCGGCCAGCTGCGCGCCGTGCTCGGCACCGAGGGCGCGCTCATCGGCCTGCCCGCACTGCTCGTGGGCGGCATCGCCGGCACCCTCGCCGTGCGCGCCGAGGCCGGCGCGGGCGGCTGGTGGCTCGCCGCGGCCTTCGCGCTCGCCCCCGGCATCCTGCTCGCCGCCTCGGCCGGGCAGCTGAGCCCCCTGCGCCGCGCGAGGGTCGATCTCGGCGGCGCCCCGGCCCGCGGCCGCTGGATCGCCGAGCTCGCGGTGACCCTCCTCGCCGCCACCGCGGTCGTGCTGCTGTTCCGCCGCGGGCTCGCGGGCACCAACGCGACGGGCCCGGCGAGCGTCGACCCGCTCCTCGCGGCCGTGCCGCTGCTGCTCGCCCTCGTCGTCTGCATCGTCGTGCTGCGCGTCTACCCGCTGCCGCTTCGCCGCCTGGTGACGGTGCTCGAACGCCGGCGCTCGCTCGTCGCCTTCCTCGGGGCGGCCCGCGCGCTGCGCGACCCGTCCGCCGGGCTGGTCCCCGTGCTCGCGGTCGTCGTCGGCGTCGCGGTCGCCGTGTTCTCCGCGGTGCTGCTCGGCACCGTGCGAGGCGGCATCGAGGCATCCGCCGACGTGCAGGTCGGTGCCGACGTGCAGCTGCACGCGGGGCCGCTCACGACCGCGCAGCTCGACGAGCTCCGCGCGATCGACGGGGTCGAGGCCATCGCCCCCGTGTACTCGACGGGCTCCGCCCCGCTCGAGCTCGACGGTCAGCGCCGACCGACCACGGTCGTCGTGGTGGACGTCGCCGAGATGGCCGCCGTGCAGGAGGGGCGGAGCGGCGTGCTGCCGCTGCCGGCGGCGCTCGGCGCGGGAGGCGCCGACGACCGCCCGGTGCCGGTGCTCGCCTCGGGCGCGCTCGCCGAGCGGCTCGCGAGCAGCGACCGGGTCCGGCTCGACGGGCAGGAGATCGACGTCGTCGAGGGCGTCACCGCCGAGACGGCGTTCACGCCGCGCCGCGACTGGCTGCTCGTCGACCGCTCGAAGGCGCGGCCGTTCACCGACACGCTCGTGCCGCGCACCGTGCTCATCCGGGTCGCGCCCGACGCCTCCGTCGAGACGGTCGCGGACGCCGCCGTCGCCGTCGCCGGTGACGGCGCGACCGCGGAGACCCCGGATTCGCTGGCCGAGTCCCTGTCGGCCAGTCCGGCGGCGCGGGGCCTCATGGTCGCGCTCGCGATCGCCATCGTGCTCACGAGCCTCGCCACGGCGCTCGCCATCGTGCTCACGCTCGTGGTCGGCCGCCCCGCTCGGGAGCGGCTGCTGCCGCTGCTGTCGACGCTCGGCCTGCGCCGTCGCGAGGAGCGGACCCTCGTCGCCTGGGAGATCGGCCCGGTCGTCGTCGCGGCGGTCGTCGCCGGCGCGGCGCTCGGGCTGCTGCTCCCGGTGGTCGTGCTGCCGGCCATCAACATCGCCGCGTTCACGGGCGCGATCGTCCAACCGCCCATCTCGGTCGACCCGCTGCTCGTCGGCGGGGTGCTCGCCGGCGCGATCGCGGTCTCCGCGATCGGCGCCTGGGTCGCCGCGAGCATCGGGGGCCGGGTGGATGCCGCCAGAGCGCTCCGCAAGGAGGAGGAATCATGACCGACGTCGCCGAACCGCACATCCTCTGCGTCGACCTCGTGCGCATCTTCAGCGCCGACGGGGTCGAGGTGCAGGCGCTGCAGGGACTGAATCTCCGGGTCGAGGCGGGCGAGATGGTCGCCGTGGTCGGCGCGTCGGGCTCCGGCAAGTCGACCCTGCTGACGATCCTCTCCGGGCTCGACACCGCCACCGCGGGCGTCGCGCGCGTCGCCGGGCACGATCTGCTGACCATGGGTGCCCGCGAGCGTGTCGGGTATCAGCGGCGCACCGTGGGCTTCATCTGGCAGCAGACCTCGCGGAACCTCCTGCCGTACCTGACCGCCGCCGAGAACCTGGCGCTCGCGATCAACGTCGCGGGCACCGCGAAGGGCAGCGCACGGGCGCACCGGATCGCCGAGCTCCTCGAGCTCCTCGAGGTGGCCGAGTTCGCCGACCGCCGCCCGGGCGAGCTGTCCGGCGGCCAGCAGCAGCGAGTGGCGATCGCCGTCGCCCTCGCGAACGCTCCGCGGGTGCTGCTCGCCGACGAGCCGACGGGCGAACTCGACGAGGCGACGAGCGCCTCGGTGCTCGAGGCGATGCGCCGGGTCAACGAGGAGCTCGGCGTGACGACGCTCATCGTCACGCACGACCCGACCGTCTCGGAGCACGTCCGGCGCACCGTGCAGATCCGCGACGGCCGCACGTCCACCGAGGTGCTGCGCTCCACACGGCTCGACGAGCACGGCGCCGAGCAGGCGGTGGCCGAGGAGTTCGCCGTGCTCGACCGAGTCGGCCGGTTGCAGCTCCCGCACGACTTCGTGGCCTCGCTCGAACTGCGGGAGCGGGTGCGGCTCGCGCTCGAACCCGACCACGTGGGCGTCTGGCCCGGCCACGAGGGCGCCCCGCCGCCCCGGCCGCGCGAGCCGGCGCCGCACGAGCCGGTGCCGCACGAGCATGAGCCGCACGCCGACGACGCTCCGCGCCGCCGCGGTCGGCACGCGGCGCCCGAGCCCGGCGCCGGCGTCGGCAGCGGCGCCGACTCCGACCAGCCCGAACCGAACGGAGGAGCCGCATGACCGCCGCGCTGCGCGCCGAATCGATCACCCGCACCTTCTCTGGGCGGGCGGGCGAGGTGCACGCCGTGCGCGACGTCTCGCTCGAGGTGCGCCCCGGCGAGCTCCTCGTCGTGACCGGCCCCTCGGGCGCCGGCAAGACGACGCTGCTGAACCTGCTCGGCGGCCTGGACCGACCCGATGCCGGCCGCGTGCACCTCGGCGAGCTGGAGCTCTCGGCGCTCGACGAGACGGCCCTCGCGGAGGTGCGCCGCGACCGCCTCGGCTACATCTTCCAGTCGTTCGGGCTCATCCCGGTGCTGTCGGCGGCCGAGAACGTCTCGGTGCCGCTCCGGCTGCAGCGGGTCGAGCCCGCCGAGCGCGAGCAGCGCGTCGCCGAGGCCCTCCGCCTCGTCGGGCTCGCCGAGCACGCGGCCCAGCGGCCGTACGAGCTCTCCGGCGGTCAGCAACAGCGCGTAGGCATCGCCCGCGCCCTCGTCGCCCGCCCGCAGCTGCTGCTCGCCGACGAGCCGACCGGGCAGCTCGACAGCGGCACGGCCGCGCAGGTGATGAACCTCATCGGCGAGCTCGTCCACGAGCACGGCGTCGCGGCGGTCGTGACGACGCACGACCCCTCGCTCGTGAAGCGGGCGGATCAGCTGCTGGAGCTGCACGACGGGGTCGGGACGCCCCGCCCGGCGCCGGGGCTCAGCGCACCCGGACCGACAGACAGGTGACGCAGCCCTCGAGCTTCTCGAACTCGCTGATGTCGACCGTGAGCACGCGGTAGCCGAGCCCCGACAGCAGCTCCGCCGTCCGCGGAGCCGCCGCCGACATCAGCAGCGTGTCGTCGGAGAGCAGCACGACCGCGACGCCCTCGCGCTCCGGCACCGGCAGGAATCGCGGGAACAGGCTCGGCGCGTCGACGAGCTCGGGGTGCCCGATCACCGTGCCGTCCGGCAGCGCCGTGACCGCGCTCTTCAGGTGCAGCGCCCGCGTCACGGGCACGGCGACGACGGTGTAGTCCCGCCCGTCGAGCAGGGCGCGCAGCTGCCGGATGCCCTCGGCGTTCGTGCGGCTGGAGGCGCCCACGTACACGGTGCGGCCGACCTTCAGCACGTCCCCGCCCTCGAGCGTGCCGGGCGCCTCGATGCGGGCCAGCTCGAGCCCGGGCAGGTCGCGGACGCTGCGCTCGACGCCCTCGGTCTCGCCGCGCCTGGAGGCCGCGCCCGGACTCGTGATGACGGCCAGATCCTCGAAGAGTACGACGGTGTCCTCGACGAATACCGAGTCGGCGAGCTCGGGCGCCGCGTCGACCTCGACGGTCTCCCAGCCCTCGGCGACGAGGGTGGCGCAGTAGTTGTCCCACTGCTCGTCGGCCTTGGCCTGGTCGACGGGCAGACGCTCGAGGTGGGTGAGCTCGCCCTCGGCGAGGTTCGAGGCGGGGATGCGGACGAGGGCGATGCGCCGGGGCGTCCGCTCCGGCTGGTACGACTGGATGGCCCGGGCGACGAACGGGGCGAGCCACAATTCGCCGAACGTCACGAGCAGCACGAACACGAGGTTGAGGCTGACGAGCGAGCCGACGACGAAGAGGAACAGCTCGCCCGAGATGCCGCGCCCCGTGGCGAGCACGGTCACCGTGGTCGCGAGGATGGCCGCGAGCACGGCCGCCGCGAAGCCCGAGATGAGCGCGAGGAACCAGGTGCGCAGGGCGCCGGCGGCGTTCGAGATCGCGAGCAGCGCGGCCGCGAAGAAGCCGGCGAGGGCGAAGTGCCCGGTGAGCTGCACGAACACCTCGGGCGTGTGCCCGTTGCCGATGAAGAAGGCGAGCAGGGCGCCGAGGAACCCCAGGGCGCCGACCGCCGCGGCCGAGCCGAGCACGGCGAGCACCGCTCGACCTCCCCCGGTGCGGCGGGCGGGCGCGGGTCGCGTGGCTGGCTCGGTGGGATCGCCGCCGGTTTCGTCGGCGGGATCGACTGGCGCGGGGGACGTCATGGTCACCGAGCCTAGCGGCCGGGCCGCGGGCGGCGCGTCTCCGCTGCCGCCCGCGCTCCCGGCCGTCTGCTCGTGCCGGCCGTCACCCGATCAGCCCGCGGCGTGGAGCCGGGCCAGGGCGAGCCGCTCGGCGGACTCGAGGGTGGTCGAGCCCGAGGCATCCGCTTCGCGCAGGATCGCGCCGATCGTGTCGCCGATGCCCGCGATGCGCTCGTCGAGCTCGGCGGCCGTGACGCCCGGCGTGGAGGCCAGGTCGAGGTAGACGACCCCGCCGGCGTTCACGACGAAGTCGGGCGCCCACACGATGCCGCGCTCGCGCAGCCGGTCGGCGACGCCGCGCGCGGCGAGCTGGTTGTTCGCCGCACCGACGACGGCGCGCACCCGCAGTTCGGAGACGACCTGGCCGGTGAGCACGCCGCCGAGCCCGCAGGGCACGAAGACGTCGGCCTCGACGAGGTGGGCCTCGGCGGGCGAGACCCAGGCGGCCCCGAGCTCCTCGGCGAGCGCCCGCTTGCCCTCGAACACGTCGGTGACGGTGAGCCGGGCGTCGCGGGCCGCGAGCATGCGGGCGAGTCGCCCGCCGACCTGGCCGAGCCCGGCCACGACGAAGTGGCGGCCGGCGGGGTCGGCGGAGCCGAAGACGTGCTCGAGCGTCGCGAGCATGCCGGCGAAGACGCCCGCGGCGGTGGCATCGGCGGGCTCGCCGACCCCGCCGGCCTCGGCGGGCAGCCCGCAGACGTGCTCGGTGCGCTCGTGCACGACGGCCATGAGCTCGGCGCTCGTGCCGACGTCCTCGGCGGTCATGTACGCGCCGCCGAGCGACTCGACCGCGTCGCCGAGGTCGAGCATGGCGTCGCGTCGGCCGGCCTCGTCGAGCTCGACCCCGGACGGGATCGCCACGACCGACTTGCCGCCGCCGCGCGCGAGTCCCGCGGCGGCGTTCTTCATCGTCATCGCCTGGGAGAGCCGCAGCGCGTCGCCGAGCGCATCGGTCCAGTGCTCGTAGCGCCAGAGGCGGGCCCCGCCGAGCGCCTGGCCGAGCACCGTGGAGTGCACGGCGACGATGATGGTGAGCCCGGATCGCGGCCCGCGGGTGATGA
Organism: Agromyces sp. NPDC060279; assembly: GCF_042726785.1. Taxonomy (NCBI): domain Bacteria; kingdom Bacillati; phylum Actinomycetota; class Actinomycetes; order Micrococcales; family Microbacteriaceae; genus Agromyces; species Agromyces sp. NPDC060279. Next base: position 934,071 of record NZ_JBHXBK010000001.1, read on the forward strand.
GCACCCGTTCGTGATCGGGGGCCGCCTGGGGCAGCTGGACGTGGACCTCGGTCGCGGCTGCGGCCGGTGCAGGGGTGATCGACATCGATCGGTTCTCCTCGGACTCTGACGCCTCGTGGGCATGCTTGTGCGAGCGCCTCGTGAGCGCCCGTCGCTCCCAGCGTACCGCCCGGCGGAGCGCGCCGGATCCGGGGCCGGACCCCGGCGAGGGATCAGTGGAAGAAGTGCCGTTCCCCGGTGAAGTACATCGTGACGCCGGCGGCCTTCGCGGCTGCGACGACCTCCTCGTCGCGCACCGATCCGCCGGGCTGCACGACGGCCTTCACGCCGGCGTCGAGCAGGATCTGCAGGCCGTCGGCGAAGGGGAAGAAGGCGTCGGATGCCGCGACCGAGCCGGCTGCGCGCTCCCCCGCCCGCTCGACGGCGAGCCGGCAGGAGTCGACCCGGTTGACCTGCCCCATGCCGACGCCGACCGAGGCGCCGCCCGAGGCGAGCAGGATGGCGTTCGACTTCACGGCGCGGCTCGCGGTCCAGGCGAAGGCGAGGTCGGCGAGGGTCGCCTCGTCGGCCGGCTCGCCGGAGACGAGCGTCCACTCGGTGACCGGCGCGAAGCTGCGGTCGGCCTCCTGCAGCAGCAGGCCGCCGGAGACCTGCTTCAGCTCGACCGCGGTGGGTGCGAAGCCCTCCGGGAGGGTGAGCAGGCGGAGGTTCTTCTTCTGGCTGAGCAGCTCGACCGCCTCCGCCTCGAAGGCCGGTGCGACGAGCACCTCGGTGAAGATGCCCGAGACGGTCTCGGCCATCTCGCGGGTGACGGTGCGGTTCGCGGCGATCACGCCGCCGAACGCCGACACGGGGTCGCACTCGTGGGCGCGGCGGTGCGCGTCGGCGATCGGGTCGGCGGCGTCGGCGGCGGCCACGGCGATGCCGCAGGGGTTCGCGTGCTTGATGATCGCGACGGCCGGCTCGTCGAAGTCGAAGGCGGCGCGAACGGCCGCGTCGGCGTCGACGTAGTTGTTGTAGCTCATCTCCTTGCCGTGCAGCTGCACGGCCTGGGCGATGCCGGGGCGGCCGCCGTCGGTCGCGAAGATCGCGGCGCGCTGGTGGCTGTTCTCGCCGTAGCGGAGGTCGGCCTGCTTCTGCCAGGTGCCGCCCACCCAGGCGGGGAACGGCGACACCGAGGCGTCCTGGTCCGGTGCGACCGCACTGCCGATCCAGCTCGCCACCGCGACGTCGTAGCTGGCGGTGTGCCGAAACGCCTCGCGGGCGAGCTGCTGGCGCTGCGCGAGCGTGGTGCCGCCGGCCGCGACCGCGGCGATGACGTCCTCGTAGCGGTCGGGCGAGACGACGACGGCGACGTTCGCGTGGTTCTTCGCGGAGGCGCGCACCATCGCGGGGCCGCCGATGTCGATCTGCTCGACGACGGCGGCGGGCTCCGCCCCGGACGCGACGGTCTCGACGAAGGGGTAGAGGTTCACGACGACGAGCTCGTACGGCGCGATGCCGAGGCCCTCGAGCTCCCGCTCGTGATGCTCGAGCCGCAGGTCGGCGAGCAGGCCCGAGTGCACGGCGGGGTGCAGGGTGCGCACGCGCCCGTCGAGGTGCTCGGGGTAGCCGGTCACCTCGGCGATCTGCGTCACCGGCAGCCCGGCGTCCGCGATCGCCTTCGCGGTGCCGCCGGTCGAGACGATCTCGACGCCCGCCTCGACGAGCGCCGAGGCGAGCTCGGCGAGCCGCCGCTTGTCGCTCACGGCGATGAGGGCGCGGCGCACGGGCACGACGTCCCGCTCGCGGTACAGGCTGGGGTCGATGGCGGGGCCGCTCATGATCGCGCGAGGTCCTTCAGATCGAGGTGGGCGTTGGCGATGTCGAGCACGGCCTCGATGAGCAGGCGGCGTTCGACGGGTTTGATGCGCTCGTGCAGGCTGGCCTCGGTGTCGCCGGGCAGCACGGGCACGCGCTCCTGGGCGACGATCGGGCCGCCGTCGACGGAGTCGTCGACGACGATGAGGCTCGCGCCGGTCTGGGTCACGCCGGCGGCGATCGCGTCGCGCACGGCATGCGCGCCGGGGAACTCCGGCAGGTACGCGGGGTGCGTGTTGATGAGCTGCGGCGAGAACGCGCGGACGACGGCGGGCGGCACGAGCCGCATGAGCCCGGAGAGCACGACGAGATCGGCGTCCCAGCGGCGCACCTCCTCGATGAGCGCGTCGCCCCAGGCGTCGCGGCTCTCGTAGGCCGTGTACGGCACGGTGAAGGTCGGGATGCCGAACTCCTCGCCGAGGGCGAGCCCGTCGGCCTCGCGGTCGGCGCCGATGGCGACGACCCGGGCGGGGAACTCGGCATCGCGGGAGGCTTCGAGCAGCGCGCGGAGGTTCGAGCCGCCGCCGGAGATGAGCACGACGAGCTTCAGCACGCTCAGAGTGTATCGGGTTCGGCCGGGGCCGATTCGGCCGGTGACGTGCGGCGGCCGACGCGGGCCCGGGCGGTGAAGCCGCCGACGATGGCACCGACGGCCACGGTCAGCGCGGCGACGCCGGCGACGGCCCAGCCGTTCGGGCCGGTTTCCGCGAGCCGGCCCGGGCCGATCGCGCCGCCCGACCACCAGGCGCCGAGGCCGAGGATGAGCGCGGCGAGCAGGCCGGCGCCCAGCGCGACGGCGAGCGGATGCCACCACGGCACCTGGCCCGGCTCGGCGGCGACGGGGCTCCACTCGTCGACGCCGTCGTGCTCGGCGTCGTGCTCGGCGACGCGGCCCGCTGCGGCATCCGCGCCGTGGACGGCGACGCGAGAGACGAGGTACGCGCCGACGAAGGCCGCGAGCACGGGCACGAGGAGCCAGAGGGCGGCCATCGGGGCACCGTCGCTCGGCAGCGCCCCGGCGATCGGCAGCCCCGGGACGGGCCCGAGCAGGGTGCCGGCGGGGGTGACCTGGGTGCCGGCGCCGATCGCGAAGCCGGGGCCGAGCAGCCACGACGCACCCCAGAGCACGAGGTTCGGCAGCAGCGACAGCTCCGCGACGAAGATGGCGACGCCGCCGTCGAAGCCCGCGCCGAGCACCTGATGCAGCCCCGTGATCGTGGCGTAGCTCGACACGATCGCCCACGCGACGACGAGCCCGGAGACGGTGAGCACCGCGAACGCCGAGCCGACGCCGACGCGCCACGCGCGCCCCGCGAGTTCGAGCCACTCGTCGGGCACGGCGGCGGGCAGCCGGTCGAGGAGCCGGTCGCGCAACTGCTCCGAGCTCAGCAGGCCGATGAGCACGCCGGCGGCGGTGATCGCCGCCGGCAGCAGCGCCCCCTGCCAGACCGAGGCGTGCGCGGCCGGGTGGCGGGCGGCGAGCGTCGCGACGAGCCCGACGCCGCCGGAGACGACGACGGCCGCCACGAGGCCCACGACGGGCGCTCCGGCGGCGACCGCCCGACGACCGATGCGGCGCGCGACGAGCAGGGTGAGCAGGGCGAATCCGAGCAGGGCGATCGTGATCGGGAAGGCCGCCTCCGCGCCGGGGACGCCGGTCCGGGCGGCCGTGACCTCGTCGAGCTGCACGGTGAGGTCGACCCCGTGTCCGAGGAGCCAGACGTCGGCGGCGGCGCGGAACACCACGTCGAGTCCGAGGCCCAGCTGGAAGTGCATGCCCCAGAGCAGCATGAGCGGCACGAGGGCGATGCCGTAGCCGACGAGCGCCGAGACGAGCGCCTCGAGTGCGGCGAGCAGGGCGACCGTGGTGCGTCTCATGACCCGGTCGAGCCTAGCGGACCGCGCCCGCCTCGCCGCTCGCCACGACGGGGGTGCGTCACTCCCGTCCGCGGGCCGTCGCGACCGCCTCGTCGGCGGCCGCAGCGTGCGCCTCGGCATCCCCGTCCGCCGGCGGCGCGGCCGGGCGCTCCTCGGCCGGGCGGCGCAGGAGCTCGACCAGCAGGATCGCGAGCAGCGCCACGAGCACCGTCGTCACCACGAGCCCCGTCGTGAGCGGCCGGCCGAACAGCACCACGAGCACCGCGATGAGCGCGATGCCGAGGTAGACCGCCGAGCGGAACCGGTCGAGGGCGACGCCGAACGCGCCCGTCGTGACGCCGTGCTTCGCCGCCTGCCTCCGGATCCCGGCGAACATCGCGTTGGAGAAGCCGCGGAGCGCCCGCGCCGGCCGGAATGGGCCGGCCCACCAGGCGATGATCGCCGTCAGTAGGCCCAGCACGAGCCCGGCGACGATCGTGGAGCGGATGAGCTCGATGATCTGCTCGTACAGTGCGCCCGCCGCCCCCGCGGGCATGATCGAGGGGCTCACCGTGCCGACGAAGAAGAGCCGGCCGATGCCGACCCCGGCGGCGAGGGTCGCCATGACGAGCGCGAAGCCGGCAGCGGTCCAGACGAACGCCCGCGGCCGGTTGCGGGCGAGCAGCACGCCGCCCACGAGCATCGCGAGCACCACCCAGGGCAGCCAGGTGCCGACCGCCACGGCGAGCGCGTAGACGGTCTGCACGAGCACGAGCGAGTCCGCCTGGGCGATCGCGATGCTCTGGTTCACGACCGGGATCGCGCTGGCGAAGCCGACGCCCCGGTCGATGAGCTGCTGCTTGACCGTCTCGATGATCGGGCCGAGCTGCACCGAGAGCTGCCCGCCGGGGCCGATCTCGAGGGCCGCGTTCGGGTCGCCCTGGATCGCGGCGATCGCCTGTCGGTGGCTCACCCGCAGGGCCGTCGCCCAGGTGTCGGCGAAGGCGTCGGAGGCGATGACCTGGCTCACCGTCTGCGCGACGAGGGCTTGGAGTCCCTGGGCCGCGGGCCCCTCGAGGAGGCCGAGCGCGTCGGCCGCGCGCGGCGGCAGATCGAGCGAGCGGATGCCGTCGAACACCTGGGAGGTGAGCTCCGGGATGTCGACCTGCTCCTCGATGATCCCGGTGACCGTGTCGGCGACGAAGGCCTGCACCTCCGGGTCGTCGGCGAGCGGGGCGAAGGTCGCCACGAAGCGGTCCGTGTCGACGAGTTCGAGCCGCGCCCAGGAGCTGAGCAGTGCGACCGGCGTGAGCAGCAGGGCGAGCACCACGAGGATGCCGGACAGCACCGAGCGCCAGCGCCCGGACTTCCGTCGCCGCCCGGCGCCCGCCGAGGCATCCGCCCCGTCGCCGCCCGTGCCGTGCTCGGTGTCGCGCGAGCGCAGCTCGCGATTCTCCGCCTCGAGCTGCGCGATGCGCGCTTCGAGGTCCGCCTGCGTCTTCGCCATGATCCCCCCCTGGGCACGACCCTAGCGGCTGGGATGGCGCGGGCGACAGAGCGGGATGCTGGCACGACGAAGGCCCCGCCGGACGGGCCGGCGGGGCCTTCGTGCGGAGCGGACGGGCTCCGGGCGATCAGAGCGCCGCGTACACCTCGCGGAGGAGGCGGGCGGTCTCGCTCGGGGTCTTGCCGACCTTGACGCCCGCGGCCTCGAGGGCCTCCTTCTTCGCCTGGGCGGTGCCGGCCGAGCCGGAGACGATGGCGCCGGCGTGGCCCATGGTCTTGCCCTCGGGCGCGGTGAAGCCCGCGACGTAGCCGACGACCGGCTTCGTCACGTTCGCCTTGATGAAGTCGGCCGCGCGCTCCTCGGCGTCGCCGCCGATCTCGCCGATCATGACGATCGCCTTCGTCTCGGGGTCGGCCTCGAACGCGGCGAGCGCGTCGATGTGCGTGGTGCCGATGACGGGGTCGCCGCCGATGCCGATCGCGGTCGAGAAGCCGAGGTCGCGCAGCTCGTACATCATCTGGTACGTGAGGGTGCCCGACTTCGAGACGAGGCCGATCGGGCCCTTGCCGGTGATGTTGGCCGGGGTGATGCCGACGAGCGACTCACCGGGGCTGATGATGCCGGGGCAGTTCGGCCCGATGATGCGGGTCGAGCCGCCCTTCTCCTTGGCGTAGGCCCAGAACTCGGCCGAGTCCTGCACGGGCACGCCCTCGGTGATGATGACGAGGAGCGGGATCTCGGCGTCGATGGCCTCGATCACGGCGTCCTTCGTGAAGGCCGGCGGGACGAAGGCGATCGAGACGTCGGCGCCGGTCGCGGCGATGGCCTCGGCGACCGTGCCGAACACCGGCAGCTCGACGTCGGCGCCCGAGGCGTCCTGGTGCAGCACGGTGGTGCCGGCCTTGCGGGCGTTCACGCCGCCGACCACCTGGGTGCCGGCCGCGAGCATGCGCGCGGTGTGCTTCGAGCCCTCGCCGCCGGTGATGCCCTGGACGATGACCTTGGAGTCCTTGTTGAGGAAGATCGTCATGGTTCTGCTGTCCTTACGCGTTCGCCAGCTCGGCGGCCTTGTCGGCGCCCTGGTCCATGTTCTCGGCGAGGGTCACGAGCGGGTGCGCCGCCTCCTCGAGGATGCGGCGGCCCTCGACGACGTTGTTGCCGTCGAGCCGCACGACGAGCGGCTTGTTCGCCGCAGAGCCGAGCTCGGCGAGCGCGCCGACGATGCCCTTCGCGACCTGGTCGCAGGCGGTGATGCCGCCGAAGACGTTCACGAAGACGCTCTTCACCTGCGGGTCGCCGAGGATGATCGAGAGGCCGTTGGCCATGACCTCGGCCGAGGCGCCGCCGCCGATGTCGAGGAAGTTCGCGGGCTTGACCGAGCCGTGGTTCTCGCCGGCGTAGGCGACGACGTCGAGCGTCGACATGACGAGGCCCGCGCCGTTGCCGATGATGCCGACCTCGCCGTCGAGCTTGACGTAGTTGAGGTCGAGCGCCTTGGCCTTCGCCTCGAGCGGGTCGGCGGCGTCCTTGTCCTCGAGCAGCGCGTGCCCGGCGTGACGGAACTCGGCGTTCTCGTCGAGGCTGACCTTGCCGTCGAGGGCGATGATCTTGCCGTCCTCGTCGAGGATGAGCGGGTTGACCTCGACGAGCGTCGCGTCTTCCTTGTCGTACACCTCGTAGAGCTTCACGAAGACCTCGGCGACGCGGTCGACGAGCTCGGCCGGGAAGTTCGCGGCGACGGCGATCTCCTTCGCCTTCTCGAGCGAGATGCCGGCGATGGGGTCGACCTCGATGCGCGCGAGCGCCTCGGGCTTCTCGACGGCGAGCTGCTCGATCTCCATGCCGCCCTCGACGCTCGTGAGCGACAGGTAGGAGCGGTTGGCCCGGTCGAGCAGCACCGAGAAGTAGAACTCCTGCGCGATGCGGGCGCCGCCGGCGACCATGACGCGCTTCACGACGTGGCCCTTGATGTCGAGCCCGAGGATGGCCTTGGCCGCCTCGTACGCCTCGTCGGGGGTCTTCGCGACCTTGACGCCGCCGGCCTTGCCGCGGCCGCCCGTCTTCACCTGGGCCTTGACCACGACGACGCCGCCGAGCTGCTCGGCTGCCGCACGCACCTCCTCGGGGGTGTCGGCCACGATGCCGGGGAGCACCGGCACCCCGTACTGCTCGAAGAGGTCTCTGGCCTGGTACTCGTAAAGATCCACGCTCTGCTTCCAATCGGTCCGCGCGGGTTCGCGCAGGGATGGTGGGTGAGGGACCCGGCCCCGAAACTCTCTCGATGTCGAGCTATCGGCACGGGCCGCCTGCCATGCTACTCCCCTTGTTCGACGCCGCCGAACCGGGGTCGCCCGGCGCCCCTCGGGCCGGCGCCGGACGCGTTGCCCGAGCGCGGGCGGGCTCAGCCGCGAGGCATCCCCTCCGGCGCGATCCGGGGGAACTCGTCGAGCGAGAAGACGAACTCGACCGGCACCTCGAAGAAGCGCGCGATGCGCAGCGCGAGGTGCAGGCTCGGGTTGAACTCGCCCCGTTCCAGGTAGCCGACCGTCTGATAGTGCACCCCGATGGCCTCGGCGAACTCCCGTCTGGTGACGCGTCGCTCGGCGCGCAGCATCGCGACCCGGTTGTGCACCAGATCGCTGCGCCCGCCGTCGGCTGCCGCGCCGCTCATGCCCGCTGCAGTGCGGCCTGGCGCCGCAGCTCGATGCCCGAGGCGGTCTCCCGGCGCGCGACACGGCGCAGCAGCCGCGGCGCGAGCAGCAGGCCGACGACGGCCCAGGCGCCGACGACGAGGAAGGCGAGGCCGAACTGCCAGTCGCCGAACACCTCGAACGCGCCGAGCTCGCCGGGCAGGAACGCCCCGCGCAGCGCGTGACCGATCCAGTAGAGCGGCAGCGCGAGCCCGATCGGCTGCACCCAGACCGGCAGCGAGGCGAGCGGCTGCACGAGGCCCGAGACGAAGGCGAGCACGCCGACGACGAGGAACCCCCAGCCGCTCACCGAGCGCGGGTTGCGGAAGACCGTGCCGATGACGAAGCCGAAGGGCGTGAGCGCGAGCGTGCCGAGCACGAGCATGGCCAGCACGATCGCGAGATCCCCGGCATCGAGCCCGAAGCGCCCGCCGAGCATGATCGCGGCGATCACGAGGGTGGGCACGAAGGTGCAGACGAGCTCGGCGAGCGTCTTGGTGACGACGCCGCTCGCGTAGACCGGCAGCCCCCGCGGCAGGGTGCGGGCCCGGAGCAGGGTGCCGTCCTCGCGCTCCGTGACGACGACCGTGCCGAGCCCGTACCCGGCGATGAACACGAGCTGGATCGTGAGGATGCTGGGCAGGATGAACCACGTGAGCGGCACCCCGGGAGCCGCCTTCGCGTCGCGGTACAGCCAGAGCGCCACGCCGACGGCGACGAGTCCGATGAGGATGAAGACCACGTCGGACGGGGTGCGCAGCGAGATGCCGAATTCGGTCAGGCCCCGGCGGAGGCCGGCGCGGACGGCGGTGATCATCGGGCGTCCTCTCTGGCGATCATGGCGAGATACGTCTCCTCGAGGGTCTGGGCGCGAACGACCAGCTCGGTGACGGTCACGTCGGTGCGGGCGAGCAGTTCGCGCACGAAGGGCTCGGCGTCGGCGGCGCTGTGCACCTGCCGGACGCCGTTCTCGCGCCAGCTGATCTCGCTCGCGCCCGGCACGGCGCGGGCGAGCTCGGCGGGGCTGCCGTCGGCGACGATGGCGCCGCGGTCGAGGATCAGGATGCGTCCCGCGATCTTCTCCGCCTCGGCGAGGTCGTGCGTGGTGAGCAGCACCGTCGTGTCGTCGAAGTCGCTGAGCGCGTGGATGAGCTCGTGGAACTCGTGCCGGGCCACGGGGTCGAAGCCCGTGGTCGGCTCGTCGAGGAACAGCAGCTCGGGCCGGCCGATCAGGCCGATCGCGACGTCGAGACGGCGGCGCTGACCGCCCGAGAGGGAGCGGACGAGCGCACCGCGGTGCCCGCCGAGCCCGACGAGGTCGAGGAGTTCGCCGACATCGTGCGGGCGGCGCCCGGTGCTCGCGGCGAAGGGCTCATACAGCGTCGCGAACTGCTCGAGCAGCGGGCCGACCCGCCAGCGCGCGTGGTCGCGCCAGGACTGCAGCACGACCCCGATCCTGGCGCGCCAGGCGTCGCCCGCGGTCTCGGGCGACTCACCGAGCACGCGGACCTGCCCGGCGTCGGGCTGCCGGAAGCCCTCGAGCACCTCGATCGTCGTCGTCTTGCCCGCGCCGTTCGGCCCGAGGAGCGCGACCACCTCGCCGCGATCGAGTCGGAAGTCGATGCCGTCGAGCACGGTGCGCGCGCCGTAGCGCAGGCGCAGCCCGTGCACCTCGACGACGGGAGCGGTGACCATGGGGCATCCTCTCGTCGTTGAATCGCTATCAGATGTAGCACTTATGCTACATCTTTCGCTCGCCGATGCCACCACTGCCCCGAAGCGGCGCCCGCTCGCCACCCCCTTCCGCGACTCCGGCGGCCTCGGAAGACTGGCGGCATGAGCGAGCCAGCACGCCGCCCGCAGGCCCGGGTCGGCATCTCCGGATGGGTGTACCCGGCATGGCGGCGCACGTTCTACCCGAAAGGACTCCGGCAGGTCGACGAGCTCCGCTACGCGGCCGAGCGGATGACCTCGATCGAGATCAACGGCTCGTTCTACGCGCTGCAGCGTCCCGCGAGCTGGCACCGCTGGCGGGACGCGACGCCCGAGGACTTCGTCTTCGCCGTGAAGGGCCCGCGCTTCATCACCCATGTCAAACGGCTCGGCGACGTCGACGCCCCGCTCGCGAACTTCTTCGCCTCCGGCGTGCTCGAACTCGGGTCGAAGCTCGGGCCGCTCCTCTGGCAGCTGCCGCCGACCCTCGCCTACGACGAGGGGCTGCTGACCGCGTTCCTCGAGCGGCTTCCCCGGACGCGTCGGGCCGCAGCGCGGCTCGCCGCCGCGCACGACGAGCGGATGGCGGGACGCCGTGCGTTCACCGTCGAGGAGGATGCCCCGCTCCGGCACGCGATCGAGGTGCGTCATCCGTCCTTCGCCGAGGCCGAGGAGGACTGGGCCGGACTGCTCTCCGGCTTCGGCGTCGCGAGCGTCGTGGCCGACACCGCCGGACGGTACCCCCGCCTCGACCGGACGACGGCCGACTTCGCGTACGCCCGCCTGCACGGCGACGAGCAGCTCTACGTCTCGGGCTACGACGACGCGGCCCTCGACCGCTGGGCGGCGTGGGCCTCGGCCCACCTCACGGCCGGCCGCGACGACTACCTCTACTTCGACAACGACGCGAAGGTGCGCGCCCCGGTCGACGCGATGGCGCTCATCGCCCGGCTGCGCGGGTGAGGCCAGCCTCGGCATCCTGGCGGCACGCGGCGGGCGCTGCAAGACTGCGGACATGACGGATGCCGAGGCAGCCCCCTTCCACCGTGACGAGCCGCACGACCCGCGGGTGCACGAGCGACTGAACTGGCTCCGCGCCGGCGTGCTCGGCGCGAACGACGGCATCATCTCCGTCGCCGCGCTCGTCGTCGGCGTCGCCGCCGCGACGAGCGACAGCGGCCCGATCCTCGTCGCGGGCGTCGCGTCGGTCGTCGCCGGCGCGATCTCGATGGGGCTCGGCGAGTACGTCTCGGTGTCGAGCCAGCGCGACACCGAACACGCGCTCATCGCGAAGGAGCGGTGGGAGCTCGCCGCCATGCCCGAGCAGGAGCTCGCCGAGCTCGCCGGCATCTACCGCGCGAAGGGCCTGAGCGCCGAGACGGCGGACCAGGTGGCCCGGGAGCTCACGGCGCACGATGCGCTCGCCGCGCACCTCGAGGCCGAACTGCACATCGCCGAGGCCGACGTCGTGAACCCCTGGCACGCAGCGGGTGCCTCGGCGCTCTCGTTCCTGGTCGGGGCGGTGCTGCCGATGCTCGCGATCCTGCTACCGCCGCCCGAGTGGCGGATCGCCACGACGTTCGCCGCGGTCGTCGTCGCCCTCGCGATCACCGGCTGGCTGTCGGCTTGGATCGGCGGCTCGCCCCGCGGCCGCGCGGTCCTGCGCGTGGTCGTCGGCGGCGCGCTCGCGCTCGCCGTCACCTGGCTCATCGGCTGGCTCATCGGCGGCGCGGTCTAGTCCTCGCTACGGCCGGCCCGGGTCGTTCGGGGCGATGCTGGGCGTCGCGGTCGTCGGCGGCGGCATGGGCACCGACTCGACGAAGCGCCGCGCGGCGAGCACGGCCACGACGCCGACGGCCGCTCCGACGACGGTCTCGAGCACCCGGTCGCCGAGCAGCCCGATGAGCGGCGCCGGCGACGCCAGGTGCGCCACCGTCAGCGCCATCGGGGTGATGAAGACGAGCGCGGTGCCGTAGTGCCGGCCGACGAGCACCTCCGCGCCGAACTGGCAGATCGCGACGGCCGCCACGAGCAGCCACACCGAGGGTTCGGGCCAGAGCAGCAGCGCGGCGACCGCGACCCCCGCGATCGTGCCGAGCACGCGGTGCACGGCACGCGAGACCGTGTGGGCGGCTCGCGCCGGCGGGATCACCGCGACCGCGCTCACGACCGCCCAGTACGGGTGGCCGGTGCCGAGCGCCAGCGCGATCGCCCCGGCGGCGAGTGCGGCGACGACGTTCTGCGCGACGTTCAACCAGAGCCGCGGATCGGTGTGCCCGCGGCCTCGGATCGGCGTGGTCCGTGGCAGCGGGCGGAACAGCCGCCGCGCGTGCCGGCCGGCGAGCCTGCGCAGCAGCCAGCCCGACATGGCGAGCAGCCAGGCGAACCCGGTCGCCGCCGCCGCGACGCCCCACCGCTGCCACCCGGTGCCGTCGTCGACGGGGAGCGCCGCGCAGACAAGCAGCCCGAAGACCGCGAACAGCGGCGTCGCCGGGGTCACGCCGAGCATGTTGTACGCGACGATGACGGCCGTGACGACGAGCGCGAGCACGGCCGCCTGCACGAGCGGCCCGGCTCCGTTCGCGGCGAGCAGGATGCCGAGCCCGGTCGCCGTGAGCTGCACGACCGCCGCGGTGGTGACCGTGCGGAGCCGGGTGCGGTACGGTTCGCTGCGGCCGAAGATCGCCGTCATGCCGCCGAACGCGGCGTAGGCGGCCCAGTCGATGCGGCCGACCGCCACGAGGATCGCGAGCGGCACCGCGGCGGCGACGGCCGCCCGGAACGCGACCTCGAGGTCGAGCTCCCGGACGGAGCGCCACCAGCCGGCCAACGCGGCGGCCGCGCCGTTCACAGCTTCTCGATGGGGGCGATCTTGATGAGGAGCTTCTTCTGCCCGGCGGTGTCGAAGGCGACGTGCGCGATGCGCTTCGTGCCCTCGCCGGTCACCTGGGTGACCCGCCCCTCGCCGAAGTCGGTGTGGCGGATGCGGTCGCCCGCTTCGAGCGTGAGGTCGCCGTTGTCTCGCACCGTGCCGGTGACCTTGTTCGCCCACTCGGTCTTCGTCGCGGGCGCCCGGGTGACGCTGAAACGGTCGAGGTCGCGCCGCGACTCGAAGCCGCCGCCCCAGCGTTCGGAGCCCCGCCTGGCGTTGAGCGCGCGGGGCTGGGTGCCGCCCCGGCTCGTGGCCATGCCGGGCGACTGCTTCCAGTCGATGAGCTCGTCGGGGATCTCTTGCAGGTACCGGCTCGGCATCGCGACCGCCACCTCGCCGAACTGGGCCCGGCTCATCGCGAGCGAGAGGTAGAGGCGCTTGCGCGCCCGGGTGATGCCGACGTAGAACAGACGCCGCTCCTCGGCGGGGCCGCCGGGCTCGGAGGCGGACATCTGGTGCGGCAGCAGCCCCTCTTCGATGCCGGTGAGGAACACCGCGTGGTACTCGAGGCCCTTCGCGGTGTGCAGGGTCATGAGCGAGACCGTGCCGGACTCGTCGTCGATCTCGTCGGCCGCCGCGACGAGCGAGACCTGGGTGAGGAAGTCGACGAGGGTCGCGCCGGGGTTCTCGCGATCGAAGTCGCGCGTCTGCGCGACGAGCTCGTCGACGTTCTCGGCGCGGGTCTCGTCTTGCGGGTCGCGGCTGTTGCGCAGCGCGTCGAGGAGCCCGGAGCGCTGCACGAGGTGGACGAGCACATCGGACACCTTCGCGGCGCCCTCGTTGGTGCCCGCGTCGAGGCCGGCCTGCGAGGGGACGAGCATCGCCGCGGCCTCGTCGAGCACGTCGGCGAGCGCGGTGATCGCCCCGGTGACCTTCGGCCCGAGGCCGAGCGAGCCCGCGTGCCGCATGGCCTGCCGGAAGCTCAGTTCGTTCTGCTCGGCGTAGTTCGCGATCGCGGTCTCGGTCGCCGGCCCGATGCCCCGCTTCGGCGTGTTCAGGATGCGTCGCAGCGCGAGCTCGTCGAGGGGGTTCGCCACTGCGATGAGGTACGCCATGGCGTCCTTGATCTCGGCGCGCTCGTAGAACTTGGTGCCGCCGACGACGCGGTACGGCAGGGCCGAGCGCACGAAGATCTCTTCCAGCGCTCGGGTCTGCGCGTTGGTGCGGTAGAACACCGCGATGTCGCGGTAGGCGACGCCGTCGCGGTGCAGCGCCTCGATCTCGTCGGCGATGAACTGCGCCTCGTCGTGCGCGGTGTACCCCGTGTAGCCGACGATCTTGTCGCCGTCGCCGTCGGCCGTCCAGAGCTTCTTGTCTTTGCGGTCGAAGTTGTTCGAGATGACGGCGTTCGCGGCGGAGAGGATGTTCTGCGTGGAGCGGTAGTTCTGCTCGAGGAGCACGACCTCCGCCCCCGGGAAGTCGCGCTCGAACTCGGCGATGTTGCGGATGTCGGCCCCGCGGAAGGCGTAGATCGACTGGTCGGAGTCGCCGACGACCGTGAGGGACGCCCCGGGGATGCGTCCGGTGCGGTCGGTGAGCCCGCGCACGAGCACGCCGTGCTGATCGAGCTCGGCGACGATCTCGGGCTCGACGGGACGGGTGAGCTCGTGGATCAGGGCGTACTGCGCGTGGTTGGTGTCTTGGTACTCGTCGACGAGGATGTGCCGGAAGCGCCGCTGGTAGAGCGCGGCGACCTTCGGGAACGCCCGGAACAGGTACACCGTCTCGGCGATCAGGTCGTCGAAGTCGAGGGCGCTTGCCTCGCGGAGCCGGCGGGTGTACTGGCGGAAGATCTCGAGGAACGTGAGCTCCTGCGGATCGTTCGTGTTGACGTTGCGCGCGTACGTCTCGACGTCGGCGAGCTCGTTCTTGAGCTTGGAGATCTTGCCCTGCGCGCCCGCCGGGGTGAAGCCCATGGTGTCGGCGTTCAGCTCTTTGATGATGCGCTTCAGGATGGTGCGCTGGTCGGCCGAGTCGTAGATGGTGAAGGTCGAGCTGAGCCCGAGCGACTCGGCCTCGCGCCGGAGGATGCGCACGCAGGCGGAGTGGAAGGTGGAGATCCACATGCCCTGCGCGCTGTCGCCGAGCAACGCCTGCACGCGCTCGCGCATCTCGGCGGCCGCCTTGTTCGTGAACGTGATCGCGAGGATCTGGCTCGGCCAGGCCTCGCGCGTCTCGATGAGGTGGGCGATGCGGTGCGTGAGCACCCGGGTCTTGCCGGATCCCGCGCCGGCCACGATGAGCAGCGCCGGGCCACGGTACTCGACCGCGGCCTTCTGCTGGGGGTTGAGTCCGTCGGTGAGGCGGCTGCCGGCGCCGTCGCGCACGGGAGCGTCGGCCTCGCGCCAGCCGGCCGGGTCGTCGGGGTCGAGGATCAGCGTCATGTCCCTCCAAGTCTAGGCGGGACCGCCGACACCCGACCCCGCGGGCTCAGGCCGGCGGCTGCGGCGCCGGCGGTTGCTGCGCCGGCGGCTGCTGCCCAGGTGCGGGCGGCGGGGGCGGCGGCTGCTGCCCCGGGACGGGCGGCGGGGGCGGCGTCGGCTGCCCGTACCCCGGCGGCGGAGGCGGCGGGGTCGCCGGCTGCCCGTACCCGGGAGGAGCCGGCGGCGCGGGGTACCCGGGCTGCGCGCCCGGCTGGGCGTACCCCGGCTGGCCGTATCCCGGCTGGCCGTATCCCGGCTGCACCTGCGGCTGGCCGTAGCCCGGCTGGCCGTAGCCGGGCTGCGCGCCCGGCTGCCCGTACCCCGGCTGCACCGGCGGCTGCCCGTAGGCGGGCTGCGCCGGGCGAGGTTCCTTCGGCTCGAACGCGCGCAGGATCAGCGGAATGACCGCGGCGACGACCGCGATGAGCGAGGTGGCGCCCGCGGTGCGCCACCACCAATCGGGCCAGTCGGGCTCGGGGAACGCCGAGGGGATCGACAGCACGAACGCCGTCGCCCACACGAAGATCAGGGTGACGATGCCGGAGATGCGGGTCGCCGGCTTCTTCGCCCGCGCGACGAAGTACAGCCCGTAGAGCTGGGTGAGCAGCAGCGCGAGCCGCAAGAGGATGACGACGGCGAGGAAGCGGCCGATCTGCGCGGCCCAGACGCCCGGGTCGGCGGTGTCGGCCGGCTGCAGCCAGCCGTTCCACACCTTCATCAGGCCGATGGCGACGAGCACCACGTTGACGATGGTCGACGCCGCGAGGTACCAGCGGTTCGGCCCGTCGGAGATCGTGGTGTCGAGCAGCACGGTGCCGGCGAACACCGCGACGAGCAGCATCGTGAGCCACGCCCGACCCGCGACATTGGCCTGGTCGCCGACGATGATGAAGAAGCCGCCGAGCAGGGCCGCAGCCACCAGCATGCCGATGGACAGCCAGAGCGCGACCCTCGCGGTGCGCGAGCGCTGCACCGGTGCGGGGCCTGGAGTTGGGACGGAACCCTGAGCGGGATCGGAACCCGGAGTGGTGCTGGACATCGTTCCTCCTGTCGACGCCGGCCTGTCTGGGATCCCCAGCCTAGCGATACGCGAAGCGCGGGCCGAGGCATCCGCCCGGCCTGTGGACAGTCCCCGCGCTGTGGAGCCCGCGCCTTCAGCCGCGCTCGCCGCGCGCCTCGATGCCGAGGTCGGGCTGGTCGACGAAGATCCCGTCGACCCCGGTGCCGATGACGGCGCGGAACTCCCCCAGCCAGTCGCCCCAGTGCGCGCGCGAGGCGCCGCGGCGGAACGGCGGGGCGAGGAAGCGGTTCTCAGGCCGGAGCGTCCAGGTATAGACGGCGAGGCCCGCGCTGTGCGCGGCGTCCACGAGCTCCGCCCCGTGCAGCGGCCCGCGGCGCTTCGCCGTGCCGACGAGGCGCGACTTCGAGACGCTCACGCCGTCGAAGCGGCCGGCGAGGCGCATCAACCCGGCCTCGGTCACGACCTCGTCGTAGCTCGTCGCGGCCGCGCCGTCGCGGAGCACGAGGTCCCAGGGCGCGCCCGACTCCTCGATGAGGAACACCCGGGCCCCGCGCACGCCGCGATCGCCCAGGCGGTCGAGGATCGTCGGCTCGAAGGACTCGAGGATGAGCCGCCCGTCACCTCTGCCCCATCCGGCCGCCTCGAGCTCGGCGGCGAACAGCTCGTCGAGCGGCAGCCCGAGGCCGGCGAAGTGGCTCGCGTGCTTGAACTCCGCCACGATGCGGAGGAGGCGATCGTCCGCCGCGGCGGCATCCTCCACCAGCTCCAAGAGGTCCCGAAGCCGCAGCAGCGGGAAGCGGCCGTCGAAGCTCGCGCTGGTCTGGCGCAGCGCGCCGAGGCGCTCGGTCGCGCGCAGGGTCGCGAGCTCGGCCCAGGTGAAGTCCTCGGTGAACCACCCCGTGAGGGGGACGCCGTCGACCTCGCGCGTCGTGCGGCGCCCGGCGAACTCGGGCCGGCTCGCGACATCAGTCGTGCCGGAGATCTCGTTCTCGTGGCGCAGTACCAGCACGCCGTCGCGCGTCGCGACGAGATCCGGCTCGACGGCCTCCGCGCCGAGCGCGAAGGCGAGCTCGTAGGCCGCTCGGGTGTGCTCGGGCCGGTAGCCGGAGGCGCCGCGGTGTCCGATGACGAGCGGATGGCCCGCGGTGTCTGCCAGCATGCGCATAGCGTAGCGACGGCATGGCACCAGAGGATGATCTCCGGCCCATTCTCGGCGTCGTCACGGCTGGGCACGGTAGATTCGTAGGAATCCGGTATGCAGCCGCGCCCGGATTCCCCTCCACCCGACGAACGCCGAAAGCAGAGGAACCGTTCATGGCACTCGACAATCCCGCCTTCTCGCGGAACCCCGCATTCTCCCAGCAGGGGGCGGTGGCCGCAGCGCAGGACGTGTCGGCCCAGCAGCTGCAGGAGATGTACGACCGCCCGACCACGCTGCCCGACACCGAGGTCATGACGGTCGAGAACACCATCTCGAAGACCGTCGCCTCGTTCGGTGTGCTGCTCGTCGGCGCCGCCGCGGGCTTCGCCCTCACGCCGACCATGCCCTGGGTGTTCTGGGTCGGCGCCATCGTCGGCTTCGTGCTCGCGATGGTCAACATCTTCAAGCGCGAGCCCTCGCCCGCGCTGATCCTCGCCTACGCCGCCGCGCAGGGCCTCTTCGTCGGCGGCATCTCACTGATCTACGAGACCGAGTACTCGGGCATCATCGCGCAGGCCGTGCTCGGCACCCTCGCCGTCTTCGGCGTCACGCTGGCGCTCTTCGCGAGTGGCAAGGTGCGCGCCTCGAAGAAGGCCACCAAGGTCTTCCTCATCGCGATGGTCGGCTACCTGGTCTTCTCGCTCGTCAACATGATCCTCATCTGGACCGGCGTGAGCACCGACCCCTGGGGCCTCCGCGGCGTCGAGATCGCCGGCATCCCGCTCGGCCTCGTCATCGGCGTGCTCGTCATCCTGATGGCCGCGTACTCGCTCGTGCTCGACTTCGACGCGATCCAGCAGGGCGTGCGCAACCGCGCCCCGAAGAAGTACGGCTGGTCCGGCGCCTTCGGCATCATGGTCACCGTCATCTGGCTCTACCTCGAGATCCTGCGCTTCATCGCGATCGCACGAGACTGACTCGAGCCGCAGCTCGACTGCACGAACGGGTCGCCCTCGGGCGGCCCGTTCGTCGTTTCCCCGGCCCGCAGGTTAGCCCGCCCGCCGCTCAGCCCGCCCGCAGTTCAGCCCCGCGCGCTCGCCTTCGCGAGCAGCACGGCGCGCTCCCTGGCGTTCTGGGCGCGCTCGGCGGCGAGCTCGAACTCGGCCCGCGCCTCCTCCTCGCGGCCGAGCCGCGCGAGCAGCTCGCCGCGCACGCTCGGCAGCAGGTGCGAGAGCGCCAGCCGCGGATCCCCGGCGAGCGCGTCCACGAGTTCGAGGGCGGCCGCCGGCCCATCCGCCATCGACACGGCGACGGCGCGGTTCAAGGCGACCACTGGCGATCCGGACAGCTTCGCGAGCGCGTCGTACGCGGCGACGATCGCCGCCCAGTCGGTGTCCTCGACCGAGGCGGCCCGGTCGTGCTCGAGCGCGATCGCCGCCTGCAGCGCATACGGCCCGCGTCCGCGCCCGATCGTCTCGGCGCGCTCGAGCGCCACGCGGCCGCGGGCGACCGCCCCGCGGTCCCAGCGGGAGCGGTCCTGATCGGCGAGCAGGACCGCGTTGCCCTCGGCATCCGTCCGCGCGGGGAAGCGCGCCGCCGTGAGCTCCATGAGCGCGACGAGGGCCTGCGCCTCGGGCTCGCGGGGCAGCAGCGCCGCGACGATGCGCGCGAGCCGCAGGGCCTCGCGGCTGAGCTCGGGGCGCATCCAGTCCTCGCCGCCGCTCGCGGCGTGCCCCTCGGTGAAGATGAGGTAGAGCACGCCGAGCACCGCGTCGAGGCGGGCCGGCAGCTCCGCCCTGGGCGGCACCTCGAAGGCGACGCCGGCCGCGGCGAGCGTCTTCTTCGCACGCACGACGCGCTGCTGCACGGTGGTGACGGGCACGAGGAACATGCGCGCGACCTCCTCGCTCGTGAGGCCGCCGACGACGCGGAGGGTGAGGGCGACACGCGCCTCGCGGCTCAGCACCGGATGGCAGGCGACGAAGACGAGGCGCAGCACGTCGTCGTCGATCCGGTCGGGGTCGTACGGCGGCGCGTCCGCCTCGGCCGCGCGCTCGGCCTCGAGATCGTGCGCGATCGCGGCGACCCGCTCCTCGTAGCGCTCCCGGCGGCGCCAGCCGTCGATGGCGCGGCGCTTCGCGACCGCGGTGAGCCACGCACCGGGGGTGCGCGGTACCCCCTCGGCGGGCCATTGCTCGAGCGCCTCGGCGAGCGCCTCCTGGGCCAGGTCTTCCGCCTGTGCGAAGTCGCCGACGAAGCGCGTGAGCGCGCCGACGATGCGCGGCGACTCGATGCGCCAGACCGCCGCGACGCGCTCGGCGACCACGGCCGGGTCGGCCGCCGGACCACGCGCGGATGCCTCGCCGGGCGCGCCGGAACGCCGCACCGACTCCTCGTCGATGCGGCGCTCCTCGGTCTCGTCGCTCACGCGGCCGCCCGGCTCAGGCCTGCGCGGCCCGCTGGGCCTGCTCCTCGCGCCAGCCCTCCTCCTTCTGCACCCACTCGTTGTCAGCGGGGAAGTCGGAGGCGTCGGTGACCCGACGCACCTCGAGGAATGCGCCCGGCCCGAGCGGCGCCCGGCTCGCCCACTCGGCGGCCTCGGCCTTCGAGCCCACCTCGATGATCCAGAAGCCGTTGAAGAGCTCCTTGATCTCGCCGTAGGGGCCGTCGGTGACGAGCGGGGTCTCGCCGCTGAAGTCGACGACGAAGCCCTCGCTCGCGTCGGACAGGCCTTCGCCCGCGAGCAGCACGCCGGCCTTCATCATCGACTCGTTGTAGCGCCCCATCGCGGCGATGACCTCGGTGAAGTCCATCTCCTCGTAGGCGGCGACGCCGCGCTCGTCCGCACGCATGATCAGCATGTACTTGGTCATGATTCCGTCTCCTGTTCGGATCGATCGGGGCCGGTTCCGACCCTCTCACTCATGGCGTCGAACGGGAACCGCGCAGATCGACACGAGTGCGAAAAACTCTCCGAGCATCTTCTCGCGGCTCAGCCGAGCGCGTCGACGGCGGTGCGGATGGCGTCGGCGGAGGCGACGAGGCGCGCCTCCTCCTCCGCCGACATCGGCGTCTCGGCGACGACCCGGGCGCCGTGCGCCCCGACCACCGAGGGCAGGGAGAGCGCCACGCCCCGGATGCCGCGCACCCCGTCGAGCACGGTCGACACGGGCAGCACGGCGTGCTCGTCGCGGAGCACGGCTTCGACGATGCGCGCCCCACTGAGCCCGATCGCGAGGTTCGTCGCCCCCTTGCCGCGGATGACCGTGTACGCCGCGTCGCGCACCTCGTGGGCGACGCGGTCGAGCTCCTCGCGCGTGAACGGCTCGCCGCCGCGCCACTCCAGGATCGGCACGGGCCCGATGCGCGCGTTCGACCAGAGCGGGAACTCGGTGTCCCCGTGCTCGCCCACGATGTCGGCGTGCACGCTCGCGGTGCCGACGCCCGCGCGCTCGGCGAGCCGCCAGCGGAGCCTGGAGGTGTCGAGCACCGTGCCGGAGCCGAAGACGCGTTCGGCCGGCAGCCCGGTGCCCCGCTGCGCGACGACCGTCATCACGTCCGCCGGGTTCGTCACGATCACGAACACCGCGTGCGGTGCCCGCTCGAGGAGCGTCGGCATGAGCCGTTCGAGGATGCCGGCGTTCGTCGCGGCGAGCTCCATGCGCGACTGGCCCGGCTGCTGCTTCGCGCCCGCGGTGACGACGACCACGTCGCTGCCCTCGGCGACGGCGGGGTCGGCCCCGCCCGAGACCGCCGAGCCGGTGAACTGCGTGCCGTGCGCGAGGTCGAGCACCTCGGCCTCGACCTTCTCGGCGGCGATGTCGTAGAGCGCCACCTCGGCGGCGCTCTCCCGGATGAGCGCGGCGTACGCGAGGCTCACCCCGACGCTGCCGGCGCCGACGACGGTCAGTTTCGTGCGCGCATTCGCCATGCGGACCATCCTGCCCGGACTGGCCGCGCGCGGCCAGTGCCTGCGCTGCAGCTGCGCCGCCTCCCCGCGACCGCCGGGGACGACGGAGGGCGCGGTCGGCAGACCGCGCCCTCCGGATGCCGGATGCTCCGGCTCACTCCCACTCGATGGTGCCCGGCGGCTTCGACGTGACGTCGAGCACGACACGGTTCACCTCGCGCACCTCGTTGGTGATGCGGTTCGAGATCTTCGCGAGCACGTCGTAGGGCAGCCGCGTCCAGTCGGCCGTCATGGCGTCCTCGCTCGAGACCGGGCGGAGCACGATGGGGTGCCCGTAGGTGCGGCCGTCGCCCTGGACGCCGACCGAGCGCACATCGGCGAGCAGCACGACGGGGCACTGCCAGATCTCCTGGTCGAGGCCGGCACGGCTCAGCTCCTCGCGCGCGATGGCATCGGCCTCGCGGAGCAGATCGAGACGATCACGGGTGACCTCGCCCACGATGCGGATGCCGAGGCCGGGCCCCGGAAAGGGCTGCCGGCCGACGATCGCCTCGGGCAGGCCGAGCTCGCGGCCGATGGCGCGCACCTCGTCCTTGAAGAGGGTGCGCAGCGGCTCGACGAGCTCGAACTGCAGGTCCTCGGGCAGGCCGCCGACGTTGTGGTGGCTCTTGATGTTCGCCGTGCCCGCGCCGCCGCCCGACTCGACGACGTCGGGGTAGAGCGTGCCCTGCACGAGGAACTTGATGGGCGTGCCGTCGGCCGCCGCCTCGGCGAGCAGGTCGCGTTCCGCGGCCTCGAAGGCGCGGATGAACTCGCGCCCGATGATCTTGCGCTTTTCCTCCGGGTCGGTGACCCCGGCGAGGGCGTCGAGGAAGACGTCGGCCGCGTCGACCGTGACGAGGCGCACCCCGGTCGCGGCGACGTAGTCCTGCTGCACCTGCTCGCGCTCGCCCTTGCGGAGCAGACCGTGGTCGACGAAGACCGCGGTGAGCTGCTCGCCCACGGCGCGCTGCACGAGCGCGGTCGACACGGCCGAGTCGACCCCGCCGGAGAGGGCGGAGATGACCCGGGCGTCGCCGACCTGCTCGCGGATGCGCGCGACCTGCTCGGCGATGACGTTGCCCGAGTTCCAGTCGGCCGGGATGCCGGCGGCGCGGTGCAGGAAGTTCTCGATGATGCCCTGACCGAACGGCGTGTGCTTCACCTCGGGGTGCCACTGCACGCCGTACAGCTTGCGCTCGTCGTTCGCGAACGCGGCGACGGGCGTCGACTCGGTGGAGGCGAGCACCTCGAAGCCCTCGGGGGCACGGGCGACCGAGTCGCCGTGGCTCATCCACACGGTCTGCCCGGCGGGCTGGTCCACGAGCAGGGCGTTGCCCTCGGCATCCACGACGTTCGCGTGCGTGGCGCCGTACTCGCGCTGACCGGTCTGCGCGACCTCGCCGCCGAAGTGCTGCGCCATGACCTGGAAGCCGTAGCAGATGCCGAGGGTCGGCACGCCGAGCTCGAGCACCTCGGGGTCGAGCTGCGGGGCGCCCTGCTCGTACACCGAGCTCGGGCCGCCCGAGAGCACGATGCCGATCGGGTTCTTGGCACGCACCTCCTCGGCGGTGACCGTGTGCGGCACGATCTCGGAGTAGACGGATGCCTCGCGCACCCGACGCGCGATGAGCTGCGCGTACTGGGCGCCGAAGTCGACGACGAGGACGGGACGCTGTTCGGTCTCGCTCACTGGGCGGCCTCCACGGGCTGGTTGTCGGAATCTGCGGCCTCGGCCTCGCGGCGGTCGAGGTAGCTGCGGACCTCGCGGCCGATCCTGGCCTCGAGGAAGAAGGAGAGGAACGGCACGATGCCGCCGAGCGCGATGAGGATGAAGCGCGTGAACGGCCAGCGCATGAGGCTCCACAGCCGGAAGTCGCTGAACAGGTACACGACGTAGAACCAGCCGTGCGCGATCAGGATGCCGGTGGAGAGGTTCACCCCGATGCCGGTCGACTCGAGACCGCTCGCCGTCTCGAGCACGGGCTCGAAGCTGAGCACGCCGTTCGGACCGAAGGCGTACAGCTCGAAGTGCCACACGTACTTCAGCAGCATCTCGGCGCAGAGCAGCAGCAGCATCACGCCCGTGATGACCGACGCCACCTGGTAGAACTTCAGCGCCCCGCGGATGCGCGGCAGGTCGGCGAGTTTGGGCTCGAGGGGCATGCCACCAGTCTACGCGGACTGGCTGAGCGCCTCCGCCTCGTCGCGCTCGCGCTCCACGGCGTCGCGGACGAGCCGGTACCAGAGGTAGATCGCGAAGCCCGCGAAGACCACCCATTCGACCGCGTAGAAGACGTTCAGCCAGTTCAGCTCGACCGACTGCTCGGGCGGCGGGGAGTGGATCGCCTCGAGTCCGGGAGCGGCATCCTTCGCCGTGACGTAGCCGAAATACGCCGGCCGGTCGTCGAAATCGGCCCACAGGTTCACGAGCTGCGCCACGGCGACCGTCTTCATCTCGAAGGGGTCGGCGTCGTCGGCGGGCGCGATCGGCGCCTCGCTCGGCAGGAAGCGGCCGACGACGGTGGTGTCCTCCGCGCCGAGGCCGCGCTCGAACTCGGCGAGCGCGCGCTCGGCCGCCTCGCGGTCGGGCGCCCAGCCGAGCGCGACGGGCAGGCCCCCCGGTGCTCCGTCGGTGACCTCGAGGTGGGCGACGACCCAGGTGCCCGCGACGCCGTCGTTCAGGCGGCCGTCGACGAGCACGGTGTCGCCGGGCACGAAGCGGCCGGTGACCTCGACCATCTGCCCGGTCGCGCGCTGCTCGGTGGGCGCGTCGGGGGAAGCCAGCCCGGCGAAGGGCAGCACCTCTTCCGTCGGCCGCACCTCGACCGTCGCCTGCTCGACGGCCCGCTCGACCTGCCACTGCCCGAGCAGGGCGAAGGCGGCGGCGATACCGAGGGCGAGGGCGAGGGCGAGCAGCCACCGCGGGCGCACCATCATGCGCAGCACGGCGCGGCGTGAGTCAGCGGACACGATCACCGAGCCTACCCGGCCGCGGCTGGGGAAGCGGTGGGTGCCCGCCCGGCGCCGACGAGCTCGCCGGCGCCGCGGCGGGCCCGTTCAGTCGACCCGGACGATGTCGGGCGCTTCCAGCCGCACCCGGTCGGCCGAGGCGTCGTCGGGCTGCTCCTGCGAGGCGCGCTCGGCCTCGACCCGCTGCAGGTAGCGCTCGACCTCGAGGGTCTCGCGCGCCTCGTCCCAGCCGAGGACGCCGCCCATGAGCTTCGCCGCGACGGGCGCGGCCGAGACGCCCCGGTCCCACGCCTCGATCGAGATGCGGGTGCGCCGGGCGAGCACGTCGTCGAGGTGCAGGGCGCCCTCGTGCGAGGCGGCGTACACAACCTCGGCGGCGAGGTAGTCGTCGGCTCCCGGCAGCGGCTCGCCGAGCGCGGGGTCGTTGCGGATGAGGTCGAGCAGGTCGTCGGTCATCGTGCCGTAGCGGTTCAGCAGGTGCTCGATGCGCACCTTGTGCACGCCGAAGGCGCGGGCGATCTTGCCGCGCTTGTTCCACGCGGCCTGGTACCCCTCGGCGCCGAGCAGCGCGATGTCCTGCGTCGCCGACGGCGGGATCTTGCCGTCGAGCGCGTCGACGGCCGCGTCGATCGCGTCCTTCGCCATGACCCGGTAGGTGGTCCACTTGCCGCCCGCGATGACGACGAGCCCGGGCACGGTGTGCGCGACGAGGTGCTCGCGGGAGAGTTTCGAGGTCTGGTCGCTCTCGCCCGCGAGGAGCGGGCGGAGGCCCGCGTACACGCCCTCGACGTCCTCCCGGGTGAGCGGCACCCCGAGCACGGCGTTCACGTGCTCGAGCAGGTAGTCGATGTCGGCCGCGGTGGCCGCGGGGTGCGCCTTGTCGAGGTTCCAGTCGGTGTCGGTCGTGCCGATCAGCCAGTGCCGGCCCCACGGGATGACGAAGAGCACGCTCTTCTCGGTGCGGAAGATCATGCCCATCGCGGACTGGATGCGGTCGCGCGGCACGACGAGGTGGATGCCCTTCGAGGCGCGCACCTTGAAGGTGCCGCGCTCCCCCACCATGCGCTGGGTGTCGTCGGTCCACACGCCGGTCGCGTTCACGACCTGCTTCGCGCGGATCTCGAAGTGCTCGTCGGTCTCGAGGTCGTGCGCCTTCACGCCCACGACCCGTTCGCCGACCTTCAGGAAGCCCTCGACGTTGACGCGGCTCGCGACGTGGGCGCCGTAGAAGCTGGCCGTGCGGGCGAGCGAGGCCACGTAGCGCGCGTCGTCGACCTGCGCGTCGTAGTAGGTCAGGCCGCCCACGAGGGCGTCCTTCGAGAGCGAGGGGATGGCCCGCATGACCTGGCGCTTCGACAGGTGCCGGTGGTGCGGGACGCCCGGCGGCCGGCCGCCCGTGTAGCTGAAGATGTCGTAGAGCATCATGCCGGCACCGATGTAGATGCGCTCGAACACCCGCTTCTTCAGCGGGTAGAGGAAGCGCACCGGCTTCACGAGGTGCGGGGCGATGCGCTGCAGCAGGAGGCCCCGCTCGATGAGCGCCTCGCGGACGAGCCGGAAGTCGAGCTGCTCGAGGTAGCGGATGCCGCCGTGCACGAGCTTCGAGGAGCGGCTCGAGGTGCCGCTCGCCCAGTCGCGCGCTTCGAGGAGCCCCGTCGAGAGCCCGCGGGTGACCGCGTCGAGCGCGGAGCCGGTGCCGACGATGCCACCGCCGACGACGAGGACGTCGAGCTCCTTCTCTTTCAGCCGCGCGATCGCCGCCGCGCGCTCCTCCGGGCCGAGCTTGTCCGACCGTGCCACCGACTTGAGCTTCGCCATCGTCGCCTCCCCAGACGTCGTATACCGCGCTGCTTCCACGCTACCCGAGATCGCGCGGCCCGCGGCCGGGAACTCGAATGCGCTCAGCAGCCGTTCAGCCGGCGACGCCGAGGGGGACGGTGCTCAGGCGCCCTGGTACGGCGCGACCACGATCTCGACCCGCTGGAACTCCTTCAGGTCGGAGTAGCCGGTCGTCGCCATCGACTTGCGCAGCGAACCGACGAGGTTCGCGGTGCCCTCGGCGATCGGCGCCGGGCCGTAGAGGATCTCCTCGAGCGGGGCCACCTGGCCGACCTGCACGCGCTTGCCGCGGGGCAGCTTCGGGTGGTGCGCCTCGGCGCCCCAGTGCCAGCCGCCGCCCGGCGCATCGGTCGCCCGCGCGAGCGCGGCGCCCAGCATGACCGCGTCGGCGCCGCACGCGATGGCCTTCACGATGTCGCCGGCGGCCCCGACGCCGCCGTCGGCGATGACGTGCACGTAGCGGCCGCCCGACTCGTCGAGGTAGTCGCGGCGCGCGCCCGCGACATCCGCCACCGCGGTCGCCATGGGCGCGTGGATGCCGAGCGAGGCGCGCGTCGTGGAGGCGGCGCCGCCGCCGAAGCCGACGAGCACGCCCGCCGCGCCCGTGCGCATGAGGTGCAGGGCCGCGGTGTAGGTGGCCGCACCGCCGACGATGACGGGCACGTCGAGTTCGTAGATGAACTTCTTCAGGTTGAGCGGCTCGACGTTCTTCGAGACGTGCTCGGCCGAGACGGTCGTGCCGCGGATGACGAACAGGTCGACGCCGGCCTCGACGACGGTCGAGTGCAGCTCGGCCGTGCGCTGTGGGGACAGCGCGCCGGCGACGGTGACGCCGGCGGCGCGGATCTCGGCGAGGCGTTCGCGCACGAGCGCCGGCTGGATCGGCGCGGCGTACAGCTCCTGCATGCGCGCGGTGGCCTTGTCGGCCGGGAGGCTGCGGATCTCGGCGAGCACGGGCTCGGGGTTCTCGTAGCGGGTCCACAGGCCCTCGAGGTCGAGCACGCCGAGACCGCCGAGCTTGCCCATCATGATGGCCGTCTTCGGCGAGACCACGGAGTCCATCGGCGCCGCGAGGAACGGCAGCTCGAACTGGTACGCGTCGATCGACCAGGAGACGGAGACGTCCTCCGGGTCGCGCGTGCGCCGGCTCGGCACGATGGCGATGTCGTCGAACGCGTAGACACGGCGGCCCCGCTTGGAACGGCCGATCTCGATCTCCTGGCTCACCGTCCCAGCCTACCCGGGCGGCTCAGCGGGCGCGCGCCACGCGGCGCTCGTCCCAGACCGGGGCATCCGTCTCGACGACCTCGCCGTCCTCGCGGAACACGAGGAAGCGGTCGAAGCCGCGCGCGAACCAGCGGTCGTGGGTCACGGCGAGCACCGTGCCGTCGAAGCGCGACAGCGCGTCCTCGAGCGCCTCCGCCGAGACGAGGTCGAGGTTGTCGGTCGGCTCGTCGAGCAGCAGCATCGTCGCCCCGGACAGTTCGAGCAGGAGGATCTGCAGGCGGGCCTGCTGCCCGCCGGACAGGTGCTCGAAGCGCTGCTGCGCCTCCCGGGCGAGGCCGTAGCGGTCGAGCGCCGAGCTCGCCTGCTCGCGAGGCAGGCCCGGCCGCTCCGCGTCGCCGCGGAACAGGATCTCCAACAACGTACGCCCGGTGAACTCCGGGTGCTCGTGGTTCTGCGCGAACCAGCCGGGCACGACCCGGGCCCCGAGCACGGCGCGACCCGAGTGCGGCACCCGGGCGAGGCCCGCCGTCGCCTCCGTCGTGTGGCCCTGCATGGGGTCGGGGTCGCTGCCGCCGCCGGCGAGCAGGCGCAGGAAGTGCGACTTGCCCGAGCCGTTCGAGCCGAGTACGGCGACCCGGTCGCCGTACCAGACCTCGAGGTCGAACGGCCGCATCAGCCCGGTGAGCTCGAGCCCCTCGCAGACGAGCGCGCGCTTGCCGGTGCGCGCGCCGCGCAGCCGCATGTCGACCTCGCGGGCCGGCGGCCGCTCCTCCGGCGGGCCGGCCTCCTCGAACTTGCGGAGCCGGGTGACCGCCGCCTGATACCGCGAGGCCATGCCGTCGTTGTACGTCGCCTTCACCTTGAGCGTCGCCACGAGCTGCTTCAGCGCGGCGTGCTGCTCGTCCCAGCGCCGGCGCAGCTCGTCGAGCCGGGCGAAGCGGGCCTCACGGGCCTCGTGGTAGCCCTCGAAGCCGCCGCCGTGCACCCAGGCGGTGTTGCCGCCGCCGCCGAGCTCGATGGTCACGATGCGGTCGGCGGCCCGGGCGAGCAGCTCGCGGTCGTGCGAGACGAGGAAGACGGTCTTCGGCGTCTCCCGCAGGCGGTCCTCGAGCCAGCGCTTGCCCGGCACGTCGAGCGAGTTGTCCGGCTCGTCGAGCAGCAGCACCTGCTCGGGCCCGCGCAGCAGCGCTTCGAGCGCGAGCCGCTTCTGCTCGCCCCCGGACAGCGTCGCGAGCTCGCGCCAGCGGGCCCGCTCGAAGGGCACGCCGAGCGCGGCGCCGGTGCAGTGGTCCCAGACGACCTCCTGCTCGTAGCCACCGGCCTCCGCGTACTCGGCGAGCGCGGCGGCGTAGCGCATCTGCGCGGCGGTGTCCTCGTGCTCGATGAGGGCGTTCTCGGCGGCCTCGAGCTCGAGCGCGGCCACGCGGATCCGCTCGGGCGCGACCGAGACGAGGAGCCCGGCGACGGTCTCGGCGGCGCCCTCCGCGGTGCGGCCGGTGCCGATGAACTGGTCCATGACGCCGAGGCCGCCCTCGACCCGCACGCTGCCCTCGTCGGCGGCGAGCTCGCCGCGGACGATCCGCAGCAGCGTGGACTTGCCTGCCCCGTTCGCGCCGATGAGCGCCGTCGTGCGGCCCTCGGTGACGCGGAAGGCGAGGTCGGCGAGCAGCGGCCGCCCGTCGGGCAGCGAGTAGGAGACGCCGTTGACGTCGATGAATCCCATGTCGAGACATCCGTTCGCATGCGGCCGCGCCGGACGCTCCGGGGCCGCGCCGCCTCGTGGGCAGCCGATCAGACTAGCGAGCGGGGACGCGATCGGCAAAACGGGGCCCGGGCAGAAAGGATGCCGAGGCCCGCCGTCTGCGGCAAGCTGGAGGCATGCACCGGATCGCCGCTCAGCCCCTCGACGTCCTCCGCACCCGGACGAGCGCGAAGTGGCGGCTCTACCCCGCCGACGTCCTGCCGCTGCCGGTCGCCGAGATGGACTACCCGCTCGCCGAACCGGTCGCGGCGGCGCTGCACGCGGCGGTCGACCGCTCGGACACCGGCTACGCGGCCGGCAGCGGCCCGATCGCCGAGGCCTTCGCGCCGTTCGCCCTCGAGCGCTTCGGCTGGGAGGTCGACCCGGGCCGCGTGACGAGCACGGGCGATGTCGCGATGGGGCTCGTCGAGGTGCTGCGCCAGGTCACGAGCCCCGGGGACGGCGTCGTCGTGACCCCGCCGATCTACCCGCCGTTCTTCGACATCGTGACGGAGGCGTCTGCCACGGTCGTCGAGGTGCCCATGACGGGCGGCATCGACGCCGGCTGGGCGCTCGACCTCGACGGCATCGACCGCGCCTTCGCCGCCGGAGCGAAGGCCATGCTGCTCTGCAACCCGCACAACCCGATCGGCCTCGTGCCGAGCCGCGACGAGCTCGCCGCCCTCGCCGAGATCGCCGCCCGGCACGGCGCCACGATCGTGTCCGACGAGGTGCACGGGCCGCTCTCGCAGCCGGACTCGGTCTACACGCCCTTCCTCACCGTCTCGGATGCCGCCCGAGAGTTCGGCGTGACGGTCACGGCGGGCACGAAGGCGTTCAACCTCGCCGGGCTCAAGGCGGCGATGATCGTGACGGCCTCCGAGCGCGGCGACGCCGTGCGGCGGCGCATGCCGTACGAGGTCGAGTGGCGGATGAGCCAGTTCGGCTCCATCGCGAGCATCGCCGCGTTCCGCGAGGGCGGCTTCTGGCTCGACGGCGTGCTCGCGAGCCTCGACGACAACCGCCGGCTCCTGGCCGAACTGCTCACCGACGAGCTGCCGGGCGTGCGGTACCGGATGCCGCAGGCGAGCTACCTCGCCTGGCTCGACGTCCGCGCGCTCGGCTGGGGCGACGACCCCGCCGCGTACGCGCTCGAGCACGCCAAGGTCGCCCTCGGCGTCGGGCCGCAGTTCGGTGCGACCGCGGGCCGCGGGCACGTGCGGCTGAACTTCGCGTGCACGCCCGAAGTGCTCGCCGAGGCGATCACCCGGCTGGCGGACGCGCGCGAGCGCTGACGGACGGGCCCGTGCAGCTGGCGTCGGCGTTCTGCCGCGGCACGCTTCGCGGCGCTGGCGCGCCGCGAGCGCTCCTGCTGCCGCCGTGCTGAGGGAAGCGCGTCGCGGCTTCGCCGCGCCGCGCTGACCCTCAGCGCGTGTAGTTCGGCGCCTCGACGACGATCTGCACGTCGTGCGGGTGCGACTCCTTGAGCCCGGCCGGCGTGATGCGCACGAAGCGGCCCTTGGTCTTCAGCTCCTCGATCGTGCGCGCGCCGACGTAGAACATCGACTGGCGCAGGCCGCCGATGAGCTGATACGCCACGGCGGACAGCGGGCCGCGGTAGGGCACCTGCCCCTCGATGCCCTCGGGGATCAGCTTGTCGTCGCTCGGCACGTCGGCCTGGAAGTAGCGGTCCTTCGAGTAGGAGGTCTTCTTGCCGCGGGTCTGCAGCGCGCCGAGCGAGCCCATGCCGCGGTAGGTCTTGAACTGCTTGCCGTTCTGGAAGACGAGCTCGCCGGGGCTCTCGGCGGTGCCGGCCAGCAGCGAGCCGAGCATGACGGTGTCGGCGCCGGCGACGAGCGCCTTCGCGATGTCGCCCGAGTACTGCAGGCCGCCGTCGGCGATGAGCGGCACGCCGGCCGGCATGGTCGCCTTCGAGGCCTCGTAGACAGCGGTGATCTGCGGCACGCCGACACCGGCGACGACGCGGGTGGTGCAGATGGAGCCCGGCCCCACGCCGACCTTCACGGCGTCGGCGCCGGCCTCGACGAGCGCCTTCGCGCCCTCGTAGGTCGCGACGTTGCCGCCGATGACATCGATGCCGGCGAAGCTCGGGTCGGCCTTCAGCCGGCGGATGATGTCGAGCACGCCGGCGGACTCGCCGTTGGCGGTGTCGACGACGAGCACGTCGACCCCGGCGTCGCGGAGGGCCTCGGCGCGCTCCCAGGCGTCGCCGAAGAAGCCCATGGCCGCGCCGACGCGCAGACGCCCCTCGGCGTCCTTCGTGGCGTTCGGGTACTGCTCGCTCTTGTCGAAGTCCTTGACGGTGATGAGGCCGGTGAGCCGGCCCTCGTCGTCGATGAGCGGCAGCTTCTCGATCTTGTGCTCGGCGAAGATGGCGAGCGCCTCGTCGGGGTTCATGCCGACGTGGCCGGTGATGAGCGGCATCCGCGTCATCACCTCGGAGACCTTCGTGCTCGGCTTCTCGAAGTCGGAGACGAAGCGCATGTCGCGGTTGGTGACGATGCCGACGAGCTTGCCCGCCTCGTCGACGACCGGCAGGCCGCTCACCCGGTAGGTGCCGCAGAGCGCGTCGACGTCGGCGACCGAGGCGTCGGGCGTCGTCGTCACGGGGTTCGTGACCATGCCGGATTCGCTGCGCTTCACCCGGTCGACCATCTCGGCCTGGTCCTGGATGGAGAGGTTGCGATGCAGGATGCCGATGCCGCCCTGGCGCGCCATCGCGATCGCCATGCGGCTCTCGGTGACGGTGTCCATCGCGGCGGAGAGCAGGGGCGTGGCCACGCTGATCCGTCGGGTGAGCCGCGAGGTCGTGTCGGCCTCGCTCGGGATGACGTCGGTGTGCCCGGGCAGGAGCAGCACGTCGTCGTAGGTGAGTCCCGTGAGTCCGAACGGATCGTTCCTGTCCATGTCTGCCCTTCGCTGCCGCCGCTGGTGTCGCCGCCTGGATCGATGCCGTCCGCGCGGGATGCGCGCGAGGCGGTGCATCAATGTTAAGCGACGGCGGGGCCGCCGAATTCCCACCGGCGCTGCGTATTCGGGCCGCGCCCCGCACGAACGTTGCGCCGGACCCGCCGCTCGGATAACAATCGAGGGCCGTTTGTGTCACGGGCGAAACACCTGGGACATAATCGGCACGTACCGTCGACGACGTCGTCGATGGGAAAGGACCGGTCCCGGAGGTCCACAACGACCTCCGGAACCCCTTGGAGGTGCAGTGGAATCCACGCGAACAGTCCGACGGCATTCCCCAGGGAGATGGCTCGTACTCCTCGCAGTCCTATTGTCCGCACTCACTCTGTCCGGCATCGCAGCGTCCCCTGCGATGGCGGAGGATGGGAGTACGGGCACCGGCTCCGAAGAATACGAGTACTTCTTCCTCGGGAATGTGAAGTACGAGGACGAACCGCTTGAAGGTGTCGAGATCACGGTCGAGGGCGGTGGCTTCAAAGCCAGCGCCGAGACGGATGCCGACGGCAAATGGCGCATCGGCGTGCCCGAGAAGGCCAGCTACAAGGTGACCCTCGACGAGGACACCCTGCCGAAGGGCGTCATCGTCGCGGAGGACGAGGAGAACCCGCGCCAGGCGGAGTTCGGGCTCACCAACACGAAGTCGGTGAACTTCTTCCTCGGCGAGGGCACCAGGCAGACGGCCTCGTTCTTCGACCAGCTGCTGAACCGGCTGGCGAACGGCGTGAACTTCGGTCTGCTGCTCGCCCTCGCGGCGATCGGGCTCTCGCTCATCTACGGCACGACGGGGCTCAGCAACTTCGCGCACTCCGAGATGATCACCTTCGGCGCGCTCATGCTGCTGACCTTCTCGAGCGACCTCGGCTTCCCCGTCTGGATCGCGATCATCATCGCGCTGCTGCTGAGCCTCGGCCTCGGCTGGTCCCTCGACGGGGTGATCTGGAAACCGCTGCGAAAACGAGGGGTCGGCGTCATCCAGCTGATGATCGTGAGCATCGGCCTCTCGCTCGCGATGCGGTACACCTACCAGTTCTTCTACGGCGGAGCGACCAGGCAGCTGCCGGGCGCCTCCCCCGCCGACCTCCAGCTCGGGCCGATCTCGCTCTCGTGGATCGACCTCGTCAGCATGGGCGTCAGCATCGTCGTGCTGCTCGGCGTCGCGTTCCTGCTGATGCGCACGCGGATCGGCAAGGCGACTCGCGCGGTCGCCGACAACGCGAGCCTCGCCGCCACGAGCGGCATCGACGTCGACCGGGTGATCCGGATCGTCTGGGTGCTGGGCGCCGGGCTCGCGGGCCTGAGCGGCATCCTCTGGGCCTACTACCGCCCGGGCGTCAGCTGGGACATGGGCTTCCAGATCCTGCTACTCGTGTTCGCAGCGGTCACCCTGGGCGGGCTCGGCACGGCGTTCGGCGCCCTGATCGGCTCGCTCATCGTGGGCATCTTCGTCGAGCTCTCGACGCTCTGGCTGCCCTCCGACATGAAGTTCGTCAGCGCGCTCGTCGTGCTGATTCTGGTGCTCCTCTTCCGGCCGCAGGGCATCCTCGGCCGACGAGAGCGGATCGGGTAGGAGGCCGACGATGATCGATTGGGGAAGCATCTTCTCGAACGCGGCGGTCGAGCTCATCAGCCCGACCACGGCCGCCTACGCCCTCGCGGCGCTCGGCCTCGCGGTGCACTTCGGCTACACGGGCCTGCTGAACTTCGGCCAGGCCGGCTTCATGGCCATCGGCGCCTACGGCTACGCCATCTCGGTGCTCACCTTCGGGTTCCCGGTTTGGGGCGCCGTGCTCGTCGGCATCGGGGCGTCCATCGTGTTCGCCCTCATCCTCGGCATCCCGACCCTGCGGCTCCGGGCCGACTACCTCGCGATCGTCACGATCGCGGCGGCCGAGATCGTCCGCCTCCTGTTCACGACGAACACCTTCGTCGCGGTGACGGGCTCGGCGAACGGCCTCAGCGAGTACAAGGGCGGCTTCCGGGCGCTGAACCCGCTGAGCTTCGAGGGCAAGGCCGGGTTCGGCCCCTGGATGTTCAGCGCGAACGACTGGTGGAACATCATCGTGGGCTGGAGCGTCGTGATCCTCGCGGTGCTCTTCACCTGGCTCCTCATGCGCAGCCCGTGGGGCCGCGTCATCAAGGGCATCCGGGAGGACGAGGACGCCGTGCGCGCCCTCGGCAAGAACGTCTACTCCTACAAGATGCAGAGTCTCATCATCGGCGGCGTCTTCGGCACCCTCGCCGGCATGATCTTCATCATGCCGCGCGCGGTGATCCCCTCCGCCTACGCGACCTCGCTCACCTTCTTCATCTGGGCGATCCTGCTCCTCGGCGGAGCCGCGACGATCCTGGGCCCCGTGCTCGGCTCGATCGTGTTCTGGGTGCTGCTGTCCTTCTTCTCGGGCTTCGTCGCCCGCGCGGTCGAGGCCGGCTGGTTCCCGATCTCCGAGGTGCAGGCGGGGCAGCTCCGGTTCATCCTCGTCGGCGTCGCGATCATGCTCCTCGTGATCTTCAGACCGCAGGGGCTGCTCGGAAACAAGAAGGAGATGTCCTTTGTCAAGTGAGAGCACTCCCACGTCCCGGCCGGTGAAGTCGACCGGCCTCCACCTCGGCGACGCCGAGCCCGGCTGCCGCAAGGTCGACCCGATCCTCGTCGCCGACGGCGTGACGCGCACCTTCGGCGGCCTCACGGCGGTCGACGTCGCCCACGTCGAGATCCCGCGCGGCGCGATCACGGCCCTCATCGGCCCGAACGGCGCCGGCAAGACCACGTTCTTCAACCTGCTGACGGGCTTCGACAAGCCCGACTCGGGCACGTGGCAGTTCGATGGCCGTTCCCTCGCGCACGTGCCCGCCTACCGGGTGGCGCGCATGGGGCTCATCCGCACCTTCCAGCTGACGAAGTCGCTCGGCCTGCTGAGCGTGCTCGACAACATGAAGCTGGGCGCCAAGGACCAGACGGGCGAGCAGCTGTTCCGCTCGCTGCTGCCGTTCCTCTGGCGCAAGCAGGAGCAGGAGATCGAGGCGAAGGCCGTCGATCTGCTGGCCCGGTTCAAGCTCGACGCGAAGCAGCACGACTACGCGGCGAGCCTCTCCGGCGGGCAGCGCAAGCTCCTCGAGATGGCGCGGGCGCTCATGAGCGACCCGACGCTCGTCATGCTCGACGAGCCGATGGCCGGCGTCAACCCGGCCCTCACCCAGTCCCTCCTCGACCACATCCTCGACCTGAAGACGCAGGGCATGACCGTGCTCTTCGTCGAGCACGACATGCACATGGTCCGGCACATCGCCGACTGGGTCGTCGTGATGGCGGAGGGACGCATCGTGGCGGAGGGCGACCCGCACTCCGTCATGCAGGATCAGGCCGTGATCGACGCCTACCTCGGCGCCCACCACGACACGGACCTCGGCGCGGCGCACACGTCGAACGTCGAAGCAGTGAAGGAGCTCATCGATGACGAACAGTGAACCGGCCGGCGCCACGGCCGTGACCGAGGCCCCCGGCGACGTCGTCGTCGAGGTCGCCGAGGTCACCGCGGGCTACCTGCCCGGCGTGAACATCCTGAACGGCTGCTCGCTCGTCGCGAGGCAGGGCGAGCTCATCGGCATCATCGGTCCGAACGGCGCCGGCAAGTCCACGCTGCTGAAGTCCATCTTCGGCCTCGTGAAGGTGCGCAAGGGCGCCGTGCTGCTGAACGGCGAGGACATCACGAACCTGAAGGCGAACAAGCTCGTCGCCAAGGGCGTCGGCTTCGTGCCGCAGACGAACAACGTGTTCCCCTCGCTCACCATCCAGGAGAACCTGGAGATGGGCCTGTACCAGAAGCCCAAGGGGCTGAAGGAGCGGCTCGAGTTCGTGACCGCGATCTTCCCGGAGATCGGCAAGCGGCTCGGGCAGCGCGCCGGCTCCCTCTCCGGCGGCGAGCGGCAGATGGTCGCGATGAGTCGCGCCCTCATGATGGGGCCGCACGTGCTGCTCCTCGACGAGCCGAGCGCGGGCCTGTCCCCCGTGAAGCAGGACGAGGCGTTCCTGCGGGTCAAGGAGATCAACCGGGCCGGCGTCACGACCATCATGGTGGAGCAGAACGCCCGGCGCTGCCTGCAGATCTGCGACCGCGGCTACGTGCTCGACCAGGGCCGCGACGCCTACGAGGGCACCGGCCGCGAGCTGCTGAACGATCCGAAGGTGATCGGGCTCTACCTCGGCACCCTCGGTCAGGACGACTGAGCGGCCGCCTCAGCGCCGCTGAAAGGGCGGGTGGATGCCTCGGCATCCACCCGCCCTTTGGCGTTCCCCCGGCATGACGAAGGCCCGGGCACGACGAAGGCCCGGGCACGACGAAGGCCCCGGCGAGCGGAACGCTCGCCGGGGCCTTCCACCGCGACTAGTTGATGCGGGTCGAGGTGTTGTCGTCCTGGTACTCGTAGATGCCGATCGTGGCACCCGTCGGGTCACCGTTCTCGTCGAAGGTGATGGGGCCTGAGAGACCGTCGTAATCGATCTGCTCGCCCTTCTCGAGCAGGGCGGCGCCCTGCGCGAAGTCGGTCACCTTCTCGCCGTCGCCGGCGGACCCGGAGATCTGACGGAGGTACTCGGCGATCTTCGTGCCGCTCGTGTCGTTCGCGGCGTAGGCCGCGAGCGCGAACAGCACGATGTTGTCGTACGACTCCGCCGCGTAGGTGAAGTCGGTCAGCGACGGGTCGACCTCGAGGAGACGGTCGGTGAAGTCGCCGAGCGTCCCCAGGTCGAGACCCGGGGTGGTCGCCTTGGCGCCCTTGATCAGCCCGGGGGCGAACACGTCGCTGTAGTCGAGCCGGTTTCCGTCGGTCAGGTAGATCTTGTCGCCCGGGAAGCCGCCGCCGACGAGCTCCGGGATGATGATCTTCGCCTGGTCGAAGGAGATGATCGCGATCGCGTCGGGCGACTGCGCCGTCACGTCGGAGATCTGCGTGGTGAAGTTGGTGTCGCCCGTGTTGTACGAGGACTCCGCGACGACCTCACCGCCCGCGCTCTCGAACGCCTTCTTCGTCGTGTCGGCGAAGCCGGTGCCGTAGGCGTCGTTCTGGAAGATGATGCCGAGGGTGCTGTTGCCGTCCTCGGCGATCAGGTTGCCCAGCACCTCGCCCTGCAGCAGGTCGGAGGGCGCCGTGCGCCAGTAGAGGTCGTTGTCGTCGATCGTCGACAGGTCGAGACCCGTGTTCGACGGCGACATGAGCACCACGCCGGCGCTCGTGACCTGCTCGTAGATGTTGCGCGTCTGCGCCGACGCGGCCGCACCCGAGATGGCCGAGACGCCCTGCGAGAGTAGGTCGGTGACCGAGCCCGTGGCGACGTCGATCGAGGTGTCGCCCTCGTCGCGGAGGATGAGCTCGAGCTGGATGCCGAGGTCGGCCTTGTTGATGTCGTCGACCGCGAGCTTCGCTGCCGCGATCTGGGGCGGGCCGAGGACGGCGAGGCTGCCCGACTGGGGCGCGAGCTGACCGACCTTCAGGGTGAGATCGCGCGGGCCCGACTCGATGGGCAGGGCGTCGCCGGTGTCTGCGGGTTCGTCGGTCGGGGCGGTCGTGCTACCGCCGCCGCTCGTGCAGGCGGAGAGAAGGAGGGCGGCGGCGCCGGCGAGGGCGACCCCCGTCCAGATTCCGCGTGCACCGCGCTTGGCCGTAGCCTTCGCGAATACGCTCATGGTGCTCCTTGGGACTAAGGATTCGGACAGAACGATGCGTCAGATGACGCCGTGGTTTTGACAGTATTGCCCGGCCAACGCGGAAACAAGGGATGCCGGTCACAACCGCGTAACACCGCGTTCATCGTGACCGTCGCGCCCTCGGGACCGGTTTCGGCGCAGCATCCGTGCGCCGCGACGCCCATCGACGCTCGGATCAGACGGGCTCGGCGACGACCTTGCGGGTGGCGCGGGCGTTGCGCACGAGGTCGATCGTCAGCACGATGAGGGCGACCCAGACGAGGGCGAAGCCGATCCAGCGCTCGATCGGCATCGGCTCGCGCAGGATGAGCACGCCGACGAGGAACTGGATGAACGGGGCGAAGTACTGGATGAAGCCGAGGTGGATGAGCGGCAGTCGGCGCGAGGCCGCGGCGAACAGCAGCAGCGGCACGGCGGTCACGGCGCCCGCGCAGGCGAGGAGCACCGTGTGCCACGCGCTCACCGTGCCCATGGTGAGTGCGCCGCTCGCGGCGACCCACCAGAGCAGGCCCGCAGCCACCGGGGCGAGCCAGAGGGTCTCAAGGGTGAGCCCGGACACCGCGTCGACGCGATGCCCGACGCGCTTCTTGATGAGGCCGTAGAAGCCGAAGGAGAAGGCGAGCACCAGCGCGATCCACGGGAACTGCCCGTGCCCGACGGCGAGCACGACGACCGCGACGATGCTGATGCCGACCGCGACCCACTGCATGGTGCTGAGCCGTTCGCGCAGCACGAGCACGCCGAGGAAGACCGTCACGATCGGGTTGATGAAGTAGCCGAGCGCGGCCTCGACGACCTGGCCCGACACCGCGGCGTAGACGTAGGTGAGCCAGTTCACGAAGATGAGCACCCCGGCGGCGCCCATGGTGAAGAGCACCCGGCGGTCGCGCAGCAGCGCCCAGAACGGCCGCCAGCCCCGGGTCACCGCGAGCAGCAGCGCGCAGAAGACGAGGGAGAGCAGGATGCGCCAGGCGACGATCTCGACGGGCCCGCTCGGGGCGAGCGCGATGAAGTAGACGGGCAGGAAGCCCCAGAGCACGTAGGCGGACACGGCGTAGCCGAGCCCGGAACGGCTGAGCGGCGAGGGCCCGCCCGACGGGCGGGCGGCGGATGCGGCGCCGGCCGTCTCGGCTGGGCGGTCGGCGGGGCTGTTCACCGGCTCAGCCTACGCCCGGCCGGCGACGTTCGAGGTTGCCGCGAGCCCCGGGAACGCGGAACGGCCCGGATGCACGAGGCATCCGGGCCGTTGCGAACGATGCTGAAGGTCAGCGGACGACGACCGCGAGGACGTCGCGGGCCGAGAGCACGAGGAACTCGTCGGCGCCGAACTTGACCTCGGTGCCGCCGTACTTCGAGTAGAGCACGCGGTCGCCGACGGCGACGTCGAGCGGCACGCGGTTGCCGTTGTCGTCGATGCGGCCGGGGCCGACGGCGACGACCTCGCCCTCCTGCGGCTTCTCCTTGGCGGTGTCGGGGATGACGAGGCCCGACGCAGTGGTCTGCTCAGCCTCGACCTGCTTGATGACGATGCGATCCTCGAGCGGCTTGATGGAAACCGACACGGTTGACCCCTTTTCTAGATGACGACTTGTCTTGGAAGACTGGGTTAGCAGCCTCGGAACGAGAGTGCTAACTGAAGTCTAGGGTGCATCTGGCACTCGTGCAACGTGAGTGCCAGCGTCGGGTTGGGGGCGCGAGTCGCACGACGATCCGCCGCCTCCGGCGCGTCCGCCCGGCGCGCCGCCCGAATCGTCGTGCAGCTCGCTCCTGGAGCGGGTGTGGGGGGAACCGCGGGTGCTAGCGTGGCCGGGTGGATCGCGCCGAACTCGTGGAACTGCTGTCGCCGGAGGGGCTCCGCCTCCTCGATTCGATCGGTGAGTGGGACGCGAAGGCCGACGTCGTGAAGACCGTCGCGGCACTGCGCAAGCAGGGCCACGCCCCCGCCCTCGTGGCGGCCGTGCTGAGTCAGGCCCGGCTGCGCGCGAAGGGGCGGGCGAAGTTCGGCGAGTTCGCCTCGCGCATGCTCTTCACCGAGCCCGGCCTCGAACAGGCGACGCGGCTGAACGTGGCGGCGCTGCACGCCGGCCGCTTCGCCCGCGCGGGCATCTCGCACGTCGCCGACCTCGGCTGCGGCATCGGCGGCGACGCCCTCGCCCTCGCCGCGATCGACCTCGAGGTCACCGCGGCGGACGCCGACGAGGTGACCGCCGCGATCGCCGCGTACAACCTGACCCCGTTCCCGCAGGCCACCGTGCTGCACGCGCGCGCCGAGGAGGTCGCCCTCGGCGGCATCGGTGGCGCGTGGCTCGACCCGGCGCGCCGGGTCACCTCGGGCGGCAGCACGCGACGGCTGGCGGATGCCTCCGACTACTCCCCGCCCCTCGACTTCGCCTTCGGGCTCGCCGACCGGCTCCCCGTGGGCGTGAAGCTCGGGCCCGGCACCGACCGCGGGGTGATCCCGGCGGGCGCCGAGGCGCAGTGGGTCTCGGTCGACGGCGACGTCGTGGAGCTCGCCGTCTGGCTCGGCGCGCTCGCCCGGCCGGGCGTCGGCCGTGCGGCCCTCGTCATCCGGGGCGGCACCGCGCACGAGCTCACCGCCGCGGCCGACAGCCCCGACGAGCCCGTCGGCGAGCTCGGCGGCTACGTCTACGAGCCGGACGGCAGCGTCATCCGGGCCCGGCTGATCGGCGACCTCGCCCGCTCGCTGGACGCGCGGATGCTCTCCGACGGCATCGCCTACCTGAGCGGCGACCGCCTGGTCGAGACGCCGTTCGCCCGCGCGTTCCGGGTGCTGGAACGGCTGCCCGCCGAGGAGCGGCAGCTGCGCCGCGAGCTCGCAAGCCGCGGCGTCGGCACGCTCGAGATCAAGAAGCGCGGGGTCGACGTGGACCCGGCGGCGCTGCGCACCCGGCTGAAGCTCTCGGGTGCGGCCTCGGCGACGATCATCCTGACGCGCGAGGCCGGTCGGCACGTCGCGCTGCTCGTCGAACGCGCCGACTGAGCCGGGCCGCCGGGCCTCAGCGCGGGAGCGCGCCGAAGACGATCGCGTAGTAGCCGATCCACACGGCCGAGAACACGAGCCCGCCGAGGCCGGTGCCGATGCCCGCGAAGGCGAGCGTGCGACCGTGCTCCTCGCGGCGGAGGCCGAGCACGCCGAAGACGATCGCGGCGAGCGAGACGGGCAGCATCCAGCCCACGAAGAGCGAGGCGATGCCGCCGATCGTGCCGGTGATCACCGAGATCCAGCTGTAGACCCGCCGCTGCGCGTCGTCATCGTCGGCGACGTCGACGTGCTCGACCGGTTCGGGCAGGGGCGGCCGATGCACGAGCAGCAGCTGCCCAGTCGAGAGCGAGCGCAGCTGCCCGGTGTCGACGGGCACCTCGTACTCGCGCTGCTCGATCGCGGTCGGCGGCTCGTCGAGCCGGCGCGGCTCCGCCGCCGGTGCGCCAGCCGCGCCTTCGTCGTCGGGGCGGCGCCGGCGCCCGGTCGCGCCGCCGAGGGCCTCGCGCACGGCGGGCTCGCCGCGGAAGGTCGGCTCGGCCGGCTCGTAGGGCGCGAGCGGCCGCGTGGGGTCGAAGCGCTCGGGGGTCCCGTCGTCCGACGGGTCCCCCGAACGATCGTTCGATTCGGACAGGGCGATTCCGATCAGTACGGGTAGCTACTGGTCGACGCGGCGAGCACGATGAAGAAGATCACGATGCCGATGACCCAGAGCAGGCCGATCGCGATGCCCACGAAGCCGGTGATGAGGCCGGTGAGCCAGAAGCCCTTGGCCGCCGGCTCCTTCTTGCGGCCGAGGAAGCCGAGCACGATGGCCGCGATCGAGAAGAGCGCGCCGAAGCCGTAGAACAGGCTGCCCAGCAGGCCGAGGATGCCGCCGATCATCGAGATGATGCTGAGCGTGGGCGTGGGCGCCGCCGGGGCCGGGGCGTACGCGGCGTAGCCGGGCTGCTGGCCGTAGGGCTGCTGCCCGTAGCCGGGCTGCTGCCCGTAGCCGGGCTGCTGCGCGTACTGCTGCTGGCCGTAGGGCTGCTGCTGGCCGTAGGGCTGCTGGCCGTAGGGCTGCTGCGGCTGGCCGTACGCCGGCGGAGCCGGGGCGGCGGCGGGCGGCTGCGGGGCGCCGTACGCCGGAGCCTCGGGCGCCGGGGCCTCGGGCGCACCGTACGACGGCGGCGTCGGAGCCGCCGGGGGCTCGGGCGCGGCGGGCGTCGCAGGCGGCTCGGGCGAGGCCGGCGGCTCGGGCGCCGAGGGCACCTCGGGGGTGCCGGCGGCGCTCGGCTCGGGCTCGGCCGGGGTCTGCGGGGTGTTCTGGTCGCTCATGTGCGTGCCTCTCGTGTCGCGCGCGGAGCGCGGGACGGCTGGGGTCGGGATCTGCGGCGGCTCAGCCGCTGACGCTGACGTTGGACATCGTGGCGGCGGCCGCCACCACGACGATGACGACGATGATGGCGATGACCGAGAGCGCGACGCCGACGTAGCCGATGATGGTGCCGGCGAGCGCCGCGCCGCGGCCCTCCTCGCCTCGCTGCTTGATCTGGCTGAGCGAGATGTGGCCGCAGATGATGCCGACGATGAAGCCGAACCCGGTGAGCAGACCCGCGAGCGAGGCGACCAGCGACACGACCGCGAGGGTGTTCGTCTTGGCCGGCGCCGGGATGCGCGACTCCTGGTCGACGTAGTTGGGAACGATCGGGTCCTCGGGTGGCGTCGCCGAGGTCGCCATGCCGAAGTCGGCCGACGCCGGCGTGAACGCCGGGTCGGAGTTCTGCCTGGGATCGCTCATCGCTGGCCCTCCTCGTGCTCGGCTGCCCGGTCGCGCCGCTTCAGGCGCAGTTCCCCCCGAGGCATCCGGCCTCTGCGCCAAGCCTAGCGCGGGCCATTCCCCGGCGCGAGGGCGCCAGCGCGCCGCCCGGTCAGGCCTGGATCTCGGTGACCGGCAGCGTCGAGTCGGCGCCGAAGCCGAGCGTCGACGGCTCGTGCCCGCCCATGATGAGCTGCGCGCCGAGCGCCGCGATCATCGCGCCGTTGTCGGTGCAGAGCGAGAGCGGCGGGATGCGCAGCTCGATGCCGGCCGCCGCGGCGCGCTCGGCGGCCAGCTCGCGCAGCCGGGCGTTCGCGATGACGCCGCCGCCGAGCAGCAGGCGCGGGACGCCGAGCTCGCGGCACGCGTCGACGGCCTTCGCGGTCAG
This sequence comes from Agromyces sp. NPDC060279, assembly GCF_042726785.1. Lineage (NCBI taxonomy): Bacteria > Bacillati > Actinomycetota > Actinomycetes > Micrococcales > Microbacteriaceae > Agromyces > Agromyces sp. NPDC060279. The sequence continues at coordinate 976,827 of NZ_JBHXBK010000001.1, forward strand.
CACGTCGACGACGGCCTCGCGGAAGCTCGCCGCGACATCGGCGACCGGCACGGGCTCGCCGGCGGCCTCGCGCTGCTCGACCCAGCGGGCGACCGCGGTCTTGAGGCCCGAGAAGCTGAAGTCGTAGCGGTGGCGCTCGAGGTCCTTCGGCTTCGTCAGGCCGCGGGGGAAGCGGATGGCGGCGGGGTCCCCGCCGACCGCGGCGCGATCGATCTCGGGGCCGCCCGGGTAGGGCAGGCCGAGCAGCCGGGCCACCTTGTCGAAGGCCTCGCCGGCCGCGTCGTCGATGGTCTCGCCGAGCAGCTCCACGTCGGAGACGAGGTCGCGCACGAGCAGCAGCGAGGTGTGCCCGCCCGAGACGAGCAGCGCGATCGTGGGCGTCTCGAGCGGGGCCGCCGTGTCGAGCAGATCGGCGCCGACATGCCCGACGAGGTGGTTCACCGCGTAGATCGGCACGCCCAGCGAGACGGCGAGCGCCTTCGCGGCGCCCACGCCGACCATGAGCGCGCCGGCGAGCCCCGGCCCGCTCGTGACCGCGACCGCGTCGAGCTCGTCGAGGGAGACGGATGCCTCGGCGAGCGCCTGCCGGATCGTCGGCTCGAGCGCTTCGAGGTGCGCCCGCGCGGCGACCTCGGGCACGACGCCGCCGTACCTGGCGTGCTCGTCCATCGAGGAGGCGATCGTGTTCGCGAGCAGCTCGGTGCCGCGGACGATGCCGACGCCGGTCTCGTCGCAGCTCGTCTCGATGCCGAGCACGAGCGGGGCGCTGCGGTTCACGACTGGGCCTCCTCGATCGGGTCGGCGGGCCGGGAATCGGCCGGGCGGGTGACGGGCTCGGGCACCTCGAGGCGCATCAGCACCGCGTCGACGCCGTTCCGGTAGTAGCGGGGCCGCACGCCGAGCTCCGTGAAGCCGAGCGAGGTGTAGAGGCCGCGGGCCACGGGGTTGTCGGCGCGGACCTCGAGGAAAACCTGCACCGCGTCGCGGCGACGCGCCTCGGCGATGAGCGCCTGCATGAGCACGCGGCCCAGGCCGGTGCCCCGATGCGCGGGCTCGACGGCGATCGTCTGGATGTCGCCCTGCCCGCTCCCCCGCGGTGCGAGCAGCCCCGCGTAGCCGTACACGGCGTCGGGCGCGGCATCCGCCTCGGCCTCCCCGTCGACGGCGACCAGGTAGAAGCCGTGCTCGCTCGCGAGCTCGCGGCGCATCGCGTCCTCGGGCCAGGCGTCCTCGGTGAAGGTGTCGCGCTCGAGGCGCATGATCGCGCCGAGATCGCTCGGGCGGGCGCGGCGGAGCAGCACGCTCACGGGGTCACCCGCTTGCCGGCCGACGGCGTGACGTCGGGCTCGCGCAGGTAGATCGCCGTGTCGTCGGCGAGGGGCAGGCGGCGGGCCGCGAAGGCCAGCTCGGCGAGCATGCCGATGCCGCCGGCCGGCACCTCGGCCGCGTCGATCCGCACGCCGTCGAAGGCGGGCACCTCGTCGCGCGGCACGAGCACGGGGCCGGCGGTGCGCACCGGCAGGCCGTCGGCGTCGAGCCCGAGGTACTCGGAGACGGCGAGTTCGCGGCGGCGCGCGTCGGTCACGACCTGCAGGGCGGATGCCCCGCCCGCGCCGAGGTGCGCCCAGGCGACGGCGTCGTGGCTCGGCACGGGAACCAGCGGGCGGCCGATGCCGATCGCGAAGGCGCGTGCGGCGGCGATGCCGACCCGGAGGCCCGTGTACGGGCCGGGCCCCATGCCGACCGCGACGCCGGAGAGCTGCGCGGGGGCGACGCCCGCGGCCGCGAGCGTCTCGGCGATGAGCTCGCCGATGACCTCGGCGTGCCGCATCGCATCGGCGGTGCCGCGCTGGTCGAGCACGCCGCCGTCGCGATCGACCACGGCGACGCTCGTGCCGGCCGAGGTGTCGATGGCGAGGAGCATGCCTCCAGCCTATTCGCCCCGTCCCTCGCGCAACTCAGGAGCGGCCCGATCGGCATCCGCGGAATCCGGGCCCGGGTGCGCCAACTCCTCGCGCGTATCCGCCGGATGTTCCTGAATTCGTTCGAGGAGGGGGCCGCGCAGGGTGAGCGTGCGGGGCTCGTCGGCCTCGAGGTCGAGCTCGGCCGACGGCTCGGCGTCGGCGCCGGTGCGCCGTTCGATGACGACCTCGAGCCAGGCCGGGTGCGACTCGTCGACGAGGCCGGCGGCCCACTCCGCCACGACGACGGAGCCGTCGAAGTCGAGGTCGAGGTCGTCGAGCTCGAGTGCGTCGCTCAGCCGGTACGCGTCGACGTGCACGAGCGGCGCGCCGCCGACGAGGCTCGGGTGGGTGCGGGCGAGCACGAAGGTCGGGCTCTGCACGGGACCGCGGATGCCGAGGCCCTCGCCGATCCCCCGGGTGAGCGTCGTCTTGCCGGCCCCGAGCGGGCCGGTGAGCAGCACGAGGTCGCCCGCGCGCAGCACGGCGCCGAGCCGGCGGCCGAAGGCCTCCATCTGCTCGGTGTCGGCGATCTCGAGCCGCATCACGCGCCGCCGAGGTAGCCGCGCGGGACGCGCGGGCCGATCCGGGTGACGATCTCGTAGCCGATCGTGTCGGCGGCGACGCCCCAGTCGTCGGCCGAGGGGGCACCGGTCGCCGGGTCGCCGAAGAGCACGACCTCGTCGCCGACCTCGACCGCGTCGTCGCCGACGTCGACGAGGAACTGGTCCATCGCGATCCGGCCCACGACGGGGCGGCGGGCGCCCGCCAGCAGCACCTCGCCGCGGCCGGAGGCCTGCCGGGGGATGCCGTCGGCGTAGCCGAGCGGGACGAGCGCGAGCGTGGTCGGGCGTTCCGCGCGCCAGGTGTGCCCGTAGGAGACCCCGTCGCCCGCGGCGATTCGCCGCACCGCGGCGACCCGGCCGCGGAGGGTCATCACCGGCACGAGGCCCAGCTCGGCCGAGCTCGTGCCGTCGGCGAAGGGCGGGATGCCGTAGCAGGCGATGCCGAGCCGGACGAGGTCGTAGCGGGCCTCCGGGCGGGTGAGCGCCCCGGCGGTCGAGGCGATGTGCCGGAGCTCGGGCCGCAGGCCCGCCTCGCCGGCCACGGCGAGCGCGCGCTCGAAGGCGGCGAGCTGGGCGGCGTCGGCCTCGGCGGAGGTGTTCGCGAGGTGGCTGAAGACGCCGCGGATGCGGACGAGGCCCGCCCGTTCGAGCGCGGCGGCCGCGGCGACGGCGCCGGCCCACTCGTCGGGCTGCACGCCGTTGCGGCTGAGGCCCGTGTCGATCTTCAGGTGCACCGCCGCGGGGCGGCCGGCCGCGCGCGCGGCGTCCGCGGCCCGGTGCAGCTGCGCCTCGGCGGAGAGCCCGAGGTCGATGCCGGCCGTGATCGCGGGGCCGAAATCGGCGCCCGGGTCGTGCAGCCAGGCGAGGATGGGCGCGTCGATGCCGGCGGCGCGCAGCTCGAAGGCCTCGCCGAGGTCGGCGGTGCCCAGCCAGGCGGCTCCGCCGGCGAGCGCTGCGCGGGCGACGGGCACCGCGCCGTGGCCGTAGGCGTCGGCCTTCACGACCGCCATCACCGCCGTGCCGCCGAGCCGCTCGGCGAGCGTGCGCACGTTCGCGGTCACGGCGTCGAGGTCGATGAGCGCCTCGCGGAAGGGTCGCTCCGTCATCCGCCCGCTCCCCCGCTCCGTTCGAGCACCACGAAGGCGCTCGCGATGCCCGCGTCGTGGCTCATCGAGAGGTGCAGCGTGTCGATGCCGAGGGCGTCGAGGTGCGCGGCGAGCCCGCCGGTGACCTCGAAGCCCGGGTTGCCGTCGGCATCCTGCACGACCCGCATCTCCTGCCAGCGCAGGACCGCGTGCCCGCCGAGGGCCTTGATGAGCGCCTCCTTCGCCGCGAAGCGCGCGGCGAGCGAGCGCGGCGAGCGGCCACGTTCGCTCTCGGCGAACAGGCGTTCGACGAGGGCCGGGGTGCGACGGATCGACCGCTCGAAGCGGTCGAGATCGACCACGTCGATGCCGATGCCCGCGATCATTCGCGTGCTCCGTCGCTCACACAGCCCCCGTCGTTCATGCGCTCCCGGTCACTCCACCGTCACGGACTTCGCGAGGTTCCGCGGCTGGTCCACGTCGAGGCCCTTGGCCTGCGCGAGCTCCATCGCGAACACCTGCAGCGGCACGACCGCGAGCAGCGGCTCGAAGAGCGGCGCGGCGAGCGGGATGCGGATGACCTCGTCGGCGAAGGGCAGCACGGCCGCGTCGCCGGCCTCGGCGATCGCGATGACGCGGGCGCCGCGAGCGCGGATCTCCTGGATGTTCGAGACGACCTTCGGGTGCAGGCTGTTCGGGTGGCGCGGGCTCGGCACCACGACGAACACCGGCTGACCGGGCTCGATCAGGGCGATCGGCCCGTGCTTCAGCTCGCCGGCGGCGAAGCCCTCGGCGTGGATGTACGCGAGCTCCTTGAGCTTCAGCGCGCCCTCGAGGGCGATCGGGTAGCCGACGTGGCGGCCGAGGAAGAGCACCGAGCGCGTGTCGGCCATCCAGTGCGCGAGCTGCGCGACCTTCTCGGACTCCTCGAGCACCGAGGCGAGCTTCTCGGGCACCGCCTGCAGCTCGTGCAGCTGCACGGCGAGCTCGCCGGCGGTCAGGGTGCCGCGCACGCGCGCGAGGTGCAGGCCGAAGAGGTACAGCGCGGTGATCTGCGCGACGAACGCCTTCGTCGACGCCACGGCGACCTCGGGCCCCGCGTGCGTGTAGACGACCGCGTCGGACTCGCGCGGGATGGTCGCGCCCTGGGTGTTGCAGACCGAGACCGTCTTCGCACCCATCTCGCGGGCGTACTTCACGGCCATCAGCGTGTCCATCGTCTCGCCGGACTGGCTGATCGAGAGGACGAGGGTGTCCTGCTCGATGACCGGCTCGCGGTAGCGGAACTCGTGGCTCAGCTCGACCTCGACGGGCACCCGCGCCCACTGCTCGATCGCGTACTTCGCGACAAGGCCCGCGTAGGAGGCCGTGCCGCAGGCGACGATCGTGATGCGGCGGACGGCCCGCAGCTCCTCGTCGCCGAGCGCCTCGAGCTCGGGGATGACGACCTGCTCGTCGGCGATACGGCCGCGCACGGTGTTCGCGACGGCGTCGGGCTGCTCGGCCACCTCCTTGCGCATGAACGAGGACCAGCCGCCCTTCTCGGCGGCGGACGCGTCCCAGGCGACCTCGAAGGGTTCGACCTCGACCGGTGCACCCTCGAAGTCGGTGACGCGCACCTCGTCGGCGGTGAGCTCGACGATCTGGTCCTGGCCGATCGCGACGGCGCGCTTCGTGAACTCCACGAAGGCGGCGACGTCGGAGCCGAGGAAGTTCTCGCCCTCGCCGAGACCCAGCACGAGCGGCGAGTTGCGGCGCGCGCCGACGACGAGCCCAGGCTCGTCGCGGTGCACGGCGAGGAGCGTGAACGCGCCCTCGAGCCGCTGCACGGTCGCGCGGAACGCGGCGCGCAGGTCGCCGGTGCGGCGCACCTCGCGGCCGAGCAGCACCGCCGCGACCTCGGTGTCGGTCTCGGAGGCGAAGCTGAAGCCCTCGTCGAGCAGTTCCTGCTTCAGCTCGGAGAAGTTCTCGATGATGCCGTTGTGGATGAGCGCGAGCCGGCCCTCGTCGGCGAGGTGCGGGTGCGCGTTCGCGTCGGTGGGGCCGCCGTGCGTGGCCCAGCGGGTGTGCCCGATGCCGGTGCCGCCCGCTTCGAGGGGCTGCTGCTCCAGGGCGTCGGCGAGGACCTTCAGCTTGCCGGCGCGCTTCGCCGTGGCGAGCTCGCCCTCGGCGCCGATGATGGCCACCCCGGCCGAGTCGTAGCCACGGTATTCCAGGCGGCGCAGGCCACCCATGAGGACGTCGACGCTCGAACGGGCGCCCACGTATCCGACGATTCCACACATGCGCACGATCCTAGCGGCGAGATCCTGGACGAGCGCCGCACGGTCGGGCGCCGACCGCGCCCCTCACTAGACTGTGCGGGTGCCGGACCAGCATCACGCCGCGTCGAACGCCCCGCAGCTGTCGCCGTTCATCGAGCTCGACCGCTCCGACTGGGCTGCGCTCGCGCCGTCGATGCCCTCACCGCTCCAGGAGACCGAGCTCGTGCAACTGCGCGGGCTCGGCGAGCCGCTCGACCCCCGCGAGGTCGCCGAGGTGTACCTGCCGCTGTCGCGACTGCTGAACCTCTACGTCGGCGGCACGAAGGCGCTGCACAAGGTGACGAGCGAGTTCCTCCGCGAGCAGTTCGCCCCGACTCCGTTCGTCATCGGCGTGGCCGGCTCGGTCGCGGTCGGCAAGTCGACGATCGCGCGTCTGCTCCGCGAGCTCCTCGCCCGCTGGGAGCACACGCCCCGGGTCGAGCTCGTGACCACCGACGGCTTCCTCTTCCCGAACGCGGAGCTCGAACGGCGCGGGCTGATGGCGCGGAAGGGCTTCCCGGAGTCGTACGACCGGCGCGCCCTGCTGCGCTTCGTGAGCGAGGTGAAGGCCGGCGCCGCCGAAGTGCGCGCCCCGTTCTACTCGCACCTCGCCTACGACATCGTGCCCGACGCGCAGATCACCGTGCGGCGGCCCGACGTGCTCATCGTCGAGGGTTTGAACGTGCTGCAGCCGCCCGGGCCCGGCCATCGCCTCGCCGTGAGCGACCTCTTCGACTTCACGATCTACGTCGACGCGCGCACGAGCGACATCGCCCGCTGGTACGAGGAGCGCTTCCTCAAGCTGCAACGGGGCGCCTTCGCGAACCCGCGATCGTACTTCCACCGCTACGCCGCCCTCTCCGAGGAGGAGGCACGTCAGCGCGCCCGGGAGATCTGGCACGCGATCAACGAGCCGAACCTGCTGCAGAACGTGCGCCCGACCCGCTCCCGGGCCTCGCTCGTGCTGCGCAAGAGCGCCGACCACACCGTGTCGAGCGTCCTGCTGCGCAAGCTCTGAGCGCGGCCCGCACGTCGGAACGCCGAATCGCCCGCCCACTCGGGGAACGGGCGATTCGCGATGCCGGCTCCGGATGCCTCGTCGGCACCCGCACGGTGCGGATCAGCGCGCGAGCTCGACGCTCACGACCTCGGCGAGCGCGGCCGCGTGCCGGTCGGCCTCGGCCTGCTCGGCCGCCTCGACCATGACGCGCACCATGGGCTCGGTGCCGCTCGGGCGCAGCAGCACGCGACCGGAGTCGCCGAGCTCGGCCTCGGCGGCGGCGACCGCCGCGGCGATGCCGGCGCTGTCGTGCAGCGCGTGGTGGTCGACGTCGCGGACGTTCACGAGCACCTGCGGGTACACGCGCATCACCGAGGCGAGCTCCGCGAGCGACTTGCCCGTGCGCGCGACCTCGGCCGCGAGGTGCAGGCCGGTGAGCACGCCGTCGCCGGTGGTCGCGAACTCACTCATGATCACGTGCCCCGACTGCTCGCCGCCGAGGGCGTAGCCGCCGGCCGTGAGCTCCTCGAGGACGTAGCGGTCGCCGACCTTGGTCTCGACGATGCGGATGCCGTGCTCGGCCATCGCGCGCTTCAGGCCCAGGTTCGACATGACGGTCACGACGAGGGTGTCGTCGACGAGCTTGCCGCGCTCCTTCATCGACACCGCGAGGATCGCCATGATGCGGTCGCCGTCGACGATGTTGCCCTCGGCGTCGACGGCGAGGCAGCGGTCGGCGTCGCCGTCGTGCGCGATGCCGAGGTCGGCGCCGTGCTCGACGACGGCGGCCTGCAGGGGCCCGAGGTGCGTCGAGCCGACGCCGTCGTTGATGTTGATGCCGTCGGGGTCGGCGCCGATGACGATCACCTCGGCGCCCGCGTCGCGGAACGTCTCCGGGGAGACGCCGGCGGCGGCGCCGTGGGCGCAGTCGAGCACGACCTTGAGCCCGTCGAGGCGGTGCGGCAGCGTGCCGAGCAGGTGCACGACGTAGCGGTCCTCAGCGTCGGCGAAACGGCGGATGCGGCCGACGCCGTCACCGACGGGGGCGAGCTTCTGCTTGCCGAGATAGCCCTCGATGCGGTCCTCGACCTCGTCGGGGAGCTTCGTGCCGCCGAACGAGAAGAACTTGATGCCGTTGTCGGGGGCCGGGTTGTGCGACGCGGAGATCATCACGCCGAAGTCGGCGTCGATCGAGTCGATAAGGAACGCGGTCGCCGGGGTCGGGATCACGCCCGCGTCGAGGACGTCGACCCCGCTCGAGGCGAGGCCCGCCGCGACGGCGGCGGTGAGGAATTCACCCGAGACGCGAGGGTCGCGTGCGACGACGGCAACGGGACGTCGCCCGGCCGCGCGGTTCTCCTCCGCGTGGCGTCCCTGGGTGAGGACGGCAGCAGCCGCCTGAGCGAGGCCCAGGGCCAGGTCAGCCGTGAGTTCACGGTTGGCCAGGCCCCGGACCCCGTCGGTTCCGAATAGCCGAGGCATGCGGAAAGTCCGGCGAAGCGATTAACGCTTCGAGAACTGCGGAGCCTTGCGCGCCTTCTTGAGACCGGCCTTCTTGCGCTCGATGACGCGGGCGTCGCGCGTGAGGAAGCCGGCCTTCTTCAGGGTCGGGCGGTTGTTCTCGCGGTCGATCTCGTTGAGCGCGCGAGCGATCGCGAGACGCAGCGCGCCGGCCTGGCCCGAGGGGCCGCCGCCGGTGATGCGGGCGATCACGTCGTACGAGCCGTTGAGCTCGAGCACGGTGAAGGGGTCGGTGATGAGCTGCTGGTGGAGCTTGTTCGGGAAGTAGTCCGCGAACTCGCGGCCGTTCACCTTGATGCCGCCGGCACCCGGGACGACGCGCACGCGCGCGATGGCCTGCTTGCGGCGACCGACGGCCGCGCCCGAGACGTTCAGCACGGGGCGGGCGGCGGCGGGGGCCTCAGCCGCGGCGCTCTCGGTCGTGTAGCTCTCGGGAGCCTGGTCGATCTGGTCTGCGATCTTCGCCATGGTGGTAATGAGTCCTTTTCGAGAAGTCGAGGGGGCGCTTACTGCGCGACCTGGGTGAGGGTGTACGGCTTCGGCTGCTGAGCCGCGTGCGGGTGCTCCGGGCCGGCGTAGACCTTCAGCTTCTTGAGCTGGGCCCGACCGAGCGAGTTCTTCGGGAGCATGCCGCGGATCGCCTTCTCGACGGCGCGGACGGGGTTCTTCTCGAGGAGTTCGGCGTACCCGACGGCCTTGAGGCCGCCCGGGTAGCCCGAGTGGCGGTAGGCCTTCTTCTGCTCGAGCTTCTGGCCGGTGAGGGCCACCTTCTCGGCGTTGATGATGATGACGAAGTCGCCGGTGTCGACGTGGTTGGCGAAGATCGCCTTGTGCTTGCCGCGGAGCAGGGCGGCGGAGTGGCTGGCGAGGCGGCCGAGCACGATGTCGGCGGCGTCGATGACGAGCCAGTCGCGCTGGATCTCGCTCTGCTTCGGGGTGTACGTACGCGTCACGGGAGTGCTGCTTTCTGTATCGAGTGAGAGGTTCGTGAATCCCGCTCCGGTGGGGTGTTCGTGCGCGATGCGCGTGAACGCCCCGGTGGAGGGCTCAGCTTCGGATACCCGGGGTCGACCCGAAGGCCAGCGCCGTGGCACCAAAGGGAGAGTTTAGCCGACGACCCCGTCGACCCGCAATTCGCGGCGGGCCCGGGTCTGCTCGGCTCGCGCCGCGAGCTCCTCGTCGGGCGGGTAGCCGACCTCGGTGAGCACGAGCCCCTTCGCCGGCATCACCTTGAACGCGCTCGTGCGCTCGGCCGCGGCGAGGAGCGCCGCGGGATCCGCCGCATCGAGCCGCCCCTCCCCCACGGCCGCGCTCGAGCCGACCAGCGCGCGCACCATCGAGTGGCAGAACGCATCGGCCTGCAGCCGCGCCACGAGCACGCCGTCCGCGTCGCGCGCCCAGCCGAAGGCCTGCAGCGTGCGGATCGTCGTCGCCTCGGGCCGGGGCTTGCAGAAGGCGGCGAAGTCGTGCAGCCCCACGAGCGAGCGCGCCGAGGCATCCATCGCCGCCGCGTCGAGCGTGCGCGGCAGCCAGACCGTGCGGTTGCGCGCGAGCGGGTCCTTCAGCGCGGCGCCGTCGGCGATGCGGTACTCGTAGCGGCGCCACACCGCGGAGAAGCGCGCGTCGAACCCCGCCGGCGCGATGGCCGCGGAGCGCACCACGACGTCCGCCTCGGCCGCGCCCAGGATGCCGGTGAGCCGGCGCAGCAGCACGGCGGCCGGATCCGGGGCATCCGCGGAGTCGGCGTCGCCGCGGCGCGGCTTCGTGACCGCAGCGAGGGCCTCGGGCTCGACGTCGAAGTGGGCGACCTGCCCGAGGGCGTGCACGCCGGCGTCGGTGCGGCCGGCCACGGTCAGCCGCGGCGCGGTGCCGGTGCGGCGGAAGAGGGTGCCGAGAGCCTGCTCGACGACGCCCTGCACGGTGCGCAGTCCCGGCTGCGTGCTCCAGCCGGCGAAGCCGCCGCCGTCGTAGGCGATGCCGAGGCGCAGCCGCACGAGCTCCGTCCGATCCCGCGTGCTCGCCATGTCCTCCAGCTTAGGGCGACCACGCATCCTGCCCCGCCGACGGGCGAGCAGCCGCGCGAGCCGCCTCAGACGACGACGGGCCCCGATGCGCGATGCATCGGGGCCCGTCGAACGGGGTGCTGAGGTTACTTGGCCTCGGCCTCAGCGGTCTCCGCCTGCTCCTCGGCCGGAGCCTCGGTCTCGGCGGTCTCCTCGGCGGGAGCCTCGGTCTCGGCGGCGGCCTCCTCGGCCGGCTCCTCGACCGGGGCGGCCGGGGCCGTCTCGGCGGCGGGCTTCGCCGCGCGCTGCTTCTTCACGACCGGCTCGAGCACGAGCTCGATGACCGCCATGGGCGCGTTGTCGCCCTTGCGGTTGCCGATCTTCGTGATGCGGGTGTAGCCGCCCTCACGGTCGGCGACCTGCGGCGCGATGACCGCGAACAGCTCGTGGACGACCGACTTGTCGCCGATGACGGCGAGCACGCGACGACGGGCGTGCAGGTCGCCCCGCTTCGCGAAGGTGATCAGGCGCTCGGCGAGCGGACGCAGGCGCTTGGCCTTGGTCTCGGTCGTCGTGATCGACTTGTGCGTGAACAGCGCGGCGGCGAGGTTCGCGAGCAGCAGCCGCTCGTGCGCGGGGCCGCCTCCGAGGCGGGGGCCCTTGGTGGGCTTCGGCATGATTCGTTGTCTCCAGTACTTGGGGGGTTAGGGCGGCGCTACCGCTTAGTTCTCGTCGTCGAAGCCCGTGTAGAAGTGGGCGCCGTCGAAGCCGGGAACCGAGTCCTTGAGGGCCAGCCCCATCTCCGTGAGCTTGTCCTTGACCTCGTCGACCGACTTCTGGCCGAAGTTGCGGATGTTCATGAGCTGCGACTCCGACAGGGCGACGAGCTCGGACACCGTGTTGATGCCCTCGCGCTTCAGGCAGTTGTAGCTGCGCACCGAGAGGTCGAGGTCCTCGATCGGGATCGAGAGCTCGCTCGAGAGCACGGCATCGACCGGCGCGGGGCCGATCTCGATGCCCTCGGCCGCGGTGTTCAGCTCGCGGGCGAGACCGAACAGCTCGACCAGCGTGCGGCCGGCCGAGGCGATCGCGTCGCGCGGCGAGATGGCCGGCTTCGACTCGACGTCGACCACGAGGCGGTCGAAGTCGGTGCGCTCGCCGGCACGGGTGGCCTCGACGCGGTAGGTGACCTTCAGCACCGGCGAGTAGATCGAGTCGATCGGGATCTGGCCCGCCTCGCTGTACTCGTTGCGGTTCTGCTGGGCCGACACGTAGCCGCGGCCGCGCTCGATGGTGAGCTCGAGCTCGAACTTCGCCGAGTCGTTCAGGGTCGCGATGACGAGCTCGGGGTTGTGCACCTCGACACCGGCCGGGGCCGAGATGTCGGCGGCGGTGACCTCACCGGCGCCCTGCTTGCGCAGGTAGGCGGTGATGGGCTCGTCGTGCTCGCTGGAGACGACCAGGTTCTTGATGTTGAGGATGATCTCGGTGACATCCTCCTTGACGCCGGGCACGGTCGAGAACTCGTGCAGCACGCCGTCGATGCGGATGCTCGTGACGGCCGCCCCCGGGATCGAGGAGAGGAGGGTGCGACGGAGCGAGTTGCCCAGGGTGTAACCGAAGCCCGGCTCGAGGGGCTCGATCACGAACCGCGAACGGAACTCCGAGATGTTCTCTTCGGTGAGCGTCGGGCGCTGTGCGATCAGCACTGTGGATTCCTTTCGGCAGGGTGTCCGCTATATGACACCGAGCAGTTCTTGAAGGATCTTGAGTTGTGAGAGAACGGCCCGCACCCCGGGCGACGCCACGGGGGCGCCGCCCGGGGGCGGGGACGGAGGGTCAGACGCGACGGCGCTTCGGCGGGCGGCAGCCGTTGTGCGCCTGGGGCGTCACGTCGTTGATGCTGCCGACCTCGAGGCCCGCGGCCTGGAGCGAGCGGATGGCGGTCTCACGACCCGAGCCCGGGCCCTTGACGAAGACGTCGACCTTCTTCATGCCGTGCTCCTGCGCCTGGCGGGCGGCCGACTCGGCGGCCAGCTGCGCGGCGAACGGGGTCGACTTGCGCGAGCCCTTGAAGCCGACGCCACCGGAGGAGGCCCAGCTGATCACGGCACCGTTGGTGTCGGTGATCGAGACGATCGTGTTGTTGAACGTCGACTTGATGTGGGCCTGGCCCACGGCGATGTTCTTCTTTTCCTTCTTGCGCGGCTTGCGAGTAGCCGCCTTGGGTGCTGCCATGTTCGAAATCTCCTAGATCTGGCGACAAGCGGTTACTTGCGGCCGGCCTTCTTCTTGCCGGCGACGGTGCGCTTCGGGCCCTTGCGGGTACGAGCGTTGGTCTTGGTGCGCTGGCCGCGGACCGGAAGGCCGCGACGGTGGCGGAGGCCCTCGTACGAGCCGATCTCGACCTTGCGGCGGATGTCGGCGGCGACCTCGCGGCGAAGGTCACCCTCCACCTTGTAGTTGCCCTCGATGTAGTCGCGCAGCGCGACGAGCTGGTCGTCGCTGAGGTCCTTGACGCGGATGTTGCCGTCGATGCCGGTGTCCGCGAGCGTCTGCAGCGCACGGGTGCGGCCGACGCCGTAGATGTAGGTCAGTGCGATCTCCACGCGCTTCTCGCGCGGGATGTCGACTCCTGCCAGACGTGCCATGGTGGCTTCTCCTGTGAGTGAGTGGAGGTGTGAAGCAGTGCCGGTGCCCGGGCCTCCTCCCGAGGTGTCCCCCGCTCCCGAGTCATCGGGCGGCGGGTTCTGGCACTGCCGTGTTCAGTTGTCGCGGATCCGTGCGCGGCACGGACCGCCGCAGGTCAGCCCTGGCGCTGCTTGTGGCGCGGGTTCGACTTGCAGATGACCATGACGCGGCCGTGGCGGCGGATCACCTTGCAGTGATCGCAGATCGGCTTGACGCTGGGGTTCACCTTCATGAGGGATGTTTCCTTCGATTCGCTGTCCTCGTACCCGCGGGATGCCGCGGGCCGTTACTTTCCGACAGTCTTTACTTGTAGCGGTAGACGATGCGCCCGCGGGTCAGGTCGTAGGGGCTCAGCTCCACGATCACGCGGTCCTCCGGGAGGATGCGGATGTAGTGCTGCCGCATCTTGCCGGAGATGTGGGCCAGGACCTTGTGGCCGTTGGTCAGCTCGACGCGGAACATTGCGTTCGGGAGCGCCTCGATGACCGAGCCCTCGATCTCGATGACACCGTCTTTCTTGGCCATAGCCTCACTATCGCTTGGGGTAAAGGTGGTCGGTCGTGCGATGGTTCCGCGCCTCTGACGCCCTGTCGGCGCATGCCGCAGCGCAGGTGCAGAACACCAAGGATCTACTGTAGACCACTCGCGGGCGAATCGCCAACCGAGCCCCGCACCGCCTCGGCGGCGGCGCTGGCCGCCTGCTTGGCCTCGGCCGCCCCCTCGGCGGCCAGCGCCGCCTCGGCGATGACCCGGGCATCCTCCGGGCGGTAGCGCGCGAGCGAGGCGCGCACGTCGGCGAGCGCCGACGGCGACATCGACAGGCTGGTGGCGCCGAGGCCGACGAGGACGACGGCGAGCAGGGGGTCGGCGGCGGCCTCGCCGCAGATCCCGACGGGCGTCCCCGTGCGCGCTCCCGCGGTGCCGACCTCCGCGATGAGGCGGAGCACGGCCGGATGCCACGGGCTCTGCAGCTCGGCGACGGTGCCCAGCAGCCGGTCGGCCGCCATCGTGTACTGGGTGAGGTCGTTCGTGCCGATCGAGGCGAAGGCGCAGGCCTCCAGCACCCGCTCGGCCAGCAGCGCCGCGGCGGGCACTTCGACCATGACGCCCGCGGTACGGAGGCCGAGCTCTGCGGCCAGGGCGGTGAAGTACCGGGTCTCCTCGACCGTCGCGATCATCGGCGCCATGACCCAGAGCTCGGCGTCGGTCGCGGCGTCGGCGGCGGCGAGCGCCATGAGCTGCTCCCGCAGCACGGGCTCGGAGCGGCGCAGGGCGCGGATGCCGCGGAGCCCGAGCGCGGGATTCTCCTCCTCGGCGTGGTTCAGGAACGCGAGGGGCTTGTCGGCCCCCGCGTCGAGCACCCGCACGACGACCTTCTTGCCGGCGAACGCGTGGAGCAGCTTCGTGTACTGCTCCTGCTGCTCGGCGACGCTCGGCGCCCGGTCGGCGTCCAGGAAGAGGAACTCGGTGCGGAAGAGGCCGACGCCCTCCGCGCCCAGCCGGAGCGCCTCGGCCGCACCCCCGACCGAGCCGAGGTTCGCGAGGAGCGGCACGGGGGTGCCGTCGGCGAGCGCCCCCGGCGTGATCGGGGCCTCCGCGGCGAGCCGGCGGGCCGCGATGCGTTCGTGCGCCTCGGCGAGCTGCGCCTCGCTCGGGGCCACCACGACGACGTCGTGCTCGGCGTCGACGAGCACCTGCTCGCCGTCGACGAGCGCTGCGGCGTCGGCGGCGCCCACGATCGCGACGATGGACTGCTCCCGCGCGAGGATCGCGGTGTGCGAGGTCGGGCCGCCGTCGACGGTGACGAGCGCGAGCACCTGCTCGAGGTCGAGCACCGCGGTATCGGCCGGCGCGAGGTCGCGCGCGACGAGGACGAAGGGATGCCCCGGGTCGGGCACGCCGGGCGCCGGCACGTCGAGCAGGTGCGCGACCACGCGCTGCGAGACGTCGTCGAGGTCGGCCGCCCGCTCGCCGAGATACCCACCCATGCCGGCGAGCAGTTCGCGGAAGGCGGCGAACGCCTCGTACACGGCGCGCTCCGCGGTCTTGTCCTCGGCCAGCCGCTTCACGACGTCGGCGATGAGGCTCGGGTCTCCGGCCATCATGGCCTGCGCCTCGAGGACGTCCTTCGCGGCGCCGCCGGCCCGCGCGCCGCGGCGCTGCAGTTCCTCGGCGACGGCGGCGAGGGAGGCGCGCGCCCGCTCCTCTTCCTGGGAGGCGTCGAGCCCGCTCGCTCGGTCCTCCGGCTCTGGGAGCGACTCGGCCATGCGCACGACGGGCCCGACCGCGACCCCCTGCCCGATGCCGATGCCCTGGATCTCGCGCATGCGGTCCTCCCCCGTCGGTGGCGTCCCTTGCTCCTCGTTCACCATAGCCCGCGGGTGCGCACCGAGGTGGTGCTCGTGCGGCTGGGGTGCCCTGGAAGTGGCGCTATGTCGAAGAAATGTTCGACACTCGAGCTCCGGCTTGGGACGATGGATTCATGCCCGATTCCCAGATCCCGACCCCGGCACTCGCGCTGCTCGGTGCCGCGAGTGCCGCGGTCGTGGCGGCCTGGGGCGGGGCGCTCATGCGACCGTCATCGGTGCCCGAGCGTGACGTGCGGGCGATGAGCGACGATGGCTTGGTGCGGGTGATCGAGGCGGTCGCAGCCCTGTCCCGGGTCGCGGGATCGCTGCAGACCAGGCTCGCCGCCGAACTCGACGATCGCTGCAGCGGCATCACCGGTGACGATCTCGCGAAGACGCGTGGGTGCACCACGCCCGAGCGGTTGATCGCCCAGCTCACCACTGGTCGGTACGTCGACGCGGCACGGTTCGTCGCGGTCGGCCGTGCCACGGCGTCCCGCTCCTCCTTCACCGCCGAGCCGTTGCCGCCGAAACGGCCCGCGCTCGCACGCGCGCTGCACGACGGCGTCCTGGGCATCGACGCGGCCGAGGTCATCCGACGCTTCCTCGACCGCGTCGAGCTGCGGGCCGACCCCGAGGAGCTCGCCGCGTCCGAGGCGTTCCTCGTCGAGCGTGCCCCGGTCGTCGGGGTCGACGGGCTGGGGCTGCTCGTGAAACGCCTCGAAGCACGGCTCGATCCTGATGGCGTCAAGCCCCGCGAAGACGAACTCCGTGCCAGGCGCGGGCTGCGCATCTGGCAAGACCGGGCCGGCATGGTCAACGTGCGCGGCGCGTTCGACCCGGTCAACGGCGCCGTCGTGACCGCCGCGATCGACGCGCTCGTCGGCACCGAACTCCACCGCGCCCGCGACGCCCGGGCCCGCGACGCCCGGGCTCCACGGCCAAGCGAGACGGAGGACGATCAGGCGACCGCGGAGACCCGCACGATCGCCCAACTGAACGCCGACGCGCTCACTGATCTCGCCCGCCACACCCTCGGCTGTGCCGAGGTCCCCACGCTCCGCTCCGTCACGGTCGTGGTCCGTGCCGACGCCGAAGCCCTCGCCGCCGGGCAAGGTGCGGCGTCCATCGACGGCATCGAGCAGCCCGTCTCATTGGAGACCGTGCGAGAACTCATCACCACGGCAGGTGTCTCGCCCATGCTCGTCGGACGGGGCGAGCACCCGCTGCGACTCGGCCACTCGGCGCGGCTCTTCACCCCCGCGCAGAAAGTCGCCCTCGCCGAACGCGACGGCGGCTGCGCCTGGCCCGGATGCCACCGCCCACCGAGCCACACCGAAGCGCACCACATCAGATGGTGGGGCCGTGACACCGGGGCGACCGACCTCGACAACGGCATCCTGCTCTGCAGCCACCACCACCACCGCGTCCACGACGACGGCTGGACCATCCGCATCCACGACGGACACAGCTGGTTCACCCCACCCGCCCACCTCGACCCCGAACAGCGACCAAGACCGGGCAATCGCGCCATGCCGCCTACGCTCAACCGCTATCGGTCGATGCGCGCATCAGCGGTCGCGTGAGGATGGGGCGGAACGGGAAGGTGCGGCGGCCGGGCTCAGGGGATGGGAACCGGCGTCACGCCGAAGGGCGCGAGCCCCGCGGCCCCACCGTCCTCAGCCGTGAGCACCCAGATGCCGTCGGCGTGCACCGCGACGGAGTGCTCGACGTGCGCGGCGTCCGAACCGTCGGCGGTCGTCACGGTCCAGCCGTCGTCGCGCACGAACGTCTCGATCGAGCCCGCGACGATCATCGGCTCGATGGCGACGACGAGGCCGGGCTTGACCGCCGGCCCGCGGCGGTCGACACGGTAGTTGAACACCGGTGGCTCCTCGTGCATGCGCCGGCCGATGCCGTGCCCGACGTAGTCGAGCAGGATGCCGTACTGCCGGCCCGTGCCGCCCGGGGCATCCGCCTCCGCGAGCACCGCGTCCTCGATCGCGCCGCCGACCTCGTTCAAGTGGCGCGCGCTCGCGAGCGTCGCGATGCCCGTCCACAGGCCCAGCTCGGCGACCCGCACGAGCTCGCGGCGGGCCGCGACGACGTCCGGCCGCTCGGGATCGTCGAGCACGAGCGAGAAGGCGGCGTCGCCGTTCCAGCCGTCGACCTCGGCGCCGCCGTCGACGGAGACCAGGTCACCGGGCCGGAACGGCCGATCGCCCGGGATGCCGTGCACCACGTCGTCGTCGACCGAGACGCAGAGCGTATGCCGGTAGCCGGGCTCGAGCTGGAAGTTCGAGCGGCCGCCGCGGTTGAGGATGAGCCGCTCGGCGGCGGCGTCGAGCTCGAGCGGCGTCGCCCCGACGGCGATCAGCGCGCGTGCTTCGGCGAGGGCCGCCGCCGTCACCTCGCCGGCCGCGCGCATTGCGCGGAGCTCGGCCGGCGACTTCAGGATCGAGCGGCGGAACACGGGATCAGGCGAGGGCGCCCGGGTGCACCGGCGCGAGGCCGCGCGCCGCGAGCGACTCGAAGATGCGCGTGGTGACCTCGTCGAGCGAGCCGACGCCGTCGATGCGCACGACGATGCCGCGGGCGCGGTAGACGTCGAGGATCGGCGCGGTCTCGCGCTCGTAGATGGCGAGACGGTTCGCGATGACCTCTTCGGTGTCGTCGGTGCGACCCTGCTCGACGGCGCGCTGGCGCAGCCGGGCGATCGACTCCTCACGCGGCACCTCGAGCTCGATGACGGCGTCGAGCGACTCGCCGCGGGGCTCGAGGAAGGCGTCCAGGTCGGCGACCTGACCGCGGTTGCGCGGATATCCGTCGAGGAGGAACCCCTCGGCCGCATCGGGCTGGGCGAGCCGGTCGGCGACGAGCGCGCTCGTCAGCTCGTCGGGCGCCAGGTCGCCGGCCTCGATGATCGACTGCACCTGCTTGCCGAGCTCGGTGCCGCCCTTCACGTTCGCCCGGAAGATGTCGCCGGTCGCGATCTGCGGCACGTCGAACGCCTCCGCGACGAGCACGCCCTGGGTCCCCTTGCCGGAGCCCTGCGGGCCGACGATGAGGAAGCGGGCGGAGCGGGCGGAGTCGGCGCTGGTCATCGGAGGAGTCCTTCGTAGTGTCGCTGCTGGAGTTGCGCGTCGATCTGCTTGACGGTCTCGAGACCGACGCCGACGATGATCAGGATCGATGCACCGCCGAACGGGAAGTTCTGGTTGGCCCCGACCAGCGCGAAGGCGATGAGCGGGATGAGGGCGATGAGGCCCAGGTAGAGCGAGCCCGGGAACGTGATGCGGGTGAGCACGTAGTCGAGGTACTCGGCCGTCGGACGGCCCGCGCGGATGCCGGGGATGAAGCCGCCGTACTTCTTCATGTTCTCGGAGACCTCGTCCGGGTTGAACGTGATCGCGACGTAGAAGTAGGTGAAGCCCACGATGAGCAGGAAGTACAGCAGCATGTAGAGCGGGTGGTCGCCCTTGGTCAGGTAGTTCGTGATCCACGCGACCCAGGGCTGGATCTCCTCGCCCGCCTTCGGCTGGTTGAACTGCGCGATGAGCGCCGGGAGGTAGAGCAGCGAGGAGGCGAAAATGACGGGCACGACGCCGGCCATGTTCACCTTGATCGGGATGTACGTGTTGTTGCCGCCGTAGGTGCGCCGGCCGACCATGCGCTTCGCGTACTGCACGGGCACGCGGCGCTGCGACTGCTCGACGAAGACGACCGCGACGACGACCACGAGGCCGATCGCGAGGACGATCGCGAAGACGTCCCAGCCGCGCGAGATGCCGATGGCCCAGAGCGAGCCGGGGAAGGTCGAGGCGATCGAGGTGAAGATGAGCAGCGACATGCCGTTGCCGATGCCGCGCTCGGTGATGAGCTCGCCCATCCACATGATGAGGCCGGTACCGGCGGTCATCGTGATGACCATCAGGAGGATCGCGTACCAGGCGTCGTTCGTGATGAGCTGCGAGCAGGAGGGGTCGGCCGAGCCGCTGAACAGCGCGCCCGAGCGGGCGACCGTGATCAGGGTGGTCGACTGCAGCACGCCGAGGGCGATCGTGAGGTACCGGGTGTACTGGGTCAGCTTGCCCTGGCCCGCCTGGCCCTCCTTGTAGAGGGTCTCGAAGTGCGGGATGACGACGCGCAGGAGCTGCACGATGATCGACGCGGTGATGTAGGGCATGATGCCGAGCGCGAAGATCGACAGCTGCAGCAGCGCACCGCCGGAGAAGAGGTTCACGAGCTCGTAGAGGCCCGAGGCGCCCTGGTTCGCCGCGAGGCAGGCCTGGACGTTCGAGAAGTCCACGAACGGCGCGGGGATGAACGAGCCCAGACGGAACAGGGCGATGATGCCCAGGGTGAAGCCGATCTTCCGGCGCAGGTCCGGCGTGCGGAAGATCCGCCCGATCGCGTTGAACACTCGTCCTCCTGTTGCTCCGTCGTGGAGCGTCATACACTGCAGCCGGGCGCGGCGCCCGGATGCGATTCGAGCCTGTCAGGACCCCCGTGAATCATACGCGAGGTCCCGACAGGCTCGAACTTCGATGGTGGATCGGTTACTTGACCGAGCCGCCCGCCGCGACGATCTTCTGCTCGGCCGAGCCGGAGACCTTGTCGACGGAGACGTTCAGCTTCACCTGCAGGTCGCCGTTGCCGAGCACCTTGACGCGCTCGTTCTTGCGGACCACGCCCTTGGCCACGAGGTCGGCGACGGTGACGTCGCCGCCCTTCGGGTAGAGCGCCGCGAGCTTGTCCAGGTTCACAGCCTGGTACTCGACGCGGAACGGGTTCTTGAAGCCGCGGAGCTTCGGCGCACGCATGTGGTACGGAAGCTGGCCGCCCTCGAAGCCGGGGCGCACCGTGTTGCGGGCCTTCGTGCCCTTGGTGCCGCGACCGGCGGTCTTGCCCTTCGAACCCTCACCGCGACCGACGCGGGTCTTGTCCTTCTTGGCGCCGGGAGCCGGACGAAGGTGGTGCACCTTCAGAACCTGCTCGCGAGCCTCGACGACCTCGGCCTTCGGGGCCGCCTTCTTGGCCGGAGCCTTCTTGGCGGGCGCTTTCTCGGCCGGAGCCTTCTCGGCGGCGTCGGCCTTCGCAGCGGCGGCCTTCTTGGCCGGAGCCTTGGCGGCCGGCGCCTTCTCGGCGGCGGCCTTGGCCGGCGCCTTCTTCGCGGGAGCCTTCTTCGGGGTCTCCTCGGCGACGTTCTTCTCGTCAGCCATTAGTCAATCTCCTCAACCTTCACGAGGTGGGCGACCGTCTTGACGTAGCCGCGGTTCTGCGGCGTGTCCTCACGGACGACGGAGTCGCCGATGCGCTTCAGTCCGAGGCTGCGGAGCGTGTCGCGCTGGTACTGCTTCTCGCTCACCTTGGACTTGATCTGGGTCACCTTGAGCTGCTTGGCCATCAGGCACCTGCCTTCGCTGCTGCGGCGGCCTCGGCCGCCTGGGCCTCGGCACGCAGCAGACGGGCGGGCGCGACCTCGTCGTAGTCGAGACCACGACGGGCGGCGACGGCGCGCGGCTCCTCGAGCTGCTTCAGCGACTCGACGGTGGCGTGCACGATGTTGATGGTGTTCGACGAGCCGAGCGACTTCGACAGCACGTCGTGGATGCCGGCGCACTCGAGCACGGCGCGGACCGGACCACCGGCGATGACACCGGTACCGGGCGCGGCCGGACGCAGGAGGACGACACCGGCGGCCGCCTCACCCTGCACGGGGTGGGGGATGGTGCTGCCGACGCGCGGGACGCGGAAGAAGTTCTTCTTCGCCTCCTCGACGCCCTTCGAGATGGCCGTCGGGACCTCGCGCGCCTTGCCGTAGCCGACGCCGACGAGCCCGTTGCCGTCGCCCACGACGACGAGCGCCGTGAAGCTGAAGCGACGGCCGCCCTTGACGACCTTCGACACGCGGTTGATGGTGACGACGCGCTCGAGGAACTGGCTCTTCTCGGCGTCGCGGCCACCGCGGTCGCGACCGCCCTGGCCGCGGTCGCGGCCGCCACGGCGGCCGTCGCGCTCGCGGCGCTCGGGCTGCTGCTCGGTACCGGCAGCGGTCTCGACGGGTGCCTCAGCGGCCACCTCGGTCTCCTTCACAGTGTTCTCACTCACAGGTTCAGCCCTGCCTCTCGCGCTCCATCGGCGATCGCCGCGACACGACCGGCGTACTTGTTGCCGCCGCGGTCGAAGACGACCTCGGCGATACCGGCCTGCTTGGCGCGCTCGGCGACGAGCTCGCCGACCTTCTTGGCCTTGGCGGTCTTGTCACCGTCGAACGCGCGGAGGTCGGCCTCCATGGTCGACGCGGAGGCCACGGTGCGGCCCTGGGCGTCGTCGACGACCTGCACGAACACGTGGCGGGCCGAACGGGTCACGACGAGGCGCGGACGCAGCTCGGTGCCGACGATCTTCTTGCGAAGGCGGGTGTGGCGGCGCGAGCGCGCAGCCGACTTGCTCTTCACGGCCATGGTTACTTACCAGCCTTTCCGGCCTTGCGACGCACGACCTCGCCGGCGTAGCGGATGCCCTTGCCCTTGTACGGCTCGGGCTTCTTGATCTTGCGGATGTTGGCGGCGGTCTCGCCGACGGCCTGCTTCGAGATCCCCGACACGGTGAGCTTGGTGTTGCCCTCGACCGCGAAGGTGATGCCGGCCGGCGCCTCGACGACGACCGGGTGCGAGAAGCCGAGCGCGAACTCGACCGCGCTGCCCTTCTGCGCCACGCGGTAGCCGGTCCCGACGATCTCGAGACCCTTCGAGTAGCCCTCGGTCACGCCGACGATGTCGTTGGCGATGAGCGTGCGGGTGAGGCCGTGGAGCGAACGCGACTCGCGCTCGTCGTCCGGGCGGGTGACGATGACCTGGTTGCCATCGACCTTGGCCTCGATGGGGCTCGCGACGGTGAGCGAGAGCTCGCCCTTCGGGCCCTTGACGGTGACGGCGGAGCCGTCGATCTTCACCTCGACACCGGCGGGGATGTCGATGGGGAGTCGTCCGATTCGTGACATGGACTTACCACACGTAGGCGAGGACTTCCCCACCCACGCCCTTCTTCTCGGCCTGGCGGTCGGTGAGCAGACCGCTGGAAGTGGACAGGATCGCGACGCCCAGGCCACCGAGGACCTTGGGGAGCTCGGTCGACTTCGCGTACACGCGGAGACCGGGCTTGGAGACGCGCTTGATGCCGGCGATCGAGCGCTCGCGGTTCGGGCCGAACTTGAGGTTCAGCGTGAGGGTCTTGCCGACGCGTGCGTCGGTGACCTCGAAGTCCGCGATGTAGCCCTCGTTCTTGAGGATCTCGGCGATGTGGCCCTTCAGCTTGGAGTGGGGCATCGACACCGCGTCGTGGTGGGCGGAGTTGGCGTTCCGCAGACGGGTCAGCATGTCAGCGACCGGGTCGGTCATCGTCATGGCGATGTGTTCCTTACGTTCACCAGGTTTCAGGACCCGGTACACGGGGACTGACCTGTGGTGGTGCGGTTCGCGGTTGCGAACCGTCGAATGCCTGTGCCGGCGCCGCTCCCCTCGACTGGCTCGGGGAGCGGTGCCGGCTCATGCACAAACTCGTAGAGTCTACTACGCGTTCTCGACCTGCTTGAACGGGAAGCCGAGCGCCTTGAGCAGCGCGCGCCCCTCGTCGTCGCTCTTGGCGGTGGTCACCACGGTGATGTCCATGCCGCGAACGCGGTCGATCTTGTCCTGGTCGATCTCGTGGAACACGCTCTGCTCCGTGAGACCGAAGGTGTAATTGCCGTTGCCGTCGAACTGACGGTCGCTCAGGCCGCGGAAGTCGCGGATGCGCGGGAGCGCGAGCGACAGCAGGCGGTCGAGGAACTCCCACATGCGGTCGCCGCGCAGCGTGACGTGCGCGCCGATCTGCTGGCCCTCGCGCAGCTTGAACTGCGCGATGGACTTGCGGGCCTTCGTGACCTGCGGCTTCTGACCGGTGATCTTCGTGAGGTCGGCGATGGCGCCGTCGATGACCTTGCCATCGCGCGCGGCCTCGCCGACACCCATGTTGACGACGATCTTGACGAGACCCGGGACCTGGTGCACGTTCGTGAAGCCGAACTGCTCCTGGAGGCCCTTCGAGATCTCCTCGCGGTACTTCTGCTTCAGGCGGGGCTGGATTTTGCCAGCCGCCACGGCAGTCTCAGTCATCAGAGGTCCTTACCTGACTTCTTGGCGTAACGAACGCGCACGGTCTTGGTGACCCCGTCCTTCGTCACGGTTTCGTTGCGGAAGCCGACGCGGGTCGGCTTCTTGGTCTCGGGGTCGACGATCGCGACGTTCGAGACGTGGATCGGGGCCTCGTGGGTCTCGATGCCGCCGGTCTTCGAGCCGCGCTGGGTCTGACCGACCCGCACGTGCTTCGTGACGTAGTTGACGCCCTCGACGACGACGCGGTTCTGGTCGACCAGCACCTCGATGACCTTGCCCTGCTTGCCGCGGTCTCCGCCGCGGGCCTGGCTGCGGCCGGAGATGACCTGGACCAGGTCGCCCTTCTTGATGTTCGCCATGGTTAGAGCACCTCCGGAGCCAGCGAGATGATCTTCATGAACTTCTTGTCGCGCAGCTCGCGGCCCACCGGGCCGAAGATGCGAGTACCGCGCGGCTCGCCGTCGTTCTTGAGGATCACCGCAGCGTTCTCGTCGAACTTGATGTAGGAGCCGTCGGGACGACGGGTCTCCTTGCGGGTGCGGACGACGACGGCCTTGACCACGTCGCCCTTCTTCACGTTGCCGCCGGGGATCGCGTCCTTGACCGTCGCGACGATGATGTCGCCGAGGCCGGCGTAGCGGCGGCTGGAGCCGCCGAGCACACGGATGGTGAGGAGTTCCTTCGCACCCGTGTTGTCGGCCACCTTGAGCCGGGATTCCTGCTGAATCACTTCAGTCTCCTTCTCGGAAGCAAGCCCAGGGGCTTACTTGGCCTTCTCGACGATCTCGACGAGGCGCCAGCGCTTGGTGGCGCTGAGCGGCCGGGTCTCGGAGATGACGACCAGGTCGCCGATGCCGGCGGTGTTCTGCTCGTCGTGCGCCTTGACCTTCGAGGTGCGGCGCATGACCTTGCCGTACAGCGGGTGCTTCACGCGGTCCTCGACCTCGACGACGATGGTCTTGTCCATCTTGTCGCTGACGACGTAGCCGCGGCGCACCTTGCGGTACGGGCGCTGCTCGGCCGACACGGCGGCCTCGGACTGGGCGACCTCGGCCGTGGCGGCCTTCTTGGTCTCAGCCATGATCAGGCCTCCTTCGTCTCGGCGTCGGCCGCGACATCGGTGGATGCCTCGGCCTTGGCCTTCTTGGTCTTCTTCTCGGCCTTGGCGGGGACCTCGACCGGAGCGGGGGTGGCCCGGATGCCGAGCTCGCGCTCGCGGATCACCGTGTAGATGCGGGCGATGTCGCGCTTGACCGCGCGCAGGCGGCCGTGGCTCTCGAGCTGGCCGGTGGCCGACTGGAAGCGCAGGTTGAACAGCTCTTCCTTGGCCTTCTTCAGCTCGTCGACGAGACGCTCGTCTTCGAAGGTGTCGAGCTCGACGGTCTCGAGCCCCTTGGTTCCGACGGACATTACGCGTCGCCCTCCTCGCGCTTGATGATGCGTGCCTTGAGGGGCAGCTTGTGGATGGCACGGGTCATGGCCTCGCGCGCGAGCTCCTCGGAGACGCCCGAGACCTCGAACAGGACGCGACCCGGCTTGACGTTGGCGACCCACCACTCGGGCGAACCCTTACCGGAACCCATGCGGGTTTCGGCCGGCTTCTTCGTGAGCGGACGGTCCGGGTAGATGTTGATCCACACCTTGCCGCCACGCTTGATGTGACGCGTCATGGCGATACGAGCGGACTCGATCTGACGGTTGGTCACATAGGCGGGGGTGATGGCCTGGATGCCGTACTCACCGAAGCTGACCTTGGTGCCGCCCGTGGCGGCGCCGTCGCGCTTGGGGTGGTGCTGCTTGCGGTACTTGACTCGACGGGGAATCAACATGGTTACGCCTCAACTCCTGCTGCCGCCGGCTCCGCAGCCTTGGGGGCGCGGTCGCGGCGGGGACGGTCGCGGTCGCCGCGCGACGGCTTCTGGGCCGCCTGCTCGCGCGCGAGCTCCTTGTTCGTGATGTCGCCCTTGTAGATCCAGACCTTCACGCCGATGCGGCCGAAGGTGGTCTTGGCCTCGTAGAAGCCGTAGTCGATGTTCGCGCGCAGCGTGTGCAGCGGCACACGACCCTCGCGGTAGAACTCCGAGCGGCTCATCTCGGCGCCGCCGAGACGGCCGGAGACCTGGATCCGGACGCCCTTGGCGCCGGCGCGCTGCGCGCCCTGCAGGCCCTTGCGCATCGCGCGGCGGAATGCCACACGAGCGGAGAGCTGCTCGGCGATGCCCTGCGCGACGAGCTGGGCGTCGGCCTCGGGGTTCTTCACCTCGAGGATGTTGAGCTGGATCTGCTTGCCGGTGAGCTTCTCGAGGTCGGCGCGGATACGCTCGGCCTCGGCGCCGCGGCGGCCGATGACGATACCCGGACGGGCCGTGTGGATGTCCACGCGGACGCGGTCGCGGGTGCGCTCGATCTCGATGCGCGAGACACCCGCGCGGTCGAGCGAGGTGGTCAGCATCTGACGGATGCGGACGTCCTCGGCGAGGTAGTCGGCGTAGCGCTGACCGGGCTTGTTCGAGTCGGAGAACCACCGCGACACGTGGTCGGTGGTGATGCCCAGACGGAAGCCGTACGGGTTGACCTTCTGACCCATTACTTCGTACCCTCCTCGGGCGTGGCGAGCACGACGGTGATGTGGCTCGTTCGCTTGTTGATGCGGAAGGCACGGCCCTGCGCACGCGGCTGGAAACGCTTGAGGGTGGTGCCCTCGTCGACGAATGCGCGCGCGACGTACAGGTCCTGCTCGTCCAGGTAGGTGTTCGTGGCATCGGCCTTGACGCGAGCGTTCGCGATGGCCGAGGCGACGAGCTTGTACACCGGCTCGCTCGCGCTCTGGGGCGCGAACTTCAGGATGGCCAGGGCCTCCTGTGCCTGCTTGCCGCGGATCAGGTTGACGACGCGGCGAGCCTTCATGGGGGTGACGCGGATGTGTCGCACGCGGGCGATCGACTCCACCATTTCTTCCTCCTTCACACCACCGCGACTAGCGGCGGCGGCCCTTCTTGTCGTCCTTCACGTGTCCACGGAAGGTGCGGGTGGGCGCGAACTCGCCGAGCTTGTGACCCACCATGGTCTCGGTGACGAACACCGGGATGTGCTTGCGGCCGTCGTGCACGGCGATCGTGTGCCCGAGCATGGCCGGGATGATCATCGAGCGGCGCGACCACGTCTTGATGACGTTCTTGCTGCCGGCTTCGTTCTGGACGACGACCTTGCGAAGCAGGTGCTCGTCGACGAAGGGGCCCTTCTTAAGACTGCGAGGCATCTTCTCTTACTCCTACTTGCGCTTCTTGCCGACGGTGCGACGACGGACGATGAGCTTGTCGCTTTCCTTGTTGGGGCGACGAGTGCGTCCCTCGGGCTGACCCCACGGGCTGACCGGGTGGCGACCACCGGAGGTCTTGCCCTCACCACCACCGTGCGGGTGGTCGATCGGGTTCATGGCAACACCACGGACGGTCGGGCGGACGCCCTTCCAGCGCTTGCGGCCGGCCTTGCCCCAGTTGATGTTTGACTGCTCGGCGTTGCCGACCTCGCCGATGGTCGCGCGGCAGCGCGCATCGACGTTGCGGATCTCGCCCGAGGGCAGACGCAGCTGGGCGTAGGGGCCGTCCTTCGCGACGAGACGCACCGAGGCGCCCGCCGAACGGGCCATCTTCGCGCCGCCGCCGGGACGGAGCTCGATCGCGTGGACGACGGTACCCGTGGGGATGTTGCGCAGCGGCAGGTTGTTGCCGGGCTTGATGTCAGCCGCGGGGCCCGACTCGATCAGGTCGCCCTGACGGAGCTTCGCCGGCGCCAGGATGTAGCGCTTAGTGCCGTCCGCGAAGTGCAGCAGCGCGATGCGCGCCGTGCGGTTCGGGTCGTACTCGATGTGCGCGACCTTGGCGGGCACGCCGTCCTTGTCGTTGCGACGGAAGTCGATGACGCGGTACTGGCGCTTGTGGCCACCGCCGATGTGGCGGGTGGTGATGCGACCCTGGTTGTTGCGGCCACCGGTCTTGGAGAGCGGGCGCAGCAGCGACTTCTCGGGCGTCGAACGGGTGATCTCGGCGAAGTCCGAGACCGAAGAACCGCGACGACCCGGGGTCGTGGGCTTGTACTTACGAATAGCCATTGTTTTCTACGCTCCTCAGCCGACAGCCGTGAAGATGTCGATGGAACCGGACTTGAGGGTGACGATCGCGCGCTTGGTGTCCTTGCGCTTGCCGATCCCGAACCGGGTGCGACGGGTCTTGCCCTGACGGTTCAGGGTGTTGATCGACGCGACCTGCACGTTGAAGATCTTCTCGATGGCGAGCTTGATCTCGGTCTTGTTCGAGCGGGGGTCCACGATGAACGTGTACTTGCCCTCGTCGATCAGGCCGTAGCTCTTCTCCGAGACGACCGGCGCGATGATGATGTCGCGCGGGTTCTTGTTGAAAGCGGCGGAGCTCATGCGGAGACCTCTTCCTTCTTGGCCTGCTTCGCGGCGATGAACGCCTCGAGCGCGGCCGTGCTGAAGACGATGTCGTCGGAGACGAGCACGTCGTACGCGTTCAGCTGGTCGGCGGCGATCACGTGCACGGCCGGGATGTTGCGGACGGCGCGCTCCGAGAGCTCCTCGCCACGGGCGAGGACGACGAGGAAGTGCTTCGCCGGGGCGATCTTGCCGAGCAGCGCCACGGCGTCCTTCGTCTTGGCCACGTCGCCGGCCGCGAAGCCCTCGACCGCGTGGATGCGGCCGCCGCGGGCGCGGTCGGAGAGCGAGCCGAGCAGGGCGGCCGCGATCATCTTCTTGGGGGTGCGCTGCGAGTAGTCGCGCGGGGTCGGGCCGTGCACGACGCCACCGCCGGTGTGCTCCGGGGCGCGGACCGAGCCCTGGCGCGAACGGCCGGTGCCCTTCTGCTTGAACGGCTTGCGACCCGAACCCGACACCTCGCCGCGGTTCTTGGTCTTGTGCGTGCCCTGACGGGCGGCGGCGCGCTGCGCGACGACGACCTGGTGGATGAGCGGCACGTTGGTCTGCACGTCGAAGAGCTCGGCGGGGAGCTCGACCGTGCCGGTCTTCTTGCCGGTGACGTCGAGGACGTCGATGGTGTTGGCGGTAGCCATGGACTACGCCCCCTTCACAGCGTTACGGACGAACACGAGACGGCCGCGCGCACCGGGGACGGCGCCCTTGACGAGCAGCAGGCCCTTCTCGGCGTCGACGGCGTGCACGCGGAGGTTGAGCACGGTCACGCGCTCGCCACCCATGCGACCGGCCATGCGCATGCCCTTGAAGACACGGCTCGGGGTCGACGAAGCACCGATCGAACCGGGCTTGCGGTGGTTGCGGTGGGCACCGTGCGAAGCGGAGACGCCCTTGAAGTTGTGGCGCTTCATGACACCGGCGAAGCCCTTGCCCTTCGAGGTGCCGACGACGTCGACCAGCTGGCCGGCCTCGAAGGTGCCCTCGACGGTGAGCTCCTGGCCCGCCGCGTACGACGCGGCGTCCGCGGTGCGGATCTCCGTGACGTGACGGCGGGGGGTGACGCCGGCGGCCTGGAAGTGGCCCTGCAGCGGCTGGGTGACCTTGCGCGGGTCGATCTGACCGGCCGCGATCTGCACGGCGGTGTAGCCGTCCTTCTCGGGGGTGCGGATCTGGGTGACCACGTTCGGGTCGATCTGGATGACGGTCACCGGGACGACCTTGTTGTTCTCGTCCCAGACCTGGGTCATGCCGAGCTTGGTGCCGAGCAGACCCTTCACGTTCTTGGTAGCGGTGGACATTTCGAACCTCAGAGCTTGATCTCGATGTTGACGTCGGCCGGGAGGTCGAGACGCATGAGCGAGTCGACGGCCTTGGGCGTCGGGTCGACGATGTCGATCACACGCTTGTGGGTGCGCATCTCGAAGTGCTCGCGGCTGTCCTTGTACTTGTGGGGCGAACGGATGACGCACACCACGTTCTTCTCGGTCGGAAGCGGCACGGGGCCGACGACCGTGGCGCCCGCGCGGGTCACCGTGTCGACGATCTTGCGCGCCGAGGTGTCGATGACCTCGTGGTCATACGACTTCAGTCGAATGCGGATCTTCTGTCCCGCCATGTCGAACTCTCTCTCTGTCAAGGCGTCGTACCCCTTCCGAGGGCATTGGACGCCGCGTGGTTCTTGTCACCACTGTTCTGCTGTCAACGGCCTGATCATCGAGCCTGTCGAAGGCACCCCGCGCGCTGCGAACAGCTGCGATGGCCTCGACACGCTCGACCTCGAGCCACCTCCGCCCGCCCGGACTCGCGCCCGGCCGGAGACACAGGTCGCCCCGGGTCTCGATGATGGAGGTTGTCGTGTCCTGCTGCCTGCGGCCTAGCCTGACGCCGGAGGTCCTCACGGACCCGGGGGCTATGCACTGCCTGGCAGTGATTCGAACGGCACGCAGGGGCGAGCCGTTCGAAATGTTGAACTCAACGAGTTTGCCATATCCGGCGGGTCCGTGCAACCCGGGCGTGTCGCGCCCGGCCGACTCCCAGGAGCCTCCCGGCTGCGCCGGCTCCTCCCCCGGAATCCCGGGCCTCGACGGGGCATGATGGAGGGGAACGACCGACGACGCAGGGAGGCCCCCGATGACCGATCCGACCGTGCAGCCGAGCACGCAGGAAGGGCCGGGCAGCGTCTCGGCGACGCGCCGCTCCTCGCGCCGCTACCTCGGCCGGAACGCGCGCGGCGCGACCGTCGAGATCGGGGCTCCCGAGCTCGAGGGCGCGCACTTCACCCCCGGCGAGCTGCTGAAGCTCGCGCTCGCGGGCTGCGTCGGCCTCTCCGCCGATCGCGTCGCCGCCCGGCGGCTCGGTGACGACTTCGCCCTCACGGTGTGGGCCCACGGCCAGTCGGCGGAGGCATCCAACCGCTACGAGGCGATCGCCGAGGAGCTCGTGCTCGACCTCTCGGCCCTCGAGGAGGCGGAGCGCACCAAGCTCATCGACATCATGGCCCGGGCGATCGAGAAGGCCTGCACCGTCGGGCGCAGCGTCGAGGGCGCGATCGATGTGAGCACCGAGATCGACGGCACCCGAGTCGGCTGAGCGCCCCGCTGCTGAGACGCCGCGGCTCACCGCTGCGGCGCCTCGCAGGCCCGGCCCCGCTCCTCGGCCGCGATCCCGGGCATCGCCACGCCGGCGCCGACGACGACCGCCACCGCGGTGGCGATGCCGCCGAGCACGAGCGTGGGCCGGGCGAGCACCCGCCCGCGCGCCCGCCGGAAGGGATCCTCGATCCAGCGCTTCGACGCCGCCGAGACGGCGAGGGCGAGCACGACGAGCAGCACCATCAGCCACGGCGGGCTCGGCACGCCCGTGAGGTAGGGCGCGAACATGAAGATCGGCCAGTGCCACAGGTACAGGGAGTACGAGACGTCGCCCGTCCACTGCACCGGGCGCCACGCCGCGAGCCGAGCCGGCGACCAGGCCGGCTCCGGCATCCCCGCCCAGATGACGGCGACCGTGCCGAGCACGGGCGCGAGCACCACGACGCCGGGGAACAGCTCCGGCTCGCGGAACACGGCGATCGGCACGAGGATCGCCGCGAGCCCGGCCCACGAGAGCGCGGCCCGCAGGTGCGGGGATGAGCGCCGCGGGACCACCTCGGCGGCCCGGCGACGGGACAGCCAGAGCGCGAGCAGCGCGCCGGCGCCGAACTCCCACGCCCGGGCGAAAGTGCCGAAGTAGGCGAGGTTCGCGTCGGCCGCCGTGAGCAGGATTGAGTGCACGAAGGAGGCGGCCGTCACCGCGCCGAGGAGCACGACCGTCAGCGTGCGACCGGAGCGCCCCAGCTTCATCGCGACCGCGAAGGCGAGGATGACGAGGAGCGGCCAGACGAGGTAGAACTGCTCCTCGACCGAGAGCGACCAGAAGTGCTGCACCGGCGTCGACTCCAGCTCGGCGCGGCGCGGGATCTGCGAGTCGATCGCGAGCTGCCAGTTCTCGAAGTAGAGGGCGCTCGCCACGATGTGCCGGAACCAGCGCCGCCACTCCTCCATCGGCACGACGGCGATTGTGAGCGCCGAGACGGCGACGAGCACGGCGACCGCCGCCGGCAGGATGCGCCGGGCGCGGCGCACGTAGAAGCGCGTGAGCGAGACGCGCCCCTCGACCTCGGCCTCCCGCACGAGCATGCCGGTGATGAGGAAGCCCGACACGACGAAGAACACGTCGACCCCCATGTAGCCGGCAGGGGCGACCGCGGGCCAGCCGTGATGGAGCACCACGACGCCCACCGCGAGGGCGCGGAGCGCCTGGACCTCCGGGCGGATCGCGGATCTCGTGAATGGCGGTACGGGGGAAGCCATCCCTTCCACGGTACGTCGAGCCGCCGGATTCTGGAAGGGTGCGGGCTAGCCGTTCTGCGCGCACTCCACGGAACGCGCTCGGTACCACTCGCCATCGATCAGCACCGTCAGCGATGCGCCGTCGAGCTCGGCGCAGTCAGCGGGGAACCCGATGGGGTCGAGTTGCACGACTGCGGGCAACGGAACGCCGTCGACCGCGACGAGGTCCGCCCACTCCTCCGCGATGACCATCGATGTCGAGACGCCGTCGACGCAGGCCGGCAACTCCTCGCCGACCACGCGGGTGGCCACCTCGACCGTAAGCTCCTGCGCCGCCCGCTCCGCCTCTGCGCATGCCGCCGGCGCCGGCGCCGGTTCCGGCTCTGGTGCGCCGAGCGAACACGCCGCCAGGGGCACCGCGCTGCACGCCAGCACCAGCGTTGCGAGGACGCGAGTGGAGCCGCCGCGTGGCAGTGCGCAGCTCATCCGACGGATGCGCCGGCGTTCCATGCCCGGACTCCGCTCAGCTGCGTGCAGTAGTAGGTGGCGGCGCCCGACGGCGGAACGGACCGTCCTTTGACGATGCCAGTGACGATGACGCCTCCCGCACCGTCGGCGTAGTAGCACGGCCCACCCGAGTCACCCCCGGTCCATCCAGCGCGGTCCCCGACCCCGTCGAGATTGCTGTCGTGATACATGCGCAACTGGTGGCTCGCCGTCACGCCGCCGACGGTGAACGTGAGGTGGGAACCGGTCACGAAGTAGCGACAGGTCTGGGCCGTCGTCCTGCCTGAGACGCAGACCTGCAGTCCGGCGGGACGGCCACCCCAGTATGCGCCGCTAATCGGCAGGCGGTCATTGCTCGCGAGAACTCCACTGAAGACGCTCATGCCGTACTTCTTGCCATGGATGATCTTCCAGTCACCATAAGCCGCCGCGTTCCCCGGGTAGGCAGTGGTGTAGGTGGTTCCGACCACGTTCCCGTCGTTCACGAACGTCGAGCCCAAGCAGTGCCCGGCCGTGAGCAGTTTTCGGCTCCCGTTCACATTGATAGGGACGCCGGCAGAGCAGACGTACGACGAACCGCCATGGTCGTAGCCCAGTTCTGCCCCCATCCAGTACGACTCCGAGTCTGCTCGGCGTGTGGAGTCCTGGCTGCCTCCTTCCGGGGTTAGACGCAGCGAGACGAAGCTCCCCTCCGGCATCGCGGCGAGGGCTGCCAGAAGTGACGCACGAAGCCCCGCCTCAGTCGGCCAGACCTCAGGGTCGTAGCCGATCTCGAGGCCGCCCGTCGTGAGGTCTGGTCCAACGCTGACCAGGCCTCGCGCCACGGTGAAGTCGGCCATGATCTGCGACGAGATGCTCAGGAGATCTGAGAGCGGCGCCACGGATTCCGCGACCGACAACGACTGCGCGGGGTAAGCACGAAGCACACCGTCGACGGATGCGAGCAAGCTCTCTGGCGCCCCGGGTGCGAGGAAGATCACGGCTCCGTCGTACTCCGAGCAAAAGGCGACACCGGTCGCGGCCTCCGGGCTCGAATCGACGAGAGCTTGTAGGGCGTCCGCTGCCTCGAGGAGTTCCCTACTTGGTTCACCGAACCAACGCTGTTGGCCGTTCTCGTCGCGCTGGATGCACTCTGCATTCTCAGCAGAGTCCATTGACGGCCCGACTTCCGCGACTGCGGAGCTCGAGCCGATCGCCGACCCCTCGGTGAGGACCCACGAGGCAGCCAATGCCCCGATGGCTCCGATGACGATCCGTGTGCGCATGGCACCCTCCAGGTTCAGCCCCGGATCGTGCAGCCGACCCTAGCAGGAACGGAACGGCCCGTCGAGACTCACGGGCTGCCGGATTCGGGGAGGGGCCGAGGTCGCATCGTCGCACCCCGCAGGCCGAATCGGACCGGGTCCTCGATCCACCGCTTGGATGCCGCGGCGAGCACGAGCGAGCAGGCGACGAGGAGGACCATCAGCCAGGGCGGGCTCGGCATGCCCGTCGCGTGCGGGACGAACATGAACAGTGGCCAGTGCCACAGGTAGAGCGAATAGGAGTGATCGCCGAGCCGCTGCACCGGCCGCACCCGCGCGATCGCCGAGGGCGCCCAGAGTGTAGCGGGCATGCCCACCCAGATCACGGCCGCCGTGCCGAGCACGGCAGCAGCACGATGAGCCCGGGGAACGACTCCGGTTCCCGGAAGGTCAGGATCGGGCCGATGATCGCCGCGAGGCCGAGCCACGACACTGCGGTGCGCAGGGCCGGCGCAGCCCGCACTGCGTGCGGCGCGAGCACCGCCAGGATCCCGCCCACGCCGAACTCCCAGACACGGGCGAACGTCGAGAAGTAGGCGAGGTTGTGGTCGTGCGTCCACAGCCACACGGAGTGCACGAGCGAGTCCGCCGTCACGAGCCCCAGCACGTGGCCGGGGCCATCTGCTCCCCTCGGCCCCACCGGCGTCCGAGCCTCAGGCTCAGCAGTAGGAGCCGCGGCCAGCCGAGGTAGAACTGCTCCTCGACCGAGAGGGACCAGAAGTGCTGCACCGGCTTGGAGTCGAGCTCGGCGTGCACCGGGTCCTGCGAGTGGAAGAACAGCAGCCAGTTCTCGACGTAGAGCGCGCTCGCGACGAGTTCGCGCATCGACTCCGGCCAGTCGCGCTGCGGTACGAGCAGCACCGTCATGACCGACACGGCGGCGAGCACGAGCGCGGCGGCGGGCATGATGCGGCGGATTCGCCGCAGCGAGAACCCGGCCAGGGAGATCCGGCCGGTGCTCCGGTGCTCGCGCAGGAGCAACCAGGTGATGAGGAAGCCGGAAAGCACGAAGAACACGTCGACGCCCATGTACCCGGCCGGGGCGATCGCGGGCCAGCCGTGATGGAGTACGACGGCGCCGACCGCGAGCGCGCGGAGCGCCTGCACCTCCGGGCGGACGGCCCGCCGCATCCCGCCGGTGCCTGATCCCTCGCCCGTTGGTATCCGAGCGTAGGCGACCGGGTCGATCGAAGCCTCAACAACGCCTGAGTAGCCGGGTCTATTGACATCCAGTGCAACGCTGCGGCGGGACGACGAAAGGGGCCGGGCTCGAAAGCCCGACCCCTCTCAGGTCGCAGTCGCGAAGGTCCTTACTTGAGGATCTTCGTGACGGTGCCGGCGCCAACGGTGCGGCCACCCTCACGGATGGCGAAGCCGAGGCCCTCCTCCATGGCGATCGGCTGGATGAGCTCGACCGTCATGTCGGTGGTGTCGCCGGGCATGACCATCTCGGTGCCCTCGGGCAGCGTGATGACGCCGGTGACGTCGGTGGTGCGGAAGTAGAACTGCGGACGGTAGTTCGCGTAGAACGGGTTGTGACGGCCGCCCTCGTCCTTCGAGAGGATGTAGGCAGTGCCCTCGAAGTTGGTGTGGGGGGTGACCGAGCCCGGCGCCACGACGACCTGGCCGCGCTCGACGTCCTCGCGCTTGGTGCCGCGGAGCAGGAGACCGCAGTTCTCGCCGGCCCAGGCCTCGTCGAGCTGCTTGTGGAACATCTCGATGCCCGTGACGGTGGTCTTCTGCGTCGGGCGGATGCCGACGATCTCGACCTCGGAGTTGATCTTCAGCGTGCCACGCTCGGCGCGGCCCGTGACGACCGTGCCACGACCGGTGATCGTGAAGACGTCCTCGACCGGCATGAGGAACGGCTTGTCCTTGTCGCGCACCGGGTCGGGGATCGACTCGTCGACGGCCTCCATGAGGTCGAGGACCGACTGGACCCACTTCTCGTCGCCCTCGAGCGCCTTCAGGCCCGAGACGCGGACGACCGGAGCGTCGTCGCCGGGGAAGCCCTGCGACGAAAGCAGCTCGCGGACCTCGAGCTCGACGAGCTCCAGGATCTCCTCGTCGTCGACCATGTCGCTCTTGTTGAGCGCCACGAGCAGGTACGGCACGCCGACCTGCTTCGCGAGCAGCACGTGCTCGCGGGTCTGAGCCATCGGGCCGTCGGTCGCCGCGACCACGAGGATCGCGCCGTCCATCTGAGCGGCACCGGTGATCATGTTCTTGATGTAGTCAGCGTGACCCGGGGCGTCGACGTGCGCGTAGTGGCGCTTCGGCGTCTCGTACTCGACGTGCGAGATGTTGATCGTGATGCCGCGCTGGCGCTCCTCGGGAGCCGAGTCGATCGACGCGAAGTCGCGCTGCACGTTGGTGGCCGACGGGTACTTGTCGGCGAGCACCTTCGAGATCGCGGCGGTGAGCGTCGTCTTGCCGTGGTCGACGTGACCGATCGTGCCGATGTTGACGTGCGGCTTGGTCCGCTCGAACTTGGCCTTCGCCACTGTGGTCCTCCTCAGGACATCGTGCAACTTCAACGGGCGCCGGATTGCGCTCGGTGGGTTGCGGGGTTGTGTTGATATGTTACGCGACCCGGGTGGGTCGTGCGGGCAGGGTGCCGAACTCCGCGGAGGAGTTACTCGCCCTTGTTCTTCTGGACGATCTCGTCGGCAACCGCCTTCGGGACCTCCGCATAGCTCTCGAACTCCATCGAGTACACGGCGCGGCCCGAGGTCTTCGACCGCAGGTCACCGATGTATCCGAACATCTCCGAGAGCGGGACGTGCGCACGCACGACCTTCACACCGGCGGCGTCCTCCATGGACTGGATCTGGCCGCGGCGCGAGTTCAGGTCGCCGATGACGTCGCCCATGTACTCCTCGGGAGTACGGACCTCGACGCTCATCAGCGGTTCGAGCAGCACGGGGTTCGCCTTCTTCGCGGCTTCCTTGAAGCCCATCGAACCGGCGATCTTGAACGCCATCTCCGAGGAGTCGACGTCGTGGGCCGCGCCGTCCACGAGGGTGGCCTTCACGCCCACCATCGGGAAGCCGGCGAGGATGCCGTACTGCATCGCGTCTTGGAAGCCGGCGTCGACCGAGGGGATGTACTCGCGCGGGACGCGACCACCGGTGACGGCGTTCACGAACTCGTACGTCTTGTCACCCTCGACCTCGAGCGGCTCCAGCTTGAACTGGATCTTCGCGAACTGGCCCGAGCCACCCGTCTGCTTCTTGTGGGTGTAGTCGTGGCGCTCCACCTCGCGGCGGATCGTCTCGCGGTAGGCCACCTGCGGCTTGCCGACGTTCGCCTCGACCTTGAACTCGCGCTTCATGCGGTCCACGAGGATGTCGAGGTGCAGCTCGCCCATGCCCTTGATGACGGTCTGACCCGTCTCGGGGTTGAGCTCGGTGCGGAAGGTCGGGTCCTCCTCGGCCAGCTTCTGGATGGCCGTGCCGAGCTTCTCCTGGTCGGCCTTGGTCTTCGGCTCAATGGCGACCTCGATGACCGGCTCCGGGAACGTCATCGACTCGAGGACGACCTGGTTGTCCGGGTCGCACAGGGTGTCGCCGGTGGTGGTGTCCTTCAGACCGATGACCGCGTAGATGTTGCCCGCGGTCAGCGAGTCGACCGGGTTCTCCTTGTTGGCGTGCATCTGGAAGATCTTGCCGATGCGCTCCTTCTTGCCCTTGGTCGAGTTCACGACCTGGGCACCCGAGTCGAGGTGACCCGAGTAGACGCGCACGTAGGTGAGGCGGCCGAAGAACGGGTGCACGGCGACCTTGAACGCGAGGGCCGCGAACGGGTCCTTCGCGTCGGGGTGGCGCTCGATGACCTCGTCCTCGTTGCGCGGGTTGCGCCCCTCGATGGCGGGGACGTCGAGCGGCGACGGCAGGTAGTCGATGACCGCGTCGAGCATCGGCTGCACGCCGCGGTTCTTGAACGCCGAGCCGCAGAGCACGGGGTAGATCTCCGAGTTGACGACCATCTTGCGGATGGCGCCCTTGATCTCGGCGACCGTGAGCTCCTCGCCGCCGAAGAACTTCTCGAGCAGCGCGTCGTCGCTCTCGGCGACGGTCTCGAGCAGGACCTGACGGTACTCGTCGGCCTTGTCCTTCAGGTCGGCCGGGATCTCCTGGACCTCGTACTTGGCGCCCATGGTCACGTCGCCCTTGGCGTCGCCGGGCCACACGAGGGCGCGCATCTCGATCAGGTCGACGACGCCGATGAAGTCGTTCTCGGCGCCGATCGGCAGCTGCAGCACGAGCGGCTTGGCACCCAGGCGGCTGACGATGGTGTCGACGGTGAAGTAGAAGTCCGCACCGAGCTTGTCCATCTTGTTGACGAAGCAGATGCGCGGGACGTTGTACTTGTCAGCCTGACGCCACACCGTCTCGGACTGGGGCTCGACGCCCTCCTTGCCGTCGAAGACGGCGACGGCGCCGTCGAGCACGCGGAGCGAGCGCTCGACCTCGACCGTGAAGTCGACGTGGCCGGGGGTGTCGATGATGTTGATCTGGTTCTTGTTCCAGAAGCAGGTGACCGCGGCGGACGTGATGGTGATGCCGCGCTCCTTCTCCTGCTCCATCCAGTCGGTCGTCGAGGCGCCGTCGTGGGTCTCGCCGAGCTTGTGGTTCACGCCCGTGTAGAACAGGATGCGCTCGGTGGTGGTGGTCTTGCCGGCATCGATGTGCGCCATGATGCCGATGTTGCGGACCTTGCTCAGGTCGGTGAGCACGTCTTGTGCCACGGGGGTTCCTCCGGATGGGTGGTGCGGAACGGAAGGTCTGGGGCGGGCGGATGCCTGGTCTGGAGCCCGTCGACAGGCTCAGGGGACCAGCCGGGCATCCGCCCGGCCTACTACCAGCGGTAGTGGGCGAAGGCGCGGTTCGACTCGGCCATCTTGTGGGTGTCCTCGCGGCGCTTGACCGCGGCACCCAGGCCGTTCGAGGCGTCGAGGATCTCGTTGGTGAGACGCTCGGTCATGGTCTTCTCACGACGGGCCTTGGCGTAGCTCGTGAGCCAGCGCAGGGCGAGCGTGTTGGCGCGGTGGGGCTTCACCTCGACGGGGACCTGGTAGGTCGAGCCGCCGACGCGGCGCGACCGCACCTCGAGGGTCGGGCGCACGTTGTCCAGCGCCTTCTTCAGGGTGGCGACCGCGTCCTGACCGGACTTGTTGGCGACGTTCTCGAGCGCCTCGTAGACGATGCGCTGCGCGAGGTCCTTCTTGCCGTCGATCAGGATCTTGTTGACGAGCTGGCTGACGACCGGCGAGCCGTACACCGGGTCGGCGACGACGGGGCGCTTCGGAGCGGGACCCTTGCGAGGCATTACTTCTTCTCCATCTTCGCGCCGTAGCGGCTACGAGCCTGCTTGCGGTTCTTCACGGCCTGCGTGTCGAGCGCGCCGCGGATGATCTTGTAGCGCACGCCGGGGAGGTCCTTCACACGGCCGCCGCGCACGAGCACCATCGAGTGCTCCTGCAGGTTGTGGCCCTCGCCGGGG
The DNA here is from genome assembly GCF_042726785.1 of Agromyces sp. NPDC060279. NCBI lineage: Bacteria > Bacillati > Actinomycetota > Actinomycetes > Micrococcales > Microbacteriaceae > Agromyces > Agromyces sp. NPDC060279. Next base: position 1,016,060 of record NZ_JBHXBK010000001.1, read on the forward strand.
ATGTAGGCGGTGACCTCGGTGCCGTTCGAGAGCTTCACACGGGCGACCTTGCGGAGCGCCGAGTTCGGCTTCTTGGGGGTGGTGGTGTACACACGCGTGCACACGCCGCGCTGCTGGGGGTTGGCCTTCAGGGCGGGAGCCTTGGTCTTGGTGACCTTCGGCGAGCGACCCTTGCGGACCAACTGCTGAATGGTTGGCACTGCTTCTCCTAATTGCTGCTGCACGGTGACAGCGGTGATGGATTTCACATCAGACCCGCCGACGCCGCAGAACTGCGTCGTCTTTCGTGGTGGGTATGCCGTGGGGGTGAACCGCGGATGTCCGCAGGCACCCGAACGTGCACGCGCGAGCGCGCACACCCGATCAATCGTAATGCGGCGTCACGTCGCGGTCAAATGAGGTGCGGCCGGCAGCGCCCGCGTTCGCGCAGGGCGCACGCTCAGGAGCCCGGCCATCCCGGCGCGTCGAGCTCGCGCTCGAGGTCGGCGAGGAGCTCCGCGACCTGCGGCTCCACGAGTCGTTCGACGGCGTTGCCGATGCGGCGTCGGTGCTGGGCGAGCTCCACGCAGATGCGCCGGCCGAGCTGCTTCGCGAAGTCGTCGGCGAGGCGCACCTCCTCGCGGAGCGCCTCCTTCTCCTCAGGGGTGAACGGGCGCGGGGCCGGCTCCGCCGCGGCGGCGGCCGTGTCCGCTTCGAGCCCCGCGAGGGTGAAGAGGAAGGGCTGGTCGGCCACCGGCTCCGGATCGAGCTCGAGGCCCAGGTACTCGGGGTCGAGGCCCTCGCCCGCCCGGTACGGGCGGCGCGCCTTGCGCTCCTCGGCGAGCCGGATCTCGCGGTGCAGCAGCGGGAGGTTCCGCGCCGTGTAGTCGTCGACCGCGTCGTCGATGACCGCCTTCATGCGCATCGAGAACGCGTGCTGCACGGGGTGGGGCACATCCACGTCGAGCCCCGCCGCGGCCAGGATGGGCGAGCCGAAGCACTTCTGGCAGAGCCGCACGCGGGCGCGGTGCGTGCCGGGTCGCCACCGCGGCAGCCATTGCAGCCAGCGGTCGACCTCGGAGCTCACCCGAGCCTCGATCGAACCCTGCACGGGCTTCACGATAGCGCCGCTGCCGCCCGGCCGGGCCGATTCGACGGTCGTTTGGCGCGCCGCAACCGCCCGACCCGGTTACTCCGCGTCGCCCTCCCAGGGCCAGCGCGGCCGCTCCATGCCGCCGCGTCGGCCTCGGGCGACGAGCACCGCGACCGCCGCCGTCAGCGCCGCACACAGCGGGATGAGCAGCCCGAACCAGCCGAGGCCGAGCACGACGGCGAAGCGCAGCCCCTCCCCCGGGTCGCCGGTCGAGGAGACGATGCGGCCGATCGCGGCGACGAGCACGAACGTGAGCCAGGAGCCGAGCGCCGCGAGCACGACGGTCGCGGCCATCCGCTCCGGCCGGCGGAGCCGCAGGCCCAGCACGAGGAGCACGGTCAGCACCGCGGCGCCGACCGCGACCGGGGCCACGAGCACGCCGACGTCACGGTCGCCGACGACCTCGAGGTCGGCGAGCAGGCTCACGAAGCCGAAGCCGCACACCACCAGGGCGAGGTCGAGCGCCGCCGCGAATCCGGCGACCACCCAGGCGTCCCGTGTGCGCTGCTCCATGCCTTCGAGGCTACGCGTCCGCCGGGTCCGCCGCGCCGGGGTTGCGCCGCGGCGAGGCATCCGCTCCGCTCAGCCCTGCTCCCAGCCGGGAAAGCCCGCGCAGCCGTAGGCGAGGCGGATGAAGCCGTCGGTCTTGTCGGTGAGGATCGCGTAGGACTTCGCCGCGTCGCCGCGTTCGACGGCCTCGCGCATCTGCTCGAGGTTGCGCAGCGCCGTGGGGATCCACTCGCGGAGCGCCCCCTCGGGCAGCGCCGCCGGGTCTTCGGCGAGGATGCCGCGCACGACGCCGATGGTGCGCAGCAGCTCGGGCTGGTCCTGCGCCCGGTAGGCGGCGGACATGCTGATCGCGACGAGCTCGGTGACGGGCTGGCGCAGGCGCTCGCAGCGCTCGGCGAGGGCGTCGGCCATCAGTTGCCGCCCGCCGGTCGGTCGAGCTCGAACTTCTCGAGCGGCGTGCGCACGCCGTCGCGAAAGGCGCCGAGCCCCGCCTCGAAGTCGACCGCGGAGCCGACGAAGAGCACCGTCTCGTCCGGGGCGACGTAGATCTTGCCGCCGCCGCGCACGGCGTGCACGAGGCAGACGCCGAGGCCGTCGGGCAGCTCGACGACGTTGAGCTCGGCATCGGGGGCGAGCTTGGCGAAGAGCGCGCGGCCCACGGCGACGAGGCGGTCCGCGCCCGAGGCATCCGCCCCCTCGGCGCCCGCCGTCTGCAGGTGCCGGCGCACCTCGGGCTGGCCGGCGAGCTGCGCGATCACCGCGAGATGCTCGTACAGGCCGGCGCGCTGGAGCCGGGCCGGGTCGGGCGAGCCGCCGAGCGCGAGCAGCGGCACGAAGCCGTAGCACTCCTCGAAGCCGGGCACGCCGTCACGGTCGCGCGCGGCCGGATAGGGCTGCCACTCCCAGGCGACGTCGCGCTGCGCCGGGTCCTCGATCAGAGCGACGAGTTCGTCGAAGCTCGCGCCCTCGAGGAGGTCGATCGCGCCCCAGCGGGACTTGACGACGAGGTACAGGCCGTTCACGTGCACGACGAGGTCGCCGAGGGCGGTGGTGAACAGCACCGTGCTTCCCTCGGGCAGCCCGAAGACGCCCTCGAGCATCTCGGCCGCGCGCGCCGGGTCGACGAAGCGGAAGTAGCCGTCGCCGACGAAGCCGGCGCCCTGAGTGCGCCACAGCTCGGCGACCTCGGCCGGCACGCGGCCCGCGTAGGCGGCGATCGTCTCGTCGGAGATGGGGGCGACCGGGTCGAAGCTCCGGAACCTCGTCATGCGTGCCTTCCTCTGGTCGGCGCGCACCGGTGCGGCGCGCGGGATGCCTCGGGGCGCCTGCCGCGGCGAGAACGCCCGCGGCCGGTCACCTCCGGAAGTCTACCGAGGCATGGCCCGCGGGCCATGGGGAGGGCTCCCCATCGCCGAGGATCGGCACCAGCTCCACCGCGCCCGCCCTGCCCGCCCACCCGCCCGCCTGCCTGCTTGGCTGCCCAGAGGGGGTCACATTCCGACGGGCGGATGGCGGTCGCACGAAGCCCGTGCCGCAGAACGACCCCCTCGGCCGATCAGCCGGCGGCGTCGGGACGGGGAGAAGGGGCGGCGCGCACGTCGCGTCTCAGTCGACCTCGAGCACCGCGGCGAACGGCTGCAGGAGGATCTCTCGCTCCTCGACGGAGAGGCGCTCGCCGAACGCCGCCGCGTGGGCGGCGAACAGCGTGTCCGCGACCGCCGCCGCGAGCGCACCGTCGCCGAACGCCATCAGCGCCGCGGAGCGCGGCTGAAGGCTGTCGCGGACCCGTGTGTCGAGTGCGCTGAACTCGGACGCCGACAGCTTCGCGGCCTTCCGGGCGGCGATCCGACGGGCCGGACCGAGGGCGCGGCCGGCCGATCGCACCTCATCGAACTGCGCCGGGGAGAGCTCCACCACACGTGCGAGGAACGTGTCGAGGGACGCCAGGCCAGGACTCGTCACCGTGTGAGCCTAACGTTCCTTCCGCAGAGCGGTCCTACCCCTCGGAACGTTCGACCCGGTAGCCTCGTGCTTCGACCTGGTCGACGAATGTGCCGAGATCCGGGGCAGCTCGAAGCAGTGCGCCCAGCTCGCCCTCGTTCACAGCCATTCGGAACGTCGCACTCGCAAAGGGATGGGTCACTGGAGCGCTGCCCGGCACGGGCGGCGGCGCGGAGATGCTCACGAGGATCCCCGCCCCCTCCCGGAGTTCGAGCGCGAGCTGATCGCCGTCGTACACGAGATACCCGCGGCGGACGTCCTCCTGGTCGATCACTTGCCCCCTCCCGCTCCGGAGAGCTGGTCACCTCGCGGCGTCAGGGTGCGCTGGCACCACGACGCCGAGCTCGGTGAACGGGGTGAGCAGGATCTCGTACTGCTCGGGCGTGAGCTGCGCGGCCTGCTGGACCGCGCGACCGGCGATCACGATCGCGCTCTTCGCGTCGGCGTGCAGTCCGGCGCGCGCCGCGTTCAGCTCCTCGGCGCGGGGCAGCAGCAGCTCTCGGACGGTGTGCTCGAGTTCGGAGTTCACCGCCGCCGACGGCTTCGCCGCCCGGCTCGCCTCCTTGCCGCCCGCGCGCCGGAGCCGCACCGCACCGTCGAAGGCGCTCGCCAGCTGCTCCGCCGGGAGGGCGCCGGCCTGCGCGAGGAAGCGCTCGGTCGAGGTGTTCAGCATGCGATCGCCTTCGGGTGTCTCGAACCGCGGTTCACTGGGCCGGCGCGTCGATCGGCGACATCCGCCGGATCTTCTCGAAGTTCGGCGTGTGGTACTCCTGGCGCACGGCGCCCGTCGCCTTGTCGACGAAGATCGCGAGGTTGTCGTACCGCGCATAGGGCTCGAGACCGTCGACGAGGAACTCCTTCGCCCCCCAGACGGGCAGGTAGTCGTGCTCGTCCTCGAACCACTCCGGCGCGATGTAGAGCTCTCCCGAGAGCGCGGGCGGGTGCTCGGCGAAGTACTGCTCGAGCAGCCGACGTGCGTCCTGAATGGTCACCATGCTCCCAGTCTCACGCCTTCTCGGAGCCGACGCCAGCCGGCCCGGCCGCGCTCGGCCCATTCGCATCCGCGGCGGGCGGTGGGGTCTTCAGCTCCAGGGAGAACTGCACCGCCCCCGCCCCGAGCCGGTGGTTCTGCACCTGCAGCGCGTGGATCTCCCCCTGCAGCTTCGCCGCCTCGCCCGGAGTGATCGCGGGATCCTGCAGCCGGACGATCCGCTCGGCGATCAGCTCGTCGTTGCGAACCTGCCACCGGGCGTTCGCGACGACCTCGCGGTCGATCATCACCTGCGGACGGTCGGCGGGGCTCGCCGCGTCCTTCCACTCGAGCAGGAGCTGGTACTCCGGCTGGGACCACGGCTTCGACGTCTTGATCACCTCGGCGGTCGGCACCAGATCGTCGACGCGGAACACGGAGAGGTCCTTCCAGGGCGCCTCGGAGGTGCGGTTGAAGTGCATGGTGTCGAGATAGCCGGAGGCGTCGATCTGATTGATCTGGCCGTCGTAGAGCTTGATGCCGTCGGGCTCCTTCACGATCGTGAAGATGTGTCCGCCGCCGGTCTTCCAGTATCCGTTCACGAAGCCGCGACCGCCGACCGGCCAGGACGCGGTCAGCGACTCGAGCGCCTCCATCGGCGTCGAGCCGAGTGCGCCGATCTGCTGGAAGTCCCGTTGCGAGCCGTCGGCCTGCACCCAGTCGGCGGCAATGCTCATCGGGAAGCGGCCCTCGTACGTCGCGGTGACGTTGCCGCTCGCCGGGTCGATGTTGGCTCCCTGCACGGTCGGGCTCGCGATCACGTCGTAGCCGCGGAAGCGCAGCTCGAGCGCGTTCACGACGTAATGGCAGTTGTTCAGGAAGCGCCCCTGGTCGACCGTGTAGCCGAGCCCGTTCACGATATGCACGGCCTGGACACGGGCCTCTGGGCCGGCCAGGTGCGGGAACGCGTCGTCGAGCACCTGGTGGTGGATCGTGTCCGGCACCGTAGGTTCAGGCGTCGACGCGGCGGCGTCGCCGTCCGGGCCTTCGGGCCCACTGGAGTCAGCCGGAGCCGCGGCGTCGTCGGCGGTGCCGTCCGCGCAGGACGGCTCCGGCGCTGCCGCATGCTCGTTGGCGTCGGCGGGCTCGTGCGCGTCGGAAGCCGCCGACTCGCTCGTGCCGCGGCCGGGATCGGTCGCCGTCGGCTCGCCCCGACTCGGCCCGTCCGCGGCGCTCGTGCGGGTGCCGTCGGTGCTTCCCGCCGCTCCGGTACGCGCGGGCGCCGAGGTCGAGCTCGATGCGGAGGAGGTCGACGCCGCGTGGCTCGTGACGGACGGGCTCGCCGCCGTCGCGGCGCTGCTCGGTGCCCCGGTGTGCGGACGAGCGGCGGTGAGCGTCGCCTGCGAGGCTGACGCGCCGGTGTCGACGTGGTGGGCGCCGAGCTCGACGTTCAGCTTGATGTGCGCGTGCAGGGCGGGGTCGATGTCGATCATCGCGTCGGCGACGTCCTGACGGAGGTCGTCGATCCGGTGCTGCCACTGGCTGCCGAGTGAGCTGTTGATGCCGAGGTCGCCCGCTCCGTCGAAGCGGTCGGCGCGGCCACCGGCGACCTGGTCGGGCCCGTGCAGCACCGCGGGGTTGCTGTGCGGGACGCCCGCGGCCTTCAGGGCCGTGATCGCAGCGTTCTGCTCGCTCTTCGCAACACGGTTGTACTGCTCGTAGAAGTCGACGTTGTGCCGCCACTCGGCGATCGTGAGGGCGTTGAGGCCCTGCTGCTGCATGCCGACCTGGCGCTGGTACTCGTCCCAGTCGTGCTTCGCGTCCTGCCGGTTGAAGGCGTCGACCTCGATCGGGTCCTTCAGCGAGTAGGAGCCGTCCTCGTTGCGCACGATGGGCGAGTCCGGCTGCGCGGCGAGCGCGTCGAGCTGCTCGCGGATCTCCGGGGTGAGCTCGGGGATGTCGTAGCCGTTGTAGGTCGTGCCCGGGCCCGCCGAGCCGTCCGAGGGATGGCTCGGATCGACGCGGTCGACGGGCGGGGTCCACTTCGGCCAGCGGCGGCCGTCGCGGTCCGCATCGGTGCCGTCGGTGCTCGAGCCGTCCCCGTCGGTGCCGTCGGGCGCGCTGCCGTCGGGCGCCTGGTGCGTCGTGGGCGAGGCCTCGGCGGGCGAGCTCGTTCCCGGCTCCGGCGCGTTCGGCGCGGTCGGCGCGGTCGCGTTCGGGTTCGCGGCATCCGGCGTCGTCGGGGCCTGGGGCGCGTTCGCGTCGGGCTTCGCGTCAGTCGGCTTCGTGCCGTCCGGGTTCACCACGTCCTCGGGGCGCACCGAGGCATCCCAGTTCGTCGCGTTCGGCTCGTGCGGCGGCCACGGCGAGCGCGTGCCGTTCTGCGCGTCGAGCGACCAGACCGTGTCGCCGTCGAAGTAGGCGTTGAACCAGTGCCCGGCGTCCCCCGCGCGGTCGATGCCGACGACGCAGTGCGAGCCCGGGCCCATCGCCCGCAGCGTCGACTCGATCTGCTCCGGCGTCACGGTGGTCTGCGGGTTGCCCGTGCGGGCCTCCATGTCCGGCGTGCTGAGGGTGCCGGTGGATGCCTCGGCGCTGTCCTTGCCGTTCAGGAAGTCGTTCAGGTTCGCCGAGGTGTTGCCGCAGTTCGTGGCGTAGCCGTTGGCCGGGTCCGAGGGGTCGAAGTTCGGGTTGATCTCGTTCAGCGCCTGGTCGATCTCGTCGATCGAGCGCTCGGAGCTGTTGTTCGACGGGGCCTGGTCCGGCTGCTGGCCGTCCGGCTGCGAGCCGTCGCCGGCCTGGCCGGTGCCGTCGCCCGCCTGGCCGGTGCCGTCCACGCCGTCCGCTGCCGGGGCGTCCGGCTGCGAGCCGTCGACGTCCGTGCTGGCGTCGGGAGCGCCGTGTCCGTTCGAGCCGTCGGCGCTCGGGGCGTCGGGCTTGCCGCCGTTGCCGTTCGGGGAGAAGAGCGAGGGCTTCGAGAAGAGCGAGGGCTTGCCGAGCAGGGTCGCTGCGCCGGCCGCCGCCGCAGCGCCACCGGCGGCCGCGGCCTCTTCGGGGGCGATCCCGTCGGCGTCGCCGTCGATGCCGCCCTCGCCATCGGCGGGTGCGCGGTCGGCGTCGGGCTGCGTGCCGTCCGCGTCGGGCTGGGTGCCGTCGGGCTGGCCGCCGTCCGTGCCGTCGGCGTGCGCCGGAGCGTTGCTGTCGACGGAGCCGGCGTCACCGGGCTTCGCCGTCGCGGCGGAGCCGGCCGCCGCAGCACCAGGCGCGCCGTTGCCCTGGCCGTCACCGGACGAGCCGTCGGTCGCGGGAGCGTCCGCCGCGGGAGCGTCCGCCGCGGGAGCGTCAGCGGTGCCGGGAGTACCGGCGTCCGCCGTGCCGGGCGTGCCCGCATCAGCGGTGCCGGGCGTGCTCGCGTCCGCCGTGCCCGGTGTCGTGGCATCGACACTGCCGGGCGTGCCGGCGTCGACCGTGCTCGGCGTGCCCGCATCCGCGTGACCCGGCGTGCCCGCATCCGCGTGACCCGGCGTGCCCGCATCCGCGTGACCCGGCGTGCCCGCATCCGCGTGACCCGGCGTGCCCGCATCCGCGTGACC
>NZ_JBHXBK010000001.1:1024362-1091489 GCF_042726785.1 Agromyces sp. NPDC060279
ACCCGGCGTGCCCGCATCCACGGAGCCGGGCGTCCCGCCGTCCGCGTGACCGGGGGTGCCTGCGCCATCGCCGCCCGCGGTGGGCACGTCGACCGAGCCGCCGGCCCCGCCGTCGCCGGCTCCGCCGCCGAGGTCCCCGGGCGCCGAGGGGGCGTCCGTCGGGATGTCGACCGAACCGCCGCCGTCACCGGCACCACCGCCGGCGTCGCCGCCGCCGGGGGTCGGACCGTCGCTCGGGATGTCGACCCCGCCGCCGCCGTCACCGGCCGAGGTGCCGGCATCGCCGGCGCCGGGCGTCGGCGCGTCGTTCGGCACGTCGACCGCGCCGCCGCCGTTGCCGGCCGTCGCGGTGGTCTGGTTGCTTCCGCCGGGAGTCGGCGTGTCGGCGCCCGGCACGGTGACCGCCGGCAGCGTCGAGCCGTTGCCGGGACCGCTGGGCGTCGACGGGCTCGAGGGCCCGCCGTGGCCGCCGGGACGGCCCGCGAGCGCACCGCCGAGGAGCGCGCCGGCCGCGATCGAGCTGAGCGGCGAGAACGGCGTGCCGTTCAGGCCGGACTCGGCGAGGCCCGAGGCGAGCCCGTCGACCGCACCGCCGCCGGTCTCGACGGCGATGTGCGTGACGCGCTGCATGGCGCCCGGGTTGATGCGGTTCGTGAGCCGCCCCGCCGCGCCGGAGACCGTGCCGCCCGCCGCGCCGCCCGCCGCCGAGGCGAGGGCCGCGTTCAGCACGTTCTGCGGCTGGTAGTTCGGGTCGAGCGCGCCGCGCACCTGGTTGAAGGAGGCGGTCGTGATCGCGCTCGCGAGTCCGGCGGAGAGCGCCTCGCGAGCGACGCGGATGCCGCCGCGCACCGCCATGCGGGCGACGCGGAGGGCCGCCATGATGAGGCGGCGGAGCTTCTGGCAGAGCGCGGCGATCTTGATCGCCCAGCGCGTGACGGTGAGCATGATCTTCGCGGCCATCGCGGCCGCGCCGGCGCCGAAGGTCACGGCGCCGAGGAGCGCCCCGATGCCGATCTCGAGGGCGATCTCGATGGCCATCTGCGCGATGAACCAGCCGATCTCCTCCCACGCCTTGTCGACGGCGTCGATCATGCCCTGCGCGAAGCCGGCCATCGAGTTCGCGCTCTCGGAGAGCTTGCCGAACGAACTGCCGAGCGAGGTCTGGCAGCGGCGGATGTTGCTCGCCTGCGACGGCGGCAGCGTCATCGACGACACGTTCACGAAGGCGGAGCCCACCTCGGACTTCGCGGACGTCATCGCCTGCGCGAGGCTGCTCCACGCCTGCTGCGCGGTCGAGAGCTTGCCGCGGTCGGCCGAGGGCAGGACCACGCCGAGGGTGGCGAGCGCGTCCTTCAGGAAGTCACCGAATTCGCCGAGCGGACCCTCCGGGCCCTTGCCGAGCGCCGTGGGCACCGAGGCGTGCGGCTCGTTCACGACGGCGGTCTCCTCGGGGATGCTCGAGGAGGACGCGGGCTTGAAGGCGCCGACGAGCTGCGCCCCGTCGTAGGCGCGACCGGTGTTGCCGAGCGCCGCGTCGACGATGCGCAGGGCGTTGGACATGCCGTGCACGGCCTTCAGCAGGTCGACCGCGTAGCCGTCGTAGCCCGGCTCGCCGTCCTGGCCGTGCGCGAAGACCTCGGCCGACTCGTCGTCGCCGGCCATGCCGCCGGTGCCGCCGAGGGCCGACTCGCAGGCGCGCGCCGCCTGGGAGGCCGAGCTCGCGATCGAGAACAGCGCGGTGCCGTCGGCGGCGAGCCGTGCGGCGTCGAGGCGGACCTGCGTCATGAGTGCACTCCCGGTGGGATCGGATGGTGGATGTCTGGGGCTGATCGGGGCACGCGGAGCGCGCCGCGCCGGGTCAGCCGCTCAGGCCGTTGGCGAGGTTGCTCCAGGCGCCGTCGAGGGTCTCGATGGTCTCGGTGTAGGCCTGGTGGGCGCCGGAGACCTGGTCCTGCAGGCCTTCGGCGGCCTGGGTCATCGCCTCGGCGCCGAGCTGCCACTTCTCGAACATGCCGATGAAGTTCGCCATGGCGGGGCCCTGCCACTCGGCGGGCAGCATGTAGGCGAAGCCGCTCGCGCCCTGCTTCAGTGCGGAGCAGTACGTGACGAGCTCGCCCAGCATGTCGGCGAGTGCCTTCAGTTCGGTCGTGTCGGCCTGCTGCTCGCTCATGCGCCGGTGCCCTCTCCGTCTGCGGCGCCGATGACCGGCACCTCTCCGATCTCGACCGGCGCGACCTGTGCGGTGATCGCCGGCTCGCCGTCGGCGCCGAGGCGGAACACGCCCTCGCCGATCGAGTCGTCGTCGCCGTCTCCGTCGGTGTCGCCGGAGCCGCCGCCGGTGGCCTGCCCGCTCGACTTGCGCGGGCCGAGGGCCCCGCCGCCGAACTGCTCGACCTCGTCGTCGCCGGCGTAGTCGCGGCCGAAGAACTCGGCCATGTCCTCGGCCTTCTCCTCACCGCTCGCGACCCGCGTGCTGAGCTGGCCGGTGCCGGAGCGCATGGCGGCGAGCGCGGGCGCCCGGCCGGTGAAGGAGCGCTGCACGCCCGACTCGTTCTGCGTGTACGAGCCGTCGGCGGCGATGAGCCCGGCCTGGAGCGCGGCGAGCGACTGCCGGACGAAGCCGGCCGTGGTCATGAAGGTCGCCCAGCCCTCGGAGAAGCTCTCGGCGTCCTCGCCCTTCCACGTCACGTCGACCGTGCGCTTGACCTGCGCGTCGACGGTCGACAGGTTCGTGTCGAACGTCGCGAGCACGGTGCCGAGCAGCGCGGAGACCTCGCTGAGCGCCGAGGCGCGGACTCTGAACTGGACCACAGGGTTCCCTCCCGACCGGATTGGCTCCGCGGGCGGGTGCCCGCGGAGCCGTCAGCGACGGATATCAGCCGTTGAACGTGCCGGCGATGGCGTTCTCGCTGTCCTCGTAGGACAGCGCGGCCTGGTTCAGCAGGTCGCTGATGCCCTGCAGCGACTCCTTCAGCTGGAGACCGGCCTGGTCCCACTGCGAGTACAGCTCGTTGAAGCTCTGCGACGCGGTGCCCGACCAGTCGCCCGAGATGAGGCCCTCGACGAGGGACTTCAGGTTGGACAGCTGCGACTCGATCGACTGCGAGCCGCTCGAGAGCTGACCGGCGACCCCGGCGAGGGAGTCGGACGTAACGCGGATCTCCGCCATGGTTTCCTCCAGATTTGGCTGGTGTCGAGGGCCGGACGGGGATGTCCGTTCCCGGCGCGTGCCTCACGTTACCCGGAGTCGGCGCGGATTCCGATGGGGAGAACTCCCCGTCCGCCGCTCCCCCGGACTGGGTACAGTCGTTCTCGCCGCTGTTCTCCACGCGAAAGGCCCGCCGTGCGCCCCTCCGACGCCACCCTCGCCGCCCTGCCGGAGTCGTTCCGTTCCGCCCGTTCGACGACGCGGACGGTCGTGTTCTCCGTGCTCGCCGGCGTCGCGCTCGTCGCGCTCGTCCTCGTGCTCGTGAACTTCGGCGCGATCCGCGACGACGCGAGCGAGATGACCGGCCGCCGCTCGGGCCTGCGCGGCGTCGTCGCGCCGACCCTCGTCATCGTGACGGCCTTCTTCGCCGTGCTCTTCGCCTGGTTCGCGATCGGCGGCGCGCACCGCTGGATCCGCGTCGACACCGGCACGCCGCTCTCGGGCCGGCACTTCCTGGCGGCCGGCGGCCGGGCGGAGGCCGAGGCCCTGCACGCCCGCTTCGCGACCGGCGACCCGGCGGTCTACCTGCCCGTGCCGAATCACAAAAAGGGCGACATCCGCCTCTCCATCTACCTCGCCGTGCCGGACCGCACCGCGTACGTCACGGTGCGGCTCGGCAAAGAGCCCGGCGCGACGGGGCTGCCGCTCATCACGCTGCACGATCGCGCGTACGTGCAGCTGAAGCGGCTCGGCACGGGCGACCTCGTGCGCCCCTCGGCCTCCGGCGTCGTCGACCCGTTCCTCCGCGGCTGATGACGGTCCCGGTCGGCCCGGTGCGCTTCGTCGCGCAGCCCGATCCCGTCAAGGCCGCCTCGGTGCCGCGGTGGAACCGGCGGTTCATCACGACGGGCTGGGTGCTCCTCGTGCTCGCCGCCCTGGGCGTCGTCGCGCTCGTGGTCACGGGCTTCGGCAGCTGGTTCACGATCGGCCTCGTCGTCGTCTTCGGGCTCGCGGCCGGCGGCCTGCTCGTCACGAGCCTGCTGCGGGGGCGGATGCTGCGGCTGCTGCTCGCCCCCGGCGCGCCCGTGCTCGTGGTCACCGACACCGGGGTCGCGACCGCGGGGATGCCGGAGGTCCCGTGGTCGGAACTCGCCTTCGTCGGGGTGCTGAACGACCGCCCGCGCACGGCGCGGCTCCGCGCGGTGCCGATCTTCGGCCAGGCCGGCGGGCTCGCTCTGAAGGCCGGCAACGGCACCCTGCTCTGCGAGCTCGGCGTGCGCGACGGCGAGGCGCTGCGCGCCCGGCTGAGCGATCGGGGCGCGGCCTCCCGCATCGGACTCTACGGCCGCTGGCCCGACGGCGCGAGGCGAGGGCTCGTGCCGCTCCTGATGGACGCGGTGCTCACCGACGACGTCGCCGCGACGGCGGTGCAGCTGCTGCTCGCCGAGGCATCCGCCCGCGGCATCCCGCACGCGCTGTTCGAACAGGCGCTGCCGTTCACCGCGTGGAAGGGCCCCCTGCTCGACCCCGCGTGGCCTACGCCGCCTGGATGACGAAGCTCAGATCGCCCAGCCAGACCGTGTCGCCGACGACGGCCGGCACCCGGGTGCCGGCGCTCTCGAGCTCGATCTCGCGGCCGCCCCGCTCGAGGCGCGAGCCGTTCGCCGAGCCGGCGTCGCCGACCGTGATGCCGCCGCCGGCGACCTCGAGGAAGAGGTGCACCCGCGAGACGGAGCGGGTGTCGTCGAGGACCTCGACGGCGCGGGCACCCATCGCGAGCGCGGTGTCCGCGGGCTTGCGGCCGATGACCGCCGCCCCCTCGACGACGACGCGCTGGCCGGTGGAGAACAGCAGCTCGACGCGCTCGACGGCGGCCGGAGCCGCGGTCGGCGGCGCCGGCATCGTCTCGACCCGCGGGGTCTGCTGCCACGGCAGGGAGCGCGGCAGCGGCACGGGCTCGACGGGAGCCGCCTGCACGGGCGCCTGCGCGACCGGGGCCGCGCTCGGCGCGGGCTTCGCACCGGCGAACGGCGCGGGCACGGGTGGCGCGCTCTGGGCCTGCGGGATCAGCTGACCGCACGAGAGGCAGTACATGCTGTTCGGCTCCAGCGTCGCATCGCAGTACGCGCAGCGGGCAGAGGCCACTCGGATCATCCCCTTCTCGACGGGCTCGGGCCCGATTCCCCCGGGTCCAGCCCGGCCAGTCTACGTGCGCCGGAGGGCGCCTACTGCCGAATGTCCGGCACTCGCACCGGCAGCCAGCCGCCGGGCGTCGTGAGCACCGCCGTGCCGGGCGTGCCCCGGCCCAGCATGAACTTCGGCACGGGCGTGCCGATCGCCTGCGTGCCCATGATCGTCGACTCCGGCCGGAGCAGCAGGGCGCGCCGCGAACGCTTGGCCTCGACCACCGGGCCGCCGAACAGGGTCGACAGCGACTCGGAGTCGGCCGCGACGATGAACGTCGCCCGGTGCTTCGCCCCCGTGAGGGCGTGCTCGAGCGGCGCGTTCTTGTACTGCTCGGCGTCGTCGACGACGACGGTGACGTGCTCGCCCGCGGCGTCGAGGATCGGGTCGAGCTCGGCGGGCGTCAGATCGCCGCCCTGCACGACCGGGATGCTGTGCGCCCCGGCGACCTCGGTCAGGATCGAGTCGCGGGCCGAGACGACGACGAGCGGGGTCTTGCGCCAGGCCAGCTGATGCACGATCGCGGCGAGCGCCGAGGAGCGGCCGGACTTGCGCGCCCCGGTGACGAGGAAGCCTCCGTCGGCGGGCCAGTCGAGGGTGAACCGCGAGAGCAGGTCGCCGCCGACCGCGACGACGGGGCCGTCGGCGGGCCCGGAGTCGCCGAGGGGCAGCTCGTACGCCGCCGTGAGGGCGTAGTGCCCCGGCAGCGGGTCGACCCGGAACGGCGAGGGCAGGGCCTGCAGCTGCGGGAACTGGTCGTAGTGGTCGCGCACCTGCTCCACGATGCGGCGGAGCGCCGTGGTCTGCGCCTCGCCGCTCGTGTCGCGGCTCAGCACCGCGAGCTGCGCCTCGGCGCCGGCCGCGCCGAACAGCACGCGGCCGGGCGCCAGGTCGAGCGGGATGTCGCGGGCGAGGATGCCGGCGGTGCGGTAGTCGGCGATGTCGCGCATCGGCAGCACGTACTGCTCGTCGATGAACGCGACGACCTTGTCGCCGGTGATGCCGCGGTCGCCGGTGAGGAGCACCCGCACCCCGACCGCCGGACCCTCGCGGAGCACCCGCATGAACTGGTCGCGGAAGGTGACGAGCTGGTCGGGGTTCATCGTCGAGAGCATCCGCTCCCAGCCGTCGACCGCGACGACCGCGTACGGCAGGCGGGTCTCCGGCGTGGACTGGGCGCGCTGCTCCGAGATGTGCCCGACGCCCGCGGCCGACAGCACCGCCTGGCGGCGGCCGAGCTCCTCCAGCAGCCGCTGCACGAGCCGGGGCAGCCGGTCGGCGTCGAGCTGCGTGACGACGGCGCCGGTGTGCGGCGCGTCGACGAGGGGCAGCAGCGCGCCGTTGCCGAAGTCGATGACGTAGAGGTGCAGGTCGGCGGGCGAGAACTCCTGCACGAGCTGGCCCAGCATGGTGCGCAGCGCCGTGGTGCGGCCCGACATCGCCCCGCCGAGGAAGAGCACGTGCGAGCCCTCGTCGACGCGCCAGGTGAGGCTGCGCTGCGACTGCTCGCCCGGGACGTCCTCGAGGCCGAGCACGATCGACTGCTCGGGGATCGCCTCGTCCTGGAACTTCTCGAGCGGCAGCACCGTCGGCAGCGGCATGAGCCACGGCGAGGGGTTCTTCGGCACGCCGAGCTGCGCGGTCGCGGCCGTGATGAGGTTCACGATCGCGCGCAGGTCGGTGTCGTCGTGGTCGGTGTTCTGCGCCTGCGTGGAGACGGGCTTCGGGTAGCGCACGGGGTAGCCGAGCTCGTCCCACTCGAGCGGCGCCTTGCGCGGCAGCACCTTGACCTGGCGCTGCACGCCGGGGCGGATGCCCGCCACGCGCGCGGTCTGGAACGGCGCGGGCGCCGAGGCCGGGCCCGTGCGCACGTAGCCCCGGCCGGGCGTCGAGGCGCTGATCAGGGCGGCCTCACCCGAACCGAGGATGTCGGCCGAGTCGGCCCGGTCGGTCACCCGCAGCGCGACGCGCAGGTTGATGTTCGACTGCATCTCGGGCGTGACGACGCCGGAGGGCCGCTGCGTGGCGAGCACGAGGTTGACGCCGAGCGAGCGGCCGACGCGGGCGATGCGGACGAGGCCGTCGATGAACTCCGGCAGCTCGGTGCGGAGCTCGGCGAACTCGTCGATGACGATCATGAGCCGGGCGAGGCCGCGGCGGGCGGCCGTGTCGGCGTCCTTCGCCCACGCGGAGTCCACGTCCTTCGCGCTCATGTCGCGGAGCACCTTCTCGCGGCGCTTCAGCTCGGCGTCGAGCGAGGCGAGCGCGCGCTCGGTCTCGCGGGCGTCGAGGTTCGTCACCATGCCGACGGTGTGCGGCAGCCGCTCGCAGTCGGCGAAGGCGGAGCCGCCCTTGTAGTCGACGAGCACGAAGTTCAGGGCGTCGGGCCGGTTCGCCATCGCGAGGCTCACGACGAGCGCCTGCAGGAACTCGGACTTGCCGGAGCCCGTGGTGCCGGCGACGAGTGCGTGCGGGCCGTCGCGGGAGATGTCGATCGCGAACTCGCCCTCCCCCGTCGCCCCGACGACGACGAAGGTGTTGCGGGGGTGGGTCGACCAGCGCCGCACGAGCGGCTCCGGGTCGTCGAGGTCGAGCTTCATCAGCTCGGCGAAGCGCACCGCCGTCGGCAGCATCGCGTCGTCGCCGACGCCGCTCACGTGCCGCAGCGAGCACAGGCTGCGGGCGAGCCGCTCGCAGTGCGCGGTCGACAGGCCGTCGACGAGCACGATGGGCCAGTACTCGGCCCCCGTCTCCACGCGGGCCATGGCGGGGTCGCCGTGGTCGATCGCGACGACGCTCTTCGCCTCCTCGGGGAGCCGCGCGCGCTCGGAGTCGAGCGCGACGACGTGGATGCCGTGGCTCGCCCCGTGCTCGAGGAGCGGCACCATGCCGGGCAGCATGCGGTACTCCCGCGCACCGTCGACGACGACGAGCACGTCGCTCGGCGGCTCGGCGCCGCGCTGCCCCGACTGCCGCATCCGCTGCTCGAGCATGACCCCGAGTTCGCGCACCCGCTCGCGCCGCGTGTCATCGGTGTTGCCGATCGCCGCCGCGGCCGCCCCGCCGGCGGCGGCGTGCGGCAGCCACTGCACCCACGACCAGTCGGGCGCGGCGTCGTCGGGGCAGACGACGACGAGCTCGGCGTCGCGCGGCGAGCGCAGGGTCACCCAGCTCGCGACGACCGAGCGGGCCACCGAGCGCACCGCGTCCTGCGGACCGGCGATGCCGAGGGGCCCGGCGCGGAGCTCGGCGGCCACGGGCGCCGGGGAGACCCCGACGCGGCGGGCCTCGCCGCGGTCGCGCCCGCCGCCCTCGAAGCGCACGTCGAGGGCGACCTCGGCGACGCCCACGCGCATCGAGAGCGCGTCGACGTCGCTGCGGCGACGCTCCCAGAGCCGGGAGAGGGGCCGGGTGGCGATGTCGAGGATGACCACGGGGTCGGGCAGCCGGTACCAGCGCTCGATCCGCTGGCGCTTCGCGAGCTCGTCGATGCGGCGCTCGGCGATGCGGACCTCCTCGATCCACTGCTGCTCGGTCTTCACGCCCTTCTTCTTCGCCAGCTTGCGGTTCGTGAGGAACGAGCCGACGACCATGATCGGGCTCGCCGCGGCCATCAGCAGCATGATCGGGCGGCCGAAGACCACGGCCATGGTCACGCCGAGGACGACGGGGATGATCGCCGACAGCCACGGCAGCGGCGACTGGTCCGGGTCCTCCGGGCGGTCGCCGGGCAGCGGCACGACCGGCTGCTCGGCGGCGGGGCGGATGCGCGAGGGCCGGTTGAAGCCGCGGTCGCCGAGCGCGTCGCGGGTCAGGTCGGCATCGGCGGCCGGCGCGATGCCGAGGCGGACGACGCTGCTGCCGAGCTGCACGAGGTCGGCGGGCACGATCGACGTCGGCCCCTCGATGGGCTGCCCGTTCACCCAGACGGCGGCGCCGGGCACGGGTTCGACGGTCGCCCCGAGCGGTGCCGGCCGACCGTCGGCGGAGACGCCGTCGGCGATCGTGAACGTCGCATGGGTCGGCTGCAGCGCACTGTCGGCGATGGCGAGGGTCGCACCGGCGGCGCTGCCCACGGTCACGGCGGCCCCCCGGGCCACCGGGGCCGTCTCGCCCGCGAAGGGGCCGCCGACGAGCTCGAGGCGGAGCGTGCCGGGCTGCAGCGAGGCATCGGCCGCCGCGGGCACGGTCGCCCCGGAGAGCAGGGTGCTCTCCGCGAGCGGCGCGGCGGGGCCGGCGAGGGGGTCGAGCGCCTCGCTCGGCAGGCCGAGCGACTCGGCGACCTCGCCGACGGTGGTCGCCTCGTCGACGTCGAGCGCCCAACTTCCCGCGGCGTCCGGGCTCGCGCTGCGATCGATCGTGAGTCTCAGGCTCATGGCGTGCGCCTCCAGCGACTGGTCATCGGGCCCCCACACGGTCGAGGGCGGCGAGGAGCGGGGCGAGCAGACCGCCCGCGCCCTGGTGGTCTTCGACGGGCACGCGCGGCACGATCGCGCTCGCGACGCCCCGCTTGCCCTGCTTCGGCTTCGCGATCGGGGCGGTGCCGGGCCGCAGGGACGCGGACGCGGCATCCGCCCCGTCGTCGCCGGCCGGCACGAGCGTGACCGAGGCGAGCGCCTGCTCGCCGCCCGTGGTCGCGAGCTGCACGGCGAACTGGTCGGCCGCGCCGTCGCCCCGGTACTCGATCGCGCCGTCGGCGTCGCAGCGGAGCTGCCCGCGGATCGCGGTGCCGCAGCCGACGAGCACGAGCTCGTCGTCGCCGAGCACGAAGCCGAGCTGCTCGAGCGAGAGCTCGGCGGCGCCCTCGTCGAGCTCGACGACGAGGTCGCTCGTCACGAGCGGCGCCGCGCCGGGGCGGAGCACGGATGCCTGGATCACCCCTTCCGGCGACCAGGCGCCGTAGTCGTCGGCGAAGCGGTAGACGAGCTCGGCCGGGCCGGTGTAGCCCTGCGCGGCCCGGAAGACGAGGTGGGTCGGCGTCGCCCAGAGCGAGCCGGCCTGTGCTGGGTGCACGGCCACGGCGCGGAGCCGGCCGCCGGCGCCGCACACCGCGCACTCGACGCCGAGCTCCGAGATCGGCAGCCGGAGGAGGGCGCCCGCCGCGGTCGGCCGGAGCGCCCGGGCGGGCTCCGCGCTCGGCGTCTCGGGGGCCTCGAGGCTCACCCGGTACTCGGCGACGGTCGTGATGCGGCCGTCGGTGAGTGGGACGGGCACGGCGACGGCCGCGGCGTCCGGGTCGTAGTCGGGGGCCGCGAGCGAGATGCTGCGCTCGTCGCAGCCGACGACGAGCGGGGTCGCCTGCGCGGGCACCCGGCAGTCGGTGATCCGCCACGGCGCCGCGATGTCGATCGTGGTGCTGCCGCGGTACGGGATCGCGACGTCGCCCGAGCCGGGCCCGGGGGGCGCGTCGCCCGCGGCCCCGGCCGGCGGGGCCGCAGCCAGGGCGGCCAGCACCGCGAGCAGCATCGACAGCGCGGCGGCGCCGAGCCGTCGTCGCGTGCTGCCCACTCCGGTCCCCTCCCTCGCGTGCCCCGTTCGGGGCAGGCGCACCGATATAGCATGGTACGCGGTCGCGCGGCCGGGCCGGGCCCGCTGCGCGCCGCCGAGCCGTTCGACCCCGAGGGAGCCGAGATGACCGACCGCACGCCGCCGCCCGCCGCAGGGCCGGCCGCGCTCGGCCAGACGCCCGCGCCGGCCCGGGTCGCCGGCGGCGCCCGCGCCCTCGGCAGCGGCTCCTCGGTGCTGCCCGAGCTCGCCGAGGCCCCGCCGCGCACGCGACGCTGGTGGCTGCACCCGGCGTTCCTCGTCTCCGTCGGGCTCACCTTCCTGGCGCTCGCGGGCGCCCTCGCCTGGTGGATCGTGTCGATGGCGACCGATTCGAGCGTGCGCGTCGAGGGGCTCACCGCCTCGGTCGAGTCCGGCAATCTGCGACTCGACTGGTCCGGCCCCGACGCCGACTACCAGCTCTTCGTCGTCGACGGCGACGGCACCCAGTCCGATCTCAGCGGGCTCGTGCGCGGCACGGAGGCGTGGATCCCGGCCGCCGCAGGCCTCGCCGACGACCGCAGCTGCTTCGTGGTGCGCCCCGGCGGCACCGAGGGCGAGGTCTCGCTCGACGCCGCCACGCTCTCGGGCCAGCGCGGGGCCAGCGTGTGCGCCGCGGACGCCTCCTCATGAGCCGGGCCGGCGGGGCGCGGTCGACGGGGCGCCGCCGCGGCATCCGCGCCGCCCTGCTGCTCGCGGTGCCGCTGCTGCTCTCCGGCTGCGCCGCGACGCCCCCGCTGCCGACCGAGCCGCCCGGGATCGACACCGAGTCCTTCGACGGCACCAGCGGCAACGGGCTCTGGCTCGTGCCCTCGACCGAGCTCGCTGATCGGATCCTCGACGCGGTGCGCGGCGGCGGCTCGGTCGCGGTGACCGGGACGGTGCACGAGTTCGTCACCTCCGAGGAGGGCGAGCTGCTGCCCGGGCGCACGATCACGGTCGACTACGCGGGACGGGCGGGCGCGTTCCGTGCGAGCCTCGCGGCCGACGGCGTCTCGACCTCGATGCTCGTCGACGAGGGCCGCACCGCGGTGCGGGGCAATGCCGCCTTCGCCGCCGCGAGCGAGCGGCCCGAGCTCGTGGAGGGCGTCTGCACGGTCGGCGCCGACCCGGCGGTCGCCCAGTGGGCGCCGTTCACCGACCCGGAGGCCCTGCTCGAGGCGATCCTCTCCGGGGCGGAGCTGTCGGTCGCCGCCCCGAGCGGCGACGGCGAGACGCTCGCGGTGCAGATCGGGGCGAGCGACAGCCGTGCCGGCGTGCTCGTCGTGGAGCGCTACGGGCCGCCGCTCCCCCGCGCGCTCACGCTCGCCGAGACCGACGGCGACGCCGAGCTCGCGTTCGCCGACTGGGGCGCGGAGCTCGAGCTCGGCGCCGCCGCCGCCGAGCTCGGCTGCGAGTAGCCCGCGCTCAGCGCAGCTGCGCCTGCGGCCCCGCCGCGATCTCGCGGTCGTAGGCCTCGAGGGCGAGCCGGTTGCGCTCGGTCACCTTGCGGCCGCGCGCCGCGATCCAGCCGCCGAGCCAGATCGGGATCTCCCGGGCGATGACGGCCGCCACGATCGCGAAGGGGTCGAGCCAGCGCTGCGCCACGAAGCCGGGCACGTCGCCCGGGGTGATCGTCCACGCGACCGACCAGAGCGCGCCGCCCACGTAGGAGAAGTACACGGCGACGGCGACGAGCAGGCCGAAGACCGCGTAGCACCACCAGCCGCCCTTGTTGACGATCGCGGCGAGCAGCGCGAAGCCGAGGAAGAACACCGCGACGGGCACCCAGAACAGCTGCTTGGTCGCGAACTGGGTGAGCTGCTCGGTCGCCGAGCCCGCATCGCCCTGGCTGAGCAGCAGCAGGTACGCGGCGCCCAGGTACAGCGCGGCGAAGAGCACGGTGCCGATGAGGGCGACGAGGATGCCGAAGCCGCGGTTGCCCTTCGCCTTCGGCGGCTCGGGGGCCTGCACGTAGACGGTCTGCGGGCCGGCCGTGTATCCCGGCTCCGGGGCGAGCGTGGCCGCCCCGGCCGCGGCGCCGGCCGCAGCGCCCGCTGGGACGTAGGTCTCGCGGCGGACCGTGTCCGCCGCGACGGGCTCGGGGTACTCCTCGGCGGGCGCGTCGCCGCCGGGGACCACGCCCGCGCGCTGCACGGCGGCGTCGAGCCTGGCGTTGGCGTCGAGGTCCTCGTGCGCGGGCTCCGGCTCCTCGATGACGCCGGGGGCCTCGCCGAGGGCCGCGCTCGCGGACTCGGGGGCCGGGGCGGCGTCGTGCGCCGGTGCGTCGCCCGCGGACGGGGCGGGCTCCTCAGCGGGCGAGGCGGGCGCCGCGACGGGCTCCGGCAGCACCGCGGTCGGGTGCTCGGTGTCCGCGTCGCGCGCGGCGGGCGCGAGGTCGGCGTTCGCGGCCGAGTCGTCGCTCGCGCGCGTCGGCTCGTCGTCTCCGGGCGTCGTGCTCGTCATGGTCTGCTCCCTCCGGGCACCCCGTGTGACCGATTCGGCTCATGGTAGCGCCGCGGCGGCCCCTGCCCGCGGAAGCGCGCGGGAGACGCCGAAGGGCCCCGGATCGCTCCGGGGCCCTTCGGGTTCAGCGCGTCGCGCTCAGCTGTAGTTGCCGGGCGTGAAGTCGTCGCTCGAGAACGCGTCGAAGTCGACGAAGCTGAGGTCGCCCTCGTTGAACGACGCGTCGTCGGCGAAGATGCGGTTCGGGTAGCGCTCCGCCTTCGCCTCCTCCGTCGCCTCGACCGTGACGTTCCGGTACTTCGGAAGGCCCGTGCCGGCGGGGATCAGCTTGCCGATGATCACGTTCTCCTTGAGGCCGACCAGCGGGTCGCTCTTGCCCTCCATGGCGGCCTGCGTGAGCACGCGGGTCGTCTCCTGGAAGGACGCGGCCGACAGCCACGACTCGGTCGCCAGCGAGGCCTTGGTGATGCCCATGACCTCCTGACGCGCCGAGGCGGTCTTCTTGCCCTCGGTGAGCGCCGCGCGGTTGATCGAGTTGTACTTCGACCGGTCGACGAGCTCGCCGGGCAGCAGCTCGGTGTCGCCGTGGTCGACGACGGTGACCTTGCGCAGCATCTGGCGCACGATGACCTCGATGTGCTTGTCGTGGATCGGCACGCCCTGCGAGCGGTACACGTCCTGCACGCCGTTCACCAGGTGCTTCTGCACCTCGCGCACACCCTTGACCCGGAGGACCTCCTTCGGGTCGACCGTGCCGACGATGAGCTGCTGGCCGAGCTCGACGTGCTGCCCGTCCTCGACGAGCAGCGTCGAGCGCTTGAGCACGTTGTACGTGATCGGCTCGTCGCCGTTGTCGGGGGTCAGGATGACCTTGCGCTGCTTGTCGGTCTCGTCGATCGTGATGCGACCGGGGGCCTCGACGATCGGCGACGCGCCCTTGGGGGTGCGGGCCTCGAAGAGCTCCTGCACGCGGGGCAGACCCTGCGTGATGTCGTCGGCCGAGGCCGAACCACCGGTGTGGAAGGTACGCATCGTGAGCTGGGTGCCCGGCTCACCGATCGACTGGGCCGCGATGATGCCGACGGCCTCGCCGATGTCGACGAGCTTGCCGGTCGCGAGCGAACGGCCGTAGCACTTCGCGCAGACGCCGACCGCCGACTCGCAGGTGAGCACCGAGCGGACCTTGATGGACTCGACGCCCGCCGCGATCAGCTTGTCGATGAGCACGTCGCCCACGTCCTCGCCGGCCTCGGCGACGACCTCGCCCGCGGCGCTCACGGCGTCGGCCGCGAGCGAACGGGCGAACACGGAGTTCTCCACGTTCGGGTCGCGCACGAGCTCGCCCGAGGCGTCGGTGAGGCCGATCGGCAGTTCGAGGCCCTTGCCGGTGCCGCAGTCGTCCTCGCGGATGATGACGTCCTGCGAGACGTCGACGAGACGACGGGTCAGGTAGCCGGAGTCCGCGGTGCGGAGCGCCGTATCGGCCAGACCCTTGCGGGCACCGTGGGTCGCGATGAAGTACTCGGCGACCGAGAGGCCCTCGCGGTACGAGGAGATGATCGGGCGAGGGATGATCTCACCCTTCGGGTTGTTCACCAGGCCTCGCATACCGGCGATGTTGCGCACCTGCAGCCAGTTACCACGGGCGCCCGAGGTCACCATGCGGTTGATGGTGTTGTCGGTCGGGAAGCTCTCCTGCATGGCCTTGGCGACCTCGTCGGTGGCCTTGGTCCAGATCTGGATGAGCTCCTGGCGGCGCTCGAGGTCGGTCGTGAGACCCTTCTCGAACTGCGACTGCACCTTGGCGGCCTGCTTCTCGTACTTCGCCACGATCTCGCCCTTGCTCGGCGGCGTGATGATGTCCGAGAGCGCGACGGTCACGCCCGAGCGGGTCGCCCAGCGGAAGCCGGCGTCCTTGATGCGGTCGAGGGTCGCGGCGACCTCCGTCTTCGGGTAGCGCTCGGCGAGGTCGTTGACGATCGCCGAGATCTGGCCCTTGCCGGCCTGCTTGTTGAAGTACGGGTAGTCGACCGGCAGCGCCTCGTTGAAGATCGCCCGGCCGAGTGTGGTCTCCAGCAGGAACGACTTGCCCGGCTCGAAGCCCTCCGGCTCCTGGCCCTCGGCGAAGTGCAGGCCCTCGAGGCGGATCTTCACGACCGCGCCGAGGTCGAGCTTGAGGTCGCCCGGACGGTTCTGGTCGAACGCGAGGATCGCCTCGGCGATCGACGAGAACGCGCGGCCCTCGCCGGCGGCGCCCGGCTTCTCGGTCGTCAGGTGGTGCAGGCCGATGATCATGTCCTGCGAGGGCAGGGTCACCGGACGGCCGTCCGACGGCTTCAGGATGTTGTTCGACGCGAGCATGAGCACGCGGGCCTCGGCCTGGGCCTCGACCGACAGCGGCAGGTGGACGGCCATCTGGTCGCCGTCGAAGTCCGCGTTGAACGCGGCGCAGACGAGCGGGTGGAGCTGGATGGCCTTGCCCTCGACGAGCTGCGGCTCGAACGCCTGGATGCCGAGACGGTGCAGCGTGGGCGCACGGTTCAGCAGCACGGGGCGCTCGCGGATGATCTCCTCGAGCACGTCCCACACCTGCGGGCGCGAACGCTCGACCATGCGCTTGGCGGCCTTGATGTTCTGCGCGTGGCTCAGGTCGATGAGGCGCTTGATCACGAACGGCTTGAAGAGCTCCAGCGCCATCTGCTTGGGCAGACCGCACTGGTGCAGCTTCAACTGCGGGCCGACGACGATGACCGAACGGCCGGAGTAGTCGACGCGCTTGCCGAGCAGGTTCTGGCGGAACCGGCCCTGCTTGCCCTTCAGCATGTCGCTGAGGGACTTCAGGGCGCGGTTGCCGGTGCCCGTGACCGGGCGACCGCGACGGCCGTTGTCGAACAGGGCGTCGACGGCCTCCTGCAGCATGCGCTTCTCGTTGTTCACGATGATCTCGGGGGCACCGAGGTCGAGCAGGCGGCGGAGACGGTTGTTCCGGTTGATGACGCGGCGGTACAGGTCGTTCAGGTCGGAGGTCGCGAAGCGGCCGCCGTCGAGCTGGACCATCGGGCGCAGCTCCGGCGGGATCACCGGCACCACGTCGAGCACCATCGCCGCCGGCGAGCTGCCGGTCTGCAGGAACGAGTTGACGACCTTGAGGCGCTTGATGGCGCGGATCTTCTTCTGACCCTTGCCCTCGGCGATCTGCAGGTGCAGGTCCTCGGCCTCGGCCGCGAGGTCGAACGAGAGCAGGCGCTTCTTGATGGCCTCGGCGCCCATGTAGGCCTCGAAGTACATGCCGAAGCGGTCCTGCAGCTCGTGGAAGACCGAGTCCTCGGGCTTCAGCTCGCCGACCTTCAGCGTGCGGAAGTCCTCCCAGACGCGCTCGAGGTGCGCGATCTGCTCGTCGGCCGACTTGCGGACCTGGGTCATCTCCTTGTCGGCGGCGGCCTCGGCGCGCTTGCGGACGTCGGACTTGGCGCCGTCGGCCTCGAGCTGCGCGAGCTCCTCCTCCTTGCGGGCCATGAGCGTCGCGATGCGGGCGTCGCGCTGGTCGCCGATGGTCTTGATCTCGAGCCGGAGCTCGTTCTCGAGGCCGGGCATGTCGGCGTGACGGCCGTCCTCGTCGACATCGATCACCATGTAGGCGGCGAAGTAGATGACCTTCTCGAGGTCCTTCGGCGCCATGTCGAGCAGGTAGCCGAGGCGCGAGGGGACGCCCTTGAAGTACCAGATGTGCGTCACCGGGGCGGCGAGCTCGATGTGGCCCATCCGCTCGCGGCGGACCGAGCTCTTGGTGACCTCGACCCCGCACCGCTCGCAGACGATGCCCTTGAAGCGGACGCGCTTGTACTTGCCGCAGGCGCACTCCCAGTCACGGGACGGCCCGAAGATCTGCTCGCCGAAGAGCCCGTCCTTCTCGGGCTTCAGCGTGCGGTAGTTGATGGTCTCCGGCTTCTTGACCTCGCCGTGGGACCACTTGCGGATGTCCTCTGCGGTGGCCAGGCCGATACGAAGCTCATCGAACGTCGTTGCGTCGAGCAATTTCTCTCCTAGATTCCTGAAGTCGTTTCGTACCTGGCGGTTCAGATCTCGTCGATGTTCGACGACTCGAAGCGCGCGGAGATGTTGATGCCGAGCTCCTCCGCTGCGCGGAAGGCCTCGTCATCGGTGTCGCGGAGCGAGACCGCGGTGCCGTCGGCCGAGAGCACCTCGACGTTCAGGCAGAGCGACTGCATCTCCTTCATGAGCACCTTGAACGACTCGGGGATGCCGGGCTCCTGGATGTTCTCGCCCTTGACGATCGCCTCGTACACCTTGACGCGGCCGAGGATGTCGTCGGACTTGATCGTGAGGAGCTCCTGGAGGGCGTAGGCGGCGCCGTACGCCTCGAGCGCCCACACCTCCATCTCGCCGAAGCGCTGGCCGCCGAACTGCGCCTTTCCACCCAGCGGCTGCTGCGTGATCATCGAGTAGGGGCCGGTGGAGCGGGCGTGGATCTTGTCGTCCACGAGGTGGTGCAGCTTCAGGATGTACATGTAGCCGACCGAGACGGGGTACGGGAACGGCTCGCCCGAGCGACCGTCGAACAGCTGGGTCTTGCCCGAGGAGTCGATGAGGCGCTCGCCGTCGCGGTTCGGCAGCGTCGAGTCGAGGAGACCTGCGATCTCCTCCTCGTGCGCGCCGTCGAACACCGGGGTGGCGACCTTGGTGCCGGGGGCGGCCTCGCGGGCGCCCTCGGGGAGGGACTTCGCCCACTCCGGGGTGCCGTCGACCTTCCAGCCCTGCTTCGCGACCCAGCCGAGGTGGGTCTCGAGCACCTGGCCGAAGTTCATTCGACCCGGGATGCCGAGCGGGTTCAGCACGACGTCGACCGGCGTGCCGTCCGCGAGGAACGGCATGTCCTCGACCGGCAGGATCTTCGAGATGACGCCCTTGTTGCCGTGGCGGCCGGCGAGCTTGTCGCCCTCGGTGATCTTGCGCTTCTGGGCGATGTACACGACCACGCGCTGGTTGACGCCCGAGCCGAGCTCGTCGTCGCCGTCCTGCGAGTCGAACACCTTGACGCCGATGATGGTGCCCTGCTCGCCGTGGGGCACCTTCAGGGAGGTGTCGCGGACCTCGCGGCTCTTCTCGTTGAAGATCGCGCGGAGCAGGCGTTCCTCGGCGCTGAGCTCGGTCTCGCCCTTCGGCGTGACCTTGCCGACGAGGATGTCGCCGGGGCGCACCTCGGCACCGATGCGGATGATGCCGCGCTCGTCGAGGTCGGCGAGCAGGTCGGGGCTCACGTTCGGGAGATCGCGGGTGATCTCCTCCTTGCCGAGCTTGGTGTCGCGGGCGTCGACCTCGTACTCCTCGATGTGGATCGAGGAGAGGACGTCGTCCTTCACCAGGTTCTGGCTGAGGATGATCGCGTCCTCGAAGTTGTGGCCCTCCCACGGCATGAACGCCACGAGGAGGTTCTTGCCGAGCGCGAGCTCGCCGTTGTCGGTGGCGGGGCCGTCGGCGATGACCTCGCCGACCTCGACGCGCTCGCCGGCCGAGACCACGACGCGGTTGTTGTACGAGGTGCCCTGGTTCGAACGGTCGAACTTGCGCAGGTAGTACGTCTGCGTGCCGCCCTCGTCGAGCTGCACGGTGACGGAGTCGGCCGAGACCTCGGCGACGACGCCCGCACGGTCGGCGGTGATGACGTCACCGGCGTCGACGGCCGCGTAACCCTCCATGCCGGTGCCGACGAGCGGCGAGTCGCTGCGCAGCAGCGGCACGGCCTGGCGCTGCATGTTCGCACCCATGAGGGCGCGGTTCGCGTCGTCGTGCTCGAGGAACGGGATGAGGGAGGTACCCACCGACACCATCTGGCGCGGCGAGACGTCCATGTAGCCGATCTCGGCGGCCGGGAACAGGTCGACCTCGCCGCCCTTCTTGCGGGCGAGCACGCGGTCCTCGACGAAGGAGCCGTCGGCCTTCAGCGGCGCGTTGGCCTGGGCGACGATGAAGTCGTCCTCCTCCGACGCGGTCAGGTAGTCGATCTGGTTGCTGACCTTGCCGTTCTCGACGCGGCGGTACGGCGTCTCGATGAAGCCGAACGAGTTGATCCGCGCGAACGAGGCGAGCGAGCCGATCAGGCCGATGTTCGGGCCTTCCGGGGTCTCGATCGGGCACATGCGGCCGTAGTGCGAGGGGTGCACGTCGCGGACCTCGACGCCCGCGCGGTCGCGCGAGAGGCCGCCGGGGCCGAGCGCCGAGAGGCGGCGCTTGTGGGTGAGGCCGGCCAGCGGGTTGTTCTGGTCCATGAACTGCGACAGCTGCGAGGTGCCGAAGAACTCCTTGATCGCGGCGACGACGGGTCGCACGTTGATCAGGGTCTGCGGGGTGATCGCCTCGATGTCCTGCGTCGTCATGCGCTCGCGGACGACGCGCTCCATGCGGCTGAGGCCGGTGCGCACCTGGTTCTGGATGAGCTCGCCCACCGCGCGGATGCGACGGTTGCCGAAGTTGTCGATGTCGTCGACGTCGAGGCGGATCTCGACCGCCTTGCCGCCGCGGCGACCCGGCAGGGTCTCGCGACCCTCGTGCAGCGCGACGAGGTACTTGATCGTCGCGACGATGTCGTCGACGGTCAGGACCGAGTCCGTCAGCGGGGCCTCGAGGCCGAGCTTCTGGTTGATCTTGTACCGGCCGACCTTCGCGAGGTCGTAGCGCTTCGGGTTGAAGTAGAAGTTGTCGAGGAGCGCGCGCGCGGCCTCGGCGGCGACCTGCTCTCCCGGACGGAGCTTGCGGTAGATGTCCTTGAGCGCCTCTTCCTTCGTGAGGATGTTGTCCTTCTCGAGGGTGAGGGCGATCGACTCGTAGCCGGCGAACTGCTCGAGGATCTCCTCGGAGGTGAGGCCGAGGGCCTTCAGGAAGACCGTGACCGACTGCTTGCGCTTGCGGTCGATGCGGACGCCGACCTGGTCGCGCTTGTCGATCTCGAACTCGAGCCAGGCGCCGCGGCTCGGGATGACGCGAGCGGAGTAGATGTCCTTGTCGCTCGTCTTGTCGGGGGTGCGCTCGAAGTACACGCCGGGCGAACGGACGAGCTGCGAGACGACGACGCGCTCGGTGCCGTTGATCACGAAGGTGCCGCGGGCGGTCATCAGCGGGAAGTCGCCCATGAACACCGTCTGGGTCTTGATCTCGCCCGTGAGGTGGTTCATGAACTCGGCGTTCACGTAGAGCGGTGCGGAGTAGGTCTTGCCCTTCTCCTTGCACTCGTCGATCGTGTACTTCGGCGGCTCGAGCTCAGGGTTGGTGAACGAGAGCTGCATGGTCTCGCCGAGGTCCTCGATCGGGGAGATCTCCTCGAAGATCTCCTCGAGGCCGGTGGCCTCGGGCAGGTCCTTCCGGCCCTCTGCCATGGCCTGCTCGACGCGCGCCTTCCACGCGTCGTTGCCGACGAGCCAGTCGAAGCTCTCGGTCTGCAGGGCGAGCAGGTCGGGGACGGTGAGGGTGTCGGTGACCTTCGCGAACGAGAGGCGACTTGCCTCGCGTCCGTTCTTGGGGGTGGGCGTGGTCGCGTTGCGCGCAGCAGCCAAGGAAATGACCTCCATGGGCCCGTCGGCCCGGTTCATTGTCACAAGTGGAGAGTTGCCCCGAGACGTGTGCGGGAGTCGGTGATCGCGAGATCACGGACTACACGGAGCCGACCGCAATATGAAGGCAGAGTGGGTCTGGGAGCGCAAAGGTCAAGCATATGCGACAAGACGCGCCATGTCCAGCCGGATTCTTGATTTCGTCGAAGATCTCCGGTATAAACGCGCGGCGCGGGGTGTCGGATGCCTCGAAGCGGCCCCGCCTCGCCCGGGATTCCGGGCCGTTCCTCCCCGGTTCCGCCGCCCGCGATCCCTAGACTGACCGGCACGAGGAGGTGCCATGACCGAGCCAGGTGCCGTTCCCAGCCCGCCGGGCGTTCGCGGCGCCCGCCGCGCCGCCATCGTCGCGCTCGTCGTCTCGATCTCCCTCACCGCGGTGGTCGGCATCGTGGTGCTGCTCACCGGCGACTTCGGCGAGGTGCAGGGCCGCGTGCTCACGACCACCCTCCTCGTCGCCGGCTTCAGCACCGTCGCGCTCTGCCATCTCGCCGTCGCCGGGCGGCCCGTCCGGCTCGTCGGCTTCGTCGGGCTCGCCGTCAGCGCGATCGCGCTCGTCATCGGCCTCGTGCTGATCTGGATGCCCTGGGACGCCTGGAACGACGGCTCGGGCGAGCTCTGGCGCTGGTTCGGCGTCGCCGGCGTGCTCGCCCTCAGTCTCGCGCACGCGAACCTGCTGCTGCTCCTCGCCGGCCGACGGCACCCCGTCGTGCGCGCCGCGATGGCCGTCACCCTCGCCGCGATCGCGCTCGTCGCGCTGCTCGTCATCCTGCCGATCCTGAGCGACGGGCGGATCCCGGGCGACGGCGGCTGGGACGCGTACTGGCGCTGGTTCGGCGTCGTCGCGATCGTCGACGCGCTCGGCACGATCGTGCTGCCCGTCGTCGGGCTGCTCCTGCGCGATCGGCCGGTCGAGGCATCCGCCCCCGACGCGCTCGAGCGGCGCATCGCGGCCCTCGCGGCGCAGCGCGGCCTCGACCGCGAGGCCCTGCTCACCGCCGCGCTCGACGCCTTCGAGGCCCGCCCCGGCCGGACGGAGGACGTCGCCGAGGGGCGCTGACCCGGCGACGGCATCCGCATGGCCCGCCTCGAGTTCGCGCGCGACGTGTTCAGCGGCAGCGGCTGGACGCTGCTCGTCGACGGCACCGCCCAGTCCCACGTCGACGCCGACGACCCCGCTCGGCTGTTCTTCGAGTACGTGCGCCGGATCGGCCACGTCGTCGACGCGATGGCGACGCCCGGCGCACCGCTGCGCGCGCTGCACCTCGGCGGCGGGGCGCTGACGATCCCGCGATACGTGGCGGCGACCCGGCCGGGCTCCGCGCAACTCGTCGTCGAGCTCGACGCCGAGCTGCTCGACCTCGTGCTCGAGCGGCTGCCCCTGCCCGCCGGCGTCGAGACGCGCATCGCCGACGCCGCCGACGCCGTGCCGGCGCTGCGCGAGGCGGGCGCCGGCTTCGACCTCGTCGTGCTCGACCTGTACTCCCGGCTCGAACCGCCCGCCTTCGTCGCCGACGTCGCGTTCCAGCGCGAACTGCTCGCCCTCCTCGACCCCGTCGACGGCCCGCCGCTGCTCATCGCGAACGTGGCGGACGCCGCCGGCCTCGGCCGGCTGCGCGAGCAGGCCCGCGCGATCGCCAGGGCGCGGCCGGGCACCGAGCTGCTCGTCGCGGGCGACGCGGGGGTGCTGGCCGGCACCGAGGAGGGCAATGCGGTGCTCGTCGCCGGTCCGGCGGGCATCCCGCCCCTCGTGGCCGAGCACCTCGCGCTGCACGGGCCGCACC
Organism: Agromyces sp. NPDC060279; assembly: GCF_042726785.1. Lineage (NCBI taxonomy): Bacteria > Bacillati > Actinomycetota > Actinomycetes > Micrococcales > Microbacteriaceae > Agromyces > Agromyces sp. NPDC060279. The sequence goes on from NZ_JBHXBK010000001.1 coordinate 1,047,090, forward strand.
CGGCCGCCGTGCTCGAACGGGACCGGCTCGACGCGGTGCTCTTCGGCGCCTGCTGACGGCGCCCGCCCGGCGCACCCGCCGAGGGCGCGGGGTAGCGTGGAGCCGTGCCGCACCATGCCGATCCGCCGCTCGAACGCCGCCTCTCCGCGAGCGGCCACCTCGCGAGGCTCGAGGAGTCCCGCAGTACGCCGGGCTCCTGGACGCTCTACGTCGACGGCACCCCGCAGTCGCACGTCGAGCTCGACCGGCCCGAGTGGCTCGGCTTCGAGTACGTGCGCCGCATCGGGCACGCCGTCGACCTCGTCCGCGCCGAGGGCGAGCCGATCACGGCGCTGCACCTCGGCGGCGGGGCGCTCACCCTGCCGCGCTACGTCGTCGCGACGCGCCCCGGCTCACGGCAGCAGGTGATCGAGCTCGAGTCGGAGCTCGTCGAGCTCGTGCGCGAGGTGCTGCCGCTCCCCCGCGGCGCGCAGCTGCGGGTGCGCCACGGCGACGCCCGGGCGGTGCTGCAGAAGCTGCCCGCGGGGCTCGACGGCGCCGTCGACCTCGCCGTCGTCGACATCTTCTCGGGCGCACGCACCCCCGCGCACGTGACGAGCGCCGAGTTCTACAGCCTGCTGCAGCCGCGGCTTGCGCCCGGCGGCATCGTCGCGGTGAACGTCGCCGACGGGGCCGGGCTCGGCTTCGCCCGCGCGCAGGCAGCGACCCTGGGCCACGTCTTCGCCCACGTCGCGATCGCCGCCGACGCCTCGATGCTGAAGGGGCGGCGCTTCGGCAACGTCGTCATGTACGCGAGCGACGCCGAGCTGCCCTTCGCCGAGCTGCCGCGCCGCCTCGCGAGCGACCCGGCGCCCGCCAAGCTCGTCGACGGCGAGGAGCTGCGCCGCTTCGTCGCGGGCGCGCCGGTCGTCACGGATGCCACGGCGGTGCCGAGCCCGCCGCCGGCCCGCTCCGTCTTCCTCGCCAAGTAGCGCGTCCCGGCCCTCTCCCACAACTCAGGAAGAACCCGACCGGCATCCCGGCACCGCCACCGATCACTGATCGGCTTGAGGCGCATAACCGCCGGATGTTCCTGAGTTGTGTGAGGCGTGGCGGAAGCGCACGGGCTGGCCGGGGCGGAGCTGGGCGACACGGTCGAGCGAGGCGGGCGCGACGATCGCGATCACCGGGTAGCCGCCGGTGACCGGGCGGTCGGGCCCGAGGATCGTCGGCTGCCCCGAGGTCGAGACCTGCATCGAGCCCGGCACCGTCGCCTCGCTCGCGAGCTCGCCGCTCACGAGCCGGTCGAGCGCCGGCCCCTCGAGCCGGGTGCCGACGCGGTCGGCCGCGGCCGAGGTGCGCCACTCCACGTCGAAGAGGAGGGCGCGGGCCGGCTCCGTGAACCAGTCGGCGCGCGGGCCCGGCACGAGTTCGAGCACGACGGGCCCGTCCGCCGGGGCGAAGGCGGCCTCCCGGTCGAGCAGCGCGACCGGCGCCTCGGGCTCGGGGCCGATCGGCACGCGGTCGCCCGCCGCGACGGGAGCGGGGCCGAGCCCGGCGAGCGTGTCCCGGGAGCGCGAGCCAAGCACCTCGGGCACCGCGATGCCGCCGCGCACTCCGACGAGGTACCGGAGCCCGTGCTCGGCGGGCCGCAGCTCCAGCTCGGCGCCGGCCGGCACCCGCACGGCGACCGCCGGCGGCGCCTCGACGCCGTCGACGAGGATGGGGCCGCGGGCGCCCGTGACGGCGATCCAGGCATCCGACTCCGCGACCGCCCGGAAGCCGCCGAGCAGCACCTCGAGGCCCGCCGCTCCCTCGGCATTGCCGACGAGCCGGTTCGCGAGGGCGAGCGCCCCGCGGTCGGCGGCGCCAGAACGGCCGACGCCGAGGCGGGCGAGGCCGGGCCGGCCGAGGTCCTCGACGAGGCAGGATGCCCCGGGCGCGACGATGCGCAGCGCGCTCACGAGCCCGCTCCGAACGACGAGCCGACCTCGCGGAAGCGCACCCGCGCCCCGGGCACCAGCCGGGCCGGCGGATCGGCCCGTTCGTCCCAGAGCACCGCCTCGGTGCGGCCGATGAGGCGCCAGCCGCCCGGGCTCTCGCGCGGATAGGCCCCGGTGTAGCCGTCGGCGAGCGCGAGCGACCCGGCGGGCACCCGGGTGCGCGGGGCGTCGAGCCGGGGCACGCGGTACGGCCAGTCGTCGCTCACGAGGTAGGCGAAGCCCGGGGCGAAGCCGATGAACGCGACCCGCCACTCGGCGGCGAGGTGACGGGCGACGAGCTCGGCCGCCCCGATGCCGAGCAGGCGCGCGGTGTCGTCAAGATCCTCGCCGTCGTAGCTCGCCTCGATGACGACGGACGGCGCGCCGGCGACCGCGTCGGGCCGGGCCGCGTGCGGCCGCGGCCCGCCGGCCGCGCCTCGGCCGGGGCCGTCGTGGGCCGCACGCCGCACCCAGCTCGCCGCCGTCTCGAGCGGCAGCACCCGGTGGTCGACGGCGACGAGCACGGTGCGCGCGGCCGGCACGAGCTCGACGAGCCCCGCCGGCGGGTCGCCGGCGAGCGCCTCGTGCAGCGCGAGCACCTCCGCCTGCGAGCCGCACTCGACGAGGATCGCGTCGGGTCCGCTCGGCAGCAGTCGCACGGTCATGCGAAGGCCCGGACCTGGACGCCGGCCTCCTCGAGCGCCGCCCGGACCCGCCGAGCGAGCTCGGGCGCGCCGGGCGTGTCCCCATGCAGGCAGATCGAGTCGGGGGCGAGTTCGAGCGCGCCGCCGTCCGCGAGCGGCGCCGCTCCGGTGGTGGCGAGGGCGACGGCCCGGGCGGCGACCTCCTCGGGATCGGTGACGAGCGCGCCCTCGGTCCCGCGCGGCAGCAGCAGGCCGTCGGCGCCGTAGCCGCGATCGGCGAACGCCTCGCGGGCGAAGCGCAGGCCGGCCGCCTGGGCCGCCCGCTCGATCGCCCCGCCGGGCGCGCCGAGCACGGGCAGCGCGGGGTCGTAGGCGGCGAGCGCCTCGGCGAACGCGGCGGCGGCGCGCTCGTCGGCACCGAGCCGGTGGTAGAGCGCGCCGTGCGCCTTGACGTAGCGGACGCGGACGCCCCGCGCCCGGGCGAGGCCGTCGAGCGCGCCGAGCTGGTAGAGCAGCTCGGCGGCGAGCTCCTCGGGCGCGGCGTCGAGGGCGCGCCGGCCGAAGCCCGCGAGGTCGCGGTAGCCGGGATGCGCGCCGAGGGCGACGCCGTGCCGGGCGGCGAGCCCGACGCTCCGGTGCATCGTGACGGGGTCGCCGGCGTGAAAGCCGCACGCGACGTTCGCGCTCGTCACGAGGCCGAACATCGCCTCGTCGTCGCCGAGCCGCCACGCCCCGAACGACTCGCCGAGGTCGCAGTTCAGATCGATCGCCGCCGCCATCCCCCCATTCTGCCGCGACGCGCGCGACGTCGCGCGGCGGGCGTTGCCGCGCGGCTGCGCGGCGCGCAGACTGGACGTGACGACGTCGACGAGGAACGGGGGCAGGATGCCGAACCGCGCCCGCCGGGCGAACGGCCCCGCCGCGGTCGTCGCCCTCGCCCTCCTCGCGCTCGCCGGCTGCGCCCCCGACGGACGCCCCGCGCAGACGAGCCCGCCGCCGAGCGGCGCCGAGACGCCAACGGCCACGAGCCCGGCCCCCTCCCCGCCGCCCGCGCCGCCGCCGGTGCTCCGGCCCGACGGCACGGTCCGCGAGCTCGCGACGGGCCTCGACGCCCCCTGGTCGGTCGTCGCCCTGCCGAACGGCGCGGTGCTCGTGAGCGAGCGCGACCTCGCCCGCATCGTCGAGGTGCTGCCCGGCGGCGGCACCCGCGTGGTCGCCGAGGTGCCCGGCGTCGCCCCGGGCGGCGAGGGCGGGCTGCTGGGCCTCGCTCAGCTGCCGGGCGACGGCGAGCGCGAGGCATCCCTCTACGCGATGTTCACGGGCACCGACGACAACCGGATCGTGCGGATGCCGGTGACCGGCGACCCCGGCGCCATCGCGCTCGGCGCCGCCGAACCGGTGCTCACCGGCATCCCGAAGGCGGGCAACCACAACGGCGGCCGGCTCGCCTTCGGCCCCGACGGTTTCCTCTACGCGACGACGGGCGACGCCGGGCTGCGCGAGGCGGCGCGCGATCGCGGCTCGCTCGCCGGCAAGATCCTGCGGATGACGCCCGACGGGGCGCCCGCGCCCGGCAATCCCTTCGGCACGCACGTCTGGAGCCTCGGTCACCGTAACCCGCAGGGCATCGCCTGGGACGCCTCGGGCCGGCTGTGGGCGGCGGAGTTCGGCCAGAACACCTGGGACGAGCTCAACCTCATCGAAGCGGGCGGCGACTACGGCTGGCCCGTCGTGGAGGGGATCGCCGGCGACCCGGCCTTCGTCGACCCGGTGCTGCAGTGGCCGACGTCGGAGGCGAGCCCGAGCGGGTTGGCCGCGGCCGGGGACGCGCTGTTCCTCGCGGCGCTCCGCGGCGAACGGCTGTGGGCGATCGCTCCGGCGAGCGCGGCGGCGCCGACGGCGGAGGCCTGGTTCGCGGGCGAGCACGGGCGGCTGCGCGACGTCGTCGCGGCGCCCGGCGGCGGGCTCTGGGTGCTGACGAATAACACCGACGGGCGCGGCGAGCCCCACGCGGGAGACGACCGGCTGCTGCTCGTCGGGCTCACGGGCTGAGGCGGCGCGGACGCGGCGAGCGGGCCCGGTGCCGGTGGGCGGCGCTATTCTCTGTGCCATGGCGGAACTCGAGCGGGTCAGGCGGTGGGCCGAGGCGCTCATCGCCCTGCACCTCGACCCCGCCCAGTGGAGCTTCGGCTTCGACAATGCGAAGAAGCGCGCCGGCCTCTGCAACTACACGGCCAAGCACATCTCGGTGTCACGCTACCTCGCCGCCCGCTACGACGACGACGAGATCCACCAGATCCTGCTGCACGAGGTCGCGCACGCGCTCGCCGGCCCGCGCGCCGGGCACGGCCCGAAGTGGGCGAAGACCGCGGCCGAGCTCGGCTACGTCGGCCGCCGCACGCACGACGGCGAGATCGCCGACGAGCTCGCGCCCTGGGTGGGCCGCTGCCCGGCGGGGCACGTGCACTACCGGTACCGCCGGCCCGAGCGGCCGCTCAGCTGCGGGCTCTGCCGGCGCGGCTTCGACCGGGCGAACCTCATCGAGTGGCACCGCCGCGACATCACCCCGGCGATGCGCCGCCGCGCCGCGAGCGCCGCGGCCGGCTGACCCGCCCGCGCCGAACGTGGCCCGCACGTCGGGCAGAATGGACAGCGCGCCCGAGCGGCGCCCCGCACCTCCCCACCCGAAAGCGCAGCATGCCCGTCTCCACCGTGCAGATCCCCGTCGGCCAGTGGGTCGTCTCCGGCGACGGGCTCCGCTGGTGGTTCGACTCCGGCTCGCTCGCGCTCGACTTCGCGTGCACGGGCCCGATCGGCGCCTCGCTCGCCGAGGAGCTGCTGCACGCCCCCGACGACCTCGCCGGCTGGCTGCGCGAGCGCTTCCCCATGGCGATCGGCGACGCCCGCACCCGCGACCTCTTCGATGCCACGGCGCTCCGCGACGCGATCACCCGGCTCGCCCTCGCCGCGGCGCACGGCGGCGAGCGCCGCAGCGACGACGTCGACATCGTGAACCTCTACGCCGCGACCCCCGACATCCCGCCGTCCCTCGCCGGCGGCTCGCGCCAGGCGGGCCGCTCGGTGCAACTCGTCGGCCAGGCGCTGTCGACGATCGCCCGCGACGCGGTCGACCTGCTCGGGGCGGCGAACGCCGAGCGCATCCGCGTCTGCGCGGGCGACGACTGCGACATCGTCTTCCTCGACACCTCGCGGGCGGGCAGCCGCCGCTGGTGCTCGATGCAGCGCTGCGGCAACCGGGCGAAGGTACGCGCGCACCGTGCGCGAAAGCGCCCCGTCACCGCGGGCTGAGCCGGCTCAGCCGACGCGGAACACCTCGCCGCGGAGCTCGGGCACGAGCTCGGTGACGTCGGTCTGCGCCGCCGCGGCGACGCCCGCGCCCACGCCCCGGCCGACGAGCTCGACCCCGCTGCCGCTCGCGCTCTGCAGGTGGCCGACGGCGCGGCGCAGGCCCTCGAAGGCGGCGCAGGCGACGGCGGCCTCCGGCGCGGTGTGGTCGATGCCGAGGGCGACGAGGGCGTCGACGACCGCGCCACCGGCGAGCTGATCCTCGACGGCGAAGCGCACCCCGTCGCCGCCGCGCTCGCCCGCGGCGAGGATCGCGACGCTGAGCCGTCGGCCGCGCTCCTCCTGCAGAGCGAGGATGCGGCGGGCGACCGCCGTGCGGTTGCGCAGCGAGGCGGCGAGCACGACGGGGGTGTCGGTGCCGCCGGCCTCCGCTCGCACGGCGAAGCCGCGCGCCAGGGTCGCCCCGTTCGGCGAGGCGAGCACGAGGGTCGCGCCGGGCTCGGCGGGCAGCTCCTGCCCGTCCGCGAGGCCGGCGAGGAAGGCGGCGGGTGCGCTCAGGCCGGTGCCGTCGCCGAGGCCCGCGGCGAACGCCTCGGCGCCGGGCTCGCCCTTCGGCCAGGGCGCCACGGCGAGGCCGTGCTCGGCGGCCGCGACGACCGCGGTCGTGAAGGAGAGGGCGTCGACGAGCACGACGACGTCGGCGGGCGCGAGGCGTTCGAAGCCTTCGGCGCCCCACTCGAACCGGACCTGGTACTTGGACTGGGCGAAGGGGGCGTCAGACTGCACCGGGCCAGGCTAGTGGACGCGGGAGGGATGCCCCGCCCATGCGTCCTCGTGCGTCAGCGCCGCCCGGCGCCGGCGTCCCAGGAGGCGAGCGCCTCGGCGTCCGCAGCCCGCGCCGCGGCACGCCGGGCGGCATCGAGGGCGGCGACCGGATCGGGTTCCTGGCGGGCGATGACGAGCTGGCGCTCCGCCTCGGCGAGCCGGGTGCGCGCCCCCGCGCCGACGAGGCCGCGACCGCGTTCGACGAGGGCGCGGGCGACCCCCAGCTGGCTCTCGGCGATCGCGAGCGCGCCGCCGAGCGCCGAACGCGCCCCGTCGAGCCGCGCCTGCGCGGTGCGCGCCTCGGCCCGCGCCGATTCGAGGCGGTCGAGGGCCGCGTCGAGCCGGTCGCGCTCGGCGAAGGGGTCGGGCAGCTCGGCGACGTCGGCCGCGGCGCCCGCGACCCCGATGAGCTCGGCGACGCCCGCGATGGCCTCGCCGAGCTCGCGGGCGTCCTCGGGGTCGCTCAGCGCGTCGCGCTCGCGGCGGGCGTCGACGAGTTCTGCGTCGAGGCGGCGCATCCCCTGCTCCGCGGCGCGCTCCGCGTCGGCGAGCTCGAGCTCGAGCCGGTCGATCGCGTCGAGGTCGCCGGCGGCCCGGTCGAGGTCCGCGGCGATCCGGGCGGCGCGCTCGGCGTCGCCCGCGCCGGCCGCGGCCCCGGTGGCGGCGAGCGCGGCGTCCGCTGCGGCGAGCGCGAGGTCGACGCGCTCGAGGGCGGCGCGGCCCCCGACGAGGGCGGTGGGCCGGAACCGGGTGCCGAGCCGGTCCAGGGCGGCCGCGGCATCCTGTCGCCGTCGCCCGAGCCTGGCGGCCGTCTCCGGCAGCTCCGCGAGCGTCGCGCCCGCGCCCCGTTCGGCGGCCCGGCGGGCGCCGAGCGCCTGCTCCGCCTGCTCGAGCGCGCCGAGCGCCGAGGTGCACAGCCCGGCGATGCGCTCGCTCCAGCTGCGCCGCTCGGCGGCCGTGTCGGGCTCCGCGTCGTCGAGCCGCTGCTGCAGCAGGAACGCCTCGCGCAGCCAGCGCTCGGCCCGTTCGCTCGCCTCGCGCACCGGACGGGCGGCCTCGGCGCCGAACTGCGCCTCGGCGAACGCGATCTCGCGGCGGGCCTCGCGGACCCGTTCGTCGGTCTCGACGATGAGCTGCTTCGCCCGCACCTCGACCGCGCGGCCGCGCTCGAGGTCGGCGAGCTCGCGGCGGCGGCCGAGCCGGCGCACCCCGGCGATCGCGGCGACGAGCGCGACGGCGGCGCCGCCGAAGACGAGGAGGGAGGGCAGCCACCAGAGTCCATCGGCCATGGCCGGAGTCTACGGCGCGCGCCTCGACGGCGGCCGGGGGTCCGCGTAGCCTCTCGAACATGCGCGTGCTGCTGAAGCTCACCCTCGATTGCGACCCGGACGCCGCGTGGCGGGCCCTGCGGAGCCCCGCGGTGCTGCGGGAGGTCGTGGCGCCCTGGCTCGACTTCCGCTCCCTCGAGCCTGGCGGGCTGCCGACCACGTGGCCGGAGGGGCCGCACCGGGTGCAGCCGCTCGCGTTGCGGCGGTGGCCGGCGGGCGAGGAGGTGGTCGATCTGCGGTTCCTCGAGGGCGAGCGCGACGGCCTGCCCGCCGAGGTGCGGATGCTCCGGGACGGCGGCGGCGCCACCTCCGGCCCGTTCGCGGCGTTCCGCAGCTGGGACCACCGGATGGCCGTCTCCCCCGCGCCCGGCGGGCGCACCCGGTACCGCGACCAGCTGCGGGTGAGCTCGGGATCGGCGCTCGGCGATGCCCTCGCCTGGTACCCCGTCTGGGCGTTCTGGCAGTGGCGCGGCGCGCGGCTGCGCGCCCTCGCGCCGAGCTGGGCGCACGAGCCCGAATCGGCCGGATGAGCGGCATCGGCTAGACTGTGGGTGTGGCGCGCCTCGCGCGCCCCGCGTCGTAGAACGCTTCCGGGCCGGCTCAGGCCGCCCCGATGACTCATTCGTACGGCGAACGGATGCGCCGACCGGCGCCTTCGCCACTCACCCACCGACGGGTCGAACCGCCACGGCGTGCCGCACGAATCGCGACGCCCGTGCGCGCTCCCGCCCGTGGGCCATGCCCGAAAGGCACGCATGACCACCCCCGATTTCCGCACGCTCGGCGTGCCCGCGCCGCTCGTCGACCTCCTCGCCGCCGACGGCAAGACCACCCCCACCCCGATCCAGGCCGACTCGCTGCCGGACACCCTCGCCGGGCGCGACGTGCTCGGCCGCGGCCGCACCGGCTCGGGCAAGACGATCGCCTTCGCCCTGCCGATGGTCGCCCGCCTCGGCACCGTGCTCGCCGGCGGTTCGCGCCGCGCCGGCCGCCCGCTCGGCCTCGTGCTCGCGCCGACGCGTGAGCTCGTCACCCAGATCGCCCGCACCATCGAGCCCCTCGCCGAGGCGTACGGCCTGAAGGTGACGACGATCTTCGGCGGCATCAACCAGAAGCGCCAGGTCGAGGCGCTGCGCGCCGGCGTCGACATCGTCGTGGCGGCGCCCGGCCGCCTCGAGGACCTCATGCAGCAGGGCTTCGTGCACCTCGACGCCGTCGAGATCACCGTGCTCGACGAGGCCGACCACATGGCCGACCTCGGCTTCCTGCCGGTCGTCACCCGCATCCTCGACAAGACGCCGCGCGGCGGGCAGCGCCTGCTCTTCTCGGCGACCCTCGACAACGGGGTCGACAAGCTCGTGAAGCGCTACCTGCAGAACGAGGTGCTGCACTCCGTCGACGAGGCCAACTCGCCCGTCGCCGCGATGACCCACCACGTCTACCTCACCGAGGACCAGGACACGAAGTTCGAGCTCGTGAAGTCCCTCGCGAGCGGCACCGGGCGCCGCATGCTCTTCATGCGCACGAAGCACCAGGCCAAGAAGCTCGCGAAGAAGCTGACCGAGTCCGGCATCCCCGCCGTCGACCTGCACGGCAACCTCTCGCAGCCGCAGCGCGACCGCAACCTCGCCGCCTTCGGCGACGGCTCGGTGCGCGTGATGGTCGCGACGGATGTCGCGGCGCGCGGCGTGCACGTCGACGAGGTCGAGCTCGTGGTGCACGTCGACCCGCCCGTCGAGCACAAGGCGTACCTGCACCGCTCGGGCCGCACCGCGCGCGCCGGCAACGAGGGCGACGTCGTCACGATCGCCCTGCCGAGCCAGCTGCACGACCTGAAGCAGCTGCTCCGCAAGGCGGCGATCACCGTCACTCCGAAGCCGGCCACGCCGGCCTCCCCCGAGGTCGTCGCGCTCGTGGGTGACGTCGCGCCCTACGTGAAGCCGGCTCCGCGCCAGGCGAAGCCGCAGGGCGGCGGCGGCACCTCGCAGGGGGCGAACGCGCAGCGCAAGCGCGCCCGTCGCACCGGCGGCGCGGAGGGCGGCGGGCCCCGCGAGGGCGGCCGTGGCCGCGGCGGGCGCGGCGGCGCGCCTCGCGGCGATGCCGAGCGCACCGAGCGCAGCGGCGAGGGCGGCGGCTCGCGCCGTCGTCGCGGCGGCGGTCGCGGTCAGGGCGGGGCGGATGCCGCCTCGCGCACGGCCTCGTCGCAGGGCTCCGGTCGCGGCGGCGAGCGCGGCTCGTCGAGCACCTCGGGCGGCCGGGCGTCGGGCTCCGGTCGCGGCCAGGGCGGCACGGCGAAGAGCGCGCGCGGCCCGCAGCCGCTGCGCGTCGGCAGCCTCGTCGGCGGCTCCTCGCGGGGCGCCCGCACGAACCGCCGCGCCCAGGGCTGACCCGCCACACCCCCGACGATCGGGCGGCGACGGTGCTCCGTCGCCGCCCGATTTCGTCGTGCGGCCGTGCTGGCCTACTCTCAGGTGCATGAGCACCGAGGTTGTTGCACAGGTCGTCGTCCGCCCCATCCGCGATTCGGATGTCGAGGCGCTCGGTCGCGTGCATGCGACGTGCTGGCACGAGACCTACGACCACCTGATCTCGAAGGCGGCGCTCGAGAACCTCTCCCCCCGCCGCATGGCCGAGCTGTGGAGCCACATGGCCTCCCGCGGCGAGGAGTACCGCCAGTTCGCGGCGCTCGTCGACGGTGAGATCGTCGGCTTCGTCGGCTCGGGCCCGGCGCGCGACGAGGACGCCCCGCGCGAGCGCGAGCTGAACTTCATCTACGTCCTCGACGCCTACCACGGCACCGGCATCGGCAAGAAGCTCTTCGACGCGGCCGTCGGCGACGAGCCCGTCTACCTCTGGGTCGCCGCCGACAACCCCCGCGCGCACCGCTTCTACGAGCGCAACGGCTTCGTGCTCGACGGGGCGACGCAGCGCCAGCCGTTCCTCGGCGAGGAGATCGACGAGGTCCGCTTCGTGCGCTGAGCCGCGCGCGTCACGGACGCCCCGGCGGGCTTAGGCTTCTCGGCATGCCGATTCCCGTGATCCTCGACGTCGACACCGGCGTCGACGATGCCCTCGCCCTCCTCTTCGCCGTCGCGCACCCCGAGATCGACGTGCTCGCCGTCTCCTGCGTCGCGGGCAACGCCTCGCTCGAGCAGGTCGTCGACAATACGCTGCGCATCCTCGACGTCGCCGGGGCCGGTGAGATTCCGGTCGCCGCGGGCGCCGTGCGGCCGCTGCTCGAGCCCGCCCGCTCCGCCTCCCACGTGCACGGCGCCGACGGCCTCGGCGGGCTCGTGCTGCCCGAGACCTCCCGCCGCGCGGTCGAGCTGAGCGCCGTCGAGCTGCTGCGCCGCACCATCCTCGCGCGCCCGACACCGGTGACGCTCGTCGCGCTCGCGCCGCAGACGAACCTCGCGCTGCTGCTGCGCACCCACCCGGAGGTCGCCGCGAACCTCGAGCGGATCGTCTTCATGGGCGGCTCGGCGAGCGTCGGCAACGCCACCGCGGTCGCGGAGTTCAACGTCTGGCACGACCCGGAGGCCGCGGCGATCGTGCTCGACTCCGGCGTGCCCTGCTACATGTACGGCCTCGACGTCTTCAACCGGGTCTCGGTCGCGCAGGACCGCGCCGCCGAGCTCGAGGCGGGCGAGCACCCCGTCGGCCGCGTCGTCGGCGCCCTGCTCGGCCACCGCATCGCCCTCAGCGAGGACGAGCGCGCCCAGTACACGGGCCTCATCGGCGACGCCGGCGCCGTCTGCGCGCTCGTCGACCCTGAGGCGCTCCGCACCGAGCAGCGCCCGGTCCGGGTCGAGCTCGCGGGCTACAGCCGCGGGCAGACGCTCGTCGACCTGCGCGAGTTCCCCGGCGAAGACGTCGTGCACGGCCTGGCCGGCGAATGGGCGACCGCGGAGGTCGCGCTCGGCATCGACGCGGAGCGCGTCGCCGCGCTCTTCCTCGACACCGTGCTCGGCTGAGCCGGAGAACGGGGGATGCCGCGCCGGCACGTGCGGGCGCGGCATCCGTCGTCTGCGCTGCCGCTCAGCCGAGGCCGCGGGGCTCCTGGTGCCCGTCGTCCTCGGCGAGCTCGCCCTTGACCGGCTTGCGGGAGAGGCCGACCGCGCCGCTCCCCGGCGCGGCGGAGGTGGCCGCGTGCACCGCGATCTCCTCGTTCTCGACCGGGAACGCCGTGTGCAGGCGCACGGGGTCGCGCTGCTGGGCGAGGCGCTTGGCCCGCCGGCTCGCGGCGATGAGGTTCAGCGCCTCGACGAAGATCGCGAAGGCCATCGGGCCGTAGATGAGCGCCTTGTCGATCTTCACCCCGAAGCCGTCGGCGATGAGGAACACGCCGATGAGCAGCAGGAACGCGAGCGCGAGCATCTTCACCGTGGGGTGCGCGTTGACGAAGGCGAAGATGAACCGCGCGGCGAAGAGCATGATGCCGAACGACAGCACCACGACGGTGATGATGACGACGAGGTTCTCGGTCATGCCGACCGCGGTGATGACCGAGTCGAGCGAGAACACCAAGTCGAGCACGAGGATCTGCGCGATCACCGAGCCGAAGCTCGCGCGCGCCGCCGAGCCCGCGGTGTGCTCCTCGGCCCCCTCGAGCTTCTGGTGGATCTCGTGCACGGCCTTGTACACGAGGAAGAGGCCGCCGGCGATGAGGATCAGGTCGCGGCCGGAGAAGCCGATGCCGGCGATCTCGAAGAGGTCGGTCTTCAGCGTGATGATCCAGCCCGCGAAGAGCACGAGCAGCACGCGCATGAGCATCGCGAGGGTGAGGCCGAGGTTGCGGGCCTTCGCCTGCTGCTCGACGGGCAGTTTGGAGGCGAGGATCGAGATGAAGATGACGTTGTCGACGCCGAGGACCACCTCGAGCACGAAGAGCGTCAGGAAGACGGCGATCAGGTCGGGCGTGAACTCGAGCGAGAACTCCATGGGGTCATGAATACCACGGCGGGCTGCGCAGATTCCGCGCAGCCCGCCGCCTGGGTCTTGTCCCGGCTCAGTCGGCCCGGGGCCCGAGGTGCCTTGCGAAGAATCGGGCGGCGTCCTCGCCCGCGAACGCCGGCACGCCGGTGTGGCCGCCGAGGTTGGCCTGCAGCGTCTTCTCGGTGGAGCCGAAGGCGTCGAAGAGCTCGAGCGCCATCGCCCGGTCGTTCCCCTCGTCGTCCCACTGGAGGAGCACGTGCAGCGGGATGGTGACCTCCCGCGCCTCCGCCAGGGTGGCGCGCGGCACGTAGCTGCCGGCGAACAGTCCGGCCGCCGCGATCCGCGGCTCGATCGCGGCGAGCCGCACCCCGATCGCGATGACCCCGCCGGAGAAGCCGACCCGCGGGGCGAGTTCGGGGAGCGCGAGCAGTTCGTCGAGCGCGGTCTGCCACTCGGGAACGGCCCGATCGACGAGCGGCAGGATGAGCCGGTCGACGGTGTCCTCCGTCGGCGGCACGCCAGCCGCGATCGCCCGGCCGAGCTCGGCCCTGGCCTCGGCGGCGCCGGGCAGCGGAGCGCGCTCGCCCGCCCCCGGCAGTTCGAGGGAGACGGAGGCGAAGCCCTGCTCGGCCGCGCTGCGGGCGCGGGCGGCGAGGCGCGGATGCATCCGCGCCATCCCGATCCCGCCGGGCTGCCCCATGAGGATCAGCGGGGCGGGCGCGGCGGCGGTCGCGGTCGGCGGCGTCCAGAGGATGCCGGGGACCTCGCCCAGGGTGAAGGTCCGCTCGACGAGGCCGTCGTCGAGCCGGTGCGTGGAAGTGACGTGCATGGTCGTGCCTTTCGGAGTGCGGCGGATTCGCGGCGCTCCCGGACGACTTATCGCCCGACCGTGACTCCGCTGGGGAGCACCGACGTGGATTCGTTCACGGGTACCACCTCCTCGGCTCGCTGCACGGACGGTTCAGGCTAGCAGCTGCGGCGCTCAGCGCAGCGCGCCGACGGAGGCGAGCGCCTGGCGCACGAGCACCCCGCGGCCGCCCTCGAGCTCGTCGCCGACGGCGCGGCTCGCCGCCTCCTCTGGCGGCATCCAGCTCACCTCGAGCGCGTCCTGCCGCGGCTCGCAGGTGCCCGTCACCGGCACGACGTAGACGAGCGAGACGGCGTGCTGCCGCTCGTCGGTGAACGGCGTGATGCCGGGCATCGGGAAGTACTCGGCGACCGTCGCGGGCACCGGGCTCGCCGGCAGCAGCGGGAAGGCCATCGGCCCGAGGTCCTTCTCGAGGTGGCGGAACAGCGCGTCGCGCAGGGTCTCGCCGTACATCACCCGCCCGGAGACGAGCGTGCGGGTCATCTCGCCGACCGTGTTCGCCCGCAGCAGCAGGCCGACCTCGGTGACCTGGCCGAGGCCGTCGACGCGCACCGGCAGCGCCTCGACGTAGAGCAGCGGCAGCCGGCCGCGCACCTCGGCGAGCTCGAGGTCGCTCAGCCAGCCGGGATTGGTGGGCTGCGGGACGTCGGGCTCGTCGCCCGGCGTCCAGTCGGGGTCCGGGGTGCGCACGCTCATGCGTCGATTCTGCCCCACCCGGCCGCCCGGCGTACGCTCGGACGATGCGGATCGATGACGAGGCGGTGCTCTGGTCGGCCTCCGGCGACGACCGGGCGGGGCGGCCACTGCTCGTGCTGCTGCACGGCTACAACTCGAACGAGGGCGACCTGTTCGGGCTCGCGCCGTACCTGCCGCTCGACCCCGTGATCGCCTCGCTCCGCGCGCCGCTCGACGCCGGGTACGGCTACGCCTGGTTCGAGATCTTCGACGCGGCGGGGCGGCTCGACGACGACGATCCGGCGAAGCTCGCCGCGGCCGAGGAGGCGGTCGACGCCGTGATCGACTGGCTCGACCGCAACGCCGGCGACGCGCCGTCCATCGGCCTCATCGGCTTCTCGCAGGGCGGGGCGATGAGCCTCGAACTGCTGCGCCGCGCCCCCGAGCGCATCGCGTTCGCCGCCATCCTCGCCGGCTTCGCGATGCCCGGCGTGCGAGACGGCGACGCCCGCCTCGCCGAGCTCGCGCGCCCGGTGTTCTGGGGACGCGGCACGGAGGATGCGGTCATCCCCGCCTCGGCCGTCGCCCGCACGGCCGCCTGGCTGCCCGGGCACAGCGCGCTCGACTCGCGGATCTACGAAGGGCTCGCGCACTCGGTCTCCGAGCGGGAGCTCGCCGACCTCACGGCCTTCGTCGGCGCACGGTACTCGGCCGCGGCCTCGGACTGAACCCCGCTCAGTCCTGCTCGGCGGCGCGCGCGGCGCGCTCGCGATCGCGCTCGGCGATGCGGGCCTTCTCGGCGCGCACCGCAGCCTGGGTGGCCCGCTCCTGCACGAGCCAGGCGGGCGGGGCCGCGAGGAGCGCCTTGATCTCGGCGGTCGTCAACGGCTCGGTGATGCCGCCGCGGGCGAGGCCCGAGTTCGAGACGCCGAGCTTGGCGGCGACGACGCCGCGCGGGTGCGGGCCCTCGGCGCGCAGCGTGCGCAGCCACTCCGGCGGATCGGCCTGCAGCGCGGCCAGCTCGTCGCGGGAGACGACGCCCTCCTGGAACTCGGCGGGCGCCGCCGACAGCAGGATGCCGAGCTTCTTCGCCGCGGTCTCGGGCTTCATGGTCTGCGCCTTGGCGCGGCTCGGCTGGTTCTCGCTCACCCTGCAACCGTAGCCGACGGTAGCCTGAGACGGATGACGCTGCGACTCGACTACGTCGCCGGGGTGAGCCCGGCGAAGTGGCTGCGCGCGTGGGCCGAGCGGCACCCGGAGCTGCCGCTCGAGGCCGTGCGGGTCGACGAGTCCGCGCAGCTCGACCGGCTGCTGGCGGGCGAGGTCGATCTCGCCTTCGTGCGGCTGCCCGTCGACGAGGCGGGCCTGCACGTCATCCCGCTCTGGGAGGAGCAGCCCGTCGTCGTGCTCGAGAAGGGGCATCCCTTCGCCGACGCCGAGGCGCTCTCCCTCGCCGAGCTCGAGGGCGAGCCCCTCGCCCCCGTGCAGGACGACCCGGCCATGACCATCGAGCTCGTCGCCGCGGGCACCGGCTACGCGGTCGTGCCGCACGCGATCGCCCGGCTGCACCACCGGCGCGACGTCGTCGCGCTGCCGCTCGAGGGGGCGCCGACCACCCGCATCGCGCTCGTCTGGCGCGTCGAGCGCGACGACGAGGCGGTGCAGGAGTTCGTCGGCGTCGTGCGCGGCCGCACCGCACGCAGCTCGCGCGGCGCGGAGGGCGAGGCCCCGGCGCAGCGCGGCGGCTCCGAGCGGCATCGCGAGCGCGGGCGCGGCGGCGGCGAGGGCGGCGCCTCCGGGAAGCCCGGCGCGGGTCGCGGCGGCGGACGCGGCGGGTCCGGGCGCGGAGCGGCAGGCGGTCGCGGGAGCGGTTCGGGACGCGGGGGCTCCGGTCGCGGCCGCCAGAACCGCGGGCGCAAGCGCTGAGCCCTCGTCACCGAGTGGCGCCGGCCGGGCGTTCCAGGAGACGATGGACGGCATGACCCGGCCCTTCCTCTTCCTCTCGGCGCGGCCCGAGGCCGAGGCGGTCGGCCCCGAGTACGAGGCCGTGCGGCGGGCCATGGGTCTCGACGCCGGACGCCTCGAGCACCTCCGCCTGGACGTGGAGCCGCTGTCGCAACTCGTGCTCGGCGACTTCGCGGGCATCGTCGTCGGCGGCAGCCCCTTCAACGTGACCACCCCCGAGGAGCGCAAGGGCGCGATGCAGCTCCGCGTCGAGGACGACCTCGCCCGGCTCGCCGAGTGGGCCCTCGCGGGCGACCGGCACGTCATGTTCACCTGCTACGGCATCGGCGTGCTCACCCGGCTGCTCGGCGGCACCGTCGGCACCCGTTTCGGCGAGGACGCCGCCGCCGTCGAGCTCGCCCTCACCGAGGCCGGCCGGGCCGACCGGCTCGCGGGCGTGCTGCCCGATCGCTTCGACGCGCTCGTCGGCCACAAGGAGGCGACGGAGGAGCTGCCCCACGACGCGGTGCTCCTCGCCCGCTCGGCCGGATGCCCCGTGCAGCTGTACCGGGTGGGCGAGCACGTCTACGCAACGCAGTTCCACCCCGAGGTGTCCACGGCCGACTTCGTCGCCCGGGCGCGGGTGTACCGGCACCACGGCTACTTCCCGGCGAGCGAGCTGCGCGAGGTCGAGCAGCGGCTCGGCGCGGCATCCGTCACCGAGCCGCAGCGGCTGCTGCGCCGCTTCGTCGAGCTCGCCGCCGACCCCGCCTGAGCACCCGCTCCGACTTGCCCGACTTTCATGAAAGTCGGGCAAGTCGAAGTGAGGGTCAGCCGAGGGGGTAGCGGCGGCGCAGCACGAGCCGCTGCACGAGCGTCCAGGCGACCGTCGTCAGCAGGTACAGGCCCGCAGCGAGCGGCACGAACATCGCGATGCCCGCGGTGAGGAAGTGCAACGGCAGGAGCGCCTTCGACAGGTCCGGCATCGCCGGCGCGCCGGGCGCGGCGGGCGTCGGCGCGGCGCTCGCGGCCGGGCGGGGCACCGCGAGCGGGCCGCCGGGGCGCGCCGCCCGCAGCGTCAGGAAGCCGACCGCGGCGATCGCGGCGACGAGCCCGGCGAAGACGAGCAGATCGAGCGGCTGCGGCACGCCGGCCGCGATCGTGCCGACGAGGCTGTGCCCCAGCGGGACGCCGAGGAGCGTCTGGTCGAGCAGCAGGTTCGGGTGCCCGTTCACCACCGGCAGGATGAACAGGGCGTAGATGATGCCGACGACGGGCGCCTGCACGAGCATCGGCAGGCAGCCCGCGAACGGGCTCGTGCCCTCCTCGGCGTAGAGGGCGCGGAACTCGCGCTGCAGCCGCTCCGGGTTGTTCGCGTGCTTGCGCTGCAGCTCCTGCAGCTTCGGCGCGATCCTGGTGCGGGTCTGCTCGCCCTTCGCGAGCGCGACGCCGACGGGGATGAGCGCGGCGCGCACGAGGAGGGTGACGAGCACGACGGATGCCGCGGCGGCGGCCCCGCCGAGGAGGGGCTCGAGGAATCCGGCGAGCCCCATGAGCAGGGTGTAGGCGCCGTCGATGACGGCGGCGATGGGCGGAAAGGCGTAGAGGTCCACTGGTGCGTCCTAGCGGTCGGCGCGACGGATCGTCGCGCGCGGAACGGGGTTCCGTCTGGCCGCGGGGCCGCAGCTCGCGCCGGGGCGCGGTGGCGTGCGGGTCAGGCGGCCGCGGCCGCCCGTCCCGGGGCCCTGGGACGCGCCCGGCCCGGGGCGTCGGGGTCGGACTGCGAGAGGAGGCGCCAGGGGTCGGCGGTCTGCCGGAGCCTCGTGGCGGCCCCGGTGGGATCGGCGGCGACGAGCCCGGGCAGCGCGCGCACCGAGAGCACGACCACGGCGACCGCTGCGGCGCCGACGACGCCGAGGAGCAGCACGCTCAGCTGGCCGTTCGCGGCCGCGCCGAGCTCGAACGCGGCCGCGAGGAAGCGCAGCAGGTTCGTCAGCAGCTCGATCATGGGTCCTCCCGCGCCCCGCGAGGGCGCTGCATCGACGGTACCAGGCGGACGGGCTCAGTCGTCGAGGAGGCGCTGGAAGAGCACGTGGTCCTGCCACTCGCCGGCGATGCGGAGGTACCGCGGGGCGAGCCCGATGCGGGTGAAGCCGTTGCGCTCGAGCACGGTCTGCGAGGCGGCGTTGTGCACCAGCGTGCCCGCCTGCACCCGGTGCAGTCCGGCCCGGCGGGCGAAGTGCAGCGCGCCGCCGACCGCGGCGGTCGCGAGCCCGCGCCCCTGCCGCTCGGCGTCGATCCAGTAGCCGAGGTGCGCGTTCTGGAAGACGCCGCGCACGAGGTCGCTCAGGTTCACCCGGCCGACGATGCGCTCGCCGGCAGGTTCGCCGCCTCCGTCGCCGCCTCCCGCGCGGTCGCCTCGCTCGACGAGGACGAGCGGGATGGCCGTGCCCTCCGCCAACCGGCGGAGGCTCGCCGCCACCTCGCGCTCCTGCACGGACGCGCTGAAGAACTCCGGCGTGCGCTCGGGCTCCCACGGGGCGAGGTGCGCCCGGTTGCGCTCGTAGGCGGCCGCGAGCGGGGCCCCGTCGCCAGGGGCGATCGCCCGCAGCTCGATGCCGCCGTCCAGTTCGATGGGGGTGATCACCGGGCGACCCCCGCGGGCACCGGCAGCTCGGCGCCGAGGAGCGCCGCGCCGAGGCTCAGGATGGTCTCGAGCGCCTCGTCGCTCGTGAGCCGGCCCGTGATCACGGGCCCGGCGAGTCCGTCCTCCGCGGCGAGCAGCAGGCGGGCGACGCGCGCGGGCGGGAGCTCGGTGCGGAAGTCGCCGGCGTCGAGGCCGTCGCGCACGATCTCTTCGAAGAGCTCGAGCTGGGCCCGCTCGAACTCGGTCGCGGGGGCCTCGAACCCCTGGTCGCGGACGCACTGGGCACCGAGCTCGATGAGGAGCACCGTCGCGTCGAACGACGGCTCGCCGGCGATCGGGATGCCGAGCCGCAGGCACTCAGCGAGCCGGGCCGGCGCGCCCTCGGCGAGCGCGACCCGGTCGCGCCGCCGGGCGATGTACTCGAGCGCCGCGGTCTCGTAGGTCTCGGCGTAGAGCGCGGGGAGCTCCGGGTAGTAGTACGACACCGAGGCGGGCGTGAGCTTCGCGGCCTCGGCGATGTCGGTGAGCCGGGCGGCTGCGGCGCCGCGCTCGATGAGCAGCCTGGACGTGACGGCGACGAGCTCGCTCCGCCGCTGCGCCTGGTTCCGTGGTCGCGCCATCCCGTAATTCTTCCACGTTCTTTTGACGAACGCTTGACAGGCCGTATATTCATTCTTCAAACTTTGACGAATAAATGGAGGTCTGCGATGACGCGGAGTCTGACGGTCGCGCTCGCCCAGCTGGCGGCGGCACCACGGTTCGAGGTGGAGGAGTTCGGCGAGCGCCTGCGCGCGCTCGTGCGACGCAATCCGACGGCCGAGTTCTGGGCGTTCCCCGAGCTGCACCTGGATGCGGCCGACACCGCCGAAGGCATCGAGGCATCCGCCCGCCCGCTCGGCGACCCGCGCCTCGCCGCGCTCGGCGAGCTCGCCCACGAGCTGGGCGTGTGGCTCGCGCCCGGCACGATCTACGAACGCGGCGAGACGGGCGCCGTGCACAATACGGCGCTCGTGTTCGCGCCGAGCGGCGAACGCGTCGCCGGCTACCGCAAGATCTTCCCGTGGCGCCCCGTCGAGACCGCGGCCCCCGGCGATCGCTTCGAGGTGTTCGAGCTTCCGGGGATCGGGCGGATGGGGCTCTCCATCTGCTACGACATCTGGTTCCCGGAGCACGCGCGCCACCTCGCCTGGCTCGGAGCCGACGTCATCCTGAACCTCGTGCAGACCGCGACGAGCGACCGCGAGCAGGAGCTCGCGATCGTCCGCGGCAACGCCGTCATGAACCAGCTGTGGATCGCCTCGGTCAACGCGGCCGCGCCCACCGGCCGCGGCCGATCCCTCGTCGTCGACCCCACCGGCTCGGTGCGGGCCGCCTCGCCCGACGCATCCGAGGAGGTGCTGACCGTCGTCGTCGACTTCGGCCTCACCGAGCTCACCCGCGATCGCGGCACCGCCGGGGTCTCCCGACCCTGGTCGCAGTTCCACGACGGCGACGACCCCGTCGCCCTCCCCCTCTACGACGGCCGCATCGAGCCGTCGAGCTGGCACCCCCGTTCGAAGGAGAACCGCCCGTGACCGCCCCCTCCCCCACCCCGACGCCCACCGCGGCGCCCGACCCCCGCCGGCTGCTGCGCCGCCTCGGCCTCGCCGGCGTCGTGTTCTTCGGCCTGGCGTACATGGCGCCCGGCATCGTCACCTCGACGTTCGGCGTGGTGTCGTCGACGAGCGGCGGCGCCGCCCCGACGGCGTACCTCGTCGCGACCGTCGCCATGGGCCTCACGGCGGTGTCCTACGCGATGCTCGCCCGCGCCTACCCGAGCTCCGGGTCCTCGTACAGCTACGTCGGCCGGCTGCTCGGCCGACACGCGGGCTTCCTCGCGGGGTGGGTGATCCTGCTCGACTACCTGTTCCTGCCGATGGTCGCCTGGCTCATCCAGTCGGTGTACCTCAATGCGCAGTTCCCGAGCGTGCCGCTGTGGGTGTGGGTGCTCGTGAACATCGTGCCGACCACCATCGTGAACCTGCTCGGCATCACGCTCGCCGACCGGGTGAACACGTGGCTCACCATCGCGGCGATGGCGCTGGTCGCCACGACCACGGCCGTCATCATCGGCTTCGTGGTGAGCGGTTCGAGCCCCGCGGCCGCACCGGCGGACGCGTTCTGGGGAGCGGATGCCTCGATCCTCGCCGTCGCGGCGGCGGCCGCCGTCGCCGCCTACTCGTTCCTCGGCTTCGACGCCGTGTCGACGCTCAGCGAGGAGACCAGGAACCCGCGGCGCAACATCCCGCTCGGGATCATCCTCGTCGTGCTCATCGGCGGCGCGATCTTCGTGGGCGTCTCCTTCGTGATGCAGCTCGCGCACCCGGGCGGCGACTTCGACAACCCGGACATCGCCGGCTACTCGCTGCTCGTCGCGGCGGGCGGCGAGTCGCTCGCGAACGTGATCAACCTCGTCGGCATCATCGCCGCCTTCGGCTCGGGCCTCGCCATCCAGGCGACGTCGAGCCGGCTGCTCTACGTCATCGGCCGCGACGGAGTGCTGCCGCGCGGGCTCTTCGGCCGCTTGAACGCGTTCCGGGTGCCGTGGGTCAACATCCTGCTCATCGCCGGCATCGGGATGATCGGCATGCTGCTCGACATCGCTCAGGCGACCGCCCTCATCAACTTCGGCGCCTTCCTCGCGTTCGCCCTGGTGAACACCGCCTTCCTCGCCTGGATCTGGCGCTCGCGCGCGCAGCGCGCCGGCTGGGCCTCGAGCCTGCTCTCGCTCGTGCCGATCGCGGGCGCCGTCATCGATCTCGCGCTGTTCTCGCAGCTGCACGACACCGCGTTCCTCATCGGCGGCGCCTGGCTCCTGCTCGGCGTGGTGGTGCTCGCCGTCGCGACCCGCGGCTTCCGGCGCCCCGTGCCGCGCCTCGAAGACGAGACGGGCGATCTCGGGCCGGCGAAGGCCGCCGATTCCGAGGCCGTCACCGCCCCGTAGGCGACGGCGGGGCGGGGCGCGCCGCGCGCGCGCCCCGCCCCATCCGCCCCGCCCCATCCGCCCCGCCGCGGGAAACCCGGGCGGATGCCGCTCCGAGCATCTATATTTGTCCTGACATATACGGGCTCGGAGGATGACGTGGCAGAGACGACGACGGTGGGCGACGCCCCCTTCCCGCCGGAGCTGTTCATGGACCTCGATCGCTCGAGCCCGGTTCCGCTGTACTACCAGGTCGCCGAACGCATCGAATCGGCGATCACCTCGCACGCGCTGCCCGCAGGCTCCCGCATCGAGAACGAGATCGCGCTCAGCGAGCGGCTCGGCATCTCCCGCCCGACGATCCGCCGGGCCATCCAGGAGGTCGTCGACAAGGGCCTGCTCGTCCGCCGTCGCGGCATCGGGACGCAGGTCGTGCAGGGGCAGGTGACGCGCGGGCTGGAGCTCACGAGCCTCTTCGACGACCTCATCCGCGGCGGCCAGGTGCCCACGACCGAGCTGCTCTCCCGTGAGATCCTGCCGGCGAGCGCGGCGGTCGCCGAGGCGCTCGCCGTGCCGCTCGGCAGCGACACGCTGCACCTGCGCCGGCTGCGCTCCGCCGACGGGGTGCCCGTCGCGGTGCTCGACAACGTGCTGCCCGCCGACTACCTCGACCTCGACACGGCGGCGCTGCAGAGCTACGGGCTCTACCAGGTGCTGCGCTCACGGGGCACGACCATGCGGGTCGCCCGGCAGCGCATCGGCGCGCGCCGCGCCAGCGCCGACGAGAGCGAGCTGCTCGAGCTCGAGGACGGCGCCCCGGTGCTCACCGCCTCGCGGACGGTCTTCGACGACTCCGGGCGCGCGGTGGAGCTCGGCACGCACTGCTACCGCCCCGACCTCTACTCCTTCGACGTCACGCTCGTGCAGAAGTAGGGCGCCGCTTCGACAGGCTCGCTTCGACAGGCTCAGCGAACCAGGGCTGGTCCCCCGAGCCCGTCGAGGGGCCGCTTCGACAGGCTCAGCGAACCAGACGAGCTCAGCGAACCAGGCGCTTCGACGAGCTCAGCGAACCAGACGCTTCGACAGGCTCAGCGAACCAGACGAGCTCAGCGAACCAGCGAACGACGAGTTGCCCGACTTTCATGAAAGTCGGGCAACTCGTCGTTCGAGGGACTGGCTCAGGCCGCGTCGGCCTCCGTGCTGATCGTCTCGCCGCGGGCGGCCGCGACGGCCTTCGCGAGCGCCTGCAGGCTGCGCACGTCGCGCTTGGCCCCGGCGAAATCGGAGACGACCGGCTCGTCGTGCCGGATGGAGCGGGTGAAGGCGTCGAGCTGGCGCAGGAAGCCCGTCTCGTAGCCGTCGGCGTAGCTCGTGTCGCGGCGCTCGAGCCCGACATTCCGCTCGACGCGGAGGCGGCTGCGCTCCTCGAGCAGGTACGGCTTCGCGAGGTGGTACTCGAGGCGGCCGTTCGAGGCCAGCACCTTGAGCTCCTCGTCGTACTCGGGGTACTCGGGCAGCCAGTTCCAGCTGAGCACGTAGCGCACGTCGCCGACGGCGGCGGTCGCGATGAGCGAGGCCGGCGCGCTGCCCTCGAGCGTGGGGAACGCCTCGGCGGTCCACGTCTCGGGCAGCTCCAGGCCGAGGGCGCGCAGCAGGCTCAGCTCGTGCACGACCGAGCCGTTCAGCACGTTCCGGTAGTAGCGCTGCACCGCCTCCGAGGCGCCGGGCAGGGCGATCGCCGACTGCTCGGCCTCGTACGCCTGCGCCCGTTCGATCTCGGCGAGGTCGGCGTCGGGCTGCGGCGGCGTCATCCGCAGGTGGTCGACCTGCGGCAGGTCGTCGGGGTGGGCGACGGTGATGCGCACCAGGCGCACGTCGTCGAGCTCGGCGAGCTCCGCGCGCGCCCGCTCGGTGAGCGGGTCGTACATCTTCATGTAGCCGACCTGCGCGACGACGCCGGCCTCGGCGGCCGCCGCCTCGAGCTCCTCGATCTCGGCGATGGTGAGCGCGAGCGGCTTCTCGGCGAGCACGTGCTTGCCGGCGCGGATGGCGGCGAGCGCGAGCTGCGCGTGCGAGCCGGGCGTGGCGATGAGCACCGCCTCGACCTCGGGCGCGGCGATCGCCTCGGCCGGGGAGGTGGTGCCGCGGATGCCGGTGCGCCCGGTGACCTCGGCGACGCGCGACGGCGACAGGTCGCAGACGACGGCGATCTCGTAGCCGGCGCGCGCGAGGCTCGGCAGGTGCACCGACTGGGTGATCGTGCCTGCGCCGATCACGGCGATGCGGACGGGTGCGGTCATGCGGTTCTCTCTTCTCGTGATGCCGGGCCGGCCGCGGTCGGCGGTGCGGCCTCGGGGGCGGTGGCGAGCTCCCAGGCGAGCGCGGCGGCGCCCAGGAGTCCGGGGTTCACGGGCACGCCGCTCGGCAGGAGCGGCGGCGGGGACGGCCGGCGCGACGCGACGCGCTCGTACTCGGCGCGGATGCCTCGGGCCAGCCGCGTGTCCGCGGAGCCGAGGCCGCCCGCCAGCACGACCGCGGGCGGGTCGAGCAGCGAGACGAGCTGCGCGATCGCGCGCCCGATCGCGGCGGCGGCGGTGTCGACGATCTCGGCGGCGACGGGGTCGCCCGAGGCATCCGCCTGCAGCACGCCGCGCGCGCCGCCCTCGGCGAGCTCGGTGCCGGTGCGGGCGAGGTAGCGGGCCGCGATGCCGGAGCCGGAGGCGAAGCCCTCGAGGTTGCCGCGCCACTCGGGGTCGAGCTCGGCGGGCACCGACCATTCGCCGAAGCCGATCGCCTCGCCCCGCACGCCGTCGTGGAGCGTGCGGTCGAGCACGATCGCGGTCGAGATGCCGGTGCCGAGCGACACGTAGACGAAGCCGTCGTGCTCGCGCCCGCGGCCGAGGGCGAGCTCACCGAGCGCACCCGCCTTCACATCGCTCGCGATGCGCACCGGCACGCCGCCGCCCGCGAGCGCGGCGAGCGCCTCGCCGGGCTGCACGGTCCAGTCGAGCACCTCGTGCGCGGTCACGACGCCGTCGTTCGAGACGTACTCGGGGAAGCCGGCGACGACGGCACGCACCGTTGTACCGGCGGTCCGGGCCCGTTCGAGCAGCTCGGCGGCGAGGCCGAGGGTCGCCGCGAGGCCGGGGTCGCGCCCGGCCGTCCGCGCGAAGCCCTCGTCGAACAGCCGGTACTCGCGGTCGACGAGCGCGCCGTGCGCCTTCGTGCCCCCGACGTCGAGGGCGAGCACGGCCTCGGTCATCGGCCGAGCCGCTCGGCGATCCAGTCGTGGTTGTGCCGCTGGTCGCCGACGATGCGGTCCCAGGTCTCGGCGGTCGCGGGCGCGCCGTCCTGCTCGACGACGAGCCAGCCGTCGTAGTCGCTGCGGCGGATCTGGGCGAGGAACTCCTCGAGCGGGCCGTCACCGGTGCCGAGCGGCACCGAGACCTCGTCCCACCAGTCGTCGATGCGCTCGTTGCCGGAGGCCTTCGCGGCCTCGAGCACGGCGGGGCGGACGTCCTTCACGTGCACGTGGTTCACGCGGTGGCCCCACTCGCGCAGGTAGGCGACCGGGTCGGCGCCGCCGAGCACGAAGTGGCCGGTGTCGAGGCAGAGGCCGATGCCGGTGCGCTGGAGCAGCACGTCGATCTCGGGGGCCTGCTCGACGTAGGTGCCGAAGTGCGGGTGGAAGCTCGTGCGCAGGCCGGCCTGGCGGGCCAGCTCCTCGGCCGCGGCGAGGCGCTCGAGCGCGAGGTCCCACTGCGCGGCGTCGAGGCCGCGCTCGGCGTTCGGTCGGAACGGGTGCGCGATGATCGCCTCGTCGCCCTCGTCGGCGAGGATGGCGAGCCCCTCGCCGCCGGCCGCGGCGAGCTCCTCGAGCGTGCGGCGCATGCCCTCGAGGTCGGCCGCCATGACCTCGTCGGGCTGGCTGAGGTGCAGCGGCACGTAGGCGCCGAGCACGGCGAGGCCGTGGTCGGCGAACAGGGTCGCGGTCTCCTCGGGGGTGCCGAAGAACCCGGGCGGGCCGAGCTCCGAGCCGGTGTAGCCGGCGGCGGCCATCGCCGCGACGAGCTCGCGCGGGGTCGCGGCGAGCTTCGAGACATCCGCCCCGCCGTGGATGCCGAAGCTGACGGGGGCCGAACCGATGCGCATCTGCTGCTCCTTCTTCCTGCGGTCGCTCACGCGGCCGGCGCGGCGACGAGCTCCTCGGCCGCCTCGGCCTCGGGCGCCGCTTCGCGATAGTAGTCGTCCGACTCGGGGACGAGGGCGGCGGCGCCGACACGGATGCCGGCCTCCTCGCCCGTACCGGCGGCCACCGGACGGCGGTGGTCGACCTCGCACATCGTGCCGTCGGCCAGCCGCAGCGCCGACCGGTAGCCGCGGCCGTGGTAGCTCGAGCGCACCAGGGTGCCGCGGAGGTGCGCCTGCTCGACGTCGTCGACGAGGTCGAGGTCCTCGGGCCGGAGCACGAGCTGCGCCCGGCCGTTCGGGAGCGCGCCGCTGAACGCGGGCAGGGTGCCGGTGATCGGCAGGTCGGAACGGAAGCCGCCCGCGCCGTCGCTCACGCCGCCGAGGAGCGTCACGTGGCCGATGAAGGAGGCGACGAACGCCGTCTCCGGGGTCTCGTAGATCGCCTGCGGCGAGCCGACCTGGTCGATGCGGCCGTCGTGCATGACCGCGACCTGGTCGCTCATCTCGAGCGCCTCCTCCTGGTCGTGCGTGACGTAGACCGCGGTGATGCCGACCTCGCGCTGCAGGCGCAGCAGCTCCTGGCGCATGCCGATGCGCATCTTCGCGTCGAGGTTCGACAGCGGCTCGTCGAGGAGCAGCACGTTCGGCCGGAGCGCGAGGGCGCGGGCGATGGCGACGCGCTGCTGCTGCCCGCCGGAGAGCTGGCCCGGGAATGCCTCGGCGCGGCCGTCGAGGCCGACCATCCGCAGCGACTCGGCGACCCGCTCCGCGATCTGCTCCTTGCCGAGCTTGCGCAGCTTCAGCCCGTAGGCGATGTTGTCGCGGATGCTCATGTGCGGCCAGAGGGCGTAGTTCTGGAAGACGAAGCCGATGTTGCGCTTCCACGACGGCATCCGCGCGATGTCGCGCCCGTCGAAGGTGACCCGCCCGCTCGTCGCGGTCTCGAAGCCCGCGAGGATGCGCAGCAGGGTCGTCTTGCCGCAGCCGGAGGGCCCCAGCAGCGTCGTGAACGAGCGCGCCTCGATCTCGAGGTCGACGCCCTTCAGCGCGACGTGCCCCGGGAACTCCTTGCTGATGGCCTCGACGCCGACGGCGACTCCGTTGCCACGTTCCATTGCTCTCTCGCTTTCTTTAGACGCTCGTGACCGAGGCGAACTTGCGCCGCACGAAGTACAGCGGGATGTAGACGGCCAGCATCAGCACGACGGTCATCGCGGAGGCGACGCCGAAGGGGCTCGCCGGCTGCATCGCGTTCGTGAAGATGACGACGGTCATCGTGATGAACGGCACCGAGTACAGCATCACCGTGGCGCTCAGCTCGGTGACCATCTGCAGGAAGCCGACGGTGCCGCCGGACACGATCGCGGGCCGCACGAGCGGCACGGTGATCTGCCGGAAGGCGCGCATCGGCTTCGCGCCGACGCTCATGGCCGCCTCCTCGAGGGCCGGGTGCACCTGCGTGAGCGCGGCCTCGATCGACTTCGTGACGTAGGGGATGCGGCGGATGAAGTACGCCAGCACGAGGATCGTCGCCGTGCCGGTGAGGATCAGCGGCCCGCTGCCGAAGGCGAGGATGAGACCGATCGCGAGCACGGTGCCCGGGATGATGTACGGCACCATCGTGATGACGTTCAGCGCAGGGCTGATGACCGAGTAGCGGCGGCGCACGGTGAGGTACGCGACGAGCACGGCGACGATGACGCACAGCACGCAGGCGATGCCCGCGAGCAGCAGGCTCATCAGGATGACCTCGAGGTTCTCGTCGAAGAGCCGCACGTAGTTGTCGAGGGTGGGGATCCACTTCAGGATGCCCGCCTTCCAGGTGAGCAGGCTCGTGCCGACCACGACGAGGTGCGGCACGAAGGACAGGCCGAAGACGACGCCCAGGTAGGCGATCATGAGGCCCTTCTTCACGCCGCGCACCGGCTGGAGCGGACGGCGCCGGCTCGACACCGAGGCGTAGGTGCGGCGGCGCAGCGCCCACTGCTGCAGGGCGAGCGCGATGCACGCGACGCCGAGCATGACGAGGCTGCCCGCCGAGGCGATGGCGGGGTTCGTCGAGACCTCGGAGAGGAACTCGTAGTACACGGCCGTGGGCAGCATGGGGGTGCCGCCGCCGATGATGAGCGGCGTGCCGAAGTCGGTGAAGATCTTCATGCTCGACATGTAGAAGCCGGTGACGAGGGCCGGCACCGCCATCGGCAGCACGATCCGCAGGCGGGTGCGCCAGGGGCCGGCGCCGACGCTCGAGGAGGCCTCGTCGAGGCTCGGGTCGATCGCCCGGAACGCGTCGTAGGCGAGCAGGAACACGAGGGCCTGCGTGGCCCAGACGGTCACCCAGACGATGCCGCCCGGGCCGATGATGGTGTCGAACGGCAGCTCGATGCCCCACGCCCGCAGCTGGGTGGTGAGGATACCGCCGCGGCCGAGCAGCAGCACCCACGCGTAGGCGCCGAGGAACGGCGGCGACACCGTCGCCATCGTGGCGAGAGTGAGGAAGCCGTTGCGGCCCGGCAGGTCGAACTGCGCGAGCACGTAGGCGGCCGGCACCGCGACGGCGCAGGCGAGCACGCCCGCGACGACCGCGACGACGAGGGAGTTCAGGATGGCTTCCTGGAACCTCGGCGTCGTGAAGAACTCGATGAAGTTCGCGAACGAGAAGCCGCCGTCGTCCGTGAACGCCTCGCCGACGAGCCGCAGCTGCGGGAGCACGATCGTCGAGGCGAGCAGCAGGAGCAGCCCGAGCGCGACGAGCAGCCAGACGCCGGGGCGACGGCTCGCGCGGCGCTTGACGGGGACGGGTGCGGGCGGCGCGAGCGTCTCCTCGAGCGGTTCGACGCGCTCCCGCAGGTCGTTGCTAGGCATGTTGGCACCGTTTCCGGCCGGGCCGACGCGTGTCGCGTCGACCCGGCCTGGGGGGATGGATTACTTGGCGCTCGCGAGCTTCTCGTCGAAGCGGGTGAGCACGGCGTCCTTGTCGGTCGCGAAGACCGCGGGGTCCGGCGCGGCGAGCTTCAGCTCGTCGGCGGCGGGCAGCCCGGCGGGCGGGGCGACGTCGGTGCGCGCCGAGCGGCGGCCGACCTCGTCGACCATGAGCTGCTGGGCCTCCTTCGACATGAGGTAGTTCACGAAGGTCTCGGCGGCCTTCGGGTGCTTCGCGCCCTCGATCACGGCGGCGACGCCGATCTGGTTCGACACGACGTCGCTCGGGTAGACGAGCTCGAGCGGGGCGCCCTCGGCGACCCAGGTCGCGCCGAGGTCCTCGTTGATGAAGCCGAGCGCGTACTCGCCGGTGCGCACGCCGTCGAACATCTGCGAGCTGCCGTCGACGACCTTCGCGTTCGGCAGGAAGTCGTCGAGGAAGTCCCAGTCGTGTGCGGTCACCATGGCCGCGAGCAGCGAGTAGGAGGTGCCGGAGGAGCGCGGGTTCGCGAAGGCGATCTGGCCCGCCTCGCGCCACTTCGGATCGGCGAGGTCCTCGAAGCTCTGCGGGTAGCTCGACGCGTCGGTGACGCGCTCGGTGTTCACCGCGATGGCCTGGAAGAGCGCATCGGTGGCGTGCCACTTGTGCTCGGGGTCGGTGACGACGGTGGCCTCGTCGTTCTCCAGCTCGACCGCGGCGAAGGCGCCGTCGGACGCGGCCGCGTAGTTCTCGCTCGAGCCGCCCCAGGCGACGTCGCCGAGCGGGTTCTTCATCTCGCTCTCGACGCGGCTGATGAGCTCGCCCGTGCCGGGGCTCGCGGTGAGCGACACCGTGATGTCGGGGTACGCCTTCTCGAACGCGGCGATGATGGGGTCGGTCACCTCGGGGCCGTGCGCCGCGTAGACGACGACGGTGCCGGACTCGGCCGAGTCGTCGCCGCCCGTGGGCTGGCCGCCGACGATGGCGCTGCAGCCGCTGAGGACGAGCGACGCCGAGACGGCGGCGATGCCGACCGCGGCGAACTTCCTGCCGTGCTTCATGATTCTCCTTCGTGCGTGTGACTGGTGGTGCGATGGACAGTGCGGACGAAGCTCGTGAGGGCTTCGAAGGACTCGTGCGAGCGCCAGGCGGAGGCCCAGTGCCGCGGGTCGTCGGAGCGGCGGTGCAGCTCGACGCGGTACGCCGCAGCGACGGGCGCCTCGTCGAGGAGGACGAGCCGCGACTGCTCGGGCTCGACGTCGCCCTGGAACCACATCAGGCCGTCGCGCAGCACGAACAGGGCGCAGGGCACGTCGATGCGGAAGTCGATCTCGAGCTCGACGGGGCCCGAGCCGAGCTCGAGGTGCTCGCCGAGGCCGGCCTCGCGGCCCTCGCTGCGCAGCCGCAGCTCGAGCTCGGCGCCGCGGGTGACGACGGTGGCCGCGCGGCGGAGCCCGTCGAGCAGCCCCTCGGCGCTGCGCTCGGCGACTCGCACCGCCGTGACCACCTGACCGAGTCGCTGGGCGGGGTCGCCGAGCTCGTGGCAGTCGGTGCCGGCGACGGGGGCGATGTCGTGGCCCTCGGCGAGCAGGCGGTCCCAGAGGCCGATGGCGGCGTCGTTGTTGGCGTCCTGCCCCTGGTTCACGACCTCGAGCAGGTCGACCTCGGCCCACGGCACGTCGGCGCGCCGCCAGGCCTGCTGGCCGCTGAAGGGGTGGTTCACGCCGAACAGCCCGCCCTGCGCGTGGACCTCGCGGACGAGCTCGCCCGCGCCCCGCTCCGGCCCGTCGACGTACACGTCGACCCACTCGCGCAGGCCGTGGGCGTTGCCGTGGCCGCGGTGCGTGGTGACCTCGATCGAGGGCAGCACGATCGGCCCGCCGGCCGCGGTCGCGGCCTCGGCGAGCGGCCCCCAGTGGCTCCAGGTGAAGTGGTCGCTGAGCGCGAGGAAGTCGAAGCCGCGGTGGCGCGCCTCGGCGACGATGGCGTCGACCCCGTCGCGCCCGTCGCTGTGCACCGAGTGGCAGTGCAGCTCGCCGCGGAGCCAGCTCGGCCCGCTCGCGGGCTCGGCGCCCGACGCCGGGGCGGCGGATGCCGCGGGCCGGCGCTCGGCGTCGGGCGCCGGAGCGCCCGGCTCCCCCGGCACGGCGATGAGCCGCAGCGCGTAGGGGCCGTCCTCGCGGAAGCGGTCGAGGTCGATCCGGAGCGTCCAGACCCCGGCCGGGATGGGACCGGCGATGGCGCCGGGGCTCGCGTGCCGCTCGCCGACGGTGAAGCGCAGCTCGCGCGGGCCCGGGCCGCCGGGGCACTGCACGTGCCCGCGGAACACGCCGTCCGGGTCGATGAGTGCGGCGTAGAGCTGGAAGCGGTCGGTGACCTTGTCGTAGTCGAGCTCGACCCGCAGCTCGCCCGTGCCCGCGGGCACGTCGACGAGCCGGTCGAGGTACTCGCCGGGCAGCGGCTGCCGCAGCACGTCGGCGACGTCGAGCAGCACGGTGCCGGTTCGATCGGCAGCGGGTGCGGTCATGATGCGTCCTTGAATCGGGGGAGGTGCGCGAGCGCAGTCCCATCCTCGACCAGCGATGTCAGAATGTCAATTTGACAATACAAAGTCATCGAACGGGCTGGCGAGCCGCCTCCTCGCGCACGCCGGCAGCGGCGCGATCCGCGACGACGAGCGCGTCGGCGCACTCCGCGACGACGGTCGCCGGCCACTCCGGGTCGTACGCCGCCGCGGTCGAGACGCGCTCGAAGGCCTCGCGCTTCTCCGCCGTCGTGATGATCATGATGGCGCTGCGGGAGAGCTCGGCGATCGTGCCGATGCCGACCGTGAGTCCGTGGCTCGGCACCGCGTCGAGCGAGCCGAACTGCGGGAAGGTGCCCAGGTTGTCGATGCGGGTCTGCTCAGCCAGCCGCACGATCCGGCTGCCGCTGTCGCGGGCCGAACCGGGCGGGTTGAAGGCGACGTGCCCGTCGCCGGCACCGCTCGCGAGCAGGAAGCAGTCGATGCCGCCCGCCTCGCGCAGCAGCTCGTCGTAGGCCTCGGGGTTCGCCGGATCCGGCTGGAGCAGCCGGTCCTCCGCCATCCCCTCGTCGGCGGCCGCCGCGTTCAGCGGACCGACCACCTCGTCGCGGACGAAGCGGCGGCAGCTGTTGTGCGCCTCGAGGTCGACGTTGCGGAAGCCCGACTCGGTCTCGACCACGTAGTCGTCCATCAGGGCGATGCGCACGTGCGAGATGGCGAGGCCGCGCTCCCGGACGAGGCGCGCGAGCGCGCGGTACGTCGGCAGCGGGGTGCGGCCGCTCGGGCAGCCGAGCACGTAGTCGGCGCCGGCCTCGCGGGCGCGCTCGATGCCGTCGGCGATGCGCTCGGCGACGAAGTCGGCGACGGCCTCGGCGTCGGCCAGCACCCGGGTGACGGGGACGGTGGACATGGTTCTCCTCTCCAGTGGGGCGCCGGGCGCCCCGATGATTCGGTCGCGCGGGCTCAGACGAGCGGGCGCTGCGCCTCGCGGGCCGCCTCGTACGCCGCACGGGCGCGCTGCGTGCTCGACAGCTCCGAGACGGCAGCGACGGGCACGTCCCACCAGCCACCGCCGTCGGGCGCCGGGATGAGCGGGTCGCTCTCGACGTGGATAAGGGTCGCGGTCGGTGACTCCTTCGCCGCGCGCACCGCCTCGCCCAGCTGCGCGACGACGTCGGCACCCGGCTCGATGCGGACGACGTCGATGCCGAGGCTCGCCGCGTTCGCCGCGAGGTCGACGGGCAGCGCGCGCTCCGGGTCGACGTCGTTCGCCTCGGCATCCTGATAGCGGTACCGCGTGCCGTAGCGGTCGGTGCCGACCGTGTCGCTGAGCGCGCCGATCGAGGCGTAGCCGTGGTTCTGGATGAGCACGATGATCACCTTCAGCCCCTCGGCGACCGCCGTGACGATCTCCGTGTGCATCATCAGGTACGAGCCGTCGCCGACCATGACGATCACGTCGCGGTCGGGGGCGCCGCGGCGCACGCCGAGGCCGCCCGCGATCTCGTAGCCCATGCAGGAGTACGCGTACTCGACGTGGTAGCCGAGCTCGTCGCGCACCCGCCAGAGCTTGTGCAGGTCGCCCGGCAGCGAGCCGGCGGCGCAGACGACGACATCGCGGGGATCGCTCGCCGCCTGCACGGCCCCGATGATCTCGGACTGCGCGGGCCGCGGCCGGCCGCTCGGGGCGAACGCGGCATCCACCACGCCGTCCCAGGCTGCCTTGCCCTCGGCGAGCGCGCCGCGGTACCCGGCGGAGGTCGCGAAGCCGGTCAGCTCGGCGCCGAGCGCGACGAGGCCGGCCCTGGCGTCGGCGACGAGGGGCAGCTCGGTGCCGTGCTTCATCGCGTCGAAGCTCGCGACGTTGAGGTTCACGAAGCGCACCCCGGGGTGCTGGAACGCCGAGCGCGACGCGGTCGTGAAGTCGCTGTACCTCGTGCCGATGCCGATCACGAGGTCGGCCTCGGCGGCGAGCCGGTTGGCGGTCGTCGTGCCGGTCGCGCCGACCGAGCCCGCGGCGAGCGGGTGGTCCCACGGCAGGGCGCCGACGCCGGCCTGCGTCGTCGCGACCGCGATGCCCGTCGCCTCGGCGAAGCGGCGCAGTTCCTCGGCCGCGTCGGAGTACAGCACGCCGCCGCCGGCGACGATGAGCGGCGCCGCCGCGCCGCGGATCGCCGCCACGGCGCGGGCGAGCTCGCCCGGCTCGGGCTGCGGTCGGCGCACGTGCCACTCCCGCTCGCGGAGGAACTCGAGCGGCACGTCGATGAGCTCGGCCTGCACGTCCTCCGGCAGGGAGATCGTGACCGCGCCGGTTTCCACCGGGTCGGTCAGCACACGCATCGCGCCGAGCGCGGCCGAGAAGAGCTGCTCGGGGCGGCTCACCCGGTCGAAGAAGCGCGAGAGCGGGCGGAACGCGTCGTTCACCGACACCGTCGCGTCGTGCGGCAGCTCGAGCTGCTGCAGCACCGGGTCGGCGACGCGCGTCGCGAAGGTGTCCGAGGGCAGCAGCAGCACGGGCAGCCGGTTCGTGGTGGCGAGGGCCGCCCCCGTCAGCATGTTCGTCGCGCCGGGGCCGACCGAGGCGGTGCACGCGTAGGTCGCGCGCCGGCGGTGCATGCGCGCGTAGCCGACGGCCTGGTGCACCATCGCCTGCTCGTTGCGCGCCTGGTGGTACGGCATGCGGGCCGGGTCCTCGCGGGCGAGCTGCTTCAGCGCCTGCGCGACGCCGGCGATGTTGCCGTGGCCGAAGATGCCGAAGGTGCCGGCGATGGTGCGTTCGCGGACGTCGCCGTCGACGGTCCACTGGTTGGCCAGGAACTCGACGAGGGCCTGGCTCACGGTCATCCGCCGGGTGGCGTTGCGTGCGGTCATGGTCGTGCTCCTTCCGAGGCGGGGGCGAGGTACGGCAGTCGCGGGTCGAGCTCCTGGCCCGCCCAGCTCTCGCGCACCCACGCGTGCGCGGGGTCGTCGCTGATCCGCCAGGCGCGCTCCGGCCCGGGGCCGGCCATGACGTTCAGGTAGTACAGGTCGTAGCCGGGGGCGGCGACGGCCGGCCCGTGGTAGCCGAAGGGGACGAGCGCGATGTCGCCCGTGCTCACCCGGCCGTCGATCTCGATCTCGCCGGCCGGGGAGCTCGCGGTGGAGAACAGCCCGAACGGCCGGGCGCCGGCCGGGGCCTCGGCGCCGCGGATCACCGCCGCCTCGAAGTAGTAGATCTCCTCGAGCTGCGTCTCGGCGCCCGGCACGTGCTCGTCGTGCTTGTGCGGCGGGTACGACGACCAGTTCTCGGCCGGGGTGATCACCTCGCAGACGATGAAGCGCCCGGCCGCGAGCGTCTCCGGCGTGCCGAAATTGTGCACCTGCCGGCTCGAACGCCCGGCGCCGCGCAGCTCGACGGGCACCTCCTCGGCGGCGATCCGCCGGGAGGGGTGGCGCTCGTCGCTCGGCGCCTCGGCGACGGCCACCCGGCCGGAGCCGCTGAGCGTCGCGGCGGTGCCGAGGCCGAGGTAGGCGACGTCGCTCGGCCCGGCGAAGACCGAGGCGCGCCCGTGCAGTTCGAGGCGCTCGCGCCGTCCGTCGGCGTGCTCCAGTTCGAGCGCGAAGCTGCCGGCGAGCGGCACGACGAGGCGCTCGAGCCCGCCGGCGGGGAGGTCGAGCGCGGCGTCGCCGTCGAGCTCGGCCACCCGCAGGCCCGTCCAGCTCCAGCCCTCGAGGCGGTCGTCGACGACGGACTCCCAGGGCCCGTCGGCGAGCTCGCCGCGCCGGTGCAGCCAACGCGGGCTCATGCCAGGCCTCCCGGATGCACGAGGCGGGCCGCGGTGTCGATGGCGCCGTGCACGTCGCCGTCCGGCGGGTAGAGCAGGGTGCGGCCGACGACGAGCCCGTGCACGCCCGGCAGCTCCAGCGCGTCGGCCCACGAGGCGTAGGTCTCGTCGGGGCGCTCGCGCGGGTCGCCGCCGAGCAGCAGGGTCGGCAGCGTGGAGGCGGCCATCACGCGCTCCATGTCGGGCACGACCGGCAGCTTCAGCCAGGAGTACGCCGAGCTCGTGCCGAGCCCGGAGGCGATCGCCATCGAGGTGATCACGGCCTCCGCGCTCAGGTCATTGACGATGCGCCCGTCGCGCCAGGAGCTCATGAACGGCTCCAGCATGATCGGCAGGCGGGCTGCGGCGGCCTGACCGACGGCCTCGGCGGTGGCCTGCAGGGTCGGCGCGGTGGCCCGGTCCTCGAGGTTCACCCGCACCAGGAGCTTGCCGAAGTCGAGGCGCGAGCGCACCATGGTCGGCACGTCGTAGCCCGTGTAGCGGTCGTCCATCTCGAACGCGGCGCCGCGCAGGCCGCCCCGGTTCATGGAGCCCACGACGATCTTGTCGTCGAGGAGGCCGAGCAGGGCGAGGTCCTCGATGACGTCCGGGGTGCCGAGCACGCCGTCGACGCCGGGGTGGCGGAGGGCGACCGCGAGCCGGTCGAGCAGGCGGTACCGGTCGGCCATGGCGAAGTCGTCGTCGCGGACGCCGAGCGCGCCCCGGGCCGGGTGGTCGGCCGCGACGATGAACAGCCGGCGGTCGCCGCGCAGGAGCTGGCGGGACCGGCGGGCGTCGAGCGCGCGGGCGATCGCGTCGGGGTCGGCGGCGCGCGCCTCGCGGAGCGCCGCGTAGGACTCGGGCGGCAGCCCGCCCTCGGTGGGATCGGCGGCGATGGTCGGCTCAGGCATCCCGGCTCCCTTCGGCGGCCGCGGCGAGCGCGGTCTCGACCTCGGCGGTCGTCGGCATGGCGGTGGAGCACTCGCGGCGGCCGGCGACGATGGCGCCGGCGGCGTTGGCGAAGCGGATGACCCGGTCGAGCGGCTCGCCCGCGAGCAGCCCGCGGCACAGCGCACCGCCGAAGCCGTCGCCCGCGCCGAGGCCGTTCACGACGGACACGGCGTGCGGCGGCACCTCGACCGTCTCGTCACGGGTCTTCGCGAGGACGCCGCGCGGCCCCTGCTTGACCACGGCGAGTTCGACGCCGCGGTCGAGGAGGGCGTCGGCGGCCCGCTGGGGGTCGCGCTCGCCGACGGCGATGTCGCACTCCTCGAGGTTGCCGACGGCGACCGTGACGTGCTCGAGCGCGGCGGAGACCTGCTCGCGGGCGAGCTGCTCGTGCTCCCAGAACACCGCGCGGTAGTCGAGGTCGAGCACGGTGAGCGGCGCGCGGCCGCGGGCGGCCCAGGCGGCGTGGTGCGCCGCGCGGCTCGGCTCGGCGGAGAGTCCCGTCGCCGTCGCCCAGTAGACGCGGGCGTCGCGGATCGCGTCGAAGTCGAGCTCGGCGGCCTCGATGAGGAGGTCGGGCGCGATCGGGTCGCGGTAGAAGTACAGCGGGAAGTCGTCGGGCGGGTAGATCTCGCAGAAGGTGATCGGCGTCTTTCGGCCGGGCAGGGGCGCGACGAAGCGGGCGTCGACGCCGAGGCGGGTGAGCTCCTGGCTCACGAAGCGGCCGAAGGGGTCGTCGCCGGTGCGCGTGACGACGGCGGCGGCGAGTCCGTGCCGGGCGGCGGCGACGGCGACGTTGGTCGCGCTGCCGCCGAGGTACTTGCCGAAGCTCGACACCTCCTCGAGGGGCGTCGCGTCCTGGAGCGGGTAGAGGTCGACGCCGACCCGGCCGATGGTCAGGACGTCGAGGGCGGCGTCGGGGGTGGGGTTCATACGGCTGGCGCTCCGGTTTCGAGGGGGAACTTTGTCTTGACAAAGTAACATGAATTGCGGATGGTTGGATCAGCGAACTGACCACTGGTCCTGAAACTGGACTAATTGGTCTCATCATGACACGATGACGACGTCCGCGGTGCCGAAGGCGACAGCCCGAGACGCACGGGCGTTCCCCCGATTCGGCAGCGATGCCGACCACCCCGCGAGCGACATCGCTGCCGCTCCGGAAAGGACCACTCATGCCCACCCGTCGAATGCGTCTCACCGGTGCCGCCGCCGCGGTCACCGCACTCGCCCTGGGGCTCGCCGCGTGCAGCGCGCCCGGCGGCTCGCGCACCGAGCCCGCCGCCCCCGTCGAGGAGATCACCGCCCCCGTCACCCCGGAACAGGTCGCCGAACTCGGCGAGGTCACGCTCAGCGTCTGGGCCGACCAGGGCGAGCAGGACTTCATGGACCAGCTCGTGCCCGCCTACGAGGCGGAGTTCCCGAACGTCACCGTCGACATCCAGTTCAAGAGCTTCAACGACCTCACCGCGACGGTCCTGAACGCGATGAACTCCGCCGACGCCCCCGACGTCGCCCAGGGCAACCAGGGCTGGGCCACCGACGGCGCGCTCGTGAAGGCGGGCCTCATCCGCCCGCTCGACGACGTCGCCGACGCCTACGACTACCGCGACGCCGCGGGCGACGCCATCACCCAGCTGCAGTGGTCCGAGGACGGCGCAGCCTTCGGCGAGGGCGCCGTCTACGGCATGTCGCCCGACAATCAGATGGTCGGCCTGTTCTCCAACCGCGAGAAGCTCGCCGCGCTCGGCCTCGGCACCCCGACGACCCTCGACGAGCTCGAGGCGGCCTTCGCCGCCGCCAAGGCCGCCGGCCAGACGCCGCTCGTGCTCGGCAACGCCGACAAGGCGTCCGCGATGCAGACCTTCTCGATCCTGCAGGGCGCGCTCACCCCGGCGGCCGACACCCGCGCGTGGATCACCGGCGCGAAGGACGCCGACTTCGCCGTCGACTCCAACCGCGAGGCGCTCGACCGCTTCGCCGAGTGGGTCGCGAAGGGCTACGTCTCGGCCGGCTACGACGGCACCAGCCCCGACGACGCGGCGGCGGCGTTCGCCTCCGGCGAGGGCGTCTTCTTCATCGGCGGCAACTGGTACGCCGGCGCGATCTCCGACGGCTCCGCCTTCGACTTCACCCCCGGCCTCTCCGACGGCGACTACGCCTCCAGCGGCTCCTTCGGCATGCCGTGGCACGTGAGCTCGAAGTCGGACGCGACGCTCGCGGCGATCGCCTTCGTCGGCATGGTGAACTCCCCCGAGTCCGCCGAACTCCTCGCCGGCACCCACCGCGTGCCGATCCAGCCGGTCGAGGCCGCCGGCGACGACGCGATGTTCGCGGCGCTGCTCGACGCCTCCGCCGCCCAGCTCGACGGTGCGGGCCCGCTCTACTGGTACGACTGGGCGACCGACACGATGTTCGACACGTTCACGGGCGGCCTGCAGGAGGTGCTCGCCGGACGCGAGAGCGCCGACGCGCTGCTCGAGCGCGTGCAGTCCGACTGGGTCGACTTCCACACCGACTGACCGCGACCGGGGGCGGGCCGATCGCGGCCCGCCCCCGGCATCCACCCGGAGACTCCTCGATGACGACCCTCTCGCCCCCGCGCCCGGGCCCGGCCCGGGCCACCGGCAGCGCCCCGCGCCGCCGACCGCTCCTCCGCCGCTACGACTGGGACGCGTACCTCTACCTCGTCCCCGCCTTCGCGTTCTACCTCGTCTTCCTCGTGCGTCCCGTCGTGGAGTCGATCTGGATCGCGCTGTTCGACTGGGACGGCATCACCGCGAGCGAATGGGTCGGCTTCGACAACTTCGCCGAGGTGCTCGCCGACCCGCAGATCTGGCAGGCGACACTGCACTCCCTCGTGTTCGTGGTGTTCTACGCGCTCCTGCCGACGGCGCTCGCCCTCGTCTTCGTCGGGGCGATCGCCCGCATCCGGGTGCGCGGCCTCGCCGCCTTCCGCGCGCTACTGTTCGTGCCCTACATCCTCTCGACCGTCGTCGTCGCGATCTCCTGGCGCTGGATCTTCGCCGAGACCGGGCCGCTGAACACCGCGCTGCGCGCGATCGGCCTCGACGGGCTCACCCGCACCTGGCTCGGCGACTTCACCACGGCGCTGCCGTCGGTCGGCATCATCGGCACCTGGGTGATGTTCGGCCTCGCCTTCGCGCTGTTCGTGAGCGGCCTGCAGAACATCCCCGCCGAGCAGTTCGAGGCCGCCCGCCTCGACGGCGCCGGCCCCGTGCGCGAGTTCTTCGCGGTCACCCTCCCCGCGCTCCGCGGCGAGATCCAGGTCGCGCTCGTGCTGATGATCACCGCGGCGCTGCGCAACTTCGACATCGTCTGGAACACCACCGCCGGCGGCCCGGGCACCTCGACCACGGTGCCCTCCTACTTCATCTACCGCGAGGCCTTCGTCACCCACCAGGTCGGCCGGGCCTCGGCGATCGCCGTCGTGCTGACGCTGCTCATCTTCGCCATCGTCGGCGCGGTGATGTGGCTCACCCACGACCGCGACGCCGCCGCACCCCGAGGAGGGACCCGATGAGGATCCGCCGCTCAGAGCAGTTCCTGGGGCACCTGCTGCTCGTCGTCGGGGCGCTGCTCGCCCTGCTCCCCTTCCTCTCGATCGTGCTGCTCGCGCTCACCCCCTCGGGCGAGCGCACGGGCGGGGGCGGCCTGCCGTCGAGCCTCACGCTCGAGAACTTCGCGACGGCGTGGACGCGGGGCGGCTTCGGCCAGGCCCTCTGGTCCTCGCTCGTCGTCGCCGTGGCGGTCGTGCTCGGGGCGAGCCTCGTCTCGGTGCTCGCCGGCTACGCGTTCTCCACCATGCGGTTCCCGGGCCGCTTCCTGCTGCTCGGCATCCTGCTCGTCGGCCTCGTGATGCCCTACGAGGGCATCATCGTGCCGCTCTACTACTTGCTCGAGGGCATGGGGCTGCTCAACACGTACTGGGCGCTCATCCTGCCGCAGATCGCGACCTCGGTCTCGCTCGGGGTGCTGTGGATGCGCACCGCCTACGCCAACGTGCCGCGCTCGCTCGGCGAGGCCGCGTCGATCGACGGGGCCGGCCGCTGGGCGACGCTCTGGCGCGTGTACATGCCGGTCTCCGCGCCCGCGATCGCCACCCTCGGCACGCTCCTCTTCCTGTACACCTGGAACGAGTTCCTGATGGCGCTCGTGCTCGTGCCGCAGAACCCCGACGTGCAGACCGCCCCGCTGGCCCTCTCGTTCTTCGCCGGCAGCACGCGCAACTTCGATCCCTCGGTGACCGCGGCCGCCGCCGTCATCGTCGCGCTGCCGATCCTCGTCGTCTACGCGATCTTCCAGCGCCGCTTCATCACGGGCGTCGTCGCGGGGGCGGTGAAGGAGTGAGCGGAGCGCCCGGCGGCGCGCGCCGGCCCGGCTTGACCGGCGGCCACCCGCTCAGGAGAATCGGGGCGGGGAGGCGGCCACGATGAGCGAACACGCGACCGCGACGGCGGCGCCGCGCCAGCTCGGGCGCACCGCCGCCCGGGCGAGGGACGCGATCCGCGAACTGATCGAGGCGGGCGTCTTCGAGCCGGGGCAGAAGCTGCCCGGCGAGCGCGAGCTCGCCGAACGGGTCTCGGTCAGCCGGGTCGTGCTGCGCGACGCCCTCGCCTCGCTCGAGCGCGACGGCCTGCTGGAGAGCTCCCCCTGGCGCGGCTGGTTCGTCACCGCCCCGCACATGGCGGAGCGGGTCGCCCTGCAGTCGTTCACCGAGATGGCGCTCGCCCGTGGGCTGCGTCCAGGGGCCCGGGTGCACCGCAGCGAGGTGCGCCCCGCGAGCCTCGGCGAGGCGGGCAGTCTCGCCCTCGCCCCGGCCTCCCCCGTGCTCGAGGTGCACCGGGTGCGCACGCTCGACGAGGTGCCGATCTGCTACGACGTGTCGATCATCCCGGCGCAGCGGGCGGTGGGCCTGGAGCCCGAGATGCTCGAGGACGCCTCCCTCTACGGCACGCTCGAGTCGGTGTGCGGGCTGCGCGTGGTGCGCAGCGACTACACGGTGCGCGCCGAGGCCGCCGACGAGGCGATCGCCGCCGCGCTCGGCATCGCCGCGGGGGCCCCGGTGCTCGTCGGTGAGGAGACCGCCTCGGAGCTCTCCGGCACGCCGGTGCTGCTCGGCCGGGTCACCTACCGGCACGACGCGTACGAGTTCCAGGCGACGCTCTACCGGCCGAACTGAGCCTCGCGGCGGCTGCGTCGGCCGCCGCCAGGAGTTCGGGCGGGCCGAGCAGCTCGAACGGCCGCTCGAACTGCAGCAGGCGCGCGAGCACGCCCGCCCACGACCAGGAGCCGAGCGCCAGCCGGCAACGGCCGTCGGCCGCCTCGATGAGCTCTCCCGGTTCCAGCCACGGCGCGAGCTCGGATGCCTCGGCGCGCACCACCGCCTCGCCGATGCAGGGCCAGGCGGGACCGGCCGCGCTGCGGGAGGCAGAGTCGCCGGGCTCCACCGCCCCGCGGAAGCGCGCCGTCACGAAGGCCAGCGCGTCGCCGTGAGGGATGCTCCGCGAGGCGAAGCGCGCCCCGTGCGGCGCGCGCGGCGCCATCCGGTCGAGCCGGTACAGCCGCCAGTCCTCGCGATCGAGTTCGAAGGCGACGAGGTACCAGCGGCCGTCGCGGGCGACGAGCTCGTGCGGCTCGACGCGGCGAGGCGGGCCGCCCTCGGCCTCGGCCTCGGCATCGGCATCGCGCCGGTAGTCGAAGCGCAGCACCCGACGTTCGCGCACCGCCTCGCTGACGGCGAGGATCACCTCGGGGTCCGTGCGCACGGCGCTCGGCTCGTGCGCGAAGCGCACCCCGTCGACGCGGTGCCGGAGCCGCGAGGGCAGCACCTGCCGCACCGTGGCGAGCGCCCGTTCGGCGGCCTCCTCGATCGCCGCGCCGCCGCCCGCGACCGAGCTCAGCGCGATCGCGAGGGCGACCGCCTGCTCGTCGTCGAAGCGCAGCGGCGGCAGCTCCTCCCCCGCGGCGAGCCGGTAGCCGCCGTCGGGGCCCATCGTCGCGGCCACCCGATAGCCGAGCTCGCGCAGCCGCTCGATGTCGCGGCGGATCGTGCGGGTGCTGACCTCGAGCCGGCCGGCGAGCTCGGCGGCCGGCCACTCGCGTCTCGCCTGCAACAGGGAGAGCAGTGCGAGCATGCGCGCCGAGCCATCCGTCATGCCGTCCAGTCTGCGCCAAGTTGCGGACATTCGGTGTCCTCGACTGCGGGAACACTGGGCGCAGGCGGTCGAACCGGGCCGCCCACGACCGAGAGGAACGGCGATGAGCCTGCGCACCACCACCCACCTGAACTTCCGCGACGGCCGCGCCCGCGCGGCGCTCGAGCACTACCACCGCGTCTTCGGCGGCGAGCTCGCGCTCACCAGCTACGGCGAGCTCGGCATGCCCGGCGACGCTCCCGACGCCGAGCGGATCGTGTTCGGCAGCGTCACGAGCGCCGACGGCTTCCGCGTGATGGCCTACGACGTGCCCGGCGACGCCGGGCCGGCGGATGCCTCCCCCGACGCGACCCGGCGCGAGCACGGCGCGACCCTCACCGACCGCCCCTTCTTCCTGTCGCTCCGGGCCGACTCGCTCGCCGAGGCGGAGCGCGCCTGGGCCGGGCTCGCCGAGGGGGCGACCGTCGTCGAGCCGCTCGCGGCCTCGGCGTGGTCGCCGGGCTTCGGCATGCTCGCCGACCGCTTCGGCGTCACCTGGGTGATCGACGTCGCCGGCTGAGCGCCACGCCGGACCGGCCCCGGGCCGCGATCGTCGCGGGCCGGGGTCACCCCGTCGGGTCGAGCGCCCGGAGGCCGGCCCCGAGCTCGCCGGCGAAGGCGTCGAGGAAGCCGTCCGGGTCGGGTCCGACGTTCATCAGCGCGATGCGGTCGAACCCCGCTTCCACGAACGGGCGCACGGCCTCGACGTGCGCCGCGAGCTCGGGACCGCAACTGAGCTTCGCCGCCACATCCTCCCGGCGCACCTGGGCGCTGGCCGCCTCGAAGTTCACCGGGTTCGGCAGCTCGCTCATCACCTTCCACCCGCCGACGCTCCAGCGGGCGGTGCTCCAGGCGGCCTCGACCGCGGCATCCTCCGACTCGGCCCAGGCGAGGGAGGCCTCGCCGTACCGCGGTCCGCTCCCGCCGAGCCGCCGATACTCGGCCGTGAGCTCGCCGTCCGGGTCGACCGCGAACAGCCCGTCGCCGAGCTCCGCGGCGAGCGCGACCGACGCCGGTCCGCTCGCCGCGACGGCGATCTGCGGCGGCACCTCGGGCAGGTCGAAGAGGCGGGCGTCCTCGAGCGAGCAGAAGCGGCCGTCGTAGGAGTGGAAGCCGCCGCTCCACAGCAGGCGGATGATCTCGATGGCCTCGCGGAGCCGCGCATGCCGGCCGGCGACCGCCGGGAACGGTTCGCCCGTGATGTGCTCGTTCAGCCGCTCGCCGGCGCCGACCCCGAGGGTGAAGCGCCCGTCGCTCAACAGCGCCACCGTCGCGGCCGCCTGCGCGACGATCGCCGGATGGTATCGATGGAACGGGCAGGTCACGCCGGTGGCGAGCCCGATCCGCTCGGTGCCCTGCGCGATGGCGCCGAGCACCGACCAGGCGAACGGCGAGTGCCCCTGCACCTCCAGCCAAGGGTGGAAGTGGTCGCTGATCTCGACGAAGTCGAACCCGGCGGCCTCGGCGCGCTGCGCCTGCCGCACGAGTTCGGCCGGGCCGAAGCCTTCGGCGGCGAGCTTGTATCCGATCTGCAGCGTCATGCCCGGCACGGTAGCCGTGGCGCGACCGGCCCGCGACGGGGTTGACGGCGCGCGCCGCGGCCGCCCGCCCGCACGCACGCGACGGCCCCGGGGGGCGAGGGGGGCGGGGGGGGGGAGCGGTTGCGCGTTGTCCGTCGGGGGGGTGGTAAGAGATGGGCGAAGTGTCTCAAGGCGTCGG
>NZ_JBHXBK010000001.1:1091499-1201512 GCF_042726785.1 Agromyces sp. NPDC060279
CCCTCCCTTGACATGTCTAACACAACCTTCCCCTCGTGTGTTTGATGTCCTCCTTCCCCCCCCCCCCCCGTCAACCACCCACCGCCTCCTCCCTCCCGTGTCGTCGTCCCGGGGCCGTCGTGCCGGTCTTCCCGGCGGGTGCGCGTCAGGCGCGGATGAGCTCGCCGTCGGCGGTCGTCGCCTCGCCTTCACCGGCCACGTCGGGCTGCTGCAGGCGCGGCAGGATCAGCACGCAGACGATCATCACCGCGGCGGTGACCGCCGGG
This sequence comes from Agromyces sp. NPDC060279, assembly GCF_042726785.1. Taxonomy (NCBI): domain Bacteria; kingdom Bacillati; phylum Actinomycetota; class Actinomycetes; order Micrococcales; family Microbacteriaceae; genus Agromyces; species Agromyces sp. NPDC060279. The sequence goes on from NZ_JBHXBK010000001.1 coordinate 1,091,766, forward strand.
ATCAGCGCGATGAAGAAGACGTCGCCGCCGGTCGCCTCGAGGATCGCCGTCGCGGCGATCGGTGCCAGGCCGCCGCCGATGACCGCCGCCAGGTGGTACGAGAGCGAGGCGCCCGTGTAGCGGGTGTCGGTGGTGAACAGCCGCGCCACGTCGGAAGCGAGCACGCCGTAGGCCGCGCCGACGAACACCATCGAGACGCCGACCGAGACGTACAAGCCCCACGGCGGCGCCGCCGCGGCCAGGTAGAACGAGGGGAAGGCCCAGAGCAGCAGCGCGACGGCGGACACGACGTTGATCCGCTTCGTGCCGATCCGCACGCTGAGCACCGCCGCGACCACGATGAACACGCCCTCGACCACCGCCGCGATGAGGTTCGCCGGCAGCGAGACCGCGGACGACAGCCCGACGGAGTCCGTCGCGTACACGAGCATGAAGCTCGTCATCAGGTAGTAGGTGAGGAACACGGCGGCGAACGAGCCGATGCCGACGAGCAGGTGCGGGGTCTGGAAGCGGAACAGCTTCACGATCGGCACGGAGCCGCTGCGCTCCTGCTTCGAAAGCGCCGCGAACTCGGGGCTCTCGGCGACCTTCGAGCGGATGATGAAGCCGATCGGGATGAGCACGATCGAGGCGAGGAACGGGATGCGCCAGGCCCACTCCTGCATCGCCTCCTGACCGAACGCGGCGTTCACCGCGAGGGTCATCGAGGTCGCGAGCACGAGGCCGATCGGGGAGCCGAGCTGGGCGAAGGAGCCGAACAGCGCCTTCTTCTCCGGCGGCGCGTGCTCGACGCCGATGAGCGCGGCGCCGCCCCACTCGCCGCCGGCCGCGAGGCCCTGGCAGAGCCGCAGGGCGACGAGCAGCACCGGCGCGGCTGCGCCCCAGCTGTCGTAACCGGGCAGCAGGCCCATCGCGAAGGTCGCGACGCCCATCATCAGGAGGGTGATGATCAGCGTCTTCTTGCGGCCGATGCGGTCGCCGATGTGCCCGAAGATGATCGCGCCGAGCGGGCGGGCGACGAAGCCGACGCCCATCGTCGCGAAGAGGATGAGGACGCCGGTGAGCGGCGAGACCTCGGGGAAGAAGACGACGTTCAGCGCGAGGGCGGCGGCCTGCGCGTAGACGAAGAAGTCGTACCACTCGATCGAGGTGCCGATCACGGCCGCCGCGGCGACGCGGCGCATCGAGGTGGGTTGGGAGGTGGTGGGGGAGGTGGTGCTCATCGCTGATGCTCCTTCGCATAGCCATCGGTGGTGTCGGATTCTCGGGCGCGCGCCGAACGGGAGCCGGGGTCGCCGATGCCGCCGCCGCCTCCGGTCAGCACCTCGATCCGGTCTCCGCGGTCGAGCGTGCCGCTGAAGACGGCGGTGATCGGCTCGACGCGGCCGTCGGCCCGCGTCAGCCGGAAGCGGCCGACCGCGCCCGGCTCGCCGCCGGCGAGGCCGGGGGCGCCGCTGCGGTGCCGGTCGGCGTAGCCGGCGATCTGCACGCCGTCGGCGAGCGCCTCGTAGACGCGGCGGATGCCGAGGCCGCCACGGTGCTCGCCGTCGCCGCCGCTCGACTCGACGAGCGAGTACTCGGTGATCGCGAAGTGCGAGTAGTCCGTCTCGAGCGACTCGATGGGCGCGTTCGCGCAGTTCGAGATGGGGTTGTCGAGCGCGTCGGCCCCGTCGTGCGCCTGGCATCCGCCCCATCCGCCGCCGAGGATCTCGACGACGACCTGGTAGTCGCCCGTCGCGGCGAGGTGGCTGATCGCGAAGGCGGTCGTAGTGTCGAAGCCGGTGGCGACCGCGGCCTCGGGCACCGCCTGGCCCATCGCGCTCACCACGACGTTGAACACGCGGCTCGCCGGGGTGAGCCGGGCCCGCACCGCGGCCGGCGGCGCGGGGTTCAGGATCGAGCCGTACTCGGTGAGCACGGTGATCGGCCGGTTGCAGCCCTCGTTGAACGGGATGTCGGTATCGCTGATCATGCAGCGGATGGCGCTCTGCACCGCGGACACCGTCGAGGCGTACGGGCAGTTCACGTTGCCGACCACCTGCGGTCCGCTGCCGCGCAGGTCAACAACGATCTCGTCGCCGGCGACGGTCAGCACGACCGCGACGGGGATGTCGCCGGCGCCCCAGGGCGAACCGTCGACGAAGTCCGCCGCGCGGTACTCGCCGTCGGGGATCGCCCGGATGGCGCTGCGGAACCGGCGCTCGGCGTAGTCCTGCAGCTCGTCCATCGCCGCGAGCGTCGGCTCGAGCCCGTACCGCGCCGCGATCTCGGCGAAGCGCTGCTGGGCGATGCGGTTCGCGGCGAGCTGCGCCTCGAGGTCGCCGATGACGAGGTCGGGCACCCGCACGTTCGCCTCGATGATGCGCCGCACGAAGCCGCGCTCGCCCCAGTCCCGGCTGAGCGAGAAGGTCGAGACGGGCAGGCGCAGCCCCTCCTGGTAGATCTCGGTGGCATCGGCGCTGAGGCCGGCGTACGCGCCGCCGACGTCGACGTGGTGCGCCGTGGTCGCCGCGAAGCCGACGAGCGAGCCGTCGAGGAAGATCGGGTTGAACAGGTAGATGTCCTGCAGGTGCTGCCCGCCCTTGTACGGGTCGTTGTAGAGGATCGCGTCGTCCTCGGTGAGGGCGTCGACGTCGAGCTCGGCGAGCGCGTGCTGCAGCGCGATGGCGACGCCCGCCGTCATGATCGGGATGCACTCCGCCTGCGCGACGATCGCGCCGCGGCGGTCGGCGAGCGCGACCGAGAAGTCGCGCGCCTCCCGCACGATCGAGGAGAACGCGGCGCGGCGGAGGTTCACCGCCATCTCGCGGGTGAGCGACTCGAAGGCCGACTTGAAGAGGCCGAGCTGGTGCTGCTGGGTCATGCGGCACTCCGTTCCAGGAGGAGGTTTCCGTGCTCGTCGATCTCCGCCAGCCAGCCGGCGGGCACGAGCGTGGTCGAGGTGTCGTCGGCGACGACCGCGGGCCCCTGCACCGGGGCGGACATGCCGCCGCGGTGCAGCACCGGGGCGTCCCGGCGCTCGCCGTCGACGAGGATCGAGGTCGTGCCGGCCGGGGTGTCGTTCGCGGCGGTCTGCACCGCGGCGACGGGCGGCTTCTCGCCGGTCAGCCGCAGGCGCACCGTGACGAGCTGCGCGGCGCGCTGCTCGCTCGAGTGGCCGAACTGGCGGTGGTGCGCGGCGTGGAAGCCGGCGAGCAGCTCGCTCGCCTCGTCGCCCGGCGCGAACGGCACCGCGAGCTCGAAGCCCTGGCCGCGGTAGCGGATGTCGGCGAGCCAGCTCGCGACGAGGCCGTCGGCGGCGACGCCGGTCGCGGCGATCTCGGCGCGCGCGGCGGCCTCGATCTCGCGGCAGGCGGCCGCGAGCTCTGCGGCGGAGACCGCGGCGAGGTCGGGCTGGAACCAGGTGGCCGAGAAGTCGCGCTTGAAGGAGGCTGTGAGCAGGCCGTAGGCGGAGGTGAGCCCCGCGTGCGGCGGCACGAGCACCCGGTCGATGCCGAGCTCCTCGGCGACCGAGGCGGCGTGCAGCGCGCCGGCCCCGCCGTAGGCGATCAGCGCGGCGCCGTCCAGCTCGTGCCCGCGCTCGAGCGAGACCTCGCGGATCGCGCCGGCCATCGTGACGTCGGCGAGCTGCAGCGCGTCGGCGGCGACCTGCTCGACGGAGCGCCCGAGGGCGGCGGCGAGCGGCTCGAAGGCGGCGCGCGCGGCGTCCCGGTCGAGCTCGAAGCGACCGGCGAGCCGGGCTCCGGCGGGCATCGCGCCGACGAGGAGGTTCGCATCGGTGATCGTGGGTCGGCTGCCGCCGCGGCCGTAGCAGGCGGGGCCGGGGTCGGCGCCGGCGCTCTCCGGGCCGACGGAGAGCAGCCCGCCGGCGTCGATGTGCACGATGCTGCCGCCGCCCGCGCCGACGGTGTGGATGTCGACGAGCGGCACCCGCAGCGGCAGGCCGTCGACGACGGTGCCCGTCGCGAGCTCGGGCTCCTCGCCCTCGACGAAGGAGACGTCGGTGCTGGTGCCGCCCATGTCCATGGTGACGATGCGGTCGACGCCGGCCGCGGAGGCGATCGTGACCGCCCCGCTCACGCCCGCGGCGGGCCCGCTGAGCAGCATGGTGACGGGCCGGGAGATGGCCGCCTCGGGCGGGACGATGCCGCCGTTGGACTGCATGACGGCCATCGAGCGGATGCTGCGCTCGGCGACGTGCGAGCGCAGGTTCTCGAGGTAGGCGCCGACACGGGGACGGATGAAGGCGTCGACCACCGTCGTCGTGGTGCGCTCGTACTCGCGGAACTCGCGCACGACCTCGTGGCTGAGCGAGACCGGCAGCTCGAGCCCGGCGGCCTCGATGGCCGCAGCGACCCGGCGCTCGTGCTCGGGGTTGGCGTAGGCGTGCAGCAGGCAGACCGCGATCGCGGAGACGCCGGCCTCGGCCAGCGTCGCGACGGCGCGGGCGACGCCCTCCTCGTCGAGGCCGCGGAGCACCTCGCCCTCGGCCGACACGCGCTCGTCGACCTCGACGATGTGGCGGCGGGCGACGAGCGGCTCGGGCTTGGTGTAGCCGAGGTCGTACATCCGGGTCCGGTCCTGGCGCTGCAGGAAGACGAGGTCGCGGAAGCCCTTCGTGGTGATGAGGCCGATCGGGCCGCCCTTCCGCTCGAGCAGGGCGTTGGTGGCGACCGTGCTGCCGTGCAGCAGCTCGGCGCCGTCGACGAGCTCGTCGGGAAGCCCGCCGAGGCCCTCGAGCACGGCGAGCGAGGGGTCCTCGGGGGTGGAGAAGACCTTGTTCGTCGCGACGATCCGTCCGACGTCATCGACGACGACGACATCCGTGAAGGTGCCGCCGCATTCGATTCCGATGCGCATGGTGTTCCTCTTGCTTTCTGTGGGGGTCAGTAGCTCGGCGGCGACATGAGCCAGACGGCGACCGCACGGCCCCCGTCGGCCTCGCGCGCGCGGTGCGGCGTCGACGACGCGTAGGAGATGCTGTCGAGCGGTCCGAGCACGTGGGTCTCGGTGCCGATGGTGACCTCGAGCCGGCCGCTCACGACGAGCAGGGTCTCTTCGGAGTCGCCGTGGGCGTAGAGCTCGTCGCCGGTCGTGCCGTGGGCGTCGAACTCGCCGATGAACGATTCGAGCTGGGTGTTCGTCGTGGGCGTGATGCGCACCTTGCGCGCGCCGATGCCGTAGGGGTTGAAGTTCGCCGAGGCGTGCCGGTGCACGGAGAGCTGGCGGCGCTCGTTGAAGAGGTCGCCGACGGGCATCTCGAGGGCGGCGCAGATGCGCTGCAGGGTGGCGATGCTCGCGCTCGCCCGGTCGCGCTCGAGCTGGCTCAGGAAGCTCTCGCTGATGTTCGCCTCGGTCGAGACGCTCGCGAGGGTCTTGCGCAGCACCCGGCGGCGTGAGCGCAGGCGTTCGCCGACGGTGTGGGTGTTCGGGAGCTCGTTCTCCGGCATGGCCACGAACGTACAGCAGAGTTCACACACACGCAAGAAGACTTGAATATTGGTTCAGAAAACTTTACAGTCGAGGAGCAACGACGAGGTATGTGAAGGGCGGACCCCACGTGATCAACGGTGAATTCGGCTTCTGGGCGAACCGGAACGAACCCATCCGAGCCGATCCGCTGCGCGAGTCCGGCACCGCCGACGTCGCCATCGTCGGCGGCGGGTACACCGGTCTCTGGACCGCCCTCGCACTGCACTCCGCCGATCCCTCCCTCGACATCGTCGTCCTGGAGGCCGAGCAGTTCGGCTTCGGCGCGTCCGGGCGCAACGGCGGATGGCTGTCCTCGAAGCCCGTGGGCATGCGGCCGGTGCTGGCGCGCGGCAGCGGCCGGGATGCGGTGCTCGACGTGGAACGACGACTCCTCGCGACCATGGAGACCGTCGTGGACGAGTTCGCCGCGGAGGGCGTCGACATCGGCGCCGAGCGCGGCGGATGGATCCAGGTGGCCCGCACCGCGCCCGAGCTCGCCCGCCTCCGGGCGAGCCTCGCGGGACACCGCGCCTGGGGGCTCGGCGAGGAGCACGTGCAGCTCGTCGACGGCGACGCCCTGCGCGAGCGGATCGACATCCACGACGCCGTCGGCGCGCTCGTCTCCCCCGATTGCGTGCGGGTCGACCCGTTCCTCCTGCTCCGCGGAGTGTTCGAGCGAGCGCGCGCGGCCGGCATCCGCCTCCATGAACGTTCGCGCGTCACCGAGATCGCGCCCGGCTCGGTGCGGGTCGGTGCGCTCGAGCTGCGTGCGAAGCGGATCGTCCTCGCCACCGAGGGCTACACGGCGGCCCTCGCCGGGCGGGGCCGGGAACTGCTCCCCCTGAACAGCGCGATGATCGCGACCCGACGGCTCGACGACGACGAGTGGGCGCGGATCGGCTGGGAGCCGGCCGCCGGCCTGTCGGGCTCGGCGCACACCTACTTCTACGGGCAGCGCACACCCGACGGCCGCATCATCATCGGCGGCCGGGGCAGGCCGTACCGCTTCGGCTCCGGCTTCGACGATCGCGGCCAGGTCGACCGCGGCACGGTCCGGGCGCTCGAGGCGATCGTCGAGGACCTTTTCCCCGGCCTCGGCGCCGAGGCGGAGTACGCCTGGTGCGGCGTGCTCGGCGTGCCCCGCGACTGGACGCCGTTCATCGACTGGGACTCGGACAGCGGCATCCTCCAGCTCGGCGGGTACGCCGGCCAGGGCGTGACGGCGGCGCGGCTCGCGGCCGACGCGGCGGCCGCGCTCCTCACCGGCAGCGACGACCCGATCGCCCGCATCCCCTGGGTCAGGCAGCGCCCGCGGCGCTGGGAACCCGAGCCGCTGCGCTGGATCGGGGCGAACGGCCTGTACCGCGCCTACTCCGTGGCCGATTGGGTCGAGCAGCGCTCCTCGAGCCCGCGCACCTCGGTGATCGCGAAGGTCGCGGACGTGATCGCGGGGCGCTGACGGCCCCGCGGTCAAGCCCTGCCGGTCCACGCGCCCGGCGCGTAGATTCCGCGGCATGACGGCACTCACCCTCGAGACCCTGCTCGCCCTCGAGCACGACGGCTGGAACGCGCTCTGCGGAGCGCGCGGCGGCGGCTTCTACGGCGAGCTGATGACGGCGGAGGCCGTCATGGTGCTCGTGAACGGCGCGGTCCTCGACCGCGACGCGGTCGCCGCCTCGCTCGACGGCGCGCCGCCCTGGGCCGAGTTCGAGCTCACCGAGCCCCGGCTCGTGGCGATCGCCGACGATGCGGCCGCGCTCGTCTACCGGGCGCGCGCGGCGCGCGACGACGATGAGGACCCGTTCACCGCCCTGATGACGAGCGTGTACGTGCTCCGCGACGGCCGGCCGCGGCTCGCGCTGTACCAGCAGACGACGGTCACGCGCTGAGGCGGTGCGGGCGGCGCCTCACGACTCCCGCCGCGACCCGCCGTCCGCATCGCGCCGGCCGAGCACGCGCTGCCACCAGCCGCGCTTCGGCGGCGCCTCGGGCTCCGGCTCGGCCGCGGGCCGCTCGCCCTTCCAGATCAGGTAGGCGAGGTACGGGTCGTCCTCGGGGTTCGTCGGCGGCGGCACGGCCCGCCGTCGTCTGATGCCCATGGTCGCCTCCCCCCGTCGGCCCGGTCACCGTTCCTTCCAGTGTCGGTCATCCACCCGGGAACTCCCCCAGAGACGATTCCGTCCGCGCGGCGAGTCGTTCGGCGAGCTCGAGCAGTCCCTCGGCGCGCACGTCGAAGGTGTCGGAATCGCGCGGCGGGTCCCCGACCGGGCGGTGCACGTACGCGGTCCGCATGCCGGCCGCCTGCGCGGCGCGCAGATCCCAGGCGTGCGCCGCGACCATCAGGATGCGGTCCGGCCGACACCCGCTCGCCTCGACGGCGAGTCGATAGACGGCGGGGTCCGGCTTGTACGCGCGAACGGTCTCGGCCGAGAGCACCCCGTGCCAGCGGAAGCCGGCGTTCGCCCCCAGCCGGCCGAGGGTGCGCGCGCTCGCGTTCGAGAGTCCGAGCACCCGGACCCGCGGCGTCAGCCGGTCGATGCCGGCAGCCGAGTCCGGCCAGGCGGGGAGCCGCTCCGCAGCCGTCGCCAAGCGGCGGACGAGGGCGCGATCGGTGACGCCGGCCGCCGCCGCGACCGCCGTGGCGGCCTCGTCGTCGAGCACGTCGCCGTTCGCGTACGCACGATGGCCCTCGGCGATCCGCTGCTGCTCGCCCTCGACCAGCTCCTGCCAGCGCGCCCGCAGCGCCCCGACCTCGCGCTCGCCGCTCGCGTCTCGGAGCGCGGCCTCGATCCCGCCCGGTTCGTCCACCAGGGTGCCGAGCACATCCAGCAGCACGACGTCGATCTCAGCGAACGCAGCCATGCTCCCGAGCGTAGCGGAGACGACGGTCCGCACCGCTCGGCGCGGGGTGCTGCGCTCAGCGGTACCTGGCGGCCACCGGGCAGTCGAAGGGGTCGCGCGCGGCGAGCCCGACGCGGTTGAGGTACGCGATCACGATCGCGTAGGAGCGCCAGATCGACGTCTCGGTGTACGGCACGTCGTGGGTCTGGCAGTACTCGCGCACGATCTCCCGGGTCCGGGCGAGGTGCAGGCGCGACATGCTCGGGAAGAGGTGGTGCTCGACCTGGTAGTTGAGGCCGCCGTAGAGCCACGTCGCCCACCATCCGCCGCGGATGTTGCGCGAGGTGCGCACCTGCTTCTGGAAGAAGTCGAGCTTCGCGTCGGGTGCGATCACCGGCATGCCCTTGTGATTCGGCGCGAAGGACGCGCCCATGTAGACGCCGAAGACGGCGAGCTGCACGCCGACGAAGGCGAACGCCATCCCGAGCGGCAGCACGAGGAACACGGGCACGAGCACGACCGCGAGACGCGCGGCGATGATGGCGAGCTCGGTCCAGCGCCCGGCGACCGGGCCGCGGCCGAAGAGGTAGCGGAGGCTCTGGTAGTGCAGGTTCAGGCCCTCGAGCGTCAGCAGCGGGAAGAACCACCAGCCCTGCTTGCGGGTGAGGAGCCGGCGCAGGCCCCGGGCGTTCGCGGCATCCTCTTCGAGGAAGGAGATCGTGTCGACCTCGATGTCGGGATCCTTGCCGACGCGGTTCGGGTTGGCGTGGTGCCGGCTGTGCTTGCTGTCCCACCAGCCGTAGCTCATGCCGACGAGGCCGGCGAGCACTCGCGCGAGCCGGTCGTTGGCCGGCCCGGAGGCGAGGATCTGGCGGTGCGCCGCCTCGTGCGCGAGGAACGCGAGCTGGGTGAACAGCAGCCCCAGCGCTCCGGCGATGAGCAACTGGTACCAGCTGTCGCCGAGCAGGACGAAGCCGGCGACCGCTCCGCCGAAGGCGAGCGCGATGCCCGCACCGACGAGGCCGTAGAACCACGGCGTACGGCGCAGGAGCCCGGTCTCGCGGACGGTCTGGGAGAGCTGGCTGTAGGCCCGGGTGATCGGCGGGAAGTCGCCGGCTCGGGCGTAGGTCTGTCGGACGGGGCCGAGCACGGCCTCCTGGACGATGGGGATGGTCGGCATGGGGGCTGCCTGTCTGTGCTGGGCCGCGAGTCTTCGGCCGTGAAGCCAAAGGCGGGTGCCCATCGCTGATCCCACGCTACGCGGCGAACCATGCCGTGGCCTGCATACCTCCCGTGACCCCGCTGGGAGTGGGCGGCCGGCCCCGCCGCTGGCGGGGCCGGCCGGGAGCTCACAGGCCCCGGATGTTGGTGGCCTGGAGGCCCTTCTGACCCTGCTCCACGTCGAACTCGACGCGCTGGTTCTCGGTCAGCTCGCGGTAGCCGTTGCCGGTGATCGCGCTGAAGTGCGCGAACACGTCGGCGGAGCCGTCGTCGGGAGCGATGAAGCCGAATCCCTTTTCAGTGTTGAACCATTTGACGATGCCGGTGGCCATGACGTCATTCCTTCGTTGTCTGGGACCACGGGTGTGATCCGTGAATCCGCGGCGACGGCGCCGCCGCGGGGCTTTGGTGCGCCGGGCGAGGTGATCGCCGGCGGAGTGGATGCCTGCTGGGGTCGCGGCCTCGAGGGCGAGGAAGGCCGCGTCGAGCGTGTCGCAGCGGGCCACGACCCGGCCGATCGCGTCGGAGACGAGGAAGCCGTCGCCGAGGGCCACGACGTGCCCGGCGTACTCGCCGTCACGCGTGGCGCTGTGCACGTCGTGATCGGCTTGCCGCCAGTGCAGGCGAGGGGACGAACTGGTGAAGAGCAGAGAGATGAGAACGATCGTTTCGATACGGCGGCCGGCGTGACGTCGACGTCAGCGGCTGCGGGAAGCTGAGGATGCGCTCCAAGCGCGGAGATGGAATCGGGACGCGTGGAACGCGACGGTGCTCGAAGATGACGGGCACGCGGTCGTGACGACCGGTTGGGCTGCACGGTGAATCACTGCGTCCCAGTGTACGCGATGCAGCTGAGAGGTCCAGAGGCGGAGCGCTCACGCGGAGCGCAGGCGCTCCAGCAGTGCCGCGAGCGCCGCCCGGACGGTCGAGGCGACCACCTCGGCGGGGTCGCCGTCGAAGTGGTGCTCGCCGACGTGCACCCGGTCGTCGAGGGCCACGGCGACGTAGACCGTGCCCGCCGGCCGCCCCTCCTCGGAGCCGGGACCCCCCACCCCCGTCACGGCGACGGCGCCGCGGGCGCCCAGCCGCTCGCGAACGCCGGCCGCCATCTGCTCGGCCGCTCGGGCGGTGACGACCGGACCCGGCGTCACCCCGAGCAGCTCGAACTTCACGGATGCCTCGTACGCCACGATCGATCCCGCGAACCACTCGCTCGCGTCATCCGCCTTTCCGAGCGCGACCGCGATGGCTCCGCTCGTCAGCGATTCCGCCGCCGCGATGCGCAGCCCGCGCCGCTCCGCCTCCGCGGCGACCGCCTGCGCGAGCCGCTCGATCTCCCCGTCCGTTCCGTTCCGCTCCGGCATCCCGCTCCTCCGTTCCCCAGCACCGTCCCGCACGGGATCGGATCACGTCAAGCCCCTCGCGCGGGTGCGCGGGAGCCGCAATGCGTACCGAGCAGGACGGAATGCGCAGCCGCGAACGAGCAACGTCAATACGACTGGAGAAAAACGGTACGGTCGGCGTCATGGGAACGCTGTACTACGGGGACTCGCAGACCCCGATCGGGATCGAGGATCGCGCGCTCGCGCACCTGAAGGTCGTCCTGACCACCAAGCTGCGCCGCAACGAGAGCTTCACCCTGTCCTGGCGGCACCCGGACGACGAGCCGCGCGGGCGCGAGACGCTCTGGCTGCACCCGGCCATCCCGCTCCGCTTCGTCTTCACCGAGCCCGAGCGCCCCGAGCTCAACCCCCAGTGGCTCGAGGACCTCATGCGCTCGGCGAACAGCACCGGCGGCATCGAGCTCGTGCCCGAGCACCTGGACCCCGAGCCCATCCCGGTCGACCCGCGGCAGCCGATCGGCGTCGGCGCGGACGTGCAGGACGTGGAGCCGGCACAGGATTAGCCAGCGTCAGAGGCCCCGGCGGCCAAGACTCCGAGCGACGACAGGATGACCTCGAGCCCGAACTCGTAGGCGTGCTCGGGGTCGTGGGCACTCCCCCGTGCCTCGCCCGCCGCCGAGCCGATCCGCGACGCGAGCGGATACGCGTCGTCTGTGACGAGTCCGGAGAGGATCGGGCCGGCGACCGCCCACCAGCCGCGATCGTCGAGGCCGCTGGCCGCGCGGCTTCGTTCGGCGGCGAGGGCGTCCGCGGCATTGGCCCGCACGAACGACAGGACGAGGGTGAGCGCGTCGTCGACCTCCCGGTCCGAGAGCCCGGATCCTGCGAACGCGCCCAGCTCGTGCTCGTACTTGGCGAGCTGCCCCGGTCCGAGCGGCGGGCGGAGCGTCGACAGCTCGGCGGCCCACGGGTGCGCCAGGTAGAGCGCCCGATTCGCGTCGGCGAGCGCCCGGACGCGCGCGCGCCAGTCGGTGCCGCCGTGCGGCGTCCGGGGCATCCCCTCGTACACGCGGTCGAGCATGAGGTCGACGAGCTCGGCGCGGCCGGGCACATAGCGGTACAGGCTCATCGGCTTCGTCGCGAGCCGCTCGGCCAACCGGCGCATGGTGAGCGCAGTCATCCCCTCGGCGTCCGCGAGCTCGATGGCCGCCTCGACCAGCCGGTCGACGCTCAAGGTCGGGCGCGGACCCGGCCGGGCCGCCGGCTGGGCGAGCCGGGCGCGCCAGAGCAGGCGGATCGACGCGGCGGGATCGCCGGCGCTCGTGCCGGTGCGGTCGTCGGGCATACGGCCATTCTCCCCCGGCGCCGATCAGCGGATCACAACTGCTCGTGCCATCCGCCCGCCACCATCGTCTGGAAGCGCCAGCCGTCGGCCGTGCGCACCAGCAGATCGCCGTAGCGCATCTGCTGGGTGCGCCCGCCGACCGCGAAGCTCGCGTCGGTGACGACGAAGCAGAGCGCCGGCGAGAGAAAGATCGGATGCCTCGTCGAGTGCATCGTCAGCTCGGCGGAGTTCGCGCCGAGCACCTCGCGCATCTGCGCCAGGTACCGGTCCCGGTCGCAGGCCGCGGCGATGCCGTAGCCGTCGGCGTCGTCGGTGACTTCGTTGATCGGGAAGGCAGCGAGGTCCGCCATGCCGTTCAGGTCGCCGGCGGCAACCCGCTCGTCGTAGCGGTCGAACCAGGCGAGCACCTCGGCGAGCTGCTCGGCGGTCGCGTCGCCGCCTGCGGCGGCAGCGGTGATCTCGTGCGTGTCCATGGTCGTCATGCGGTCCTGCTCTCTTTCCGGTCCTGGTCGCGTTCTCAGTGCGCGATCCGTTGAAACGCGTACAGTGTACCCAATTATTCCGTCAGGACTGAGGCTCGGGTGGTCCGCGGGGGCCAATTCCTTAATCGACTCATGCATCGATGCTTTAGTTGATTCAATCAAGCAAATAGGAGCACACATGCGCACCCGACCCCAGCCGTCGTCCCCGGGCACGACGACCCCCGCCGAGATGAACGCCGTCGTCCTCGACCGGTTCGGAGCGGAGGACGAGCTCGCCATCCGCCGGATCGCCGTCCCCGAGGTGGGCGCACGCGAGGTGCTCATCCGGGTGCACGTCGCCGGCGTCGCCTCCTGGGACGCCGAGGAGCGCCGCGGGCACTACGACGGCGTGTTCGGCATCCCGTCGCGCTTCCCGTACATCCTCGGCTGGGACGCGGCCGGCACCGTCGCGGCGGTCGGCCCCGAGGTCACGCGCTTCGAGCCCGGCGACCGCGTCTACGCGGCCTCGACGCCGGTGCCGCGCGGGGGCTTCTACGCCGAGTTCGGCGTCGTCGACGAGGAGCACGCGGCACCCCTTCCCCCGCAGCTCACGATGGAACAGGCCGGAGTGATGGCCTGGGACGCCCTGACCGCGCAGAGCGGCCTCGAGCTGCTCGACCTCCGTCCCGGCCAGACCCTTATGGTCTTCGGCGCCAGCGGGGGCATGGGCCACCTGGCGGTGCAGCTGGCGCGTCACCGAGGCATCCGGGCCCTCGCCGTCTCCTCCGGCGCCGACGGCGTCACCCTGTCGCGGGCGCAGGGCGCGGACGCGGTGGTCGACGGCCGCACCCAGGACGTGCTGGCCGCGGCGGAGGCGTTCGCCCCGGGCGGGATCGACGCCGCGCTCGTGACGGCGGGCGGCCCGGCCGCCGAGCGCGCGCTCGGCGCGCTCTCCCCCGCCGGACGGATCGCCTGGCCGAACGGCGTGCATCCCGCCGCCGCCGTCGCGCCCGCAGCACCGATCCTCCCCTTCGACGGGGACCGGAGTCGCGCGGCATTCGACCGGCTCAACGCCGCCGTCGAGGCGGGCGCGTTCACGCCGCACGTGGCGCAGCGTTTCCCGATGGCCCAGGTGCAGGACGCCCACCGCGCGCTCCGCGAGCACTACGTCGGAAAGCTGGCGTTGCTCGTCGATACTCCGACCCGGATTGCTTGATCGCCTCCAGCGTTAGGATCGGGGCATGGCGCTCCCCCTTCGCATCGCGACCGAGACCTCGGAGGCCGAGGGCGCGCTCCTCGACCTCGTGAACGCCTACGAGCAGGCGTTCGACCGCGCCGCCGCTTCCGTGCAGCTGAGCGCGGCCCAGGCGTGCGTGCTCGGCCGGCTCTCCGAGCACCGCTCGATGGGCGGGCTCGCCGCGGAGCTCGGCTGCGACGCCTCGAACATCACGCAGATCGTCGGGCGCCTCGACGGGATGGGGCTCACGTCCCGTGAAACCTCCCCGGCGGACAAGCGCGTCCGCATGGTGGCGCGTACGGCGGCCGGCGAGCAGGTCACCGAGCGATTCGACCGCGCCTTCGGCTTCGCCCGCGAGGCGCTCGCCCGCCTGTCGCCCGACGAACAGGCGCTGCTCACCTCGCTGCTCCGCAAGGCCCTGCCGGCTTCGTGATGCAGGCCGTCCTCGTGATGCAGAAAACCCCCGATCTCAGCTGAGATCGGGGGTTTTCGCCTGCAGTGACGGTGACGGCGAGAACCCGAATGGCGAATCGATGCGCACCGGGGCACCAGGCAGGATGCGGATGATTCCGGGGATTTCGCTGGAACCGCTGCGCCACGCCCAGCTGTGACGCGTGGGCCGCGCGTCGCCTCAGAGGCCTTGCTCGACCCCACATCGCCGCCGAGGGGTCGACCGAACGGTGGATATCCCCTCGGGCCGACTGGTGAGCGACGCGCGAGGTGATTTGGATACCAAACGGGCAAAAATATAATCCCAGATCAAAGGCTCTTATTGATTTGGCTTCGGATTTTCCTCGCGTTTGGCTTGACGATGCGAGATACCACGATTCAATATGGCTTTCCAGACAGTTCACAGGGTGATTCTCCTCAGAGGGGTGTTGCGAGAACGCGATTGGAGTTCTGGTTTCATGGACGAGAAGATCGAGTTCAGCAGAGGCAAAGAGGCCGACGCCGGACCTGACCAGGGCGAGAAGTTCCGACTCGACCGCAGGGAGCGGACCAGGCGTCTGATCAAGAAGAGCCTTGCCCTCACAGCGACTTTCGCCGTTGTCATGAGCGGCCTGATTCTCGCCGGCCCACAGCCCGCGGAAGCGCGGATCGCGACCGGGGGTACGGGCAAGTGGCGCTCGATGCTCAACTGGATGGAGTGGCCGGGTGACGCATCCGGGAAGATCTCCAACGGTGCAGTTGCCCAGACGCGGCAGCAGATCGGTGATGAGATTCTGACCAGCACGTGCACCCTCACCAGAATCACTGCCTCTGATGGAGCCGGCGACCTCTATCGCTACCGTTCGGGTTCTTGGCAGGGTGACGCGCTCGATGAGCTCTACAACATCGGGGGAACGGGGACGAACAACCAGCTCGTCTCAGGAATCTCCAACGGTCAGAACCCGAGGAACCCTGGAACAATGTCGTTCCACGTCTCCTGCGAGGCAGACGTCGACGGCCGCCCAATCCCGATGGCCGGGCTTGTGTTCGCCGATGCCGAGCAGAACAACTACCAACCCAACGGGCAGCAGGAGAGCATCGCAGCCACACCTGACGATCCCGACAGCGTGACCTGGCGCATCATGGAGCGCACGAAGACCAACGGATGCGCCACCGGCACCTGGGTGAGCCGGTATGCGGATACTGAGCGTCTGCGGATGATGTCGACGGCCGACCAGTGCAGCGGTTCCCCGGGCGGCCCGATCGTCATGACCATGATGGAGGGCGTTTCCTCGGCCACCTTCGAGCTCTGGTCCAACAACGGCGCCGTCTCAGCACTTGCCCTCGGCGTCGTCCACTACGCCGACTTCGGCGACGCGCCCGAACGCTACGGCATTGCAACGGCACTCAGCACGGATACGCTGCGCGGGGGCGAGATCCCCGTGGGGCACACGCAGGCGTTCAACAGCGGCGCTCCCGCCGACGCGACCGTCGGCCAGCCTCTGCCGCGCCTGGGCGCTCGCGTCGATCCCGAGGCGAACCCCCTGTTCAGCGCGGATGCTCGCGGAGACGATACGAACGGTGTCGATGACGAGGACTCGATCACCATCCCGGCGACGATCGAAACCCAACAAGGCCAGACGTACACCTCGCCTCCGGTGTCGTGTTTCGGTCCCGGCAACGTCGTCGGATGGATGGACTGGAACGGCAACGGAGCCTTCGATGACGCAGAGCGATCCACCACCGTCGTGTGCGGGGAAGGCGAGCACTCCGTAACCCTCGACTGGCAGGTCCCCGCCGACGTCGTGGTCGGCGCGAGCACTACGTTCCTGCGACTGCGCATTGCCGACCCTGACGAGACCTTCGGCCCCACGGGAACGACCTTCTCGGGCGAGGTTGAAGACCACCGTGTGCAGCTCCAGGTCGAAGAGATGCTGACGGCATCCGACGATGAATCGCGCGGGAACAACCCGGGATCCCCGGTGACGTTGAACGTCCTGGACAACGATTCCGGCAACGCTGATCCGTCGACGGTGAACATCACCGATTCCGACGGAAACCCGACCAAGGAGCTCACGGTGCCAGGCGAAGGTGTCTGGACGGTCAACGACGACGGCTCCATCACGTTCACCCCGGAAGACGGCTTCCTGGGTGATCCCACCCCGATCTCCTACACCGTGGAGGACGAGAACGGCAATCAGGCCACAGCCAAGGTGGTCGTCACCTACCTGCCCGACGCAGTGGACGACGAGTCACTCGGCAATGACCCCGGCTCACCAGTCACGTTGGACGTGCTGGACAATGACCTGGGCAACATGGACCCCTCGACGGTGCAGATCATCGACCCCGAGAGCGGTGAGCCCACGAAACAGCTCACCGTGCCGGGCGAGGGTGTGTGGCACGTCAACGATGATGGAACCATCACGTTCACTCCGGAGGAAGGATTCACAGGAGATCCGACGCCGATCGTTTACGAAGTTGCGGACGAGAAGGGGGAACCATCACGTGGAAACGTGACCGTGACCTACCTCCCCGTCGCAGCGGACGACGAATCGCACGGCAACACGCAGGGCGAGTCCGTGACCGTCAACGTTCTCGAGAACGACTCTGACAATGTCGACCCGTCGACGGTGAACATCACCGATCCGGACGGAAACCCAACGAAGGAACTGACGGTGCCAGGCGAAGGAACCTGGCTGGTCGACCCGGAGACCGGCGCCATCACCTTCACCCCTGAAGACGGATTCACTGGCAACCCGACCCCGATCTCCTACACGGTCGAAGACCCAGACGGAAACACCACTGGTGCGGATGTTGTAGTCACCTATCTCCCCGAAGCGCAAGACGATGAATCTCACGGGAACACGATCGGTGACGCGGTCACAGTCCCGGTGCTCGGCAACGACTCCACCAACCTCGACCCGACGTCCGTGCTGATCGTGGATCCCGAGACCGGCGACGGGGTCAGTGAGCTCGTCGTACCGGGAGAAGGAACCTGGAAGACTGACCCTGAAACCGGGGCCATCACCTTCACTCCAGAAGACGGATTCAAGGGAAACCCCACCCCAATCGACTACACAGCTGTCGACGATGCTGGGAACCCGGTAACCGCCACGGTGACGGTCACATACCTTCCCGAAGCAACCGACGACGAATCGCTGAACAACACCCGTGGCGAGGCCGTCACCCTCAGCGTGCTGGACAACGATTCCGACAACCTCGGCCCCTCGACGGTCAACATCACCGACCCCGACGGCAACCCGGTGAAAGAACTCACCGTTCCCGGTGAAGGCGTCTGGACCGTGAACGGCGACGGCACCATCACCTTCACCCCGGAGGATGGCTTCGAGGGAAACCCGACCGACATCGCCTACACCGTCGAGAACACGAACGGCGACCTGACCGGCGCGAACGTGCACGTCACCTACATCGACACGCCCGCGGCCGACGACGACCGTTCTGATGGCAACACGATCGGCGACGCGGTGACGGTACCGGTGCTCGGCAACGACTCCGGCAGCAATCTGGACCCGTCGACGGTCCGGATCACCGACCCCGCGTCCGGTGACCCGGTGACCGAACTGGTCGTCCCCGGCGAGGGGACCTGGACCGTGGATGCCGAAACCGGTGACATCACCTTCACCCCGGAAGACGGGTTCACGGGGAACCCGGCCCCGATCGACTACACGGTCGAGGACGAGTACGGCAACGAGACCGGCGCCACCGTGACGGTGACATACCTGCCCGAGGCCAGTGACGATGAGTCGCTGAACAACAAGCAGGGCGAGACCGTCACGGTCCCGACGCTCGAAAACGACAAGGGCGACCTCGACCCGGCAACGGTGCGGATCACCGACCCCGCGTCCGGGGACCAGGTGACCGAGCTCGTCGTCCCGGGTGAGGGGACCTGGACCGTGGATCCCGAGACCGGTGACATCACGTTCACCCCGGAGGACGGGTTCGAAGGGAACCCGACCCCGATCGATTACACGGTCGAGGACGTCAACGGGAACCCCACGGGTGCGACCGTGACGGTGACCTATATCGATGCGCCGCAGGCGCGCGACGATCGGTCCGAGGACAACCCTCCTCGCACGCCCGTCACGCTCACCGTGCTCGAGAACGACGAGGGCGACCTCGACCCGTCCACGGTGAACATCACCGACCCGGACGGCAACCCGGTCAAGGAGCTCACGGTGCCCGGCGAGGGCGTGTGGACCGTCGACGACGAAGGTGAGATCACCTTCACCCCCGAGGACGGCTACACCGGGGATCCGACCCCGATCCACTACACCGTCGAAGACGAGTATGGCAACGAAACGGGCGCCAAGGTTGAAGTCGACTACCTGCCAGAAGCAGCTGACGACGAATCGCTGGACAACCCCCGCGGCGACGCGGTCACCCTGAACGTGCTCGAGAACGACTCCGACGACCTGGACCCGACGACGGTGAACATCACCGACCCGGACGGCAACCCGGTCAAGGAGCTCACCGTGCCGGGTGAGGGCGTGTGGACGGTCGACCCGGAGACCGGAGCCATCACCTTCACCCCGGAAGACGGGTTCGAGGGCCAGCCCACGGACATCGCCTACACCGTGCAGGACAGCTCCGGCAACGAGACCGGCGCGAACGTGCACGTCACCTACATCGACGAGGAACCGCCGGCGCAGCCAGAGGCCCGCAACGACGAATCGCTGAACAACCCGCGCGGTGAGTCCGTCTCCGTGCCGGTGCTGGACAACGACGAAGGCGACCTGGACCCGACGACGGTGAACATCACCGACCCGGACGGCAACCCGGTCAAGGAACTCACCGTGCCGGGCGAAGGCGTGTGGACAGTCGACCCGGAGACCGGGGCGATCACCTTCACCCCGGAAGACGGGTTCGAGGGCCAGCCCACGGACATCGCCTACACCGTGCAGGACAGCTCCGGCAACGAGACGGGCGCGAACGTGCACGTCACCTACATCGACGACCCTGGTCAGCAGCCGGAGGCCGCCGACGATGAGTCCCGCGGAAATGAGCAGGGGAAGCCGGTGACGGTCCCCGTGCTCGGGAACGACGAGGGCGACTTCGACCCGTCGACGCTCGCGATCATCGACCCGAGGACTGGGCAGCCGGTCAAGGAGCTCGAGGAGCCCGGCGAAGGTGTCTGGCGAGTAGACGACGAAGGGAACATCACGTTCACGCCCGACCAGAACTTCACGGGCAACCCGACGCCGATCGAGTACGTCATCTCGGACGAGGACGGGAACGACTCTCGAGCCACGGTCGTGGTGACGTACCTGCCGAGGGCCGCCGATGACGAGTCCTCGAACAATGAACCCGGCTCGACGGTTACCGTCAAGGTACTCGACAACGACTCCGACAACGTCGACCCGTCCACAGTGATGATCATCGACCCGAATAGTGGAAACCCGGTCCAGGAACTCACCGTCCCCGGCGAGGGCGTATGGACCGTGAACGACGACGGGACGATCACCTTCACGCCCGAGAAGGGGTTCACGGGCAACCCCATCCCCGTGGAGTACCAGGTTTCCGACGCTGATGGGAATCCCGTCGTCGCCACGGTCACCATCACCTACCTCAACGTGAGGACCACGCCGCCGCCCACGGACCCTCCAGTGAAGCCAGGATCGCCGGAGCCGGGCGACCGGTTGCCGGTGACTGGTATCGAGGCAGGAACCGCGTGGATCGCCGGCGTGTTGCTCCTCGGCCTCGGCGCCACCCTGCTGGTGCGTCGACGCCGTCGTCAGGACGAGCTCGGCTAGCGCCGATCGTCAAGCCGGCCGAGCATCCTGGCTCGTCTCGAACAGGCGGCGATGGGCGCGACGCAGTGAGCAGGCTCAACTCGAACCTGGGTCGTGCGGGCCGTCGTCGGAAGGCCGCAAGTACACAATGAAACCCCTGCGATCCCAATGTTCTTTGGGCATCGCAGGGGTTTCATTCTGGCGGTGACGGTGGGATTTGAACCCACGGTAGGGGGTTACCCTACACAACTTTTCGAGAGTTGCACCTTCGGCCGCTCGGACACGTCACCGGGATCGATAGTAGACGATCCCGCCCGGCTGGCCAAAACGGACGGACGGCGGATGGCTCAGCCGACGTTCAGCGGACACCCATAGTTTCGTCGCATGCCCGCACCGCACCGCCTCGCCACCATCGCGCTCGTCGCCGGAGGGATCGGCGCCGCCGCGGCCGCCGGCGCCCTCGGCTGGCGCGCCTTCGGCGAGCGCCGGCGCGAGCAGTCCGCGGTCCTGAACGAGACGCTCCCCGTGCACTCGAAGTGGTGGCGCGAGCTCGCCAAGACCCGCGGCGAGCTGCTCTACGTCGCCATCGGCGACAGCGCCGCCCAGGGCATCGGCGCGAGCCGTCCCGATCTCGGCTACGTCGGCCTGCTCGCCGACGAGCTCCGCACCCGCAGCGGGCGCACGGTGCGGGTTGTGAACCTCAGCGTCTCCGGGGCGACCGTCGGGCTCGCGGTGCGCGACCAGCTGCCCCGCTTCAGCAAGCTGCGCCCCGATGTCGTGACCGTCGCGATCGGCGCGAACGACATCGCCGACTGGGATGCCGCGGCCTTCGCCGAGGGCATCCGTGCCGTGTTCGACGCGGTCCCCGAGCACGCCGTGGTGGCGGATCTGCCCTGCTTCTACTTCCCCGCGAACGAGCGCAAGGTCGCCGAGGCGAACGCGATCCTCCGCCGCGAAGCCGCGGTGCGCGGACTCGTCGTCGTGCCGCTGCACGAGGCGACGCGGCGGCAGGGCGTGCGCGGCATCCTGACCGGCTTCGCGAAGGACTGGTTCCACCCGAACGACCGCGGCTACCGGGTCTGGGCCGGCGCGTTCCGACCCGCGGTGATCTCGCGGCTGGCCGAGCTGCGGGGCCGTGTCGGGGGCCGCGGCTAGGCTCTGGGCATGGCCCGAACGAGCACCGCCTTCCGCTGCACCGAGTGCGGGTGGAGCACCGCCAAATGGGTCGGCCGCTGCGCCGAGTGCCAGCAGTGGGGCACCGTCGTCGAGGCCGCGGCGCCAACCGGCATCACGCGCACCGTCAAGGCCGCCGCCATCGCGCCGTCGCAGGCCGCGCGGCCCATCGCGCACATCGAGGTCGCGGCCACGAGCCATCGCGCGAGCGGCATCGGCGAGTTCGATCGGGTGCTCGGCGGCGGCATCGTCGCGGGCGCCGCCATCCTGCTCTCCGGCGAGCCCGGCGTCGGCAAGTCCACCCTGCTGCTCGAGGTCGCCGCCCGCGTCGCCGCGAGCGGCCGTCGCGTGCTGTACGTCAGCGCCGAGGAGTCGGCCGCCCAGGTGCGGCTGCGGGCGGGCCGTACGGGCGCCCTGCACGACGAGCTCTATCTCGCCGCCGAGGCCGATCTCGCCACGGTGCTCGGGCAGATCGACGAGGTCTCCCCCGAGTTGCTCATCGTCGACTCGGTGCAGACGGTCGCGAGCTCCCTCGTCGACGGCCTGCCGGGTCAGCCGAGCCAGGTGCGCGAGGTGGCCTCCACGCTCATCCGCGTCGCGAAGGAGCGTGATCTGCCGCTGCTCCTCGTCGGTCACGTCACGAAAGACGGCACGATCGCCGGTCCCCGCCTGCTCGAGCACCTCGTCGACGTCGTGTGCCACTTCGAGGGCGACCGGCAAACCTCGCTGCGCTTCGTGCGGGCGCTCAAGAACCGCTTCGGCCCCACCGACGAGGTCGGCTGCTTCGAAATGACCGGCGACGGCATCGCCGAGGTGCCCGACCCCTCCGGCCTGTTCCTCAGCCGCGCCCGCACCTCGGTGAGCGGCACCTGCGTCACCGTGGCCCTCGAGGGTCGCCGGGCGCTGCCCGTCGAGGTGCAGGCGCTCGTCGTCGCGACGAAGGCGCCGCAGCCGCGTCGCGTGGTGAACGGCGTCGACCCCTCGCGGGTGGCCATGATCCTCGCCGTGCTCGAGCGACGGGCGGGGCTCAAGGCACTCGGCGAGCACGACGTCTACGTCTCCACCGTCGGCGGCGTGCGCCTCGTCGAGCCGGGCGCCGACCTCGCCATCGCGGTGGCCATCGCCTCGGCGATGCGCGACCGGGCGGTGCCGCACGAGCTCGCCGCCTTCGGCGAGATCAGCCTCGCGGGCGAGGTGCGCCCCGTCGCCGCGGCGACGCAGCGCGCCACCGAGGCCCGCCGGCTCGGCTACACCTCGATCCTCGACGTCGAGGCGGGCAGCGTGCGCGCCGCCGTCGAGCGGGCGATGCTCGCCGCCAAGGGCTCACGCGAGCGCGAGCTCGACGCCGCGTTCTGAGCTCGTCGGCGGATGCGCTCGTCCTCGAATGCGGCGGTTGGGCCTACGCTTCCAACGCGCGCAGCAGCTCGCCGGGCGGCGCCTGCATCGGGTGCGGGCCGGCGATGTCGAGGAACACCGTGGTGATCGTCGACTCGTAGCGCTTCAGGAAGCTGCGCAGCCAGCCGGGGCTCTGCAGCCCCACCGCGGGCGGCAGGTTCGCCGGCTTGTTCGCCGCATCGCTGAAGAGCAGCAGCGCGACCTCGCCGGTCTTCGGGTCGCGGTAGGTCCACACCTCGCCGCCGTCGAGCGGTCGGTCGCGCGGGCCGGGCTTCACGAGCGGCACGACGGTGTTGCCGTGGCGCAGAGCGAGGGCGACCGCCGCCATGTCCTGCCGTTCGAGCGCCTCCGCGAGCGCCTGCGAACGGAACTCGAGGGGCTCCTTCGCCTTCTTCTTGCCCGTGCCTGCCATGCCTCCAGCGTAACCGCGCGCGAACGTGCGCCAGGCCGCCATGTCGGTCGCGGCCAATAGCGTGCAGCCATGCCCAAGCCCACCCGTGCGCCCCAGATCGACCCGCTCCGCCTCGACGACCTCCGGCCCGGCGACGCCGCAGAGCTCGGCCCGCAGCGCACCGTCGAGGGGCTCCGCTTCGTCGACGCCGAGGTCGAGGGCCGCGACCTCTCCGGCGCGACGTTCTCCGAATGCGAGCTCGTGGGGTGGAACGCGCACGAGGCCTCGTTCCGCGCCGCCCGCTTCCTCGAGACGCGCATCGAGCGGTTGAACGCCCCGGTCCTCTCCGCGGCGCGCTCGACGTTCCGCGACGTGCGCATCGAGGGCTCCCGCATCGGCTCCGCCGAGCTCTACGACGCCGAACTGCACTCCCTCGTCGTCGAGCAGTCCAAGCTCGGCTGGGTCAACCTGCGGGCCGCCCAGTTGCGCGACGTCCGCTTCCGCGGCTGCACCTTCGACGAGCTCGACCTCGGCGAGGCCACCCTCGCCCGGGTCGCCTTCGAGGACTGCACCGTCGGCGAACTCGTGGTCACCCGCACCACCATGCAGGACGTCGACCTGCGCGGCCTCGACATCCGCGCCATCCGCAGCCTCGAGGGCCTCGCCGGCGCCACGATCGACTCGCAGCAGGCCGCTGCCCTCGCCGAGCACTTCGCGGCCCAGCTCGGCCTGCGCATCGAAGACCGCTGACCCCCCGGCGTTAGGCTCGAGCCATGTTCATGGGATTCGACGGCTGGCACGCGCTCATCATCCTCGGCATGGTCCTCGTGCCACTCGCGATCGTCGCGGCCATCGTGCTCGTCGTCGTGCGGGTCTCCCGCAACCAAGCGACCCCGAGCCCCGCCGCGTCGCAGAACGCCCCGGCGCACGCCCCGAGCGCATCCGAGCGGCTCGCCGAGCTCGATCGTCTGCGCGAGCAGGGCCGGGTGAGCGACGCGGAGTACGAGCAGACCCGCGCGCGCATCCTCGGCGAGCTCTAGCGACCGCTCAGTACAGCAGGAACTGCTTCGTCTCGGCCGAGGTGATGCCGTCGACGGAGACCTCGAGGTGGTACGAGGCGCCGTCGGCGGGCACGGCCTCGCGCGCGCCGGTGCACGTGTCGGTCGAGGAGCGGGTGCGGTCCCAGACGATCGGCACGGCCGAGCTGACCGGGGTGCCGGGCGTGAGCGAGACCTGCGCGTCGACCGCATCGGTCTGGCAGTCGCTCGAGCGCCAGTAGACCTCGTCGCCGCTGCTGATCGTGAACTCCTGCACCGCGGTGCCCGCGTTCATGACGCAGACGTTCTTGCCGGTGTTCGTGATCGACAGGGAGAGCTGCGGCTGCTCCCCCGCCTGATACTGCCCCATGTCGGTGACCGCCTCGACGAGCAGCTGCGCGGGGTCGCACGGGGCGCCGTCGGCGGCGGTCTCCTCGGTCGGGATGACGGTCTCCGGCGCCGTGCTGGCCGGGGCATCCGTCGTCTTCTCCGCCGGCGGAGGCGTTTTCTCGTCGCCCTGGCTGGAGCCCGGGCGCACGATGACGAGCACGATCGCGACGATCACCGCGACGACGCCGAGCAGCACCATCAGCCGGCGACGCCGGTACACCGCGGGCGAGAGCCGCCCGTTCGGTGCAGGGTTCGTCGACATGGCCACAGGGTACGTCGAGCGGCGCGCGGCGCCGGGCAGGCACGCGGCGCGCCGGGGCATCCCCCAGCTCGGCTCAGAGGCGCTTCAGCATGCGCGTGTTGCCGAGCGTGTTCTGCTTCACCCGGGCGAGGTCGAGGAACTCGGCGACGCCCTCGTCGTGCGAGCGCACGAGCTCGGCGTACACCTCGGGGTCGACGGTCTCCTCGCCCATGTCCTCGAAGCCGTTCCGGCCGAAGAATCCCACCTCGAACGTCAGGCAGAACAGCCGCGACAGGCCGAGCTCGCGGGCGTCGTGCTCGAGCGCGTCGAGCAGGGCGTGCCCGACGCCGCGGCCGAGCCACTCCTCGGCGACCGCGAGCGTGCGGACCTCGCCGAGGTCCTCCCAGATCACGTGCAGGGCGCCGGCGCCGATGACCTGGCCCTCGGCGTCCTCGGCGACCCGGAACTCCTGGATCGCCCCGTAGAGGTCGACCCGCTCCTTGCCGAGCAGGATTCGTCGGCTGACGAACGGCTCCACGACGTCGATGATCCTCGGCACATCGCTCGTGCGCGCCCGGCGCACCGTGAAGTCGGTCATCGCCCAATCGTAGGACCGCGCGGCTCGCCGACGGTAAACGGGCGGAAACGGCGGATGCCCCGTGCTCGTCGAGCACGGGGCATCCGGAGTCGGCCGGCGGGGACTACTCGCCGGAGGCGGCCGCCAGGTCGGGCGTCGCCGAGCCGGTGCCGAGCGCCGCATTGGTGTTCACGCCGACGTTCGCGGGCAGGGCCCGCTGCGTCGTCACGAAGACGAACTCGCCGTCCTGGAAGTCGACCTTCACGTGGTCGCCCGAGTTGAGCTCGCCGTGCAGGATCTTCTCGGAGAGGCGGTCCTCCACCTCGCGCTGCACCGCGCGGCGCAGCGGACGGGCGCCGAGCGCCGGGTCGAAGCCGACCTCGATCAGGCGGTCCTTCGCTTCGGAGGTGAGCTCGATCGTCATGTCGCGGTCGAGCATGCGCTCGCCGAGCCGCTTGACGAAGAGGTCGACGATCTGCTTGAGCTCGGCCTTCGACAGCTGCGGGAAGACGATGATGTCGTCGACGCGGTTCAGGAACTCCGGCTTGAAGTGCTTCTTCAGCTCCTCGTTGACCTTCGCGCGCATGAGGTCGTAGCCCGTGCGCGTGTCGCCCTCCATCTGGAAACCGACGGGGCCGCCCGAGATGTCCTTCGTGCCGAGGTTCGTCGTCATGATGATGACGGTGTTCTTGAAGTCGACGACACGACCCTGACCGTCGGTGAGACGACCCTCCTCCAGAATCTGCAGGAGCGAGTTGAAGATGTCCGGGTGGGCCTTCTCGATCTCGTCGAAGAGCACGACCGAGAACGGCTTGCGGCGCACCTTCTCGGTGAGCTGGCCGCCCTCCTCGAAGCCGACGAAGCCGGGAGGGGCGCCGAACAGGCGCGAGACCGTGTGCTTCTCGCCGTACTCCGACATGTCGAGCGAGATCATCGCCGCCTCGTCGTCGAAGAGGAACTCGGCGAGCGCCTTGGCGAGCTCGGTCTTGCCGACGCCCGTGGGGCCGGCGAAGATGAACGAGCCCGAGGGGCGCTTCGGGTCCTTGAGGCCGGCGCGGGTGCGGCGGATCGTGCGGCTGAGCGCGGCGATCGCGTCCTCCTGGCCGATGACGCGCTCGTGCAGCGCCTTCTCCATGAAGACGAGGCGGCTCGACTCCTCCTCGGTGAGCTTGAACACCGGGATGCCGGTGGCCTGGGCGAGCACCTCGGCGATCAGGCCCTCGTCGACGACCGCGGTCGTCTTGACGTCGCCCGACTTCCACTGCTTCTCGAGGCGCAGCCGCTCGCCGAGGAGGTTCTTCTCCTCGTCGCGCAGCGACGCCGCCTTCTCGAAGTCCTGCTCCTCGATCGCGGTCTCCTTCGCGGAGCGCACGGTCGCGATCTTCTCGTCGAACTCGCGCAGCTCGGGCGGGCTCGAGAGGATCGAGAGGCGCAGGCGCGCGCCGGCCTCGTCGATCAGGTCGATCGCCTTGTCGGGCAGGAAGCGGTCGGAGATGTACCGGTCGGCGAGGTTCGCCGCCGCGACGATCGCGCCGTCGGTGATCGACACCTTGTGGTGCGCCTCGTAGCGGTCGCGCAGGCCCTTCAGGATGTTGATGGCGTGCGGCAGGCTGGGCTCGTTGACCTGGATCGGCTGGAAGCGGCGCTCGAGGGCCGCGTCCTTCTCGAAGTGCTTGCGGTACTCGTCGAGCGTCGTCGCGCCGATGGTCTGCAGCTCGCCGCGGGCGAGCAGCGGCTTCAGGATCGAGGCGGCGTCGATCGCGCCCTCGGCCGCGCCGGCGCCCACGAGCGTGTGGATCTCGTCGATGAAGACGATGATGTCGCCGCGGGTGCGGATCTCCTTCGTGACCTTCTTCAGGCGCTCCTCGAAGTCGCCGCGGTAGCGGCTGCCCGCGATGAGCGAGCCGAGGTCGAGCGAGTAGAGCTGCTTGTCCTTCAGCGTCTCGGGCACCTCGCCCTTGACGATCGCCTGCGCGAGGCCCTCGACGACGGCGGTCTTGCCGACGCCGGGCTCGCCGATGAGGACGGGGTTGTTCTTGGAGCGGCGGGAGAGGATCTGCATGACCCGCTCGATCTCCTTCTCGCGCCCGATGACCGGGTCGAGCTTGCCCTCGCGGGCGGCCTGCGTGAGGTTGCGGCCGAACTGGTCGAGGATCTGCGAGCCGCCCTGGGCCTGCTGCTGCTCGTTCGCGCCGACCTGCACCTGCTCCTTGCCCTGGTAGCCGGAGAGGAGCTGGATGACCTGCTGGCGCACGCGGTTGAGGTCGGCGCCGAGCTTCACGAGCACCTGGGCGGCGACGCCCTCGCCCTCGCGGATGAGGCCGAGGAGGATGTGCTCGGTGCCGATGTAGTTGTGGCCGAGCTGCAGCGCCTCGCGCAGCGACAGCTCGAGCACCTTCTTCGCGCGCGGCGTGAAGGGGATGTGCCCGGTCGGCTGCTGCTGGCCCTGGCCGATGATGTCCTGCACCTGCTCGCGCACGGCGTCGAGCGAGATGCCGAGCGACTCGAGCGCCTTCGCCGCGACGCCCTCGCCCTCGTGGATGAGGCCGAGCAGGATGTGCTCGGTGCCGATGTAGTTGTGGTTCAGCATCTTGGCCTCTTCTTGGGCCAGGACGACGACACGGCGGGCGCGGTCGGTGAATCTCTCGAACATCATCAACTCCTCGTCGACGCCGGCTGTGTGGGCATCGATACAACGAGCGTAAACAAGGCGGATGGCTCGCGGGGCGCTGTTCGCCGTGGGCGCACCGGACTTGACGAACGACGACGGGCCGCCGGCGCACGCAGCGCCGACGGCCCGTCGGGTGGCCCGGCTCCCTACTTGATGGGGAGGACGAACTTCTCGTCGCCGAGCAGCACCGTGAGCTTCTCGGTGGTGGTGACGTTCATCGGGGTCCAGAAGACCGTGGTGTGCGGCACGTAGTCCATGGTGCAGGGCGTGGTCGCGTCGGGCTCGGGCACGACGATCTCGACCGTGTTGCCCTCGCCGGCCGGCTTCAGCACCTTGATGTCGGTGCCGACGACCGGGCAGGTCGAGGAGCCGAAGGTGGTGACGGCGAGCTTGCCGCCGAGCTCGAGCCACTGCGCCTGCAGGGCGCTCTCCTCGCCGCCGGTCTCGTGGCCGGCCTCGCCGTGCTCGGCCTCGGGCAGACCCGGGAAGTTCTCGACCGGGCTCGTGCCCGGCGCGCACGCCGAGAGGAGGAAGACCGATGCCAGCGCAGCAGCGGCCAGCGACGCACGACGGATGCCCGTGGAAGAAACCATGCGCCCATGTTATCGGCTGCCGGGCGCCGGGTTGAAGCGGGCGCCGGAGGGCTCGCCGGGAGGCTCATCCGACGGGCATAGGATGCCTCGCATGAGCAACCTCGAGCGGGACCCGGTCGAACTGCGATGCCACGCCGAGGGCGCCGGGGCCGCGATCGAGGTGCTCCGCCCGCGCGACGTGCCGCTCGGCGGCCCGCGCGCCATGCCCGTGCGGCGAACCCTGCCGCAGCGCGGCCGCACGACCATCGGCGCGTGGTGCTTCGCCGACCACTACGGCCCCGACGACGTCGCCGAGACGGGCGGCATGGTCGTGCCGCCGCACCCGCACACCGGGCTGCAGACCGTGAGCTGGCTGTTCCAGGGCGAGATCGAGCACCGCGACTCGACCGGCAGCCACGCGCTCGTGCGCCCCGGCGCGGTGAACCTGATGACCGCGGGCCACGGCATCTCGCACTCCGAGGTGTCGACGCCGGCGACCACCACCCTGCACGGCGTGCAGCTCTGGGTCGCCCTGCCCGACGGCTCGCGCGACGTGGCCCCCTTCTTCGAGCACGCCGAGGTGGGCGAGGCGAGCGTCGACGACGCCGTCGTGCGCGTCTTCGTCGGCACGCTGCCCGGGCTCGACGACGAGGCGGCCGTCACGGTCTTCACGCCCCTCGTCGCGGCGCAGATCGACCTGCCGGCCGGCGGCGAGGCGTGGATCGAGCTCGAGCCCGGCTTCGAGCACGGCATCCTCGTCGACCGCGGTCCCGTGCACCTCGCGATCGCCGCGACCGAGGACGAGGACCTCGAGGCGATGGTCGGCGGCGACCCGCTCGCGGTCGCCGGGCACACCGCGACGCTCGAGCGGGCCGAGCTCGGCTACCTGCCGCCCCGGCACGAGGGCGTGCGGCTGCGGGCCGGCGCCGAGCCGGTGCGCGTCGTGCTGCTCGGCGGCACGCCCTTCGGCGAGGAGCTCGTGATGTGGTGGAACTTCATCGGCCGCAGCCATGAGGAGGTCGCCGAGTTCCGCCGCCAGTGGCAGTCCGAGGTGATCGGGCGGGACAACCCGGACGGGCGCTTCGGCACCGTCGCGGACTACCCGGGCGAGGCACTGCCCGCGCCCGAGCTGCCGACCGTCCGGCTCAAGCCGCGCAGCTGACGCGGCCGGGCGGCTGCGCTACTGCAGCGCCGAGGTGAGCCGGGCGAGGTTGTCGAGCACGGTCGAGCGCAGCGGTTGCTTCAGCCACTCGTCGAGGGTGAGCTCGCGGCTGTCGCGGCGGTAGCCGTCCTCGATCCGCCGCATCTCGCGCACGAAGGAGGAGCCGCGCACGAGCAGCGACACCTCGGCGTTCAGCTCGAAGGAGCGGATGTCCATGTTCGAGGAGCCGATGACGGCGACCTCGTCGTCGACGGTGAAGTGCTTGGCGTGCAGGATGTACGGCGCCTTGTACATGTAGATGCGCACGCCCGCCCGCAGCAGCGCCTCGTAGTAGGAGCGCTGCGCGTGGTAGACGAGGGCCTGGTCGCCGATCTCGGAGACGAAGAGCTCGACGTGCACGCCGCGCTGGGTGGCGCCGCTGATCGCGCGGAGCATGGCCTCGTCGGGCACGAAGTACGGCGAGGTGATGATGAGCTTCTCGCGGGCGGCGTAGAGCAGGGCGAGGAAGAGCTTGAGGTTGTTCTCGTTCGGGAAGCCGGGGCCGGAGGGCACGACCTGGCAGTCGAGCGCCTGCGCCTCGCCCGGCTGCGAGAACGCCCCGTCGAACTCGTCGCGCTGCGGCGGCTCGTCGGTCTCGAGGTACCAGTCGGTCGCGAAGATCGCGTCGAGGCCCGAGACGATCGGCCCTTCGAGGCGCGCGACGAGCTCCTTCCATTTGAGCCCGCGGCGCTGGTTGCTCTTCTTGTTGTAGCTGCGGTCGATCACGTTCTGCGAGCCGAGGAAGCCGATCTCGCCGTCGACGACGAGGATCTTGCGGTGGTTGCGCAGATCGGGCCGCTGGTACTTCCAGCGCCACGGCTGCACGGGCAGCATGAGCTGCCAGCGCACCCCCATCTCGTCGAGCTTGCGGAGCGTCTGCCGGTAGCCGGCGACCCGCGCCGAGGCGATGTGGTCGAGCAGCACCCGCACCTCGACCCCGCGGTCGACGGCCGCGCCGAGGGCGTCGAAGAAGGCGGCCGTGGTGCGGTCGTACGCGAAGATGTAGAACTCGACGTGCACGTAGCGCTTCGCGTCGTGCACGGCGTCGGTCATCGCGGCGAGCGAGCCCTCGTAGTCGCCGATGAGCTGGGCGCTGTTGGAGCCGATCAGCGGCATCGCGCCCAGATTGCGGTTCAGCCGCACGACCCCCTCGAACCAGTCGGGCCAGCCGGCGGGGTCGCTCGCCCGCTCGACGCCGTGCGTGGACTCGCGGATGAAGCGGTCGACCTCGGCCTGACGCTTGCGCCGTCCGCGCGGCAGCTTGGGGTTGCCGATCAGCAGGAAGATGAGCGCCCCGAGGATCGGGATGAAGAAGATGGCGAGCAGCCACGCCATGCCGGCCGTGGGCCGGCGGTTGCGGGGGACGACGATGACGGCGACGACGCGCACGACGAGATCGATCAGGATGACGACGCCGGCGGCGATCAGCGCCACCTGCTCCCCCGTGATCACAGAGGCCTAGCCGGCGTGGCGCTCGCGCGCCCGCTTCGCGCGCTCTTCGGCTTCGATGCGGGCGTACGCCTTGCGCTCGTTGCGATCGGCGCGCATGAGCGCCCGCATCACGAACCAGAAGATGAGTCCGATGAGCACGGTCGGCGCCAGCGACCAGATCGCATTCGCCCAGAAGTCGTCCATAGCCCCCTCAGGATATACGGCTCCGCCGGAAATTCCGCCTCAGCCGGGGAATCCGACTCGCCGATTCAGCCGACGACGCGCTCGCCGGCCCGAACCGGCACCGACCAGCGGTTGCCGGGCACCGGCAGCACGCAGACGTAATGGTCGGAGAAGGCGCACGGCGGCAGGTAGGCGCGGTTGAAGTCGACGACCGCCAGCTCGCCCTCGGGGACCGGGAAGCGGAGGAAGCGGAAGGGATGACTCTCCTCACCGCTCGTCGCGTCGGAGAAAGCCGCGAAGTACCAGCCCTCGTCCTCCTGCACGGCGAGGGCCACGGCCTGGCCGTCGAGCTCGAGCTCGACCACGGCGTCGAAGGCGCCCAGGGCCGAGTGCCCGTCGACCGAGGTCGTCGGCTGCTCGCTCGTGCGGCGCCGGACGATGCCCGGCACGCGCGCCGCGGGGTCGAGCGGGAAGCGTTCGATGCGGGACAGGCCGCGCCGCGCGGCGGCGCCGGGGTCGAGCACGCGCAGCGCGAACGAGCCGTCGCGCTCGAAGGCGCGGACGAGGATGCCGCCGAGTTCGGCCTCCTCGCCGGGCGCGAGCCGGAGCGCCGCGCCGTCGAGCCCGTCGACCGCCTCGCCGACGACGACGCCGTCGGCCGCGTGCCAGCGACCGGGCACTCCCTCGAGTTCGAGCGGCTCGGTCC
Organism: Agromyces sp. NPDC060279; assembly: GCF_042726785.1. Lineage (NCBI taxonomy): Bacteria > Bacillati > Actinomycetota > Actinomycetes > Micrococcales > Microbacteriaceae > Agromyces > Agromyces sp. NPDC060279. The sequence continues at coordinate 1,123,833 of NZ_JBHXBK010000001.1, forward strand.
AGAGCCAGTGCGTGGCCGCGAGGCTCGCGATGCCCCGCTCGCCCCAGACGCGCTCCTCGCGCTCCCGCACCCAGTCCTCGTGCGCCGCCCGCAGATCCATGCCACCTCGCTGTGTCTCGTGTGCCGAACTCATCGTGCCAGCTCATCGTGGCAGTTCCTCGACGACGCCCGGTGACGCCCGCCTACATATTGTTACGCCATCGAAACATGAACATCTATAGCCTGCCCCTATGGACGATGAGGGCTTCGTCGAAATCGACGCACTGACCCGTGCGCTCGATGTGCACTCGCTGCGAATCCTGGTCGCGATCGACCGCACCGGGTCCATCAGCGCGGCCGCCCGCTCGCTCGGCTACAGCCAGCCGACCATCACCCAGCACGTGCAGCGGCTCGAGTCCCGCCTCGGCACCGCGCTCGTCGCCCGCACCGCCCGCTCGGCGGCCCTCACCCCCATCGGCGCCCTGCTCGCCACGCACGCCCCGCGCATCGACGCGAGCCTCACGGCCGCGGCCACCGAACTCGCCCGGGCCCTCGGCCACCGGGTCGGCACCGTGCGCATCGCCGCCCCCGCCGAGGCCATCGCGACGACGATCGCCCCCGCGCTCGCCCGCATCGCGGCCGAACTGCCGGGAATCGAGGCCCGCCTCATCGAGGCCGGCACCGAGGAGGCGCTCGAACTCGTCCGCTCCGGCCGTGCCGACATCGCCGTCACCACCAGCGACTCCGGCGAGCGCGGCGCACGACTCCGCCGGGCGGGACTCCGCTCGACGTTCCTCTACGCGGAGGAGCTCGTCGCCGCGGTGCCCGCCACGGAGGCCGGCGCCCTCGACGCGCGCGTCGAGGCATCCGCGCTCACCGGGCTGCCCTGGATCTTCGGCGACGGCACCCGCTCGGCGCTCGTCGCCGAGCTCGTCGGCCGGGAGGACGCGACGGGCGACCTCCGTGTCTCCCGCCCGGACGCCGCCCTCGCCCTCGTGGCCGGCGGCCTCGGCGTCGCGTTCCTGCCCGAGCGGGCCTTCGTGACCGCGCCGCCGCCCGGGGTGCGCGCGCTCGGGCTGCGCCCCGCCTGCTCCACCCGCACCGTCGCCGTGACGCTCGCCGAGGCGAGCGCCATCCCCGCCGTCGCGGCGAGCCTCCGCATGCTCGCCGCGCGCCGTCCGAACGGACTCGAGGTCGAGGCGCTCGCCGACGCCCGCCGCCGTTCGCACGGGCACCGCGCGCGCTTCGCGCAACCCATCGCCCTCGCTCCGCTCCCCCGACCCCTCGAGGAGGAATCCCCCATGTCCGTTTCCCCGCGTTCCCGCGCCGCGCGCGCGGGCGCCGCAGCGGCCGGCGTGCTGCTGCTGGCCGCCTGCGCGACCGGCGCCCCCGACCCCGGCACCGGCGTCGGCGCCGACACGGGCGAGGAGATCGACCACATCACGGTCGCCCTCCCCGGCTCGCTGTCGAACCTCTACGTCGGCCAGGAGGCCGGCATCCTGAACTACTACATCGCCTCGATCGCGCAGGAGGGCCTCGTCTCGGTCGACGCGCAGGGCCGCGTGCAGCCCGGGCTCGCCGAGTCCTGGGAGCAGACCGACGACGTGACCTACGTCTACGAGCTGCGCGACGACGCCGAGTTCCAGGACGGCACGCCGGTCACCGCCGACGACGTCGTGTACAGCCTCGAGCAGGCGCGCGACGAGACGGTCTCCCCCGGGCTCGCCTACTACCTCGCGGGCGTCGACACGATCGAGAAGACGGACGAGCACGAGGTGACGATCACGCTCACCGCGCCCGACGCCGCGTTCGCCTCGAACATGAGCTCCGGCGGCGCCGCGTTCATCAGCTCGCAGGCGTTCTGGGAGCAGAACGCCGGCAAGGTCGGCACCGCGGAGTCGCTGCTGCTCGGCACCGGCCCGTACCAGGTCACCGAGTTCGTGCCCGACTCGCATGTGCAGCTCGAGCGCGTCGACACCTGGTGGGGCGAGCTGCCGAAGGTGAAGTCGATCACGGTCGAGTTCATCCCCGACGAGTCCACCCGCCTCCTCGCCGCACAGTCCGGCGACGTCGACGTCGCGTTCAACGTGCCGCTCGCGCAGGCGAGCCAGTGGGAGAAGCTCGACACCATGCGGGTCGAGTACGTGAACGACCTCTCCTACGTGGGCCTGTACTTCAACACCTCGCTGCCGCCCTTCGACGACCCCAAGGTGCGCGAGGCCTTCGCGCACGCCGTCGACCGCGACGCCGTCGTCGACAAGCTCCTCCGCGGGCACGGCGAGGCCGCGACCGCGATCATGACGCCCGAGTCGCTCGGCAAGGCCTACGACGCCGACGAGGCGCGCACGGTGCTCGCCGAGATCCCGCAGTACGACTTCGACCTCGACGCAGCCAAGGCCGCCCTCGCCGCCTCCGGCCACCCCGACGGTTTCGAGGCGGAGCTGCTCACCCCCTCGACCGGCCCCCAGCTCGGCACGGCCGCGCAGTCGCTCGCCGAGAACCTCGCGTCCATCGGGGTCACCCTGAACGTCCGCGAGGTGCCGATCGAGGAGTGGCTCGCGAGCCTCGACGCCTCGTCGAGCTACGGCGTCGGCCTGATGTGGTACTTCTCGACCCTCGGCGACCCCGCCGAGGTGCCGAGCTACCTGCTCGGGCCGGGCAACCCCTCGGCGTACAGCAACCCGGAGATCGACGAGCTGCTGGCCCAGGCCGGCGCCGAGTCCGACCCCGTCGCCCGCGCCGAGCTGCTCGTGCAGGTCGAGACGCTGCAGGCCGAGGACGTCGTGAACGTCCCGCTCTGGTGGGGCCAGTCGGCGACCGCCTTCGCGAAGGACCTCGGCTTCGACGATTACAGCTCCTTCGCGTTCATCTCGTCCTGGCCGACCCGGCTCTACCGCGCCGAACTGTGACCGAGACCCTCCCCACGGCGCGCGCACCGCGACTCCGGCCCATCGGCCGGATGCTCGCGGTGCGCGTGCTCGGCACCGTGGCGATCCTGTTCGTGCTCTCGATCGTCGTCTTCTCGATGCTGCACCTCGCCCCGGGCGACCTCGTGAAGACCCTCCTCGGCACCCGCCCGGCCTCGCCGGAGGCGGTCGCCGCGATCCGCGAGCAGTACCACCTCGACGACCCGCTGCCCGTGCAGTACCTGCGCTGGCTCGGCGGGGTGCTGACGGGCGACTTCGGCCAGTCGATCCGGCTGCAGACCTCGGTCGCCGACGCGATCGGCTCGCGGCTCGGGCTCACGCTCGCGCTGTGCGGCCTCGCCTTCATCGCGGCGATCGGCACCGGCATCCCGCTCGGCGTGCAGAGCGCCGTCCGCGCCGGCGGCGTGCTCGACCGCATCGGCACCGCCCTCGGCGTCATCGGCCTGAGCGCCCCGACCTTCGCGGTCGGCCTGCTGCTGCTCTACGTGTTCGCCTACTACCTGCCGATCTTCCCCGTGTACGGCGGCGGGCGCGGCCCGCTCGACACGCTGTACCACCTGATCCTGCCCGCGATCACGCTCGCCGCGGGGCTCGGCGCGATCGTGCTGAAGCTCACCCGCACGGCGATGCTCCGCGAGCTCGACGCCGACTACGTGACGAGCGCCAGGGCGCGCGGCATCCCCGAAGGGCGCGTGCGCCGCCTCGCGCTCCGCAACGCCGCGATCCCGATCGTCACGGGCGCGAGCCTCCTGCTCACCTTCCTCGTCGGCGGCACGGTGCTCGCCGAGACGACCTACGCGCTGCCGGGCCTCGGCACCCTGCTGCAGGACTCGGTGCTGTTCAAGGACCTCGCCGTCGTGCAGGCGCTCACCCTGCTCGTGGCCCTCGTCATCGCGGTGATCGCGCTGCTCGCCGACCTCGCCTACCTGCTGCTCGATCCGCGCGTCCGCGCGAAGGGAGGCACCGCATGAGCGCCTCGCTCGGCGCCGTCGGCGTCGGCTTCCGCCGCCGCCGCGGCGTGCCCGCGACCATCGTCGTCTGCCTCATCGTGCTCGCCGCCGCGTTCCTCGCAGTCGTGCTCGGGCCGGTGCTCTACCCGGAGGCCACGAAGCAGGACATCCTCTCAAGCCTCATGCCGGCCGGCAGCCCGGGCCACCCGCTCGGCACCGACGAGCTCGGCCGGGACATCCTCGCCCTCACCGTCGCGGGCGCGGCCTCGGCGCTCGTCGGGCCCGTCTGCGTCGCGGTCGGCTCGATGCTGCTCGGCATCCTGCTCGGCACCCTCGCCGGCTACGAACGCGGCCCGCTCGACTTCGTGATCAGCCGCTGGACCGATCTGCTCCTCGCCCTGCCCGTGCTGCTCGCCGCGATCGTCGTGTCCGGCGTCTTCGGCGGCGGCTACTGGACGACGGTGGCCCTGCTCGTGCTGCTCTTCTCCCCCTCCGACATCCGCATCGTGCGGGCCGGCGTGCTCGAGCAGAGCGCGCGCCCCTACATCGAGGCCGCGCAGATGCTCTCGCTGTCGCGCTGGCGGGTGATGTTCCGGCACATCCTGCCGAACGTGTCCTCGCTCGTCATCACGAACGCGATGCTGAACGTCGCGTTCGCGCTCGTCGCGTTCTCCTCGCTGTCGTTCCTCGGCGTCGGCGTGCCGCCCGGCACGGCGGACTGGGGCCGTCAGCTCACCGACAGCCGGTCGATCATGTTCGACAACCCGGCCGCGGTGATCGTGCCCGCAGTGCTCATCATCGCGGTCGCCTGCGCCGTGAACCTCGTCGGCGATTGGCTCGGCCAGCGCCTCACCCGGAGCGGAGGCCTGGCATGACGGGCATCGACGTCACCCTCGACGGCATCGAGGGCCCCGCGGGCCGCATGGTCGAGCCGCTCTCCTTCGCGATCGCGCCCGCCGCCTCGCTCGCCCTCATCGGCGAGTCCGGCTCGGGCAAGACGCTGACGGCGAAGAGCCTCGTCGGGCTGCTGCCGCCGGGCTTCCGCGCCGCGGGGACGCTCCGCGTCGACGGCCGGGAGCACCGGCTCGAGCAGACGGATGCCTCGTGGCGGGCCGTGCGCGGCCGCGAGGTCTCGCTGCTGCTGCAGGACCCGTTCACGAGCCTGTCGCCCGTGCACCGCTGCGGGCCGCAGATCGCCTGGACCCTGGAGGCGAAGGCGGGACGGCGGCTGCCCGCCCGCGAGCTCGACGCGGAGGTCGCCCGGCGGCTCGCCGAGGTGAACCTGCCGGCCCGGGTCGCCCGGGCGCACCCGCACGAGCTGTCGGGCGGCATGCGCCAGCGCGTCGCGATCGCGGCGGCCCTCGCGAGCGACCCGCGGCTGCTCATCGCCGACGAGCCCACCACCGCGCTCGACGCCTCGAACCAGGCCGAGATCCTCGACCTGCTGCGCGAGCTGCAGCACGAGCGGGGCATGGCGATGCTGCTCATCTCGCACGACCTCGGCCTCGTCCGGGGCCGCACCGACGAGGTGCTCGTCATGCGGCACGGCGAGGTCGTCGAGCGGGGCGCCACCGGCCGGGTGCTCTCGGCGCCCGAGCATCAGTACACGAAGGCGCTCATCGCCGCCGACCCCGCGCTGGCGCTCGACGCGCCCGTGCACGCCGAGACATCCGGGCACTCCGAGGCATCCGGGCACTCCGAGGCATCCGGGCACTCCGAGGCATCCGAGCACGCCGGGGCGTCCGCCACTGACGCGGCCGCCGCCGCACCGCTCGTGCGCGCCACCGGCGTCGTGAAGCGCTTCGGCGAGCGCACGGTACTCGGCGGCGTCGACCTCGACGTCGCGGCCGGGGAGATCGTCGGCATCGTCGGCGAGTCCGGCTCCGGCAAGTCGACGCTCGCCCGCTGCATCGCGGGCCTGGAGCGGGAGGACGGCGGCACCATCGCCTTCGACGGCGCGGTGCTCGCGCCCGGCCGCCGCTCGCGGACGCCCGGGCAGATGCAGATCGTGTTCCAGGACCCGTACTCCTCGCTGAACCCGATGATGACGATCGGGCAGATCCTGCGCGAGGCGCTCGCCGTCGGCGGGCGGCCGGCGACGGAGATCGCCGGGCTGCTGGAGACGGTCGGCCTGCCCGCGGATGCCGCGGCGAAGCGCCCCGCGCAGCTCTCCGGCGGGCAGCGCCAGCGCGTCGCCATCGCCCGGGCCCTCGCGCCCCGGCCCAGGCTGCTCATCTGCGACGAGTCCGTCTCGGCGCTCGACGTGCAGGTGCAGGCGCAGATCCTCGAGCTGCTCGGCCGGCTCCGCGAGGAGCTCGGCGTCGCCATCCTCTTTATCTCGCACGACCTCGCGGTGGTGCGGCGGATCGCCGACACCGTCACGGTCGTCTGGCAGGGCCGCGTCGTCGAGCAGGGCCCCTGCGCCCGGGTGCTCGACGCACCGGTCGAGGAGTACACGAAGCTCCTCGTCGCCGCCGCGCACCGCGACCGCCCGCCCCGTCACGACCACACGCACAGTCACGACCACCGCACCGACGGAAGGACCATCCCGGCATGACCACCACCCTCTCCCCCCGGCTCGACGACGAGCTGCGCACGGCGCTCGGGCCCGCCCGTGCGGCACGCTGGGAGCTGCCCCGCGAGGCGTACGCCCCGCGGCTCGACGTCGCCCGCGACGGCGACGGCGCCGCCGTCGCCGCGGTACTGAGCTCGCGCCGCGGCGCGACCGCGGCCGTGAAGATCGTCGACGTGTGGTGGCGGAGCGAGTCGGATGCCCCGGCGGCCGCCGGGCTCGTCGACGAGCTCCTCGACCGCGCGCTCGCGAACGGCGACGCCGCCGTGAAGTGGGAGGTGCCCCTCGGCCAGGAGCTGCCGGACTTCGCCCGCGAGCGCGGCTTCACCGAGCTGCGCGCCCCGCACCCCTCCGCGGCGGGCACCCTCGGCAGCCGCGGCTTCGTGCGCTGGCTGCGCGAGCTGCCGCACGCCGAGGCGCCGTACTACGCGCAGACCACGATGTACACCTGCGGCGCCGTGACCGGCCTGCTCGCGGCGGAGGTCGCGGGAGCCGGCGGTTTCGCCGCCGATGCGGCGCCCGAGCCGTCACTCGCCGACCGCGATCTCGAGCTCGCCTTCTGGCGCCGGGCGAGCAACTATCCCGCGATCGAGCCGGTCGGGCTGGGGGTCGTCATGCGCGAGACCCTGCCGCCGGAGCGTCGCGTCGAGGTGCACCTCGACCACGACGACCCGGTGCTGATCGAGGCGTATTCGGGCTTCGAGCGCGACTTCCGCGCCGAGCTGCAGTCGGAGTCGCAGCGGCAGGCCGACGCGGTCGGCGTGCCCGTCGTGCGCGAGCGCGTCGCCGTCGCCGAGATCGCCCGGCGGGTCGCGGGCGGCGAGCTCGCCCTCCTGCTCATCGACGAGGCGCCGATGCACGGCGAGACCGGCCCGCACTGGGTGCTCGCGCACGCGGCCGACGAGGAGGTCGTCGTGATCGAGGACCCGTGGATCAGCTCCGAGCTCGGCGAGAGCTGGGTCGACACGCACGAGCTGCCGATCGCCCACGCCGACCTCGACCGCATGGTCGCCTGGGGCGAAGCCGGCTACCGCGGCGTCGTCTTCGTCGACCGGGGCTGAGCTGCGGTGGCTCCCTGAGCCCGTCGAAGGGGCGCTTCGACAAGCTCAGCGAACCAGGGCGACAAGCTCAGCGAACCAGGGCGGCTCAGCCGCCGTTGCTCAGCAGGCCCCAGACGCCCGAGCCGATGAAGTAGAGCGCGATCGCCCCGACCACGACCCAGATCATGATCCGCGAGTTCGACGGACGATCCGGGTCCCGGTCGGGGCGATCGGCGCTCATGGTCACTTCACCAGCGGGAAGAGGATGGTCTCGCGGATGCCGAGGCCCGTGATCGCCATCAGCAGGCGGTCGATGCCCATGCCCATGCCGCCCGACGGCGGCATGCCGAACTCGAGCGCCCGCAGGAACTCCTCGTCGAGCTGCATCGCCTCGGGGTCGCCGCCGGCGGCGAGGGTCGCCTGGGCGACGAAGCGCTCGCGCTGGATGACCGGGTCGACGAGCTCCGAGTAGCCGGTGGCGAGCTCGAAGCCGCGCACGTAGAGGTCCCACTTCTCGACGACGCCCTTGATGGAACGGTGCCCGCGCACGAGCGGCGAGGTGTCCTCCGGGAAGTCCATCACGAAGGTCGGCCGCACGAGCCCGCCCTTCACGTGGTGCTCCCACAGCTCCTCGACGAACTTGCCGGGGATGGGGTGGTCGATCTCGATACCCGCCGCCTCGGCGAGCTCCTCGAGGCGCGACATCGGCGTCTCGGGCGTGATCTCCTCGCCGATCGCCTCGGAGAGCGAGCCGTACATCGAGATGCGGTCCCACTCGCCGCCGAGGTCGTACTCGGTGCCGTCGGCCCAGGTCACGACGTGCGAGCCGGAGACGGCGGCCGCGGCATCCTGGATCAGCTTCTGTGTGAGGTCGGCGATCGTCGTGTAGTCGCCGTAGGCCTCGTACGCCTCGAGCATCGCGAACTCGGGGCTGTGCGTGGAGTCGGCGCCCTCGTTGCGGAAGTTGCGGTTGATCTCGTAGACCCGCTCGATGCCGCCGACGACGGCACGCTTCAGGTACAGCTCGGGCGCGATGCGCAGGTACAGCTCGGTGTCGAAGGCGTTCGAGTGCGTGACGAAGGGACGCGCCGAGGCGCCGCCGTGCATGACCTGCAGCATCGGCGTCTCGACCTCGATGAAGCCGAGGCTCGTGAAGGTCTGCCGGAGGCTCGCGTTGACCTTCGCGCGGTCGACGACGTTCTTACGGGCCTGTTCGCGGGCGATGAGGTCGAGGTAGCGCGAGCGCACCCGGGTCTCCTCGCCGAGCTCGTTGTGCAGGTTCGGCAGCGGCAGCACGGCCTTCGCCGCGATGCGCCACTCCTTCACCATGATCGACAGCTCGCCGCGACGGCTCGTGATGACCTCGCCGGAGACGAAGAGGTGGTCGCCGAGGTCGACGAGCTCCTTCCATGCCGCGAGCGACTCCTCGCCGACCTCGGCGAGGGACACCATCGCCTGGATGCGGCTGCCGTCGCCGGACTGGAGCGCCGCGAAGCAGAGCTTGCCGGTGTTGCGGAGGTGCACGACGCGGCCGGCGACCCCGACGGTCTCGCCGGAGGCCTGGTCGACGCCGAGGCCGACGAAGCGGTCGCGCACCTCCGGGATCGTGGTGGTGATGGGCAGGCGCACCGGGTACGCGCCGCCGCCGAGGTCGCCGGCCTCGTCGATCAGCCGCGCGCGCTTCTGGAGCCGCACGGCCTTCTGCTCCGAGATCTCCTCGGCCGTGGGTTCGGTGGGCTGGTTCGGCGTCTCGTCGGCCATGCTTCTCTCTCGTGGTTCTCGCGGATCGCGGTGCGCGCTCGGAATCGTGCGACCACCAGCCTACTTGCGGTCAGCCGAGCACGACGCGCCGGTTGTCGATCAACCGGGTCGCGCCGACCCGCGCGGCGACGAGCGCAAGCGCGGGACCGCTCGCGTCGTCGGCCACGGGCAGGAAGGTGTCGGGGTCGACGATGACGAAGTAGTCGAGCTCGGCGCCGTCGTGGTCGCCGAACGCGGCGACCGCCTCGGCGAGGGCCTCCTGGGCGCCCTGCGGTGCCGCAGCGGCGGCCGCGGCGAGCGCCTCGGACAGCACGAGCGCCGTGCGCCGCTCCGGCTCGCCGAGGAAGCGGTTGCGGCTGGAGAGCGCGAGCCCGTCGGCCTCGCGCACCGTCTCGACGACCTCGATGTCGAGGGGGAAGTCGAGCTCGCGGACCATGCGGCGCACGAGGTGCACCTGCTGGGCGTCCTTCTGGCCGAACACGGCCACGTCGGGCTGCACGAGGTGCAGCAGCTTCGCGACGACCGTGAGCATGCCGTCGAAGTGCCCCGGCCGGGAGGCGCCCTCGTAGAGCCCGCCGACCTCGCCCGCGACGATGCGCGTCTGCGTCGGGCCGTCGGGGTACATCTCGTCGACGGCGGGGGCGAACACGAGCGCCGCGCCGGTGCCGCGGAGCGCGGCGACGTCGGCGTCGAGGGTGCGCGGGTAGCGCTCGAGGTCCTCGTTCGGCCCGAACTGCAGCGGGTTCACGAAGATCGAGACGACGACGAGCTCGGCGAGTTCGCGGGCGCGCGCGACGAGCGCAAGATGGCCGTCGTGCAGGGCGCCCATGGTCGGGACGAAGGCGACGGATGCCCCGCCGGCCCGCGCCTCGGCCACGCGGGCCCGCAGCTCGGCGATCGTGCCGACGACGGCGGGCAGGTCGGCGGGCAGGTCGGCGGGCGTCGTGTCGTTCACCAGCGTCCTCCAAGGGGATCGTCGTGCGCGCCCGGCTCGCCGAGACCGGTCGGGCCGTCGAGCCCCGGTCCCTCGTCGTGCCGGGCCAGGGCGTTCTCGACCGCGCTGCGCACGAGCGGGGCGAGCACCGCGCCCGGGCGGCTCACGCCGAGCCCGCCGAGGATGCCGCTCGCCTGGTCGACGATCGCCGAGGAGAACGAGACGGCCGTGCCGATGGCCTCGGCGTAGGCCGGGCGCGCGGACTCCTCGACGACGAACGGTTCGCCGCCCATCTCCACGACGAGCGCCTGCGCGATCGGCAGCACGGGCGCGGGCGCGGTGACGGCGAACCACGCCCCGGCGAGCCGGGCGAGGTCGATGCTCGTGCCGGTGAAGCTCATCACGGGGTGCACGGCGAGCGGGATGGCCCCGGCCCGACGGGCGGGATCGAGCACGCCGGCGCCGTACTCGGCGGCCGTGTGCAGCACGAGCTGGCCCGGCTGCCAGTCGCCCGTCGCGGCGAGGCCCTCGACGAGGGCGGGCAGCTCGGCGGCGGGCACGGCGAGCAGCACGAGCTCGCTGCGGCGGACGACCTCCGGAGTGGTGAGCACGGGCACGCCGGGCAGCATCGCGTCGGCGCGCTCCCGGCTCGAGTCAGAGACGGCGGTCACCCCGGTGAGGGCGTGCCCCGCGCCGCCGAGTGCGGCGGCGAGCACCGCGCCGACCCGGCCGGCCCCGACCGTGCCGACCCCGAGGCGTCCGGCCCGCTCAGGCATCCGCCGTCTCCCGTCCCCAGTGCTGCGAGCGGTCCTCGTTCGCGCGCTCGACGGCCTCGTCGGCGAGCTGCGCGAAGAGCGCCTCGCCGGCCTCGCGGTCGATGACCGGCAGGCTCGGCACGACGGGCCCGACGACGGTGTGCAGCCGCAGTTCGGCGAGCCCGAGCCCCCGACGCACCGGCCCGGCGGAGAGCGCTACCGACTGCATCCGCGCGAGCGGCACGAGCACGAGCCGCCGCACGAGCGAGCCGCGCCGGAGCAGGGCGATGCCGTCGGACACCGACCAGCCGATGCGCCGCCACGAGAAAGGGTGCAGCCAGGCGCCCCGCTTCGGCGTCGCCGAGAAGCGGTCGCCCTCACGCCCGGCGCGGCCGGTGAGCCCGCTGCCGATCTGCGCGGCGACGGCGCCGTCCTCGGCCGCCTCGGGCAGCAGCAGGGCGATGACGCGCTGCACGTCCTCGGCGGTGCCGACGGGCAGCACCTGCGTGCGCTGCGCCGCCTCCGAGCCGTTCGTCACGGACTGACCGGCGACGTTGATGCGCACCGACCACCACCCGAAGGGGCGCCAGAAGATCCACTGCGTCGCCTCGACGGCGTGGATGCGGCCGGGCGGGATGGTGTGGTTCGCCGTCGAGAGCAGGCCGTAGCCGACCCGCACGCCGTCGGGCGTGCCCGCGATCGAGTAGCGCAGCGACTTCGTGATGCGCGACCAGAGGTAGCTCACGATGCCGATCGCGGCCGGGACGAAGGTGAACAGCATCCAGAGCTGACGGCTGACGATGCCCGCCACGACGATGCCGGCGAGGGCGAGCATCCACAGCGCGGCGCCGCCGAGCAGGGTCGAGCCGACGATGCGCCCGACGGGGATGTGCACGACCGACTCGGGCGGGGCGAGCTCGGGATCGAGCTCGGGGGCCAGGAACTCGTCGACCCGCTGGCCGACGATCGCGCCCGCGCGCGAGCCGATCGTGGCGGGCTCGGCCGCCGGCGCGGCGCCCGGCAGCGGCTCGGCGGCCGCGTCGCCGCTCGTGACGGTCGGCAGCGCGACGGCGGAGGCCGGGCCGCTCTTCGTCGCCCGCGCGCCGGAGGCGAGGCGCAGGATGTCGCGACGCAGCCCGTCGGTGAGCGAGGAGCCGAGGTAGGCGAGCTGCATGTTGCCTGACTGGCCCGCCACCTGCACCTCGAGCTTCGCGGCGCCGAACAGGCGGGCGAACACCGGCCGGGTGATGTTGATGCCCTGGATGCGGTCGAGCCTGGCGCTGCGGTGCGAGCGGAACAGGATGCCGCTTCGCACCTCGACCGCCTCGGGCGTGACGCGGAAGGTGTGCATCCGCCAGGACAGCCAGAAGCCGGCGATCACGAGCACGACGACGAGCAGCACGCCGAGCAGCGCCCAGCCGACGAGGTTGTTCGCGACGATGCCGCCGATCGGGTCGCGGCCCCAGTCGTTCTCGTCGCTCCACTCGCCGAAGCCGTCGTCGAGCTGGCCGGGGGCGAAGATCACGAGGAAGAACTCGACGACCCGCTCGCGCAGGTTCGCGATCACGAAGCCCGCGATCGCGATGAACACCAGGCCGCCGCGCAGCAGCGGGCTCGCCGGGTGCAGCCGGTGCCACTCGCCGTCGGCGAGGTCGACGACGGGCTTTGCGGGGGCGGCTCCGCTCACAGGCCCGCCCGCCGGGACTCGGCGAGTGCGACGAGCTCGTCGCGCAGGCGGTCGGCCTCCGCCTCGGGGATGCCGGGGACGGTGACCGCCGTGGCGGCCGCGGCGGTCACGAACTTCAGCTCGGCGAGGCCGAGCGCGCGGGCGACGGGCCCGCGGGTGATGTCGACGAGCTGCATGCGGCCGTAGGGCACCGCGACCTGGCGCTGGAACATGATGCCGCGGCGGAACAGCAGGTCGTCCTCGCGGAGGCGGTAGCCGATCGAGCGCACCCGGCGGGGCTCCAGGGCGATCGCGACGAGCGCGACGAGCGCCACCGCGCCGGCGGCCCACGGCGCCCACCAGAGCCCCCAGAGCGAGGAGGCGACGAGCAGGGCGGCCACGATGATCGCGGTCGTGACGATCGAGCCGATCACCTCGACGACGAGGTACTTCGGCGAGACGCGGCGCCACTCGGCGTCGGGCGTGAAGCGGTGCGCGGGCTGCTGCTCAGGGTGGTCCGACTGTTCAGGCATGGGCGGGCTCTTCATCCTCGGGGTCGTCGGGCGGAAGCGTGCAGAAGTGCTCGGCGACGAGGCCGGCGGCGAGCAGCAGGACGGCGCCGATCGCCGTCGCCGCGGCGAGCCAGACGGTGCCCGCCTGGGGCACCACGGTGCGGCTCAACAGGAAGAGCGTGATGCCGAGCCCGAGGCCGGCGACGAGCGCGCCGCTCAGGCTGCATGCCTTCGCGAGCACGGCGACGCGCATCGCGCGGAACGGGTCGACCCGGCGTCCGGTGCCCTTGACCGCGCGGCGGATCGGCCAGGCGAGGGCGACGACGACCGCGCCGACGCCGACGAGCGTGATCGGCAGCGAGACCGGCGGGACCAGAGCGTTGCCGCCCGCGGTGACGATCGCGAGGTCGCCGAGGTAGCCGAGCACGAGGCCGAGCGCCACGAACGCGACGATCACGGGGGCGTGGGTGCGCTTCATCGGCGGTGCACCTCGTCACTCGCCGCGGCGCGGAGCTCGGCCACCGTGCCTCGGCCCGCGACGACCGCGTCGGGGTCGACGTCGAGCCAGGGCTGCAGCACGAAGGCCCGCTGCCAGGCCCGCGGATGCGGCAGTTCGAGCCGGGCGTCGGTGAACTGCGCACCGCCGTGGTCGATGAGGTCGAGGTCGAGGGTGCGGTCGCCCCAGCGCTCCTCGCGCACCCGGCCGTGGGCCTGTTCGAGCCCCTGCAGCACGTCGAGCAGGGCGAGCGGCCCGAGCTCGGTCTCGAGCAGCAGCACGCCGTTGAGGTAGCCGGGGGCGTGGTGGTCGACGCCGGAGAGCTTGATGGCCGGCGTCTCGTACACGGGCGAGACCGCGACGAGTTCGACGCCGGGGGTGTCGGCGAGCGCGGCGACGGCCTGGGCGATGGTCGCCTCGCGATCGCCCAGGTTCGCGCCGAAGGCGACGACGGCCCGGGTCACGCTCGGCTCCTCGTGATCGTGACGGCGACGTCGTCGAAGAGCACGCGGATGGGCGCCTGCGGCTTGTGCACCGTCACCTCGACGGCCTCGGCCGCCTCGAAGCCGAGGGCGATCTGCGCGACCCGCTCGGCGACGGTCTCGATGAGGTCGACGGGGTCGCGCTCGACGCCCTGCACGACGGCCTCGGCGAGTTCGCCGTAGTGCACGGTGCGCGCGAGCTCGTCGCCGCGGGCCGCCGCGGCCAGGTCGACGAACACGGTCACGTCGATCACGAACTCCTGGCCGTCGGCGCGCTCGAAGTCGAAGACCCCGTGGTGCGCGAACACGCGCAGCCCGGTCAGGGTGATCCGGTCTCCCCCGGTGCGCGCGTCAACCACGTGCTCCATGCTGCCATGCTCCGAGGACGTCGAGGGCGAGCCGGGTCGCCGCGACGTCGTGCACGCGCACCGCCCAAGCCCCGGCCTGCGCCGAGAGCACGCTCACCACAGCGGTCGGCAAGTCCCTCGCCTCGACCGGGGCGCCATCGGGCAGCAGGCCGCCGAGGAAGCGCTTGCGGGACGCGCCGACGAGCACGGGGAAGCCGAGCGCCTGCAGTTCGCCGAGGCCGGCGAGCAGCTGCCAGTTGTGCTCGGCGCGCTTGGCGAAGCCCAGCCCGGGGTCGAGCACGATTCGCTCGGGGGCGACGCCAGCGGCGACGAGGGCGTCGACCCGGGCGGCGAGCTCGTCGCGCACCTCGCGCACGACGTCGTCGTACTCGGCGAGCCCGTCCATGCGGTCGGAGTGGCCGCGCCAGTGCATCGCGACGTAGCGGGCGCCGCTCGCGGCGGCGATCTCGGCCATGGCCTCGTCGGCGAGCCCGGCGGAGACGTCGTTGATGAGCTCGGCACCCGCCTCGACGGCGGCCTGCGCGGTCGAGGCGCGCATGGTGTCGACGCTCACCCGGTGGCCGCGGGCGGCGAGCTCGGTGACGACGGGGATGACCCGGCGGAGCTCCTCGGCGGGCTCCACCCGCGCGGCGCCCGGCCGCGTCGATTCCCCGCCGACGTCGAGCAGCTCGGCACCGGCCGCCGCGAGCTCCAGGCCGTGCGCGATGGCCAGCTCGGGATCGAACCAGCGTCCGCCGTCGCTGAAGGAGTCGGGCGTCACGTTCACGACGCCCATCACGAGCGGCGTCACCGGCACGGTGGGCACGTCAGTCACGCGGGGCCCCGATGAGGGCGACGATCTCGGCCCGCGCCGCGGGCTCGGCGAGGGCGCCCCGGCTCGCGATCGTCACGGTCGAGCTGCGCTCCTGGCGGGAGCCGCGGGTCGTGACGCAACGGTGCTGCGCGTCGAGCACGACGAGCACGCCCTTCGGCTCCAGGCCCGTCTCGAGCGCGTCGGCGATCTCCTCAGCGAGCCGCTCCTGCAGCTGCGGGCGGCTCGCGAGCGTGTCGACGACGGCCGGGATGCGGCCGAGACCGACCACGCGGTCGCCGGGGAGGTAAGCCACGTGCGCCGTGCCGACGAAGGGCAGCAGGTGGTGCTCGCACACCGAGCGGAAGTCGAGGTCGCGCAGCACCACCGCATCCGAGGTCGTGGGGGTGTCGGCATCCGCCCCGCCCTTCGCCCGGCGGATGCCGGCGTCGAGCGGCACCGCGTCGGCGAGGTGCACGAGCGGGTCGACGGCGAGCCCGCCGAAGAACTCCGCGTACGCCTCCGCCACCCGCTGCGGGGTGCGGGCGAGCCCGGGCCGCGTCGGGTCCTCGCCGATCGCGAGCAGGATCTCGCGCACGGCGCGCTCGATGCGCTCCTGGTCGACGCCGGGTGTCGTCATCCCCGCCCCGTCACGGCTCAGGCCGTCGCCGGCCGCGGGTTCGACCGCGGCGCCTTCGGCTCGGCCGCCGGCTCCTCGGGCGTCACGTCGGAGTCGATGCCGCCGTCGACGAGGCCGGCGTCGATCGGCATCTTCTCGGTCGGGAAGGCGATCGGCGGCACGTCGGAGACTGGGCGCTTGTCGCTCGAGAGCCACAGCGGGCGCTCGGGCAGCTTGCGCACGTCCCGGAAGATCTCGGCGATCTGGTTGTGGTCGAGGGTCTCCTGTTCGAGGAGCTCGGCCGCCAGCTTGTCGAGGATGTCGCGGTTGTCGTTCAGCACCTGCCACGCCTCGTCGTGCGCCTGCTCGATGAGCGCGCGCACCTCGGCGTCGACCTTCTCGGCGATGCCCTCCGAGTAGTCGCGCTGGTGGCCCATGTCGCGGCCGAGGAACATCTCGCCCGAGGACTGGCCGAGCTTCACCGCGCCGACGTTCGCCGACATGCCGTACTCGGTGACCATCTTGCGGGCGGTGGCCGTGGCCTTCTCGATGTCGTTCGACGCACCGGTCGAGGGGTCGTGGAACACGATCTCCTCGGCGACGCGGCCGCCCATCGCGTAGGTGAGCTGGTCGAGCAGCTCGTTGCGGGTGACGGAGTACTTGTCCTCCAGCGGCAGCACCATCGTGTAGCCGAGTGCGCGGCCGCGGGGCAGGATCGTGATCTTCGTGACCGGGTCGGTGTAGTTCATCGCCGCCGCCGCGAGGGCGTGGCCGCCCTCGTGGTAGGCCGTGATGAGCTTCTCTTTGTCCTTCATCACGCGGGTGCGACGCTGCGGGCCGGCGATCACGCGGTCGACGGCCTCGTCGAGGGCGCGGTTGTCGATGAGCTGCGCGTTGGAGCGGGCCGTGAGCAGGGCCGCCTCGTTCAGCACGTTCGCGAGGTCGGCGCCCGTGAAGCCCGGGGTCTTGCGCGCGAGCACCTCGAGGTCGACGCCCTTCGCGAGCGGCTTGCCCTTCGAGTGCACCTCGAGGATCTTCTGCCGGCCCTTGAGGTCGGGCGCGTCGACGCCGATCTGGCGGTCGAACCGGCCGGGGCGCAGCAGCGCCGGGTCGAGGATGTCGGGGCGGTTCGTCGCCGCGATGAGGATGACGTTCGTCTTGGGGTCGAAGCCGTCCATCTCGACGAGCAGCTGGTTCAGCGTCTGCTCGCGCTCGTCGTGGCCGCCGCCCATGCCGGCGCCGCGGTGCCGGCCGACGGCGTCGATCTCGTCGACGAAGATGATGGCCGGGGCGTTCTGCTTGGCCTGGTCGAAGAGGTCGCGCACGCGGCTCGCGCCGACGCCGACGAACATCTCGACGAAGTCGGAGCCCGAGATCGAGTAGAAGGGCACGCCCGCCTCGCCGGCGACGGCGCGCGCGAGCAGGGTCTTGCCGGTGCCGGGAGGGCCATAGAGCAGCACGCCCTTGGGGATGCGCGCGCCCACCGCCTGGAACTTCGCCGGCTCCTTCAGGAACTCCTTGATCTCGTGGAGCTCCTCGATGGCCTCGTCGGCACCCGCGACGTCGTCGAAGGTGACCTTCGGGCTCTCCTTCGAGACGAGCTTCGCCTTCGACTTGCCGAACTGCATGACGCGGTTTCCGCCGCCCTGCATGCCCGAGAGCATGATCCAGAAGAAGAGGCCGATGAGCAGCAGCGGCAGCAGGATGCCGAGCATCGAGAGGAACCAGTTCGGCTGCGGCACCTCGTCGTTGAAGCCGTCCTTCGGGTTCGCGTCGTCGACGGCCGCGATCACGTCGGCGCCGCGGGGCGTGACGTAGTAGAACTGCACCTGCGTGCCGAGCTTCTCATCGGCCTTCGCGAGCGTGAGGTCGACCCGGTTCTCGCCGTCGACGATCTTCGCGGCGGCGACCTTGCCGTCCTTCAGGAGCTCGAGGCCCTCCTGCGTGGACACCTCTTTGAACCCGGAGGCCGTGATGAGGCTCGCACCGATCCACACCACGATCGCGGCGATCAGGATGTAGATGACCGGTCCGCGCAGGATCTTCTTCATGTTCATGGTGCTGCCAGGCTACCGTTCACCCGCTGATCGCTGGATGTGTGTTCGCTGAGGGCTGCGCAGCAGTCCCGAAGCGGACCATGGGTACTGCCGCTGAGGGCTGCGCTAGCTGTAGACGTGCGGCGCGAGGATGGCGACGTCGCGCAGGTTGCGGTAGCGCTCGGCGTAGTCGAGGCCGTAGCCGACGACGAACTGGTTCGGGATGTCGAAGCCGAGGTAGCGCACGTCGACCTCGACCTTGGCGGCGTCGGGCTTGCGCAGTAGGGCGCAGACCTCGACGGACGCCGCGCCGCGCGAGCGCAGGTTCTCGAGCAGCCAGCTGAGGGTGAGGCCCGAGTCGATGATGTCCTCGACGATGAGCACGTCGCGGCCGGTGAGGTCGCTGTCAAGGTCCTTCAGGATCTTCACGACGCCGGAGGACTGGGTGCCGGCGCCGTAGCTCGAGACGGCCATCCAGTCCATGTTCAGGTGCGGACGCAGCTCGCGCGCGAGGTCGGCCATGACCATGACCGCGCCTTTCAGCACGCCGACGAGCAGCAGGTCGCGCCCCTCGTAGTCGGCCTCGATGCGCCGGGCGAGCTCAGCGAGCTTCGCGTGGATCTCGGATTCGGTCACCAGGACTTCGGTGAGGTCGCCCTCGATGTCGCTCGCGTGCATGGAACGATCCTAGGCGACGCCGCACCCCGATCCGTGCCCCGATCAGTGATCGTGCGGCAGGATCTCGGTCGCGCCGGTCGCCGAGAACACGACGTGCGCCCCCGCGCGGGTGGCGACGGCTCCGCCCGGGAGGGCGACTGGGCCCTGACCGTGCCAGTCGGTGACGAGCCGGGCGACTTCGAGCGTCTGCACCCGGCTGAGCGCGACGCCGAACTCGCTGCCGACGACGTGCCGGATGATGCGCTGGCGGAGGGCTGCGGGATTGGCCGCGAGCACCGCGGCCGACACCGCGATGCCGGCCTCGGCGGGCTCGCAGATCTCCTCGATGAATTCCTCGAGCTGCTCGTCGAAGGCCGCCTCGTCCTCTCGGAGCTGCTCGGCGGTGCGGGCGAGCGCCTCGGCGATGCCCGGTCCGAGCTCGGCCTCGAGCACGGGCAGCACTCGCTCGCGCACCCGCACCCGGGCGTAGCCGGGGTCGCTGTTGTGCGGGTCGTCCCAGAAGCCCAGCCCCGCGTCGAGGCACGCCTGCCGCGTCGTCTCACGGCGGAGGCCCAGCAGCGGCCGCACGTAGCGGCCGGCCCGCTGCGGCATGCCCATGAGGCTCGCTCCCCCGGCGCCGCGGGCGAGGCCGAGCAGCACCGTCTCGGCCTGGTCGTCGAGGGTGTGCCCGAGCAGCACGACGACCGCGCCGGTCTCGGCGGCGGCCTCGTCGAGCGCGGCGTAGCGGGCGGCGCGGGCGGATGCCTCGGGCCCCTGGCCTGCGGCCGGCACCTCGACGCGGCGCACGAGCACGGGATCGAGCCCGAGCTCCCGGGCCGTGGCGGCGGCCCGCTCGGCGACCTCGGCGGAGCCCGCCTGCAGTCCGTGATCGACGACGACGGCGCCCGCGCGCCATCCCGCTCGCGGCGCCTCGAACGCCGCGGCCGCCGCGAGGCAGAGGGAATCCGCGCCGCCGGAGAGCGCGACGAGCGCGAGCGGCGCGGGCGCGCCGGTCTCGGCGGGATCGACGGGCTCGAGCACGGCGCGCACGGCGCGGCGGGCATCGGCGATCGGCGGAGTGAGGCGGGGCCGGCGCTCCGCCGTGCGGTCGTCTGAAGGCATCGAGGTAACCTTATTCCGCCGCGCGCCAGGTGCCCGGCGGGACTTCACACAAGGAGAGCACATGGGCGAGTACAACGCCGTCATCGAGATCCCGAAGGGGAGCCGCAACAAGTACGAGGTCGACCACGAGACCGGCCGGGTCTTCCTCGACCGCGTGCTCTACACGGGCTTCGTCTACCCCACCGACTACGGCTTCTTCGAGAACACGCTGGGCGACGACGGCGACCCGCTGGACGTGCTGGTGCTGCTCGAGTACCCGCTGTTCCCCGGCGTCGGCGTGAAGGTGCGCCCGGTCGGCGTCTTCCACATGACCGACGACGGCGGCGGCGACGCGAAGGTCATCGCGGTGCCCGCGGGCGACCCGCGCTGGAACCACATCCAGGACGTCGACACGATCCCCGAGTACACGAAGAAGGAGATCGAGCACTTCTTCGAGCACTACAAGGACCTCGAGCCCGGCAAGTGGGTCAAGACCGAGGGCTGGGCGAACGCGGCCGAGGCCGAGGCGCTCATCCAGAAGGCGATCGAGGCCTTCCCCGGCCACTGAGCCGAACCGAACGCACGAAGGGGGCGAGCCGATCGGCTCGCCCCCTTCGTCGTCTGCCGCGAGCGGCTCAGCCGGTCGGGCGGGCGGCCGCCGCTGGGCTGCCCCAGATGAAGTACTCGCGCACGGGGACGCCCTCGCGCGGCGCCTCGAGGATGCGTCCGCCGCCGAGGTAGATCGCGACGTGGTAGTAGTCGCCGCCGGATCCCCAGAACAGCAGGTCGCCGCGCTGGATGCTGCCGAGCGACACCGCCTTGCCCTGGCCCGCGAGCGTGTAGTACTGGTTCGTCGCCGAGTGCGTGCCGACGTAGATGCCGGCGTAGCCGTAGGCCATCTTCGTGAGGCCCGAGCAGTCCCAGACGTCGGGGCCGGCGCCGCCGAGGCGGTACGGCTCGCCCAGCTGCTGCGAGGCGTACCAGATGGCCGACTCGACCGCGCTCTGGTTCGGCGGCTTCGGGGTGGTCGGCTTCGGGGGCGTCGTCGGCTTCGGCGGGGTCGTCCCGCCGCCGCCGGTGTTGCCCCCACCGGTGTTGCCGCCGCCGGTGTTGCCCCCACCGGTGTTGCCACCGCCCGTGGCGGGCGGGTCGGGCCGCAGGGCCTCCTCGGCCTCCTCGCGGGCGATGCCCTCCACCCGCTCGCGCTCGAGCTCGGCGGTGGTGTCCTTGAGCCGGGCGAGCTGGGCGTAGAGCTCCGCGGAGCGACGCTCCTGCTCCGCGACCGCCGCGGTCGCGGCATCCGCCTTCGACTGGGCGTCGTCGTACTGGGACTTCGCGTCGTCGGCGAGCTTCTTGCGCTCCTTCGCGGCGGCGTCGGCCTGCTCGCGCAGCGAGTCGGCCGCGTTGCGGTCGGCGAGCGCCTGCTCGTAGACCGAGGTCGACTGCTCGCCGAGCTTCGACGCCATGCCCAGCTGCTTCAGCAGCCCGGCGCTGTCGCCCGAGAAGACGAGGGAGGTCGTCAGGTCGTTGCCGCCGGCCTTCGCGAGGTGCGCGGCGATGAGCCCCGCCCGCATCTTCGAGATCTCGGCGACGGCCTCGGCCTCGTCGGCCTGCTTGCCGAGCGTCGCCTCGCGCTCGACGGCCTCGTCGCGCTTGATCACGGTCTGCCGGTACGCCTCGGCGGCGATCTGCGAGTCGCGCACCGCGGCATCCGCCGTCGCCTGCAGGCCCGCGAGCAGTTCGCCGAGCCGGGCGATCTCCGCCTGCTTGGTCTGCTCGTTCTGCTTCGCCTGCTCGATCTCGCCCCACGAGGGGTAGTCGACGGCGAAGGCCGGGGCGCCGGAGACGCCGAGCGACGCCGTCACGGCGCCGACGGCGACCGCGGAGAACACGGTCGCGGGCTTCACCCGGGAGACCGGGCGGGTGCGGTTCTCAGCCAAGGTTCACTCCTCGTGCCGACATGAAGGGGCCGGGGTTGATGCGGTCCCAGCCGTCCCAGACCTCGAAGTGCAGGTGGCAGCCGGTGGAGGCGCCGGTCGTGCCGCTCCACGCGATCTGCTGGCCGGCCGAGACCCACTGCCCCGCGCCGACGAGGATGCCGCCCTCGCGGATGTGGGCGTAGCCGGTCGAGATGTTGCCGCCGTGGTTGATCTTCACGTAGTTGCCGTAGCTGCCGCTCCAGCCCGCGATCGAGACCGTGCCGCTGTTGGCCGCGTAGATCGGCGCGCCGCAGCCGGTGGCGATGTCGTAGGCGTAGTGGAAGCCGCTCGAGCAGTAGCCGCCGCCGCAGATGATCGGGCGGGCGCCGTAGCCGTCGGAGATGTAGCCCGAGGCGGGGCGGGCCCAGCCCGAGCTCGCGACGGTGCCCGGGGAGCCGGCGGCGAGCGCCTCGCGGCGGCGCTTCTCCTCCTCGGCCTTCCGGATGCGTTCGCCCTCCTGATAGGCCGCCGTGGTCTTCGCCTCGGCATCCTTCATGAACTTCAGCTGCTGGTCGAGCTCGACCTTCTTCGTCTGCGACTCGCTCAGCGCGGCCTCCGCGGCCGCCTGCGCCTCCTGGGCCGCGGCGAGCGCGTCCTGGGCGGCGATGCGCAGCTTCTCGCGCTCGGCCTTGGCGACCTCGGCCTGCTCGCCGAGCGACTCCGCGTCGTTCGACTTGGACTGGGCGCTGCGGTACACCTCGGAAGTGCGCTCGACCATCTTCTCCATGTTGCCGAGCTTGGAGAGCAGCGCGTCGGTCGCGAACTCGTCGCCGGACTCGAGGAAGAGGTCGACGCTCAGGTCGCCGCCGCCGGAGCGGTACAGCTGCGCCGCGACCTGGCCGGCGTTCTTCTTGGCATCGGCGGCCTCGGCCGCGGTCTCCTGCGCGAGCTGCTCGATCTCCCCGGCCTTGCGGGCGGCGTCGTCGTAGCGCTGCTGCGCGTCGAGGAACTCCGCCATCCGCTTCTCCGCCTCGGCGCGCGTCGTCGCGACGTTCTGCTCGAGCTGGGCGATGAGCGAGGTGATCTCGGCGACCGCGTCGGCGGCGGCCGCGGTGTCGGCCTTCGCCGCCTGCAGCTCATCCCACGTCGGATAGTCGGCGGCCACGGCCGGGCTCGCGCCGAGCACCGTGCCGGTGACGGCGAGCCCCGCGGCGAGCAGGGTCGCCAGGGCACGGCGCAGCCGCGCCGGGGTTCGGCGCTTCGTCGTCGGGCGGTTGACTGTGGTTCGGTACATGGTTCCCCGTCCACGCGGGCTCGGGCCCCCGCGCCGTAATGTGGTTCGAGCTTCTGGGTCGAGCTTGTGGTTCAAGCTCAGCTTGAGGCGATCAGAGCCACGATAGGCATGGATTCGCGGGGCGAACGGCATTTCGGCGGGCATGTCCAAGGGGCACCGACGGGCCGTCGGAATGATCGCCGGCCTCGTTTTGGAATCTCGGCGGGAAACCCGTATGCTTGGCTGTCGGCGGGAGAGCGCAAGCACTTCCACCCGGCCCCATCGTTTAGTGGCCTAGGACACCGCCCTTTCACGGCGGCAGCACGGGTTCGAATCCCGTTGGGGTCACTCTCGAAGGTTTTACAATTGAATAGTCTCATTACGAGGCCCTGTGGCGCAGTTGGTTAGCGTGCCGCCCTGTCACGGCGGAGGTCGCGGGTTCAAGTCCCGTCAGGGTCGCTCAGGCGACAAGCCCTTTCCCTTTCGAGAGAAGGGGCTTTCTCCTTATCGAGGCACCGTTTCATCGGATGCCCCGAGGCTCTGTAGCTCAGTTGGTAGAGCGTTCGACTGAAAATCGAAAGGTCACCGGATCGATGCCGGTCGGAGCCACAGCGAAACCCCCGCGAGAGCGGGGGTTTTCTTGTTTCAGGGGTGGCGCCAGAGCCGGTGCCATCGCATGAAGGCGGCGTGCCGATGACGTTCAGTCGTGCGACCGAAAGCGAGGACCCCGCACCACGAATACCACGTTGCCGAGTCCGACCAGAACGAGACGCTCGACGGCCGCCGGCGATACATTGAGAAGAGTGCGACGCACACCCACGTCATGGTCCGCCTGCAGCGCCAGACGTTCGCTGTGCCGGAGGAAATGCGCATCATCGGCGTCATCAGCCTTCCTCGGCGGGGCGGCCAACCGATCACGAGCCAGCTGCTCCACCAGTTGCCGGCTGCCCGCACCGAGGCTGGAATCAACAAGCGCCTCTTCACGATGAAGCGCACGGAGACGATCTACGGCGGCAAGATCATTCTGCCCTCAGGCCACAAGATCAGGGAGCGCGACCTGCTCAACGCGATCGGCGACCCGAAGAAAGTGCCGCGCTTCTACGTACCGGTCGCCCTGCAACACGGCCGGCTCACCCAGCAGGGCGGCGCCAACGCGAGCACGACGATGGCGCAGATCAACTGCGTCGCGCTCTCGACTGCGCAAGGCTGGATCACGAAAGCGCGCGACCGCGGGCTGCTCCACTCGGGCGACGCGGACGCGCGGGATGAAATCCGTGCGCTTCGGTGTGAGATTCGGCCTTGGCGTGTCCAAGCTCAAGCCATCCCATTGAGGATCGCCTTCACGAGTGCCTCCGCATCTGCCGCGAATTCGGCATCGGCCGAGCAAAGTCGGACCAGCACATCGCATGTCGCCGAATAGCTCCCAAATCCTCTCGCGACCTCGATGAACCAGTCGTGGTGGTCAGAACCGGCCGCGGCGCTGACTGCCAGTCGGAATTGGACCGGGTCTGCAACACCGAAACGTCTAAGCTGAGCATCGGTTAGCCCGGAGACTGCAGCGGTCGCGACACTCTTCAAGATGGCGTCAGGCGCAACGTTCCCCGGCAGATAGGTTCGCTTGTCGGACTTCACGCGGTTGCCGCGATTAAGTTGACGCTGATCCCCATCAAGGACAACTTGCATGTTGAGCCGGCGTCGGCGCGTTTGCCCGTCGATGAACTCGCGCTGCACTTGGGTGAGCGCAGATTCGCCGTTCCGAGCATGGAAGATCTCTACGCCCTCAAGCAAGATCGGATCGTTGTATCGAAGGATCGCCTCCGTGAGCGCTGCCGCGACCGCATCCTCGGTCAGAAGCGCGAGAGTCGGCCGGATTGGCGCACCAAGCGAATGCGCGGCTTTCGGCGAACTCATTGGCCCGTAGGCGACCGGGCTTGGGAGCGACTCGAGCACAGTTACTCGCGACGCCGGTAGACCCAAATACAAGTCCGGGGAGTGCGTAGTGAGAACGAAGTGGAGTCCTTGCTCCGAGCTGAGAAAGGCGAGGGTCTCCTTCAGCCGGGCTTGGGAGAATGACGCAAGCCACGCTTCCGGCTCATCAATGATGACTATTGTGTCGTCCTCGACTCTCGCCAGCCTCCAGAGCAAGTACATCGCGGAAAGCTCGCCCCGCCCAGCGCTCAGAATGTCGTAGTTTGCACCCATTGCCCCGATCTGAAACCAGGGGACAACGGTATCTTCGTCTGGTCCTTCGACTTCGAACACTTCGATCTGGTCGTAGTCACGACGCAGGATCCTCGACGCATGATCTAGCCAAACCTCATCGAACGGTGCGGGGTCAGTTCCTTCAAGAAGATCACGAGCATTGGCATCATCCTGGAAGTGTCTGCGAATGCGTTGCGACTCTTCCGCAGGGTCTATGAAGACCAAGCGCGGAGCGTCACCTTCGCTGACGGAGACAGATATTTGCCCTTCCCCAGCTGCTCGCTGGAGCGTGACGGCCCATGCCACACCCGACGTGCAACCCTTCGCCTCGACTTGCTCAAGGCGCTCCGGCCAGACTGCTTTGTGGACGTCCTCAAGTGTCTGTAGCCCTCGCAGCAATGTTGTCTTCCCTGCGCCGTTGCCGCCGGTCACAACCCCGACGCCCGGCGCCACGTCAACGTCTAGCTGAGTGACTTTCGACCCCGGGAGCACCAGCCTCAAACTGACATTGCTGAGGAAGGTCGAGTAAGTACGTGCACCAACTCGCTCAACCGCCGCGGAGAGTTGAGCGTGTCTCAGCCCCACCCGAGATCCCCCCAATTCGATTCGTTGGCAAACGCGAGCAACGTGTCTTCGGTATCGCCCTCGTCATTGACCAACCGCCAGGCCCGTTGTGCAAGCGAGAGTTTTGAAGCGGGCCCGGTTGCCGCGCTGCTTCTGGCGAGGAACATCCACGCAATCAGGTCACGAAGTACGACTGACGAGACGTCAGCCACGCGGGCGGTACTCCGATCTTGAAAGAGCGCAATGGTTCGTTGGTCGCCCGTCCGTTCTCCCGACGATCGCTGCCAGCGCGCTGACTCCAAGTCGCGAATTGTTTCGGCGAGTCCTCTCTCGTACTCGTTGGCCCTTCCCACGAGTGCCATCTGCGCCCCGAAACAGAGCCATGTGTGGAGAGTCGCTTTGTTGGGGCGAAGGATCTTGTCAGAGGCCACGTCAGGATTGAGCGCGCTGAGGACAACACGAAGGGATTCGCGAAGGACATCCACATCTTCGTCCGCGAAGGGCTTGCCGACACGATATCGGGCGGTGACTAGGGACGCGGTAACTTTGGCTTCCAGGCTTCTTGCCTCAATCGTTACCAGCACGCGCGCAAGCATGTCGTCGTACGCCATGCGCGCATTAGAGAAGCCGACGCGATCAGTTAGGAGGCCTGCGCGAGTTGCCCAATCTACGAGTTCGCGAACTTGGTTGCGCGCATCCCCGACAAACGCGTTTCGCTTCTCGGCTTCAGTGAGGCTGGTCGGTTGATTTAGCCGGAAAAACAGCTCGTGCGGTTCGTCTGGAGAATAGTCGACGAGCTCGAAAACGCGGATCGTGAACTTGCGGAATTGTCGGGCCACAGTTCCAGGCAGCTGTGCGTAGCGAAGTCCGTTCAGCTCCTGGATCCGTGGATCCAGCGGCTCCAACTTGCCGTCCACCGCGAAGTGTCCGCGTACGAAATCGCGAATGGCGGTCAAGCGTTGTTGACCGTCGAGCACGTCACTTCTACCGTCCTCGCCAACAACAAGATGGACGGGAGGAACGTGCCATCCCCGGAGGATTGAATCTACCAACCGCCGCTTCTTCTGAAGAGTCCAGACCTCGCCCCGTTGGAAGTCGGGTTGCAGATCGTAGTCACCATCCTCGATCCGGCGAACGATCGTCTCAATATCTGGGTCTTGGGACAAGAATCGCAAGCCTGCTCCTAATAAACCTGGAAAGGGACGTTGCCGCGAGCATAGCGGTGAGGAGTCAGAACTCTCGGAGGTCACGGCAGTGAAGCTGCGCGACTGGCGCCGCAAACATGCCAACGGTCGAAAGTGGCGGATCAATCGAAGGTTGACAACAGAACCGCGTCAACACAGTCTTTTCGTGAACGGGCTAGACACTGATATCCGTGCACGTCTTCGCTGTCGAGACCCGGCTGCGCGATCTGCTCGCGGCCCGTGCCGAGCGGCCGCGGCCGTGGCATCCGCTCAATCGCTCGCCGTCGAGGAGAGCGCCGGCGCAGGCAAGACGACGATGCTCGACGCTGGGATCAAGGAGGCGGCGATGCAGGGTCGCAGGACCCGCGTGGTGACGCCGACGAAGAAGGCGGCTGACGTTGCGCGCCGGGAGCTCGGGCTTACGGCCGACAGCGTCGCCAAGCTCGTGCACGAGCACGCGCACGCGCATTATCCATAGAAGATGAGCGAAACCGCCCAGAGCTCACTGAAATCGAAGGGTCACCGGATCGATGCCGGTCGGAGCCACAGCGAAGCCCCGCGAGATCGGGGGTCATTTTGTTGTGGTGTGGGTGGGTCTGCGGGGCGGTCGGTGAGGTTGCGGCATGCACGTGCCATTGAGGTTTGGCGGGTTACGGATGGGACAAATTGCGAGAGCATGAGTAGCGCACGGTGACCTCCAGCCCTATCGCCCCAGCCTCGCCTGCACATCGGGGCACGGTCGGACCGCCTGCAGAAGGATCTTCGCGTATACCGCTGGCCATGGCCGCGGGCCGGTTCGCGGAACTCGTCCCAGTTCGCTGCGTGGCGGCATTGTGTTCGTGAGTCCCTCGCTGTCGACACAAGGGCGGTACTCGCCACTCCCGGGGCGCCGAGATCCCACCGCGCCTGTCGCCGCGTTCGCGCTACGCCCACCCTGAGAGTAAGCCGTGGTTAGCGACGCTTCTTCCTCCGGCGCGGTTGTGGTCGCTGCCCGACCATCATCATCCGCACCTGCTCGGCGGAGCGCATTGCGCTCGCGGGCTGCAGCCTGGGAAGAATGGCCAACTCGGATTGGCCGAGTTCGCCCGGAATCGCCTGGTAGAAGACACCGAACATCTCTCCTGTCGCCCCGTCGAACGCGAACAGTGCGGACCTCGAGACTCCAATCTGGTGACCCTTCGCCCTGAGGTACGTGAGCTTCGAGGCCACCCATCGTCCGCGATCGCAGCCCGTAGGGCAGGTAGACCAAACGAGAATCCAACCGCCGTCGGCGAGAGTTGGTATGGGAACAGTGATAGTTCGCTCGATCGTTCCGCCTGCCGACGCGCGTGAGACATCTCCCCCATACCGCGCCATCCGCCGTTGCGCTTTCGTGTCGCCCGACAGAAGAGTTGCATCAATCGAGATCGCCGCATAACCGCACAGACGATCGACGCCTTCGATGAGGGCAACAAGAGGACTGGGGGACATCTGCGGCTTCGGCGCTGCGGATGGCCGTTTCGCCTTCCCCGATCGCGTTGGCAGGTAGTCCTCAAGATACCAAGCGTCAAGCGGGTCGGTACGGCTCGTGATCACGCCAGGAGTCTGTTCGCGCCATCGCTCTCGCTCTGACACGCTGGCTTGGGGTAGGAATGAGAAGACGGATCGAACCGCGTCCGGATTCTCTTGCACGTACAGGCCAGCTTCAAAGAAGTACAAGAAGAGATCGAGTTCATCCGGTGCGGTGTAGAGAACAGTCGCTTCGGGATGGCGGCGGCGGCGGAGGTACAAGAGGAACTCCGCAGGGTGAGCGACAAGCTCGGCGATCAAATCGAGGTCGTGGATCGAGACGGTCCAGGGGACGGACTCCACCGCAATCAGCCCAGCCTGAACGAGCTCAGCTGTAGCCGTCGATGTCGACGTGAGATCTTCCAGGCTTACAGCCACCGCGTGAATCTCGCGGACGCTTTGCAGGTCAAGCCAGCCCACTCCGTGCACCCGGATACCCTTGTCCGCCTGGATCCTCTTCACCAGGCGGTCAGCCTGCTCGGCCGCCTTCGTGATGATCCCAGTGAGGTCCTTGCGCAGCCGAAAGCCGGTCGCCGATCGAGACTGCGAGCTGAGCGCCACGGCCTTGTCTTCGATGACAATTGCGACATCATCCACCACGATGAGGTGGTCACCTTCGACACGCTTGGTATAGCTGTTGGGCCCCAGCGCTTCCTCTGCACCGTTCGCTGGTACGTAGTAATGGAACGCATGCCAGGTGCGTGCTGATGGAAGCAGGCGCTCGAACGCGCGCCGAGTGCGTTCCTCCAGCAGACGCCCACGATGCGACTGATATTGCTCCCAGGCGCTGGTCGAGCGCATCGCCGACTCAAGACGCTCGCGGATAGCGGCCTGTTTCAGGGCAGGGTGGACGAGCATTGCTCGCTGCGAGCTGGTTTGTACGACTGGCGTCGCGCGGAGCGGATTGTCACCGATCAGAAATGCGCGAAGTGCGCCTTCAACGTCGCCATCGGCAGCAGCGTGCCAAGTGAATGCATCGAGGACATCCTCCACCGTCTCGAGTGGGAGTTGAGTTAGGCGAGCGATATCCGAGCCCGAAACGGACGCCGCGGTCTCATCAGGCTGGAGCGCACCCTCAAGGCGATCCGCCGCGTCGGCCATCTCCCTTTCCGTCGCGAGTCCAACGGCGCGTCGCCAGCTGACCCGCTCATACTCACGAAAGGCCCCCTCCTGGCGACGGTTCATGTTTCGTGTTTGCAACTCGTGCAGCCCGGATAGGATCGACATCACCTCGGATACTCCGAAGCCCGTCGCCTGCCGCAAATTCCTGTCAATAGCTTCGTCGCCGAAGAGATCCCGCGTGGTCTCTTCTAGGAGCTCAGCGTACGACGACCCCCTCATCGACATTTCCGTAATCTGCACCGAGACACCAATCCAGGCGAGCGGGTCGTTTGGATCAGCGCCCGCAACGGCGCGAACACTGGCCAACTCGCGCAACT
The DNA here is from genome assembly GCF_042726785.1 of Agromyces sp. NPDC060279. Lineage (NCBI taxonomy): Bacteria > Bacillati > Actinomycetota > Actinomycetes > Micrococcales > Microbacteriaceae > Agromyces > Agromyces sp. NPDC060279. The sequence goes on from NZ_JBHXBK010000001.1 coordinate 1,153,607, forward strand.
TCTCGGCGATTTCAAGACACTCGTCGACAATCTCATCAGGCGTAACGGAAGAAGCATTCGATGGCTCGGTCTTCATCGCCGCAATCGCGATCAGTTCGACAAGGGTGAACCCGTTCTCGATTCCGGCCTGGTACGTCGGCTGGCCGGTGTGCCAGGGCAATGCGCGAAGACGCGCTTGCTCGATGAGCTCGAGCGGGCGCTGGCCCTTCACGAGGTCGGCAATCCTTATGATCGATCGACGAATCTCAAGCTCGAGCCCATCAGCGAGGTGATCCGCATCGAACCCGGATATCGTTGCCGTCATCTCGCTGAGGGAACGCACAATAGCGTGCGCGTGGGCATCAACCGATACACCGCCGCTATCTCGCAGTCGCTTCCTGCGCTCTTTTCCCATTTCATCATCAGATCATGACCCAATGACCCGGCCACCTTCATGGACGCTGGCCCCGCACCTGAGGCGGAGTTTGATGTTCAGTTAGAGCAGGTCACGAGGCGTGGTCCCCGAAAGGAGCCGCCCGCGACTTGGTTCGTGCACGCTGGCTGCAAATCACCGTCCCCGCCGTTGGGACCGTGGGCGAGGTTTGAGTCCATGCGGGAAAGTGAGAACGTCCAGAACGTAGAGCCAGAGCAGATCCGGGAGGTCCTTTGGCATCTCTCCGTCGTGAGCCATGAGCAGTGTTCTCTCGGTTATGTTGAGCTCACGGTCGAATCCGTGCTGAGCATTCCGCATCAGCCGCAGCCACATCGCGGCCGCCCGTTCAAGCCGATAGGGCGATTCGACGCCGTTCTTATCCGGCAGTAGCAGCGCATCGCCGTCACGCATAGTACGAATGAAGAACCCGTCCTGGACCTGTCGCAGGGCTTCGACACCGGCGCGGGCTCGCGGCAGCAGAATCTTGGCAACGTCCCCAGGCAGCGCCGTTTCGAGTCGCGCAAGGCGCTCTCGTGCATAGCTGAGCGAGAGAAGCGATTCAGTCGTCCAGCTTCGATTGAGGCCGACGAGAGACTCCAGCGCTTCGAAGGCAACTGCCCGGCGGGCGAACGGGTCACGCACCGTCGCACCCACGGATTGAGCTGCCCGGAACAACCGTTCTACGGTGAACTGGATCTGCAACGCTCGTTCCGGGTCGAAAACACCGCCGACCGCCGCCAACTCGAGGTTGGTCAGCTCCCCGAATAGCACGTCGAGTCGTTGGAGCCACCATTTGAGTGCAGCCTGGTACGACCCCCAAGTCGCCGTGGAGGGGTACTCGCGTATCGGCTGACTGCCGTGCCCAGGCGTGTAGAGCCGGAGCGTGTCTCCGTGGTCCTTAGCGGTTCCATCGACAAGCTCACCGAACAGCAGAACGATAGCCGCACCCGGACGGCCGACTGCGAAGCCCCACACAGCGGGGGACAAGCTGGTGAAAAGCGGGTTCAGATACGCCGCGAGACCAATGATGGTGTCGCTCATCTGACCGCTCGCGGACGCGAATACCTCGCCGATTTCGACATCCGCGGGACTCGGCCTGTCTGAGCCCCGCAGGAGTACCCGGGTTATCCCGTACCGTCGGTTGAGCGTCTCGGAGACTTCCACCATGTGCATAGAGAAGTTCTCGAACACGAGACCGACGCGCTTTTCTGCGACCTGGGCCAGCACATCCCGGAGCATCTCGGCGGTCGGCGCTGCCGCAATAAGCATCTGGATTCCGCCAAGAAGAGTCACGAGATCTCCATGCTGTCCGGATTCCGCACGGCGCGTGTCGGCGTCCATCACCCGTTCCCAGACTTCGCGGGGTCGAGTGAGCTCGTCATGCTGAGCGAGTCGAAGCACCGCGCCGTAGCTGTCGGGGCTGGCTGCCTTCCGAGCCCGACTCAGAAGCCTGTGCGTCAGGAGCCCGGGCTTCGCCCCTCGGACGGACTCCGCCGTCCGCGCGTACCAAACACCATCCCGCTCGTGGAGGTGCCACCCACAGAATTCGGCGACGTCATGCGGTCGACTGCCGAAAATCCATTGAGGGAGCTCGACTCGCACCGCCATTGCCCGGCGTGCTCGGCTCCGGCTCGCACTCAACTGTCAACCACCGCGTTCGACGAGTGCCAGGCGCCGGACGTTCGCTCACACATGCCCCCATGCTATTGAGGGCTGCCGACGCCTGACCGATACCAAGGCGTTCTAGGCGGGGCCCAATACGATCTCTGACGCCCGAGCGCATCTGGGGCATCGCGTTCCTCGTGCTCGCGGTCGCGATCGGCGCCTTCGCCGCCGGCTGGGCGCTGGGCAGCGTCCGCACCCGCAAGCACGAACGGAGCGCCCGAGCATGACCGCGACCCCGACGACGACCTGGGCCCCGCCAAGCAACCGTTCCGCGACGACCGCCCGGAAGCTCGCACCGTGGGCCATCGCGGTCGCAGCCCTGTTCTGGCTCGTGCCGATCACCCTCACGTTCGCCCCGTCGCCGACCGTCCAGACGATCGGGGTGATCGTCGCCTGGATCGGCTTCCTGCCCTACCTGGGCGTCACCGTGACCACGATCGTGTTCGCCGCCAAGGGGCTTGCGAGCGCCCGGCGGCTCGGTGGCCTCGGCCGCTCGGATGCCCGCTTCGCGCTCGTCGCCGTGATCGTCACGTTCGCCGCGGCGCCCGTCGCCGCGATCGTGGTCGCAGTCCTCGTGTCGCTGGTGTTCAGCTGAACGGGCGGGGACGCTTCCCGGCATCCCCGCCCGCTTCATGCGCCGCTCACGCCACTCGGATCACTGGAACAGCGTGGCGTCCGCGGCGAGACGAGTGATCTTGACCGTCGCCGTGTTCGACGACGGAGCCTGAACCCGGAAGAACACTCGACGCGACGAGGCGAGACCGAGCTGGAAGGTCGGATTCGCGAAGATGCGTCCATCCGGGCCGGCGACCGCCCGTTCCACGAAGTGCGGCGACTCCGAGCCAGTCGAGACGTCCGAGAGCACGAGCCAGAGGTCCAGCGCCTGCCCCGAAGGCGCCTCGGCATAGACGTGGCCTGTCACGAAGAGCCGTCCGACATCCGGCGTCGCCGCGATGTTCGCATCGGTGCCGTTCGCGTTCCGGATCTGCGTCGCCTGATTCACGCCGAGGGTGAACTCGCCGCGGTAGTCGGTCCGGGTGGGGTAGCTCTTGGCCATGTCGTCTCCATTTTCTGGTGCGTTGAGTCGCTGATCGATGTACGGGATGGGGTCGAAGTGGTCGATCCAGTAGGAACCGTCACCACGGGTCGCGGCCGAACTCCAGCCCATCGTGAGGTGGAGGTGGGGCGCGTAGCTGAAACCGCTCGTCGCGGTGCCGCCCACGCGACCGACGATCGCGCCACGAGCGACGGTCTGGCCGACGCTCACGTTGCGGTCGGTGAGGTGGCAGTAGCCGCTGTAGGCGCCGTCGGCGTGCTTGATGGTGACGACGTTGCCGAGCCCGTCGTACCAAGCGCTCCAGTCGACGACGCCCTCGGCGATCGCCGGCACCGGGGCGAGGTTCTGCGCCGCCGGCCCGTTGTAGTCGGCCCCTCGGTGCGGCACCCCATTGCGGAACGGGGGCGGCGGGTCCATGCCGTAGGGATCGGACGCGTCGTAGTTGGCGGCCTTGGGGAACGGATGCTGATAGCGAACCATGCGCCCTCTTTCATTCGTGTTCGTGTTTCGTACCGTTCGGATGAATTCGGGCCCCGCGTCCGGAACCCTGTTCTTCGAAGACATTTTCGAAACTACGGAGCGGAGCGACCGCGCGCACACCCGACACGCCGCCGCGATATCCGCCCGTAGAATCGGATCGTGCCCGCACCGCAGCAGCCCTCGACGGCATCGAAGCCCGAGCCGGCGCAGAAGCCCTCGAAGGCCGCGTCGACGCGTGCCGCGATCCTCGGCGCGGCGACCGAGCTGCTGAGCGAGCACGGGGTGCGCGGCGTCACCGTCGAGGCGGTCGCGGAGTCCGCCGACGTGTCGCTCGGCCTCCTCTACTACCACTTCGAGAACCGGCAGGACCTGGTCCGCGCTGCGCTCGCCGAGGCGCTCGACCACTACGCCTACCGGCGCCCGCCGCAGGAGCTGCCGCCGGCCGAGCGGCTGCGCACGGCGCTCAGCCAGCACATCGGCGTCGACGCCGAGGCCGCCAGGCAGGACCGCGTGTACGCCGAGGCGATGCGGGCGGCGGCGTTCGATCCGGCCATCCGCCCGGCCCTCGCCAGGACGCTCCACGGCTGGAACGGCGGGATGACCCGGCTCGTCACGGCGGCCGTGCCGCAGCTCGCCGAGGCGCACCCGGAGGCGCCGGCCGAGACGGCGACGGCGCTCACGGCGCTCGTCGACGGGCTGCAGCAGCGGGTGCGCTCCTCGTTGCTTCCGGTCGAGCGCGGGCTCGAACTGCTCGCCCTGGCCACGGGCGCGGTCCTCGCAGACGGGCCGTCGGATGCCGGTTGAGACGCAGCAGCCCGCCAGCAAGCGCGACCGGATCCTCGCCGCCGCGGCCCAGGTGATCGGCGAGCGCGGCCTCGACGCCTTCGTCGTGAAGGACATCACGGCGCGCGCCGGCGTCACCTCGCAGCTGACCTACTACCACTTCCCGAACCGGCAGGCCCTGATCCGCGGCGTCTTCCAGTACGCCGCCGAGCGCGCGCCCTCGGTGAACCTGCTGCACCTCGACCGCGAGGCGAGCGGCTACGAGGCGCTGCGCAGCGCGCTGCACGCCGAGTTCGACGACTCCCCCGAGGTGCGCGACCTGAACCTCATCTGGAACGAGGTCACCGCGCTGCCCATCGAGGACCCCGAGCTCGCCGAGGCGGTGCGGCGGGCGACCGAGCGCTGGAACGAGCAGCTCACCATCGGCATCCTGCGCGGCCTCGCCGACGGCTCGATCGCGACGGCCGCGGCGCCGCAGGCCGTCGCGGAGATCCTCACGGCGACGGTCGAGGGGCTGAGCCAGCGCTGGCTCGCCGGGCTCGTCTCCCCGGACGACGCCCGCCGGACCCTCGACGTGGTGCTGTCGACGATCCGGCGGGCGTGATCCCGGCGTGAGGCGGTTCAGAACCGCTCAGAGCTCGCCGTAGACCGCCTTGCCGCCGAGCAGGGTGAGCTCGACCTTCGTGTCGACGATCTCGTCGACCGGGATCTCGGTGAGGTTCTGGTCGAGCACGATGAGGTCCGCGTACTTGCCGACCTCGATCGATCCGCTCGTGGCGTCGCCGTGCATGATGCGCGCCGGGTTGATCGTCATCGCGCGGATCGCCTCCTCGATCGTGAGCCCGCGGTCCTCGCCGAGCTTGCCGGGGAAGCGGTCACCGCCCTCGGGGTTCTCGCGCGTCATCGAGATCTGCAGCGAGGCGAAGGGGTTCAGGGGGTCGACCGGCCAGTCGCTGCCGTTCGCGACCTGCGCCCCCGCGTCGGCGAGGCTGCCGATCGGCTCGGTGCGGGCGAAGCGCTCCGGGCCGAGGGTGTCCCGGGCGGCGTCGATCGAGTCGAACGCGGGCTTCGCCCACTGCAGCCCCATCGCGGGCAGCACGTCGAGCTCCGCGAATCGCGCCAGGTCGTCGGGATGCACCGACTCCGCGTGCGCGATGGCGAGCGGCGTGTCCGAGTCGGACTCGGCGCGGGCGATCTCGAAGGCGTCGAGGGCGGTGCGCACGGCGCGGTCGCCGATCGCGTGCGGCTCCGGGGTGATGTCCTCGTCGAGGAGCAGCGCGACGATCGCGCCCATCTGCTCGGCCGTGTACTCCGGCTCGGGGCCCGCGTCGGTGCCGGGCCGCCACTCGGGCGCATCCTCGGTGCCGACGTTCACGTAGTACGGCTCCAGGAACGACGCGGTCAGCGCGGGCGCCTGCAGCACCCCGTCGAGGCCGAACTCGGCGACGTTGTTCACCGCGATGCCCGGCTCCTGGGCCGAGGCATCCGTCGCCCACTGCTCGCGGTACGCGAGCACCTCGTCGACCGCGGCGCGCGGGTCGGCCTTGCCGAGCTCGGCGGAGATGTTCGGCGCGAGGAACACGCGCGTCGTGAGCTCGCCGCGCTCGCGCAGCTCGGTCATCGCGGCGGCGACGTCCTCGCCCGAGAGCTGGTCCATGTACGCGGTGACGCCCACGGCGGAGAGCGCCGACATCGCGGCGGACGCCGAGGCGACGCTCTCGTCGAGCGTGCGCGGCGGCACGATCTTGCCGCGCGCCATGAACGCCGCGCCCTCCTCGAGGATGCCGTTCGGCACCCCGTTCGCGTCGACCTCGATGTGCGGCGGGCCGGAGTGCTCCGAGGTGATGTCCGCGGCCTCGAGCGCCTTGGAGTTCAGCAGCACCGAGTGCCCGTCGGTCGTGTAGACGAGCACCGCCCGGTCGGTGTCGAGCGCGTCGAGGACGCTCTTGTCGACCTTCACGCCCTGCGGCTGCATCGCCTGGCGATACCAGGTCTCGACGATGAGCGGCTTGTCGGTGTCGCCCTCCTCGTCGAGGCAGGCCTGGATCTTCTCCTGGAACTGCGGGATGGTGAGCGACTCGAAGTTCAGGTTGCAGGCCGTGAGCTTGTCGCCGCCGAGGAAGGTGTGCACGTGGGCGTCCTGCATGCCGGGCATGACCATCTTGCCGTGGAGGTCGATCACCTCGGTGCGCTCGCCGATGAGCTGCTTCGCGCCGGCGTCGTCGCCGACGTAGACGATCTCGCCGTCGGTGATGGCGACGGCCTGCTGCACGCGGTTCTCGGCGTCGACGGTCCAGACGAAGCCGTTCGTCAGCACGGTGTCTGCGGCGTCCGCGTCGGAGGCCGGGGTGGCCGGGGTGCACGCGGCGAGGAGCCCGGTGACGACGGCCGCGGTGCCGATCGCCACGAGACGCCTGGTGCGGGTGGGGTTGCGCATTCGCGTTCCTTTCTGGGGGTGGATCGAGGTCGGAGGTCAGCGCGTCGGCACCGTGGGCACGTCGTCGGGCGCGGATGCCTCGGCCTCGTCGATGCCGAGCTCGGCCACCGGGCGGCGGAAACCGCGGGTGACGGCGAAGAGGACGATCAGGCCGATGACGGTCCAGACGGTGCCGAGCACCATCGCCTCGCCACTCAGGTGCACCCAGAGCAGCCCCGTGCCGGCCGCGCCGAGGATCGGCAGCACGAGGAAGCGCACCACGTCGGCGGGGGTGCGGCGACGCCCCTGGCGGATCGCGTAGTGGGCGATCACCGCGAGGTTCACGAAGGTGAAGGCGATGAGCGCGCCGAAGTTGATGACCGAGGAGATGAGGTCGAGCGTGGGCGTGATCGCGAGCAGCACGACGAGGCCGGCGAGCACGGTCGTGAAGACCGGGGTGCGCAAGCGCGGGCTCACCGCGCCGAACCAGCGCTTCGGGGCGAGCACGCCGTTGCGGCCCATCACGTAGAGCAGGCGGGAGACGCTCGCGTGCGAGGACAGGCCGGACGCCACGGCTGCGGCGAAGGCGACGGCCACGAAGAGCAGCTGGAAGGCCTGGCCGCCGACGAAGAGGGCGAGCTCGGGCAGCGTGTCGTCGGTGTACTCGAAGCCGTCGAGCGTCGGGAACGCGGACTGGGCGAACCAGGCCCCCGCGAAGAAGATCGCGCCGCCGATCAGCACGGTCAGCAGGACGGCCCGCGGCACGGCGTTCGGGTGCTTCGCCTCCTCGGCGTACATCGTGACCGCGTCGAAGCCGATGAACGAGAACGCCACGATCGTGGTGCCCGCGAGCACCGCCGTCAGCTGCACGCCGTCGTGCCAGATGGGCTGCAGCGAGAACAGCGTGCCGGTGCCCATGCCCTTCGAGATCTGGATCCCCGCGAGCACGAGGAACGCCGCGATGCCAGCGAGCGCGGCGATGAGCAGCACGCCGTTCACCCGCGAGGTCGCCTTGACGCTCACGACGTTGAGGCCGATGAGGAGCGCCGCCACGCCGACCACCCAGACCGCCCCCGGCACCTCGGGGAAGAACTGCTCCATGTAGAGCCGGATGATCACCGCGTTCACGACGGGCAGCAGCAGGTAGTCGAGCAGCGAGGCCCAGCCGACGAGGAAGCCGAGCGCGGGGTGGATCGCCTCGCGCGTGTAGGTGTAGGCGGAGCCCGCGGCCGGGAACGCGCGCACCATCGCGCCGTAGCTGAGGGCGGTGAACAGCAGCACCACGAGGCCGACGAGGTAGGCCATCGGCACCACGCCGTCGGTCTCGTCGCTCACGATGCCGAAGGTGTCGAACACGGTCACCGGGGCCATGTAGCCGAGGCCGAGTCCGACGATGGCCCACATGCCGAGCGAGCGCTTGAGGGTCGGTGCTGTCACTGCGCACATCCTTGTGTCACCGAGGCATCCGTCGCCCCGTCGCGGGTGCCGCGGCGGGGCCGTCGGCGTGAACGTCTGCGAGCCTAGGGTGAGTTATTGAAACACACAACATCATTTCCTAGTGAGGTTTTCAAACCGTTACGCGCGGCACACACGAAACGCCCCCGCATCCGATCGGATGCGGGGGCGTCGTGAACCGTTGAGCGCGCGGCGGGCTACCCGGCCGCGGGGAGCCTCCGCAGCGCCACCGCCTGACTCACCGCGAAGAGGGCGACGTCGACGGCGACCGCGAGCACCGCGAGCACGACGAGCACGGTCGCCGCGGCGGTCGAGACGACCCCGACGGCGAGCGCGGCCGCCAGGTTCGCGAGCATCACGAAGCGCAGGGCGCGGCGCAGCGGGAGCCGGGCGAGCATCCACGCGACGAGTCCGGCCCAGACCACGACGGCGACGCCGATCACCACGACGAGCGGCAGCGGGAGGCGCACCGCCTCGGCGACGGGGCCGGCGAAGAGGGCCACGGCCGCGCCGAGCACGGCGCAGTACGCGGCATCCAGGCGGAGACTCCACCGCCCGATCGTCGCGCCGTCGATCCTCGCCGTCGCAGCCATCTCAATAGCTCGTCATCGGCATGGTGCGCATGAACTCGAACATCTCGGTCATGAACCACACGGTCCAGATCATCACGACGACGAAGCTCGTCACGTTGACGGCGATGACGGCCCACAGGGGCGCCAGGCCCCGGCCGGACTCGCGGCGCACGAAGACGCTGCGCCCGATGACGTAGACGAGCGCGGACAGGAACGTCCATGCCCAGTGGAAGCGGCGCGCGTAGCCGAGCCGCGCGAGCGCGGCGGAGTCGAGGTACGCGAACCAGACCGACAGGCCGTACACGACCCAGCCGAGGATCATGAGCGTCAGATACCCGGGATCGAAGAAGAGTCCGGTGCTCGCCGCATACGGGTTCGCGATCGAGGCCTCGAGGTAGCCGCGCACGTCCCAGAAGAAGAGCATGACGAGCGGCAGCAGCGGCAGGAACACCACGAGCCAGATCCACACCGTGCCGGTCGGCGTGCCCTCGGGCACACGGTGGGCGGGCGTCCCGTACGGCTGGTACGGCGCGGGCCCCGCGGCCGGCGCAGCCCCCGCCGGTGCGACCGACGCCGCCGCGACCGGCGCCGCCGCCGGCGCGACGTGCTCGGTCCAGCCGATCCCGTCCCACCAGCGCTGCCCGCCGCTTCCGGCGGGGTCGGGGTACCACCCAGGGGCGATCTGCTGGCCGTGCGCGTCCGTCATCGAGGCTCCCGTCTCTCTCCCGCCATGCTAACGACGTCACGCGGCTTGACGCGGCCGCCACGCTCCACTATATCTATACCCCCTAGGGGTATTTACAACCGGATTCCCCGACCTCATCCGAAACGGAGCAGCACCATGTCACCCACCAGCAGAACCGGCGGCCGCCGCGGCCTCGGCCTCGCGCTCATCGCCGCGGCCCAGTTCGTCGTCATCATGGACACCTCGATCATCGGGGTCGCCCTGCCCGACATGCAGGCCGCCCTCGGCTTCTCCCCCGAGTCGCTGTCCTGGGTGTTCAACGCCTACGTCGTCGCCTTCGGTGGCCTGCTCCTCCTCGGCGGACGCCTCGCCGACGTGCTCGGCGCCCGCCGCGTATTCATCGCCGGCTGGGCGATCCTCGCGCTCGGCTCGATCGTCGCGGGCGCCGCGCCCGACGCGGTGACCGAGATCGTCGGCCGCGCGGTGCAGGGCGGCGGCGCCGCGCTCATCGCCCCGGCGGCGCTCTCCCTGCTGATGGCGCTCTTCGGCGGCACCGCGGAGCTTCCCCGCGCCTTCGCCGTCTACGGCGCGGCGGCCCCGATCGGCGGCACCGCCGGCGTCTTCCTCGGCGGCGTGCTCACCGAGTACGCGAGCTGGCCGTGGGTCTTCTACCTCACGGTGCCGATCGCCATCCTGGTCATCGCGCTCACGCCCGCCGCCCTGCCCGCCGTGCCCGGCGGCCGCGGCTCGGTCGACCTCGGCGGGGCGATCACCGCGACCCTCGGCCTCGCGGCGATCGTGTACGCCGTCGTCCGCGCACCCGAGGCGGGCTGGGGCGGACCCGAGACGATCGTCGGCCTCGTCGTCGGCGCCGTGCTCCTCGCCCTCTTCTTCGTCATCCAGGCCCGCCGGCGCACGCCGCTGCTGCGCCTCGGCCTCTTCCGCGCGCCGCAGCTCGGCGGCGCGAACCTCGCGCAGCTCCTGCTCGGCGCCGCCTGGGTGCCGATGTGGTTCTTCCTGAATCTGTACCTGCAGCAGGTGCTCGGCGCCGGCGCGTTCGCCTCGGGCGCCGCGCTCCTGCCGATGACCGCGCTCATCGTCGTCGTGATGGTCGCGCTCGCGCCTCGGCTGCAGGCCCGGTTCGGCGCGAAGCCGCTCATCGTGTGGGGCTTCGTGCTGCTCGCAGCGGGGCTCGGCTGGCTCGCCCTCGTGCGCCCCGACGGCGCGTACGCGGTCGACGTGCTGCCGGCCTCGCTCGTCGCGGCGTTCGGCATGGCGCTCGCCTTCGTGCCGTCGCTCGGCACCGCGATCAGCGCGGCCCGCCCGGAGGAGGCGGGCGTCGCCTCGGGCCTCGTGAACACGAGCTACCAGATCGGCTCGGCGGTGGGCCTCGCCATCCTCACCGCGGTCGGCGCCGCGGCGACGAGCGGGACGGATCCCGCGGGGCTGACCTCGGGCTACGCGGCGGCGTTCCTCGGGGCGGCGATCGTCGCGGCGGTCGGCTTCCTCGCAGCGGTGCTGTTCCTGCGCGGTCGTGGCCGCGGACCCGCGGGCACGGAGCAGCGGGAGCCGGCGGAGCTCAGCTCCGGCGCCTGACCCGCTTCACCTCGATCTCGGAGGCCGCGCCGAATCGGCGGCGGTGCCAGAAGCCGATCCCCTCGATCAGCACCCAGGCGGCTGGCACCGTCCAGGCCATCGCGGTGAGCGTGTCGCGCCCCGGCATGGCGAGCTCGAGGAACTCCTGCGCGATCGGCACGACGAGCACGAGCGCGAGCCCCACGACCATCGCGAGCACCACGCCCGCCTTGATCCAGGTGAACGGCCGCGACAGGACGCCGAGGATCCACAGCCCGATGAGCGCGAGCGTCACCATCGACGCCGTGCGCACGGCATCCTCGGCGTCCCCGCTCGCCCGGGCGATCCCGGAGACGACGGTGATCGCCGCCGCGACGACGAGCCCCGCCGGGATCGCGAAGGACAGCGAGCGGCGCAGGAAGCCGGGGACGTAGCGCCGGGAGTTCGGCAGCAGCGCGAGCAGGAAGGCGGGGATGCCGATGGTCAGGCCGTCGGTCACGGAGAGCTGGCGCGGCAGCAGCGGGAACGCCCAGAGCAGGATGCCGAACAGCACCGACATCGTGATCGCGTACGAGGTCTTCGAGAGGAAGAGCATCGACACCCGCTCGATGTTCGCGATCACCCGCCGCCCCTCGGCGACCACGCCCGGCAGGTGCGAGAAGCGGTTGTCGAGGAGCACGATGCGGGCGACCGCCTTCGTCGCGGCGGAGCCCGACTCCATCGCGATGCCCATGTCGGCGTCCTTGATCGCGAGCGCGTCGTTCACCCCGTCGCCGGTCATCGCGACCGTGTGGCCGCGCTCCTTCAGCGCGTGCACCATCGCCCGCTTCTGCACCGGGGTCACGCGGCCGAAGACGCGGTGCTCGTCGAGCACCCGGCCGAGCTCGACCGGGTCGTCCGGCAGCTCGCGGGCGTCGAAGCCCTCGCCGGCGTCGAGGCCGACCTCGCGGGCGACGGCGGCCACGGTGAGCGGGCTGTCGCCGGAGATCACCCGGACCTCAACGCCCTCCTTCGCGAAGTAGCGGAGCGTAGAGGCCGCGTCGTCGCGCACGACCTCGCGGAAGGTGAGCAGCGCGACGGGCACGAGCCCGTCCGGCAGCGCGGCCTGCTCGACGAGCCCGGCGTCGAGCGGTTCGGGCGCGTGTGCGAGCAGCAGCGTGCGCCGCCCGCTCGCGGCGAGCTCGCGCCCCTGCGCGAGCGCCGCGCCGCGCTCGGGCCCGGCCCCCTCGGCGAGCACGAACTCGGGCGCGCCGAACACCCAGGTGCCCGAGGCGCCGTCAGTGAAGGACACCGCGCTCCACTTGCGCACGGAGGAGAACTCGATCCGCTCCGCCGGCGCGAGGCCCTCGTCGTCGGGGAAGCGCTCGGCGAGGCAGCGGGCCGTCGCGTTCGCCTCCGGCTCGGCACCGTGCCAGGCGAGCACCCGCTCCCAATGCGCGGGCCGGGCCTCACCGAGCTCGTGCACCCCGTCGAAGCGCACGTCGCCCGTCGTGATCGTGCCCGTCTTGTCGAGGCAGATGAGGTCGACCCGGGCGAGCCCCTCGACCGCGGGCAGCTCCTGCACGAGCACCTTGTGCGAGCCGAGCTTCACGGCGCCCACCGCGAAGGCGATGCTCGTCATGAGCACGAGCCCGAGCGGGATCATCGCGATCACCGCCGCGACCGAGGCGGTCGCGGCATCCCGCCACGCGCCGCTCTCGATCGCGTGCTGCCAGCCGCCGGCGGCCTGCATGTTCGCGTTCACGACGACGATCATGATCGGGAAGATCGCCCAGGTGATCCACTTCAGGATGCGGTCGACCGAGCTGCGCAACTCGGAGGCGACGAGGGAGAAGCGCTTCGCCTCGGCGGTCAGCGTCGCCGCGAACGCCTGGTCGCCGACCGCCGTGACCTCGACCGAGCCCTGGCCGGCGACGATGATCGAGCCCGAGAGCACCCGGTCGCCCGGCAGTTTGTCGACGGGATCGGACTCGCCGGTCAGCAGCGACTCGTCGGCCTCGAGGCGGAGCCCGTTGAGCACGACGCCGTCCGCGGTGACCTGGTCGCCGGCGCGCAGCACGAGCAGGTCGCCGAGCACGACCTCGCGCACGGCGAGCTCCTGCTCCTCGCCGTCGCGGACGACCCGCGCCTTCGGGGCGTGCAGGAGGGCGAGCCGGTCGAGCGCCCGCTTGGCGCGGTACTCCTGGGTGACGCCGATCGCCGCGTTCGCGATCGCGGCGAAGCCGAAGAGGGCGTCCTGCCAGCGGCCGAGCGCGAAGAGCAGGGCGAAGCCGCCGACGACGATGCCGTTGAAGAGGGTGAAGACGTTGGCACGGAGGATGCTCCACAGGCTCCGGCTCGAGGCGTCCGTCGCGACGTTCGCGAGCCCGGCGGCGGCGCGTCGCGCGGCCTCGGCGCGGCTCAGGCCCGTGACGGGGTCGGTGGCGTCGAGGGGCCTGGCGGAGAGCTGCGTCGCGTCGTCCACCGCATCCCCCGATCCCCAGGCCGTCGGGCCCCGTCCGACGGGGTCGAGTCTGGCACAGCGCCGCGGTGCGGCGCGAGCGCCGGCGGGCGCGTGTCAAGGCCCTGTGGCCGGGCCTGCATCGATGCGAGCATCGGGCCATGGACGCAGGAAACGAGCAGCCCACCCAGTCCGAACCGATCCAGGACGGCCACGACGACGCCGATCGCGGCCGGAAGCTCGAGGGCGTGATCGAGCAGGTGCGCGGCGACGCGCTGCTCGGCAACGTCGACGACGTGCGCCGGATGGTGGCCGAGCGCCTCGAGCAGGCGGGCCTGCCCGCGAGCGAGCACGACGTCGACGCGGTGATCACCGCGGTCGGCGACGCCCCCTCGGGCGGCTGAAGTTCGGGCTCGCCGCGCCCGCAGGATTGTGTAACAATATGCCCGGGCGACGGGACGGCGCGGCCGGGACACCGTCCCGTCCCGCCGCCCGACGATCAGGCGTGCGCCGCGGTCTCGCGTACCGGTTCGGGCTCCGCCTCGGCGGAGCCGAGGAGATCCTCCGCCGTCAGCGCCGGTGCGCCGATCGGCGCGCCGTACCAGTGGTCGGCCGCCCGCGTGCAGGTGCACAGGCAGGCGATGACCTCCTCGGAATTCATGGCCCTGAAGAACTCCCGGTGCTGCACCGGCGGCGTGCGTCGTCGCATGTCCCATCCCAATCGCTCACGCTGACGACCTGTCGGCCGTCATGGAAGAGACGCACGGGGGGACGGATCATGACGCGGATCGCACGAAATCCGCGACGGCGGCCCTCCTAGAGGGAGCCCCCGGCGACGTCGAAGGTGTTGCAGGCGCCGGCGCCGCCGTCGAAGCCCGTCTCGAACCAGCGGATGCGCTGCTCGCTCGTGCCGTGGGTGAAGGTGTGCGGCATGACCTGGCCCTGCATCGACTGCTGGATGTGGTCGTCGCCGACGGCGGCCGCCGCATCGAGCGCGGAGCGGTACTCGGCGGGCGTGATCGGCTGCAGGAACGCGACGCCGTCGCCGTCCCGCGTGCTGGACGCCGCCGCGGCCCACGCGCCGGCGAAACAGTCGGCCTGCAGCTCGACGCGGACGGCGTTCGAGCTCGGCCCGGTCTGGCCGTCTCGCGTCGACTCGAGCACGCCGGCGAGGTTCTGCACGTGGTGGCCCCACTCGTGCGCGATCACGTACATCTCGGCGAGCGGGCCGCCCTGCGCCCCGAAGCGGGTGCGCAGCTCGTCGTAGAAGGTGACGTCGAGGTAGATCGTCTCGTCGGGCGGGCAGTAGAACGGGCCCGTCGCCGAGGAGGCCTGGCCGCACCCGGTCGAGGTCGCCTGGTCGAACATGACGAAGTCGTTCGGCGCGCGGTAGGCGACGCCGATCTCGGGGGCCTCCGCCTCCCAGTAGGTCTCGAGCGAGGCCGAGGCGCCCTTCATCCGGCACTCCACCCGCTCGTTCGCGTCCTGCCCGGTGAGGCAGGTCTCGAGGCCCGACTCCTCGACGACCTCCTGCTGCTGCCCGGTGCCGCCCGCAAGACCGGTCAGGTCGACGCCGAGCAGTTGCGAGACGAGGAAAAGCACGATGAGCACGCCGCCGCCGCCGGCGACCGCGATGCCGGTGTTCCGGCCCCGCTTGGAGGCCTTGCCGCCGCTGATGTCGGCGTTCGGGTCGAAGGTCATGCTGCGACGCTACTCCGCCTCGGGGCGGCCCGTCTCGATGTCCGGGTCGTCGAGCTCACTGCTGTCGTCGGACTCGGGCCCGGCCGCGAAGCGGTCGGTCGCCTCGATGAGCGCGTCGAGGATGCCCGGCTCGTCGAAGGCGTGGCCGGCGTCGTCGATGATCCGCAGCTCCGCCTCCGGCCACGCGACGTGCAGGTCCCACGCGGTCATCATGGGCGTGCACAGGTCGTAGCGGCCCTGCACGATCACGGCGGGGATGCCTCGCAGGCGCACCGCGTCGCGGATGAGCTGGCCCTCCTCCCACCAGCCGCCGTGGCGGAAGTAGTGGTTCTCGATCCGGGCGAAGGCGGTCGCGAACTCGGGCGAGCCGTAGGCCTCGAGGTTCTCGGGCTGCGGCAGGAGCGTGATCGCGGCGGCCTCCCAGCGCGCCCAGGCGATCGCGGCGGGCTGGTGCACGGCGGGGTCCGGGTCGTTCAGCAGCCGGCCGTACGCCTCGACGAGGTGCGAGCGCTCACCGTACGGCACGGGTTCGACGAACTCGCGCCAGCGGTCGGGCAGCAGGGCCGCCGCGCCGCCCTCGTAGAACCAGTCGAGCTCGGCCCGGCGGAGCGTGAAGATGCCGCGCAGCACGAGTTCGGTCACCCGCTCGGGGTGGGTCTCGGCGTACGCGAGGCCGAGCGCGCTCCCCCACGAGCCGCCGAAGACCTGCCAGCGGTCGATGCCGAGGTGCGCGCGCAGGCGCTCGATGTCGGCGATGAGGTGCCAGGTGGTGTTCGTCGCGAGGCTCGCGCCGGGCTCGGAGGCGTGCGGGATCGACAGCCCGCAGCCGCGCTGGTCGAACAGCACGATGCGGTACTTCTCGGGATCGAAGAGTCGCCGGTGCGCGGGCTTCGTCGCGCCACCCGGCCCGCCGTGCAGGAACACCACGGGCTTGCCGGCCCGGTTGCCCGAGACCTCCCAGTAGATGTGATGACCGTCGCCGACGTCCAGCATGCCGGTCTCGAGCGGTTCGATCTCCGGGTACAACTCGCGCATGGGGCCACGGTATCCGCGTCGGGATGCCTCGACCGCGCGCCGCGCCGATTGGTCTGACCGATTGCGCGAGCAGGAGTGCGAGCGTTGCTCAGGATGCCAGTCGCCCGGCAGGCGTAGGCTCGGGGCATGGCAGCGAAGAAGCCGGTCACCGTCACCCTCACCGGGGCCGGCGGCCAGATCGGATACGCCCTCCTGTTCCGCATCGCCTCGGGCGCCCTGCTCGGGCCCGAGACGCCGGTGCGACTGCACCTGCTCGAGATCCCGCAGGGGCTCAGAGCGGCCGAGGGCGCCGCCCTCGAGCTGCAGGACTCCGCGTTCCCGCTGCTCGCGGGCGTCGAGGTGACCGACGACGCGCACACCGCGTTCTCGGGCGCGAACATCGGCCTGCTCGTCGGCGCCCGGCCGCGGACGGCGGGCATGGAGCGCGCCGAGCTGCTGCAGGCGAACGGCGGCATCTTCGGGCCCCAGGGGGCGGCCATCAACGCGGCGGCGGCGGACGACATCCGCGTCGTCGTGGTCGGCAACCCGGCCAACACGAACGCGCTCATCGCCTCGGCGCACGCGCCCGACGTGCCGGCCGAGCGCTTCACGGCCCTCACCCGGCTCGACCACAACCGTGCGCTCGGCCAGCTGTCGGTCGCGACCGACACCCCGGTCGCCGAGCTCCGCGGCGTCACGATCTGGGGCAACCACTCGGCCTCGCAGTTCCCCGACCTCGCGCACGCCACGGCGGCGGGCGACGCGGTGCCGGCGCTGCTCTCGGCCCGGCTCGGCCACGAGGCGTACCGGGAGTGGCTCGTCGGCGAGTTCATCCCGCGGGTCGCCAAGCGCGGCGCGGAGATCATCGAGGTGCGCGGCTCCTCCTCGGTCGCCTCGGCCGCGGCGGCCACCATCGACCACGTCCGCGACTGGGTGCAGGGCACCCCCGACGGCTGGACGAGCGCGGCGGTCGTGTCGGACGGCTCATACGGCGTGCCGGAGGGCCTCGTCTCCTCGTTCCCGGTGGAATCGGTCGACGGGGCCTGGCGCATCGTGCAGGGCCTTTCGATCGACGAGTTCGCCCGGCACCGCATCGACGCCTCGGTCGCCGAGCTCGTCGACGAGCGCGAGCAGGTGCGCTCGCTCGGCCTGATCTGACGCCCGCGCCGCCTAGGCTGGCAGCATGGCCGATCGCGCTCCGCTCTCCCCCGCCCGTCGCAAGCAGCTCATCGTCGGCATCATCGTCGGGGCACTCGTCGGCGTCGGGGTGAGCCTCTGGACCGGCTTCTGGCTGTGGCTGCCCGCGGGCCTGCTCGTCGGCCTCGCCACCGGCGCGATCATGCGCCCGCCGAACGACTGAACGCTGCGACGGCCGCGGCGAGCTCGCGCCGCACCTCCGCGTCGTCGACGGTCGACTCGCCGTCGCCCGGCTGCACGCCGTAGTCGCCGAAGTCGGCGTGGTTGACCCCCTCGAGCTCGACGAACTCGGCCCCGGGCGGCAGCAGCCCGCTCGCGGCCTCGATCTTCGCCGGCGTCGACAGGCCGTCGTTCGAGCCCGAGACGCTGAGCGCCGCGAGCTCCGAACCCGAGAGGTCGTTCGCGCAGTACGAGCCGAACAGCATGATGCCGAGCACCTCGGTATCGCCCGAGGCATCCGCGTCGCCCGCCAGCTGGCAGGCGCGCACGCCGCCGAGCGAGTGCCCGCCCACCCACCAGGCGTCGACGTCGGGCGCGAGCGCCGTGAAGGCGGCCAGCGGCCGGGTGTCGAAGAAGGCGAGGTTCAGCGTCGGCTTCGTGATGACGACCGTGAGCCCGGTCTCCTCGACGACGCCGGAGAGCTTGAACAGGTACGCGTGTGGGTCGACCTTCGCGCCGGGGATGAAGACGAGGCCTTGGCCGCTCGCGGGCCCGGTGCCCGGCTCGGCCGGCGCGATCACGATGCCCGCGTCGGCGGAGGTGATCGTCACGGCGTCGTCCTGCCAGGCCGCGAGTGCGGCGGGGCGCTCGCCCTGCATGACCGTGTGCGCGTAGGCGAGGAACAGCACGGCCAGCAGGGCGAGGACGCCCACGATCGAGACGAGGATCCGGAGCAGGCGGCGCATGCCCGAAGCCTACGTCTCGAGCGCTACTTCTTGGCGGACTTCTCCGGCACGGGCAGGGTGCCGGCGCGGCGCTGCTCGTCGAACCAGGCGCGCGCCTCGTCCTGCCGCTCCTGCTCGATGCCCGTCGCGATCGTGGCGCGCAGGTGCTCGGGGCGGAAGCCGAAGGCGTCGACGAGGTCCTGCGCGTGCGGGCGCAGGCGCTCGACGAGCCGGTCGATGTAGGCGCCGACCGCCTGGGCCCGCTGCGGCGAGAGCCGCCCGTGCATCAGGTACCAGGCGAGGTGCTTCTCCAGCAGGCCGAGGCCGAACAGGTCGCGCACCCAGGTGAGCACCTGCTTCGTGCCCTCGTCCTCGACGCGGGCGAGCGCCCGGGTGAACGCCTCCCACTGCAGCAGTTCGCCGTGCGCGCGGGCCGCCTCGATGAGCTCGTTCTGGTTGCGGTTGAACGCGGCGGCCGCGTCGGCCTTCGGCAGCTTGCGCGCGTCGCGCAGGCGGCCGGCGATCTCGGCGATCATCGTCTCGACGCGGTCGGTGAGGAGCTCGCGCTGGGATGCCTCGTCGCGGAGCTCGCTCACCGAGCGCGCCGTCGAGCCGAAGTCGGCGATGGTCTGGCCGAGACGGCGCAGGCCGGTGCCGTGGTAGGCGCGCTCGGCGGTCTGCGAGACGACGTAGCGGGCCATCGCGCCCGCGTCGGCGTTCTTGAACTGCTTCGAGAAGTCGGTGAGCAGGCGCTTCGCGACGAGCTGGAGCAGCACGTTGTTGTCACCCTCGAAGGTCACGTAGATGTCGAGGTCGTGGCGGAGGCCGGTGATGCGGTTCTCGGCGATGAAGCCGGCGCCGCCGCACGCCTCGCGCGCCTCCTGGAGGGTGTCGAGGGCGTGCCAGGTCGACAGCGGCTTCAGCGCGGCCGCGATGGTCTCGAGATCCTGCCGGTCGTCGTCGCTGTCGGCGGCGCCGCTGAACACGGCGTCGAACTTCACGAGGAACTCGTCGTGCGCGAAGTACTGCGCGTACGTCGTCGCGAGCCGCGGCAGGAGGCGGCGCTGGTGGCGCTGGTAGTCGAGCAGCACCTCTTCCTCGGTGTCGCTCGAAGCGGTGAACTGGCGGCGCTGGTTGCCGTAGGTGATCGCGATGGCGAGCCCCATCGCGCTCGCCACGGTCGCGGCGCCGTCGAGCGAGACCCGGCCCTGCACGAGCGTGCCGAGCATGGTGAAGAAGCGACGGCCCGGGCTCTGGATGGGCGAGGAGTAGGTGCCGTCGGCAGCCACGTCGCCGTAGCGGTTCAGCAGGTTCTCGCGCGGGATGCGCACGTTGGTGAAGTGCAGCCGGCCGTTGTCGATGCCGTTGAGGCCGCCCTTCAGCCCGTCGTCCTCGCCGCCGACGCCGGGCAGGAAGTTGCCCTCGTCGTCGCGGATCGGCACGTAGAAGCAGTGCACGCCGTGGTTCACGCCGTTCGTGACGAGCTGGGCGAAGACGGTCGCGTGCTTGCCGTGCAGGCCCGCGTTGCCGAGGTACTCCTTCCACGCCGCGCGGAACGGCGTGTGGATGACGAACTCCTCGGTCTCCGGGTCGTAGGTGGCGGTCGTCGCGATGGCGGCGACGTCGGAGCCGTGGCCGATCTCGGTCATCGCGAAGGCGCCGGGCACCTCGAGCGACATGATCGCCGGCAGGAACTTCTCGTGGTGCGGCTTCGTGCCGAGGTGCAGCACCGCGGCGCCGAAGAGGCCCCACTGCACCCCCGACTTGATCTGGAGGCTCGGGTCGGCGATGACGAGCTCCTCGAAGGCGGCGATGTTGCCGCCGTGGTCGTCCTCGCCGCCGAGCGACTTCGGGAAGGCGCGGTGCACGGCGCCCTGCTCGACGAGCAGCTTCAGCTGCCCGAGCACGCGCTCGCGGTGCTCGGCCATCGTCTGGCCCTCGATGCGCTGCAGCTCCGGCATCGCCGCGCGCTCGCGCGACGCGAGCCGGATGTCGGCCCAGGTGCCGAGCAGCTGCCGGCCGAGGGCGGCGACGTCGACCTTTGACCCCGCGCTGGAACGGGCGGCAGGGGTGGCGGGCTTCGCCTCGGTGCGCGCTGCAGTGTCAACCATCTTCGGTCTCGCCTCCGACTTCACTTCGTGGGTGTCCCCTCACGCTACGACCGGCCCCGCGGCACCCGAAACGCTCGGTCGACCGGCGACAAGCGGGCCCGGCCGAGCGTCGTCGGCTGCTGTGCGGTGTCTACAAACGAGGCATCCGCGCCCATTGGATGTTCGACAAGCGCCGCGGTGGAGACTCGCTCAGCCGCGGAAGAAGGCGTTCGCCCGACCGGTCCAGAGCAGTGCGATGACGATCACCGCGATCGCCGCCGAGAAGTACTCGCCGATCGCGCCCGCCGGATAGGCGATCGCGAAGAAGATCGACGCGATGATCGACAGCACCTCGACCACCGTGATCACCATGCGCGAGACCGCGCTGCCGCGGAGCAGCCCGTTCGCGACGACGATCACGATCGCGCCGATGAGGATCGACACGATCGCCGAGGCGATGAGGCCGCTCGCGCCGCCGAAGGCGTCGGTGGTCGCGACCACGCTCGTCTGGAAGAGCAGCAGCGTGCCGCCGATGATGTCGAGCAAGCCCGAGATCCACGTCAGCACCGCGACGAGCGTGACCCCGCCGGGCCGTTTGACCTGTCCCATGTCGATCCCCCCGGATCCCGCCGCCCGATGCGGCGCCTGGCCCCGATCGTAGCGACGAGACCGGTCAGTAGGCGAGACCGTGGCCGTGCCGGAACAGCGGGTCGGCCGTGTCGAAGGGCACGTCGGGCCGGCTCGCCTCGACCGCCGCCATGCTCGAGGGCAGGTCGAACGGCAGCCGGCCCTTGGGCTCGGCGGCCCCCGTCAGCACGTCGAGCACGGCCCGCGGGCTCGCGCCCCAGTTGCCGGTGAGCGCCGCGAGTTCGCCGACGAAGGGGGTGAGGATCGCCGGCCGGTCGAGGAAGACGTCGACCACCGTCGGCACCGCCGCCGCGACCTCGCGCACGTGCGCGACGACGTCGGCGGGGAAGTCGAGCGAGCCGGAGTGGAAGAAGTTCTCGAAGAAGGTCGGCCGCTCCTCGTAGGGCGCCTGCAGCCGCAGCACCGCGACATCGGCCTCGGCGGGGCTCGCCACGACCGTGCCGTACTCCCCCGCGATCTCGGCGTCGATGCCCTCAACGTAGAGCTTCAGCCCGCGCGCGAAGGGCAGCACCGGGGCGGCCGGCGCCCCGCCGAGCTCGCGCTCGCGGTTCACGAGCAGCGCGATCGCCGCGCGCTGGGCCGCCTCGCCCGCCGCGACGAAGTCGGCGCGGCCGACGAGCTCGCGGGCGCGGTCGACGTCGACGAACGGCCGATCGAACAGGCCGAGCACGAACTTCTCGCGCAGCAGGCGGCGGGCCGAGGCGTCCAGCCGCGTCTCGCTGAGCTCGCCGTCGCGCACGAGCGCGACGAGCAGCTCGGGCACCGCCTCACCGCCGAACTGGTCGCAGCCGGCGTCGATGACCTTCTTCATCCGCTCGCGCGGCGCGAGGTGCTCGACGCCCCAGGCGCGCGCCGGGAACGGCGCGCCCATGATCTCGGAGTCGGTGATGAGGCCCCAGTCGGTGCAGACGATGCCGTCGAAGCCGTAGCGCTCGCGCAGCAGGCCCGTGATGACGGACTTGTTGAAGCCGAAGCCGACCTCCTCGTACTCGGTGCCGACGGGCATGCCGTAGTACGGCATGATCTGGCTCGTGCCGGCCTCGAAGGCCGCCTCGAAGGGCTTCAGGTGCAGCTCGAACCGGCCGCCCGGGTAGACCTGCTCGCGGCCGTGCGCGAAGTGCGGGTCCTCGCCACCGAGCTGCGGGCCGCCGCCCGGGAAGTGCTTCGTCATCGTCGCGACCGAGTCCAGCCCGAGCGTCTCGCCCTGGAAGCCGCGGATGTAGGCGGCGCCGAGACGGCTCGCGAGCTCGACGTCCTCGCCGAAGGTCTGCAGGGCGCGCGACCAGCGCGGCTCGGTGGCGAGGTCGATCTGCGGGTGCAGGGCGACGCGGATGCCGACGGCCGTGTACTCCTGGCGGGCGATGTCGCCGAAGCGCTCGACGAGCTCCTCGTCGCCGATCGCCGCGAGGCCCATCGTCTCGGGCCAGACCGAGAAGGCGCCCGCGAGGAGGCCGGCGAGCGGGTTGTCGGTGTACGAGTGGCGGGGGTCGGTCGAGATGGTGACGGGGATGCCGAGCCGCGTCGAGGCGGCGAGCTCCTGCAGGCGGTTGTGCCACTCGGCGATCTGACCCGCGTCGGCGGGCGCCTGCAGCACGTTGAAGTGCGTCAGGTGGCGGTCGAGCACGTAGTCGGTGGTGGCGGGCAGCCCGAACGTCGCATCACCCTCGGAGAGCGTGCCGCCCTCGCCGATGCCGATCATCGTCTGGAAGCAGAGCCCGGCCTTCTCCTCGAGCGTCATCTGCGCGAGGAGGATCTCGACCCGTTCGGCGACCGGGAGGCTCGCGTCGCGGTAGCGGGTGTCGAGGGTCGTCTGCTGCTGGTCGGTCATGCCTGCACTCCTTCATGCTCGGGCTCGGTGCAGCCAGCATAAACCGAATGTCGCTAGGTTTTCGAGTCTCGCCTCGTCAGGCCGCTCGGACGACCTGGATGAGCCCCTCCCCGTACGCCTCGCGCTTCTTGGCGCCGATGCCCGTGATGCCGTCGAGCTCGGCGAGGCTGCCGGGCCGCGCGACGGCGACCGCCCGGAGCGTCGCGTCGCCGAACACGATGTACGCGGGCACGCCCTGCTCGCGCGCCACTCCGGCCCGCCAGGCGCGGAGCGCCTCGAACAGCTCCGCCTGCGCGGGCTCGAGATCGGCGGCTGCCGGGGCCGCGCGGCGTTCGCCGCGACTGCGGCCCGGGCGCTCGGGCTCGGTGCGGAACTGCACCTGACGGGTACCGGCGAGCACCTCGGCCGACGCCTCGCTCAGGCCGATCACGCCGTATTCGCCGACGGTCTGCGCGAGCCCCTGCGCGAGGAGCTGGCGCACCACGCCCCGCCACTGCTGCTCGCTGAGCTCCTGCCCGATGCCCCAGGTCGCGAGCGAGTCGTGGCCGTACTGCTCGACCCGCGGGGTGCGCTTGCCGCGCAGGATGTCGATGAGGTGCCCGGCGCCGTAGCGCTGACCGCGCTCGCGCTGCAGGCGCACCACGGTGGAGAGGAACTTCTGGGCGGCGACCGTGCCGTCCCAGGAGGCGGGCGGCTCGAGGCAGGTGTCGCAGTTGCGGCACGGCTCGCTCTGCTCGCCGAAGTAGGCGAGCAGGTTCTGGCGCCGGCACTGCACCGTCTCGCAGAGCGCGAGCATCGCGTCGAGGTGCGCGGCGAGGCGGCGCCGGTGGGCGAGGTCGCCCGGGCTCTCGTCGATCATGCGGCGCTGCTGCACGACGTCTTGCAGGCCGTAGGCGAGCCAGGTCGTGGACGGCAGCCCGTCGCGGCCCGCGCGGCCGGTCTCCTGGTAGTAGCCCTCGACGGACTTCGGCAGGTCGACGTGCGCGACGAAGCGCACATCGGGCTTGTCGATGCCCATGCCGAAGGCGATCGTCGCCACCACGACGACGCCGTCCTCGCGGAGGAAGCGGTCCTGCGTGCGGCGGCGCAGCTCGGGGTCGAGGCCCGCGTGGTACGGCATGGCGTCGACGCCGTTCGCCGCGAGGAAGGCGGCGATCTTCTCGGTGCTCGCCCGGCTCAGCGCGTAGACGATGCCCGCGACCGGGCGGCCGTCGGCGTCGACGCCCTCGGTGCGGACGAAGTCGAGCAGCTGCTTGCGCAGCTCGAGCTTGGGGGCGATGCGGTACTGGATGTTCGGCCGGTCGAAGCTCGCGACGAAGTGCTTCGCGTCGCCGAGCGAGAGCCGCTCGGTGATCTCGCGGTGCGTCGCCTCGGTCGCGGTGGCCGTGAGCGCGATGCGCGGCACCTCGGGCCAGCGCTCGGCGAGCTCGGCGAGGGCGAGGTAGTCGGGGCGGAAGTCGTGGCCCCACTGCGCGACGCAGTGCGCCTCGTCGATCGCGAAGAGCGAGATGCTGCCGCGCGCGAGGAAGCGCTTGGCGCCCTCGCTGTTCAGCCGCTCGGGGGCGATGTAGAGCAGGTCGAGCTCGCCCGCGAGGTAGGCCCGCTCGACCTCGGCGCGCTCGGCCGGCGCCTGGCTCGAGTTGAGGTAGGCGGCCCGGACGCCGTTGCGCAGGAGCGCGTCGACCTGGTCGTGCATGAGGGCGATGAGCGGCGAGACGACGACGCCGGTGCCCTCGCGCAGGAGCGCCGGGATCTGGTAGCAGAGGCTCTTGCCACCGCCGGTGGGCATGAGCACCACGGCGTCGCCGCCGCCCGCGAGCTGCTCGATGATCGCCGCCTGGTCGCCGCGAAAGTCGTCGTAGCCGAAGACGGTGCGCAGGGCCTCGAGCGCCGAGCCGAACTTCGCGGGCGCGGCACGGCCGTGCTGGGGCTGGCTGCGGTGCTGGGGCGGCGCCTCGGCCGGGGGCGGCGGGGCCCACTCGTCGTCGGGCGGGAGGAGCTCGTCGGGGTCCCAGGGGACCTCCTCGATCCCGTCGGGCGCGCCGTGCTGAGTCATCGCCCCGAGTCTACCGGCGGCCGCCGACGCCGCCCCGGGCCATCCACCGCCCGCGCGCGGTCAGTAGCCGAGGCGCGAGCGCAGCACGGTGAGCGCGTGCGAGGTCTCGACGGCGAGCTCGGGCGACATCGCCGAGACCACCTGCGCGAGCACGTCGCCGACGAGGATCGAGGCGAGCACCTCGGCGGTGAGACCGGTCGGGGTGTGCGGCGCGTGCAGCGAGACGGCGACCTTCGGCGCGAGCCGCTCGTGCAGCTCGTCGGTGACGAGGACGCACTGCGCGCCGACCTCCCGGCAGCGGCCGATGATCGTCTCGACCTCGGGGTTCACCCGGCCCGGGGCGAAGATGACGGCCACGTCGCCCGCGCGGAGCGGCAGCAGCCCGTCGGCGAGCCGGAACCCGTCGGCGTCGAGGTGCGTGGCCGCGCGGCCGGCACGGCCGAGCCGGAGCACGAGGTGGGCGGCGGCGATCGAGGAGGCGCCGACGCCGTAGCAGTAGATGCGCCCAGCTCGGGCGAGGAGCGAGGCCGCCGCGGTGACCTCCTCGACCTCGAGCGCGTGCCGGGCGAGCTCGAGCTGGTCGCTCGCCTCGTTCCAGACGCTGCCGACGATGCGCCCGACGTCCTCGCCCGCGCGGTCGAGTCGCTGCCGCACGCGCTCCTCGGGCGCGACCTCCTCGGTGAACGGGGCGGCGACCTGGCGCTTCACCTCGGCGAGCCCCGCGTAGCCGAGCTTCTGCAGGGTGCGGATGACGGTCGCGTTGCTCGTGCCGGTCTCGCTGCCGAGCTCGGCGGCGGTCGCGAAGAGGATGCGCTCGGCGGTGCTGCCGGCGAGGAGTCCGCTGACCGCGCGTTCCGCCTTGGACAGGCCGTCCCACGCGTCGCGGACGCGCGAGCGCAGCTCGATCACGCCAGGGTTGCGCGTATCACTTGTTACGAACTGCGGGTTGTGTGTATCGTTCATTCCGCGAGCATCCTAACTCGTAACACCCATTCCAAGACTGACGCCGGTGCCATGGTATCCGGCACGGGAGGACGACGCCGTCCATGACGAGCACCAGCATCCGCACCCTCGAGATCAGCGGCACCCCCGCCGAGCGGGGCCGCCAGTACGGCGAGGGGGCCGCCGATCTCATCGACGCGGCCGTCGCGTACTACGAGGAGGCGTTCGGGCAGCAGGCGGGGCTCGGCTGGGCCGAGGCCAGGCGCCGCGCCGCGGCCTGGGTGCCGCGCTGCACCGAGGCGGCGCCCGAGCTCGTCGCCGAGCTCGAGGGGATCGCCGCGGGCGCCGGCCGCGACCTGCTCGACCTCATGGTGCTCAACCTGCGCGGCGAGATCATCTACGACCAGGGCGGCACCCGCAGGGCCCCCGCCGAGGACCCCAGCGAGGAGCGCGACGCGAGCGACGGCTGCACCAGCTTCTCCCTCACCGCCGGCGCCTCCGGCGACGGCCACCAGTACGCCGGCCAGAACTGGGACTGGCGCACCGGCACGCGCGACACGGTCGTGATCGTGCGGGTCGTGCAGGACCCGCTGCCGACGCTCATCATGCAGCTCGAGGCCGGGCAGATCGGCCGGCACGGCGTGAACTCCGCCGGGCTCGCGCTCAACGCGAACGGCCTCGGCGGCCGCTTCGACGGCGCCGTCGGGCTGCCGCAGACCTTCATCCGCCGCATGACGCTGAACCAGAGCGAGCTGCCCGACGCGATCAACACGCTTGTGCGCACCCCGGCGCACATCGCGAGCAACGCGCTGCTCACGGACCGATCGGGCTTCTCGATCGACCTCGAGATCACGCCGAGCGGTGTCGACTGGGTCTACCCCGTCGACGGCCTCCTCGTGCACGGCAACCACTACCAGGCGCAGGTGCCGCCCCAGCTCGCGGGCCGCTACCGCCCGGTCTCGGCGGACTCGCTGTTCCGGGTGCCGCAGGCCCGGGCCGGACTCGAGCGCGTGCGGCACGCCGCCGACCGCGACGCCGCGCTCGCCGGCATCCACACCGCCATGAGCGACCACCTCGGCTACCCGGAGTCCGTGTGCACCCACCCGGACGAGCGGCGCCCCGCCGTGCGGCAGTGGTCGACGCTGCTGTCGAGCTGCGTCGACCTCACCACCGGCGACTACTTCGTCACCGCCGGCACGCCGTGCGACCACCCCTATGAGAAGCTCCCCTGGAACGCCTTCGACGGACCAGGGTCCCGCCACACCCCCGTTCACACCCCGCCAATGGAGGCCCACCGATGAACACCCCCTTCCCCCGACGCCGGCTCGCCGGCACCGCACTCGCGACCGGCGCCGCCGCGATCCTGCTGGCCGGCTGCACCGCCGCCGGGCCGTCGGCGAGTGAGGCGCCCGCCGTCGAGCTGCCGTTCGGCCCGACCACCCCCGCCGCGAGCGGTCCGGTCGACTCGGTCACCTGGATGCTCCCCTCGGAGCCGGCGACCTTCGACTTCGACATCGACAGCGGCGCCGCCGAGAACACGGTCTTCGCCAACGTCTGCGAGCGGCTGATGGCCGTGCAGCCCGACCTCACGACGGTGCCGCACCTGGCCGAGTCCGCCGAGTGGGTCGACGACACCCACGTCGTGTTCACCATCCGCGACGGCGTGACCTTCCACGACGGCAGCCCGATGACCGCGGCCGACGTGCTGTGGAGCATGCAGCGGCACGCCGCCGACGGCGCCGACGAGTCCGACGAGTACGCGAACGTGGTCTCGATGGAGCAGACCGGCGAGCGCGAGATCACCGTCACCATGGCGCAGCGCGACGCCATCTTCATCCAGGCCATGGCCGGCAACGGCGGCATGGTGCTGAACCCCCGGGTCGTCGAGGCCCAGGGCGACGCCTTCGGCTCGCCCGGGACGCCGGACGCCTGCACCGGCCCGTACACGCTCGGGGAGTGGAAGCCCGGCTCGAGCCTCACCATCGAGCGCGCGGCCGACTACTGGGACGACTCGCGCGAGGTGCTCGCCGGCGAGGTCGTGTTCCGCTGGGCCGACCAGTCCGCCGTGGTGAACGCGTTGACCGCGGGCGAGGCCGACGGCTCCTACCTCGACTCCCCCGCCTCGGCGATCCCGCTGCAGCAGGTCTCCGACGTCTCGCTCGCCCAGGGCCCCTCCACGAACGCGTGGGTACTGCTCGCCACCGAGCGCGGCCCGCTCGCCGACGAGCGCATCCGTCAGGCGCTCTCGCTCGCGATCGACCGCAGCGGCATCACGACCGCCGCGTTCGGCGGGCTCGCCCAGCCGTGGAAGACGCCCATCGGGCAGGGCGCCTGGGGCTACGAGACCGAGGCGTTCCAGGCTGCGTACGACGAGCTCGAGGGCGCCCCGGCGAGCCCCGGCGACGCCGATCTCGAGCGTGCCAAGGCGCTCGTCGCCGAGGCCGGTGCGCCCGACGAGCCGATCCTCGTCGCGAGCGACGGCGGCTCGGTGCGCAACGTCGTCTCGAACGCGCTCGTCGCCGCGGCGAAGCAGATCGGCCTGGACGCCGAGATCGTCACGGTGCCCTCGGCCCAGTACGGCGACTTCTACTCGGACGAGGCCGTGCGCGGCCAGGCCGACCTCTTCTCCGACGAGTACTACATCTCGAAGAACGACCCGGTCGGCTTCTACAAGAACGGCGCCTCGACCGCGACGGTCAACTTCGTCGGCTTCAGCGACCCCGACTACGACGCGCTCGTGAAGGAGGCCTTCGCCGCGACCGACGACGCCGAGCGCGCGGAGCTCGCCATCGAGCTGCAGCGCCGCTGGGTCGAGGCCACGCCGTGGATCTCGATCGCGCAGAGCCCCTCGACGGTCGCCCTGCGCGCGGAGCTCACCGGCGTCCCAGCATCGGCCGCGTACCTGTACTACCCGTGGGCCGCCGACCTCGGAACGACCGAGGGCTGACGTGCTCGCAGCCCTGAGGCGGGTCGCGGGCATGGCCCTGACGCTGGTGGTGGCCTCGTTCATCATCTTCGCGGCCATGTACGCGGCCCCCGGGGACCCGGTGACCTTCCTCATCGGCAACCCCGAGAACCTGACGCCGGAGCGGATCGCCGCCGTCCGCGCCGAGTACCACCTCGACCAACCGCTGTTCGTGCAGTACTGGCTGTGGCTGAGCGGCGTGTTCGGCGGCGACCTCGGCACCTCGTTCCAGTACCACCAGCCCGTCGCCGGCATCATGGCGAGCCGGCTGCCCGCGACGCTCGGCCTCGTGGCCTACGCGGCCGTGCTCTTCACGGTCGTGGGCATCGGGCTCGGCGTGTGGGCGGCGGTGCGCCGGGGCCGCGCAGCGGACTCCGCGATCGTCGGCGCCACCACGCTCGCCGCATCGTTCCCCTCCTTCGTGATCGGCATCGTGCTCGTGTCGGTCTTCTCCGTGCAGCTCGGCTGGTTCCCGGTCGCCGGAGCGGGCGACGGCTTCGTGGACGGCATCCGCCATCTCACCCTGCCGGCGATCGCGCTCTCGATCGGCTCCCTCGCCATCGTCAGCCGCGTGACGCGGCAGTCGATGGTGGAGCAGTTCGATTCGGAACACGTCGAGGCCGCGTGCGCGACCGGCATGGCCGGCGGGATGGTCGTCGTGCGGCACGTGCTGCGCAACGCCTGGGGACCGATCGTGACCATGGTCGCCCTCGTGATCGCGAGCATGCTCGCCGGCACCGTCGTGGTCGAGAGCGTCTTCGGCATCAGCGGCATCGGCTCGCTGCTCGTCGACGCGATCAACTCCCACGACTTCCCCGTCGTGCAGGCGGTGCTGCTCTACATGGTCGTCGCCTACATGGTCGTGACGACCATCGTCGACCTGCTGCTGCCGCTGCTCGACCCTCGCATCGGAACCCGGGTGAAGACCTCATGACCACCACCGCCACCGGCGCGCTGCTGCGCCGCGACGGCCTCGCCAGGCGCCGCGACCCGCTGTACGCGGTGTCGCTCGCCTTCCTCGGCCTCGTCGTGCTCGTCGCGGCCGTCGGCCCGCTCGTCGCGCCGTACCCGCCCGACGCCATCGACTTCACCGCCATCTGGGGCTCGCCGAGCCCAGCGCATCTGCTCGGCACCGACCAGCTGGGCCGCGACCTCTTCTCGCGGCTCCTGCTCGGCACTCGGGAGAGCCTGATCGGGCCGCTCGCGCTGCTCGCCGGGGCGACCGTCATCGGCGTCGCCATCGGCCTCGTCGCCGCGTGGAACGGCGGCTGGGTCGACGTGCTGCTCGCGCGCATCACCGACGTGATGTTCGCGTTCCCCGGTCTGCTGTTCGTCGTGCTCGTGATCGCCGTGTTCGGCAAGGGGCCGTGGACGGCCGTCGTCGCCCTCGCACTCGCCTACGCCCCGGTGATCGCGAAGTTCACCCGGAGCATCGCACTCTCCGAGCTCGCCCGCCCGTACGTCGACGCGTACCGCGTGCAGGGCGCCTCCGCGGTGCACATCGCGGTGCGGCGCGTGCTGCCGAACATGACCCCGGCGCTGCTCGGCTACCTCGTCGTGCTCTTCGGCGAGGGACTGATGAGCCTCGCGACGCTCAGCTACCTCGGCTTCGGCGCGCAGCCGCCGAGCTCGGAATGGGGTCTCATGGTGCAGGAGGGGCAGGACGGCATCGTGCTCGGGCACTTCGCGCCGACCCTCGTGCCCGGCCTCGCGATCGCCGCGGTCGTCGTGGCCGTGAACATCGTGGGCGTGCGACTGTCCGAACGGCTGGGGGCCCGCGCATGACCGCCGAGCTGCTCACGATCGAGGGCCTGGACCTCGCCTACGGGCCGGCGGCCATCCTGCACGACGTCTCCCTGACGGTGGCGCCGGGCGAGACGGTCGGGCTCGTCGGCGAGTCGGGCTCGGGCAAGTCGAGCACGGTGCGCGCCGCCCTGCGGCTGCTGCCGCCGACGGCCAGCGTGCAGGGCCGGGTGCGGATCGCCGGCCGCGACGTGTTCGGCGCGGACGACGCCGAGCTCCGACGCATCCGAGCCGAGGAGGTCGGCTTCATCCAGCAGGACCCGCGCGGCGCCCTGAACCCCGTGCGCCGCATCGGCGACTCGCTCGCCGAACGGCTCGTGAAGGTGCACGGGATGCCGCGGGCCGAGGCGCGCCGCATCGGGGTGGAGCTGCTCGGCGCGGTCGGCATCACCCGTCCGGAGCACCGCCTGCGGCAGTTCCCGCACGAGCTCTCGGGCGGGATGCTGCAGCGCGTCGTCATCGCGGCGGCGCTCACGACCCGGCCGCGGCTGATCCTCGCCGACGAGGCGACGAGCGCGCTCGACGTGACCACGCAGGCCGAGGTGCTCGCGATCCTCCGCGATCAGCAGCGGGAGCGCGAGCTCGGCATGCTGTTCATCACGCACGACCTGCACCTCGCCGCGGCGTTCTGCGACCGGGTGCTCGTGATGCTGCGCGGAGCGGTCGTCGAGGAGCTCGGAGGCGCCGAGCTGTTCACCGGGGCCACCCACCCGTACACCCGTTCGCTGCTGCAGGCGGCGCCCGAGCTCGAGGAGCGCCGATGAGCGCGTCGATGTCTACGCCCGCGACTGCGTCGGGGCCCGCGCCGGCCCTCGTGGAGGCCGCGGGCCTGCGTCGGGAGTTCCGGATGCCGAAGGGCCAGGACCCGGTCGTCGCCGCGAACGACGTGTCGTTCCGGATCGCCGCGGGCGAGGTGCTCGGCCTCGTCGGCGAGTCCGGGTCCGGCAAGTCGACGATCGCCCGGATGCTGGTCGGACTCGAGCGGGCGGATGCCGGGTCGCTGCGGATCGCGGGAGCGGATCGCTTCGCCCCTGCCCGCGGCCGCGCGGCCCGGCTGGCCCGGGCCCGGCAGGCGCAGATGGTGTTCCAGGACCCGTACGGCTCGCTCGACCGACGGCTGAGCGTGCAGCAGACCCTGGTCGCCGCGATGCGGCTGCACGGCTTGGCCGGCCGCGAGGGCGCCCGACGCCGTGCCGGCGAGCTCCTCGACCGCGTGCGGCTCACCGAGGAGCAGGGCGCGCTCCGACCGCATCAGCTGAGCGGCGGTCAACGGCAGCGAGTGGCCATCGCCCGCGCGCTCGCGGTGTCGCCGACGCTGCTGGTGCTCGACGAGGCGGTCTCCGCCCTCGACGTCTCGGTGCAGGCGCAGATCCTCGAGCTCGTCGACGAGATCCGGCGGGAGGCGGGCATCGCGGTGCTGTTCGTCAGCCACGATCTCGCCGTCGTCGACGAGATCGCCGACCGCGTGCTCGTGCTCTACCGTGGCGACGTGGTCGAGGAGGGGCCGGCGTCCGCGGTGTTCCGCGCGCCGGAGCACCCCTACACCCGCCTGCTCGTCTCGTCCGTCCCCGGGCCGGGCTGGGATCCGCACGAGGTCATCGCGCGGCGCCGGGAGTTCGACGCCGCGCGATGACGCGCCTCGCTAGTAGGCGAGCACCGGCACCTTGAAGGAGCGCGAGCTCTCGTAGCCGTCGCCGGTGAACGAGGCCTGCAGCACGTGCAGGCCGCGGCCGAGCTTCGGCAGCTTCACGTCGACCCGGCCGCGGTCCTTCGCGGTGATCTCGACCGTGGCGATGACCGTCTGGCCGTCGCTGATCGTGACGGTGCCCGCCGGACGGCTGCCGTCGCCGGTCACGACGAGGCCGACCCAGCGGATCGTCGAGTTCGACTTGAACAGCAGCTTCGAGGGCAGTCCGACGATCGCCGTGTCGACGAGGTCGGGGGCCGCCTGCACCGTGATCGGCACCGTGACGCTCGTGCCGGTGGCGGCGACGGCGATCGTGAGCGACTGCGCGCCCTCGATGCCCTCGGGGATGACGATGTCGACGGTCGCGCGACCGCCTTCGTCGCTCGTCGGCACGACCGTGCGGTCGACCGCGGCCGTGCCGAGCACGGTGCCGCCGAGGGACACGGTGACCTCGCCCGCCGCGGGCTCGCTCGTCGAGAAGTCGAGCGAGCTGAGCTTCAGGCTGAGCGCCTCGCCCGGAGCGTAGGCCTGCCCGTCGGCCGGGGCCGGCAGCACGAGACCGACCGAGCGCTGCGCCGCATCCGGCGTCGCCGTGCCGTTCGCCGCGAACCAGTCGACCATGGACTGCAGGTCGACGCGGCCGGTGTCGGCCTTGTTCGTGCCCTTGCCGAGGGTGAAGAAGTTGTCTCCGCCCGAGGCGAGGAACGAGTTCGCCACCACCCGGTACGTCGCCGCCGGGTCGATCGCCGTGCCGTTCAGCGTCACCTGGGTGACGCGGGAACCGGCCGCGGCGCTCGGGTCGTAGACGACCTGGAGCTCCTTGTTGACGCCGAGCTTCAGGAACGGCCGCGACGAGCCGGCGGGCTGCCACTGCTCCTCGAGCACCTGCTTCACCTGCTCGCCCGTGAGGTCGAGCGTCACCAGCGTGTTCGCGAACGGCTGCACGCCGGCCGCCTCCTTGTAGGTGAGGTTGCCGTCGGGGTCCTCGGCGCTCGTGCCCTTGTAGACGAGGTCGGTGCGCAGGCCGCCGGGGTTCATGAAGGCGATGTCGGCCTTGGCGTCCTGCTTCGCCGCCCACAGCTGCACGTCGGCGACGAAGTTGCCGAGCGTCGACTCGCCGCCGCGGTTCTCGACGAGCGTCGGGTTGCCCTGGGCGTCGGTGCCGGGCTGGCGGGCCCGGTTGAAGTCGCCCGTGATGTCGCCGACCTTCTGCTTGCCGAGCTGGTCGGCGACCTTCTTGGCCTCGTCGACGATCGACTGCACCGCCGGCACCGCCGGGTAGAGCGGGGTCGTGCCGTTCATGAGGGGCTTCAGCTCGTTCGAGATCGAGAGCAGCTCCTTCGTGACCGGGTCGACCTGCAGCTTCATCAGCCCGAAGCGCTCGCCGTACTGACCGGCCGAGACGACCGGACGGCCGTCGACGACGTGGTTGTACGGGAGGTGGGTGTGCGCCGAGACGATGGCCGCCACCGAGGGGTCGACGCCCTGGACGATCTTCGCGAACGCCGAACCGTCGCTGAGGCTCGCGATGTCCGTCGTCGTCGCGCCCTCGTGCACGAGCAGCACGAGCACGTCGGCCTCGCCGTTGGCGGGGTCGCCGTCCTTCAGCTGCTCGGCGACCGCGTTGACGGAGTCGACGACGCCGCGCACCTCGAGGTCGGCGATGCCGGCCGGGCTGACGAGCGAGTCGAGCTCCTCGGTGACCGCGCCGATGAAGCCGACGGTCACGCCGTCGAGCGTCTCGGTGTAGTACGGCGCGAGCGCCGTGTCGTCGCTGCCCTTCAGGAACACGTTCGACGAGATGTACTCCCAGTCGGCCCGGCTCTGCACACGGTCGCGCAGGTCTTCCCAGCCCTGGTCGAACTCGTGGTTGCCCGCCGCGCTCACGTCGAGGCCCGCCGCGTTCAGCGCGTCGATCGTGGGGTTGTCGTCCTGGATGAAGGAGGTGAACGTCGAGGCGCCGATGAGGTCGCCCGCCGCCGCGAAGATCGTGTTCGGGTTCTCCTTGCGCACCTGCTCGACGGCACCGGCGAGGACCGCGGCTCCCGCAGCCGGCGCCGACTGCTCGATGCGACCGTGGAAGTCGTTGATCGTCACGATGTCGATGTCCACCGGGGCGACCTCGGCCGAGAGGCCGAGCACGATCGGGTCGTGGTCGCTCGAGCGGTAGGGCGTGCCGGCCTCGGTCGCGCCGAAGGCGTAGCCGCGGTCGCCCCACTCGGGCGAGTTGATGTTCCACACCCCGACGCCGGTGACGTCGGACGCGACCGAGGGGCTCGCCAGCACGTGGTCGAGCGAGCCGAGCTCGCCGTTGAACGAGTAGGTGAACTGCTCGGTCTGGGACGGCACGAGGTCGGTCCAGCCGGCGCCGGTGAAGACGTCGATCGGGTCCTCGTGGGCGTAGGAGTTGAAGTCGCCGATGAGGAACATCGCGTCACTGCCGGATGCCTCGGCCACCGTGTCGGTGAAGGCGAGGAGCGACTCCGCCTGCTCGACGCGCTCGGCGTTGAAGAAGCCCTGGCCGTCGGCCGGCTCGGGCGGGTTGCCCGAGGGCGGGCTCTTCGACTTGAAGTGGTTCGCGACCACCGAGAACACCTTGCCGCTGTCGAGGCGGAACGCCTGGGCGATCGGCTCGCGGGCGAGGTCCCACACCGTCTCGTCGACGACCGTGAGGCTGTCGCCGACCGGGCTCACGAGGTCGTTGCGGTAGATGATCGCGCTCGTGATGAAGTCGGTGATCGCGGCGTCGTGCAGCGCGGCCGGGGTCGGCACGTACGACCAGACGTCGGCGCCCGCCGCCTCGTTGAGACCGGCCACGAGGTCGGCCAGCGCCTCATCGGGCGCCTCGCCGAGCTTGACCGAGTTCTCGATCTCCTGCAGCGCGACGACGTCGGCGCCGAGGCCGGAGATCGCCGCGACGATCTTCGACTTCTGGATCGCGAACTCCTCGGCGTCGGCCGCGCCGCGCGCCTGCGAGTTCACCGAGGTGAAGGTCGTGAAGTAGTTGTAGACGTTGAACGCGCCGACCTGCACGTCGCCGCCGACCTCGGGGGCCGTCTCGGGGCGCGGGTTCAGCGACTCGAAGGTGGGCTTCAGCGAGGCGTCGCTCGTCGAGTCGATCGGTGTCGTCGGCTGGAGGCGCCACTCGTTGAAGCCGTAGCCGAGCACGTAGCCGGTGTCGGGGAAGACGACGCGGTCGCCGTTGCGCACGACGGTGTCGGCCGTGAAGTACGGCTGGTCGTTCGGGTGCGCGGAGTTGTCGACGCGCGTCGACCAGCCGTCGTCGAGCAGGAGCCGCGAGTCGCGGTTCGCCTGCGCGATCGTCGCGTTGGCGGGGTCTGCGGCATCGACCTGCTCGGTGCTCTTGACCGGGAGTTCGTCGCCGGCGTTCAGCCAGAGCTCGCCGAAGCTGTAGAGGGAGTGGCTCGAGACGAGGCGGTACTCGCCGCTCGGGGCGACGTACATGCCCTCGTACGCCTCGCGAGCGGCGCCGCGCACGTCGTCGGGCAGCGGGGTCGCCTCCGGGACGCCGACCCCGGTCTGCACGAGCTGGACGGCGGCGGCGTTCGCGACCGAGATCTGCGTCTGCCCGCTGAACTCGTTCGGCTTGCCGGTGACGCGCACGAGGTCGCCGATCGCGCCGGGCGTCGTCGCGGCGGCGTTGCCGAGGTACACGAAGACGGCGTCCGACGCCCCGGGCGTCGCATCGTCGACGCCGCCGGACCCCTGCGTCTGGATGTAGATGCCGCGATAGCCACCGGTGCGGTGATCGGCGGTGATCACGCCCTCGACGGTGACGTCGGCGTTCGAGGGCAGCGGGGTGGCGGCGCCAGTCCCCTGCACCTCGGCGATGGTATGCGTGACCTCGGCCGCCTGAGCCGGTGTCGCGGCGAGCAGGCCGGTGGCGAGCGTGCCGACGGCGACGACCGCGACGGCCGGCCACCTGCGGATGGTGCGGCGTTGCATGAGTTCTCCCTCCGAGTCGCCCCCACTCGGGGGACGCACTGCTGCAGAGCTTAGGAGCGCCCGACGACGCTGCCAAGAGGCGATCCGCCCCCGGCTTCCCTGATTTCACGCGGTGCACCCAGTGATTTCACGTCTCGTTCACGCCCGGGCGCGCAAATGAGCGGTGACCCCCGGACGGGGCGCTCGGATGCGCAGCCGCTCGCCAGTGTGCCGCCGGGGCCAAGCCCGCTGCTCGGACAGTCAACCGCCGCCGACGGCGCCGACCCTACGCTGACCGGATGGACCACGACGACCGGCTCCGGGCGCTCGACCCCGCGCTCGCCGCATCCGAACCGATCGATCCGACCGGGCCGGACGCCCTCTCGGCCACGGTCGGAGCCGGGTCGGCAGAGGCGCTCGCCCGATTCAGCAGCCTTGAAGCCGACTCGCCGGATGCGGTCTGGGGCGCGTTGCGGCAGCACTCGCTCGAGCTGCGCAGCTCCGGTCCCGACGCTGAGCGCACCGCGGCCGTCGAGCAGGTGCTCGACGCCTGGTTGGCGCGCATCGCCTCGTCGGAGGTACCGGGCGACTTCGACAGCAGTGCCAGGATCTCGCTGCCGACCAGGGACATCGCCCTCGTGAACGCGCTCTACGCCCGAGGCTTCGGGCCGACGGGCGTGCGCGCGGTGCGCTTCCGCCCGCGAGCGGACACCCCGGAGCCGCCGCGCCTGCCCCAGTCGCTCGA
Organism: Agromyces sp. NPDC060279; assembly: GCF_042726785.1. Lineage (NCBI taxonomy): Bacteria > Bacillati > Actinomycetota > Actinomycetes > Micrococcales > Microbacteriaceae > Agromyces > Agromyces sp. NPDC060279. The sequence continues at coordinate 1,190,652 of NZ_JBHXBK010000001.1, forward strand.
CGGGGCGCTCGTGCGGCTCGCGACGCTCGACGACGCGGAGCGCCTCGGCGAGCTGGACGCCCGGCTGCTCACTCTGGACGCGCACTTCGCCGGGGTCACGATGCGCGAGAACGCCGGCACCGGATTCGCCGCCGCGTACCGGGACCGGCTGCGTCGAGCGCCGGACACCACCTGGGTGCTCGAGCGCGACGGCGAGGTGACCGGGTTCATCCACGTCGTGCCCGACGCCGACTCGCCGGAACCCGACTCGCGCCTGCTGTCGGATCAGGGCGGCCAGTATCTCGTGGTGATGTACCTCGACGAGGCCGAGCGCGGCGCCGGCCTGGGGGCTGCCTTCCTGCAGCTGGCCCATGACGCCCTGGACGCGGCCGGGACGCCCTACATCGTGCTCAGCTACGCGGTCGCGAACCCTCGCTCGGGGCCGTTCTGGTCGCGGAACGGCTACCGCCCGATCGTGACCGAATGGCAGCGCCGTCCCGCGATCTTCGCGCCGATCCCTGGCCCGGCCGCGCACACGGAGTAGCCCACGCATCTCACGCCACCGCCGATGCACGCCTCGACCGGCGGTGACTGAACGCAGGCACCATCGCACGGTTGCCTGGTCTTGGTCTCTGTTGGGGGTCGAGGTGGGCGGGTGGGGTGAACCAGCTGTGTCCGTCGCGGATGCGGATGGTCCAGCCGTCGTCGTGCACCCGATGGTGGTGGTGACTGCAGAGGAGGATGCCGTTGTCGAGGTCGGTAGGGCCTTCGTCGCGGTTCCACCAGGCGATGTGGTGCGCTTCAGTGTGGCTCGGCGGGCGCATGCATTCGGGCCAGGCGCATCCGCCGTCACGCTCGGCGAGGGCGAGTTTCTGCGCGGGGGTGAAGAGCCGTGCGGAGCGGCCGAGCTTGAGGGGCAGTTCCCCTCGACCGATCAGCATGGGCGAGATGCCCGCCGAGCTGATGAGCTCTCGGACCGTCTCCAGCGAGACCGGCTGCTCAATGCCGTCGATGGATGCGGCGCCCCGCCCGGCGGCGAGGGCTTCAGCGTCGGCGCGGACGACGACGGTCACGGCGCGGAGCGTGGGGACCTCGGTGCAGCCGAGGGTGTGGCGGGCGAGGTCGGTGAGCGCATCGGCGTTCAGTTGGGCGATCGTGCGGGTCTCTGCCGTCACCCGGTCGCCCTCCGATCCCGTCGCGGTTGGCCGAGCAGCATGGCCGCCGCGGGTGGCGTCGCGGGCGCGGTGCAGCTCGGCGCTGACGAGCGCGTCGATCGCGGACTTCACGAGGGCGCCGTTGACCGGGTCGAATGCGCCGCGCACGTTGACCATGCCCGCCTGGTCTTGCCAGATGCGCAGCCCCCGCCTGGCCCGGAGTTCGTCTTCGCGGGGTTTGACGCCATCGGGATCGAGCCGCGCTTCGAGGCGTTTCACGAGGAGCCCCAGCCCGTCGACCCCGACCGCGGGGGCGCGTTCGACGAGGAACGCCTCGGACGCGGCGAGCTCCTCGAGGTCGGCCCGCACTTCGACCCGGTCGAGGAAGCGCCGGATCACGTCAGCCGCGTCGATGCCCACGACACCGTCGTGCAGCGCCCGCGCGAGCGCGGGTCGTTTCGGCGGCAACGGCTCGGCGGTGAAGGAGGAGCGGGATGCCGTGGCGCGGCCGACCGCGACGAGCCGGACGGCGTCGACGTAGCGGCCAGCAGTGAGCTGGGCGATCAACCGCTCGGGTGTGGTGCAGCCACGGGCCTTCGCGAGGTCGTCACCGGCGATACCGCTGCACCGGTCATCGAGCTCAGCCGCCAGCCGCACCTGCAGCGCCTCCGCGACCCGGGAAAGCCCCGCGATCGCCTCGATCACCCGCACCAAGCCATCGTCGCTCATCGCCCGCACATCGGCCTCGGGATGCGAGCTCGGGCGGGTCAGGGCCCCCTGCCACACCGTCTCGACAGCAGCAGCAGCCGCGCTGAACGCGGCGAGTGCGACCGAAGCTGTGCTGGAATCCGTCATGCCTCCATGATCCCAAACCAGCCGCGAGATTCGAAGCTGTATTCGACAATAGCGCCACTTCGAGAGCGCGCGATTCTGCATCACGCCACTTCGAGATCGATGCGTGTGCGCCCTGCCCGTGGGTCGTGTGGACTGTGCGGGGAACGGCAAGCCGCGATGCACGCCCAGTCAAGGCTGCACCGCCAGGCCGCAGTGCTACAGCCGCACGAGCGCCACGCCGGTGAGCACGGCGGTGCCGGCCTCGGCCGAGGCTTCGAGGTCGATCACCGCGCGAATCCGCCAGTCGTGGTGGCCCGCGGGGTCGTCCACGGTCTGCTCGGCGCGCCAGATTCCGGTCGAGGCATCCGATTCGTCGATCGTCACGAGTCGAGGCGAGCGCGCGGCGGGTCCGGTGCCGATGGCATCGTGCTCGGCGTAGTAGGCGTCGAGGGCGTCCGGCCAGCCGGCGTCGGGGTCGAGCTCGACGAGCTCCTCCTCGCGATCGAGGGCGGCGAGCTGCACGCGCCGGAACAGCTCGTTCCGCACCAGCACGGTGAACGCCCGCCGGTTCGTGACGACCGAGGGCGGCGCGGGCGGCACCACGGGCGCCTCGTCCTCGGGCAGGTGCGCGGCCGGATCGACGAGCTCGGCCCACTCGTCCACGAGGCTCGAGTCGACCTGGCGCACGAGCTCGCCGAGCCACTCGATGAGGTCGAGGAGCTCCTCGTTCTTCGCCTCCTCCGGCACGGTCTGCCGGATGGCTCGGAATGCGTCCGAGAGGTACCGCAGCACGAGGCCCTCGCTCCGGGCGAGCTGGTACAGCGCGACGTATTCCCCGAACGACATGCTGCGCTCGAACATGTCCCGCACCACGGTCTTCGGCCGCAGCTCGAAGTCGCGCACCCACGGCTGGCTCGCCGCGAAGCGCTCGAAGGCGTGCGAGAGCAGCTCCTCGAGCGGCTTCGGCCAGGTCACGTCCTCGAGCCGGGCCATCCGCTCCTCGTACTCGATGCCCTCCTGCTTCATCGCCGCGACCGCCTCGCCGCGCGCGCGGAACTCTTGCTGCGAGAGGATCGGCCGGGGGTCATCGAGCGTCGACTCGATGATCGAGACCACGTCGAGCGCGTAGTGGCCGGTGCCCTGCTCGCTCGTCTCGGGGTCGAGCAGTTCGATCGCGGCGAGCGCGAACGGCGAGAGCGGCTGGTTCAGGGCGAAGTTCGGCTGCAGCTCCACCTCGAGGCGGATCTCGACTCCGAGGGCGGTCCCGTCGGGATCCGGCGAGAGCGTCACGACGCCCGCGTCCCGCAGGGTGCGCAGGATGCCGAGGGCGCGACGGGCGAGCTCGAAGCGCCGGGCCCGGGGCTGGTGGTTGTCGAAGACGAGCGCGGCGACGTTGGCGGCGACGTCGCCGCCGCGGGCGATGACGTTGATGAGCATCGCGGCGGTGAGCTGCAGCTGCGGCACGAGCGGCTCGGGCTGCGCGGCGACGAGCCGTTCGAAGGCCCCCTCGCCCCAGCTGATCTGCCCGGCCGGCGGCTTCTTGCGCACGACCTTCTTGAGCTTCTTCGGATCGTCGCCGGCCTTGCGCACGGCCTGCTCGTTCTCGATCTCGTGCTCGGGTGCGAGCACCACCACGGTGCCGGCGGTGTCGTAACCGGCTCGTCCGGCGCGGCCGGCGATCTGGTGGAACTCCCGGGCGCTCAGGTGCCGCATGCGCTGGCCGTCGTACTTGGCGAGCGCGGTGATGAGCACGCTGCGGATGGGCACGTTGATGCCGACCCCGAGCGTGTCGGTGCCGCAGATGACGCGCAGCAGGCCGCGCTGGGCGAGGGTCTCGACGAGGCGGCGATAGCGCGGAAGCATCCCGGCGTGGTGCACGCCGATGCCCGAGCGCACGAGCCGCGACAGCGTCTTGCCGAAGCTCGTCGTGAAGCGGAAGCCGCCGATCGCCTCGGCGATCTCGTCCCGCTGCTCACGCGTCACGACGCGGATCGACGACAGCGCCTGGGCCCGCTCCATCGCCTGGGCCTGCGAGAAGTGCACGATGTAGACGGGCGCCTGCCGCGTCTCGAGCAGTTCCTCGACGGTCTCCTGCACGGGTGTCTTCGCGTACGAGAAGCTGAGCGGCACCGGGCGCTCGACCCCGGTGACCTCGGCGGTCGTCCGGCCGGTGCGCGCCGACAGGTCCTCGGCGATCGCCGTGACGTCGCCGAGCGTCGCCGACATGAGCACGAACTGCGCCTTCGTGAGCAGCAGCAGCGGCACCTGCCACGCCCAGCCGCGCTCGGGGTCGCCGTAGTAGTGGAACTCGTCCATCACGACCTGGTCGACATCGGCATCGGCGCCGCGCCGGAGCGCGAGGTTCGCGAGGATCTCCGCCGTGCAGCACACGATCGGCGCGTCGGCGTTCACCGAGCTGTCGCCGGTGACCATGCCGACGTTCGCCGCGCCGAACACCTCGACGAGCTGGAAGAACTTCTCGGAGACGAGCGCCTTGATCGGGGCCGTGTAGTAGCTGCGCCCGCCCTTCGCGACCGCGGTCGCGTGCGCCGCGACCGCGACGAGGGACTTGCCGGTCCCGGTCGGCGTGGAGAGGATGACGTTCGCGCCGGACACGATCTCGATCACCGCTTCGTCCTGCGCGGGGTAGAGCGCGAAGCCCCGGGACTCGGCCCACCCGACGAAGGCGTCGTACATCCCGTCCGCGTCGTAGGGCCGCGGGACGAGGTCGAGGAGCGCGTCGGTCACCCGTCGAGTCTGTCACGGCGACCGGCGGCCGGACGGCGCTGCCCCGTCCCGGCTTGGCCCCCTCCGTGCCGGAACGGGGGAGCCGGCCCATGACCGCGGTTCGGGTCGCGATCGGGCCGGCTCTCAGCGGACGCGCCCGCCGGAATCAGTTCCCCCTGCAGTCACGGCGAGCCGCGGTCCAGTGCCCACGCTAGAGCGGGCCTGGAACGCGCCGCCTCAGTGGTGACCCTGAAGTCACCCCGGAGCGGGCGCCAGGGACGTCGCGCTTGCCGGCCCCTCCGCCGCGCCAGTAGCGTTCGCTCAGCCGCCCGCCCGAGAGGAGACCGCGATGCTCATCGCCGAGGACGCCGGCCGCGAGTCGGCCACGACTCCGGAGCCCGGCGCGTTCGACAGCGCCCTCGTCGTCGTGCACGGCATGGGCAGTGCGTACACGAGCCAGATCCTGCTCGAATGGGCCGAGCCGCTCCTCGAACGGATGGACTGGATCGCCCGCGACCGCATCATCGGCGGCCGCGACGAGCACGGCGTGACGATCGTCGACTCCGAGCTGACCGGGGACGTGCCGATCGTCACGGCGACGGTCGCGTTCCCGACCCGGGGTACGGGCCGGGTCGTGGACGGCGCGGTGGTGGATGCCGAGACCACCCTGCGCCGCATCGCGATCGTCGAGGCGCGCTGGTCGGAGTCCTTCGTGCCCATGTCGCGCGCGCAGGTGTTCCGCTGGGCGGTGCCGTTCATGTGGCGCGCGCTCACCCGCATGCTCGGGCTGTTCCGGCAGACCCTCGTGATGCTGCCCTGGCTGACCCTCGTCGAGCACCAGCGCCCGCCACACGAGCGGCTGCTGCTCGGCCGCACGCTCACCGCGATCGTCGACGTCGTCCGCGTCGCGGTGCTCACCGTGGTGTTCGTGGCGGTCTGGCTCGGGGTCGTGCTGCTCGGGGTCGTGCTGACCCCGGTCCTGCCGCTGCTCAGCCCGCTGCTGCTGATCCCCTGGTTCAAGCAGCTCGCCCAGGGCGTGCTCGATGCACTGGTCGGCTCGATCGGCGACGTGGCGGCGTGGAAGGAACGGCCGGTGCGCGCCTCCGCGATGCGGCTCGTCGTGCGGGACGCCCTCGCGAGGGCCCGCGAACTCGTCGGCGACGACGGGGAGGTGCACCTGTTCGCCCATTCGCAGGGCGCCGCGGTGTCGACGTTCGCGCTCTTCGAGGAACTCGACCCCGCCGCGTTCAACGTGCGCCGGCTGACCACCGTCGGCGCGGCCGTCGTGCTGCTCGGTCGCGAGAACTGGCGCGGCCGCAGCGATCGCTACGCGCCCGTCGCGAACTGGGTCGGCGCCTCGCCTGCGCATCCGGTCGCCTGGGCGAACCACTGGGCCGTCTGGGACCCGTTCTCCGCTGGGCCGATCGCCGACACCCGGCGGGCGGCGCGCGAGCGCTGGCGCGCCGCGTACTTCCCCCGGTCCGGCGACGCCGCGCTCGGCCCCGAGGAGCACGCGGTGCACAACACGAGCCAGCCGTTCCTCGACCACAGCGAGTACTCCCGCAACATCGTCCAGGTCGTGGATCCGACCGCCCGGCACCTGCTCGGTCCGGCGCTCGCCGCCCGGCCCGCCGAGGTGGAGTACCTCGAGAACCGGCTCGCCGTGATCGACAAGAAGTCGCTCGGCACCAACCTGCTCGCGGCCCTCGTCACGGCCGCGATCCTGCCCGGGCTGCCCGCGGCATCCGCTGCCTTCGCGTGGCTCGTCCAGGCCGTCGCCCTCGCGGTCGGCGCCGTCGCCGGGGTCTTCACGGGCGCGCCGGCGAGCGACGCTGCGGCCTCGGTCGCCTGGCTCGTCGACGACGGCCGGCTGACGGACTGGGGATGGCTCATCGCGGCCGCCCTCGTCGCGGCGCTGCTGATCTGGCTGAACCAGCTGCTGAACGGCCTCACCCAGCGCTCGCTCGTCTGGCAGCGCTGCCCCATGGAGGCGCGGCGCTGGCTCGTGCTGACCGCGCTCCCCCGCGTCGGCTACGTGGCGGCCGCCGCAATCACCGTCTGGTGCGCGATCGCCGCGTGGACGACGCCGCCGCTGCCCGCGGCGGCGCTGTGGGCGTGGGGCCTCGGCATCGGGCTCGTCGCCGCCTTCGTGATCGCCGAGCCGCGCTTCGCACCCTCGCCCGTCGTCGTTGCCGCCCGCCGCGTCGGCCCGGGCGCAGGCGCGACCGCCGAGCTGCCGCCGCCGATGACGATCGGCCGGGCGCTCGCGAGCTCCGCCTACCGGGACGAGCTCGCCGCACGCCGCCGCCTGCTCGCCCCGGCTACGGCGTGGTCGCGGTTCTGGGCCCGCGTGCTGCACGGCTGGCGGGGCTGACGCTCAGGTGCCGAGCAGCAGCGCGATGACGGTGAGCACCGGCACCGCGCCCACGGTGGTCACGAAGATGGTGTCGCGCGCGAGCACCTCCGCGGTCTCGTAGCGCTGCGCGTAGTTGAAGACGTTCTGCGCCGTCGGCAGCGCCGCGAGCACGGTGACCGCGTAGAGCGAGGCGTCGTCGAGCCCGAAGACGAAGCGGCCGAGCGCCCACGCCACGACGGGCATCGCGAGGAGCTTCAGCCCGGCGGCGATGAACACCTCGACCCGCCCGCCGCCCGGTGCGAGCAGCCGGCGGCCGTGCAGCGACATCCCGTAGGAGATGAGCATGAGCGGCACGGCCGCGTGCCCGATGAGCTCGATCGGGTCGAGCACGATCGGCGGCAGCTCGATCCCGCTGACGGCGACGAGCACCCCCGCGAGCGACCCGACGATGATCGGGTTCGTGAGGGTGCCCCGCACGATCGCGGCGACCGAGGTGCGCTGCTCGACGACGGCCCCGAGCACCGCGAGGGCGACCGGGGCGAAGAGCAGGAGCTGCAGCAGCACGATCGGCACCGAGAGCGCCGCGTCGCCGAGCATGTACACCGCGATCGGGATGCCGATGTTGTTGCCGTTGACGTAGCCGGAGGCGAGCGAGCCGATCACCGTGTCGGCGAGCCGGCGGCGGAGCAGCAGCATCGACACGAGGCCGAACAGCAGCATCATCGTCGCGGCCGCGATCGCCGAGACGGGCAGCAGGGTCGAGAACAACTGCTGCACGTTCGCGGTCGAGAGCACCGAGAACAGCAGGAAGGGCGCGAGCACGTTGAAGGTGAGCTTCGCGAGCACCGGCCGCGCCTCGGGCCCGAACAGGCCCGAGCGGGCGGTGATCCAGCCGACGACGACCGCGAGCGCGATGACGACGAAGCCGGTGAGCACGCCGATCATACGGCCGGTCCGGTCGGGTCATCCACACGCCGAGCCTACGGGTCGAGGCGTGCGCGCCATCCCGTCCACGTCATGATCGACCAGAAGCCGATGACGACGACCGCCGCGATGCAGAGCGCGAGCACGCCGATCTCGCGGCCCGCGGCCACATCGAAGATGAGCCCCGTGACGCCGGCCGCGATGAAGGAGACGACCGCGATCTGCGCGATCAGCAGCCGGTTCGCCGTGCGCACGAGGCGCTGCTTCGCGTGCTGCCGGAACAGCGCGCGATGCAACATCACGGGCGCGAGGCCCAGGAGCGTCGCGAGGCCCGCGGCGACGACCAGGCAGAGGTAGAGGGTGTGGGCGTAGGGGTCGAGCTCTTCGAAGCGCGGCTGGAAGGCGACCGCGAGCAGGAACCCGGAGAGGATCTGCGTGCCCGTCTGCACCGCGCGGAGCTCCTGCAGCAGCTCGTTCCAGTTGCGGTCGTACCGCTCGGTGGCGGTCTCGATCCGACCGTCGGCGGGGTCGGCGTCGGCGTCGGGGCCGGCTCCGGCGCCCGTCGGGTGCGCCGTCATCACTCCCAGGCCGCGGTGTGCGTCCAGCCGGCGAGGTAGGCGCGCTCGTTCTCGCTCAGTCGCACGTAGTCGCGCATCGGGAAGCGCTCGAGCTCGCAGAGCTCGTAGATCCGGCGGACGACGGCGCGGCGCAGCGGGGCACTCGGATGCTCCAGGATCTCGCGCTGCAGGGTGGGCTCCAGCATCGGCCACCAGATGCCGATGGGCGGAAGCATGGCGCGTCTTTCGCCGATGGACTGCGGTGCCTCGATGGTCATGGCGGCTCCCCTTGTTCCCCGATGTGGTGTTCCCCGAGCCGAGCGCGACGCCGCCCTCGGCAGAATGAAGCTACTCCACCGCCGCCTCGGCGGCACCGGGCTTGACCCCTTCGGCGGCCGGTGCTAGCCCGGAGGTGCGGAGCGGCCCGCGGTGGGCGGCGACGGCGGCGCCGAGCCCGGCGAGCCCGCCGGACGCGTACGCCCGGCGCTGCCGCTCGGCTCCCGAACCGCGGGCGAGGAGCGAGCGGACGTCGCGCGCCACCGATCCCGGCGAGCCGCACCAGTCGAGCGCCCACTCCACGAGCGCACCGACCGGGGCGACCCCCTCGCCGAGCGGGTGCGGCACGCGTGCGGCGTGCCCGTCGCGCGCCGCCGTCCAGACCGCCGTATTGAGTACGTCGGCGTCGATCGCCGGCGGCGGCTGCGGCATCCGCATCATCCGCGCCGCGACGAGCCGGACGAAGCCGCAGATCGCGACCGTGTCCCGCACCTCGAGCTGCGCGTCACCGAAGCGCAGCTCGATCGTGGGCAGGTGGTGCGAGAGGCGCACCGTCCAGGTGACGAGGGCCGCGTCGTCGTCGCCGACGGCGGCGAGCACTTGCGTGCGGCGCCGCGTGTAGTCCGCGAAGTCGTCGAACGGCGCAGGTACGCCGATCGAGATCCAGCGGCGCAGGAGGATCGTGCGCCAGCTGGCGAAGCCGGTGTCCCGACCTCGCCAGAACGGCGAGTTGGCGGAGAGCGCGGTCAGCAGCGGCACCCAGCCGCGCAGGCGGTTCAGCGCCTCGATCCGCTGCTCGGGGTCGTCGTAGCCGAGGTGGACGTGCATGCCGCAGACCTGGTGGTCGTCGAGGAGGCCCCGGATGTCGGCCGCGATCCGTCGGTACCTGGCGCCGTCGGCGGGCTCCGGGGAGTCCGCCTCGTGCAGCAGCGTGCCGCTCGAGGCGACCCCGAGGCCGAGGCCGGCGGCCGCGGCGGCGAGCTCGCGCCGGGCGCGCAGCAGGAGGGGGGCCGCCGCCCTCGCGTCGTCGCAGACCGGGGTGGCGTACTCCAGTTGGTGCGCCAGGAACTCCCCCTCGATGCGTGGGGATCCGGGAAGCCGCACCTCGTCCAGCCGCTCGCGGACCGCTGCGGCGGCATCCGCGGGCTCGAGGGTGCGCGGCACGACGAGCGCGAACTCCTCCTCGATGCCGAGCCGCGGCGCCGGGGGCGCCGTCCACGCGGAAGCCTCCGTGGGCGCTGGGTCGAACCCGGTCATCGGCGACTCCGTTCGGTCACGGGAGTCGCAGCGATGGACCCCCACCGTCCGGTCTACCCCGCTTCCGCCCTCGCCGCACGGGCTTGACGGCGTGCGTGCGGCATGCGATCGCGCGCGCTCAGACGAGCGGGCCGGCTCAGAGCCCGCGCGGTCTCACGCGGGCATCGCGAACCGCGTCGCCGACCAGGCCGGGGTGACGCGGCTCACCGCCAGCGCCCCGTAGCCCGCGTCGCGCATGACCCCGCGCACCGCCTCCGCGCCGGGCGCCGGGCCCTGCACGCCGCCGTGCACCACCCAGACCGGGGCGACCACGCCGCACTCACGGAGCCATCCCGGCAGGCCGTGCAGCGATCGCTCGTCGTCGACGACCGCGACGACCACATCGGCCTCCCAGGGGACGACCCTGGGCGAGTCGGCGAGCGCGTCGACGAGGGAATCCACGGGGAGTCGGCCGAGCACGGACACCGAGGCATCCTCTGCGACGTCGAACTCGCCGGGCGGCGGAGGCGGCGCTCCGACGAGGCGCACCGCCGATCGCTCCGCGTTCGAGTCCCACCCCATCGCAACCCTCCCCGGGACATGATGACCCCGTCGGGGGCGGCGCGCAATGCCCTGAGCGAGGTTGGTCGCCGGGTGACGCGAACGGGGGTGCCGGACGCCCCTGAAGCGGAGACGACTGCGCCGCTGGGGACCCCCCCCGGGGCCCCACGGCGGCTCTCCCCCCTCTTCCACTACCCCCCCTTCCCCGAGGGGGGTGATCTTCGTTGGGACGCCCTCCCCCCCCCCTTCGACCACCC